>NZ_CBFHVK010000005.1:119735-211349 GCF_965659345.1 Planktotalea sp. | reverse complement strand
AAGTACCGTGGCTGTAGGCTAAATCCGTCTGGGGTAAGGGGGAGATCGGCCTCAGACCGATTTGTGCAACAAAGCCCGATAGTATGAGACTATCATGAGCACCATGCCAGATCAGGTTAAAGCCTGGATTATCTCCAGCCTTTGGTCCTAGTGCGCTCACCACATCCTTTCGCGGTATGTCTGGTTGTTGCCATGCCGCTTTACCGGGAGCCCCAAAAGCAACTTTTTCAGCTATGCTCCACCCCTCCAGACGCACACTGTTGCGCGCGAAATTCAAACGATCAACATGGCCGATTTTTCGCCCTTCGCCATCGACAATTGGAAAACCCGAAACAGTGATCGTAAAGTGGTGATCACAGTAGATATGGAATAATCGAATGAGCTGCGAAAACACGTCAGGGTCACCTTTCAAGGGGCTTCCCTTTTCGATTACCGCTGATGTCTGAATTTTTAGCTAATGCCTTCTACAAAAAGCGACGCGCCAGTCCTATCGATTGAGTAATTTATCTTTGAAACGCCAGATTAGAAAAAAACCTCCTACGCTTAAGCCCAATGAAAGGAAGTACACATAAAGCGTTGAGACATATTCGCCCCCATAGCTGAAGTAGAGCCCTTGTCGTGTTAGTCCGACGATATGCACAACCGGGTTGTACCAAAGCCAATCTCGATAAGGTAAAGGAATGGCTCCGAACACAAAAACAATGCAAGATAACAAAAACATAGGCCTATTTACGATGCTCCAAATGCGCTGCCAAACGGGAAACATTGTTATCAAAAAACAGTTCATCACACCAACGCCAAACCCAAGTGCGAACGCCATGAGCCCCGCTTGAATCAAATGCGCAATATCAAGGCGTGATTGTGTGCCTATGAACAGAAAAAGACCGCCAAATACCAAGCTGCAAACGAGCGTTTGCGTCACAATGCTTAGGATCGTTCGTGCAAGCACTGCATCGATCAACGTAACCCTTGGATAGCCAAGCAGGGGTAGGGAAAAATTGATAGATTGGGCAATCTTGCCGCTTACATCAGAGTAGATCAAAAACGGCACTAGTCCTGATGCATAGAACAAAGCAAAGCTCGTACCCAATGGCGGTGCCTGAAAACCAAGTGAAAAGATAAACGTCAGCAACGCAATTCCTGCCACCGGCTCCGCCACTGCCCATATGTATCCACCAGGTGAACGCCCATAGCTCGTTGACATTTCACGAAGCACCAAAGCGATAATTGTCCGACACGCGCACGGTAGTCGCAACGTTCGAATAGGTGGGATTTTAGCAATATCATTGGCCATAGACGCTATCTACCGCGTTCAGGTTTACACAATCTTTATGCCAGCCTGCCAAACAGATATCAGCAAAAGGGGTATCTGTGGCGCTCGCTGAAAACATATCGGTTTTGATCCCAGGAAAAAAGCAAAGCACGCCGTTCAAGCCAACGGTGCGCCCAGCTCGTTTGCGTCGCCGACACGTGGCAATTGCAATAAGTTTTGCTATCTTGGTGTGCCTGCCGGTCATGATTAGCGCTTGGTACCTTTGGGCGCGCGCCGCCGATCAATATGCGTCGACTTTCGCTTTCAGCATTCGAAGTGAAGAGCCCTCTAGCGGGCTAGAATTGTTGGGTGGGATCGCTGGCATTTCAGGATCCGGCGCAAGCGATAGTGACATTCTCTATGACTACTTGAAAAGTCAGCAGTTGGTCGAACAAATGCAAGACGCTCTCAACTTGTCAGCGCTTTGGTCAAAGCCACTTAATGATCCGGTTTTTGCTTATGACTCCAGTGGATCGATCGAGGATCTTCATATGCATTGGGGGCAAATGGTCGACATTTCACTCGACAGCACGCGCGGTATTATTGAGGTGCGCGCGCGAGCGTTTTCACCTTTGGAAGCGCAAGACATTGGTGCTCAAATTCTTCGGAAAAGCGAAGACCTCATCAATCAGATCAATAATATCGCAGCGGAAGATTCGGTGCGATACGCGTTAGACGACTTACAGCGTACCAAAGCGCGTCTCGCAAATGCGCGTGGAGCGTTAACCGAGTTTCGAATTTTAAATGAGATCGTTGATCCAAGTTTCGATTTCGGTGCCCAGTCATCGTTGATGGCGTCTCTGGAAGCTCAACTTAGCGAAACACAAATCGAGATCGACATTCTAAGTGCGAATACACGCCGCTCCGACACGCGTTTGAATCAGGCGCAAACGCATAAAAACGTGCTCCAATTGCGCATCGATGAGGAACGAACAAAACGCGTTTTAGGGGCAGCTGACTCTGGAAATCAAAACCGTGCTCAGATCTTTGGGGAGTACGAGCGTTTGGTCGTGGATGTAGAATTTGCGGAGCAAAGTTACCAAGCCGCGCGCGCAAGTTTTGAAACTGCAGTTTCAGACGCGCGCCGCAATACGCGCTATCTTGCTGCTCATATTTTTCCAACAATTGCGGAACAGTCACTTTTTCCAAAACGCGGGCTGATCTTATCGCTTATTGCACTCGCTGCGTTTTTGTTTTGGGCTTTGCTTTCATTGATTGGCTTCAGTTTTTTGGATCGACGTTAAAGGATGGTTAGGTTTGAAAACGTTTCAAAAACCTACGTGCTCAATGGTCGTCAAAAGACTGTCGCCCGCGATGTGAATCTTGATATTCCGAGCGGAGCCTGCGTTGGACTTTTAGGTCGCAACGGTGCGGGGAAATCAACACTCATGCGGATGATCGCTGGCACACTCGCGCCTAGCGAAGGACATATCTATCACAAAGGAACGGTGTCGTGGCCAGTTGGCTTTGCTGGCTCTTTTCATCCAGAATTAAGCGGTGCGCAAAACGTTCGCTTCCTTGCGCGCGTTTATGGATGCGACACCGAAGATCTGGTAGATTTTGTTGGTGATTTTGCCGATTTGGGCGGTCACTTCCAACTTCCCTTTCGCACATATTCTTCTGGCATGCGCTCAAGACTCGCTTTTGGTGTTTCAATGGGCATTCATTTTGATACCTACCTCATCGACGAAGTCACATCAGTCGGCGATGCATCATTTCAGGCACGCAGCCGCGATCTTCTCAAACAAAGAACGCAAAACGCAGGTGCGATAGTCGTTTCGCACGCGATGGGGATGATCCGTCAACTTTGCACGTCAGGGGCTGTGCTTGAAAACGGGAAACTCACGTATTTCGACGACATAGAGACTGCAATCGCAGTCCATGAACAGAATTTGGCACAGTGAGTGTCGCGATTTACCCGCTGGTAAGAGGAATCGCTTAAACGAACCGTCATGTTTGATACAGCGCCACTCAATGCACCTATAGTGTTCCTTCATATTCCCAAAACTGCGGGCCAAACCGTTCATAATGAACTGGCGCGTGCAGTGGGGCAAAGGGATGTGAGCCCCGTGCGGGTTCACGCTCAGGCGACGTCAGCAGAAACACAATTACCTTTCGGATATAGGCTCTATTCAGGGCATATTGATTGGCTTGCACTTGATCAAATTCAGAAACCGCGCTTTGTGTTTTCCATTTTTCGTGATCCGCGAGAACGCATCGCCTCTTTCTATTTCTACCTTCTTAAGGAGGCAAAGCTGCTAAGCGCAGTGGCGCTGGAACACCCGCACAACATTGGGAAGAAAACCATCTTAAATCAAAGCGTGGATGACTATTTTTTCGGCGATGATCAAAGTTGGCAGACCTTCATCCATGACCACTACGACAATTTCTATTGCCGCTACCTCGCGACGCAAAAGATCCGCGCTGGCAGCGATTTTTCCGCTCTTCCGAAAAGGCGTAAACTTCGCGCTGCATTGCGCAATCTGAACAAAATCGATTGGATATACTCCTTGGAAAACCTATCCGCATTGGAGGATGATCTTAACGCTCTTTACGGGTTTGACTTGGACTTCAGCAAAAACCAAACAAACACAGGGGACCGGCCAGCAACAGAACTTCGATGGCCCCGTTTGCTGAACGCCTTAGAGCGTGATCAAAGCAAAGCTCGGTTAGAGAGCTTCGTTTCGCTCGATATCGCCCTTATGGATCGGCTGGAGCTTTAGCGCTCACACAAAGGAAATGTCATCTAAAAGAGCAGAAGGATCAGTAAAGTTCAAAAGTGTAAGTTGACCTTCTTCGCCAAAATCAAAAAAAATGTTTCCAGCGACCACATTTGCAAATTCCAAAGCGCGCCCTGCAGTGATCGCGCCACCACCCAAAAGAGCCGTTGCGAGCTCGATTTCATCGACATCATCAACGAAGTCTTCGATCACGTCATTGCCTTCACGAAACACAAAGGTATCCGCGTGTTGCCCACCGCGCAAAATATCGTTTCCGGCACCGCCATCGAGAGTATCATTGTGAGCGCCACCGTTTAGATAATCATTCCCTTCGCGACCCAATAGGTCGTCAGCGCCTTCGCGACCAAACAAACGATTTGCAAAAGCATCCCCATACAGATCATCATCAAACCGCCCGCCTGCAAGATCTTCGATGCTGTCAAAGCTGTCGCCAGCCGCTTCGCCCGTGTTTAGAAAAGCGCGCTCCAAATCGACAAGAACCGCAGTTAAGGATTCAGAATATTGGGCGCGGTCGCGATTTTCACCACCGATCAGCACATCCCGCCCAGCGCCTCCAAACAACACATCATTCCCGATGCCGCCATCCAAAGTGTCATCGCCACGACGCCCAAAAATATAATCGACGTTTCGGCCGCCTTGGATATGGTTTTCGCTCAACGTTCCGCGAAGATTGTCGAACCCTTGCGAACCAATCAGGTTTTCGATGGCGTGATAAATGTCTCCTGCGGCCACATTGGTGTTGATCTGAGAGAACATCAAATCCACGCGAAGCGAGCCGCGCGATCCTTCGTAACTTACCCAATCGGATCCCGCTCCCCCGTCCAGAGTATCAGCGCCGACGCCGCCGTTAAGAACATCGTCACCGTCGCCACCAGTCAGTGAATCGTCGCCTAGATTGCCACGTATGACATCATCAAAATCGGTCCCGTTCAGCGTGTCATTACCAGCACTTCCTTCAAAGTTTCCTGGCTGTGTATGATCCGCAAGCGGGTCAGTCCCACCGATCATGTAACTTAAATCCGTATGCGTGAGATTGAACATTTCATGCGCGGGGATGTCCGTGCTTTTAAGCGGTGTATTGTCCGCGGTACGCACGATAAGAACTTCTTCACCATAGCGGATAACGGCACCATTGCTGCGTTCAGACCATTCCAAACCGCTCACATGATAAAGTCGGCCCCAGCCTGACAGATCCATACGGTCCTGCCCAGGATCAAAATCGAGGATATCGTCCCGCTCACCATCCCGCGCGAGAATAAATATATCAGCGCCATTGCCGCCGGTCATCACATCAGCGCCAGCGCCATCGAGGATCAAATCGTTGCCATTACCCCCATGCAGCGTGTCATCCCCACCGTGGCCAATCAGATAATCGCCAGCACCATTGCCGTTTAGAAGGTCATCGCCAGATGTCCCTCTCTGGGTAGCAGCCTGCGCGCCGAGCTCATAGCGCAACTGCGTGAGCCCCGCTTCATTCTCAGAAGCTGCGTAAATGTCTATGCCGGTGCCACGCACCTGCGCCGTGATTGCGGTGACATTGGACAATGAAGCACCTAGTAAATCGGCCTGGGCATCCAAATGATAGAGTCGCCCATCTGGCAAAAGTTGAAACAAGCTGATGCCATCGTTTGCTCCACCGGCAATCACAAAATGACGATCTGCGTAGCTCACCGTTTCGAGGGCAATGACGTTTTCAATACGCGTATGCAGGCTTCCATTGATATGATCTGTCGGCGTCAGTTCACCAGTCGCAGAAATTTGCATCACCGTCAGTGAAGAGGTGCCTGAGGAGGCAAGCACAGCAAAACGCTGACCGCCGTTTTCGATGATCTCCATCGCGGTAGGTGTCGCAACTGGCAAGCCATCACTCATACGTATCAAATCAGCGATTGCGAGCCCGCCGTTGGCATTGATCGTGTAGCTAAATACGGTGTCTTGTTCTTGTGATGCGAAGACCAAAACATCTTGCCCGTGCGCTTCAGTCACTTGAAACCCGAGCAAGTCAGCGCCTTGGGACTCGAACTGCCCTTTCACGGTGCCAAGCAAGCTCATCGCCCCTGTCGCGCTTAACTGGTAGATACCTAGATCAGAGCTGCCCCAATAACTCGCATATGCAACATCACGCGTGTCAGCGCTATGAAACACCAACGAACTGATATTCGCATCATCTGTACCAGCCAAATCAACCCGCATATCAAGGTTGCTGCCGCTCCCGATTTGAATTGCCTCTAACCCATCCGCATGACGTCCAAGATTGACAATATAATCTTGCCCGCCAAAACGTGTTTGCTCCAAATGAGCAGAGCCATCGACAGACGCAAGATGAGGCAAAGTGATCGCGTCACGATAGCTGAGCGCACCTGTATTTGCGTTCACACCAAAGTTTACAATTCCACCTGTAGAGCCGTTGGTCGCGTACAGCACGGTGTCGCTGGATGTGGCAACCAAATCCAGATCTCGCAAATTCATACGATGCGTAACGGGTCCAAGAGCCCAAGTGTTGATTACTGTCAGTTCGGTCATTTCAGCCCTCGTTTTCGGATGAAGTCAGATTTAGGGCAGCCGAAAGACGCCAAAATGGAACGACAGCGTCGGTTTCGCGACTTAGCTTTACAGTTTGATAGGGTTTTTATGAAATTTGATGTGCATGATAGCAAAGGCAGAAAAAGTCAGCATCGTGCTTGCAACGCTGAATGGCGCACGATTTCTAGAACCGCAGTTACGGTCGATCTTGCAGCAAAAGCACCATTGCTGGGATCTTATCCTAAGCGACGATGGGTCTTACGACGATACGGTTTTGATCGCACAAGATGTTGTCCCAAAAGATCAGTTGAAGCTGCTTGAGGGGCCTCGGCTTGGGTTGGCTCAGAACTTTTGGAACGCGCTAAAACATGTCCCCAACGATCATTATGCGGCGTTTTGTGATCAAGACGACGTTTGGCGACATTGCAAACTAACCCGTGCGTTAGACCACCTTAAAGGGCAAACAGGCCCTGCTGTTTACGCGTCTGGCCGGATCGTCACGGATGATGACCTCAAGATTCAATGGTATCAAAAACGGCGCAACGTTGGCGCTTTCACGCAGCTTCTGTTTCGCAATCGAATAGCGGGTCATACGTGCGTGTTGAATCCAAAAGCTGTCAAAGCATTGCGAGGGTATATACCGCCCATCAATGTGCCATTTCACGATTGGTGGGCCGCGCTCATCTTAAAAGGAATTGGCGCGCAGTTTATCCATGATCCGGTTCCAACGCTGTATTACCGCCAACACACCCGTAATGTGATTGGCGCGCAGCATGGGCGGCTAAAGTCGGTTGCGAATGGACGCTACAATATCTGGCTACAAAGCAATTTTGACGCGCTTTGGCCAGTGCGCGATACTTTCACAAGCGGAACGCGTCACGCGCTTCGTGTTTGCCTCCCCTTGCGTGCTCGATTAAGTCTAACCCAAGGTTAAGAATGGTTGGATCATGTTAGGCAATATAAGCAACAAACGCGGCGGCGCTGCGTCTTCGATCAACCTGCGCCCTTTGCAAGTCGAGATGAGCCCTGAGCGCCCATTTTATGCAATCGGTGATGTACACGGCTGCATGGATCAAATGCTTGCTGCTTTAAGCCGTGTTGACGATGATATTGAAGCGTTAGACATTGGCGACCCGACCTTAGTGTTTCTAGGTGACTACGTTGATCGCGGTAAACGGTCTGCGGACGTCTTGGAATATTTGCTTGGGTTGAGCTTATCTGATCCAGATGCAGTCGTTTGTCTTATGGGCAATCACGAACTCATGATGCTAGATTTCCTGGATCAACCGCAAAAGGCAGGTCCGCGGTGGTTGCGGTATGGCGGAATAGAAACGCTGGAAAGCTATGGTATCACGGGCATCGACGCTGATGCCTCCAAAGAAGAACTGTATGAAGCCTGTGAGGAACTCTGGGACGCGATGCCAGAGGGGTTAGAGCCTTGGCTACGCTATCTGCCGCTGCAATGGTCTAGTGGCAATTTGCACTGCGTTCATGCCGCGCTTGATCCCGCGCACACCATCAAACAGCAATCGAGCGAAGTGATGCTTTGGGGCTGTGACAGTTTTATGAATACGCCGCGCAATGATGGAAATTGGGTTGTTCACGGACACACTGTTGTCGACAGACCGGTTTGGGAACATAGCCGTGTATCACTTGATACAGGATGCTATTTCACAGGTGAATTAACAGCCGCAGCGTTCACCAACAACACATGCAGGATCCTTTAGACGTCTTCTATCAGGATCGCGCGAAAATCATTCACGTTGGTGCCTGTTGGACCGGGAACAAATAGATCACCAGCCGCCTCAAAAGCACCCCAAGCGTCATTGCCAGACAGGGCAGCTTTGGGATCAACGCCACCTGCTCGTATCCGCGTCGTACTTTGGCCATCAGCAAATGCACCTGCATTATCTTCTGATCCATCAATGCCATCCGTATCAGCGGCAAGTGCCGTAATTCCTTGCGATCCTTCAATCGCATTCGCGAATGACAGCAAAAATTCCGTATTGCGTCCGCCACGGCCCTTAGCGCGTAGGGTCACTGTGGTTTCACCGCCTGACAAGATGATCGCAGGTTTTTGGAACGGTAGGTTCTTGTTCGCCACTTGGCTCGCAATTGCCGCGTGCATCAGGCCGATGTCGCGCGCCTCCCCTTCAATCGCATCTGACAGGACCGAGACGGAATACCCCGCCTCTCGCCCGACCAGAGCAGCGGCATCAAGTGATATGCCAGCGGATGCTACAACAGTGACCTCATTGCGCGCAAACGCATCATCAGACGGATCCGGCGCGCGCGCAACTTCTTTGGCGAGATGCTTTGTGATCGCGTCAGGCAGCTGAATGCGCAGGCTTTCTATCAATTCGAGCGCGTCTTCCAAAGAAACACTATCGGGCACAGTGGGGCCAGACGCGACTTGCGCAGGGTCATCGCCCGGAACATCAGACACAACCAATGACACGACACGCGCCGGATATGCGGCCTGTGCCAAACGTCCACCTTTGATCGTGCTACAGTGTTTGCGAATAGCGTTCATCGCACCAATCGGTGCACCAGACGCGAGCAACGCTTCATTCAAGGCTTGTTCATCTGCAAGGGTTAAACCTTCGGGTGGGGAGGGCAGCAAGGAAGAACCACCGCCACAGACCAAAGACACCACCAAATCATCAGCGCTCAAATCCCTCACCGCTTCAAAAAGAGCTGTGCTAGCGACAAGCCCGGCGTCGTCGGGAACGGGATGTGACGCCTCGAGTACTTCCACATATTTGCAAGGCGCCGCATATCCATAGCGCGTGACAATCACCCCAGACAGTGGGCCATCCCAAAGGCTTTCGAATGCAGCAGCCATTTGCGCAGCGCCTTTGCCAGCGCCAATCACAACGGTCCGCCCTTTGGGTTCTTCGGGTAGGTGAGCTTTGAGAGAGGCAAGCGGATCTGCCGCCTCAATCGCTGCGTCGAACATTTTTCTAAGCAGAGCTACATGATCAAGGTTCATGAATTACGCCTTTGTTTCGACAGCATCCTCTGCAACGTCCACGACTTCCGCTTCAACAACCTCGACCTCTTCAGCGAGGGGCGTTTCATCAGTTTCTGTGCTTGAGTTATCCTCCAGCGCGCCAACGATCAAAGGCAGCATCGCCACACCTGTTGGCGCAGCAATCTGAGCCATGGGCGGGGATTTCCAGCTGAGCGTATCAAAACTTGCGCAGTTGCCGCAAACCGGCTCCCACTCCGCATGAATGTGATTGCAGGCGTCACAAACCCACTGTGGGCCGCGCGGTGCATTCAACGCACGTGCCAGCCAACCTTTGACAACTGCGTCAGAAGACCCTTCACCACGTTCAATCGCTGCCATAATTGTAAGCGAACGTGCATCAGGTGCTGTCTCGACCAAATCGCCCAGAGCGCGACGCGCAGCAGGGAAATCTTCAGCAGCAATGTTAAGCTCTGCATTCAGCATTTTCGTCTCAGGATGGTCCGCCTTGGCCTTCGTCAACTTCTCGAAACGCTTGATGCGATCAACGGGTGTCTCATCAGGTTCAATCTCAGCAAAAGTGGCTGCAAGTTCCGGATGAGGCTGCACATCCCACGCCTTTTTCAACACGCGTACAGCATAGCGTTTCTTGTCTTGCTCGATATAGCTGCGTGCAGCCATCACTGCGGCAGGGATCAGATCAGGGGACAGCCGATTTGCTTCTATGGCAGCTTCGCGTGCTTCGATGTCATTGCCATCGTCCAAAACACCCGCCGCTTGCGACAGCGCCAAAACCGCTTCGCGACGCTTATGCACATCGCGGGGCAACGTGCCACTTTTCAACTTAGCTGCGAGCGTCTTACGTGCCCCAGACCAATCAGACCCTTGCGCTTGCAGCTTGAGCAGAATGTCTTGTGTTTCTTCGTGCTTTGGCTTCAGCGCGAATGCGCGTTCTGCCAATTGCAAGGCTGTGTCAGTATCACCATCAGCCAATTTTTGCTTCATGATGCCGCGCACACCGATAAAGCGCGTCGCTTCATCTTTCACCAGTTTCTTGTAAGTCTCTTCCGCCTTCTGGGTGTCCCCAGCCATCTCAGCCGCTTGCGCCGTCAACAGATTGGTTAACTCAGGCTTGCCCAGATATTTCTCTGCTTTCGCCGCTTTGCTCATCGCTGCAGAACCATCACCAGACGCGAGCGCCATCATGCCTTCTGACAACGCTTGATAACCTTTGCGTTCACGGTTTTTCGAAAAATAGCGCGAAATCGCTGTCTCATCACCGTTGATGAACTTCAAAATGGCAACAAGCAGCGAGAGCAGCTTTAAAACAACCCAAAGCGCAACCAGCAAAATCACTAGACCCAAAATAATCTGAAGCGGTGAGAGCGTGAACTCTAATCCAGCCATGTTGATGACAGCACCGCCGCCCATCTCCATCAGATATCCAGCGCCAAGTGTGAGCGCTGCTATTATTGCCACAAAAACGAGAACTTTTAGCAAAGACCAAAGCATTCAAAAGCGCCTTATTGAGAGTTCAAAGAAGTAGCGAGGGCTTGCGCCTCTCGCGCGGCGGACAAACGAAGGTTAGCCTGCGTCATCCAATCGGCCAGCGGTGCTTTCGCGCCCTCTGGTAGTGCATCTGCAATCGCGAGCGCATCGGCTATCCGACCTTCGTCAACCGCAGCGCCCACACGCGATAGAACCGCGTCTGGATCATCGCCCTCGCGCGGCGTAACGGAACGCACACCAAGTTGACGGGTCAAAAAGCTAGAAACGCCGCCGCCCGTGTCTTCGCTGCGTACAGCCGCCAGAGCTTCGCGCGCTGCAATCGGGTAGCTTTCGCTTAGTGCGGCGAGTGTCGGAACACCGTCAGCCGCAGTTTGCGCCAGCGCTTCTGGCACAGCAGCGTCGCTATTGGCCTCGACCTCTGCCAAGGCATCTGCAAACGGAGCGCCGCTTTCAAGGGCAACCAAAATACGTGTCACGCCAGCACGCGCCAAAGTATCGCGTGCCGTCTTTTCCGCGTCTTGCTTTGTCGCTTGCGCCTCCGCAATCATTGTCGCGAGCTCACCTTTTTGAAGGTCCAAGGCAGCGCGCATATCGTTCAATTCGTTTTCAACAGGTGCCATCTGTTCGAGCGCTGCATTCTGCTGATCCAGCTCTGCACGCATCTCTTTCAGCGCATTCTCCATCTGTTGGGAAACGCCGCTACCATCTTGGCGCGGGAGTGCTTCAAGCGTTGTAAGTCGTTCTTCAAAAGTACCGACCGTTTCAGAGAGGCCTTCAATTTGCTCCTGTGCAGTACTTACAGCGTTGCTCGCATCTGCAACCGCAACCTCAAGCGCGCTCGGATCAAACGCTGGCTTCGCCGCAAGCTCTTCGCTCAGGGCGTCAATACGGCTAGATTGCGCTTCAATCGCACTTGAATAGTCCGTCGCTTGCGGACCAAATGGCAAACCGTTCGGGAATATGTAGCCCGCGCTCGCCACACCGATACCTGCCGCAACAACACCACCCAGAACAAGCGGAACGAACCCGCCTTTGCGTTCTACAACGGTTTCACGAATAACTTCGGGCGTTGGAGCTTCTGGCTCTACAGGTGTCTCTGGCTCTGCGATGTCGTCAACGCTGGCCTCTTCGGTCGCATCATCGGGTTCAGACGTTTCAACTGGCGCGTCGTCAGACAGAACTTCCGCGTCCTCAACGATCTCTGTAACATCTTCAGCAATAGCTTCGCTGGCGTCTTGCACAATCTCTTCTGCATTGACTGGCTGTTGCGCTTTTCCGCCCTTGCCTTTGGTCGATTTTGCCACCTTACGCACCCCTTCGATTCTGCAACTTATACATGCAGTCAAAAATAACCTTACTGTTCCCGGCCCTGACCCTCAAGGCGGCAAAACAGCTGAAATCGCAGATATCATACCGTTTGCATCTGGACTTGGGGCAATATGTGCACCTCGACAAGCCGCAGCAGCAAATTTTGAGATTCCAATCAATTTTACCTGAGAGCCAAATGGCCCGTAGCTTGAAAATTGCGCTGCAATGCGCGGGGAGAAAAGGGGAACTATGACAGGCGCTCCCCCTTGAAGGAGCGAATTGGCAAGATCTGGCAATGGAAGAAGCCTTTGTTCGTACGCAACAATTCCTGCTGCGTTCAGTCCTGAAGCCCTCAACCGCTCTACCAGTTTTCCGCGTGTGTGACGCCCGTGAACGTGAATAATCATGTTCTTAGGGTGATTGTTCAAAAGATCGTCAAGCAAATGCTCTACTGTGCCGCCACTGACAAAGGGCTCGAATCCACCCGCGCGTGCTTTTTCAGCTGTTGCTTGACCCACGCAAAAACAAGGAAGTTTGGGGCCTGTCCAGGCCTCCACACCGTTGCCAGAAGTGAACACGAGCGTGCCATCAGAAGGCATCGATGCTATGGGAAGGTGTTCAATCTCGATCAAGGGCGCATGAACAACAGGCATCTCGCCCAGCGCGGCAATGACCTGCTTTGCAAATCGCTCAGACGCCGTTTTAGGTCGGGTCAAAAGCAAAGTTGCTGGTTGCGCCATAGGTTCAAGCCGGTGTTGTTTGAGACAGGCGTCAGTGGTAGCTGCTGACAAGCCTTCTTGCAATGGAGCCCCCTTATCTTGGCGCAAACGATCACACTTCTTGGACTGGAAAGCAGTTGCGATGACACTGCTGCGGCAGTCGTGCGCCGTGGAGCTGATGGGCATGCTGAAGTACTTTCGAACATTGTGGTAGGCCAGAATGATCTGCACAAAGCCTTTGGCGGTGTTGTCCCTGAAATCGCCGCGCGCGCGCATGCAGAGAAAATCGATCTTTGTGTTGAACAAGCGCTGGCAGCAGCAGACGTGCCGCTGGCTGATATCGATGCGATTGCTGTCACCGCAGGCCCGGGATTAATCGGCGGCGTTATGTCGGGCGTTATGTGTGCCAAAGGGCTTTCTGCAGCGACGGGCAAACCTTTGATCGGCGTGAACCACCTTGCAGGTCACGCCCTGACGCCACGACTGACCGATGAATTGAACTATCCCTACCTGATGTTGCTTGTCTCGGGGGGTCACTGCCAGTTTCTCATTGCGCGTGGTCCGAATAACTTCTCACGCATTGGCGGCACAATTGACGACGCCCCTGGTGAGGCCTTCGATAAAACAGCGCGCTTGCTAGGATTGGCGCAACCCGGTGGTCCTGCTGTGCAAGCTGAGGCGGAACAGGGCGATCCCAAGCGTTTCAAATTTCCGCGTCCTATGTTGGATCGTGCTGGCTGCGATATGTCTTTTTCCGGCCTCAAAACCGCTGTATTGCGTGCGCGCAACGAAACGATGCAGAAAAACACTATCCGGCGCCAAGATGTACGTGACTTATGTGCTGGCTTTCAGACGGCAGTTGTCGACGTGCTGATGGAAAAGACGAAACGCGCACTGACCCTCTATCTTGCTGAGAACCCCACAAAGCCAGCGCTTGCTGTTGCAGGTGGTGTTGCTGCCAACACAGCCATTCGCGCTGGATTAGAGTCAGTTACAAACGAATTAGACGTTCAATTCACGGCCCCTCCTCTCGCGCTGTGCACAGATAATGCGGCAATGATTGCCTACGCTGGTCTGGAGCTCTTTGAAGCGGGTCAGCGCGATGGCATGGACTTGTCCGCTCGACCCCGATGGCCGCTTGATACATCAAGCGCGCCGATGCTGGGCAGCGGCAAAAAGGGGGCAAAAGCATGAGTATCGCAGTGCTTGGTTCTGGCGCGTTTGGCACAGCTTTGGCGATTTCAATGGCGCGCGATGGGCAGGATATAACGCTTTGGGCACGCAGTGCGTCACAGGCCAACGCGATGCAAAAGGACCGCGTGAACGCAGCACGCCTGCCGCAGGCAGACTTTCCGGCTTCACTGAATGTCACTGCTGATTTGGATAATCTCAAAGAACAACAGACGTTACTAATCGCCGTTCCAATGCAGCAGCTTGCGCAGTTTATTGAACGCAATAAAGTTCACCTCGCGCGCAAAACGCTCGTTGCCTGCTGCAAGGGCATTGATTTGCAGAGCGGTCTTAGCCCAACACAAGTCATTCGCGCCATTTTGCCCGAAAGGCGTACAGCGGTTCTCACTGGCCCGAGCTTTGCGCATGACATTGCCGCAGGCCTGCCAACTGCACTGACACTCGCGTGCGAAGACGGTCACTTGGGGCGAATGCTTCAGACGACTTTGAACACATCCAACATTCGGCTCTATCGCAGTACTGACGTGACCGGTGCGGAACTTGGTGGTGCTTTGAAGAATGTTATTGCGATTGCTTGTGGTGCAGCGATTGGCGCTGGGCTTGGCGAAAGCGCACGCGCGGCTTTGATCACGCGTGGATACGCTGAAATGCGACGCATGGCAGACGTCTTGGGTGCGCAGTCAGAAACCCTTGCTGGGCTTTCCGGCTTTGGTGACCTCGCGCTGACGTGCGCGTCCGAAGGGTCACGTAATTTCAGGTTTGGATTATCGCTTGGACGATCTGAACCCTTTGATGCCAACATCACTGTTGAGGGCGCAGCGACTGCTCGCGCATGTCATGAAAAGGCAAAAGAGCTGGAAGTTGACATGCCGATCACCGCTGCGGTTACTGCAATGATCGATCAAACACTGACCCTGAAACAAGCTATGGATTCGCTGCTTGCGCGTCCGCTTAAGGAGGAAACATGCTGATAGCATTGATGGCAAAAGACAAAGAAGGTGCGTTGCAAATTCGTCTCGACAATCGTCCGGCACATGTGGCCCATATCAACGATAGTGGTGTCGTTCTATACGCGGGTCCCTTGCTTGATGACGCGGGAGAGATGTGCGGTTCACTTGTGATACTCGATGTTGAGGATATGGCAGCCGCAGAAGATTGGGCTGCGAATGATCCCTACGCCCAAGCAGGGCTTTTTGCGTCGAGCGAGCTGATCCGTTGGAACAAGGTTATCGGGTGATGCGCTATTGGCTTTTCAAATCCGAACCCTCTGTTTGGGGCTGGGATGACCAAGTCGCAAAAGGTGATGATGGCGAAGAATGGGATGGCGTGCGAAACTATCAAGCACGCAATTTCATGCGCGAGATGGCGCTTGGGGATCTTGGATTTTTCTACCACAGCCAGAAAGAGAAAGCCGTCGTTGGCATTGTTAAAGTCTGTCGTGAAGCGCATCCAGACAGCACCACCGATGATGCGCGCTGGGAGTGCGTTGATATCAAGGCGGTTGAACCATTGAAAACGCATATCACGCTTGATGATATCAAAGCCGATCCGCGTCTTGTTGAAATGGTGCTCGTGAAAAACTCGCGTCTCTCTGTTCAGCCTGTCACCCCTGAAGAATGGCAGATTATTTGCACGCTTGGGGGAATTGCTTAATTTTTAAGCACGCTGCATAGTTCGTTCACATTAGAATAAAGGGACTGAACTATGGAATTTATCAATGTCTTTGTCGCAGCCATTGCTGGTTTTGGCGTTGGCGCAATCTGGTATGGCGTATTGTCGAAACCTTGGATGGATGCATCTGGCGTTTCAGTTGGTGCTGATGGCAAGCCTGCGAACAACGCCAACCCAATGCCCTACATCATGGGTTTTCTGGCGATGATCCTTGTTGCAGGTATGATGCGCCATGTGTTCGAGCTCAGCGATATTGAAACCGTTGGCAAAGGCCTGATCTCAGGGTTCGGTATTGGTATCTTCCTTGCCGCCCCATGGTTGATGATCTGCTATGGCTTTGCCGGTCGCCCGCTGCAGCTTTTGTTGATTGACGGTGGTTATGCTGCACTTGGAAGTGCTGCGATTGGGTTAATCCTTACCGCGTTCTAAGATGCGCAAAAACAATGGGGGTGCGCCATGGACATGCACGCACCCCCGTCGCCCCGCGTTGAAGACTCCCACAGCCGCCACGCTTGTAAACGGGATGGGTCGTCCTGACCTCACTAAACTGGTTAGATGAGCTCCACGTTTTTGGCAAACTCCAAGTCATTCAAATAATTAGAAAATTTGATCGTTCCAAACGAAAAGGGCGTTCCGAAGAACGCCCTATCTAATTCAAAACCGATAGATGTTAGCCGTATACAGCTTCTTTACCGAAGTGCTTTGTCAGCATGTAATAAACAACCGCACGGTACTTGTTGCGCTCTGATTTGCCGTAAACTTCAATCACTTTGTTGATCGCGTCTATCAATTCAGGGCCATCAGACAAACCGAGTTTTTTGATGAGGAAGTTCTTTTTGACCGTCTCAAGCTCGGAAGGTTGGCTTCCTGCAACGGTAGATGCATCCGCGTTATAAATCGCTGGACCACAGCCAATTGTGACTTTTGTCAGCAAGTCCATGTCGGGCGTCATACCGCATTTGTTTTTCAGATCATCTGCATACTGAGCGATCAAGTCGTCACGTTTTCCCATCAAGTTTCTCCCGTTTGCAGCCGCAACTGCATATATTGCATGTGTGAGTGCCGAAGCTCGCAAGAGGTTAGCGATAATTACCTACAGATCAATGGGGATTGTAGTGCATGAATTCCCCCCAATAGGTAAAACGACGTTTCAGAGGCCTCTTTGGGCCGGGAACATACCTCCCTCGTTCGAAGCCTTGTTCGCATGATGTGATCCGTTCGAGACAGCATATCTATATCCAGCGTGTACATTTCGTTATCATCATGACTGATATATTATGAAGAAGAACTGCTGCATGAGCCAAACACTTTGTCTAAAGATGAACAGCAACTGGTTAGGCTTTATCAAACAAGCGGAGAGTCGATATGAGCGAAGTAAACACAGTCTCTTTTACGCAGATGAAAGACGGCACCAAAGAAGACTATGAGCTGCTGGAAAAGCTTGAAAAGCCCTACCTCACTTTGACCGCCGATCGCGTCCTTGATGAGTTACGCCGACAGGGTGAGGTATCGCTGGAGGGCTACAAAATCACACGTCTTGATCACGCCCTTCAATCCGCGACACGTGCGCGTCGCGACGGCGCTGATATTGACTGGATCGTCGGTGCCCTTTTGCACGACATTGGTGATGGGCTTGCACCACAAAATCATGATCGCTTTTCCGCAGAGGTCATTCGCCCGTTTGTGCGTTGGGATGTATCTTGGGTGGTCGAGCATCATGGCATTTTTCAAATGCTTTATTACGGTCGCCACTATGGCTGGGACGAGAACGCGCGCGATCAATTCAAAGACCATCCTTGCTTTGAAAGCTGCGCAGAGTTTTGCGAGCGCTGGGACCAATCCTCGTTCGACCCTAAATATGAGCAAGACTCGCTTGATAGCTTCGAGCCGCTCGTACGCGAAGTCTTTGCGCGTAAAGCCTATGACGCAGCGATCATTAAAGAGGGTGCTGTAACCGCTTTGACCACTCACCCTTGAGAAGTAGGTAAAACAGAAGGCAAATTCTTGAAATACTGCCTGCCCCTCCTATTTCTGAGTGTAACAATCAGAAATAGGGAGCGTGGAAATGAAGAAATATCGTAAGCCGTCGCAAGTGATATCGCCACTCGATATCCCCGCTCAAACGCCCATTCGTACGCGCAGTGCTGGCGTTCTCAGCTCTTCTGATCTTGCAATGCACGATGCCGACGGAACCGCGCTTGCGTTTGACCCGATGCAGCAGGGATGGGTTCGTGCTGATTGCGAAGATGATCTAACACTCGCACCGGCAATCTCATTTGATACAATAGAGCCAAAACCACGTGCCAAAATGAATGCAGATTTGATCCCGCTTCAGCCGCAATACTTGTTGCGCGCTTGGGGAACTAGCGATCTGAAAACCTACAAAGCACTACTGGATGATCCTGAGGTCTGGCACTTTATGCCAGAGGATTATCCGAATCCATTGAGTGACGATATGGCGATGGCTTTGATCGAATTGTCGAACGCAAGCAACCACCATCAGGTCTACGCAATTATGCGCGATGGCGATCTCGTGGGTCAGGTACGTCTTGAATATGATGTTGAGCAAGACAATCCTTCAAGCGCCGAGATCAGCTTTTGGATTGGCCGTCCATACTGGGGCAAAGGTATTGGCCGCGATGTCGTCAAACTGTTCACCACGCGCTCCTTGCGCGACAATCCTTGGCTGACATCACTTATCGCGCGTGTTCACGAAGAAAATGCAAAGTCGATGAAAGCGCTGCGAAACGCTGGTTACGTTGTTGAGGGTGCTGATCCGAAACGCGCAAACTGGTTGAAGCTTCGCCTGATGCGAGACGACACAGGTCTTTAACGGCACGTTCCCCAGCCAGTGTTATGCAAGT
The DNA here is from genome assembly GCF_965659345.1 of Planktotalea sp. Taxonomy (GTDB): domain Bacteria; phylum Pseudomonadota; class Alphaproteobacteria; order Rhodobacterales; family Rhodobacteraceae; genus Planktotalea. The sequence goes on along the minus strand of NZ_CBFHVK010000005.1, from coordinate 192,540 downwards.
GAAAGTGATCAGCGTGCGCAGCGTTGTAATCTGGGCCGAGTGTGGTTCCAAACCAATCGCATGATGTATCGCGCACCGCGCGTAAGAATTGCGCCTTGGCGTCATCGTTGTCCCAGTCTTTGAGCAAACGAATGCGCGTGCCATCACTAAGATCGAAACCCGTTATATCGATTGCGCTTGCTGTTGCGTGCGTGCTCATCCGGGAAGATCCTGAAATACGCCGGCAGTTGTAAGATCCGACGTGACGGATTCTGCTCACGCGCGCGCTAAAGAGATCTTGGGCGATAGGTTGAACACCGTGCTCCTCCCACATCGCTGTTCGCAATGCCGTCGCACAAGCGGTTTCAATGGGACCAATATCAGCATCACCAACCCGTCTAAGCTGCACGCGCCCCTCGATCCCGCAATCACCGTCTAGTACAAGATCCTCCATCTCAGTAATGCGCCCTGCATCCTGCATAATCTCTTTACAAAGCTTGGGATCGCTCGTGGCCCAATCCAACTTCCAAGTTGTTAAGGGCGTAATTGCATCACTCACCACTAAGGGCTCAAACACATTCCAGCGTGGTGGTAGCGGCGTATCTGGATGGCGCATCAAAGCAGAGCCGAGCAACAGCACAGAGACCAAAACAAAAAGCGCCGCACTCCGTTTCAAAGGACTGCGGCGCTTTTCAAATTCTTCACTCATAAGAGCGTATTAGTAACGATAATGCTCAGGCTTGAAAGGACCATCTGGTGAAACGCCGATGTAGGACGCTTGCTCTGGGTCAAGCTTGGACAGCTTCACGCCAATACGATCAAGGTGCAAACGCGCGACTTTCTCGTCGAGGTGCTTGGGCAAAATGTAGACTTCGTTCTTGTATTCATTACCACGTAGCCAGATTTCCATCTGTGCGAGAACTTGGTTTGTGAACGATGCAGACATCACGAAAGACGGGTGGCCCGTTGCGTTACCAAGGTTCAGCAAACGACCCTCAGAGAGCAGGATCAAGCGATGGCCGTTTGGCATTTCGATCATGTCGACCTGCTCTTTGATGTTCGTCCACTTGTGGTTCTTCAATGATGCGACCTGAATTTCGTTGTCGAAGTGGCCAATGTTACCAACAATCGCCATGTCCTTCATCTCGCGCATGTGCTCGATGCGGATCACGTCTTTGTTGCCTGTCGTCGTGATAAAGATATCAGCCGTAGAAACGGCGTCTTCAAGCGTCACAACTTCAAAGCCATCCATCGCCGCCTGCAATGCACAGATCGGGTCCACTTCAGTCACCTTAACACGCGCACCCGCACCTGCGAGGGACGCAGCAGAACCTTTGCCCACATCGCCGTAGCCCATGACTACTGCTACCTTGCCGGCCATCATCGTATCTGTCGCGCGGCGGATGCCGTCAACGAGGGACTCTTTACAGCCGTATTTGTTGTCGAACTTGGACTTCGTCACAGAGTCGTTCACGTTGATCGCAGGGAATGGCAGTTGGCCCTCACGCTGGAGTTCGTACAAGCGGTGAACGCCCGTTGTTGTTTCTTCAGAAACACCTTTGATGTCCGCTTTCGTCTTTGCAAACCAACCCGGTGTTTCAGCGATACGCTTCTGAATTTGCTTTTTGATAACTTCTTCTTCTTCAGATGTTGGCACGGCCAAAACATCTTCGCCCGCTTCCATGCGCGCGCCCAAAAGAATGTAGAGCGTTGCATCGCCACCATCATCAAGGATCATGTTCGCGCCTTCTGGGAACATGAAGGATTTATCAAGGTAGTCCCAGTGCTCTTCCAAGCTTTGACCTTTGATTGCGAAGACAGGCGTGCCGCCCGCTGCAATCGCCGCCGCAGCGTGGTCTTGCGTGGAAAAGATGTTGCATGACGCCCAGCGCACGTCCGCGCCCAGCTCAACCAATGTTTCAATCAGAACCGCTGTCTGGATCGTCATGTGAAGCGAGCCGACAATGCGCGCGCCTTTGAGCGGCTTTTCAGTTCCAAACTCTTCACGCAGCGCCATCAGGCCCGGCATTTCCGTTTCAGCAATATCCAGTTCCTTGCGACCAAAGTCCGCAAGCGCGATGTCTTTTACGATATAATCATTGGCCATTTTGCCGCTCTCCTCGAAGATTTTATTATTCTGTTGTGCACTTAGCACTGTGTGCCTGTTCCATCAAATAAAAGCCGAAAGGAAGTTAAGAGAGCAGCAAAATCGTGACTTATCTCTCACCAGGGAAATGGGTCATCCAGTTTTTGTCACCCGAAGCAATATGCGACGCACGACGCAACGCCCAACGCGCGCGGATCGTTTTTGAGACATTCAGATAAAGCGCACCTTCGTGAACAGACCATGCATTAGGATCACCTGGCGCAAAATACCCACGCGACATCGCAAAGGCGCAGTATCCACCAAAGCGCGGCGCATATTTGTCAGGGTCGCCTTGGAATGTCGCTAGGTTTTCCGCATTGGCAAAATGGAAAACAGACCCTTTGTGCTTTGCCATGAACGCGTCACTGCCCAAAACGCCATCGCCACTATCAAGGCTAAAGTAGGCAACAACATCGCGCCCGCCTGCCACAAGATTATCGCCTTTGCTGTACCAGCGCGGCTCGGTTGTGGCGAAAGCGGGCATTGCAAGGCTGGTCGCGAAACTTGCAACAGCAAGCGTGGTAAAGGAGCGGCGTGTGAGGGTCATGAGTAAGTTTCCTTTTCATCCAAGGGTTGGCTGCGTTACATCTTGATCCCAAGCTAGGAATTGATTGTCGCGGAGTCTCCCCATGTCACAAAAACGTGCTTGGCAACGTATGTTATCTGGTCGTCGTCTTGACCTTTTGGACCCCACTCCTGTGGATATAGAAGTCGAGGATATCGCCCACGGTCTTGCCTTTGTGGCGCGCTGGAATGGCCAAACTAAAGGGGATTTTGCCTATTCTGTCGCTGAGCATTCGCTGCTGGTGGAAACGCTTTTCACCCGCATGCAGCCCAGCGCATCTGTTAAATGGCGACTGGCTGCTTTGTTACATGATGCGCCTGAATATGTCATTGGTGACATGATCAGTCCCGTCAAAGCGGCGGTTGGATCAGGCTACGGCGAGCTTGATGAGCGCCTCACAGCTGCCATTCACATTCGTTTTGGGCTGCCTGCGACGATCCCCGTCGCAATTAAGAAACAAATCAAGAAAGCGGATAAAGTCAGCGCACGGCTAGAAGCAGAGCAAATCGCTGGCTTTTCACAAAGCGAGGCCGATCAGATCTTCGGCAAGCTCGATACAAACCTCACAGCTGGGCTTTCGATAAGATTGCGCCCTCCTTTAGATGCGCGCAACGAGTTCACCGCGCGCCATTTAATACTCTTGGAGAAAATGTGATGCAGGTCACTATTCGCGCGTATGACCAAAAAGATCTTTCGCAAATGACTGAGATTTTGAACGAAATTATCGAAATTGGCGGAACCACTGCCTATTTGAGCCCGCTCAAAGAAAGTGACCTTGAGAGTTGGACGAAACGCAAAGTCGCGCATGCACGATGGAATGTTGCACAAGATGAAACCGGACAGATTGTTGGGTTTCAATGGGCTGAATCTCATCCCAATCTCCCACCTGAAGCCGCAAGTATCGCAACCTTTGTGCGTGTTGGTGTTGTTGGTGCTGGAATCGGCTCGAAACTGTTTGAAGCCACCTCAACACAAATGCGCGCTCTGGGTTTTGAATGGATCAACGCTTCGATCCGTTCTGACAATGACAGTGGCCTACGCTACTATACCAAGATGGGCTTTATCGATTGGAAGGTTGATCCTGACGCAGCTCTTTCTGATGGGCGTGTGACGGGAAAGAACCACAAACGCTTCGATCTTTAATTTATGTAAAATCGCGAACATTCGCCCCAATTGTGCCCCAATTGACGCCTAACCGACGACAAAGCCGGATATTTTTTTGAATTCGGCACAGGCAAGATCGCAATTGAGGAATATTTCATGCGTGCACCCAAGGTTATTCTAACACTTACCGTCTCCATAGCTTTGTCTGGCTGTTTGCCATCAAACGAACCTATGTTCAGCTCTCGTGGCGTCGCGCCCGAAACGATCTCCGTTCATAACGCAAGCAACGAAATTCAGATGCAAGATCAAGCGCTCGCATTGAACGCTATGACGCGTAACATCATTCGTAAATCTACCGTACAAGGTGCCGCGATTGGCGCATTCGCGGGATGCGGATTGGTTATACTGTCTGCAAGTAATGCCAAAAACTGTGTAACTGGTGCTGTTGCGGGTGGTGCTATCGGTGCTGTCGCAGGCGCGGCGAGCGGCAAGAAGCAAGCTGCGAAACGCGTTGAGCTTGTCTCTCCTAGTGCGCTTGTGCGCGCGATTGGCAAAGCTGATGACAGCATGGATATCGTATCTCGCGACCTTCCAAACCTGCTAAAGAAACAAGACACCGAGCTCGCGCTTTTGAGCGATCGTATGAAGTCAGGTCAGATCAGCGAAGAACAGTATGCTCACCGTTTTGAAGTGATCAAAGCGAACCGAGCACAACTTGCTGAGGCGCTAAGCCTAAGTGCTGCACAGGCAAATGAGGCACATAAAAATTTGCAAGCCGCCAAAGTCAAAGGGCAAACGGGTCTGGACTGGCATCTTAGCGCAACACGTAATCTTGCGCGCGACGCAACATCAGCGCGCTCTGCAATCTCGCTACTGTAAAACACCAATCCATCGTGATCATAACTCAGCCACCCCCTAGGGTGGCTGTTTTACGTCAATGCGTTTTCTGGTTGTAGTTTAGCTAAAACGTTAACCATTTGCCTTAGAGTTACTCAAAGTTGATCACATTCTTGCCCCAATTGAGCCCCCTACTCCTACCCGAATGCTCACAAAAGTTGAGCAACGTTGAGGAGTGATGAGTATGATCCGTAAAATAACATGTGCCGGCTTTCTAGGGCTTACCAGCCTTCTCGCTGGATGCGGCGAACCGTCTGAACCCTCTTTTGCAATGAAAAACGAAGTGGTTGATCTGAACCTGCACAGCCTTGTACGCGGTCAATCGAATGAGCTTTTGTCCATGACAGAAGCACTTCACCTAAACGCATCAAGAACCTTCACCTCGCCACGCAAACTGAGCGACGCACTAGACGAAAGCATCGTTCAGATGGATCAGATCCACATGAACCTACCCACGCTTTTGGCTGATCAAGATGTTGAAATCGCTGCAATGCGTCAGGCTGTGGCTAACAAAACTGAAAGCAAAACAGCACTGAAGGCGCGCTATGAAGCAATGCGTGCCTACCGCGCGTCTTTGATCCAATCGCTTCAATCCAGTGCCGCGCGGACGGATCAAACATTGCAAGCCATTCAAACTTCAGGTCGACCCGATCTGATGCCACTCATGCAAGATGCAAAAGTCCTGTCGCGCGACCTTAACGCTGCGCGCACAATGATCCAAATGCAGATGTAAGTTCTAGCGCGGGCTGCGTTTTGCCAAGATACGTTGCAAAGTACGACGGTGCATGTTCAGGCGGCGCGCAGTCTCGCTCACGTTTCGATCACATAGCTCATAGACGCGCTGAATGTGTTCCCACCGCACACGATCCGCGCTCATCGGGTTTTCAGGGGGCGGTGGCAATTCATCACCCGTCGCTAAAAGTGCGTTGGTGATATCGTTGGCATCTGCGGGCTTTGACAAATAATCCGTTGCGCCAATTTTAACCGCGGCGACAGCTGTCGCGATAGCACCATATCCCGTTAAAACAACGACACGGCTATCAGGGCGCTTCTCTCGCAGCACTTCGACAACGTCGAGCCCATTGCCATCCTCAAGGCGCAAATCTACAATCGCGTAAGCCGCTGGGCGTGCTGTCGCAATCGCGCTTCCCGCGGCCACGGAGCCTGCGGTTTCCACTTCGAACCCACGTTTCTCCATAGCTTTGGCCAAACGGCGCAAAAACGGTTCATCGTCATCGACAAGCAAAAGTGTTTTGTCTTCACCGATGTTTTTGTTGGCTTCAGTGTTCACGCAAGGATCTCCCCTCAAAGCGTCGTTTGCAAACCCTACGCCTAAGGGTTTGAAGCGTCAAACTTTTGTGCGTTTTAGGCATTGTCTACAAAGCACTGGATCGTGTCAGCCATTTGCTCGGGTTGAATTTCACGACGGAAAAACTCGACAAACCCGTGCTCTGGAAGAACCAAATAAGAAAACGTTGAATGATCCACGAGGTAAAATTCATCGTCTGCCGGCTGCGCTTTGTAGTAAGTGCGATACGCTTGGCTCGCAGCTTTCACCTGAGCTGGCGTTCCTGTCAGACCGATCATGCGTTCATGTAGATTGTCAGCGAATTCTCCCACGACCTCAGGTGTATCCCGGTTCGGGTCAATAGAGATGAAGACGGGTGTTATTTCGCGATCACGCTCTTGCAAAATATCCGTCGCAATCGCGTTGCGAGACAAATCAAACGGACAAACATCCGGGCAGAACGAATATCCAAAATATAACAACGACGGTTGCGTGATGACATCTTGATCGGTGACTTCAGTGCCCGCCTTATCAAGCAATGTGAAAGGCCCACCAATCTGCCCGGCACCACCAGCAACTTGCCCAATGCGGCATTGTGCAAATTGATCATCGCTCTCGTTGGCTTGTGTTACGAACCACACCCCAAAAAGAGCCAAAACAACTGCAAGAGCAGCGAAAATAGCAAGTAGGCGAGTCATAGACTTCTCCGTCGTCGGCGTTCAATGTGTTAGACATTGACTTAGCTTAAATTACCGCTTGAGCAATCCCCTCCATACGCACCAAAGCGTGAGCGCCTGCGACATAAAGGATGACTATGCCTGCCAACGACCCTCAACTCATGACCGGCTCCGGTACGCAACGCCACAACTGGATCCGTTTGCGCACGATCACCATGCTGCGTTGGACCGCTATTGCGGGTCAAATCATCGCCATCAGTGTCGCCCAACAGATGTATAATTTGCAGCTTGAGTTGTTGCTGTGCTGTCTCGTGATTGGCGCATCTGTTATCGGCAATCTTGTTGCGATCTTCTTGTTTCCAGAAAACAAGCGCCTCTCTGAAACAGAGAACTTGTTAATGGTTGTTTTCGACCTTTTGCAGCTGTCATTTTTACTATTTCTGACAGGCGGTCTTCACAATCCATTCTCACTTTTGATTCTGGGACCCGTCACTGTCTCCGCAGCGGTGATGTCGCTGCGATCCACAGTAATGCTAGGGGTGATGGCGCTTGTTATCGTATCACTGCTTGCTGTTTTTCATCTACCTTTGCGCACTGAAGAAGGGTTTATTCTGCGTATTCCCGATGTTTTTGTCTTCGGCAATTGGGTTGCGATCATTATCGCGCTGGTCTTTCTCAGTGCATATAGCTGGAAAACCTCCAATGAAATGCATTCCATGGCTGCGGCTTTGCAAGCTACCTACTTGGCGTTGTCACGAGAACAGAAGTTAACAGATATTGGTGGCGTTGTTGCTGCGGCAGCCCATGAACTTGGCACGCCCTTGGCAACGATCAAGCTCGCTAGCTCTGAGCTCGTAGATGAACTTTCTGACATGCCCGAACTTGCCGAAGATGCAGCGTTGATTTCTCAGCAAGCTGATCGCTGCCGCGATATTTTGCAATCAATGGGGCGCGCAGGCAAAGATGATCTGCACCTGCGCAAGGCACCCTTAAGTGCCGTTCTGGAAGAAGCCGCAGAACCCCATCTGGAGCGTGGAAAAGCGATTGTCTTCGAGCAAGCAGAACACGACGCTGATCTATTTGATCAACCAGATATCCTTCGCAAACCCGAAATTATCCACGGCATGCGCAACCTTGTTCAGAACGCCGTCGATTTCGCACAAACAACAATATGGGTGGAAACCAGTTGGAGCGATAGTGAGATCAGAGTGCGCATTGTCGATGACGGCGCTGGCTTCCCCTTGCACCTGATTGGGCGCATTGGTGATCCTTTTGTCCGCAAGCGAAAATCCGAAAAAGAAAGCGCAAAACGGCCTGAGTATGAGGGCATGGGTCTCGGATTATTCATCGCAAAAACGCTGCTCGAACGCTCTGGTGCAAAGTTGCACTTCTCTAATGGCGGATCTCAGTTTGCCAAGAGAACAAATGGAAAAACTGGTGCTGTTATCGATGTCACTTGGCCTCGGGAAAAGGTTGATGCCGCGTTTTCCAATGTCGCTGAAGTGACCGGTGAAAACGTGCGAAACCAAACTTACTAAATTTACGAATAGCGATATGGCTTAAGCATTCATTAAGAATAAGCGCGCTATGAAAGAGGGGGTTTAATGGGAATTTCGCATGTTCACTACGCTCTCGTGGGTCGATATTGGTCTGGTTTTCAGCATCACTTTGGCAAGTTTTGCTTTCATCAAAACTCTTGGCAGATCAGATATGCGCGCCACAGAGCCAAGCGTCATACCTCTAAAACGACAGTATCTTTTTGAATTTGATCACGCTGGCAAACTCGTTTGTACCAACGAACACGCGCGCGACTTTTTGACTGATCTAAAGCTTGTGGACCCAGATTGGACGTGCTTGCGAGATACTTTGAAACACCGTTTTGGTGATTTACCAACGTGTATCAATGAAACAGAGACGCCTGTTCTGACATCACTTCAGCCATTCTCCGACATCGACCCAATGACGATCGAAATTGAGCAGCATGTTGACGGTCTCTCACTCACTATGTTCGAGCGCGAGATTAGCGACTTCATGAGTCATGTCGCGGTTCATAACGTTCTAAGCACACTGCCCAATATTGCGCTTGTTCAAGCAGTAAGTGAAAATGCACCGTTCCCCGTTTGGCAAAGCGACAAAGCAGGTAAGATTGAATGGTCAAACGCATTTTACAAATCGCTGGCACGACGCATCGATCGTAAAAACGCTCCACTTTTTGAAATTACGCCAACCCAGGATTTCGAAAAGAATGCACAGCGCATTTCCTTGAAAGATCCAGCACATAATCGCACGCATTGGTTTGATGTCACACGTCAATCCTTCGAGGATGGTCATCTTTACTTCGCAACAGACGTTCATGCAGTCGTTAACGCCGAAACCGCCCAGCGCAACTTTGTTCAAACACTCGCTAAGACATTTGCTCATCTCGCAACTGGCCTCGCAATATTTGACCGCAACCGCCAGCTTGTACTCTTCAACCCTTCGCTTTTTGATCTCACGGAACTTCGACCAGAATTTCTTACCGCACGTCCAAATCTATTCTCTTTTTTCGATCAACTTCGCGATAATCAAATCATGCCCGAACCAAAGAATTACGCCAGTTGGCGTGAACGGATTGCAGACGTTATTTTTGCTGCAAGCGATGATAACTTTAGCGAAACATGGCATCTTCCGAATGGTCTCACCTATCGGGTGACGGGGCGTCCACATCCGGATGGGGCAATCGCATTCCTTTTCGAGGACATCAGCGCTGAAATCTCTCTAACGCGCCGCTTTCGCGAAGAAGCCGATGTCACGCGGTCAGCACTTGATACACTCGATCATTCGATCGCCATTTTCAATAGAGCGGGCTACTTGCAGCAACACAACGCGGCTATGCTAGAGTTTTTAGGACAAGACGCCGATCAAAACCTAATCAATATGTCAGTCAAAGATATTACGCGACTTTGTCAGAAGACCTGTCAACCGACCCCGGCTTGGGGTGAAATTCGAAATTTCGTTTCGGAAGGCTTGGAGCGCGAAGCTTGGAGCGCAAATCTCATCAGCAAAGACGGTCAACCAGTTGAGCTACGCGTTGCTCCGCTCGCGTCTGGTGCAAGCCTTGTTACACTTTTGCCCAACCTGCAATCTTTGAGCCTCCCGAAAGTTCAAAAGTCAGCGCACAGGCAGGTCCGGCAAAAACCTTCCGCCGTCGCTTGATCGAAATTCACGGTTTCACGTTCCCCGAAAGCACCGTAGTTTCGCGATATGACTGTCACATCAACTCATATCGAACTCACCAGTACGAACGCGACCGCAGCGTTCGCTGTTAAAGTAGGTGCACTTCTATCCAAAGGCGACGTGCTTTTGCTTCAGGGTGACATCGGCACTGGCAAAAGTTTTTTCGCACGTGCGCTGATCCAGTCTTTGCAAAAAATTCCAGAAGACGTGCCTTCGCCAACTTTTACACTCGTTCAAACGTACGACACGCTTTCGGGCGAAATTTGGCATGCCGATCTCTATCGTTTGGGCGATCCGAGCGAAGCGGACGAACTTGGATTGCTAGACGCCTTTAACAGTGCGATTTGTCTTATTGAGTGGCCCGACCGATTAGGCAGCGCGACACCAAAATCGGCCGTGACCTTATTGTTCGAAACAACCGAAGAAGAAGAAGACGCGCGACGTGTCGCAATCGAAAACAACAAATCCGACCTAGCCGACAAAATAATGAAAGCCTTCTTATGAGCCTGCGCGAAAGTGTTATTTCGGAATTTCTCGCCCAAACAAATTGGGCCAATGCTGAGCGCTCACACCTCGCGGGTGACGCCTCGTTGCGGAAATATCAGCGGCTCGCTGCAGGGAAAGATGGCCGCATCGCTGTGCTTATGGATGCTGATCCGGCGCTTGGAAATGACGTTCGGCCATTTATTAAAATCACTGACTACCTTCGCAGTCTTTCGCTAAGCGCACCTGAGATTTTTGCAGCCGATGAGGCCAATGGCCTGCTTGTCATAGAGGATCTTGGCGATGCGCTCTATGCAAAAGTGGTTAGCGACCTGCCAGAGCTTGAAATACCGCTTTATGAAGCCGCGACTGATGTTTTGCTTCATCTACATAAATCCACCCCGCCATCTTTGGTACCCTACGATACCAACTCAATGACAGATATGGCTGTGCTTGCTTTTGATTGGTATCAGTTCGGCGCTGACGACGAAGTTGACGTTAAACAGCGCGAGGCGTTCAAGGCCGCTTTTTCCAACTTGCTTGCAACAAAAGTCGGTGCCCCCAGCGTTCTTATTCAACGAGATTTTCACGCAGAAAATTTGCTTTGGCTCCCAGATCGCAAAGGACACGCGCGCGTTGGTCTTTTGGACTATCAAGATGCGCAACTGGGTCATCCAGCATATGATCTCGTTTCTATGTTGAAGGACGCGCGCCGAGATGTACCAGTAGCTATCGAGGAGACAATGATCCAACGTTACATCGCGCACTCCAAACTTGACGATCAAGAGTTCAGAGATGCCTATCACATACTAGGCTTGCAACGAAACTTGCGCATATTAGGGGTGTTTGCACGACTTTCGATGCACTTTGGCAAGCCACACTATGTCGATTTCATTCCACGCGTCTGGGAATTCATCGAACGCGATTTGAAGCACAAAGCTAACGAACCGGTCGCTGAGCTTTTGAACAAAGCGCTCCCAACACCAACACCTGACATCCTAAAAAGGCTTAAAGACAAATGCGCGACCGTCCCAACGCTGTAATGCTTTTTGCCGCTGGATTTGGCACACGCATGCGCGAATTAACCAAGCATCAACCAAAACCGTTGGTGCGCGTTGCCAACCGCACCCTTCTTGATCACGCACTTGAACAGGTGGATCAATCCATTGATTTGAAAAAAGTTGTCAATTGTCACTACTTTCCGGAACAGATCAAAACGCATCTGAAGGACCATAAAGACATCACCGTCATCGAAGAACAGGACATTATCTTAGAAACAGGGGGTGGTTTAAAAAATGCGCTGCCTATACTCGGCTCAAACCTTGTTTTCACCATGAATACCGACGCCGTTTGGCAAGGCCCTAACGCTCTTTCTACCTTATTAGAGTCTTGGAATCCCGAAACTATGGACGCGTTGTTGCTTTGTGTGCCAAAGGGCAGCGCCGTTGGCCACACAGGGAACGGCGACTTTATTTTGGCCGATGATGGGCGGCTGACCTATGGTGCGGGCGACATTTACACAGGCGTTCAAATTGTAAGAACAGACCTCCTAAGCGAGATTAATGAAACGTCTTTCTCGCTCAAACTTCTTTGGGAAAAACTTCTGTCGCGCAAACGCATGTATGGCGTCCGATATGCCGGACGTTGGTGTGATGTCGGCACCCCTGAGGGGGTCACGCTCGCCGAAGACATGCTTGGATATTCCAGTGTTTGAGCCACAAGAAAACGCGCGCGTGTTTGCATCAGAGCTCGGTGTCGACTTCCCGAAAGCATTGGTTTCTGGGATATTCGATCGCATGCAAGGCCACGCGCCAGAAGACATGGCGCGCGTTCATTTGATCGTGAATACAGCGCGGATGCGGCGGCGTGTAACTGCTCTTTTTCTAGATAGAAATCCGCATTTTCTTCCACGTATTACGCTGCTCAGTGATCTTGGCAAAGAACCAAAGTTTCACAAGATACCACAACCCGTTTCACCGCTGGCGCGTCGCATTGAATTGATCTCGCTGGTCGATGCTTTGCTGCGGCAGAACCCGTCTCTGGCATCGCGTAGTTCTTTGTTCGATCTTGCTGAATCCCTCGCGGGTTTGATGGACGAGATGCAAGGCGAGGGCGTCACCCTCAACGATATCTCGGAGCTAGAAGTCAGTGATATCTCGGGGCATTGGGCGCGCGCGCAGCAATTTATTGGCATCGTCGGCCAGTTCTTGGATTTATCACAGGAACATCCCGATACAGAGGCGCGTGCACGTGCTGTCGTCCTCGCTCAAATCGAGGAGTGGCGCATTGCGCCACCTGAGCATCCGATTATTCTCGCAGGTTCAACAGGCTCGCGCGGAACAACGGCTTTGCTTATGAATGCTGTCGCGAATTTACCTCAAGGCGCGGTAATATTGCCCGGTTTTGATGCGGATATGCCATCAGAGGTGTGGGAGGAGCTTATTGCCGAGCACCCTGCTCGCCTCGCACCAGAAGATCATCCGCAATATCGCTTCGCGCGCTTTCTTCAATCGCTTTCGCTTCATCCAAAAAGGGTCCCGATGTGGGGCACTGCGCCAGCAATTGATGCACGTCGGAACGCCGTTGTATCATTAGCGCTCCGTCCTGTTCCAGTGACCGATGGTTGGCTACGCGACGGGCCTGATTTGGGCGATCTTCCCAGTGCGATGGAAAATGTAACGCTGGTTGAAGCACAAAACACCCGTGAAGAGGCGCTTGCCATTGCGATGCGATTACGCCTCGCTGCGCAAGAGGGAAAAACCACAGCCCTTATTACGCCTGACAGAATGCTGACCCGGCAAGTAACCGCAGCGCTGGATCGTTGGAATATCAAACCCGATGACAGTGCGGGAACACCTTTGCAACTCTCGCCTCCTGGTCGTTTTTTGCGGCACGTACTGGAGCTTTTCACCCAACCGCTGGATGCGGAAGCGTTGCTGACACTGCTCAAACATCCGCTTACACATCGAGGGTCTGATCGCGGAGATCATTTGCGTCTCACTCGTGAGTTGGAACTCTCGATCCGCAAGTATGGGCCCGCCTTTCCAACCGCAGAAAGTCTGATGGATTGGGCAAAAAAGAATAAGCTTGAGGGTGCAAAAGAGTGGGCTGATTGGGTAGCGCAAACCTTTTGTGATCTCATGTGCGAGGGTCCGCAGAACGCGGCTGAGTTTGCGCAGAGGCATATCGACTTGGCAGAATGTATCTCGCAAGGTTCGATAGGCGCTGGAACTGGTGAGTTATGGCAAGAAGCAGCGGGTCGCGCAGCGCTCGCGCAGTGGCACGCCCTTCAACCCGTTCTTGATGCTTTGCCCGATCTTAGCGCGCGCGACTATGCCGATTTGTTCGGTGGGATTTTATCAAGCGGCGAAGTGCGTAACCCTGACTTGGGCCACCCCAACGTTCTGATTTGGGGAACACTGGAAGCACGTGTTCAAGGCGCTGATTTGCTCATCCTTGCTGCCTTGAACGAGGGCAGCTGGCCCGAAGCGCCAAAGCCTGACCCTTGGCTCAACCGTCGTATGCGCGCAGAAGCAGGCTTGCTTTTGCCCGAGCGTCGCGTTGGCTTGTCGGCTCACGACTTTCAACAAGCCATTGCCGCGCCAGAGGTCTGGCTCACCCGTTCGCAGCGCTCAGACGATGCGCAAACTGTGCCGTCACGTTGGCTTAACCGATTAACCAATTTGATGGGCGGTTTGCCGGATCAGAATGGTCCCGACGCGATCGGCCAAATGCAAGCACGAGGTAACGCATGGCTCCAACGCGCGGCACTTTTGGAAAGTCCGATCCAAAGCGCACCCGCCGCGCGCCCGTCACCTAGGCCTGCGATCACTGCTCGACCCGATCAGCTGTCAGTTACAGAAATCAAAACACTCGTGCGGGATCCTTATGCGATCTACGCCAAACATGTTCTCAAACTTGCGCCCCTCGACAGTCTTGTCAAAACAGCTGACGCACGTTTGCGTGGCATTGCAGTGCATCAGGTGTTTGAGGATTTCGTGCGAAGCTGGGACAGCGCCAACACCGCTAATGATCTTATGGCGCATGCCAAACGCATTTTCGACAGTGATGTGGATTGGCCGTCTGCCCGTCTTATGTGGGCTGCACGCATTGCGCGATTGGCTGATGACTTCGTCGTTCAGGAACGTGAGCGACAGACAAATGCTGTTTCAACAAAACTGGAAGTAAAAGGCAAAAGCACCCTGCCCGATCTTGGCTTTACACTTACAGTCAAAGCGGACCGTATTGATCTGGACGCACGCAGCGGCGCGCATCTTTATGATTACAAAACTGGTGCTATTCCCACCAAAAACCAACAAATTGCCTTTGACATGCAGCTTTTGCTCGAAGCTGCGATGGCAGAACGCGGTGACTTTGACGGGATAAACCCACGCCACGTAGAAGGCGCGACATATCTTGGTGTTGGCTCAAGTGTGACATCAGTGAAAGCGCCGTTGGATGAAAAGCCAACCGCACAGGTTTGGAGCGAACTTCATAAGCTTATCGCGGACTATCAAGAGCCTAATAAGGGCTATACGGCGCGGCGCGCGATGGAAAAATCAAAAAGCTTTGGTCGGTATGACCAGCTTGCTCGCTTTGGTGAGTGGGATGAAACGAGTATGCCGGATGACGATGGAGTAAAACCATGATCGCGCGCAACGATGCGACCCTCGCGCAGGTCAACGCCGCGCGCCCTCATGTGTCCACTTGGCTTTCCGCGAACGCGGGCTCTGGCAAAACACGTGTATTAACAGATCGCGTTGCTCGCTTGTTGTTGGCCCAAGTTCCGCCCGAACGCATCCTATGTCTAACATATACCAAAGCGGCCGCTGCAGAGATGCAAAACCGCTTGTTCAAACGCCTTGGCGAGTGGGCCATGCTAGAGGACGACACGCTACGCGATGCCCTGCGCGAATTGGGTGAAGAAGGAGCGATCAACGCGGACGACCTACGCGGCGCGCGCACCTTGTTTGCAGCGGCCATCGAGGCGCCAGGTGGTTTGAAAATTCAGACGATTCACTCGTTCTGTTCCACAGTTCTGCGCCGCTTTCCACTAGAAGCAAACGTGTCGCCTCAGTTCGCAGAAATGGAAGAGCGCGCAGCAGATCTCTTGCGTGAGGAGATCATCGAAGACATGGCAGCAAGCGCCGACGCGCAGTTGATCGTTGATCTCGCGACGGTCACAGGTGCCTATGATTTGACGGAACTAAGCGGTGAAATCGTGCGCCATCGCAGCGCTTTGATCACGCCGCCAGATGACAGTACCGTGTTTCATGCCTACGATGTCGCCCCTGACTTGAGCGACGATAAGATCGCCAGCTCTGTCTTTTTGGGGGGTGAGGCAGAGCTGCTAACTGCGCTTATTAACGTGCTTAAGACGTCCGGTGTTCGAGACGTCGAAATGGCCGAAAAATTAACCTTGATTACGTCCCTTGATGCGAGCGTTTTGCCCGTTCTAGAAGATGCTTTCCTGCTCAAAAAAGATGGCAGTGCGAAGGTTGGCAAGGTTCCAGCAAAAGGTGCACAAAAGAATTTCGTTGCGCATCAAGACGCGCTCGATGCTTGGATCCTACGGGTTGAAGCAGCGCGTACCTCGCGGCTCAAACTCTCTGCCGTGCAAAAAACGCTTCATCTGAATCGCTTCGCTGCGGCGTTTCTCAAACGATACGAAGCAAGCAAACAAGCGCGCGGATGGCTTGATTTTGACGATCTCATTCTGAAAACGCGCGACCTGCTTGCCAATTCCGAAATGGCGCAATGGGTGCTTTATAAACTCGACGGTGGCATCGATCATATCCTTGTCGACGAAGCACAGGACACCAGCCCAACGCAATGGGATGTGATTGAACGGCTCACCTCTGAAATCACCGCTGGAGAGGGAGCGCGCGACGAGGTTCCGCGCACCATTTTCGTTGTCGGCGACAAAAAGCAATCGATTTATTCGTTCCAGGGGGCGGACCCGCGTGAGTTTGATCGTATGCGTAGCGAGTTTGACACCCGTTTGCGCCCAACAAACACGCCACTCGTTGATGCCGAACTGCATTACTCTTTCCGCTCCGCGCAATGCATTCTGGAACTTGTCGACAAAACATTCGAAGGACACGCCGCCGCTGGTTTTGCCAGCTCTACTCACCTCGCTTTTGAGGGCGGGCCGCCAGGTCGTGTCGATATATGGCCCGCGATTGAAAAGGCCGAGAAACAAGAGCCGGGCAATTGGTCCGACACGGTCGATAAGCTAAGCGAAAATGACGAAACCGTATTGATGGCCCAGCGCATCGCGGATGAAATCAAGCGGATGACGGGCCCTTATGGTGAGTCGATTCATGATAAGGATGGGTTTCGCAAAGTACGTGCAGGCGACATCTTGATCCTTGTTCAGCGTCGCTCTGATCTGTTTGAAGAAATCATACGCGCCTGCAAAACGGCTGGTCTGCCCATAGCAGGTGCTGATCGCTTAAAGGTTGGCGCAGAAATGGCTGTGCGCGATTTGCAAGCCTTGCTGAGTTTTCTTGCAACACCCGAGGATGATTATTCCCTTGCTGTGGTGCTTAAGTCGCCACTAATTGGGTGGGGCGAGAAGCAGCTCTTTGATCTTGCCCAAGGGCGTGACGCACGTTTTCTGTGGCAAGAATTGCGCAATCAAAAAGATCAGCATCCAATGGTGTTCGAACTGCTCGAAGATTTGCGCAAAGAAGCAGACTTTCTACGCCCCTATGATCTGATCGAACGCGTTTTAACCCGCCACGAAGGGCGTCGTCGTTTTATTGGGCGTCTGGGGCGTGAGGCGGACGACGGCATTGATGCTTTGCTTGCACAAGCGCTTTCGTTTGAGCGATCTCGCATTCCATCACTCACAGGGTTTCTAACTTGGATGGAAACCGATGACCTGACGATCAAACGCCAGCTTAGTCAGGATCGTGACGAAATTCGCGTGATGACGGTGCATGGCTCAAAAGGTCTTGAAGCGCCGATTGTCATCATGCCTGAGACCCAAAAACGGCGCAGCCCAAACGGTGGTTCGCTGATCGAGATGGAGACCCTCGTTGGCTGGAACGTACGCAATGAAGATGCGCCTGCGAATGTGCTTGCCGCCAAAACCCAGCGCGAGGAACGCCAAGCCGAAGAACGCATGCGCCTTTTGTATGTCGCGATGACCCGCGCAGAGAAATGGTTGATCCTTGGCGCTGCGGGCGATCTTGGTAAAAGTGATGAAGACAGCTGGTACGGCATGGTCAGCGCTGCTGCGCGCGAACGCCCACACGTAGAGCATGACTTTGGATTTGGTCGCGGTATTCGAATCGAGCCTGCTCCTTGGGAAGCGGACGAACAACTGACCACACCTGCTTTGGTACAAGACACTGCAGTGTTAGAGCCTATTTTTCGTGAAAATGCTTCTGAGGTCGAAGAAAGCAAAGCCAGCATCAGCCCCTCTGATCTAGGTGGCGCAAAAGCGCTGCCGAGCGAGACTGCTCTTGATGAAGAGGCAGCGAAATTACGAGGAACACAGATCCATCTGCTGATCGAGCATTTTGCGCAAACGCCCAAAGATCATTGGAGCAATATTGCCGACGCTTTACTTCCCGATCTAGCGAACATTGACGCGTATGTCAGTGAAGCCGCAAATGTCATCACCGCGCAGCACCTTTCGTTTATCTTTGATGAGGGCACTCTTTCAGAAGTGCCAATCACAGCGCAACTTTCGGAACTTTCAGAAAAACCGCTCTACGGCATCATTGATCGCCTTATCGTGAACGACAAAGATGTTTGGGCAATTGACTTCAAAACCAACGCTGCAATTCCCAAGACTGCGAATGCATGCCCGGAAGGCTTGCTTCGCCAAATGGGGGCGTACAGCGCTGCTTTGACAGAGATTTATCCCCAGAAAACCATACGCACAGCAATTGTCTGGACGGGCACCGCAAGCTTGATGGAACTTGATGCGGATTTAACCACCGCAGCAATCCAAAGGGCCGGCGCATCTATGCGCCTTGACGGCGCGACCCCCAATACCTAGGTTTGCGCATCTAGATTTACCGCGATATTCCTTAGGAGACGCCCCATGGCTACTGTTGCCGTTACCGACGCCACATTTGACGCTGAAGTCAAAAATTCCTCCGTTCCAGTCGTTGTCGACTTCTGGGCAGAATGGTGTGGCCCTTGCAAGCAAATCGGCCCAGCGCTGGAAGAATTGTCCACTGAATACGGCGACAAAGTTAAGGTTGTGAAAGTCGATGTCGACTCCAACCCGAATTCTGCTGCAGCAATGGGCGTGCGCGGTATTCCTGCGCTGTTCATCTTCAAAGACGGCGAAGTTGTTTCCAACCGCGCAGGTGCTGCTCCGAAAGCTGCTTTGCAAAGCTGGATCGATGAATCGATCTAAATCGGATTATTTGATTTATGAGAGGGCGTGCCACTGGTGCGCCCTTTTGCTTTTTTGTGCCTCTTTCTTGCACCATGCCGCCCTCCCCTCCATATAGTCACTAACAAATCAGGAGAGAGCCCATGAGCAGCGATGAATTCCCCGGCTGGCACGGCACCACGATTATCGGCGTGCGCAAAGGTGGCGAAGTTGTAATTGCAGGCGATGGTCAGGTGTCTCTTGGGCAAACTGTGATTAAGGGCACTGCGAAGAAAGTGCGCCGTCTGTCCCCCGGTGGATACGATGTTGTCGCTGGGTTTGCTGGTTCTACTGCGGATGCATTCACATTGCTTGAGCGTTTAGAAGCAAAGCTGGAAGCAACCCCCGGCCAACTCGCGCGGGCTTCTGTTGAGCTCGCCAAGGACTGGCGCACTGATAAATACCTTCAAAAGCTCGAGGCGATGTTGATCGTCACTGACGGCAAAGACCTGTTCGTTATAACAGGCGCTGGCGATGTCTTGGAGCCTGAGCATGACGTCACTGCGATTGGCTCTGGTGGCAACTTTGCGCTCGCTGCTGCGCGTGCTTTGATGGACAGCGATCAGAATGCCGAAGATATCGCACGCAAGGCAATGGCGATTGCTTCAGATATTTGCGTTTACACAAACGGGCGTTTGACCGTGGAAACGATAAAAGCATGAGCCTTGATAAAGATGACATTCGCGCCGCTGTTGCCTCTAATATCCTAACAGAGCCACAAGCAGCGTCACTTATGGCGCTGGCTGATAGTCGTCGTGGCACACGTGAAAACATGGATGGGCTAGATGAGCCGTTCGAGCTGTTCCGCGGCTTTAACGAAGTTTTCATCGTGATTGGTCTGGTCATTCTCTACTCTGGTTGGATGGGGCTGACAGGGATCAATTCGTTCCTGTCTGACAATGCCAATGGCAGTGCGCTGGTTTATGGCGTCATTTCAGTCGTCGTCACCTATGCACTCACGCGCTATTTCACATTGCAACGCCGCATGGTTGCACCCTCCATCATGCTTGTCGTCTTGATGGGGCTGAGTGGGCTACAAATTGGCGCAAGCCTTGCCAATCTTTTTGGCTTTGATGGCGCATCTATGATTGCTTTCGCGGCCACGCTTTCAACGCTGCTTCTTGGAGCGTTCTATTTCGTGTTTCGCATTCCTGTCACTGTTTTCTTCATCGCCCTTGGTGTGTTCGTCGCGACTGGTGCACTTGTTGTGCAAGGCGGCGTCAACACCCCCAGCGTGAGCGATTTCTTCATGCTCACGAACAATGGCCCTTACGCTTACATCACGATCATCTTGGGTCTTATCGGCCTTTTCATCGCGATGCGGTTTGATATGTCTGACCCCCACCGCGTGACACGTCGTGCGTCTTCTGGATTTTGGCTCCATGTAATCGCAGCCCCTGCGATTGTGAACACAGTTGCGCTCACGCTTCTTGAAAGCGGCGGCGTGCTGAATCAGATCATACTCCTCGCTTTCCTCGCGATAATGGCGATCTTTGCGATCATCATTGATCGACGCAGTTTTTTAGTGGCTGGCATTGGCTACATCGTCGCGCTTGCGATCACAGTTCTCGATGGAAACGCAGCTATCGTCATTCTGATCCTTGGCCTTGGGCTCGTATTCCTTGGCGCAAAGTGGGAAGGGTTGCGCGCGCGCATCATGGATGCATTGCCCAGCTTTCCCGGCAAAGACAAATTACCCCCATGGGGACTGACGGAGACTTCACTATGACCGACCTCACCCCCCGCGAAATCGTTTCGGAACTCGACCGTTTCATCATAGGTCAGAACGACGCAAAGCGCGCTGTCGCCGTGGCACTGCGCAATCGTTGGCGCCGCAAGCAGCTGGCCGATGATCTCCGTGACGAGGTTTATCCGAAGAATATTCTGATGATCGGGCCAACTGGTGTTGGTAAAACGGAAATCAGCCGTCGCCTCGCTAAACTCGCGCGTGCGCCCTTCATCAAAGTTGAGGCGACCAAGTTCACTGAAGTTGGTTACGTGGGCCGCGATGTGGAGCAGATTGTTCGTGATCTCGTTGAAAATGCGATTAGCGAAACCCGCGAATATATGCGTGAGGATGTGAAGTCCAAAGCCGAAGCCGCCGTAGAAGAGCGCGTGATCGAAGCGATCGCGGGCGAAGGCGCACGCGATGCGACGCGTGAGATGTTTCGCAAGAAGCTACGTTCGGGCGAGCTGGATAACACAGTGATCGAGCTGGAGATCGCGGATACCTCGAACCCCATGTCGGGTTTCGAAATACCGGGTCAACCAGGCTCTAACATGGGCATGATGAACATTGGCGACCTTTTCGGAAAAGCCATGGGCGGACGCACGACGCGCAAGAAGATGACCGTTTCAGAAAGCTACGACGTTCTTATTGGCGATGAAGCGGACAAATTGCTCGATGATGAAAGCGTCACGCGCGCTGCGCTTGAAGCAGTGGAGCAAAATGGCATCGTCTTCCTTGATGAGATCGACAAAGTCTGCACCCGCGCCGACGCGCGCGGTGGTGATGTGTCCCGCGAAGGTGTGCAGCGCGATTTGCTTCCGCTTATCGAAGGTACGGTCGTCAGTACTAAACATGGCCCCGTAAAGACGGATCATATTCTATTCATTGCCTCTGGCGCATTTCACATCGCTAAACCCTCTGATCTGTTGCCAGAACTTCAAGGTCGTTTGCCGATCCGCGTTGAATTGCGCGCGCTGATGGAAGAGGACTTTGTTCGCATTCTGACAGAAACAGACAACGCGTTGACGCGCCAATACACAGCCTTGATGCAAACCGAAGAAGTCATCGTCTCATTCACAGATGACGGTATCGCCGCACTCGCCAAGATCGCAGCTGAGGTTAATCAAAGCGTCGAAAACATTGGCGCGCGGCGGCTTTACACAGTGCTTGAGCGTGTCTTTGAAGAATTGTCCTTCACTGCACCAGATCGTGGCGGCGAAACGATTTCAGTCGATTCCGCCTTTGTAGAGACGTATTTGGGTGAACTATCACGCTCTACCGACGTTTCCCGCTATGTCTTGTAGCGCCACGTGAACGAGCTTGCAGCCTATCTGCGCGAGAATGTCAGATGGCTAAGTGCCGGTGTTCTTTTGACCTATCTGTCCAGCTTTGGGCAAACTTTCTTCATCGCTCTTTTTGCGGCTGATATTCAAAGCGCGTTCAACCTTAGCCACGGTGGTTGGGGTTCGATGTACACGGTCGGTACCACTGCGTCTGCGATTGTAATGGTTTGGGCGGGTCGCCAAGCTGACATTTTTCGCGTGCGCACTCTGGGTGCAATGTCCCTTGTTGCGCTTGCGATGGCCTGCTTGGCCATGGCGTTTAATCCTTGGCTCTGGCTTTTGCCATTTGTGATCTTCGCCCTTCGTCTGACAGGGCAGGGCATGATGAGTCATATCGCCTCTGTCGCAATGGCGCGCTGGTTTGTTGCGACGCGCGGGCGTGCACTTTCGATCGCAGCGCTTGGCTTTTCAATTGGGCAAGCCTTCCTTCCCATCGCAGTTGTCGCGTTGATGACCCTTTTGGACTGGCATGTGATTTGGATCCTATGCGCTGGTATCGCCTTGCTTGGGGTTCCCATTCTGCTCACCCTTTTGGCGAAAGAACGTACACCCGCATCGATGGCTCAAAGCAATGACAGCCTTGGCATGCGCGGACTTCATTGGAGCCGCAAAGATATGCTCCGCCATCCGCTTTTCTGGCTCATGGTGCCCGCCATTCTTGGCCCATCCGCTTTCAATACCGCCTTCTTCTTTCATCAGGTGCACTATTCCACAGTCATTGGGATCAGTACGTTGCAAATGGTGAGTTATTTCCCGTTTTTCACAGTCATAACCGTCGTCGCAATGATCGCAATTGGTGTTTTAGTGGATCGTTTCGGCACAGCGCGATTGCTGCCGTTCCATCAGATTCCAATGGTTGCGGCTTTTGCAATCTTTGCGACACATATGTTGGGGCTTGGCTGGGGCTTTTTCTTCATGGCCCTTACAGCAGGTGCGCAATCAACTTTAATCGCAGCCTTCTGGGCAGAATTCTACGGAACAGCGCATCTAGGCGCAATTAAAGCAGTCGCCGCTGCGGTCATGGTACTTGGATCAGCAATTGGGCCAGGGTTAACAGGCATTTTGATCGACTTGGGGATCGGCATTGAAACACAATACATCTGGGTCGCGGTTTACTTCGTTGTAACGTCACTTTCGATCTGGATCGGGGTTTCGACGTCGCGCAAATTGCTACCGAGCGCGGCGTAGATAAACGTAATACGCCCCTGCCCCACCATGCCTGATATGGCTTTCTGTCACTTGCAAAACAGCCGTTGAGACAGGCGCCATAGTCAACCAAATTGGCACCTGGCGCTTAAGCGCACCCATGCGTTGCGGGGCGATGGCCCCTAATTCTTCACGTTTGCCACCTTTACCAGTGATCACCAGAACAAGGCGCTTTCCCGAAGATTGCGCAGACATAATAAACGAAATCAGCGCTGGATGCGCTTGCGCGACTGTCATTCCGTGAAGATCGATACGCCCTTCGGGTTTCAGTTTGCCGCGTTGCATAGTCTTGTACGACTTCGCGTCCATTTGCACAGGCGCACTTCGCAACCGTTCGCTCAATGCGGGTAGAACATCGTACATTTCACGTGTCGCTGTCGGGAGAGCGCCTAGTGTAAATGGCGCTATGGCTTTCGCTTGTGGCTTTGGTGACTTCTCTTGAAGCGGGGCGTCTACAATGATTGAACGTTTTGGCGGAGTTAACCGTTCCGTCGTACGTGCCACTTGATTCCAAAGATCAAGCTCATCCTGCTTAACGCGCCTGCGAGACATCTTACTGCACGTTCTCTGGCAAATAGGCATAAGCGCGCTGGATCGGCATCAGGACAACCATGCGGCCCGGGTCGCGCAAACGACCAGCTTGCTTTCCAGCTTCATCGCCTGTGCCAAAAAATACGTCAGCACGTTGCGCACCCTTGATAGCAGAGCCCGTATCTTGCGCTACCATCAGGCGGCGCAGCGGGCTATCACCATCTTTTTCAATCCAAACAGGCGCACCAAGGGGTGTGAATTTCGGATCAACCGCAACAGACCGCATCGTGGTGATAGATCTGTTCATCGCACCAAGCGGACCTTTGTCAGCTGGAACTTCGCTTACTTCACGAAAGAACACGTAAGAAGGGTTGTGATAAAGCAGCTCTTTGCCCGCTTCGGGGTTTCGGCGGACCCAATTTTTGATGACTTCGGCAGACACCTGATGGGATTGATAAATCCCACGGCGCACCAATTCTGTTCCAATGGAGCGATAATTATGACGATTCGAGCCACCAAATCCGACCCTCAAGAAACTTCCGTCGGGAAGGCGCACGCGCCCTGAACCCTGGATCTGCAAAAAGAACAGCTCAACAGGATCATCGACATAACAAATCTCAAGGTTGAGACCGTCCATCACCCCATCTTCAAGAATTTGACGGCGTGTGTACCATTGACCTGCAGTCTTTGCATCGCGCGGCATGGCATAGATTGGATATTTATAACGTGCTGTTTTTGTGCGAGATCCGTCAAGCTCCGGCTCGAAATATCCGGTGAACATCATTTCTTTGCCATCTTCGATCAACAAAGGGCGAAAAAACAACTCAAAGAACGCACGCGCATTTTGCTGATCTTGCGCAGCGCGGCATAGGGTTTGCCAATCGGGGGTTTTCATGTCGCGGCAGGTATTGCGAAACGTATCAAGCGCTGCTTGATGATCGTCTTCGGCCCAGCCGTCAAGATCATCGAAATCAAGGATAGAGTAGACGGTTTCCGCCTGTGCGGGGGCGCTCATCAAAACGCCCCCTGCAAGTAATAATGCCCTAAGGGCACCGATCATTCGCCAGTGGCTACAAGTTGCCAGTTCGGGTCGTCTGCGCCCATCTTACGCGCGAAGGTCCAAACGTCCTTTTGACGCTTGATCTTCTTCTCGTCCCCTTCAACGATCTCACCTGCATTGTCACGTACGACAGACGTCATCTCACCAATGAATTTCACAGACACTTCACCAATGCCGCTTTCATCGTCAAACGTAGCATCTGCCAGTGCCATCTCACGAATACCAACAAAGGAAGCTTCCACAGAAAGACCCTGCTTTTCACGAAGCTCAACAACTTCTGCGAAGCTTTCATAAACATCATTGTCAAGAAACGGCTTGATATCAGCCAGATCGCCACGCTCGAACCCCATAAGGATCATCTCATAAGCGCCGCGGGCACCGCCAAGAAAATCTGAAACGCCGAAGGAGGGTTCAGCCGCTTTCATTTTGGCCAAGGCTTCTGCCGCCTCAGGCATGCCATCTGTGTGATCTGCGATATCAAGATCAGGACCGCCTTCGATCACTTCGAACTCGGGACGCTTGCGCGTTGTTGGCGCAGCCGCAGGCGGTTTTTCAAAACCTTCCCGTGTCCCAAGAACATTTTTAAGACGTAAAATTAAAAAAACTGCGATGCCAGCAAGCACCAAAAGCTGAATAATGGGCGAATTCATGGATGTGTCGTCCTCTCAAGCATAGCAACACGTTAGTTGAGGACTTATGTACGCAAGGGCGGTGGTCAAGTCCACTGTGCCCGCAGGTCACAGGAGAAGCGGAAAGATGTGGTTATTTTTAGCCTTTTTGTCGGTACCATTGATAGAAATCGCGTTATTTATTCAAATCGGCGGTGCGATTGGCCTTTGGTCAACTTTGGGAATCGTTATTTTAACGGCCGTCATCGGAACGTTTTTGGTGCGAACACAGGGCGCATTGGCGATGAACAACCTACGACAATCCTTCGGCACGCTCTCTGATCCATCCGAACCGCTCGCACATGGGGCGATGATCCTTGTATCTGGCGCGCTTTTGCTCACACCCGGCTTTTTTACAGATGCTGTTGGCTTTGCTCTGCTTGTCCCGGGTGTGCGATCTGCTGTTTTTCGCTACCTCAAGTCGCGGATCAAAGTTCAAACGTTTGATATGGGAGGGCAAGCGCAATCTGGTGCTAGCTTCACTCACCCGCGAGCGCGTCAGGACCCTAACATTATCGATGGCGAATTCGAAGAAGTTCCGCGCGACCCGAACGCACCGCCTTCTGGTTGGACCAAGCATTGAGACCCAACTCGCTTGCTGCTAAGCAACCGCCAACTGATAAAAAACCGGAGAAATTAAATGGCTGAGAACGAAACACCAGACGCGGGCGCCGCTGCAGAGGCACCGCAGGTCAAAATGAACATCCTCGCGCAATACATTCGCGATATGTCATTTGAGAACATTCTGGCACAAAAAGGTATTCAAGGCGAAGTGAACCCAGATGTTCAGGTTCAGGTGAACCTAGATGCCAAGAAACGCACAGCCGAGCATCAATATGAAGTGATCACGAAAGTGAACATCAGCTCCAAGGTGAAAGACACTGATCAGCAGCTATTCTTGCTCGAGCTTGAATATGCCGGTGTGTTCCACATTGAAGGTGTGCCAGAAGATCAGATGCATCCGTTCTTGTTGATCGAATGCCCGCGCATGACGTTCCCGTTTGTGCGCCGTATCGTCTCAGACGTCACGCGTGATGGTGGCTTCCCACCATTGAACCTTGAGAACATTGATTTCGTAGCGCTTTACCGCAACGAAATTGCGCGTCGTCAGGCAGAAGCAGCAGCGCAAGCGCAGCCTAACTAAACTACGCGTTAACCAAGCTTAGACCAAAGCGCGTCTTCCCCGAGTTTTTCAACAAAGGTGGCATGCGCTTTGGCTTCGTCTTCGGTGATCCGAGGCGCAAGCGGAGTAGGACGCTTAGATGCGCGCCACGTTTCTTCAGGTCCGCTATTCGTACCCCCGCCAGAATTGGCAAGCACGAGACCCGGCTGACGACCACCCAACAACTCCAAATAAACTTCCGCAAGAATTTCAGAATCGAGCAAGGCGCCGTGCAAGGTGCGGTTTGAATTGTCGATATTGAAGCGACGACAAAGTGCATCCAGTGACGCAGGCGAACCGGGAAATTTCTTGCGTGCGATAGCCAGCGTGTCGAGCGCTTGCTCCCAAGGCAATTGCGGCAGATTTAGCCAACCAAGCTCTGCATTCAGAAATTTCATATCAAATGCGGCGTTGTGGATGACCATTTTGTCAGTGCCAACAAAATCCAGAAACTCTTGTGCAATCTGCTTGAACACAGGTTTATCGCGCAAGAAGTCATCACCAAGCCCATGTACCTCAAACGCTTCATTTGGCATGGCGCGTTCAGGATTGATATATTGATGATACGTGCGCCCTGTTGGCATCTGGTTGATCAGCTCAACTGCACCAATCTCTACAATTCGGTCGCCCTGTTGCGGATCAAAGCCAGTCGTTTCCGTGTCCAAAACCAGTTCACGCATTATTCAGCTTTCCGTTTATATCGTTAATGATTGCTTCAACCTGCTCTTGGGCATGCTCAAGCGTGTCAGTCTCGATCACATAATCACTAAGCGCGCACTTTTTTTCAATGGGCATTTGCTTGCCGAGGATTTGTTCAAACTGTGCGTCGGTCATAGTGCCCCTTGCGAGAACACGTTCGCGCTGGGTCGTTGCATCAGTGCGTACACACGCGACAGCATCCATTGCCTTGTTGCCACCGGTCTCGAACAGAATGGGTATGTCAAAGACCAAAATACTCTCATTAGCATTTGCTATGAATGTTGCCCGATCTTGCCCAACAAGCGGATGAACGATGCTTTCTATCTGCTTTAATGTGCTGGGATCAGCGCCAATCACTTCGCGCAAAGCGTCGCGTGAAACAGCGCCATCAACAATCACATCGGGGAATAGGGCCTGCATGGGCGCCACCGCTGCGCCACCTTTTGAATAAAGGCGATGCACAGCCGCGTCCGCATCCCAAACGGCGCAACCTGATTGTGCGAACATTTGCGCTGTCGTCGATTTTCCCATCCCGATGGAACCCGTCAGTCCAAGCTTGAAACTCATCGCAACACAACTGCGCGGAGTTCATCATCAACATCTGGCTTTACTTTGAACCAACGCTCAAACCCTGGCGCGGCTTGATGCAAAAGCATGCCCAACCCGTCAACGGCAGTTGCACCTGCCTCTGTTGCAGCGCGTAAAAGTTTCGTCTGCAATGGCGCATAGACCAAATCACTTACCAACATACCCGGAGCAAGCGCATCCAAAGGCACGCGCATTTCAGGCTTGCCGATCATACCAAGCGACGTCGTGTTGATCACAGCATTAACCCCTTCCATAGCATTGCCAGCCTGAACCCAATCAATGACTGTAACCTTGTCACCAAAATCATTCTTTAATTGTTCCGCACGTCCACGTGTCCGGTTGGTCAAAAGGATTTCTGGCACGCCAATATCTATAAAGGACGCAAGAACAGCGCGTGCAGCGCCACCAGCACCCAACACCATCGCTGGTCCTGCTCTCGGATTCCATCTTGGCGCGCTTTGTAGCAAATTTTGCATAAATCCGTAGCCATCGGTGTTGTCCGCATGAATCTTGCCATCTTTGCGAAAGATAAGCGTGTTGGCGGCACCAATCAGCTTTGCCCGATCTGTCACCAAATCAGCGATATCCATCACCGCTTCCTTGTGCGGAATGGTAACGTTCAAGCCAACAAACCCTATCTTCGGGAGCATCTTAATCGTGGATTCAAGGTCCTCAGGCGCAACATCCATTGGAATGTAGTGCCCTTTGATTGAATATTTACGCAGCCAATGACCGTGAAGCTGTGGCGATTTTGAATGCGCGATCGGGTGACCGATCACACCTGCCAATGGAATTTTCTGCTCAGTCATTGCTGTAACTCCCCTTTGAGGGTGAGATAATTGACCAGTTCGATGAGGGGAAGGCCAAGGACGGTGAAATGATTGCCCTCAACCTGCGCAAACAAACGTACGCCTTCGGCCTCTAGTTTATAGCAACCCACACAATGACGAACATCGTCCCAATTGCGCGCAAGATAATCATCAAGAAAAGCATCGCTAAACACACGCGTGGTCAAACGCGCTTGACCCACGTGACGCCAGATTGGCTTTCCCTCTTCATAAAGGACGGCAGCAGACAAAAGCGTATGTCGTGCACCCCGAAGTTTGATCAGCTGTTCACGCGCTTCTTCGATACTGCGTGCTTTGCTTATCAATTCCCCCCGAAAATCAAGAACTTGATCACATCCAAGAACAAGACGATCCGGATATTTCTCGCTCACCTTACGTGCTTTCATTTCTGCTAGCGCGTCTGCAATATCGCGTGGCAAAGCTTCTTCTGCCAACAGCGCGTCGCGCATCATCTCTTCGTCAACTCGGGGCTTAATGATGTCAATCTCAAGACCTGCATTTTGCAGCATCTCACGCCGCGTTTCAGAACCGGACGCTAGGATAAGGGAAGCAGGCATGTGGATAATTCCGTGGATCAAGGTAAGGATTTATTAAGGAGTATTACTGGGCAACTTGGTGAGACTTGGCAAGCTGGGGAATTCCACGTCGTTCCAAGCAAAAGCGCACCGATTCCTCCGCTGTGGATGAGGATAAATTTAAGTGCCCAAATATTTGATCTATCAGAAGTTACCAAGGTTAAGTGCTATATTTATCCACAGGTAAAAATAGTGCAAGACATTGTTTTTGTTAGTTAATATTTATATATGGTACAGTCTTAAAGGATAAGTTTCGCCTTTTGAAAATGTGTGTGATCTTGGGGAAAACTCATTAATCCACAGAAACAGGTCTCCCTACTTAATCATCAACCTTTCTTCTTTTATTTATTATTATTAAGGATAGGACATGTCAGACTTACTCGCCTCAGCATATCCTTGGATCAAATCACTGCATATCATGGCAGTCATCTCTTGGATGGCAGGGTTGTTCTACTTTCCAAGATTGCTTGTGAACCACGTAGAGCGTGCTGATCCCACAGGTCTGTTACACGAAACCTACCAAGACATGGAAATGAAGCTTTTCAAAGTGATCATGCAGCCCGCGATGATTGCCACCTGGATCTTTGGTCTATGTCTGGTCGTAACACCCGGTATTGTTGATTGGTCCTCTTGGTGGCCCTGGGTGAAAGGGGCGTCGGTGATTGCGATGACAGTCTTCCATGAATGGCTAGGTAAACGTCGTAAAGATTTCATTAACGGCTCAAATACGCTCTCAGGGCGGCAATATAGGCTTATGAATGAGGTACCGACCCTTTTGATGGTCCTTATCGTCGTATCCGTGGTTGTGAAGTTCTAAGCGCCTGTTTGACTTCGCAGCGTGTGATCTGTATCAGAGCCGCAACGCGCGCCCATTCGGGACAAACGCGCACTTCCTGATTCCAGTTTTATCAAACAGCGCCACGCTCGTGTGCTGTCCAAAGGTTTTTCCATGACACAAAACTCTCTCACCCTTTCGCAGCTTAAAGCGCAAAGCCCCAAGAACCTCGTTTCCATGGCTGAAGAGCTAGAGATCGAAAACGCCTCCACAATGCGTAAAGGCGAAATGATGTTCCAAATTCTTCGCGAACGCGCGGATGAAGGTTGGGAGATCATGGGCGACGGTGTTCTGGAAGTTCTTCAAGACGGTTTCGGTTTTTTGCGCTCACCAGAAGCGAACTATCTTCCAGGCCCTGATGACATTTATGTTTCCCCTGAAATGATCCGCAAATATTCACTGCGCACGGGTGACACGGTTGATGGTGTGATTACCGCACCTGACGACAATCAACGCTATTTCGCTTTGATCAATGTTATGCAGATCAATTTCGAGGCACCTGAGAAAACAAAGCACAAAATCGCCTT
Source organism: Planktotalea sp. (assembly GCF_965659345.1). GTDB lineage: Bacteria > Pseudomonadota > Alphaproteobacteria > Rhodobacterales > Rhodobacteraceae > Planktotalea. The sequence continues at coordinate 162,016 of NZ_CBFHVK010000005.1, read as the reverse complement.
TGATAACCTCACACCGCTTTACCCTGATGAGCGTTTCAAGATGGAGATCGAAGATCCAACCATCAAGGATCGCTCTGCACGGGTTATCGACTTGGTCGCGCCGATTGGTAAGGGCCAGCGTTGTTTGATTGTTGCGCCACCGCGTACCGGTAAGACCGTTCTTCTGCAAAACATCGCAGCCAGCATCGAAGCGAATCACCCAGAGTGCTACCTGATTGTTCTTCTGATCGATGAACGTCCTGAAGAAGTCACCGACATGCAGCGTTCCGTAAAGGGTGAAGTCGTATCGTCCACGTTTGATGAACCGGCAACGCGTCACGTAGCTGTTTCCGAAATGGTCATCGAAAAAGCCAAGCGCTTGGTTGAACATAAGCGAGATGTAGTCATTTTACTAGACTCTATCACAAGACTTGGTAGAGCCTTCAATACTGTGGTGCCATCATCTGGTAAGGTACTAACAGGCGGTGTAGACGCGAATGCGCTCCAGCGGCCAAAGCGTTTCTTTGGTGCGGCGCGTAACATTGAAGAAGGTGGCTCGCTTACTATTATCTCAACAGCTTTGATCGATACTGGTTCGCGCATGGACGAGGTGATCTTTGAAGAATTCAAAGGTACGGGTAACTCTGAAATTGTTCTGGATCGTAAAATCTCTGACAAGCGTGTTTACCCAGCAATCGATATTCTCAAGTCCGGTACCCGCAAGGAAGACTTGCTCATCGATAAGGTTGATATGCAGAAAACCTTCGTTCTGCGCCGTATCCTTAACCCGATGGGTACGACAGACGCTGTTGAGTTCTTGCTTGGTAAACTCAAGCAAACAAAGAGCAATGCTGAGTTCTTCGATTCAATGAATACCTAAAACCAACACGGGGCAGGTGTCATGGACACGATTTTTGCGCTTGCGACGGCGCAAGGTAAAGCAGGTGTTTCTGTCATTCGAATTTCAGGTGCGCGCGCTTGGGATGCTGGTTTGGTGTTTTGTTCCAACCTTCCAGCGTCGCACAAGGCAGGGCTTCGAAGTCTGACGGACAAAAACGGTGCTTTGATTGATCAAGCATTAGTTTTGACGTTTGAAGATCGTAAGAGTTTCACTGGCGAGCCGGTCGTTGAGTTTCATCTTCATGGGAGTACGGCAATCGTTTCTCGGATGATGGAATTGCTTGGTGAAGTTGACAGTTTGCGCCTCGCAGAGCCAGGTGAATTCACACGTCGTGCTTTGGAAAACGGCAAACTCGATTTAGCGCAGGTCGAAGGACTTGCTGATTTGATCGACGCTGAAACAGAAGCACAACGCAAGCAAGCTGTGCGTGTGTTGGCCGGTGATCTTGGTCGCACAGCTGAAGTTTGGCGAACTGATCTGATAAGAGCGGCATCACTGCTCGAGGCGACGATAGATTTCGCCGACGAGGATGTCCCTGTAGACGTGACGCCGGAAGTAATGGAGCTTCTTGAGCGCAGCCAAGCCGCGATTGTGAAAGAAGCCGAAGGCGTGAAATCCGCCGAACGGATCAGAACGGGTTTTGAAGTCGCAATTATAGGCGCACCCAACGTTGGTAAATCTACGTTGCTTAACTCGATCGCAGGGCGCGATGCGGCAATTACTTCTGAATATGCTGGAACAACGCGCGATGTCATTGAAGTGAAGTTGGACCTTAACGGGCTGGCCGTAACTATATTGGACACTGCGGGTTTACGGGAAACGGAAGATTTTGTGGAAAAGATCGGTATCGATCGAGCGCTTCAACGCGCCGAAACGGCAGATCTTCGTGTTTTTCTTAAGTCATTTGATGGTGAAGATCTTCCTCTGTCTCCTCAAACAGGTGATATCGAAGTCGTGGGCAAGGCCGATATTTCATCGGATCGAGGCTTAATGGCGGTGTCTGGTAAAACAGGCGAAGGTGTAGATGATCTTGTCTCGCTGATTTCCAACACTTTGTTGGACCGATCTGCGAGTGCTGGTATAGCAACGCGGGAACGGCATAGGCAGGCGCTTATCGTTTCGATGCAGTGTTTGGATGCTGCGAAGAGTGGGTTAAACTTTGGCCCGGATCATTATGATATCGTTGCTGAGGATTTGCGCTCTGCTATTCGTGCTTTGAACAGTCTCATCGGTCATGTAGATGTTGAGAATCTCTTGGACGAAATTTTTTCCAGCTTCTGTCTTGGTAAGTAAGGAATGTTTCACGTGAAACAATCTCATTTTGATGTTGTCGTTATTGGTGGCGGTCACGCGGGTTGTGATGCGGCGCACGCTTCCGCTCGCATGGGGGTCAGCACTGCGCTGATTACGCTAAGCCGAGATGGCATTGGCGTTATGTCATGTAATCCTGCTATTGGGGGGCTTGGTAAGGGCCACCTTGTTCGAGAAATCGACGCGCTTGATGGTGTAATGGGGCATGTCGCCGACAAGGCCGGCATTCAATTTCGGCTTCTTAACCGTCGTAAGGGTCCAGCAGTTCAAGGTCCACGCGCTCAATCTGATCGTGCGATTTACCGCATTGAAATGTTGAATGAGATCGAGAAGCAAGAGAACTTAAGTATCGTTGAAGGCGAAGTCACTGATTTCATCATGGAAGGTCGGAAGATCAAGGGCGTCCAGCTCGCTGACGGAAGTGAGCTTTCGTGCGAAGCTGTTGTTCTGACCACTGGAACATTCCTGCGTGGTGTTATTCATATCGGTGACGTGTCAAAGCCGGGTGGGCGTATGGGTGATAAGCCCTCGATCAAGCTGGCGGAGCGGATCGATAGTTTTGATCTGCCATTGGGGCGACTAAAAACTGGAACACCGCCGCGGCTAGATGGTCGAACTATAAATTGGGACATGCTTGAAAGCCAACCAGGTGATAATGACCCGGTCCTGTTTTCGTTCATGTCTAAAGGGGTGAGTGCGCCGCAAGTTAACTGTGGAATCACCCACACAAACGCCAATACGCATAAATTGATTGAAGAAAACCTTAAGCAAAGTGCGATGTATGGTGGCCACATCGACGGAATTGGCCCCAGATATTGCCCGTCGATCGAAGATAAAATTGTACGCTTCGCTGATAAAACCTCTCATCAGGTCTTTTTAGAGCCAGAGGGAGTTAATGATCATACGGTTTATCCAAACGGAATTTCGACCAGCCTTCCTGAGGATGTGCAGCATGCCTACGTCCAAACAATCGTTGGACTTGAGGAGGCGAAGATCATTCAACCTGGTTATGCCATCGAATACGATTATGTCGATCCGCGCGCCCTCGATGCGCGTTTAAGTGTAAAAGGGTATGAAGGACTTTATCTTGCTGGGCAGATTAATGGCACGACAGGGTATGAAGAGGCCGCAGCGCAAGGGCTGGCGGCTGGTCTAAATGCCGCTTTAGCAGTTCAGAAGCGTGAACCCTTCATCTTCAGCCGAACAAACAGTTACATCGGCGTCATGATTGATGATCTCACAACACGGGGTGTGACCGAGCCTTATAGAATGTTTACGTCGCGCGCAGAGTTTAGGCTTTCACTTCGTGCTGACAACGCTGATCAACGTCTTACCCCAATTGGTATGGAGCTTGGGTGCGTCCATCAAGAGAGATTGGACTCGTTTGAAAACAAGAAAGCAAAGATCTTTGCTGTTGTAGAAAAGCTAAAGTCTCGTTCTATGACACCTAAAGAGATCAATGCTGGTGGTGTTTTCGTCAATCAAGACGGCAATCGCCGTGATGGGGTACAAGTTCTGGCGTTCCCTGATGTTGCGTTTTCCGACATGTTTGGGCTGTTTCCCGAGCTCGCTGAGACTGATAAAGAGATAGCACAGCAGGTAGAGCGTGATGCGCTGTATTCGAACTATATCGCGCGTCAGCAGAAGGATGTTGATGCGCTGAAGCGTGACGAGGCTCAAATTATCCCAGAAGACTTCGATTATGAGGGTATTGATAGCCTTTCAAATGAATTGAAGTTGAAACTTGGTCGTGTGCAGCCCATGAATATCGCGCAAGCGGGGCGTGTGGATGGTATGACACCTGCTGCGTTAACTTTGCTGCTGGCAAAGCTACGTCAGCGGAAGCGTGCCTGAAATGAGCGATCAACTAGGTAATCTAGATGTTTCACGTGAAACAATTGAGCGCTTGAAGCACTATGAAGCGCTGCTTTTGAAGTGGAATCCGAAGATAAACCTGGTTTCCAGAGCGACACTTGATCAAATTTGGGAGCGTCACATACTCGATTCTGCGCAGATTTTTCGACAAAGCGATCAACAAACAACGAGTTGGCTGGACATCGGTTCTGGCGGTGGCTTTCCAGGAATGGTGTTGGCAATCCTTTCGAAACAGCTTGCGCCGGATCGGATGACAACTCTGGTTGAGAGCGATCAACGCAAATGCGCTTTTCTCCGTACAGTTGCGAGGGAGACGGAATGTAAGGTGCAGATCCTTTCAGAGCGTGTTGAAAAATTAACCCCAATAAACGCTGATGTACTGACAGCGCGCGCGCTTGCTGACTTGAGTAAGCTATTAGAATTTGCAAATTTGCATTTATCAAAAACCGGAACTTGCCTTTTTCTTAAGGGCGTAAATTGGAAAAAAGAAGTTCAAGCGGCACAAGACTCATGGCGCTTTGAATATGAAGCGATTAAAAGTGAAACCAGCGACGAAGCTGTTATTTTACGTATAAACAGGATTGAACATGTCTGACCCTACGCGATCTATGGATACGAAAATTGTAGCGATTGCCAATCAAAAGGGTGGCGTTGGAAAAACAACAACGACTATTAATCTAGCTGCATCTTTGGTGGCTGAAGGTATGCGCGTTCTCATTATTGATCTTGATCCGCAGGGAAACGCGTCCACTGGACTTGGCATTGAAGGAAGTGCGCGGGAATATACAACGTATGAGCTGTTGCTTGATGATGTCGCGTTGTCCGATGTGATTCTAAACACTCAAACTGATGGCTTGAATATTGTTCCAGCGACAGTTGATCTTAGCTCCGCTGATATTGAGCTTATGTCCAATGAGAAACGTAGTTTTCTTCTTCATGACGCGCTACGCCAGCCTTTGATGGACGAATATGAGTTTGACTACATTCTGATCGATTGCCCACCGTCTTTGAACCTATTGACGGTTAACGCGATGGTTGCGTCTCATTCTGTTCTTGTACCGCTCCAAAGTGAATTTTTCGCCCTCGAAGGTCTTTCGCAGCTTATGCTGACTATTCGCGAAGTACGCCAAACAGCAAATCCAGATCTGCGGATCGAAGGCGTTGTTTTGACCATGTTTGACGCGCGCAACAACCTGTCTCAACAGGTGGAAAACGATGCGCGTGAAAATCTAGGTGACATCGTCTTTCAAACCAAAATCCCAAGAAATGTCCGCGTCAGTGAAGCGCCTTCTTTCGCGGTGCCGGTTTTGAATTACGATCCATTGTCAAAAGGCGCCAAGGCTTACGGTGACCTCGCGCGTGAAGTGATCGCAAAAAACGCTAGGCTCTCGGCTTAAAGGAAAACGAATATGGCAGATATGAAGAAGAACCGTGGTTTGGGTCGGGGCCTTTCAGCTTTGATGGCCGATGTTGGGCCAGAACCTACGAGTACGCCTAACAGTGCTGCGCGTCCTGATTTGATTGTCCCGATCGAAAAGGTATTTCCAAATCCGGATCAGCCGCGACGCAGTTTTACTGATGAGCATTTACAGGACCTTTCAGCGTCTATTAAGGCGAAAGGGATCATTCAGCCGCTTATCGTGCGAAAGCGTTCGACAGGAGATGGCGAGTTTGAGATTGTTGCGGGCGAGCGTCGTTGGCGTGCTGCGCAAATGGCGCAACTGCACGAAATCCCAGTTCTTGTGCGCGACTTTACAGATACGGAAGTTCTTGAAGTCGCGATCATTGAGAACATTCAGCGTGCCGATCTGAACCCAGTTGAAGAAGCAGCAGGCTATCGCCAACTGATGGACAAGTTCGGCCACACACAAGAAAAGCTTGCGGAGGAGTTGGGCAAAAGCCGTAGCCACATCGCGAACCTGTTGCGCCTGTTGCACCTTCCTAGGGATGTTCAAGAGCTCTTGGTTGAAGGGAAGCTTTCAGCTGGTCATGCACGTGCGTTGATTACATCTGATGATCCATCTGGTTTGGCGAAGCAGGTTGTGGCGCAAGGTTTGTCTGTACGTGCAACTGAAGCGTTGGCCAAGAAAAAGGATGAGGGCGGTTCGTCCAGTTCGACCCGTTCAAAAGGGACCGCTGTCGAGAAGGATGCAGACACTAAAGCGCTGGAAAGTGATTTGTCTGCGGCATTGGGCCTACCAGTTCAAGTTGATCATAAAGCGGGCGGGGAGTCTGGTCAGGTGACGATCAAATATGCGTCTTTGGATCAGCTCGATGAGATTTGCCGCATCCTGAGCATCAGTTAGAAGATCAGTTCCCCGATCACGGAGTTCAGCAACAAACGCCCTTGAGAAGTAGTTCGCAAACGTGAACCACTTTCTTCGATCAAGCCTAAGTCCGTGAGATGGCGTAAAGCCGCGTTATCAACTTCAGTCCCGGCGAGATTTTCGAGGCGGTTTCTGTCGATGCCATCGGTGATCCGAAGGCCCATAATCAAGTACTCGTTCGCTTGATCGATACCGCTCAGTGCGTCCCTAACTTTTTCGCCTCTTCCGCGTTCTGCGTGTTCAAGCCAAGCGTTTGGCATTTTGAAATGTTCGGTCGCGTGTTTCACGCCGTCGATGGTGAGTCGACCGTGTGCGCCGGGTCCGATGCCAAGGTAATCGCCGTAGCGCCAATAGATCAAATTGTGCCGAGATTCGGCTCCGACCTTCGCGTAATTGGAAACTTCATAACCAAATAAACCGGCTCTCTCGCAGAGCTCGTTGGTCGCGTCGTACATATCTGCAGCGAGGTCCTCCACAGGAAGCCCTGTGAGCCCTCCTTTTTCGTATCTATCCGAAAAAGCTGTGCCTTTCTCGATAGTTAGCTGATAAAGTGACAAATGATCAATTGCCAAACAAAGGGCTTCTTTTAGCTCCTTTTTCCAATCTTGCAGCGTTTGGTCCTGCCGGGCGTAGATAAGATCGAATGAAACTCTCTCAAAGGTTGAGCGGGCTATGTCGAAGGCTTTTTTCGCCTCATCGACGTTATGAAGGCGCCCAAGGCGCTTGAGATCGCGATCATTCAGCGCTTGCACACCCATGGAGATCCGCGTGACGCCGCCATCGGCATATCCACGAAAGCGGCCAGCTTCCACAGATCCGGGATTTGCTTCAAGTGTAATTTCTGGGTCGTTCGGCATCGGCCAGAGTTTCCGGATTCGCCCGATGATCGCAGCGACTGTGTCAGGATGCATGAGGCTCGGTGTGCCACCGCCAAAGAAGACGGCGTTTACGACGCGACCCGGGAGTTCCAGTGCTGCACGGTCTAGCTCAGACGTGTACGCGTTTAGCCAACGGCTCTCATCTATTTCGCGTGAAACATGAGAGTTGAAATCGCAGTAGGGACACTTGGCTTGGCAAAACGGCCAATGCACATAAATGCCAAAGCCACCATTTTGCCAATCAGCGTTCAAAGCAGCCCTTCACGAGTTTTGCGAATGCATCGGCGCGATGACTGATTTCATTCTTTTTCTCGAATGCCATTTCGCCAAAGGTTATGTCATAGCCGTCAGGTTGGAACATAGGATCGTAGCCATGACCGACTTGACCGCGCATGGGCCAGACGAGGGAACCGTTAACTTTTCCTTCGAACACTTCGTCATGACCATCAGGCCAAGCAAGCACGAGGGTTGAACAAAAGCGCGCGCGACGGGGATGAGGCGCGTTAACCGCTTCAAGCTTGTCGTGTGTCTTGGTCATCGCCATCACGAAGTCACGACCGTTGGGCGTTTCAGCCCAGTCAGCGGTGTAAACACCGGGTTCATTGTTGAGCGCCTCGACTTCGATCCCGCTGTCATCGGACAGGGCAGGAAGACCCGTCGCTTTCACAGCGGCATGTGCCTTAATGCGCGCGTTTCCAACGAAGTTGTCTTCCGTCTCTTCAGGCTCGGGCAAGTTCTTCTCAGCCGCACCAACAACGCTTACCCCGAACGGGGCAAGCAATTCGCGCATTTCCTCGAGCTTACCTGCATTGTGGGTCGCGATCAGAAGCGTGTCGCCTGAGAATTTCCGGTTCATGTAGTTGCAGCCAGTTGTAGTGCCGAAAGCTCTGAGACACCCTTTTCCGCCAAGTCGATCAGCTGGTTCATCTGATCACGCGAATATGTGCTGCCTTCAGCGCTCATCTGTGTTTCGATCATTTGACCGTTGGCGAGCATGATGAAGTTGCCATCAACGCCTGCTTCGCTGTCTTCAGGGTAATCAAGATCAAGCACAGGCTGACCCGCGTAGATGCCACAAGAGATTGCAGAAACTGGACTGATGAGCGGGTCGGATACGATATCACCTGCTTTGATAAGCTTATTCACTGCTAGTTTCAAAGCAACCCAGCCACCCGTGATAGAGGCGCATCTCGTTCCACCATCCGCTTGTATAACGTCGCAATCGATGGTGATTTGACGTTCCCCCATGGCCACACGATCAACACCTGCGCGCAAGGAACGCCCTATTAGTCTCTGAATTTCGACTGTGCGACCACCTTGCTTGCCCGCTGTCGCTTCACGACGCATGCGTGATGTGGTTGAGCGGGGAAGCATGCCGTATTCAGCGGTTACCCAACCCAGACCGGAGCCTTTGATAAAAGGCGGCACGCGGTTTTCGATAGTTCCGGTACACAGAACATGCGTGTCGCCCATTTTGATCATACACGAACCTTCGGCGTGTTTTGTTACGTTCGTTTCGATAGAAACGGCGCGCATTTCGTTTAGTTCACGTCCTGAAGGTCGCATGAGATATCCTTTCGATTTGCTTAGGGGATACAGGGGCGTCATAGCAGTGTGCAACCCCGATTGACCTTTGGTGTTCAGGGCGCTCTTAATACAGTGGTGTAATAGGTGGTGAAGATGCAGGACAGTCCACAGCTTTTGTCGGAAATGAACGATCGCTCACGCGAGGTGTTTCGTCAGATTGTTGAAGGCTATCTGGCGAATGGTGAGCCTGTCGGTTCGCGCACGCTCACGCGGTCTTTGTCCGAAAAGGTCAGTGCTGCGACAATCCGGAATGTGATGCAGGACTTGGAGCTTCTGGGTCTGTTAGGCAGCCCCCATGTCAGTGCAGGTCGCGTGCCGACCCAACAGGGTTTGCGGATGTTCGTCGACGGGCTTCTTGAAGTTGATGATTTGAACAATGATGATCGCGACAAGATCAATTCGACCGTTGGAAACGGATCTGACGTGGGTGACTTGTTGGATCGTGTCGGTTCAGCATTGTCTGGTGTCACGCAGGGCGCATCATTGGTTCTTACCCCCAAGCATGAGGCGGTCATCAAACATATAGAGTTTGTATCGCTGTCGACAGATCGTGCGCTTGTGGTTTTAGTTTTTGCAGACGGGCATGTCGAAAACCGCCTATTCACCCCGCCACCGGGGCAGACGCCAAGCTCGATGCGTGAGGCTGCGAATTTTCTGAATGCTTTGATGGAAGGTCGGACGCTTTCGGAGCTACAGACTGTAATGCTCGATGAAATCAAAGCGCGTCGGCAGGAAATTGATGTGCTTGCGCGTGATCTGATCGATAGCGGATTGGCCGTTTGGCAGAATGAAGGGGAACACCACGAGCGTTTGATCGTGCGCGGCCGTTCAAATCTGCTCGCCGGTGAGGCAGAAGAAGAAGAGTTGGAGCGCATCAGAACGCTATTCGATGACCTTGAACGCAAGCGCGATATCGCTGATTTCCTTGAGCTGACTCAAGATGGCGATGGTGTGCGCATTTTTATTGGTTCTGAGAACAAACTTTTCTCACTTTCGGGTTCCTCTTTGGTTGTTTCTCCTTATATGAACGCTGAGCGAAAAATTATTGGTGCTGTTGGTGTTATCGGACCGACTCGTCTGAATTACGGACGGATCGTGCCAATAGTGGATTATACGGCGCAACTGGTTGGTAAGTTGATTTCTGACCGGAGTTAGAGGGTAAAGATATGGCAGAGCGTGAAGAAGACGGCTTTCTGGACGATGTAGATGCGCTTGAGGCGGAGTTTGACGACGCTGAAGAGGCGGAACCGACGGAAGAAGAGCTGGCGGCGGACGAGTTGGCAATTGTAACGGCGGAGCGTGACGAATTTAAAGACCGCTTTATGCGTGCTTTGGCGGATGCAGAGAATTCGCGCAAACGCTCTGATCGTGATCGTCGCGAGGCTGAAAACTATGGCGGCTCTAAGCTCGCGCGCGATTTGCTGCCTGTGTACGACAACATGAAACGCGCTTTGGAAGCGGCCACAGACGAGCAACGAGACGTCTCGTCTGCTTTGATCGAAGGTGTCGAACTGACGATGCGCGAATTGGTTAACGTCTTTGGAAAGCACGGAATCGTGCCTGTTTCACCGGAAATCGGTGACAAATTTGATCCCAAGTTGCATCAAGCCATGTTTGAGGCACCTGTTCCCGGAACGAAAGCAGGTGAGATCGTTCAGGTGGCCGCGGAAGGCTTCATGTTGCACGATCGATTGTTGAGACCTGCGCAAGTTGGGGTAAGCTCCACGCCTGGTTGATAGCTCGGTATTGAGTTTATTTTGAAAAATGAAGAGGGGCGTTGCGATTAAGTTTGCGACGCCTCTTTCAGTTTATAGATAAGGTTTAGCGCCTCTTTCGGGCTGAGGTCATCCGGATGGATTTCACCAAGCATATCTACTGCAGGCGATTGTTTGGTTTGCACTGGTGGGGGTGGTGGTGCGGCTGAAAACAGGGGTAGGTCATCAATGACTGCTTTTTGACCGCCGCCCTCACGTTCGCCTTTTTCAAGCGCATCCAGAACAATGCGCGCGCGCTCGACCACTGCGTTTGGAAGACCTGCGAGTTTTGCTACCTGGACGCCATAGCTTCTATCTGCTGCGCCTTTGATGACCTCATGCAAGAAAATGACGTCACCTTCCCATTCACGCACTGAAACAGTCGCGTTTTCAGCGCCATCGAGTTTTGCGGTAAGGTTGGTGAGTTCGTGATAATGCGTGGCGAAAAGTGCGCGAGATTTGTTCACATCATGCAGGTGTTCAAGTGTTGCCCAAGCGATTGAAAGACCGTCGTAGGTCGCCGTGCCGCGCCCGATTTCATCGAGGATCACAAGAGCGTTTTCGTCAGCCTGGTTGAGGATTGCAGCAGTTTCAACCATCTCAACCATGAAGGTTGAGCGTCCGCGCGCGAGATCATCTGACGCACCGACGCGGCTGAAAAGCTGGCTGACAATACCAATATGTGCCTCGCTCGCGGGAACGAAACTGCCCATTTGTGCGAGAACTGCGATCAGTGCGTTTTGACGTAGAAAAGTCGACTTACCCGCCATGTTCGGGCCTGTTAAGAGCCAAATCGCAGCACCATTTGATCCATCCGACAGATCACAGTTGTTGGCGATAAAAGGTGCACCGCCTTGATTGCGCAGAGCCTGTTCAACGACAGGGTGTCGGCCACCCGTCACGTGAAACATTCTGCTGTTATCAACTTTTGGCTTACTCCAATTCTCTGCGCGTGCGAGCGCTGCGAGACTGGCGTTTAAGTCAACTTCTGCGAGCGCGCGTGCAGTGTTGGAAATTTCTGCAGCAGTTTTGAGTATTGCAGCTGTTAGTGTCTGAAAATGACGTTTCTCAATTTCTAACGCCCTGTTGCCAGCATTTAGGATTTTCGTTTCGATTTCTGATAGATCAACTGTTGTGAAGCGGACCTGATTTGCAGTTGTTTGGCGGTGAATGAAAGTTTCATTCAAGGGCGACGCCAGCATTTTTTCTGCATGCGTGGCGGTGGTTTCGATGAAATAGCCAAGAACATTGTTGTGCTTGATTTTGAGCGCATTGACCCCTGAAAGCTCGGAGTATTCCGCTTGCATGGCGGCAATCACGCTGCGCCCTTCGTCGCGAAGTGCTCTGGTTTCATCGAGCTCTTCGTCGAAACCAGAGGCGATAAAGCCACCATCCCGCGAAAGCAGTGGAGGTTCGGCGATTAAAGCATCATTGAGCAAGCCGATCAGTTCATCATGGCCCCCCATTGCGCGAACGCTTTGAAGGATGAGATCTGGCGCGTCGTTCAAGTCCGTCGCTTGGATTGCTTCGGCTTGCTCCAACCCGTTTCGAATAGCAGCGACATCGCGCGGCCCGCCGCGTTCTAGTGAAATACGTGACAAGGCACGGTCAAGATCAGGTACCTTACGCAAGGTGCTGCGCAGATCTTCGGTAATGCGGGTTTGCTCATGCAGCCATGAAACGGCATCAAGGCGCGCTTGTATCGTTGCGAGGTCGCGAGACGGGCTCGACAGGCGACGCTCCAAAAGTCTGCCGCCGGCGGCTGTTACACTGCGGTCAATTACAGATAAGAGTGTATCCTTGCGCGTGCCGCTTAGGCTTTGTGTGAGCTCCAGATTGCGGCGGGTCGCAGCATCAATTTGCATTGTGCCACCGCTGTTTTCCTTTTGAGGTGGACGAAGGAGCGGAAGCTTTCCCTTTTGCGTTATTTCCAGATATTCTATCAGTGCGCTCATCGCTGAGATTTCGGGACGCGTGAATTCACCAAATGCATCGAGTGACGCGATTTGGAACACGTCGCAAATTCGTTTGGTGCCTTGTGTGCTATCGAACGCCCCTGGTGATAGAGGCGATATGGATGCGCCCGTTTCAGACACTAAATTAAGAGTTTCGGGGTCTGTCGAGTCGGACACGATGACCTCGCTTGGAGCCAGGCGCGCCAATTCAGGGGACAATCGTACCGCACTTAGTGACATTACGTGAAACGCACCTGTGGACATATCTGCCCACGCCAAAGCGCCGTCGCCGCGTACATCTGCGAACGCTGCAAGATAGTTGTGCCTGCGTGCGTCGAGCAGGCTTTCTTCAGTCAATGTGCCAGGTGTGACAAGGCGTACGACATCGCGGCGCACAACGGATTTACCACCACGTTTTTTAGCCTCGGCAGGGCTTTCCATTTGCTCACAGACAGCAACGCGAAACCCTTTACGGATAAGCGTTAGCAAGTATCCTTCGGCGGCGTGATGCGGAACACCGCACATGGGGATTTCAGCACCGTCGTGTTTGCCACGTTTCGTCAGCGCAATATCCAAGGCTTCGGATGCCGCAACGGCGTCATCGAAGAATAACTCATAAAAATCGCCCATACGGTAGAACAGCAAAGCGTCTGGATAGCTTTTCTTGATCTCAAGAAATTGCGCCATCATGGGCGTTACGGTTGGTTTGGCAGTGCTCATAAAAATCCCCGAAATCCGAGCGCAGACTAGCGTCACGTAGGCTAAGGGAAAAGGCAAAAACCTTGTACCTGTTGAGCGCCGTGATTTCATGGGATATGAGGCGGGAACGCCATAAGGAATGTGAAGCAATGTCGAAGCAACAGATCACCGATGAAGACGCGCTTGCGTTTCACTTAGAGCCAACGCCGGGCAAGTTTGAAATCACTGCGACTGTGCCAATGACAACGCAGCGCGATTTGTCCTTGGCCTATTCCCCCGGTGTCGCGGTGCCATGTACGGCAATCGCTGAGAACCCTGAACTTGCCTATGACTACACGAACAAAGGCAATCTTGTTGCGGTCATTTCTAACGGTACTGCCGTGTTGGGATTGGGCAACTTGGGCGCACTTGGCTCCAAGCCGGTGATGGAGGGCAAGGCCGTTCTGTTCAAGCGTTTTGCAGATGTAAATTCGATCGATATCGAGCTCGATACAGAAGACCCAGACAAGTTTTGTGAAGCGGTTCGTTTGATGGGGCCGACATTCGGGGGCATTAACCTTGAAGACATTAAAGCGCCCGAATGTTTCATTATAGAGCAGCGCCTCAAAGAAGAGATGGACATTCCAGTCTTCCATGACGACCAACATGGTACAGCGGTGATTTGTGCCGCGGGTTTGATAAATGCGTTGCACTTGAGCGGAAAGAAAATTGAGGATGTGAAAATCGTTCTCAACGGTGCCGGCGCGGCTGGCATTGCGTGTATCGAACTTCTCAAATCAATGGGTGCAAGACATAGCAATTGCATCGTCTGTGACACAAAAGGCGTGATTTATCAGGGTCGTACTGAAGGTATGAACCAATGGAAATCTGGGCACGCCATCACAACAGAGCTGCGCACTTTAGAAGAAGCCATGAAAGGCGCAGACGTCTTTCTAGGTGTTTCTGTGAAGGGTGCTGTGACGCAAGACATGGTTATGAGCATGGCGGACAATCCGGTTATATTTGCGATGGCAAATCCGGACCCCGAGATTACGCCAGAGGAAGCACATGAAGTACGCGCTGATGCGATTGTTGCGACAGGGCGCAGCGATTACCCGAATCAAGTGAACAACGTGCTGGGCTTTCCTTACCTATTTCGTGGTGCTTTGGACATTCATGCGCGCGCAATTAACGATGAAATGAAGATCGCTTGTGCACATGCGCTGGCCAATCTCGCACGTGAAGATGTACCTGATGAGGTTGCGCTTGCTTATGGTAAGAATCTGACGTTTGGGCGTGATTATATTATCCCAACTCCGTTTGATCCGCGCCTTATCCACCGTATCCCGCCCGCGGTTGCGAAGGCAGGTATGAAAACCGGCGTTGCGCGACGCCCGATCATTGACATGGATGCGTATGAGCTGTCGCTCATGTCGCGTATGGATCCGACGGCCAGCATTTTGCGCGGCATCAATGCGCGCGCGCGATCTGCTCAGGCCCGTATGATTTTCGCCGAGGGTGATGACCCACGTGTTTTGCGTGCGGCGGTTATGTATCAACGAAATGGTCTTGGGAAAGCTTTGGTTGTTGGCCGATCTAACGATGTGAAAGCAAAGCTGGAAGAGGCCGGCATGGGTGACGCGTTCAGAGAATTGGACGTCGTCAACGCTGCGAATACGCAACATTTGGATACTTACAAAAACTACTTGTATGAGCGTTTGCAGCGTAAAGGCTATGATAGCGCTGATGTACACAGGCTTGCTACGCGTGATCGGCACGTGTTTTCTGCGCTTATGCTTGCGCATGGTCACGGCGATGGTCTGGTAACCGGAGCAACGCGAAAATCAGCTCATGTTCTGGAACTTGTTAACCATGTGTTTGATGCGGATGCAGCGCATGGTGCAGTGGGCGTGACAGCGTTGTTGCACAAAGGTCGTATTGTGTTGATGGCTGATACGTTGGTTCATGAATGGCCTGATGAAAACGATCTGGCGACAATCGCGGAGCGTGGCGCAGATGTTGCGCGTCACTTGGGCCTTGAGCCGCGCGTTGCTTTTGTTAGCTTCTCGACGTTCGGTTATCCAGTGTCTGAGCGTGCAGAGAAAATGCATATTGCGCCGAGGGTTTTGAAGGCGCGCGGCGTTGATTTCGAATACGAAGGTGAAATGACCGTCGATGTCGCGCTGAATGCGAAATCGGCAGAACAATACCCCTTCTCTCGTCTGAGCGGTCCTGCCAATATTCTCGTCGTTCCTGCGCGCCACTCTGCGAGCATTTCTGTGAAGCTCATGCAGGAACTTGCGGGGGCAACTGTGATTGGACCAATCTTGAGCGGGATTGATAAGTCAATTCAGATTTGCTCGACCAACTCGACTGCGAATGACATTCTGAACATGGCGGTTCTGGCGTCTTGTAAGGTTGGCTAACGTAGCAAAGGACACCTAATGACGATTTTTAACCTTGGTTCGATCAATGCTGATCACGTTTACCGTGTGTCGCATTTGCCGGGACCAGGTGAAACGCTTGCGGCGACGTCGCTGCAAACGGGCCTAGGTGGAAAGGGTGCCAACATGTCTGTGGCGGCCGCGCGCGCGGGCAGTCATGTTGCACATATTGGCGCAATCGGATCCGATGGTCTTTGGGCGCGAAACCGCTTGTTAGAGTATGGTGTTGATACGCGCCATATCGCTGAACTGAGCGTGCCAACAGGTCATGCTATAATCAATGTTGATGATGCTGGTGAAAATGCAATTACGCTTTTTGCGGGTGCCAATCAGGCGATTTCAGAAGACAAGGTTGCCAGTGTGCTCAGCGCTGGAAATACTGGCGACATTCTGGTTACACAAAACGAAACGAACGCTCAGGCCGTCGCGGCAGAAATAGGCTCTAAATTGGGCTTTCGGGTCTGCTATGCCGCTGCACCATTTGACGCCAATTCAGTTAAAGCTGTTTTGCCATACCTTGATTTTTTGATCTTAAACGCTGTTGAAGCACAGCAATTGGAAGAAGCGCTGGGCATACCGATTGAAGATCTGGATGTCACCGACATCATTATCACGCTTGGCTCTGACGGTGCGCGTTGGATTGGCGATGGCACTGATCAGCACTTTGACGCGATTGCGGTAGAACCGGTCGATACCACAGGGGCTGGGGATACGTTCACGGGGTACGTGTTGGCTGGATTGGATCGTGGTTTAACGATGGGACAATCCATTTCGCTCGCAATGCGGGCAGCCGCACTGATGGTGACGCGTATGGGTACTGCAGATGTAATCCCCGACCTAAAAGAGGTCGAGGAATTTTCAGGTATTAGTTAGAAACAAAGGGCGCGTCGTTGCCCCAAAGTTGTTTCACACGCGCATCCCGCCCGCATCCTTTGCGGTAGCGTTTGTAAGCATCTGATTGCTTGATTGCGCCAAACCGCGTCAGCACACGCTTGGTGCCTTTATAATAGTCTTGGTGATAATCTTCAGCGGTGTAGAACTGACTTGCCTGCAGAATTGGCGTTACAATCTTTTGACCCAACGCATTCTGCGCGGCTTGCTTGGCTGCGCTAGCAGAGGCATTTTGTGCGTTATTAGAGACGAAAATGGCAGTGCGATAGCTTTCACCACGATCACAAAACTGTCCACCAGCATCCGTAGGATCGACTGAGCGGAAGAACATATTCAAGAGCTGATCCCGCGAAACTTTGTCAGGGTCGAATTGGATTTGAACCGCCTCATAGTGTCCTGAACCACCCTTTGTCACATCTTTATACGTTGGGTTCTTGGTCTTACCGCCTGTGTAGCCCGAGATGACTTCCTTGACGCCAGGCACACGTTCGAAATCACTCTCAACACACCAGAAGCATCCACCTGCGACGGTCAAAACTTCTGTACCAGCCGCTTGGGCGGGCTGCGAATGAACCGAAAGACCGATAGCGATTAGGGTCGCAAGAATAACGGGTTTTATTTGCTTTAGTTGGAACATGTCTGAACTCCTTTCGTTGACGCTAACGCCAGCACGCTTGCGTAATCAATCGGGTGTCATGCAATGTCACGGCTTGGTGAGCGGACTTTACCGATTGGCCTCTTTCGTTACAGCGCGTACCGTTTGGCTGAAATGAAGGAGAGTTTTGTGAAAATTGCCATGTGGTCTGGTCCGCGTAACTTGTCGACAGCGTTGATGTATAGCTTTGCCAGTCGCGTTGATATGCGTGTTGTCGATGAACCATTCTATGCGACGTATCTTGCACAAACTGGCTTACCGCACCCGATGCGGGATGAAGTCATTGCCTCACAAAGTGTCGATCCGAAGACTGTTATTAAGACGCTTTTGGAAGATGACCCAAGCGTTCATTATTATCAAAAGCATATGACCCAACACATGGTGCCGACTATCGAGCGCGATTGGTTAACTAAGGTTAATAACGTTTTTCTGATCCGCCATCCGGCAAGAGTTCTCGCCAGTTGGGCAAATAAACACGATACGCCAAGTTTGGCAGACATCGGATTTGAGCAGCAACTAGAGATTTTTGAACAGGTTGTTGCGCTGGGCAAAAGCGTAACAGTGATAGATGCAAGTGACATACGCGCGCATCCGGAACCCAGCCTTCGCGCGCTTTGCGCCGCGCTTGAGCTTGAGTGGGACGCGGCAATGCTAGGCTGGGATGTTGGCCCAAAACCGTTTGACGGGGTGTGGGCAAAACACTGGTATGACGCGGTGCATCGGTCTTCAGGTTTCGCAAGCGCGGAGGGTGATCTGCCGGAATTGCGCGGTGAGCTGGCTCTGATCAATGAAAAAGCGCTGCCACTCTATGAAAGACTGGCAGCGCATAAAATTTCAATTTAGTGTCTATTTTTTCAGCCGACGGTCACGTGACGCAAGTAGTTTCAAGCGTAGCGCATTCAGTTGAATAAAGCCCGCTGCGTCCTTTTGATCATAGGCACCTGCATCATCTTCAAAGGTCACATGTGCTTCTGAATAAAGGCTGTGATCAGACCAACGGCCCACACAAGTCGCAGCGCCTTTGTAAAGCTTCAAGCGGACTGTGCCAGTTACGTGCTCTTGGCTTTTGTCGATGGCAGCTTGCAACATTTCACGCTCTGGGCTGAACCAGAAGCCATTGTAAATGAGCTCTGCGTAGCGTGGCATCAGGCTATCCTTGAGATGCCCCGCGCCACTATCGAGTGTGATTTGCTCGATACCGCGGTGTGCTTCAAGTAAAACAGAGCCACCGGGCGTTTCGTAAATGCCGCGTGACTTCATGCCAACAAAACGGTTTTCAACGAAGTCCAAGCGGCCAATCCCGTGTTTGCCACCAAGCTCGTTAAGTTTTGTTAAGATTGTCGCTGGGCTCAAAGCTTCACCGTTGATTGAAACAGCATCACCGCGCTCAAACCCAACTTCGATGAACTCAGGTTCATTGGGCGCATCTTCTGGCGCAACAGTGCGCTGATAAACGTAATCGGGCGCGCTGACGGCTGGATCCTCAAGAACTTTGCCTTCAGACGACGTATGAAGCAAATTCGCATCTACAGAAAACGGCGCTTCGCCGCGTTTGTCTTTTGCGATTGGAATCTGATGCTGTTCCGCAAAATCAATTAGTTTTGTTCGGCTCGTCAAATCCCACTCACGCCAAGGCGCGATCACTTTGATGTCCGGGTTCAGCGCGTATGCGGCCAATTCGAAACGAACCTGATCGTTGCCCTTGCCCGTTGCGCCATGTGCGATTGCGTCGGCGCCAACTTCCTCTGCGATTTCGATCAAGCGCTTTGAGATAAGTGGTCGCGCAATCGAGGTGCCAAGCAGGTACAAACCTTCGTAGACGGCGTTTGCTCTGAACATCGGGAAGACGAAGTCGCGCACAAACTCTTCGCGTACATCTTCGATATATATGTCCTTAACGCCCATTAACTCGGCTTTGGCGCGTGCAGGTTCTAACTCTTCACCTTGACCAAGATCGGCTGTGAAGGTCACTACTTCGCAACCGTATTCCGTTTCGAGCCACTTCAAGATGATCGAGGTGTCGAGGCCGCCGGAATAGGCCAAAACGACTTTTTTAGGCGCAGTCATCGCGGGTTCCTTTCAGGAGAATTTGAGCGCGCGATACCGTGTTTTCGAGATCGGAGCAAGGCAAGTGCTGATCTATAAAGCTTGAATGCATGTCTGCGCTGCGTCAGACACAGGGAATGACAAGTTTTCAAGATAGAGCAATTCTCGCCGAGCACGCCATTCGCGCGGTGCTTCCACCCACGCCTTTGCAACGCAATGTGCATTTATCCGAAAAATTTGAAGCGGATATTTGGCTTAAGCGCGAAGATCTCTCGCCAGTGCGGTCTTACAAATTGCGTGGCGCATTCAATGCTATGCGCAAAGTTCTAAGCGCTGATCCTAAAAAGCGAAATTTTGTGTGCGCCAGTGCAGGTAATCATGCGCAAGGCGTAGCGTATATGTGCAAGCATTTTGGCGTGAATGGCACCATATTTATGCCAGTGACAACGCCGCAGCAGAAAATTGAGAAAACGCGTATCTTTGGTGGGGATACGATAGAGATTAGGCTGATCGGCGACTATTTTGATGATACTTTGCGCGCAGCTCAAGCGCATTGTGAAAGCGTCGAAGGTCATTTTTTATCTCCTTTCGACGATGATGACGTGATCGAAGGTCAGGCGACGGTTGCCGTAGAAATAGAAGCGCAACTTGGCGAAATGCCTGATCGAATTGTGCTTCCGGTTGGCGGTGGTGGTTTGTCAGCCGGTGTTCGTGGCTACATCGGAACAAGAAGTGAAATGACGTTTGTCGAACCACTAGGTGGCGCATGTTTGTTCGCGGCTTTGTCGGCGCATGAACCGGTTAATCTGCCGCGTGTAGATACATTTGCGGATGGCGCTGCCGTTGGGCGAATCGGCGCGCGAACTTTTCAGATTTTGAAAGACGTATCTCTATCGAATACGCTGCAAATTCATGAAGATAGATTGTGTATTACTATGCTCGAGATGCTGAATATCGAAGGTATTGTACTAGAGCCTGCTGGTGCACTTGCGCTTGATGCTTTGAGCGATTTGAAAGAGCAGATCAAAGGCAAGAAAGTCGTTTGTATTGCGTCAGGGGGCAACTTTGATTTCGAACGGCTGCCAGAAGTCAAAGAACGTGCGCAAAGATTTGCGGGACTGAAAAAGTATTTTGTTCTTCGCATGCCCCAACGACCGGGTGCTTTGAAGGAATTTCTGAATATACTGGGTCCTGAAGATGACATTAGTCGCTTCGAGTATCTTAAAAAGTCGGCGCGAAATTTTGGTTCGATCCTCATAGGTCTCGAAACCAAGAAGGCGGAGAACTTTTCTGTCCTGCTGGCGAAACTTACGGATGCTGGATTTGCCTATACTGACATCACTGATGACGAGATTTTGGCGCAATTTTTGATTTGAGGATGAGCAATGTTTGAAAATAAGACCGTTGTTGTCACTGGAGGAGCGAGCGGGATCGGTGCTGCAGTTGCGCGCGCTTTCGTGAAAGAGGGCGCGAATGTCTGTATTGCCGATATTGATGGGGATGCCGCACAAAAGACTGCCGAGGATATTAATGGGCTGGGTGTGCAATGTGATGTTCGTCAAGAGAGCGAAATCGTTGATTTGATCGCCACTACGCAAGATCATTTTGGGCCGATTGATGTCTTCATTTCCAACGCCGGACTTGCGCGACCTGAACAAGGTCATGCAGCATCGGCGAGTACTGAAGTTTGGCAGTTGAACTGGGAAATTCACGTTCTGGCACACGTCTTTGCAGCACGCGCACTGCTGCCAGAAATGATCAAGCGCGGTCATGGGCACCTTGTGAATGTTGCGTCTGCAGCGGGGCTTTTGAATCAGATTGGCGATGCCGCTTACAGTGCCAGCAAGCACGCGGCTGTCAGTTTTGCCGAATCGCTTGCGATCACGCATGCTGATGATGGGATCGACGTTTCTGTGGTGTGCCCTCAATATGTTGCGACACCATTGATCGATATGAGCGACGAGACCGAGATTGTTGGGTCGCTTATTTCCGCGCAGAGCGCTGCAGATGAGATCGTTAGAGGAATTGCGGCGAAAGAGTTTTTGATTTTGCCACACCCGCAAGTAGCTGATTATTGTAAGGTAAAAGGCAATGATCATAGCGCTTGGTTGTCGGGGATGAGAGGGTTGCGCAGGAAGTTTTTACGCGAGTCTGGAAGTGGTAAACTTAAAGACATGCACAAATTTGTTTGATTCATGCCATCGCCGTCTTCGCAAATTCGGTCAAAAAACACCCTTTCGATTCAAGAAAGGCGTTTTTGATGTCTGTTAAGTTCGCAACCATTTGGTCAGTTTGGGCTATCCTTTCACCTTCGTGGCAAAGGCGTGCGAACGCTGTAAACCCGAGGTTGAGTGCGCTCCCTTTGAGAAAATGTAGATCCTCTTCAATCTCGGATAGTGCTTTGTGACTGCTGAGCTGTTCGACACGTTCTTCGACCTCACATAGAAAAAGCTCGACAACTTCATCAAAGTCATCAGCACCAATTTCTTCGCGCAATTCTTCCACTCTTGCCCAATCAATCATGCGGCCTCCTGGGGGATGTCATAAGGGTCTAAAGGTAAAAATTTCGTTTCTTCAAATTTTGCATCCACCCTCTATTTCATGTTTTCGATTCACGCTTCGTTAGTGTCTTCACGCTAAGCCTCTGCTGTGAAGGAGGACGATGTGCAGGCAGGTGTGACCATTGAACATAAGCAAGAATCTGCTGCGCAAAGCTCGCAAATCAAAGTTTTGATCGTTGATGACAGCACATTACAGCGCAAGATTATTTCAGCGTTTCTTCCTCGGGATGGGTATGAGGCGCGTGAAGCGGATTCTGGTCAATCCGCGTTAGAGATATGCAAAGTTTGGCAGCCTGATCTTGTGCTGAGCGATTGGATGATGCCTGGCATGGATGGGATTGATTTTTGCCGTGCGTTCAAGGCGCTTGATCGCGAAGGGTACGGCTATTTTATTCTGCTCACTTCGAAAAGCGATAAAGAGGAGGTTGCTGAAGGGCTTCAATGCGGCGCGGATGATTTTCTGAGCAAACCAGTGAACGGCGTCGAGCTACGTGCACGTTTGATGGCGGGTGAGCGGATCGTGGAGATGCAGCGCGCTTTGCTTGAACAGAAAAGAATTGTTTCAGAAACGCTGGAACAACTTCGCAAAGTGCACGATTCACTCAATCAGGATCTGATCGAAGCTAAAAAACTTCAGCAATCGCTAGTGCGTGAAAAGTACCGACAGTTTCCGAATGCGGCTTTGTCATTTATTCTACATCCTGCCGGGCATATTGGTGGCGACCTTGTCGGATATTTCCCTGTGTCCAAGCGAGAGGTCGGCTTTTTCGCGATTGATGTTTCTGGTCATGGCGTAAGTTCCGCGCTCATGACTGCGCGTTTGGCGGGCTATCTGACTTCACCCTCGCCAGAGCAGAATATCGTTTTGGTACAGGGCTCCCAAGATACGGTTTTGACGCGCCCACTGGCGGATGTGATTTCTGATTTGAACCGAATTGTGCTGGATGAGATGGAGACGGAACATTACTTTACGGTCATTCTAGCTATTGCTGATATGGATTCGGGTGTCGTAACGCTTTGCCAAGCGGGGCATCCGCATCCGGTTGTTCGCCGCAAGAATGGGCCAATTGAGCAGAATGGACCTGGTGGCTTACCCGTCGGGCTTTTTCCTGAAGCAGAGTTTGAGGAGTTTCAAATCAAGCTCAACGCAGGTGATCAGTTAATCCTAGCGTCTGACGGCATTACTGAATGTCCAAATGCTATAGATGAAATTTTGGGGGAAGATGGTTTTGAAGAAATATTGTCTGAGTTAGATGGTGTTGAAAGTGTCAATTTGCTCGAAACGCTGGTTTGGAAGTTGTCTGAATATTCGGATGATGCACCTTTTCCAGATGATGTTTCAGCGGTGCTTTACGAACATTCGCCACCTATAGCGCGTTGAATATGCGTCTTAGAAAGTGACGATCTCCGGTATTCGCAACAAGATCGATAGCCTGTTGTTTGCTTACCCAATGAGAGGTGTGGCCAGCTTCTGTCGGTGGGCCCCGGCGAAGTGCAGGGCGCGCATAGAAGATGTGGCACAGCTTTTCAGCCCAAATGTCATATTCAGGCATATGAACAAATCTGCGAAACGCACCAACCTTAGTCGCAGCTCCAATAGTATACCCTGTTTCTTCCATAACCTCGCGACGCAACGCGGGAAGAATGTTTTCATTCGGGTCAATACCGCCGCCTGGTAGTTGAAATTCGGAAAAAGGTGCGTCCTGAAACGTCAGTAAAACTTGATCATCGTGCTGCAAAATCGCATAGGCACCAGGTCTCAAAGTGTATTTAAGATTTGAGATTGGCGGCTCACCAAAACGTCTGATCATCTTCTTGCCCTTGGACCTTCGCTTGCTGCGACTATATAGGCGCGGTATGCCAAGTCACTGCGCATAAGGAAAGCCTATGTCACTCGGACAAAAACTCGCTTGGGACGACTCAGTCCTTCCATTCCAACTCGATGCATCTGACATTCGTGGCCGCGTCGCGCGGCTTGACGGTGTCTTGGATGGAATATTGGAGCAACATTCGTATCCACCTGTGGTGGAAGCACTTGTTGCCGAGATGGCTGTGCTGACCGCTTTGATTGGCCAAACTATAAAATTACGCTGGAAACTATCGCTTCAGGTTCA
Source organism: Planktotalea sp. (assembly GCF_965659345.1). Taxonomy (GTDB): domain Bacteria; phylum Pseudomonadota; class Alphaproteobacteria; order Rhodobacterales; family Rhodobacteraceae; genus Planktotalea. The sequence goes on along the minus strand of NZ_CBFHVK010000005.1, from coordinate 138,060 downwards.
GACCAAAGGTGCAGTTCGCATGATTGCGACTGATTACTACGGTCCCACGGAAGAAGGCGAGCCAGCGCGCATTCGCGCATATGCTAGTTACGATGCAGATCGCTTGAGCGATGCGTCGCCTTTCGATCAATTGGGGGAAGGCTATTTCGCTGTGATGATCAATCAGGGGCCAGACATGACGCCGTATCAGGGGATCACTCCAATTGCAGGTGGATCTATTGCTGCCTGTGCAGAGGCCTATTTTGCACAGTCAGAGCAAATTCCAACGCGATTTGAGTTGAGCTTCGGTATTTCGACGGAATCGGGTGAACCACATTGGCGTGCGGGTGGTGTTATGTTGCAGCATATGCCCAAAGCATCGCCCTCTGTGACCGTAGAAGGCAGCGGAGAGGATGGCTTGCTCACGCCGAGTGATGTTGTTGGTGAAGGCGATGATGCTGAAAATTGGACGCGTGCGAACGTGTTGCTTGATACGGTGGAAGAGCTTGAGCTGATCGGGCCTAGTATATCACCTGACACGCTATTGCTTCGTTTGTTCAACGAGGAAATGCCGCGCGTTTATGATGCGCAGCCTGTCCGTTTTGGCTGCACGTGTTCAGAGGATCGTGTGCGTCAAAGCCTTTCGATCTATTCGGCCAAAGATATCGAAACGATGACCACAGATGAGGGGCGTGTGACAGCAGACTGTCAATTCTGCGGTGCGCATTACGATCTGGACCCAAAGAGCGTTGGTTTTGAGGCTGATGCTTGAAGAAATAGATCAGATCCGACGGCTATTAGTGGGGAGCGGTCTGCCATCGTCGGACTTTGATCTGAATCCAGAGATAAAATTGCCCGAAGAGCGTAAGTTGCGCGCGGCTGCAGTCTTGATCCCGATCATAGAAAAGAACGGTGAACTGCAGGTTATTTTAACGATGCGCTCCAGTGCATTGAAGCATCACCCGGGTCAGATAGCTTTTCCTGGTGGTAAACTGGATGAGAGTGATACGTCGCTCGAGGATGCCGCACTTCGCGAAGCCTTTGAAGAAATTGGTTTGCCGCGAGAAAAAGTAAATGTTCTGGGCAATTTGCCGACCCATGAAACGGTGACAGGCTTCACAGTGACACCCGTGGTGGCGCATGTGATATCGCATTTTGACGAGGTGCCTGAGCCGGGCGAAGTTGCAGAGGTGTTTACCGTGCCGCTTGCCTTTCTGACCGAGCAAAAGAATTTTCAAATTGAGTATCGTCGTTGGCGTGGTCAGAAGCGGTATTATTATACCATTCCATATGGCCCCTATTACATTTGGGGTGCGACAGCGCGGATGTTGAAGATGCTCAATGAGACGCTGGCAGTGAAATGAAAATCAGCGGTGCATGGATTGACGCGTCAGCAACGCAACGAGTATGCGCCAGCCTAACAGACCAAGGGTATCAGACGCTTTTTGTTGGTGGCTGCGTGCGCAATGCTTTGCTGAATGTCCCTGTCTCTGACATCGATATTGCTACGGACGCCGAACCGGACATGATCTTGAAATGTGCTGAACAGGCTCATTTGAAAGCGATTCCAACGGGCATAGATCACGGGACGATTACCGTTGTTTGTGAAGGCGTTGCGCATGAAGTTACGACGTTTCGCGCTGATACGGAAACGGATGGACGACATGCTAAAGTACGTTTTTCTAAAGATGTGATTGAGGACGCTGAGCGCCGAGATTTCACGATGAACGCCATTTATGCGCAAGCAAACGGGACTGTAATTGATCCCTTGGGTGGCATGCCCGATCTTAGAAAGCGTTTAGTGCGATTCATCGGTGATCCCTATGCGCGCATTCGAGAGGATTATTTGCGCAGTTTGCGGTTCTTTCGTTTTACCGCATGGTACGGAGATCCCGCACTGGGTATAGATGCCGACGGCCTTGCAGCAATCGCGGAAAATATCGATGGCCTTGCCGGGCTTTCGCGTGAACGTGTCGGGACAGAACTTAAAAAATTGTTCTCTGCGCAAGAGCCAACGCAAGCGGTGGCTGCGATGCGTGCGTCTGGGGTTCTGAGCGCTGTTTTGGCTGAGCCAGATGATCGCGCGCTGGGCCCTTTGATCCATTTGGAACAGATGGTCGATAAAAAGCCGGATGCGATCCGTCGATTGGCTGCGATTGCCACCTCTGACAACGCCGAACGTTTGCGTTTCAGTAAAGCGGATAAGAAGCGCTGGGCGGTTTTGCGTGATGAAGTTGGTGACATGAAATCTGCGGGGCACTTGGGCCATATCTATGGAGCACATATTGCTCAAGATATCTTGTTGTTGCGTGCGGCGCTGTTGGAAATGCCATTCGACGTCAAAGCGATGAGCGAAGCAAAGACAGGTGAAAATGCGGTGTTTCCAATCAAAGCGAAAGATCTTGCCCCTCTTGAGGGGCGCGATCTTGGTGCAAAGCTAAAAGAGCTGGAAGCGATTTGGGTTACGTCGCAGTTCACGCTTTCTAAAGAAGAGCTGCTTGGATGATCCTTTTAAGTGATCCGCTATACATTTTCGTTTTTCTAGGCCTCTTTTCGCCGGGTCCCAACGTTATTCTTCTGACAGCATCAGGGGCAAAGTTTGGCTTTCAGCGCACTTTGCCGCACCTTTTGGGCGTGGTCGTAGGGGTTGGTATCACGGCGGGTCTGACTGCGTTTGGACTAGGGGCAATTTTACTTGCCTTGCCGAGCCTTACATTTGTTTTGAAATTATGTGCCGCGCTTTGGATCCTTTGGCTTGCGTGGGGGCTGTGGAACAGTAAGCCCCGCGAAATTGATGAAGCTGACGCGCCGATGACGTTCGTACAGGCGGTCTTGTTTCAATGGGTGAATCCCAAAATCTGGGCTGTCGCGTTAACTGCCATCAGTGCTTACCCAGGTGGATTAGCCCCAATTGGTGAAGCTGTGCGGCTTGCCAGCGCCTTCTCTGGCATCAACTTTTTTGTGTGTATGTTTTGGACATATGCAGGGTCTTTGCTGGTTTATCTGCTCAGTTCTGAAATTGCTTGGTACAATTTCACACGGGTGATGGCCTTGGCCTTGGTTGTGTTTTCAATCATGGTCTTTGTCTAACTCATTAAAAACGGAAAGCAGACGACCATGCTGCGCTTTTTCGAACGCCTTGTTGATCCATATGTAGACTACGAAGAACAAGACACGCCGCCGCAAAAGTTGTGGCCGTTTATGATGGTCTATTCGCAGCCCTTTAAGCGTGTGTTCTGGATTACGGCGTTCATGTCGATTGTCGTTGCTGTCGTGGAGATTTGGTTGATCTCTTACATGGGCCGCGTTGTGGATATTTTGCAGGGCGACCCTGCGTTGGTCTGGCAGACCTATGGCACAGAATTTGTGATTGTCGCGCTGTTTATTTTGTTCGTGCGTCCGATTTTGCAAGGTATCGATGTCGCGCTTTTAAACAATACTATCCTGCCAAATTTCGGCACGCTTATCCGTTGGCGCGCGCATAAACATGTTTTGCGTCAATCTGTGGGTTGGTTTGAGAATGATTTCGCAGGACGCATCGCCAACCGCATTATGCAAACACCACCTGCAGCTGGCGAAGCAGTGTTTCAGGTGTTTGACGCGATCACCTTCTCGCTGGCTTATGTTGTTGGTTCTGCAATTTTGCTTGCCAACGCGGACCCGCGGTTGGCCTTGCCTTTGATCATCTGGCTTGGGCTTTACGCTTGCCTTGTTGTGTGGACGGTCAAGCGTGTCGGTCCGGCCTCGCAAGCGTCATCTGATGCGCGCTCGACTGTGACAGGGCGCGTCGTGGATGCTTATACAAACATCCATTCCGTGAAGATGTTTAGTCATGGCCCGCAAGAGCTGGAGTATGCCAAAGACTCGATAGAAAACGCGCGCACGACCTTTCAAACAGAGATGCGCATTTTCACGATTATGGACATCACTTTGGTAATGTTGAATGGCGTGCTGATTATTGGTGTTGTCGGTGGCGCTGTTTGGCTTTGGACGCTCGGTGAAGCGTCAGTTGGTGTTGTCGCGGCGACGACTGCGTTGGTGCTGCGGCTGAATGCGATGACCGCTTGGATCATGTGGGCGCTTACGTCTTTCTTCCGTCAGCTCGGTGTTGTGAAGGAGGGGATGGAAACGATTGCGCAGCCGATCACCTTAACCGATGAGAGCAATGCGAAGGCGTTGCAATTTCGCAAAGGGCAGATCAATATTGATCAATTAACCCATCATTATGGTAGACAAACAGGCGGTTTAGACTCTGTTTCTTTGCAAATTCAGCCGGGCGAAAAGATCGGTTTGATTGGCCGATCTGGCGCGGGAAAAAGTACGCTCGTTAAACTTTTGCTCCGGTTTTATGATGCCGATGGCGGGCGTATTTTAATTGACGATCAAGATATCGCCAAGGTCACACAGGATAGCTTGCGCGCGCATATCGGGATGGTGCAGCAGGACAGCTCGTTGCTGCATCGCTCTGTGCGGGACAACATTCGTTACGGGCGACCTGATGCAACTGAAGAGGATGTGATCGCCGCTGCAAAGCAAGCTGAAGCGCATGAATTTATCCTCGGCCTTGCTGATGCGGAAGGACGTGAAGGATACGATGCGCAGGTCGGTGAGCGTGGCGTGAAATTGTCTGGTGGTCAGCGCCAACGGATCACGCTTGCGCGGGTTATGTTGAAGGATGCGCCTATCTTGCTTTTAGATGAAGCAACGAGCGCTTTGGACAGTGAAGTAGAAGCAGCGATTCAAGAAACGCTTTATGGGATGATGGCGGGTAAGACCGTAATTGCGATTGCGCACCGCTTGTCCACAATTGCTCAGATGGATCGTATTTTGGTTCTGGATCAAGGCCAGATTGTCGAAGATGGCCCGCATGACGCGCTTTTGGCGAAAGGTGGGCTATATGCTGATTTCTGGGCGCGTCAGTCTGGTGGATTTTTGAATGCCGAGGACACATGAAAAATATTGAGAATTGGATCGAAGCGTTTCGTGAAGCCGACGGGCCACCACCCAAGACGCTTTGGGCATTCGTCAGCTGGTGTTTGGCAAGTTCTTGGCCGGTCTTAATCCTTGCTGCGCTTTTGTCTGCAGGGGCAGGCGCAATGGAAGCTGGCACCGCCTATATTCTTGGGCTCGTGATTGATGCTGTCGTGGGATCTGGCGCGGACAATTTTTACACGCCAGCGAACATCTTGATGGTTCTGCTTGCGGTCGGGTTCTTTGTCGTTATTCGCCCTTTGATGTTTGCGTTGTCTTCAGGTGCGAACCACATCATTGTTATGCCCAACGTTTCAACCCTTGTGCAATCACGTTTGCACCGATGGTCGCTGGGCCAATCGGTTAGCTTTTTTGATGATGATTTCGCTGGCCGCATTGCGCAGAAGCAAATGCAGACGGCGCGTGCTGTGACGGATGTTGTATCTGAATCGATCAACGTCGTTGCGTTTGCATTGGCATCTTTGCTGGGCAGCTTTGCGCTGCTTGGTGCGATTGACTGGCGGGTTGCGGGTATGTTTGTGATCTGGCTGGTTTTTTACTTTGCTCTGATTGCTTGGTTCTTGCCACGCATCCGTGCGCGCGCTGCAACGCGTGCAAATGCGCGTGCGGTCGTATCGGGCCAGTTGGTTGATACGATTACCAACATCAAAACTGTTAAGCTGTTCGCCCATGATGCGCATGAAGATGAAGTCGCCTTGGATGCGATGGGTAAGTTTCGTCAGCAATCACTGCATTACGGTTGGCTTGCAGCGACATTCCGCTTTTTCCTAATGGTGATCGCGGGCATTTTGCCGGTGCTGTTGATGGGTGCGTCGATTTACTTCTGGCAACTTGGCCAAGCGACGCCCGGCGATATTGTTGCTGCCGGGGCTGTGTCCATTCGTATCGCGCAGATGACGGGGTGGGTGTCGTTTACACTTATGGCGATCTATTCAAACGTCGGCGAGATTGAAGATGGTATGCGCACTTTAGCCAACCCCGTTCGGGTTGAGGACGCGAGTAGCGCAACAGAGTTGGACGTGACCAAAGGAGAGATCACGTTCGAGAAAGTAGATTTCCAATACGGCAATGCGTTGGGTGGTGTGACTGGCTTAAACCTGAAGATTGGTGCAAGAGAAAAGATCGGCATTGTTGGTGCGTCTGGCGCTGGTAAATCTACACTCGTTTCACTGCTTCTTAGGCTCTATGATGCGGAACAGGGTCGTATCTTGATCGATGGGCAACCGCTTGAAAGTGTCACGCAAACCTCGCTGCGTCGCGCGATTGGGATGGTCACGCAAGAGACAGCTATGTTCAATCGTTCCGCGCGTGACAACATTATGTATGGCCGTCATGGCGCGACAGAGGACGATATGATTCACGCTGCTGAGCAGGCAGAGGCGCATGAATTTATCGCTAATTTGCGCGATAACAAGCAGCGCAAAGGTTATGATGCACATCTGGGCGAACGTGGCGTGAAGCTGTCGGGTGGACAACGGCAGCGCATAGCTTTGGCGCGCGCAATCTTGAAGGATGCGCCGATCCTTGTGTTGGACGAAGCGACAAGTGCTTTGGACAGTGAGGTTGAAGCCTCGATCCAAGCGGCGCTTGAACGTGCGATGGAGGGCAAGACCGTTCTTGCCATTGCACACAGGCTTTCGACTTTGTCACAGATGGACCGCATTATCGTTCTGGACCAAGGGCAAATCGTGGAAGATGGCTCGCACGAGATGTTGCTGCAGCAAGACGGTCTATACGCGCGCTATTGGAACAGGCAATCGGGTGGATTTATCGACGTGCGTTCTGCTGCGGAATAAGGCACTAGCGCGCCTATGGATGAATTTTTGATTGAACGGTTAGGGCATCAGGGCGACGGGATCGCCGAGGGCCCTGTGTTTGTGCCGCGCTCTTTGCCGGGTGAACGCGTGAGTGGCGTTCGCAACGGTGATCGACTGAGCGACGTGAAAATTGTTGAGCCCTCTGATCAGCGCGTTGCGCCCTTGTGTCGCCACTTCAAAAGCTGTGGTGGCTGTCAGTTGCAGCACGCGGCTGAACCATTCGTCGCAGAGTACAAACAGCAGATCGTAAAAAGCGCGCTGGATGCGCATGGGATCGAAACTGAGTTTCGCCCGATTGTGACATCGCCTGTACAAAGCCGTCGGCGCGCTACCTTTGCGGTGCGCCGCACGAAAAAAGGCGCGCTTTGGGGATTTCATGCGCGCGGTTCTGATACGGTGGTTGCTGTTCCTGACTGTCAGTTGGTGCTGCCTGAGTTGCTCACTGTTGATGCGTTGATGAACGATCTCGCGCGTATTGGTGGGTCGCGCAAGGGGGAGATGGCTGTGAATGTCACGCTCTCTGAGGTGGGTCTTGATATATTTGTGACGGGTGGCAAGCCGCTGGATAACGAATTGACGCTTGGGCTGTCTGGTATCGTCGAGGCGCATAAGTTGGCGCGCTTAACGTGGGACGATGAAGTCATTGGTATGCGCAACCCGCCGTTTCAAAAGTTTGGTGTTGGCAAGGTGGCGCCTCCGCCCGGTTCATTCTTGCAAGCGACGGTGCATGGGCAGGCCGCGTTGACAGCTGCAGTCATGGAGGCTGTGAGCGGTGAGAAAGGTGTCGATCTGTTTTCAGGTTGCGGTACCTTCACTTTACCACTGGCCGCGCATTATGAAATGATCGCGCTAGAGAGCGAAAAGCCGATGATCGCAGCGCTTGATCGTGGTTGGCGTGAGGCGAAGGGTCTGAAAAAGGTCGAAGCGGTCGCGCGGGATTTGTTCCGCAGACCTTTCTTGCCTGATGAATTGGCAAAGCTGGATTTTGCAGTCCTTGATCCGCCGCGCGCAGGGGCAGAAGCGCAGGTCGCTGAATTAGCAAAAAGCGATATTGCGCAAATTGCTTATGTGTCGTGCAATCCAGTGACGTTTGCACGGGATGCCAAAGTTTTAATCACGGCGGGATATACGCTTGATTGGGTGCAGGTTGTGGATCAATTTCGCTGGTCTTCGCATGTAGAACTTGCAGCAAAACTCTCGCGCCCACATATGCAGCGCTAAGGCAGAGGAAGCGGATATGCGTCAAGCGTTAGACAAGTGGTTAGAACGACCGATCGTTAGCAATTTTATCATCGTGGTTATCATCGTGAACGCGATCGTGCTCGGGTTGGAGACGTCCAAACCGATTATGGCACAGTTTGGCACTTTGATTTTGGCGATTGATCAAGTGTGTCTTGCTATTTTTGTCTTGGAGATCGTGGCCAAGCTGATCGCAAGAGGCACGCGTTTCTTCCGCAACGGCTGGAACCTGTTTGATTTCGCCGTCGTCGCGATTGCGCTTGTGCCATCTACCGGCGGTCTGTCGGTCCTGCGGGCACTTCGTATTCTTCGTGTTTTGCGTGTCGTATCTGTCGCGCCAAGCCTACGCCGTGTTGTGGAGGGGTTTGTTACAGCGCTTCCTGGAATGGGCAGTGTTTTCCTGCTGATGTCGATCATCTTCTATATTGGTGCTGTGATTGCGACAAAACTATTCGGCGCTGATTTTCCGCAGTGGTTCGGATCACTTGGTCAATCAGGCTATACGCTGTTTCAAGTGATGACACTTGAGAGCTGGTCCATGGGCATCGTGCGTCCAGTGATGGAACTATATCCTTATGCTTGGGCGTTCTTCCTGCCGTTTATTCTGGTGACGACGTTTGCCGTGGTTAACCTGTTGGTGGGCTTGATTGTGAATTCCATGCAGGACGCGCATCAGGAAGAGGACGTGCAGCGAACCGATGCCTACCGCGATGACGTTCTGGCGCGGCTTCAAGCGATAGAAAAGTTGCTCAAAGAGACAGCAGAGTCACAACAGCGTCAAAGTAAATGATTTCCTTTTGAACAACGGCCAAAACCGTTTAAGAAAAGTGCAACTTATAAGCGTATAATTTTGAGGCAGTACTTTTCATGAAACGACGGATTGTTCTTTTTTCAGCAGCATCCGCATTGTTGCTTACTGCGTGTGGTAGCAAATTTAAGCGGTATAATGGCCCTGAGGTCACGCGCGTCATCGTTTTCAAAGGTGAGCGTAAGATGCATCTGATGCACAAAGGCAAAGCACTGCGCAGCTATGATTTTGATCTTGGTTTTGCGCCATATCAGCATAAGCGAGAAGAGGGTGATGGCCGCACACCTGAGGGCAATTACATTATTGACCGCCGAAACCCGAATTCAAAGTTCCACTTGTCGATCGGGATTGATTATCCAAATGCGCAAGACATAGCAAAAGCGCGTGCCGCGGGCGTCAGCCCGGGTGGTGATATCTTTATCCACGGGCAGCCAAACGCGTTCGTTCCAAAGGGTCCCGATTGGACTGCTGGATGTATCGCCGTGACTAACAAGGAAATGGAACAGATCTACGCCATGGTTAAAAATGGCACGCCAATCACAATCTATCCCTGATTAATTCGCTGCGAGCTGCAGGGGCGGTGCACTTGATGGTGCGCCTGTAACCAGTGTCCACCAAATCTTGCCGTTGGATTCTTGGAAATATGCAAAGCCCATCTGAGTAGCAGTTTTATCAAGAACCACGTTGCGCGTGCTTGGGTCTTCCATCCATGCGCCTAGAGTTTCGAGTTCTGTCTCATATGTCTCAGAGATGTTTTCGCCTTTCAGCTCACCAAAATATCCAACGCGGCGTACGCGATCGATTGGGGAGGACCCGTCGGAGCCAAAGTGCCAAGGGCGGTTCTGAATGGACATATCACGCGAATGCGTTGCTGCAGCTGCGTTGAGTTTGGCATCAAGCTGTAGCGGCGCTGCGCCAGACGCTTGGCGAAGTGAGTTGACGGCATCAAGCATACGGAATTGTATCTTCGGTAGCTCGTTTGAGCCAATGCGGTAGACTTTTGGAAGTGGTTTGCCATCTGGCGCTAGGGTGGTTTGTGAGCCGCCACATGCTGACAAAACCAGCAGTGCTGATATTAATAGAAATCCGATGCGCGTCATTTTAACTTACCCTAGCCTGCTTTTTTTCTAGCACTATCCCCCAATGCGTTGCGATTCAAACCCACAATCGGTTGAGAATTGCACAAATGCGTGCGTTTGAATTGCGAGTGAGGCTTTCGCGCACTAATGTGCGCTGTAAAAACCAGTGTCTGAATTGGAGAGCGGTATGAGTGGACAATCAAATAAGGCGTTAAGCCGTCGTAGCTTTATCGGGGCAGCCGGTGCATCGGTTCTTGCAGCTCCGGCGATCGCCCAGCAAGCTTTGGCGACGCAACCAGGATTGCCAAGCAATGGAACCGTAGAACTTGAGCGCGATATCAGCGAAGCGGTGCGCCGCAACATTTCGTCGTTCCGCACGCTGGATTGGCAGCCTTATTTTAACAATTTGAATCACGGTGCGATCTTGGTCGATATTTCAAGTCGGGCTTTGCATTATTGGTCCGAAGGGGGCGATACGTATAAACTGTATCCATCTTCCGTACCATTAACGCCTGATTTGACGAAGAAAGGCCGCACGAAAGTGGTGCGTAAGGTTGAAGGTCCGACTTGGCGACCCACACCATCCATGAAGAAGCGTAATCCTGAATGGCCTGATGTTGTTGAGCCAGGCCCAGATAATCCACTTGGTACGCATGCGCTGTATCTGAGCTGGACCTATTATCGCATTCACGGGACGCACGACACGCGAAAAATTGGCCGTCGGTCATCAAATGGGTGTATTGGCCTTTATAATGAGCACATTGCGCAGCTGTTTGGGATGGCCAAAGTGGGCACACAAGTGTTGCTTATTTGACGACATCATGTCGATCTCGGGCTGAATGGTTAAAAGATGGGTTTGCATTCCGTTAAAATAGCTGTTTAGAACGGGATACGAGGTTTAAGTCTTGGGTGCTTATGGTCCTATGTCTGGGCTGTAGGCGAATTCTAGAGGATACTACAATGAAAAAAATCGCACTTGCTGCTGCACTTTCCGTCGCTGCTTCCACAGCTTTCGCTGGCAACATGTCAGCTCCAATCATGGAAGCTCCAATCATCGTTGAAGAAGCAAAGGCAGCTTCTTCTTCTTCCAACATCATCGTTCCACTGTTGATCTTGGCTGTATTGGCTGCGGCTCTTTCCTAAGCTTTTCGCTAGGAAGACACAGTTTAGGAAGGGCGGTACCGTTTGGTGCCGCTCTTTCTTTTTGTCTAAACGGTTTTTAATTGAGCGCGCAAACGCGCACAGGTTTAGCATATCTTAAAAGATATGCAGTATTGCCTCCGGCGGGAGTTTATCTGGAAACGTGAAGCTTTTAGTCGAGCCAACCTTTGAGGTTTTCTTCGATCACGGCTGAGAGCGCAGTGATGTGAGCTGGATCATCATTGAGGCATGGGATGTAGGTGAAGTGTTCACCACCACCTTCTTCGAAGCTCTCTTTGATTTCTTCGTTAATCTCTTCCAGCGTTTCAATACAATCTGCCGAGAACGCGGGTGCAATGACGGCAATGTTCTTTTTGCCATCCTCTTCCGCGAGGCGCGCCACTTCTTTCACTGTGTAGGGCTGAAGCCATTCTTCGGGGCCAAACTTAGATTGAAACGTCGTCGCGATTTCTGTGTCGGCCCAGCCAAGGCGTTCTTTTAGAAGTCGCGTCGTTTTTTGGCATTGGCAGTGGTAGGGGTCACCCTCCATCAAATAGCGCTTTGGAACGCCGTGATAAGAGCACACCAAGATGTCTGGTTTCTGCTCTGCCGCTGCGTAGGCGCGCTCAACAGACTGTGCGAGTGCTTCGATGTAGAGCGGATGTTCGAAGTAGGGTTCAATCGTGCGTGTTGTGGGTTGCCATTTTTCTTCCATCAAAGCGCGAAAGAATTGATCGTTCGCTGTGGCGGATGTGGCACCTGCATAGTGTGGGTAAAGCGGGACAAACAAGATTTTGGTGCAGCCTGCTTCGACCATCTCGCGCACCTTGCTTTTGGTCGAAGGGTTGCCGTAGCGCATGCAGTAATCAACCATAACGTCATCGCCGTAGCGCGCCTTCATGGTTTCGCGGATAGCGGCGTTTTGTTGTTTGGTAATTGTGAGGAGCGGGCTTTCGTTTGCTTCCTCATTCCAGATTGTGCGGTATGCAGCACCGGAGGTGAATGGACGCTTGGTCAGGATGATGAGCTGCAAAAGCGGCTGCCAAAGCCAAGGAGAATAATCAATGACGCGACGGTCGGAAAGAAACTCGCCCAGATAGCGGCGCATGGACCAGTAGTCCGTATCGTCGGGTGTCCCAAGGTTTGACAAAAGGACGCCGACCTTTGGTTTAGGCAGCTTAGGGTGATCATCTGGGGCATGCATTGGGCAGGTCATAGGAATTGTGTCGTCACGCATGGGGTCACTCCGAAGTGTCTTGTTGATACGCCAGATAAGCGAAATATGCGTGCGGTCAATCGCGCAGCGGCTTTTCTGTTGTTTTCAGGGCATCCGCGAGGCGAGTTGTCGCAGATCCTGGGCGCAAAGGTTTGGGCTGGTCTGCGGATGGAGCCCAGCCGGATAGGAATAGAAATTCGAACGTCGCGATGATTTTGCCATTCTCAGAAAACGTCTGATCGTATAGCTCTGCGCATCGCTCAAAGACGGAGCGTCGCGTTGGGCGGCGCAGACGTGCGTAAAGCGCGTTTGTTTCGCCAAATTTACGCAAGTCCCGCATCAAATGGTAAACGCTTTGATAGCTGGTTTTGATTGTGATGCTGTCAGCCACCGGCAGAGCAAGCCCTGCGCGTTGTAAGAGCGCACCAAGATCGCGAATTTCGCCCATAGGTGCAATGCGCGGAGAAAGACCACCTGTAACTTCGCTCTCGGCCTGAGCGAGACAGGAACGGAGTTCATGAAGGGTTTGGCCGCCAAGACAGGCTGCTTGAAAATGGCCATCGGGTCGCAGGGCGCGAGCGCTTTGAATGATCTGGCCGACAGGATCGTTTGCCCAATGCAGCGCCATAAAGTGGATCGCAAGATCATGCGCGGCTGGGGTGACGTGAAGGGTTTCTGCGTCCTCAATCAGTTGCGCGCCAACAAGGAACTTATCGGCAGGGCCGATAATTATCGGATCTTTAAACTCCCTGTTAACCAGACTCAGGCGATCAAGCAGTTCATCGCTCGCAATCTCGTGCAAAAAGCGATCGCTCGCGCGGGAGCGGTTGCGAAGCAGGGCGGTGCGATCAGTGAGGAGTGGAGTGTTTTGCATATGTCACGTCTTATTGCGCGAGGGCCGATCTTACAAACCTTTGTGCATGCGGTTTTTCCGCCCGAATGTCTTTCGTGTCGGATGCGTGTGGCAAGTGATGACGGGCTGTGTGGCCCATGTTGGCGCGATACTGCGTTTATAACGGGTGACGTTTGTGATGCTTGCGGGGTGCCAATGCATGGCGATGTGCAAAGAGGTGATCGATGTGACGACTGTCTGAGCATTGCGCGACCCTGGTCTCAGGGGCGGGCCGCACTGTTGTATAAGGATCGTGGGCGCGCCTTGGTATTGGCGCTAAAGCATAGTGACCGCCATGATATTGTGCGTCCTGTAGGTCTGTGGCTTGCGCGGGCTGTGAAGGACATCTTGCGCGATGATATGTTGGTTGCGCCTGTTCCACTGCATTGGACACGCATGGTGCGCCGTCGCTACAATCAATCGAGTTTAATTGGCCAAGCTATGGCGCGCGAGGTTGGTGCTTCGTTTAGTGCTGATCTTTTGATGCGTACGCGTGCGACAGTGTCCTTGGATGGAAAGTCTCGTGAAGAGCGGTTCGCCGAATTGCAGGGCGCCATTGTTGTGAACCCAAAACGCGCAGGGGAGATGAGGGGGCGTTCAATCTTGCTGGTTGATGACGTGATGACATCGGGCGCAACGCTCGCCGCCTGTGCAGAAGCGTGTCTTAAATCACAGGCGAGCGAGGTTTGTGTTGTAACCCTAGCGCGCGTGGCAAAGGATGACTAACTTACGAGCAAGCTGAAAAGGAATATGCTCGTGAAACAAGTTGAGATCTACACATCGCCGCTTTGTGGTTTTTGCCATGCCGCGAAACGTTTGCTGACGTCAAAAGGCGTTACGTTTTCCGAAGTCGACATTGCTGTGGAGCCTGAGCGCCGTGCAGAGATGATGCAGCGCGCGAATGGTGGACGTACTGTGCCGCAGATTTTCATTGGTGACGAGCACGTTGGTGGTTGCGATGAGCTTTATGCGTTGGAACGCGCTGGCAAGCTGGATGGCGTGCTCGCAGCCTGATGCTGGTTGCACTGATTCAAACAACCTCAAGCGACGATCCGCGCGAGAACCTTGCGCGGATTTCAGCGCGTATTCGTGAAGCGGCGAGCAATGGGGCGGAGTTTGTTCTGACCCCTGAAGTGAGCAACTGCATCTCAATGAGCCGTTCGCACCAAGAGCAAGTGTTGCAGCTTGAAGCGGAAGATTTGTCCCTAGCTGGCTATCGCAAGCTTGCGGGTGAGTTGGGGATTTGGCTGCTGATTGGCTCTCTCGCGCTCAAGACCGGTGATGCGGATGGTCGCTTTGCCAATCGTTCTTTTCTGATCGGTCCAAATGGAGCGGTCACTGCACGCTACGACAAAATTCACATGTTTGACGTTGATGTGAGCAAAGACGAAACTTACCGCGAATCTGATGGGTATCGCCCGGGCACGCAGGCGGTTGTCGCATCGACGCCGTTTGGCGATTTGGGTCTGAGTATTTGTTATGATTTGCGCTTTGCTTATTTTTATCGCGCGTTGGCGCAGGCGGGCGCGGAAATTTTGACGGTGCCCGCGGCGTTCTCCCCAGTCACGGGCAAGGCGCATTGGGAATCGCTTTTGCGTGCGCGTGCGATTGAAACTGGGTGCTATGTCCTGGCTCCTGCGCAAACGGGTCAGCATAGTGCGGGGCATGGCAAAGCGCGCCAAACTTATGGGCATTCGCTTGTGATTTCGCCTTGGGGCGAGGTTCTGGCAGATGGTGGAACCGAAGAACGTACTGTCTTGGTTGAAATTGACCGCGCAGAAGTGGCACAAGCAAGACGGAAGATCGCGGCGCTGTGTCATGATCGAAGTTTTGAAGGACCCTGATGTCCGAAGATGCGAATGCTTTAGCAGTGACGTTGTTCAGTGAAATCCTGACCTCTGATCAACTGCTGCGTAACAAGTTGGGTCGCGTTTTGCCCAAAGGGATGGAGCTGTCGCATTTTTCCGTTCTGAATCATTTGGCTGGCAAGTCGAGTGAACGTACCCCTGCTCAATTGGCGAAAAGCTTTCATTTAACGCGCGGGGCGATGACTAACACTTTGGGCAAATTAGAGCGCGCCGGATATATTCATATTCGCCCAGATTGGGATGACGCGCGACGCAAACAAGTTGCGATTAGCCCGTCGGGACGCGCGGCACGCGATGCCGCGTTGCTTGAGATGGATCCGGTTATTTCAGAGATCGTCGAAGCGCTGGGCAGTGAAAAGCTGCGCGCAGCTTTGCCGTTTTTGCGTGATTTGCGACTGATGCTCGAGAAAGCGTGATCCACGCCGGAAGAGTTTTGTGCCTCCGGCGGGGATATTTAAGGAGAGAGGAAGCGCTAGCTTGGTTTTACACTGGCCGTTACGTAGTTCACGCTCAGATCTCGATCAGACAGGCTCCAGCTCCAAAGGATTGGATTGAACACAAAGCCCTTGCGATCAACTGGGTTCACACCTGATTGAGATAATAGATCGCAAAGCTCATCTGGCGTGATGAACTTGTTCCATTCGTGCGTCCCCTTGGGTAGCCAGCGCATGATGACTTCGGCTCCAATGATCGCCATCGCATAGCTTTTTGGATTGCGATTGATGGTAGAGCAAACGTGCAAACCACCGGGTTTCAAAAGTTGCTGACATGCTGTGAGATACGCAAGCGGGTCGGCCACGTGTTCGACCACTTCCATATTGATCACAACATCAAACTGCTCACCTGCTTCGGCAAGGGCTTCGGCGGTGGTGCAGCGATAATCAATAGTCAGGCCGGATTGTTCTGCGTGGACTTGTGCAACCGGTATATTGCGTTCTGCTGCGTCGGCACCAACAACAGTTGCACCAAGACGCGCCATTGGTTCGGACAAAAGACCACCGCCGCATCCAATATCCAAGATGCGCAGACCTTTAAATGGCTCTGGGGTGCTCAGATCGCGATCAAACTCACCTGCGATCTGGCTGGTGATATAGTCGAGGCGGCAAGGGTTAAGCATGTGCAAAGGTTTGAATTTACCTTTTGGATCCCACCATTCGGCGGCCATAGCTTCGAACTTTGCGACTTCTGAGGGGTCCACTGTGGTTTGGGCGGCTTGCATTCCTGTCTCCATATGCTCATCTGGGCTTAACGGGCCTTCAGAGGGTTATATAGGATGGATCTCGATAAAATCTCAGGCCAAAAGAGCGCGGTGCAATATTTGTACCCGCCGATTGACCCGTTCGATCAACGTATGATGGAGATGCCAGGGGGGCATAACATTTATGTTGAGCAATGTGGCAACCCCGATGGCATTCCTGTAATTGTCCTGCATGGTGGCCCTGGTGGTGGCTGTAGCCCTGCGATGCGGCGTTACTTTGATCCTTCGGTGTACCGTGTTGTGCTGTTTGACCAGCGAGGATGTGGCCGTTCTCGTCCGCATGCGTCTGTTGAGAACAACACGACATGGGACCTGGTCGCTGACATTGAGCGCATTCGTGATGCTTTGGACATCAAACAGTTTATCGTCTTTGGTGGAAGCTGGGGTGCGACATTGGCGCTAATCTATGCAGAAACCCACCCAGACAGTGTGACCCATTTGGTTTTACGCGGTGTCTTCCTAGCGATGCAGCGAGAGCTGGATTGGTTTTATGGCGGCGGCGCTGGGCAATTTTGGCCAGAAACATGGGCGAATTTTGTGAAACTTGTGCCTGAGGACGAGCGCGACGATTTCATCGGTGCGTATCATAGGCGTTTGTTCAGCGGTGACTATCAGCTAGAGACGCGTTTTGCCAAAGCATGGTCGAGCTGGGAAAATGCATTGGCGTCGGTCTATTCGAATGGGCGCAGCGGAGACGCACCAGGAGAGTATGCACGTGCGTTTGCGCGATTGGAAAACCATTATTTCGTGCATGGGGCTTTCTTGGAAAGCGACGGTTGGATTTTGGACAACGTTGATCGCATCAGCCATATCCCAAGTGTGATTGTGCAGGGGCGCTATGATATGATTTGCCCCCCAAAGTCTGCTTATGATCTTGCTCAGAACTGGCCGAACGCAGACATACGCATGGTGCGTAATGCGGGGCATGCCTTGAGCGAGCCGGGCATAAGTGCGGAGCTTGTGAGGGCGATGGATCAGATAGCAGAAAGTTTTGCGTAAAAAAGACCGCCCGGTGAGAGGGCGGCCTTAACTGAGAACTCGTTACAACAAGGAAGGATTGCACGTAAAAAGTGTGTTCCCTTAGGTTTTTAATCTTTAAGCGGTGTGCGCCGCAATAGAAGATGATGTTATCTTCGAAGAGTGTTGCTTTGTTATTGTGACATGTGGCCTTGCGGACTCAGTTAGTCTTGTCTATATGCGTCTCAACAGCGGCGCGGCTGGGTCCAAACCAAACGCTCCACCGAGAACGATCAACGGGCCGCGCGCCCGTTTTTTTTGTGCCTGAGTGCAGGCAGGATAAGTTATGAACAACGATTTGATTGCCAAAGCTGCTATCGACCAACGCCTTGCTGGGATCATCATGCCTGTGATTGAAGATCTTGGGTTTGAATTGGTGCGCGTGCGCTTGATGTCGGGCAAAACGACGACTTTGCAGATTATGGCGGAACGCCCTGAAGGTGGCATTGAAGTTGATCAATGTGCAGCGATTAGCACTGCGGTCAGCGCGACTTTGGATGTCGAAGATCCGATTGTGGACGAGTACACGCTTGAGGTGTCGAGCCCTGGTATCGACCGTCCTTTAACACGTCTTAAGGATTTCGCGACGTTTGAAGGGTATGAAGCTAAAATTGAAACGACTGAGCTGATTGATGGCCGCCGTCGTTTCAAAGGCCAGCTTGCAGGTGTTGAGGGCAATGATGTGCTGATCAACATCGAAGAGGGGACTGTCGGTTTGAACTTTGATTGGCTGAGCGATGCCAAATTGGTTCTCACGGATGAGTTGATCACAGAGATGCTACGCCAGCGCAAAGCCGCAGGCGATATTAACGAAGATGAGTTTGACGAAATTGAAACGGATGAAACGCCGTTGTCGGAGGAGAAATAACCATGGCTATCACCTCAGCGAACCAGCTTGAGCTGTTGCAAACCGCAGAAGCGGTTGCGCGCGAAAAGATGATTGATCCGGGTCTTGTGATTGAGGCCATGGAAGAAAGCCTCGCACGGGCTGCGAAGTCGCGTTACGGCGCTGAGATGGAC
>NZ_CBFHVK010000005.1:0-119636 GCF_965659345.1 Planktotalea sp. | reverse complement strand
CAAAGTTGTTCTTGACGAAGAAGCGGGCAAAATTGAAGTTGTTGTTCCTGATGAGCAGTTGTCTTTGGCGATTGGTCGTCGTGGTCAAAACGTGCGTTTGGCGTCCCAGCTGACAAACCTCGACATCGACATCATGACCGAGGAAGAAGAGAGCAAGCGTCGTCAGGCAGAATTCGAACTGCGTACGAAGTTGTTCATGGGCGCGCTTGATGTTGATGAATTCTTCGCCCAGTTGCTTGTGTCTGAGGGCTTCACCAACCTTGAAGAAGTCGCTTACGTTGAGCTTGACGAACTGTTGGTTATCGACGGTGTTGATGAAGATACGGCCGGTGAATTGCAGACCCGCGCACGTGAATTCCTAGAAGCAAAAGCAGCTGAAGCATTGGCGAAAGCGCGTGAGCTTGGTGCAGAGGATAGCCTCATCACATTTGAGGGCCTCACGCCGCAAATGGTTGAAGTCTTGGCAGAAGACGGCGTCAAAACGCTTGAAGACTTCGCGACTTGTGCGGACTGGGAGTTGGCAGGCGGCTGGACCACTGTTGATGGCGAGCGTGTCAAAGACGATGGTTTGCTGGAACAATTTGGAATGGAGCTTGAGGAAGCCCAGACCATGATTATGACTGCGCGTGTTCTGCTTGGTTGGGTTGACCCAGCTGAGTTGGAAGCAGCGGCTGAAGATGACGACACTGAAGCAACTGAGGAGGCTGAGGTCTGATCTCAGGCCTCAGAGGTTTCTTAGAGTGACGCGCGGCGGCACATCCAAAGATCGGTCCAGCGGACCAGAGCGCCAGTGTATTGCGACACGGGAAAATCTTCCTATGTCCAGTATGATCCGCTTTGTTGTTGGGCCAGATGCGCAGATTGTTCCTGATGTTTTGGGAAAACTGCCCGGTCGTGGTATATGGGTATCTGCTGATAAAGCAGCGCTCGAAAAGGCGGTCAGCAAGAATTTGTTCTCGCGCAGTGCCAAGATGCCTGTGAAAGTGCCCGAAGACCTTGTTGCTGAAGTTGAAGCACAAGTGACGCGGCGGTTGGTTGAATTGATTAGCCTTGCACGCAAAGGCGGAGGCGCGGTCGCAGGGTACGAAAAAGTTAAAAGCTGGTTGATGAATGAAGAGGCAGAAGTGCTTATTCAAGCCAGTGACGGATCAGAGCGCGGCAAGTCGAAATTGAGTACGCCGCATTATGGCAGTTTCATCGGTTGGTTAACGGCAGATGAGCTAGGATTGGCCTTTGGGCGACAGACTGTGATACACGGCGCGCTAAGCGCTGGTGGACTCACCTCTCGTGTAGTAGAGGAAGCCCAAAGATTAAAAGCGATACGAGAAGTAGCGACGGCAGGGGCCGTCCGAAAGGAAAAGACAGCTAAATGAGCGATAACGACGGCAAAAAGACATTGGGACTGCGCGGCACCGGCTCGCGTCCCTCGAATGTAAAGCAAAGCTTCAGCCACGGCCGCACGAAGAATGTGGTCGTCGAGACCAAGCGTAAGCGTATTGTTGTGCCCAAGCCGGGTGCACCCAAGCCTCAGGCGAGCGGTGCAACTGTGAGCGCGAACCCTGCGAAACGTCCAGCGGGTATCACCGATGTGGAAATGGAGCGTCGTCTAAAGGCGGTCCAAGCTGCGAAAGCACGCGAAGCAGAAGACGCTGCGCGCCGCGAAGCAGAAGAGAAAGCGCGCGCAGAAGATCGCGAACGCCGGCGCGCCGAGATTGAGGCGAAAGAGAAAGAAGAGCAGGAGCGCGCAGAGCGTGCCAAAGCGAAAGCTGAAGCTGAAGAAGCGGCCAAGCGCGCAGCTGAAGACGCAGCGCGTGTTGCTGCTGCACCTGCTGCTGACAAGCCTGTTCCAGCGTCGCGTCCTGCTCCGAACAAGCCAGCACCAGCGGCGACACCACGCAAAGCCGATCGCGAACGCGACCAGCGCAATCAGCGCGGTAAAGCAGGTGCAAATGACGGACGTCGTTCCGGCAAGCTGACATTGAACCAAGCGCTTGGAGGCGGAGACGGTCGCCACAAGTCCATGGCCGCAATGAAGCGTAAACAAGAGCGCGCGCGTCAAAAGGCGATGGGTGGCACGGTTGAGCGTGAAAAGATCATTCGTGACGTTCAGTTGCCTCCAGCGATTGTCGTGTCCGAATTGGCTGCACGTATGGCTGAGAAGACAGGCGCAGTTGTTAAGGCACTGATGACCAACGGTATGATGGTGACGCAGAACGAAACGATTGACGCCGATACAGCCGAGCTCATCATCGAAGAGTTCGGCCACAAGGTTGTGCGTGTTTCTGATGCTGACGTCGAAGATGTCATCACTGAGATTGTTGATGATGAGAAAGACCTCAGAGGTCGTCCACCAATCATCACGATCATGGGCCACGTTGACCACGGTAAAACATCGCTTCTTGATGCGATCCGGAATGCCAAAGTGGTTGCTGGCGAAGCTGGCGGTATCACGCAGCATATTGGTGCGTATCAGGTAACGACAGACAATGGGGCTGTTCTCAGCTTCCTTGATACTCCGGGTCACGCGGCGTTTACGTCGATGCGTTCTCGTGGTGCTCAGGTCACGGATATTGTTGTTCTGGTTGTTGCTGCCGATGACGCGGTTATGCCGCAAACCATCGAAGCGATTAACCATGCGAAAGCGGCAGAAGTGCCAATGATCGTTGCGATCAACAAGATCGACCGTCCAGAAGCCAACCCTGACAAGGTGCGTACGGATTTGCTTCAGCACGAGGTCATTGTTGAGAAGATGTCAGGTGAAGTGCAGGACGTCGAAGTCTCTGCGATCACAGGTCAGGGTCTTGATCAGCTTTTGGAAGCGATTGCACTGCAGTCCGAAATTCTCGAGCTGAAAGCTAACCCAGATCGCGCCGCTGTTGGTGCCGTGATCGAAGCGCAGCTTGACGTGGGTCGTGGCCCTGTTGCGACTGTTCTGGTTCAGACGGGTACGCTGCGCGTTGGTGATATCTTCGTTGTGGGTGAGCAGTACGGTAAGGTCCGTGCGCTGATCAACGATCACGGCGAGCGAGTGAAAGAAGCGGGTCCATCTGTTCCTGTTGAGGTGCTTGGTCTTAACGGGACACCTGAAGCGGGCGATGTTTTGAACGTTGTTGAGACCGATGCGCAAGCGCGCGAAATTGCTGAATACCGTGAGAAGGCTGCGAAAGATAAACGCGCGGCTGCAGGTGCTGCAACAACGCTAGAGCAGTTGATGGCGAACGCGAAAGCGGACGAGAATGTTTCTGAGATGCCAATCTTGGTAAAGGCGGACGTTCAGGGTTCTGCGGAAGCGATTGTTCAGGCGATGGCGAAAATCGGTAACGATGAAGTCCGTGTGCGTGTTCTACATTCCGGTGTTGGTGCGATTACGGAAAGCGATATCGGTCTGGCCGAAGCATCTGGAGCTCCGATCATGGGCTTTAACGTGCGAGCAAATACATCTGCGCGGAACACTGCGAACCAAAAAGGCGTCGAAATTCGCTACTATTCAATCATCTACGACCTGGTGGATGATGTCAAAGCGGCCGCGTCTGGCTTGCTGAGCGCGGAGATTCGCGAGAACTTTATCGGTTATGCGAACATCAAAGAGGTGTTCAAAGTTACGGGTATCGGCAAAGTCGCGGGTTGTTTGGTCACAGAAGGCGTTGCGCGTCGTTCTGCTGGTGTGCGTTTGCTGCGCGATAACGTGGTTATTCACGAAGGCACGCTCAAGACGCTTAAGCGTTTCAAAGACGAGGTCGCAGAAGTGCAGTCTGGTCAGGAATGCGGCATGGCGTTTGAGAACTACGACGATATTCGTGCAGATGACGTGATCGAGATCTTTGAGCGTGAAGAAGTCGAACGCAATCTCGACTAAAGTTTCTGCCAATAGAAATAGAAAAAGGGGCTCAAGCGTTTGCTTGGGCCCCTTCTTTGTACGTGAAGACTAAAAAATTGCTGTTTATGCAGCAGCGGAGATCGGTTGACCTGCGAAATCGCGGTCCCCAACAGACACAACAATTCGTCCATCGCTCAGCGCGCGAACGAAAGTACCCTGAACTTGAACACAAGTACCCAAAATGATTGTACGAAGCATGGTCTTCTCCCCCAAGAAACCGGTGCAGCACCGGCACATGCGATATTGCATTTTTAGGTTGTCACAAAATTGTTAACGTTTCTATAATAATTTTATCAAATACGGCGCTTTGTCTCGGGATTTCCCCTATCAAAGCCAGTCGCGCAGGATCGGAATCAACGGAATATCGGCCTCTGGCATAGGATACTTGCTTAAATCACGGGCGTGGACCCACTTAAGCGCCTGATTCTCTTTAGATTGGGGAATCCCATCCCATTTGCGGCAGGCATAAAGCGGCATGAGCAGGTGGAAGTTCTCATAGCTGTGGCTGGCAAAAGTTAACGGAGCAAGGCAGCTTGCCCAAGTATCGATACCAAGCTCTTCTTGCAATTCACGGATCAAAGCAGCTTCAGGCGTTTCGCCACCTTCAACTTTACCGCCAGGGAATTCCCAAAGCCCCGCCATAGATTTCCCTTCGGGGCGTTGGCCCAAAAGCACACGACCGTCGACATCGATGAGAGCAACAGCGCTGACTAGAACAGTTTTCATGACCGATAATCAGCGTTGATACTGATGTAGCCATGGGTGAGATCGCAAGTCCAAACGGTGCTTTTGCCAGAACCCAATCCCAAATTGACGCTTATCTCCAACTGTGCGTTTTTCATGTAGGCGGCACCGTCGTCCTCGCGATAGTCGGGGCTGACCCAACCTTTGTCAGCGACAAGAATGCCGCCAAAGCGAATACTTAACAGGTCACGATCCGCATGCGCACCAGATTTGCCAATCGCCATAACAACACGACCCCAATTCGGGTCTTCGCCGGCGATCGCTGTTTTCACCAAAGGCGAGTTTGCAATGGCCAAGCCGTGAGTGCGGGCGTCAGCGTCGTTCAAAGCACCCGTCACTTGGATTTCGATCAGTTTTGTCGCGCCTTCACCGTCGCGCACGACTTGAAGTGCAAGATCTTTCATCACGCTGTGTAGCGCGGTTTTAAAGTCAGAATTGTTTGTGACATCCACATCACTTGCACCAGTCGCTGCGATCAAAAGGGAGTCGGACGTAGACGTGTCGCTATCGACGGTGATGGAGTTAAAGGTCACTTCGTTCAGCTCAGACACCATCGTTTGCAAATCGGCACGTGCGATTTTGGCGTCGGTGAAAATGTAGACCAGCATTGTCGCCATATCTGGCGCGATCATGCCAGACCCTTTGGCAATGCCAGCGATTGAGACGGTTTTGCCGTTCACGTCGATTTCAGCACCTGCGCCTTTGGCAAAAGTATCCGTCGTGCGGATGGCTTCTGCAGCGGGCTCTATTGCAGCCTCATCGAGCGACGCTTTCAACTCGGCTATCTTCGCCGTGATGCGATCATGTGCGAGAGGCTCGCCAATAACACCGGTTGAGGACGAAAACACACGGGTTTCTGGCAAATCAAGCGCTGTCGCAACAGCGCTTGTGACTGCTTTTGTCGCCTCTATACCATTTTTGCCGGTGAACGCATTTGCGTTTCCGGAGTTCACAATAATTGCTGCTCCAGTATCGCTGTCGATGCCAATTTTCGCCTGACAATCAAGGACAGGAGCTGCGCGTGTTGAGGACTTGGTAAATACGCCAGCGACTGAACTGCCCGGCGCGATTTTTGCCAGCATTACATCTGTGCGCCCTTGGTATTTTACCCCTGCGGCAACAGAGGAAAAAGACACGCCACTAATTTGCGGCAAATTCGGAAACTGCTCCGGCGCAAGCGGGGAGCGGGGTGGCGTGCCTGCCATATTTTACTTCTCCAGTAGAGTGAGGTCTTTGAGTTGAGATGTGTCGATCTTGTCCATCGCCGTTCTAGAAACCGTCGCGGCGGCGGTCAACTTTTCAATATAGGCATCAACCACGTTCATACGCACTTGCTGCTCAAGCTCTTCGCGCACATCTTCGACTTTTGGCGCGTCCTTGGTGCGCGTTTCATTTAGTTTAATAACGTGCCAGCCAAACTGCGTCTGCACAGGGGCAGAAATTGCACCTGTGTCCATGACTTTTACAGCCTCTTCAAAGGCAGGCACCATCTGACCTGCACCGAACCAACCCAAGGCACCACCGCGAGGGCCGGAAGGACCTGTTGATTTGGTCTTTGCGAGCTCTGCAAAGTCTGCGCCAGCTTCTAGCTCTGTAACGAGCGCTTTTGCTTCTTCTTCTGTCTCAACCAGAATGTGCGAAGCGTCAAATTCCTTCTCAGGCGCTGCGCCCCCATATGTTTCGTCGTAGACCGCTTTGATCGCTTCTTCGGTGACAGCACCTTCCAACATTTTATCCATGTGCTCTGCCGCCAACATTGCGCGCTGCTCATTTTCGAGAGCGAGCTGAACACGGCTTGGAAGATTATCGCCTTCTTGATTCGCAAGAACAGTCTGTTGGATGATCTGATCCAAGATCCCTTTGAACAGAACGTCATCGGGCAAATTGCGATATTGTTCTGGCAAGCCAGAGCGCACAACGATCATGTGACCCATTGTGATATCTGTACCGTTTACAGTCGCGATAACTTGATCGGCGCCCTCTTCGGCTGCCAAAGGTAATGCAAGCAGTGCTGTCGCGGCAACTGTGGCCAAAAATGAAGTGCGTTTTAACATCGTTTTTTCCTTGTTTTTGGCGGCTTTCGTACGCGCCGTTGACACTGGCATACCCGACCACTACATCGATTTTAAGCCATGGTTCAGGCCGTCTTTCACCCTCGTATCTATGGGTTGCGTGCAGGGCGGGCAAGTCGAGCCTGAGCACAAAGACGTCAAGAATGGATGAGCGCAGATGCTAGGACTCGGAAAAATCACCAAAAAGATCTTCGGAACGCCGAATGATCGCAAAGTGAAGGCTACGCGCCCGCTGGTCGAAAAGATCAACGCGTTGGAGCCAGAGTTCGAAAAACTCACCGATGCAGGCCTTATTGAAAAAACCGAAGAACTGAAAAAGCGCGCGATTGGTGGCGAAAGCCTTGATGACCTTTTGCCAGAAGCGTTTGCCAACTGTCGCGAAGGTGCACGCCGTGCGCTGGGTCTGCGGGCTTTCGACACGCAGTTGATGGGTGGCATCTTTCTGCATCAGGGCAATATCTCTGAGATGAAAACAGGTGAGGGCAAAACGCTTGTTGCGACGTTGCCTGCGTATTTGAATGCTTTGACGGGCAAAGGTGTGCACGTTGTTACGGTGAACGACTATCTCGCCAAGCGTGACGCGGAATGGATGAGCAAAGTGTTTGGCGCACTTGGCCTAACCACTGGCGTCATTTATCCGCAACAGCCTGACGATGAAAAGAAAGCGGCTTACGCGTGTGACGTGACATACGCCACGAACAACGAGCTGGGTTTTGATTATCTGCGCGACAACATGAAATCTGAGCTATCCCAGATGTATCAGCGGGACCATAACTTCGCGATTGTTGACGAGGTGGATTCGATCCTGATCGATGAAGCACGGACACCACTTATTATTTCTGGTCCTGCCGCTGATCGCTCTGAGCTTTATAAAGCGATTGATCTGGTTATCCCCGAGTTGACCGACGAGCATTTCGAGCTCGACGAAAAAACCCGCAACGTATCCTACACGGAAGAAGGCAACGAGTTTCTTGAGAACCTGTTGCGTGAAAAAGGGATGCTTGAGGAAGATGCGACGCTTTACGACCCTGAAAGCACGACGCTTGTGCATCACGTGAACCAGGGTTTGCGCGCGCATAAGCTGTTTGAGAAAGACAAAGAATATATCGTGCGCGATGGTGAAGTTGTTTTGATCGATGAATTCACAGGTCGTATGATGAGCGGTCGTCGTTTGTCTGATGGTCTGCACCAAGCGATTGAAGCGAAGGAAGGCTGCCCAATTCAACCAGAAAACGTCACGCTCGCTTCTGTGACTTTCCAGAACTATTTCCGCCTGTACAACAAGCTGTCTGGCATGACCGGTACAGCGATGACCGAAGCGGAAGAATTCGCGGAGATCTATGGTCTGGGCGTGGTCGAGGTTCCAACGAACCGGCCAATCGCGCGAGTTGATGAGCACGACCAAGTGTTCCGTACCGCGAAAGAGAAATACCAAGAGATCGTTAATGTCGTAAAAGAAGCTCAGGAAAAGGGTCAGCCTTGTCTTGTCGGGACGACGTCGATTGAGAAGTCTGAATTCCTGTCGAATATGCTGACTGAGGCGGGTCTGGAGCATAACGTTTTGAACGCGCGCCAGCACGAGCAGGAAGCACAGATTGTTGGCGATGCGGGCAAGCTTGGCGCGATTACGATTGCGACGAACATGGCGGGTCGCGGCACGGACATTCAGCTGGGCGGCAACGTGGAGCTGAAGGTGCTTGAAGCGCTTGCGGCAGAACCTGACGCAGATCCTGAAGCAGTGCGCAAACGCATTGAGGATGAGCATCAGACATGGCGTCAAAAGGTGCTTGATGCTGGTGGACTTTATATCATCGCAACAGAGCGCCACGAAAGCCGTCGCATCGACAACCAGCTGCGTGGTCGTTCCGGTCGTCAGGGTGATCCGGGTCGGTCTGCGTTCTTCTTGTCGCTTGACGACGATTTGATGCGTATCTTCGGCTCTGAGCGTTTGGACAAAGTGTTGAACACGCTTGGCATGAAAGAGGGTGAAGCGATTGTTCACCCATGGGTGAACAAATCCCTAGAACGCGCGCAGGCGAAAGTTGAGGGTCGTAACTTTGACATTCGTAAGCAGCTTTTGAAGTTTGACGATGTGATGAACGACCAGCGTAAAGTGATCTTTGCACAGCGTCGTGAGATCATGGAATCTGAAGACGTGTCCGAGATTACGCAGGATATGCGCTATCAAGTCATCGATGACTTGATTGATCAGTACATGCCCCCGAAGTCCTACGCGGATCAGTGGGACATGGAAGGATTGCATGGCGCGGTTGCAGAAGCGGTTAACATTGATGTGCCTGTGCAAGAATGGGGCGTTGAAGAGGGCGCGGATGACGATGTGATCCGTGAGCGCCTTGAAAAGGCAGCAGATGAAGCGATGGCATCAAAGGTTGCTGCCTTTGGCGCGGACAATATGCGCCAGATCGAAAAGCAGATGTTGCTGCAAACGATCGACGGCAAATGGCGTGAGCACCTTGTAACGCTTGAGCATCTTCGCTCAGTTGTCGGTTTCCGTGGCTATGCGCAGCGTGATCCGCTCAATGAGTATAAGAACGAAAGTTTCCAGCTGTTTGAGAGCATGCTCGATAGTCTTCGTACAGAAGTGACGCAGAAACTTGGCCAAGTGCGTCCAATGACGGACGAAGAGCAAGCGCAGATGGTTGCGGAGTTCCAAGCCCAACAAGCAGCGTTGCAGGATGCGGGAAGTGATGCATCTTCGGAAGCATCACAAGCGCCAGAACCCGAGGTCGCTGGGTTTGATGAGAATGACAGTTCAACATGGGGTAATCCGGGTCGAAATGATCCATGCCCGTGCGGTTCGGGCAAGAAGTTCAAACACTGCCACGGTAAGATTGCTTAATTTGAATTAAGGCGCGACTTGGACTTGTGACCCGAAGAGTCCTTGCCTCCGTCCCATTCTCGCCCTGATTGCGGGCGATCACACCTCCGAAGAGATATCCCCTCGGAGGGCGAGAAAATGGACATCAAAAGAATCGTAATGGCTGGCGGCGTGCTCGCGACAGCGGGTGCCATTGGCTTTGTCATGCAGAACGGTGAATCTGCGAAAGCACGATATGCGTCAGCGCCAGTGCCTGACATTACCGGTACTCAAAGCGACCCGCTAGAAGTTACTGATATCAAGCTAACCTCTGCGTCGTCCAAGGCGGTTGCCACCGAAGCGGTGGTTGACGCAGAACCTATGTCTAAGGATGTCGCTGAAGCGATTAAAGCACCGGCAGAGAAAATCGTAGAGCCGGTTGTGCGAACTGCGGCACTTGGTGATACCGCACTGCCAAGCGCGAGCGAAGCTTTGACTGAAGAGCCTGAAATTGCGGGTCCTGCCTCCCTTTGTAGCATTACTATGGACGCTGTTACCTCTGCGGGGGCTATGGTGGATGTTTCGCTGAAAGCTGATTGCTACCCGAATGAACGCGTCACATTTCACCATAATGGAATGATGTTTACCCACGCGACAGACCGTGACGGTAATCTTGACCTAAGCATTCCTGCGCTTTCTGAAAATGCAGTAGTCATTGTTGCATTTGCCAATGGTGAAGGCGCGCTGGCGAATGCAAAAGTTCCGTCACTTGCTGACTATGACCGCATGGTTGTGCAATCAAAAGCGAAGAGCAACTTGCACATTAACGCTTTTGAATTTGGCGCGAACTTCCGTGAGGATGGTCACGTCAACAATAAATCAGAGCGCACGATTGAAGACGCAGAGCAAGGTCTTGGCGGATTTATCACAGTTTTGGGTGACAAAGCTCAGGGCGAGGCTCTGATTGCCGAAGTCTATACTTTCCCTACGAATTCATCTCAGGCGCAGGGCGATGTGCATGTGTCTGTTGATGTTAACGTGACTGTTGCCAACTGCGGCTTGCGCATCGAAGCACAAACGCTTGAGGTTAGCCGTGCAGGCAAAATGAAGGTTCAAGACCTGACACTGCCAATTCCAAGCTGCGACGCGGTTGGTGATTTTCTGGTGTTGCAAAACCTGCTACAAGACTTGAAAGTCGCGCGTAACTAAGCGCGCGACACTTTGAGGTTGTTGGTTGATGATGATGCTACGTGCGGCGAGACTCGCCGCATTTTTTGTTTTGGTATTGATGGCTCCGCTAGCGGCGCAAGATGTGACTTTGACGTCGCCTGATGGCACTGTCGAAGTCAATGGAACTTTGCTTGGCTTTGATGGCGATTTCTACCGTGTCGAGACGATTTATGGCGAATTGACTGTCGATGGCACAGGTGTGAATTGCGCTGGTCCAGCATGTCCCGACCTTCAAAACTTTGTGGCCGAACTCTCTATTTCGGGCTCTGCCACGATTGGCGAAGTTTTGATGCCCGCGCTTATCGAAGGGTTTGCGCTGCGCAATGGCTACATTGCCAAACGCGAAATCATCGACCCTACACACTTCACCTACAATTTGCGCAACCGAACAGACAATGCGCTTGTTGGGAAGTTTACCTTTCGCGTGACAAACACTGACGAGGGTTTTGCTGATTTGCTCGCCGATGAAGCGGATATCGTTATGTCGCTACGCGAAATTCGACTTACCGAAAACCGCCGCGCGAATGAGGCTGGACTAGGGGATTTACGCGGCCCCAACCGCAGTCGCGTACTCGCGCTTGATGCGATGGTGCCGATCACCGCTCCGGGCAATCCAGTAGACGCCATTTCGCCAGCCACGCTTGCGCGGGTTTTTGCGGGACGCGTGACAAATTGGAAAGATCTGGGTGGCCCTGATGCGCCGATATCCGTGCATTTACGTGATCCAAAATCGGGTCTGTCGCAGGCTGTGCAAGATCGATTGATGGGGCCGGCTGCGCTTGTTCTGGACAGCAACATTATTCGGCATGCAACGAACAAAGCGCTCACACGAGCAGTAACAGAAGACCCGTTCGCAATTGGTATTTCGAGTTACTCTGAGACGGGAAATGCAGATGTTCTGGTGCTGACCGGAACATGTGGTTTCTCGTTGCGCGCTGGGCGCGTGACCATCAAGACCGAAGATTACCCGCTGACAGCGCCGATGTTCCTTTATATCCCTGCGCGTCGATTGCCGCAGTTGGCACGTGAGTTTTTGACCTTCACACGCTCCCCATCCGCGCAAATTGTTATTCGCCGTGCAGGTTTTGTGGATCAAGCGCCAGAAGAGCTTTCGATAAACCAGCAAGGGGATCGCTTCGCCAATGCGATCTCTTTGATCGGTTCAGAGATTAACCTGGCTGACGTGAAACGCTTGGTCACGGTGCTTTCACCTATGAAGCGTTTGAGCACGTCATTTCGCTTTCGCGCTGGTTCTAGTGAGCTAGATGCGCAATCGCTGTCCAACGTGCAGCAGCTCGCCCGTGCGATCGAGACGGGCGTTTATGATGAGCGTTCCGTCAGTTTTGTTGGCTTCAGCGATGGACAAGGGCCTGCGGACGGGAACAAGCGGATTGCACTCAGGCGCGCCAATACTGTCTTGGCGGCGGTGAAGAAAGCCGCTGAGACGGTTGATCTCGACACGCTTAACATCTCCGTCGAGGCCTTTGGCGAAGCCTTGCCCATGGCCTGTGATGATAGCGCTTGGGGCAGACAAGTGAACCGACGTGTTGAGGTTTGGGTCCGCTAGAGCAACCCTTCACTGACAAAGCTGGTTTCGCCGCTTGCGCCGATAATGAGATGATCGTGTAGCGTGATTGAGAGGCTATCTGCGGCTTGCTTGATTAGCTTCGTCATTTCGATATCGCTCGGTGACGGGTTTGGGTCGCCAGACGGGTGGTTATGCACAAGGATGATGGCGCATGAATTAAGCTCTAGCGCGCGTTTGAGTACTTCACGCGGATAGACGGGGACGTGGTCGACCGTACCGATGCCCATCACTTCATCGGCAATCAACATGTTGCGACGATCCAGATAGAGCACATGAAATTCTTCTGTCTCTTTATGGGCAAGTGCTGTGCGGCAGTAGGTAAGCACCGCGTCCCAGCTAGAAATAAGTGGGCGATGCGCGATACGTGCTTTTGCCATGCGTTTGGACGCGCCAAACACGAGCTTAAGGTCCTGCGTTGCAGTCACGCCGATAAGCGCCTCTAAACGAGGGGTATCTGCAGCAAGTGCGCTGGCTATATCACCGAACTCTGAAAGGACCTTTTTGGCGGTAGGGCGTGTGTCTTTGCGAGGGGATGCATGGAGCAACAAAAGCTCGAGCATTTCTGCATCGCTAAGATGCTCCGCGCCGTGATTTTGAAAGCGCCCTCGTAAGGCAACATGATGATCGCGTAGCTTGGTGTCATAAAGCCCAAGGCGTTTGCGCGCCTTTTCATCTGCAAGACGCGGGTTAAAAGCGGGGGCGGCGATGTCGGTGAACTGTGTGTGTTGCATACTCATGACAACAGTGATCACCCGATTCGATAAATTTTTAATTAACTAACGAGTGGGTCCAATAAAAAGCCCGACACAGCATAGCTGGCCGGGCTCATGTTTGAATATGAAAGGACTTAGCCTTTCATGCCATCCCAAAAGGACTTTACTGACGAAAAGAAGCTTTTGCTTTCTGGGTTATTATCCTCTGAGAGCTCTTCGAACTCTTTCAGCAGTTCTTTCTGACGGCTCGTCAGATTGACGGGTGTTTCCACCGCCAGCTCAATGAACATATCTCCGGTACCGCCGCCACGTAGTGCAGGCATCCCTTTGCTGCGTAGACGCATCTGTCGACCCGATTGGCTACCAGCGGGGATTTTGACGCGCGAACGTCCACCATCGATTGTTGGCACTTCAATATCACCACCCAGTGCAGCCGAGGCCATTGAGACTGGAACATTGCAGAACAGGTTCACACCTTCGCGTTCAAACAGTTCGTGCTTGGACACTTCAATAAAGATATACAGATCACCTGATGGACCACCGCGCATACCTGCTTCGCCCTCACCGGACAAGCGTATGCGAGTGCCGGTTTCAACACCTGCAGGGATGTTCACGCTAAGTGCGCGTTCTTTCTCGACACGGCCCTGGCCAGAGCAAGATTTACAAGGGTTCTTGATGATCTGACCCATGCCAGAACACGTCGGACACGTTCGTTCAACCGTGAAGAAACCCTGCTGCGCGCGGACTTTACCCATGCCAGAACAGGTTGGGCAATTTGTTGGCTCTGCGCCGCCGTCTCCACCAGTGCCCTCGCAGCTGGTACAATTCACAGCGGTTGGAACGTTGATCGTCTTTTGCAATCCGTTAAACGCTTCTTCAAGCGAAACGCGCATGTTGAAGCGAAGATCAGAACCGCGCGCCGCACGATTTCGACCGCCGCCGCCGCGTTGACCGCCGCCCATGAAGTCGCCGAACAAATCATCAAAGACGTCCGAAAAGGCAGATGAAAAATCGCCCTGACCACCACCTGGACGACCACCGCCGCCACCCATGCCACCTTCAAATGCAGCGTGACCATAGCGGTCATATGCTGCTTTCTTCTCAGGATCCTTCAGGATTTCATGGGCCTCATTGGCTTCTTTGAATTGCTCTTCCGCTTTGGGATTGTCGGAATTGCGATCTGGATGGAGCTCCTTGGCCTTCTTGCGATAGCCTTTTTTGATCTCATCCGCAGACGCGCCTTTAGCGACGCCCAGGACATCATAATAGTCTCGTTTTGACATAACACTCCCCCTTTGAGGAAACGCATTGGGCCGACCCGGTTAAGCAGGCCGGCCCTTTAGGGTGAGATCACGCGAGGTGCGTGACTTACCCGCGTTTTTTGTCGTCGTTCAGATCTTCGAAGTCGGCATCAACGATGTCGTCATCTTCGGGTCCAGCGTCTGCGGCCATCGGCTCGTCATCTGCTTCGTCTTGCGACGCTTTGTAGATGGCTTCACCTAGCTTCATGGCAGCTTCTGTGACGTTCTGAATGCCGGACTTAATCTTGTCTGCATTCTCTGTCTCCAGATCATCGTTAAGCGCAGAAATCGCCAATTCGATGGCCTCGATTGTCGTTGGATCCACCTTGTCGGCATGCTCTTCCATGGACTTTTCAGTCGAGTGGATGAGGCTTTCCGCCTGGTTTTTCGCTTCGATCAACTCGCGACGCTCTTTATCCGCATCCGCGTTCTCTTCCGCGTCCTTGACCATCTTTTCGATGTCATCATCGGACAGACCGCCAGAAGCTTGGATCGTGATCTTCTGCTCTTTACCAGTGCCCTTATCCATCGCGCCTACAGCAACGATACCGTTTGCGTCGATGTCAAAGGTGACTTCGATCTGTGGTAGGCCACGTGGTGCCGGTGGGATGCTCTCAAGGTTGAACTGACCGAGCATTTTGTTGTCGCTCGCCATTTCGCGCTCACCCTGGAAAACCCGGATAGTCACAGCGTTTTGGTTATCTTCCGCAGTGGAGAAGATCTGGCTCTTCTTCGTTGGAATCGTCGTGTTGCGATCGATCAAGCGTGTGAACACGCCGCCGAGCGTTTCGATACCCAAAGAAAGCGGTGTAACGTCGAGAAGAACAACATCTTTGACGTCACCCTGAAGAACACCAGCCTGAATGGCAGCGCCCATCGCGACGACCTCATCAGGGTTCACACCCTTATGTGGCTCTTTACCAAAGAACTTTGTCACTTCTTCAACAACGCGCGGCATACGTGTCATACCACCAACAAGGACGATTTCGTCGATGTCGGATGTGGACAGACCTGCATCCTTAAGCGCGGCTTGGCATGGTTTGATAGACGCTTTGATCAGATCGGACACAAGGCTTTCCAGCTTTGCGCGCGTCAGCTTCATCACCATGTGCAAAGGCTGACCGCCTTTAGGGTCCATGGAGATAAACGGCTGGTTGATCTCTGTCTGGTTCGCGGAGGACAGCTCGATCTTTGCTTTCTCGGCCGCTTCCTTCAGACGTTGAAGCGCCATCTTGTCTTGCGTCAGATCAACGCCGTTCTCTTTCTTGAACTGATCCGCGAGGTAGTTAACGATGCGCATGTCAAAGTCTTCACCACCAAGGAAAGTATCACCGTTGGTAGACTTTACTTCGAACAGGCCATCATCGATCTCAAGGATGGTTACGTCGAATGTACCACCACCAAGGTCATAGACGGCGATTGTCTGTGTCTCTTCCTTATCAAGACCGTACGCCAACGCAGCCGCTGTTGGCTCGTTGATGATGCGTAGCACTTCGAGGCCAGCGATCTTGCCCGCGTCTTTTGTCGCTTGGCGCTGTGCGTCGTTGAAGTAAGCTGGCACGGTGATAACCGCTTGCGTCACATCTTCGCCGAGATAGCTTTCAGCTGTCTCTTTCATTTTGCCAAGGATGAACGCAGAGATCTGGCTCGGGGAATACTTCTCACCCTTCGCTTCAACCCATGCGTCACCATTGCCACCACTCACAACGGAGAAGGGCAGGTTCTTCATGTCTTTCTTAAGGTGCTCGTCATCAAAACGGCGACCAATCAGGCGCTTTACGCCAAAGACTGTGTTGTCTGGGTTTGTGACGGCCTGGCGTTTCGCCGGCTGGCCTACAAGGCGCTCGTCATCTGTGAAGGCTACGATCGACGGTGTCGTGCGTGCGCCTTCAGCGTTTTCAATCACGCGAGGCTGAGAGCCGTCCATGATAGAAACGCAGCTGTTTGTCGTTCCAAGGTCAATACCAATTACTTTGGCCATGTTTTCGATCCCTTTTTCTGTTCAAGGCGATGTCACGAGACGCAAACCCGTTATGGCATCTGCGCCCCGATTGGTTAGCTGATCTGCGGTGGTGCAGTTCAACGTTCGAGCGGTATATAAGGAGCGTGTATGGGTGCTGCAAGGATTGTGCGTAACTCATTTGGAGAATTTGCACATTAGCCGCGAATTTTTTGCCTTTAGGGTCAATAGGGAGTTAATCGAACCTTGGAAAAGCTAAGTTTGCGCGGTTTCGAGATTTACAAAGATTTACTCGATTTTGAGGCGCAACAGCTTTTGCTGACTGCGATGCGAGAGGTTGCAAAGGGTGCACCTATGTTTTCGCCGATGACCCCTTATGGTAAACCCATGCGCGTCAAGATGACGTCTGCAGGAAAATATGGATGGGTGTCTGATCGCACTGGCTACCGGTATTCTGAGACGCATCCAGAAGGAATGGTGTGGCCTGATATACCTAACGAAGCCCTTGATATTTGGCATCGCGTGAGCGGTTCACGCCAGACGCCAGACAGTTGTTTGATGAACTTTTACGGTGAGGACGCACGCATGGGCATGCATCAGGATCGTGATGAACGCGATTTTTCGCATCCTGTCGTGTCTGTGTCCCTTGGTGATGATGGTCTATTTCGGATCGGAAATATGGAACGAGGTGGATCAACTGAGTCGATTTGGCTTAGCTCAGGTGATGTTGTGGTTATGGGCGGTGACGCGCGGTTGACCTATCACGGTGTCGATAAGATCAGGTTTCAGTCCTCGCGTTTGTTGCCGAAAGGCGGGCGCTTGAACCTCACAATGCGCATTGTCAGCTGAGGTTCAAACGTTAGGTTTTAGAACTACCCGAACTTGGTGAACACGGGTTATATGCGCAAGAATGCAATCTTATGCCTTTATAGATGAGAGCGTTTGAGCAGCTTCAAATTGGGACAAAAACACACTTCCCGTCATTTCTTTTAGAAAGTGCTGTTCTTTTAAACGATCCATCACAGGGCCTTTTACTTCGGACAAATGCAATTTCACATCCATTTCGCGCAGACGTTCGTTGATCGCTTCCAATGACTCCAATGCGCTCAGATCAATCTCGTTAATTGCTGAACATTGAAGGATGACATGGCGCACGTCCACGGCACCTGTCACACGATTTTGGATCTTGTCCTCGAGAAAACGCGCATTTGCAAAATAGAGGCTTTCATCAACCCGTAGCGTCACGACTGTTGGGTCTGTGATAACGTCGTGGCGTAGAATATTGCGAAAATGCTCTGTCTCTGGAACGCGTCCGACCTCTGCAATGTGCGGCTTGGACGACTTGTAAAGGTGCAGCAGTATCGACAGCCCAACGCCTGCGGATACGCCTATTTCAACGCCCAGACCTAAAGTCATAAGAATCGTCGCCAAAACGGCCGCGAAATCAGCTTTGGAATATGCCCAGCTTCGTTTGAGAATAGAAAAATCAACGAGACTAAGAACCGCTACAATGATGGTTGCAGCAAGTGTGGCTTTGGGCAGAAAATAGATCAACGGCGTGAGCGCAAGTGCGGCAATCGCCAAACCGATTGCAGTGAAGGCACCAGCGGCAGGAGTTTCCGCGCCAGCGTCAAAATTCACCACAGAACGGGAAAAGCCGCCGGTTACAGGAAAACCACCTGTCAGTGATGCGCCAATGTTTGCTGCACCCAAGCCAATCAGCTCTTGGTTGGGATCGATGCGCTGTCGTTTTTTGGCAGCAAGTGTTTGAGCAACTGAAATCGATTCAACAAATCCAATGATCGAAATCAGGAAAGCAGGCAGAAGCAGTTGAGCAAGCAGGGCAGGGGAGAAGGAGGGTAGCGTAAAAGGCGGCAAGCTTTGCGGGACTTCGCCCACGATGTTCACGCCTTTATCATTCAACCCGAATAGCCAAACGGCGAGCGTTGTCAGCACAACGACAAAGACAGGCCCTGTCTTAACCAGCACGCCTGTGATGCCTGCGCCAAACCCAAGCTGTTGTAAAAGCGGTTTCAGCCCTTTGCGCACCCAGAACAAAAAGCCAGTTGCTAATATACCGATGAGTGCGGTGATCCAGTTTGTCTGCGTCGCGTGTTTGACCAAAGACACGACAAGATCCAGAAGGTTGTGGCCATGCGCATCAATGCCAAAGATATGCTTGAGTTGGCTGGCCGCGATAATGATACCAGATGCGGTGATAAATCCTGCAATGACAGGGTGTGACAAAAAGTTCGCGATGAAGCCCAAACGGAACAGGCCCATTGCCAACAACATAACCCCTGAAAGGCCTGCAAGGGACAAAGCGGCAACGGCATAGCCCATCGTGCCCTGCTCGACGATATTGCTCAAGGCGGCAGCGGTCATCAAGGAGACAACCGCCACAGGCCCGACGGCCAAAGCGCGGCTGGTGCCAAAGACAGTGTAAAGAAGGATCGGAACAATCGATGCATATAAGCCAGCTTCAGCCGGAAGACCCGCCAGCAACGCATAGGCCAGTGATTGCGGGATCAGCATGATGGTTACAATCAATGCAGCCATAAGGTCGTTTGACAGGGCAGAAGGGCTATAGGCCGGCCCCCAAGTGAGAATGGGCAGGTAACGTTTCATTGGATTACTCAGTGTGTTCTAAAATTTACCACGTCCACAGGTGTCGTGCAGACGTGGTCAGGTACGCTACGACGCGGTTATTTTTTCGGGCTTTGCCATCCATTCACGGCCCTTAAGCATGCCCTTCCAGTAGACTGGCGGGAGCATCTTTTCTTTTAAGAACCATGCTGCACGGGTTGGTTTCGTGCCATCAAGAAGCGCTTTTGGGAAGCTGGGTAGCATCGTGCCGCCATATCCGAATTCTGCCAGAACAATCTTGCCACGCTCAACCGTCAGTGGGCAGGACCCATAGCCATTGTATTGCGCCACAGGAGAGGAGCCTCGCATGTCAGCGATGATGTTCTCGGCCACAACAGGCGCTTGGATACGCGCAGCGGCGGCTGTTTTTGCGTTCGGTGCGTTCATGACATCGCCAAGCGACCAGATGTTGTCATAGGTCTTGTGGCGCAATGTCGCTTGATCAACATCGATCCAGCCAGCAGCGTCTGCCAGAGGTGACACACGAATAAAATCTGGCGCTGTCTGAGGTGGACAGACATGCATCATGTCAAACTCCATCTCGACCCGCTCGACAGGGGTGTCAGGCTTTGACACATCAAACCATGCTTTTTTGGCAGGTCCGTCCACTGCCACAAGTGTGTGAAAGAAGTTTAGCGATGCATCATATTTTTTGACGTATTCCATCAGGGCTGGGACGTAATCTTTGACCCCGAACAGAACGCCACCAGCGTTGTTGAATTGTATGTCGATGTTTTTCAACACGCCCTTTCGGTGCCAAGCGTCGCCTGACAAATACATCGCTTTTTGCGGCGCACCTGCGCATTTGATTGGCATTGGAGGCTGCGTAAAGATCGCGCGGCCCGACTTCATGCCTTTTACCAGATCCCACGTATAGGGAGCGAGATCATAGCGGTAATTGGAGGTTACGCCGTTCTGACCGAGTGTGTCGACAAGGCCGTCGACCTTGTTCCAATCCAGCTTCAAGCCCGGACACACAATCATGCGCTTATATTTCACAACGCGGCACCCATCGAGGATGATGGCGTTGTTTTCAGGTTCAAACGCTGCGACCGCTGCCTTTATCCAGTGAACGCCCCGCGGGATCAAAGACCCCATCGTGCGGGATGTCTGCTCTGGTTCAAAGATACCGCCGCCAACCATCGTCCAACCAGGTTGATAGTAATGGATATCCGCCGGATCAATAATTGCGATTTCGATCCCGGGTTTGCGCGCTTTCAGGCTGGCCGCAGCAGCGATACCGCCTGCCCCAGCTCCGACAATCACGATTTCATAACTTGCATCACCCGTTTCAGTGGGTGTCTTGCCACCGTTTGCGATCCGACGCACGACACCTGCCATGTCGTAACCTGCGGATTTGGTCGTCGCGAGGATGTCTGGCAGGCTGCGGCTGTTGGCTTGTGCGAGCGACCAAAGCGTCGCTGAGCGCGTCCCTGTTCGGCAAAAGGCAAGCACAGGGCCTGGCATTTCACTTAAAGCGGCATCAAACGCGTTTGCATCTTCGTCACTGACTTTGCCGGCAACGATGGGCAGATATCTCGCTTCGATCCCAGCTTTCTCAGCCGCCTTTGAAATTTCCTCGAAGGTCGGCTGGTCAGCGGCCTCGCCATCGGGGCGGTTGCAAATGATTGCACGAAAGCCAGCGTCTTTGATGGTTTGCATGTCAGTTGGCATGACTTGCCCGATCACAGACAAGCCTGTGGTAAGTTTCTTCGTTTCCATGGTTTTGCTTTCGAATTAGATGCCGTTAACCGGCACTTTCAACATTGGGTTCCCATCGGAATCCGTTGGAACTTCGCCGGCGCGCATATTCACCTGCAAGGATGGTATGATCAGCTTGGGCATGCTGAGTTGCGCATCACGCTCTGTTCTGAACTTGATGAAATCTGCACGGGACTTTCCACCACCGACGTGAATGTTATCCGCTTTCTGCGCAGCAACTGTGGTCTCCCACTGGATTGCACGGCCGTTGGGACCATAGTCATGGCACATGAACAAACGCGTTTCATCTGGCAAAGATAGCACTTTCATAATGCTGTCATACAATTCGCCAGCGTCGCCACCGGGGAAGTCACAGCGCGCGGAACCGCCATCGGGCATAAACAGCGTGTCACCTGCGAATGCAGCGTCGCCTACAACATGCACCATGCAGGCTGGTGTGTGGCCGGGGGTATACATCGCAAATGCTTGCATCTCACCAATCATGTAGGTGTCGCCATCTTTAAACAGCGCATCAAATTGTGACCCATCCCTTTGAAATTCAGTGCCTTCATTAAACACTTTGCCAAAGGTTTCTTGGATCACCATGATCTTTTCACCGACACCGATTTTGCCACCCAGCTTGTCTTGCAGATAAGGGGCTGCGCTCAGGTGATCTGCGTGCACATGTGTCTCAATGATCCAATCGACCGTCAGACCACGATCCTTGATCTCGGCAATCAAACGATCAGCGGCTTCATACGTGATACGGCCAGCCGCGTAATCGATGTCCATGACGCTATCGATGATCGCGCAATGGGTGCTGTTTGGATCCTTCACGATATAGGTGATCGTGTTTGTGGCTTCGTCAAAGTGAGCCGAAACGTCAGGTTTGACGGACATATCTACTGGGTAAGTCATTTCGTTTCCTTCAGTTATTTTATGCCTAAGCGTAGCGTTAATGGCTCGCCCCGGTTTTCGTCATCATTTCGTGGACAGCTTGCATGCCTCTGTCGGCCATTGCTGTCACTTCTGCCGCGTGTGTTTGCAGCGCTGTTACCATTTCAGGATCATCAGAGATCTGAATCACCAGCAGTCCCGCATCGGTGATTTCGACATCTGACGTGATTCCATCACCTCGCAAGAAGAAGATATCCAAAGTCGGGCTTTGGATCATAATTTTGGGATCATCCAATTGGCCGACACGATCAATCATACCGACTGAGTGGCTTACCAGT
Organism: Planktotalea sp.; assembly: GCF_965659345.1. Taxonomy (GTDB): domain Bacteria; phylum Pseudomonadota; class Alphaproteobacteria; order Rhodobacterales; family Rhodobacteraceae; genus Planktotalea. The sequence continues at coordinate 97,751 of NZ_CBFHVK010000005.1, read as the reverse complement.
GCGTCCATAACGTCTTGATCAGAAGACGCTGTTAGGGTTCTGATCCCGTTTGGCAAATTCTCGACGCTACGGGTGATGGTTTCAAACTTGCGAAACATCAGCGCGATTTCCGCGCTTTCTTCAGGGCTTGCGTTTTCGCCACGCAAGCCCGGCATGTTGACCTCATCATGTCCGTTGCCATCTGCCCCATGCATGTGGCGGGACATAGAATGCCCAGCGCCGCCTGCATTTGAATGTCCACCGTGCTGGGCCATGGCGTAATATGTGCCACCACCGGCCAATACGGCAGTCAACGCAATCGCGATTAGAGCGGATGCTTTGGAGATCATGCTTACGCTACCTTTCTTGTTCTTAGGCTCATCGATTGCAGAGCTTTTGCCGCAATAATTCCGACCAAAAGCGCTGCAACGAAAATGAACACTTCGCTGCGACCTGTGCCAAGCGCAGGGAGTGCACCGCCTGGGCAAAAGCCAGCGATACCCCAGCCGATACCGAACACAGCAGAGCCGCCAATAAGCGGCATGTCGAGATCACGGCGCGTTGGCAATTGGAAAGAAGTCGCAAGCATTGGGGAAGGGCGTTTCAAGACAAAACGGTATCCAAGAGCTGTGACGATCAAAGCACCGCCCATCACAAACGCGAGGCTTGGATCCCATGCGCCCGCAACATCAAAGAAGTTGAGCACCTTAGCAGGGTTCGCCATGCCGGAGATCGAAATACCAACGCCGAAAACGAGGCCGATCAAGTAGGAAAGAACTAAGCGCATGGGTCAGGCTCCAAAAACGTGGCGGATCAAATAGACAGTGATCGCAGTGGTAAGCATAAAAGTGAGCGTCGCGGCGATAGATCTGGGTGACAAACGCGCCATGCCACAGACACCGTGACCAGACGTACAGCCTGCCCCATAGGTGACCCCAATGCCGACGATAAAGCCGCCAACAACTAGCATTGTGGTCGAGATAGGCACTTGCACCGCTGGCATTTCTCCCGTGATGAGCATCACGACGATTGGACCAGAAACCATGCCAAGCAGCACGGCAGCACGCCAAGACCAGTCCGACAGGCTAGCAGGCTGCATAAGTCCCGCCAGAATGCCGGTTGCGCCCATGATGCGACCCATAGTGCCCATCAACAAGACAGCGGCCAAGCCAATCAAGGCGCCGCCACCCAAGGATTGAAACGGGGTAAAAGCTGTCTCGATCATATCTTACACGTCCGGATGCCAAAAAGGCGATAGAGGGGGCAGAACTTCATGGTTGATGTCGCAACCATTACCAATCCAGCAATAACACTTACGACGCTTGCCGCTGTGTTTTCCAAAAGTGCCAATCCGCTTACGAAAGGGGCGGCCAACAGCACAACACCCAAAACAAGGCGGAAAGAGCGGTCGAGCGTACCGAGATTCGGTGTCATTTCGCAGTCTCCTTGTAAATCATATGTGTTCACTAGCCGTTTTGAGTTCTGAGTCTCGGTGACTATGTCACCAAACATTCATTTTTCTTTATGTGTTATGGTTTGCAAGCTTTTGAAGCTGGCTTTTGTCAATGAGCGTCACGCTGCCACGGGCTTGCTCGATCCAGCCGCGGCGTTGAAATTCTTGTAACTGACGCGAGATGACTTCGCGCGCTGTGCCCAGCTCAAAGGACAGCTTTTGATGAGTCGTTGCGACACGATCTGTGTTGCTGGAAAGTTTGATCAGCTTGTCCGCAAGCCGGACATCAAGGCGCTGGAACGCGACTTCATCAATGACCAAGAACAAATCTGTTATCCGTTTAGAGAAGGCAGCAAACACAAAATCGCGAAACGGTTTTGATTGCGCAACAAGGGCGTCGAAAACAGCTCGGGGAACAGCGGCAGCGTCAACGGCTGTTTCTGCAATGCCAGTGGCGGAGTAATCGTCATAAGATAACAAACAAGCGGTTGTCAGCACGCAGCTTTGCCCCGCTTCGATCCGGTAAAGCACGATTTCATGACCTGTATCCGACGTTTGCTGAACCCGTACTGTGCCATCCAAGAGAAACAGCATATTTTCTGGGGAATTGCCGGGTCCGAAGATCGTTGCGCCCTTTGCGACGGTTACAATCTGGCTCTGTTTCAAAAGCAGTTCTTTTGTTGGATGATCCAGACGCGACAAGCCAGGAAATCGCTCGATCCATTCAGAGATATTGTTCATCGCGCTGCTTTCTCGAGACGTGGTGTTTCTAAGGGGGCGATGCGGTCGATCAGTTGACTGCGGTTGGCTGCGATATCTGCAATGGTTAGATCATCAAGGACGGCCATAAACGCTGCCGTCGCTTCTTGCATCTTTTTCGACAGGATACAGATGCCCATCAAAGGACAGGTGTTCTTTTCGGGATTGAAGCATTCAACCACATCCAGAGGACCCTCAGTGATACGGACAACTTCACCGACAATGATGTCTTCTGGTGGTCGCGCCAAACGAAAGCCACCGCTGCGTCCGCGCACTGTTTCAAGATAACCGGCTCTACCAAGTTCATGGACTATTTTCATGATGTGAGGTCGAGAAAGATTGTGGATTTTTGCCACGTCATCAATCCGCACAAGGTCAGGCGCTTTGAGGGCGGCAAGCTGTAAAGAGCGCATCGCGTAGTTCGTATAGCTGGTCAGTTTCATCGAGCATCCTTTTTGTCGCAGTTAAAAGATACATTCAAAGTATTGCTTTTGTAAAGAGCCTCAGCTAGGCCCCTAAAAGAACTATTTCAAATATAGGATATACAGCATGACACTGAGAATTGGCGATATCGCTCCCGACTTTACGGCTGAGACAACAACAGGTTTGATCACCTTTCACGACTGGATCGGTGATGACTGGGCTTTTTTCTTTAGTCACCCCGCAGACTTTACGCCTGTTTGTACAACCGAAATGGGCCGTACATCCCAGCTCGCAGAGCAATTCGCGCAACGCGGTGTGAAACCCATCGGCCTGTCGACAGACACCGTGAAAGAACACGTCAAATGGATCGAGGATGTGAATGACACGCAGAATACTGATCTGCGATTCCCGATCGTAGCGGATGCTGATCTGACGATTGCGAAGCAATACGACATGATCCACCCGAGCGAGAGTGAAACAGCTGCTGTGCGTTCTGTGTTTATCATCGATCCGGACAAGAAGATCCGTTTGACGATGACTTACCCGATGAGCGTTGGGCGTAACTTCGATGAAATACTGCGCGTCATTGATGCTCTGCAAACGGGTGACACACACAAGATTGCGACCCCTGCAGATTGGGTTCCGGGACAAGACGTCATTATCCCGCCAAGCGTGAACGATGCCGATGCGAAGTCTTCATTCCCGCAGGGTTTTGAGACCATTCGCCCCTATTTGCGCACGGTCAAACTCTAATCAGCCTTACTGAAGCTAGGAAAAGAAAAATGATGAAATCTACAACTATAGCAACGCTTATCGCCTTGGTCCCAATGGTTGCGTTGGCGCAAGACACGCCAGGTGCTCACTTCTTGCTGAACTGGGACCTTGATGAAGATGGTGCTGTCACAGTTGCGGAAATTACCGAACGACGCGAACTTGTTTTTGGCATGTTTGACGATGATGAGAACGGCGTTCTTGATGCCGAAGAGTACAAATTCTTTGACGAAACCCGTGCTGCAGACATGGAAAACAATGCAGGTGGCAGCCATGGCAAAGGTGGTGGCCGCATGCAGAAAGGTCTGACATTGGCGTTTAATGACACGAATGCTGATGGGGGTGTCTCTATAGAAGAGTTTCTTGCCCAATCAGGGGCATGGCTCGCGTCGGTGGATCGTGATGCAGATGGTGCAATCACATCGGCTGATTTTGGTCCAAAGTCCTAAATTGACAGCGCAGCGCCCCAAAAAACGACCTTGGGGCGCTGATACCTTTTTCATGGGGCATCACTATGTTCGATAGCTTTACCGCCGAGACACTCGCACGCATGCAATTTGCGTTTACTGTGTCGTTTCACATCATTTTTCCCGCGTTCTCTATTGGTCTTGCCAGCTACCTCGCCGTGCTGAACGGCTTGTGGCTCAAAACGCGTGATGAGACGTATTTGACGCTCTTCACCTATTGGAAAAAGATCTTTGCAGTTGCTTTCGGTATGGGCGTCGTTTCAGGCATCGTGATGTCCTATCAGTTTGGGACGAACTGGTCAGTGTTCTCGGACAAAACGGGGCCAATCCTTGGTCCATTGATGGCCTATGAAGTTTTGTCCGCCTTTTTCCTTGAAGCTGGTTTTCTTGGCATCATGCTTTTTGGACGCGAGCGTGTCGGTGACACGTTGCATATGTTTGCTACTGCAATGGTGGCATTTGGTACCTTGATGTCAGCGACGTGGATCTTGTCTGTAAACTCATGGATGCAAACGCCTGCGGGCTACGGCATGAACGAATTGGGGCAATTTGTTCCCGAAGACTGGTGGCAGATCGTCTTCAATCCATCCTTTCCATATCGTCTGACCCACATGGTATTGGCGGCATATCTCACGACTGCCTTAGTTGTTGGTGGTGTTGGCGGCCTTCATCTGTTGCGCGAACGTCAGGACGTCCCTGCGCGTCGCATGTTTTCGATGGCGATGTGGATGTTGGTCATTGTTGCGCCATTGCAGATTTTTGCGGGTGACATGCATGGGATCAACACCCTTGAGCATCAACCTGCCAAAGTTATGGCTATGGAAGGTCATTATGACAGCCATCCGCATGGTGCGCCTTTGATCTTGTTTGGAATTCCGAATGCGGAAGAAAAGCGTATCGATTACGCGCTTGAAATTCCGTATCTATCTAGCTTGATCCTCAAGCATCATTGGGACGCCCCTTTGGACGGTCTTGATACGATCCCTGATGATGAAGAACCCCCCGTGGCAATCGTGTTCTGGAGCTTTCGCGTCATGGTGGGGCTAGGCTTTGCAATGCTAGGTTTGGGTGCATGGAGCTTGTGGCGGCGTATGCGTGGACGGCTTTATGAGGATCGTTTGCTACATCGCGCGGCTATCGTAATGGGGCCGATGGGGTTTGTCGCAGTCCTTGCGGGCTGGATCACGACAGAGGTTGGCCGACAGCCCTTTACTGTCTACGGGCTGCTGCGCACCTCTGACAGCCTTGCGCCAATCGCTGCACCGGCTGTCGCGGCATCTTTGATCGCATTTATCATCGTGTACTTTTTCGTGTTCGGCGCGGGCACTGTTTATCTGCTGCGCATGATGAACAAACCTGCTTCGACACCGCGGCTTGGTTTGAAGGACGGCCCCATCCGAACATCCGGTATTACACCCGTTGCACCAGCTAACCCCAACGCTATAGCCGGCGAATAGGAGCGAAAATATGTTGGATTATTCTTTCATTTGGGCTGGCATCATTGCGTTCGCGGTCCTGACCTATGTCATCCTTGACGGGTTTGATCTGGGTGTTGGTATCTTGTTCCCGTTGGCAGATGGCGAGCGGGAAAAGGCCACCATGATGAACTCTATCGCGCCCGTGTGGGATGGGAATGAGACATGGCTTGTGTTGGGTGGCGGTGGCCTGTTTGCTGTATTTCCGCTTGCTTATGCGGTGATCATGCCAGCGCTTTACATGCCAATTATTCTAATGCTTCTGGCGTTGATTTTTCGCGGCGTTGCTTTCGAATATCGCTGGCGCACTGAAAATGGTAAATACCTTTGGGACATTGCTTTCTTCGGGGGATCCATTGTCGCGGCGTTCATGCAAGGCATCGCACTTGGTGCATTGGTCCAAGGCATCGAAGTCGCAGATCGCGCTTATGCTGGCGGTTGGTGGGACTGGCTAAGCGTGTTTTCAATCCTTACTGGCGTCGCTGTCGTTGTCGGCTACGCCTTGTTGGGCGCAACTTGGATTATTTTAAAGACCGAAGATTCCCTGCAACGGCGTATGCAAAACTACGCTTGGTACCTCGGGGCAGGAACTTTGGCCTTTATTGGGGTGGTGAGCATACTGACGCCTTTCCAAGACCCGGAGTATTTCCAACGCTGGCTTAACCTACCTGGGAGCATCTTTAGCGTCGTCATGCCCGGTGCCATCTTTGCCGCAGCCTGGGCTTTGTTTACGGGTCTTAACGCCGGCAAAGATAGCCAGCCGTTTCTTGCAGCGCTTAGCATCTTTGTTTTGTGTTTCATTGGTATCGGGATCAGCTTCTATCCCAACATCGTCCCACCGAGCCTGACGATTGCCGAAGCGGCCGCGCCGGATGAAAGCCTGCGTTTTGCTTTGTTTGGAACCGTTGTGCTGGTGCCAATGATTCTAGTCTATACCGGCTATGCCTATTGGGTCTTTCGGGGCAAGATTGATCCGGAAGAGGGGTATCATTGATGACCTTAGACACTGCCAAAAGGGTCGGGTGGTTTATAGCGATCTGGCTCGCGAGCGTCGCGGCGCTTGGGCTGGTTGCTTACGCCATCCGGCTGGTTCTTTATGGATGATCTATTCCCACTCCATCTGTTCAAACACAGCCTGTGCGTTGCGCCCTGCAAGTGCATCGAACTGATCTAAGTAGACGAAGGCAGATTGGTCGACATCGACAGATCCGATGATGTCGCCACCTGCATCAATGTGCTCACCAATCTGAAGACGCAAGTTTGCGAGATAGTCAAAAGTGTCTGCGCGCGCGGTGGCCATATTTGTCGCGGGGCCATGACCGGGGATGAGATGCGTTGGATTAAGTGCCTCAATCGCTTTGAACGCGTCGACCCATTCAGCAGAATTGGAAAAACTCATTATTCCAAGCACACGACCAACATAGACAATATCACCTGCGAACAGCGTGTCGGAGTTTGGTAACCAAACAAAGCTGTCACCCGGAGTATGCGCTGCTGCGGGGTGATGAATCTCAAGAACCTTGCCACCTAATTCCAAGGTATAGGTGTCGTCAAAGGTGATATTTGCGTAAGCCTCGGTCGTGCCGTCCAGACCGTCTTTGATCAATTGAGATAGAATGGTCATTTGCATTGAAGCGCGATCTTGCTGATCTTCAACGGCACTTGTTGCGGCGATGACTTTTGCGCCCTTTGCTTGCCAATAGGCGTTGCCGATCCAACGGTGATCTTGACCACCTGTATTGACGACATACCGAACTGGCTGATCGGTCAATCCCTTTACGACTTCATCAATCATCGCAGCCCCTTTTGCACTGCCACCTGGATCAATGAGCACTGCTCCGTCTGTCGTTTCAATCAGTCCAAAGGTAGCGTTGTTGCCGAGGTTTTCTGCATTGCGTTGCTCAAGGGGCCCGACAAGCGCCCAAATGCCATCCGTGACTTTTTGCACATCCAAGGCTTCGGCTTGGCTTGGCAGGGTTGAACCAAGATTGATGGCCAATGCCATCGCGAGTGCAGCAAACTTCATGAAACAATCCTATATATTCTAAACTTTGAATGTTTGAACGTAGCAGATATTTTTCAAAAGGATACAGGTTTTCTCATCCCTGCATTTGCGAGACAACGATTTGGATCTAAGTAACGAGGTCTATGCTCATCAAAAAACGGATTGCATCGGACGAAGCAATTATCGCAACCTCATCCAGAGCTCGCGATTGAGCGATGGCAATACTTTTAAACGTAATGGGAGACATCTGTATGAAATGGGCACGCGCACAAAAAGCCGACGGCACGCAAATAACGGGCGTGATCGTGGATGAGATGCTACAACCAAAGGCGTCGCTTGGATCAGAAACGGGGACAGGTGATGCAATCGCGTTGAGCGATCTTACTTTGCTTGCACCGGTCGTGCCGGGAAAGTTCATCGGACTTTGGAACAATTTCAAAGCTGCGGCTGAAAAGGGCGGCATGGAACATCCCGCGCACCCTTTGTACTTTTGCAAAACTGACACATCCCTTAGCGGACCGGGTGCAGAGGTCACGTTGCCTACTTCAGCGGGACGGGTCGTCTTTGAAGGTGAGCTTGGGATTGTGATTGGCAAAACGTGCAAAAACATCTCGCCAGACCAAGCGAGTGATTTCATTTTTGGATATACTTGTATCAACGATTTTACCTCGCTCGATGTTTTGAACGCAGATCCATCATTTCCCCAGTGGACACGCGCCAAAAGTTTTGACGGGTTCGGTGTTGCAGGCCCCGTGATTGAAACAGACGTTGATTGGCGCGCGCTGACGATCAAAGTTTTGGTCAATGATAGAGAGCGGCAGTCTTATCCAGCCGATGATATGATCCTTTCGCCCGAACAGATCGTGAGCTGCCTCTCTCAGGATATGACGCTCAATCCCGGTGATTTAATCGCTTGCGGCACGTCAATTGGTGCTCGTCCCGTTAAGGCGGGCATGGCGGTTGATGTTGATATTGAGGGTATCGGCAATGTTGGTGTGACAATGGTTGCCCCTGCGGCATAAATCGCGGGTTGGCTCCAGACCGTAAATCTTAGAACTTACTAATTTGCGCATTGTCCTTCACATGCGAAAATGACCACCCTGATCATGTTTGTTCAGGGTGGTTTTCTTTTTAGAGGGGTGTGATTGCGGCTCCTGGATCGTTGCTTTGCGCGCGATTCGTTCAGATCAACGGCATTCATGCGTATCATTTTGACTTCGAAGCGATGAAATCAGCTCAGATTTTATCGGTATACTTTCGTGTGCAAAAAAATATCTTGTTTACAAAGGCTTAAAAAAAACGAAAAAATGAGAACGTAAGTAAATTACAAAATTTTTTCTATTGACGAAATATAGTTGCGCGCTCAATAGAGGGCAAGATTACAAGACGCGACATATTTAGACTCCGCAGGCTCTTACCTGCTCAGCGAATAAGCAGTGCTGTAATGACGCAAAACGCTGGACAGAGGCTTGGCAATGATAAAATCGATACTGGTTCCTGTCCGCGGCGATGGCATGGTCGCTACAGTACTTGCCCATGCGGCGGAACTGGCCAAGGCGCACGACGCGCAAGTCAATGTTGTACATTGCCGTGCGCAAGCGAAAGACTTGATGCCTCAGGGCATCGCTATGAACGACTTCGCTCGCAAAGTGATGACTGAGCAGGCCATCGAATTGGCGAACCGTCAGGAAGATCACCTTCGCGGCATTCTGCACCGTTTGGCGCGCGAATTTGGGTTGAGCGAAGATGCATCAGTGGATGGGTCGGCAACATGTACCTTTGCGGAAGAGCATGGTCGCATGGCAGACGTTGTGAAGCATTCGGGCCGGTTGACAGACTTGATCGTCCTTCCGAAACCTCAGCGGGAACGCAATCTAGGGCAAAGCTCGCTGAAAGCGGCGCTTTATGGGGCGGGTCGCCCAGTCTTGATCTGCCCGGGCCAACTGCAACCTGACGAAACTTTTGCACAGCATGTGGCGATTGGTTGGAACGGATCACTTCCCGCAGCGCGTGCCGTCGCATCCTCGCTAGACATTGTTCACAAAGCCAAGCGCGTCAGCATTCTGACGGGCGGCAAAGTGCAGTCTCATGGCCCTGAAGTAGATGAACTCATGGCCTATTACGCACAGCGCGGGATCACCGCTGATGTTGTGCGTTTTGATGGAAAAGACCCTGCAGCCGGACTTCTCGAAACCAGCAAAGATATCGATGCCAGCCTTTTGATTATTGGCGCGTATAGCCACAGCCACGAAACGGAGATGCTGTTCGGGGGCAATACTGAACGCATCGTCGACAAAACAGAAATGCCGATCCTGATGGCTCATTGAACCAACAGGACGCTTAGCAAACTACGACTTCGGCGTGAAAACCATCTGGAAATACGTCGCAAACAAAATGAATGAATTGTCCGATTAAGGACGTTTTTTGGGAGGAAGACAAAATGACGATCACTAAGAGATTTTTTCTAGGACTTGCAGCAGGCACCGCACTTGCAACGTTGCCAATGACAGCGTTTGCGCAGGACTGGCAGCCGACACGTCCGGTTGATTTTACGATCATGGCTGGTGCTGGTGGCGGTGCTGACCAGATTGCGCGTTTCGTGCAGTCAGTCGTCGAAGCGAATGACCTAACAAATCGCCCATTGGTTCCAACAAACCGCGGTGGCGGCTCTGGTGCTGAAGCACTGTTGCACCTGAACGGTGCACGCGACCCTGATCACACACTCATGGTCACATTGAACTCCTTCTATACAACGCCGATCCGCCAAGAAGGCTTGGGCATCGATATCGAGACCTTTACTCCAATCACGATGATGGGCGTCGATCCTTTTGTACTTTGGGTTCACAAAGACTCCGGCATCACAGACTTTGAGGGCTATCTCGCGAAGGTCCGTGAAATGGACGGTGAATATGTCATGGGTGGCACAGGCGCTGGCCAAGAAGATTCAATCGTCATCGCTTACATGTCTGGTGTCTATGACCTCGACATCAAGTACATCCCTTATGATGGCGGCGGCGCTGTGGCCAAGGATCTTGCGGGTCAGCAGATCATGGCAACAGTTAACAACCCTGCCGAGGCCAAAGGTTTTTATGAAGCTGGCGATTTCGTTCCACTGCTCGCCTTCTCTGATGAGCGTATGGAAGCATACCCTGATGTGCCAACGATCAAAGAAATGGGACATGACTTTTCCTACTATAACCAGCGCGCAATCGTAGGTGCGCCGGGTATGTCGGATGAGGCAGCTGCCTATTACCGTGAAGTCTTTGGCAAGGTCTATGACGGCGAAGAATGGCAGTCCTACCTTGTCTCCGAGAGCCTGTCTCCGCTTCCTATGGATGAAGCAGAAACACGTGCTTACTGGGCGACACAGGTTGCGAACCATCGCAAGCTTCTTGCTGAAATCGAAGGCTAAACGCTACTAACGGAAAGGGGGCAGAGATGCGCCAAGGTGAAATTTCACTCGCAGGGATCCTTGCCCTCTTTTCTCTATATTTAATGTGGAAGAGCGCTGAACTTCCCATTGGATACATGCGCGGCCAAGGGCCGGGCGGCGGGTTCTGGCCATTCTGGCTATCCGTGGGCATGTTATTGAGCTGCGTTGCCATCGCTTGGAATTGGTGGCGCGGTAAAAGCCCGGCTTCGGTGTCTGATGAACCGCTCATGGACTCTTTCGGCTGGCTCACAGTGTTACACGTTGGCGGAGGCGTCATTGGCTTCGTTGCTTTGATTTCAGTCGTGTCGATGTATGGCGCGGTCTGTCTGTTCCTTGTCTATTATCTTCGGTTCTTGGGGCGACATTCTTGGGTGCTGACACTGGTTCTTGCGCTACTTGTTCCGGTCCTTCTGTTCTTCTTTTTTGAAGGTGCGATGCAGATCTCGATGCCGCAAGGCCTGCCCTTCACGCAGCCATTTTTCGATATGATGTACGACATCATTTACTAACGCAGCCAAAGGCCGAGGATCATCATGGAAGTTCTCTCTTTTCTCACAAGCGGCGTTCTGACGGCGCTTGAGCCGATCAACCTCGGCCTCATTCTAATCGGTGTGACCATCGGGCTTTTCATTGGGGCGATGCCAGGGTTGGGTTCTGTAAACGGTGTGGCCATCTTGTTGCCCATTACGTTCCTAGTACCGCCTGCCTCCGCGATCATCTTCCTTGCCGCTATTTATTATGGCGCAATGTATGGCGGTGCGATCTCGTCGGTTGCTTTGGGTATACCCGGAGCATCGACAGCCGTAGCGACAACGTTTGATGGACGACCTTTGGCGCTTCAAGGCCGCGCCAGCCTAGCGCTTGTGACAGCAGCATTGGCGTCGTTTGTTGGAGGAACTGTAGCGACCGTATTCTTTACGCTGTTTGCCCCGCTGCTTGCGACCGTTGCACTGAACTTTGGACCACCTGAGATTTTTGCATTGATGCTACTGGCGTTCGCGACTTTTGTCGGCTTGGGCGGCGATGACATTCCAAAAACGGTCTTTTCGATTTGCTTTGGTCTCGTGCTTGCGACGGTCGGGTTTGATACGATTTCTGGGGAACCGCGCCTCGTTCTGTTTGACATACAAGGCTTCATTCGCGGGATCGGCTTTATCGTGCTGGCCATCGGTGTTTATGGCATCGGAGAGATGCTTTGGACGATCGAACAAACACGCGGTGAGGTTACGACAACCAACCCGAAAATGACCGCCAAAGGTCTCGCTTCAGATGCGAAAGAAGCAGTACAAAGGGGTTGGAAGGGAACTTGGATCGGCTCCATCCTTGGCTTCTTTGTGGGCGTTCTGCCAGCAGCGGGCGCGACGCCCGGCTCGCTTATGTCTTACGGGGTCGCAAAAATGCTCTCCAAGACCCCAGAGGAATACGGACGTGGATCACCAGACGGTGTTGCGGCACCAGAGGCTGCCAATAACTCTGCCTCGACCGGATCTATGTTGCCAATGCTGACCCTTGGAATTCCAGGCTCACCGACGACAGCGATCTTGCTTGGCGGCATGGTCATGTGGGGGCTTACACCCGGTCCACGCTTGTTCATCGATGAAAGTGAATTTGTTTGGAGCCTGATTGGATCTTTCTACATTTCCAACTTTGCCGCAGTTTTGATCAATCTCGCGTTCATTCCGCTGTTTATATGGATGCTGCGGATGCCCTTTACCATTCTTGCACCGCTGATCTTTGTTCTGTCTATTGTTGGCGGCTTCGCTGCATCACGTAGTATGCATGACCTGTGGTTGATCGTGATCTTCGGGCTTGGTGCCTTCTTCTTGCGCAAGTTTGATTATCCGCTCGCACCTGCCGTTCTGGCGATTGTTCTTGGCCCCATCGCAGAGCCGACATTGCGTCAATCTTTGCTCTTATCATCGGGCGATCCCTCAATCTTCTTCACTAGACCGATCGCTGGACCAATCACTGTTATTGCGATCATTCTGATCCTGTTGCCCGCTATCAAAATGCTGCGCGGCAAACGGCGGGTGGCCGCAGACTAAACAACACGGTACACCCCAACCAATGATCATGACTTACCCAAATAAAACGACATGGAAGACACGATATGCAAAGACTTGAAGACCTGATCCAGCAGCATCCAGACACAAACAATGCAATCGGTGCGCCGGGTCGCGACTGGATGACCTACGGTGATCTCAAGGCATTGACGCTTAGCGTGCGAACATCCCTTCGCGGTGCGGGCATCGGCGCGCAGGATCGTGTTGCAATTGTTTTGCCAAATGGTCCTGAGATGGCTGCGGCTTTTGTCACTGTCGGGCAATCTGCAACAACGGCCCCGTTGAATCCTGCCTATAAAGAGGAGGAGTTCACCTTCTACCTTGAAGATCTCAAGGCGCGTGCCATTATCGTTGAAGCGGGCTATGATGGTCCTGCGCGCACGGCCGCGAGCAAGCTCAACATGGCGATTATCGAGCTGACGGCGACCGAGCCAGCGGGTAATTTCACGCTTTCTTCCGACGTGACGGGCAGCGCTGCTGATACTTTGCCTGCTGCTGATGACGTTGCCCTCATCTTGCACACATCTGGCACGACATCGCGCCCGAAGATCGTTCCGCTTTTACAGTCCAACGTAGCAGCGTCCGCGCAAAATGTGAGTGCTTCGCTTGCGCTGACGTCTGATGACGTGTGTCTCAATGTTATGCCATTGTTCCACATTCACGGTCTGATTGCCGCCGTCAGTGGATCGCTTGCGGCTGGGGCATCCATCAGCTGCGCGCCCGGATTTGACGCGCTGAAGTTTTATGGTTGGCTCGAAGAGGTGGATCCAACTTGGTACACTGCCGTGCCTACCATGCATCAGGCTATTTTGGCGCGTGCGCCACGCAACCTTGAGATCATTAAGAATGCACGCCTGCGTTTCCTACGTTCATCTTCGTCATCCTTGCCTGGTCCTGTGATGACCCAATTGGCGGACACCTTTGGTGCGCCCGTTGTGGAAGCATATGGCATGACAGAAGCAGCGCACCAGATGTGTTGTAATCCAATTGAGCCAGGTCGCCAGAAGCCCGGTGCTGTCGGTCTGCCTGCTGGGCCAGAAGTACGCATCGCGCATGAGATCGAAAATCGTCTGATCGATGGTGTCGGCGAGATCTCTATCTCTGGGCCCAACGTCACGCCTGGTTATGAAGCTAATCCAGAAGCGAATGAGAAGAACTTCTTCGATGCTGATGGCAAGCGTTGGTTCCGCACAGGGGATCAGGGGATGTTTGACGCTGAAGGTTATCTGTCCCTGACCGGTCGCTTGAAAGAGATCATCAACCGTGGTGGTGAAAAGATCAGTCCGCTTGAAGTGGATGGCATCCTTTCTGATCATCCGGCTGTTGGTCAATGTGTGACGTTCGCAGTGCCACACGCCAAGCTGGGCGAGGATGTCGCCGCAGCGGTCGTGCTCAAGGAAGGCCAAAGCGCGACAGACCGCGAAATTCGCGATTTTGCAAGCGAACGACTGGCCGCATTTAAGGTGCCGCGCAAGATCCTGATCCTTGATGAGATCCCGAAAGGGGCGACTGGCAAACTTCAACGCATCGGTCTTGCTGAAAAGCTAGGTTTGGGCTGAGGAACACATTATGAAAATTTGCATTTTTGGAGCCGGCGCGATCGGTGGTTATATGGGTGCGAAATTGGCGCAAGCGGGGGCGGATGTTAGCCTCGTTGCGCGTGGGCCGCACTTGAAAGCAATGCGTGAGAACGGGCTGCGCTTGATTGAGGAAAGCGGAGAGACGACTGTGCAGGTTACAGCGTCTGACAATGCTGCTGATCTTGGCCCGCAGGACTATGTGATCGTGACGCTGAAGGCGCATTCTGTCCCGGCTGTCGTGCCACATATGCAGCCGCTGATCGGTGAGAACACGACGATTGTTTCTGGCGTAAACGGGGTGCCGTGGTGGTATTTCCATAAGACTGGTGGACCGCTTGAGGGTACGCGCTTGCATACGGTCGATCCGGGCAATGCCCAATGGGATGGTTTTGGACCTGATCGTGTCCTTGGTTGCGTTGTCTATCCCGCAGCAGAGGTGATTGAACCAGGGGTTGTGAAGCATATTGAAGGCAACCGTTTCTCTTTGGGTGAGCCTGATGGGTCTAAATCTGAGCGCGCACTGGCTTTGTCAAAAGCCTTGTCCGCCGCTGGCCTTAAAGCGCCAGTACGCCCGAAGATAAGAGATGAAATTTGGGTTAAGCTTTGGGGCAACCTGTCATTTAACCCGATTTCTGCACTTACGCATTCTACACTGGATGTTTTGTGCACCGATCCGGGTACGCGAGAAGTTGCACGCAACATGATGTTAGAGGCGCAGGAAATTGCTGAAAAGCTTGGCGTCAAATTCCCGATCGATGTGGACCGTCGCATCAAAGGCGGTGCGGAAGTTGGGGCGCATCGCACATCGATGTTGCAAGATCTTGATCAAGGCAGGCCAATGGAAATCGACGCACTTGTTGGCTCTGTAAAGGAGCTTGGGGTGGTCACAGAAACGCCCACGCCCACAATTGACACTGTTTTGGCTTTGATTGCGCTGCGTGGAAGAACCGCAGGTTTATACGGAAGCTGAAACCGGCTTTTAGGCGGCGCTGATTTGTTTCAGCGCCGTTTTTCTATGCTAGCCTCTTAGTAAGTATACCTATTACCTTGACTGAAGTGGCAAGGTCTGCCTATATAGTATGCATGCATACTATATTTGGGAGCGAGCGGAATGCAATATCACCTGAACGGTTATAAAAGCGGTGATCCTTCGATTGCGATCGAACGTGACGCTCCGTCCCAAAGACCCGACGTCGTCGACGTTCTTATCGTTGGTTGCGGCCCAGCTGGTCTGACCCTTGCCACGCAACTGTCGGCTTTTCCTGAAATCACAACCATGATCACAGATCGCAAACCCGGACGTTTAGAGGTGGGGCAAGCCGATGGTCTCGCGTGTCGCTCACTTGAGATGTTTGAAGCGTTTGGCTTTGCTGAGAAAGTTCTAAAAGAAAGTTATTGGGTGAACGAGGTTGGGTTCTGGCGCCCAAATCCGGATGGGAACGGATTGCACCGCGCTGATCGTATTAAGGATGTCGAGGAAGACCTTTCCGAAATGCCGCATGTGATCCTTAATCAAGCGCGTGTGCATGATTTCTACCTCGAGGCCATGCACAATTCAACCTGTCGGCTTGAGCCGGACTACGCTCGTGAGTTGGTAGCACTGACGAAAACGGATGATGTTGATTACCCCGTTACTGCGACGTTCAAGAGTTTGGATGGCTCTGACGCTGCAAAGACCGTGCGCGCAAAATACGTGGTTGGATGTGACGGTGCGCGAAGCGTTGTGCGCAAATCCATGGGGTATGCGCTCAAAGGTGAAGCAGCGCGACAGCTTTGGGGCGTTATGGATGTGCTGGCGGTTACAGACTTTCCAGACATTCGGCTCAAGGCAGCGATCCAATCTGCAGATAACGGTAGCATACTGATCATCCCCCGCGAGGGCGGGTATATGGTGCGCATGTATATCGAATTGGATGAACTACAGGGCGAAGAACGCGCCGCTGATCGCAATGTAACGCCAGAGATGTTGATTGCCAAAGCGCAATCCATTCTCGCGCCTTATACGTTGGATGTGAAAGAGGTCGTTTGGTGGTCGGCTTATGAGATTGGCCAGCGCGTTTGTGACTGGTTTGATGATGTTCCGTCAGATGCACGCGGCACTCAAATGCCGAGAATCTTTATTGCAGGGGATGCGTGTCATACGCATAGCCCAAAGGCGGGGCAGGGCATGAACGTGTCGATGGCCGACACCTTTAACCTTGGGTGGAAGCTGGCGGGGGTCCTAAGGGGTCAGTGCAAACCTGTGTTGCTTGATACCTATTCTGATGAAAGGCGCGCAAAAGCCAAAGAACTGATTGATTTTGACAAAGACATGGCGCGTCTATTCAGCGCCAAGCCGAAGGACGTAACTGAGGCTGCGCAGTTTCAGCGCTATTTTAAAAAGCATGGCCGCTATACCGCAGGTGTAGAGACCCGTTATGAGCCATCACTGCTGACAGGCAGCGAAGCGCATCAGGCGCTTGCCACTGGTTTAAAGACGGGAATGCGGTTCCATTCTGCACCTGTGATCCGTTTAGGCGACGCCAAGCCGATGCAATTGGGCCATACGCTAAAAGCGGATGGGCGCTGGCGCCTCATCGCTTTTGCTGCAAGCGGTGACGTTGGTCAAATTGGGGCGGATATCGCTAAGCTTTGTGAATATGCATCAAGCACGCTGATCCCGCGTTTCACCCCTAAAGATGCTGACATCGACAGTTTGTTTGATTTGCGTGCTGTCTTCCAAGAAAGCCATAAAGCTATGAAAGTTGAAAAGCTTCCGTCACTTCTATTACCGCGTAAAGGCAAATACGGTTTGATTGACTATGAAAAAGCCTTTTGCCCAGACCGTTCGAGCGGCTCAGACATATTTGATATGCGCGGAATTGATCGGGAAAAAGGTGCACTTCTGATCGTGCGTCCGGATCAATTTGTGGCGCAAGTCCTGAATTTGAATGCCTTTCAGCAGATCGATGACTTCTTTGATAGAATATTGGTGACTGTGTGAAGTTGTCATTGAAGAGAGTATCGCCCTCAAAATAAAAAACATCAGAGCTGCGACGGAAATCAGCGGCTCACCCGTATCTAGTTCAGACACACATAAATCTGGACGATACAATGCAACGCTTTTTCACTTTCACTTCTCCGTATTTGCTGTGGCTGGTGCTCGCTATACCCGCCATAGGAATGACATTTGACGCGCTGACTTCCTCGAACCCGCGCGTTTTTCATATTCTCGTACATCCGTCAGGTGAGACTTCGGCCCGCTTGCTGATCATTCTCATGATGGCCACGCCGCTTGCCATGCTGCTAAAGGGCTGGCGCGGTCCGCAATGGTTAAAACGCAACCGTCGTTATCTTGGCGTTGCGTCTTTTGGATACGCGCTTATGCACACGGTGTTTTATCTTTTGGATAAAGCGTCTCTTGCCACAGTCGTGGATGAGTTACCGCGTCTTTACATTTGGACTGGTTGGATAGCATTTCTTATTTTTGTCCCGCTGGCTCTGACATCGATGGACTATTTTGTGCGCAAAATGGGCACGTGGTGGAAATGGCTGCAACGTTGGACCTACGCCGCTGCAGTGTTGACCTTGGTGCACTGGGCCGCTTTGCATAATTGGAATGGTTTAGCGCCAGCGATGATTCACTTTGGGCCGCTTATCGCGCTAGAGGCATATCGTATTTGGTATTGGTATTTACGACCACGGCCACAGGTAGCGTAATACGCAAGCAAAAGGCCCAAGCAGATATGTTTGGGCCTTAAGCGATCTGACGTAATGGAATAACGGCTTTAGCGCACACGCACCCAAGTTTGAGATTGGCATATCCCAAGCACGCAGCCCGCAACCGAAAGTTGGCCATTTTCCAACGTCATGCGAGAATTAAACGTGCGTCCATTGCGCGGGTCCCAGATCTTACCATTTGCCCAAGAGCCCGCTTGATCTGTCGGTTTCATGTCCCAAATCATACGTTTTCCCAGATGCTCGTAAGGGCCACTCACGCCTTCAGGATTACGTGCACGAACGATCGTCCCACAAAGCGCAGCACCACATTTTTCAATTTCGATTTCCAAATGTCCTTGTTCATTGGTTTGTGTCCGCCAAAGACCGTTGGCATCTTGTGCAAAGGCCGACGTAGGCAAGGCGAACAAGGCAATGATGATAAGTGATTTTTTGAATATCATTATCATAACAAGCATCCTTTGTAGTCCCATCAATCTTGTAAAAGCCCGTCTTTGGCGTTCTCAAGCAATCAAGCGTCACGCTCCATGATCCATTCAACCTCTGGAGCGGCAACAAAACGCCATTTGCGTTTCGGGCCAGCCATAACATTGAGATAGTACATCTCAAACCCGTAAGGCGCACCGCAAGGATGGTGGCCCCGTGGGACACAAACAACATCTCCATCGCTTACGGCCATCGTTTCATCCAATTGACCATCATCTGTGTAAACCCGCTGAATGCCAAAGCCAGATGCAGGGTTCAGACGGTGGTAATAGGTTTCTTCGAGATAGGTGATGCGCGGATAATCATCTTCGTCATGCCGATGGGACGGATACGATGACCAGTGCCCAGCGGGTGTAAAGACTTCTGTGACCAACAGGCTGTCGCAATAATCTTCATTTTCCATCGCGATATTGTTGATATGGCGAGTGTTTGTCCCTTTGCCGCGTTCGGTCAATGCGATCCCATCAGGCCCGATACGGCGCGCGTTATGACCACCTTTGCCCGGAGCGAGGCAAACCGCGATCACGCAATCTGTTTCAGCAGTGGCGTTCCATTCCGTTCCGTTAGGCAGATAAAGACAATGCGGCGGTGTTTTTTCAAACACGTTCATACGGTCACCCAGAATACCCCAGTCTTGATCGCCACCGGTAATCTTTGCCTTGCCTTCGACCATTACCAAAATGACTTCATTGTCACCGGTGACCTCTGCCGCAGTATCGCCCGCTTTCAGGTGATAAAGCGAAAAGCCAACATAGCGCCAACCCGCAGTTTCGGGGGTAATCTGATGTACTTTACCGCGTGTACCAAAAGGCTTTTTAAGAAGGTCAGACATCGTTGCTTCCTTTATCTTCGGGATCAAAGGCTATGAAAAACGCATAAGCGCAAATTGCGAAAAGGGCCGCTGCGAAACTCGCCCAACCAGGGTGGCCAAAGGTCAGTTCAAACAGACCGTAAAGTCCGACCACGACCAAGGTTATAACACGCCGGAGCAGTGGCTTGAAAAACGTATGATTGAGACCAAGCAGCTTTATCATTTCGTAACAACAAGCCCGGCTTTGGCGCATGTGGCGACAATGGTGTCATAGCCGATTTTGGAATACTCATATGGTGCAGCCAAGGCTGGGTCTTGCTCGGCTTCAACGACGATCCAACCTGCATAGTCCATCGCCTTAAGCTTGGATGTGATTGCTTCGAAGTCGATGCAGCCGTCTGGATCCCCTGGAACTGTGAAAGCACCGCCTGCAACGGCATCAAGGAAACTGCCGTCTTTTGCATTGATCTGATCTAACACGCTTTGGCGCACGTCCTTGTAGTGCACATGGTGAACACGGTCTGCCCATTTATCGATAACCGCGACCGGATCAGCGCCCGCAAAATGCAAATGACCCGTATCAAACAACAGCCCCAACTCGGGGCCAGAGCCCTCCATCAGCCAATCAATATCTTCAGCATCCTGAACCATCGCGCCCATGTGGTGGTGATAGGCGAGCTTTACGCCCTGCTGTTCTGACCATTTGGCAAGCTCTGAAAGTTTCGCAGCATACGCCATTACTTCGTCGCGTGTTAGTTTAGGGCGCGTAGACACAGGGACGCGCAAGGCGCCCTGAATGGTGTTGGAGCATTCTGCATAGACGATGCATGGCGCATCAAGCGCCGCAAACTGTTCGACCTGCTCAGCAATCGCTTCTTTTTCTTGATCGACTGTCGACACCATCAGGTTGCCGGAACACCAGCCGCCACATAGGGACACGCCGTATTCGTCAAGATAAGTGCGCAGCCCTTCGGTATCAGCTGGCATACGGCGACCACGTTCGACGCCGCTATAGCCAATGCGCGCGGCATCTTCCATGGCAACTTCGGTTGTGAAGTCTTTGGTGAGCTCGGGCAGATCGTCATTCTGCCATGCAATCAGGGAAATGCCTACTTTGACAGCCATCTAGTTAATCCTTTGGGATTTCTTATTTTCTCTATAGTTTGCGTAGGCTTCGTTCACTTCTGCGCGCTCGGATACTTCTGGCACACCAACATCCCACCACGTACTGCCGTGTGGTGTAGTGGGATATGGGTCAGTGTCGATGACAACAACATAAGGACCTTTGATGTCATGGCGTTTGGCCAATGCTGTCTCAAGCTCCGCAATGCTTGCGACTTTCACCGCAGTTGCGCCCATTGAGCCAGCATGTGCGGCAAAGTCGATACTGGAATTCTCGCCGCCCTTGGAATGTGCCAGCAAGTTGTTAAACTCAGCGCCACCCGTGCCCATTTGCAAACGGTTGATGCATCCATAACCGCGATTGTCTGTCACAACGACAGTGAACGAAATGCCCAGCATCGTTGCCGTCGCCATTTCAGAGTTCGCCATCATATATGTGCCATCACCCGCAAAGCAGATCACGTCTCGCTCTGGTTGGGCCATTTTGATCCCCATGGCGCCTGCAATCTCGTAGCCCATGCAGCTAAAGCCGTATTCCATATGATACGCGCCGGGTTTGTTGGCTTTCCATAGCTTGTGCAGTTCGCCAGGCATCGTTCCCGCAGCACACATTGCAACAGTTTCGTCGGTTGCGCTGCGTTGCACTGCACCGACAACTTGCATGTCAGTCGGAAGCGTATTGTTGTCGGTCGGCGCATCTGTGAGTGGGTCGACTTTACCAAACCAATCGTCTTTTCTTGCGGCTACACCAGCATCAACCTTGTATCCGCTGATCGCATTTGTCAGTTCTGAAAGACCAACTCGCGCATCTGCCATCAATGGCATGGCACCATGTTTCGCCGCATCATAGGCTGCGGTGTTTAGGCTGACTACTTTGCGTTTCGGATTGGCAAAAAGGCCCCAAGAGCCAGTGGTGAAATCCTGAAAACGCGTGCCAACACCTAAAACCAGATCTGCTGTTGCGCACACGTCATTGGCGGGCTCACCACCGGTCACACCGATTGGGCCAAGGTTGAGCGGATGATCCCATGCTAGTGCGGACTTACCCGCCTGCGTTTCCGCAACTGGAATGCCATGTGTTTCAGCAAAGGCGCGCAAATCATTACAAGCATCGGAATAATGCACGCCGCCACCTGCGACAATGACAGGGTTTTTCGCGGCCTTGATAGCACTTGCCACGCGATCCAGTTCACCCAAGTCAGGGCGGATCCGGCGTTGGTACCAAACTTGTGGTTCAAAGAAGCTAAGCGGATAGTCAAACGCTTCAGCCTGCACATCTTGGCACATCGATAAGGTGACGGGCCCGCAATCGGCAGGATCCATCATCGTGCGGAATGCGCGTGGTAATGCCGTGAGCAAGTGTTCTGGACGAGTAATACGATCAAAATATCGACTAACCGGCTTGAAGCAATCATTCACGCTGACTGTGCCATCGCCGAAGTCTTCAATCTGCTGCAAAACAGGATCAGGTCCGCGATTGGCAAACACATCACCCGGCAAGAAAAGAACTGGAAGACGGTTCACATGTGCAAGGCCAGCTGCCGTCACCATGTTTAGCGCCCCCGGCCCGATCGAAGACGTAACCGCCATCGCGCGCTTGCGCTTCAATTGTTTTGCATAGGCAATCGCCGCATGGGCCATAGTCTGTTCATTATGACCGCGATAGGTGGTGATCGTGTCTTTAGCTCCGTGCAGCGCTTCACCGATACCAGCAACATTGCCGTGACCAAAAATTGCCCAGCACCCTGCGATAAAGCAATCGCCATCTTCGTTTTGTTGCGCACCAATGTAGCGCACCAAAGCCTGCGCTGCGGTCAAACGGATCGTCTCTGTCATGTCTTGCTCCTCAGGCGCAGTCTAGGCGCGCGTTTTCACGGGCTTTGTCCCATGTTTCACACAGTCGCGTGAAACGCTCAGACATCTGTGCCACAGCATCTGCGTCTGTCATATCACCTTTCATCCAGGCGCGCGCCGCGTCGCCAAAGATTGTGCGGCCAACGGCAAAGCCTTTTACCAAAGGTTGCTTGGCCGCCAAGGCAAAACTTTTGGCCAGTTCTGCTTCTGGTGCATCGAGGCCTAGAACGACAATGCCACGTGTGCGTGGATCATTGACCTCAATTGCATTCACCGCATTGGCCCAAGCCGCTTCTGTTTTAAACGGCTCCAGTTTCCACCAATCAGGATACACACCTGCATTGTAGAATTGCTGGATCAGTTGTGACGTTGTCTCGTCATCAACAGGACCGACCTTGGATGGAATAACTTCTAATAAAAACTCAAGTCCGTTACGTCGTGCAGCTTTGAAGAGGCGCGTCACCCGCTCTTCTTGCAAGGCACGCGTTTCGCTGGTGTCGCTTGGATGGCAAAACACCAAGAGCTTTACAACATTCTCACGCGCCCATTCGCGGAGCTGGCCAAAATCTTTGCCAAGCTCTGGTTCAAACTCGATTGGGCGACTGCCGGGCAATTCGGTTGGGCGACCAATCCAAAGACCACTGCCAGACGCGCGGTGCAATGCTGAACGCCCAATCCGGTTGTCACATAGAATACCGTAGCCTTCCGCGCCCTTGGACACGGTGAGCGCTGCGTCAAGGCATAGCTCTTTAAACGCCGCACCCTTTTCAGTGGAGTATCCGGGAATTTCTTCCAGCTGCGAACGGTGATCAAACGCAAAGGTGCGTACATGATCCCATGTGCTGCCAGAGCGGGTTACACGCGTGCTAGCCCAGTGAACCTGTTCCAAAGTTTCATCATTGCGCAAATCTGGTTGAACCATGCCGCGATCAAAGAAAAACTCCAATTCATCCAAAGTCGGATATGCAGGCGTGCACCCATGACGGCTTACTGCAAAGGCTCCGCACGCATTGGCGTATTTTAGTGCGACAGGCCATTCGGAGCCATCCAGCCATCCTTTCAGCAAGCCAGACATAAATCCGTCTCCAGCGCCAAGGACATTGAACACTTCAATAGGGAAACCCCGACCAGCTTCGCCATCGTCAAGGCTGCTAGGAATGTCACCCGTAAAGGCAACGGCACCATCAGCGCCGCGTTTACACACCAATGTGGCACCAGACACAGCCCGCACTGCGCGCAGCGCCTGGATCGTATCGGTTGAGCCGCCTGCGATGTGAAATTCTTCTTCTGTGCCGACAATCAGGTCAAACAGATGAAGTGAGCGCTGTAGCTTTGCTGTCACTTCAGCGCTTTCAACAAAGCGGCTTTCTCCGTCGCCATGGCCCGCGACACCCCAAAGGTTCGGGCGGTAATCAATGTCGAGCGCTGTCTGCTGCCCATTCTCGCGCGCTAGTTTAAGCGCTTTTAGCGTCGCAGCTTCAACCTGAACGTTGCTCAGATGGGTCCCTGTCGCAACAATTGCGCGTGCTGATTTGATAAACTCTGGGTCGATATCATCTTCGGTCAGGCCCATATCCGCACAATTCTCACGGTAGAAAATGAGCGGAAACTGATCTTCATCACGAATGCCAAGCAAAACCAGAGCTGTCAGGCGATCTGGATCCACCTTTACACCCTTAGTGTTCACGCCCTCGCGCTGAAGCTGCTCAGTGATAAACCGCCCCATGTGCTCATTACCGACACCTGTAATAACGGCAGACTTCAACCCCAAGCGTGCAGTGCCGCAGGCAATATTGGTTGGCGAACCGCCGATATATTTGTCGAACGATCCCATATCTTCCAAACGACCGCCAACTTGTGCACCGTAAAGATCAACCGAAGAACGCCCGATCGTGATGAGATCTAAATCAGACATCTTCAATCCTCACGGGTTTACCTTCTTTGACCGAAAGCGTCGCTGCTTCGGCCATCGCCAGTGCGTTGACACCTTCGTCAAGCGTGACGGGCACCTGCGTGCCTTGTGTGACTGCCGTGACAAAACTGTCCCATTCAGCGGTGTAGGCGGGCATATAACGCTCAAGGAAGAACAACGTAGGCTTTGCGCCAGTTACGCCTGCTTTGGTGGACTTGATAACAAGGTTTTCCAGTAGGTTCTGAGCTTGCAGCAGACCATCAGAGCCAAGCACTTCAAGGCGTTGATCATAGCCATAGGCTGCACGGCGTGAGTTCTTGATCACTGCGATGCGTCCATCTGCGTAGGTCATTGTGACAACAGCGGTATCCACGTCACCAGCTTGACCGATAGCTGGGTCTACAATGCTGGTTCCAGCGGCTGTTAGGCTTACTGGTGTTGCGCCCATAATGAACTGCGACATATCGAAATCGTGGATCATCATGTCACGGAACAAGCCGCCTGATACTTTCACATATTCGACGGGTGGCGGCGCTGGATCAAATGACGTGATGCTCAGCAGTTCCGCTTTGCCAATTTCCCCCGCATCCAAGGACTTTTTTAGCATTCCAAAGCTAGGGTCGAAGCGGCGGTTAAAGCCGATCATCACAGGCTTTCCTGTCTCGGCGACAACCTTTTGACAGGCTCGCGCACGCTCAAGACTAAGATCAACAGGTTTTTCACAAAGTACAGCTTTGCCAGCAGCAGTGGCCTGTTCCATCAAATCTGAATGTGTATCGGTTGATGTGGCAATCAAAACGGCATCGATGGACGGGTCAGCAATGATGTCATCAGTCGTGCGCGCGGCACAGCCAAAATCAGCGGCTAGTTTTTCCGCACTTTCGGGAAAATGATCCGACACGGCGACCAATGTGCTGCCGGCGTGGGCTGTGATTGCTTTTGCATGGACCCAGCCAATACGGCCCGCGCCGAGAAGACCAACTTTCAACATGTGGAGTACTTTCATTCTTGTCACGTGGCACGCGGCCAAACGAACAACATTGGGATAAACAGCCGCGCAATTGCACGGCTGTCGTGATCTGGTTACTGGCCTTGTTTGCCCAGTTCGGGCACCAGTTTGGCAAGCTCGTCGCCGCCGGCCATCATATCATGCAATTCGTCGTATTCAATCTCGCCACGATTGGCAGTGCCAAGTGTTTTACCACGGTTCAAAACGGTAAAACGGTCGCCCACAGCCAGAGCGTGACGCACGTTGTGAGTGATGAATACGACGCCAATCCCCTGATCGCGTACTTTGTGAATGGTGCTGAGAACATTGGCCGTTTGACGCACACCCAAAGCAGATGTTGGTTCATCCAAAATCAGTACTTTCGCACCGAAATGAACCGCGCGGGCTATTGCGACAGTCTGACGTTCACCACCAGACAAAGTGCCAACCGCCTGATCAGGTCCGCGCAGGTTGATGCCCATTTTGCGCATCTCTTGCATGGTGATGTCGTCTGCCTTTTGCTGATCAAGGAAGTTGATCCCGAACCGCTTCTTCACCGGCTCGTTGCCCATAAAGAAATTACGACTGACGCTCATAAGTGGGATCATGGCAAGGTGTTGGTGCACCGTTGCAATCCCCGCTTCCATCGCATCACGCGGATCTTCAAAGGACATTGGTTTGCCTTCAAACAAGATTTCCCCGGATGTTGGCTTGTGCACGCCCGACATCGTTTTAATGAAGGTTGATTTACCCGCACCGTTGTCACCCAAAAGGCAGTGACATTCGCCCGGTTTTACATCCACGGATACACCAGCAAGCGCAATCACGGAGCCAAAGTGTTTCTGAATGTTGTTCATCTGGATAATAGGTTCAGACATATCAACGCTCCCCTGTGATCAAGCGACGGATGTAAGTGTTCAAGATCACCGCACCAAGTAGAATGGCACCCAAGAACACGCGGAAAAGAGAACTTTCAACACCTGCAAAGAACAAGCCTTGCTGGACCACGCCAAAGATAAGCGCGCCAAGCGCTGCTCCGATGACGGAGCCATAGCCGCCTGTCAAAAGCGCGCCACCGATAACAACTGCGATAATCGCTTCAAATTCTTTAAGAAGACCACGATCTGCGCCAGCAGAACCGAACTCCATCACCTGACATGTGGCGAATATCGTTGCGCAGAAGGCGGTGAACATGAACATCGATACCTTAACGCGGTTTACAGGAACGCCCGAGTTGCGCGCAGCTTCTGCGTCACCACCAGAGGCGAAAATCCAGTTCCCGAAACGCGTTCGTGTCAAAAGGACATGGCCAAATGCGACAAGGATCAAAGCCCATACGATCAACATCGGGATACCATTTACGACAGGCTCGCCCGCGCGGGTTCCGCGTTCAAAGACACCAATAATGCCCATATCGCCAAGCCAGTGAAAAATCGGGGCGCCGATCTTACCGCCAAATACAGGAGCTAGCCAATCACCCTCGGCTGCGTCTTTGATGCCGCCAATGATGGTTTTGCGCTCAAACGTTTGGGGGAAAAAAATGGTGAAACCGCGCAGAATGAAAAGGAACGCAAGCGTCACGATGAAACTTGGAAGTCCGGTACGGATCACGATCAAGCCGTTCACAGCTCCGATGGCGATGCAAATAACGAAGGTTAAAAGGATAGCCATCCAGACCGGCCAACTGAGCGTGACCGAGAATATCGCGATCATCATGCCGGCGAAACCGATCATGGAACCGACCGAGAGGTCGAACTCCCCAGCGATCATCAGTAAACACGCGCCTACGGCGATGATCATGAATTGCGCCGATACAACAGACCAGTTCATCACGCCTTGTGTGTTGAACATGCCGCTGTCAAAGGCTGTGAGTAGAAAGAACGTGAAAACTGCGATCGTGCCTACAATACCGCCAAGTTCAGGACGGATGAGAGCTTTACGAATGAACGAGGTTTCCTTGATCCGCTCGTCCGCAGCACCAGCTTGAGGACTACCAGTCATGGCACACCTTCCTTTTATCTATAAATTATCAGTGGGGTTTTAGATGTCGGGGCACCCTACAGAATGCCCCGAAACTTTTGTTAGATAGGTTAGAAACCTTAGTCCAACAGGGAGGTTTGTTTAGCGGAATTCGCCTGCAAACTCTTCAACTTTAGAAAGGCCATCCGCTGTTACGAAGCCAGGACCAGAGTTGATGTTGTTACCAGGCAGAACGCCATAACGGTGGTAGTTCGCCATAACGATGACAGGAAGATACGCCTGCAGGAACGGCTGCTGGTCGATACCCCAGTTGATCACGCCGGACTTCAACGCTTTGACGATTTCTTCGCCCAAGTCGAATGTGCCGAAGTAAAGATCACCGGCCATACCGTTCTCTTCCAGAGCCAAGATAGTTGGATCTGCAGATGTCGGGCCGAGCGTCAGGACAGCTTCTGTTTCTGGGTTTGCGGAAAGATACGCGAGTACTTTATTCTTGATTTCCGCAGGGTCCTGACCGGAATCGATCATCTGGTTACCAAGCTCAACACCCAGACCGTCTGTGAAACCTTGGCAACGCTCTGTGGAAGAAGGTGAGTTGATGTAGTGGTTCACACAAAGGAACGAACCGATGCCGTCACCTTTCGCGCGCTGACCAGCTGCGAAACCCGCATCATACTCGGGCTGACCAACATACATAAGAGCTCCAAGTTCACGCGCTTGATCTGGCGAGCCGGAGTTTATGATGATGACGTCAACACCGCTGTCAATTGCCGCAGAAATCGGGCCGGACAGAACGTCAAAGTCAGCAAGTGTCGTGATGATGCCGTTTGGACCAGAGGCTGCAGCCTGCTCGATGATACGCGCCATGTCAGCCAAGTCGCCTGTTGGCGGGTTGCGGTACTCGACCTCAACGCCCATTTGCTCACCCGCAAGGGCGACGCCGTTTTTGATTGTGTTCCACCAGCTATCGCTGTCTGGCGCATGGCTTACGAGTACATATTTTTCGCCACCGCCGTGACCATCGGCAGTTGCAGTCGAAGCCACGCCAACGACAGCAAAGGCTGCCGCAGCAAGTGCAGTAAATGTCTTTCTCATGAAGACCTCCCATTTTCTATTGCTCGGTCATCTCCTCAGAGACCGGACAGAAAGAATCAAGCTTTCTGATAATAGAATGTATATTCCATTTTTTGAATCGCACAACATAAAATTTTCATTTTACTCTGATCGCCTTGCACCAACAGCCACCGCGAGCGAGATCGCAAGCGACAGCGTTGCTGACAAAGTGCGGAAAGCGCCAAAGTCAATTTCAGAGACAATGAGTGGAACAAATGAGACTGCTTTCAAAGGTATCGAAGCGGAGTCGCTCAGAACGATAACAGGCACGCCACGGCGTACTGCCTCATCCGCAAGTTCCAGAGTCTCTGGGCTGTATGGCGCGAAGCTGATTGCGATTAAAACGTCACCCTCCCGCATTGCTTGGGTATGGCTCAACCGTCCGCTTCCAGCATGCAAAATATTGGGGACATTTAGTTTTTCAAAGGCATATGAAAGGTATGATGCGACTGGATAGGCCCGTCTTAACCCCATGATATGAATAAGTTTTGCATTGGAAAGCAATTCGACGGATTGTTCCAAAGACGCTGTATTTACGGATGCTGACAGCTGTTCCAGTGACTGTCTTCCTGCCTCGACGAACTCAGCAAGGATTGCGGTTGGACTATCATCGCCACTATGACGCAAATTCTGGATACGCTCACTATAGTCAGGCATTTTGGGTTGGATATTTTGCCGAACCAGCTTTTGCATATCCGAGTAACCACCAAAGCCCATAACCTGACAAAATCGCATTACGGCAGAAGGTTGCACTTCTGCTTTTTCGCTGATTTGCGCGACTGTTGAGAAGGCAACATCGTTCATGTTTTGAACGATGAAATCAGCACATTGACGTAGACGCTTTGGCAACGAATCTCTTTGATGAGAAATTCTATCGAGCAAGATTTCTAGGCTTTGTGGTGGTTCAAATTGTTCCATGTCGTCTTTGCCCTTATATTTGATGGGCAACTTAGAATGAAAATTTAAAAATTGGAACGCACATTCCAAAATAGATCAGCTGCGATCTAAGGTGGCTCAGAATGTGAGTTTGGATCGTGCAAAAGCGAAGCGCACTTTATTGGCGCGCGCTCCAGCTGGCAGAGGCATGTTTACGGGTGTAAAATTCACCCATCATGCCAATCATCAGGAAAATTAGGCCGACATAGAAGGCATATTCCCATGAGGAATTGCGCGGTGCGTAGTTGACAAAAGCATAGCCGCGCGACTGATCAATGCAGTGAAACAGTGGGTTCCAATCGAACATGTTCAACAGTTGTAGCGTTAATGTATTTGCGACGAACATTTTGCCCGAAGCGATCATATTTGCGCGTTGATAAATCGTGGAAAGAAGGGAGGAGAGACCAGGTGACCAAGGTTTGATTGCAAGAAAAACAAGCCCGACAGCAACAGCAGTGAACCAAGCCAGCAGGATCATGAACATCACACCAGTCACATTTTGGATCTCAAAGGGCGTGACCAAAACGTGATTACAAAGAGCGAAAGCATCTGAATGTAGAGCTGCGTTAGAGCGGCGGCGGCGATAGAAATCGAAGTATTCATAGGCGCATGCTTCATCATGGGCGAAGCGGGTCCTTCAGAGCCTGCAACAGCGCCAACTGTTTTGATGTGTGTCATGAACAGAAAGATGCCTGTCATAATATACACCATGAAGTCGCCCCGCAGGACTGCACCGCGCAATCCAAGGATCGAGAACATGAAATAGAACGCAAGAACAAAGATGATCATTTGCATCAAGTTCATCACAATACTCATCAACGCATTTCCATGCGTTTTTCGGATCGTGCGTACAATGTTGTGGTAAACGAGATCGCAGAAGGTCAGAACCTTCCTAAATGTCGTTTCCCGTTTTCGAACCTGAAACATGAGTACTCTGCCTGATGCGCGACGATTGTTTGATGTTTATTGCCGTTCGCCTGACTTCCTATAATAAGAGGCGTGTATATTTTATCAACAATACAGATGAATTCGGGCAAGGATTGGGCAAATGGACTACAAAAAGTTGGAAGAAAGCATGCGTCGTTTGGCTTTGGCAGCCGGTGATGTGATCATGGAAATCTATGGTCAGGATGATTTTGACGTTAAATCCAAGTCTGATGATAGCCCTGTAACAGCTGCTGATGAGGCGGCGGATGCACTGATTTCCGAAGGGCTGCACGGTGCCTTTCCTGATGTGATGTTGGTGACGGAAGAACAGTCTGAATCCCATAGCGCCAAAGGAGATACGTTTTTAATTGTTGATCCGCTTGATGGCACGAAGGAATTTATTCATCGCCGCGGCGATTTCACGGTGAATATCGCTTATGTGGAGAACGGCGTTCCAACGCGGGGTGTCGTCTATGCGCCTGCGAAGAAGCGGATGTTTTATACGCGTGCAGATGGTCAATCTATCGAAGAGACGGGACCATTGCACCCTGATGTAGTGGGCCAACAGAACATTATTTCGGTCAGCAAGCCGGACAACAAAGCGCTCTATGTTGTTGCGTCTAAATCGCATCGCGATCAAGCGACGGATGATTATATCAACAAATACAAAGTGCGCGATATGAAGAGCGCGGGATCGTCCCTGAAATTCTGTCTTATTGCGACGGGCGAAGCGGATATCTATCCGCGTGTTGGCCGCACGATGGAGTGGGACACAGCAGCGGGTCATGCTGTTTTGACCGGCGCTGGTGGCCGTGTTGTGCGCTTTGATAACCACGAAGACTTGGCTTATGGCAAAGATGATTTTGCCAATCCTTTCTTCATTGCGTATTCCCCTGATGTTGAACTGAAAGAAGCGTAAGTGTCTGTTCTAATTGTTATTCCTGCACGCTATGCCTCAACGCGTTATCCTGCGAAACCGCTTGCCGAGTTGAAGGGTGCGAGCGGCCAGTCACGTTCCCTCATTCAACGCGCTTGGGAAGCCGCGAGCGCTGTGAAGGGTGTGGACCGCGTGGTCGTTGCGACGGATGATAATCGGATCAGAGTTTCTGCAGAAGCATTTGGTGCGGATGTCGTGATGACGCCGGAGAGCTGCGCGAATGGAACGGAGCGTTGCGCATCAGCCTATGATGTCATGGGAAGCGATGCGGAGATCGTCGTTAACCTTCAAGGCGATGCGCCACTCACTCCTGCTTGGTTCGTTGAGGAGTTGATTGAGGCCATGCGCGTTAGTCCAGACGCGGATATTGCGACGCCGGTTTTGCGCTGTGACGGGCGGGCCTTGAACGGCTTTTTGGCAGATCGCAAAGCGGGGCGTGTTGGTGGCACTACAGCAGTGTTTGATGCGCACATGCGCGCGATGTATTTCAGTAAAGAGGTGGTTCCCTTTACGTCCGACACTTACCCAAACGAGGCGCAAACGCCTGTATTCCATCACGTTGGCGTCTACGCCTATCGGCCTGCGGCACTCAGGTCTTATCCCGATTGGCCTGTAGGTCCATTGGAACAGCTGGAGGGTCTTGAGCAGCTTCGATTCATGGAGCAAGGCGGGACAGTGAGATGTGTTGAAGTGCAGGCGAAAGGTCGCCAGTTTTGGGAATTGAACAATCCCGAAGACGTCCCTGTGATTGAGCGAATGATGCAGGAGATGGGGATTGAATGAGCGCTCCATCGGTCTCTGTCATTGTCGTGAGCAGAGGCCGCGCTGCTGATCTTACACTCTGTTTATTGGGTATTTCACAGCTTGATTACCCGCATTTTGAAGTTGTCTTAGTTGCTGACAAAATGGGGTTAAACGCTGCGCGAACGCTACCGTTTTTTGATGATTTGAAAAGCGTAGAATTTGGTGAAGCGAATATCTCGCGCGCGCGCAATCTTGGAATAGCAGAAGCCGCAGGAGATATTGTTGCTTTTATTGACGACGATGCCGTGCCTGAGCCGACCTGGCTGCAGTTTCTTGTGGCAGGGTTTAGTGAAGCCGACGTCGCCGCTGCAGGTGGATTTGTGCGGGGGCGCAACGGAATTAGTTTTCAGTGGAAAGTGCGGAGCGTCGATTGTTTTGGTGATGCAACACCGCTTGATGTGCCGGAGGATAAAATTAGCATACTCACTGCACAAAACGGGCGCGCGATAAAGACTGAAGGCACCAACATGGCGGTGCGCCGAGATGTGATTGCCAAGATGGGTGGATTTGATCCGGCTTACCGTTTCTATCTAGATGAAACAGATTTGAACTTTCGAATGATGAGGGCCGGCCACCGCACGGCAATCGTGCCGCTCGCTCAAGTACATCATGGCTACAAAGCAAGTGACACCCGGCGTGAAGATCGGGTACCGACGGATTTAAGCGAAATTGGTGCAAGTCTATCAGTATATTTGCGCAAGTTCGCGCCAGTTGAGCGGCATGATAATGCGATTGATCAGTTTCGAACTGAACAACGCCGTCGCGCATTGCGCTATATGGTGAAGGGTTTGCTTGAACCTCGCAATGTGACCCAATTGATGAAGGGCTTCGAGGACGGCGTCGCAATAGGTATGAAAAGACAGCTGACAACGCTGGAATCTATCCCTTTGGCGCGAGAAGGGCTCAAGCCGTTTCCACAAAGGTTCCAAGGTCAACATGTTCTGGTCAGCGGGTCATGGTTTAGACGTCGTTTATTGAGGCAACACGCTCAAGAGCAAGTCGCAAACAACATGCGCACGTCCTTGTTCATATTTTCGCCGACACCTCGTCCTCATAAGGTGAAATTCACGAAAGAGGGTGTGTGGGAGCAAGCTGGGGGCCTTTATGGACGTAGTGTCCGTAAGGGTGCGCATTTTTTGATCAACACTCGTAAGAAAAGACTCGCGCAAGAGTTGAAGCGACTTGCCAAACTACGGAATTTTCCTCCAAAAGTCTAAAAAGGCTAGCGTTGGAAACAATGCCATCAAATTTCGATTAATAGACATGTTTTGGACCTATTGTACGCCCATAGCCCAGCCGAGATGTTTAGTGATCTGAGTACAAAGGCGATTTTATGCGTAACAAAGTGACGAAAGCGATTTTTCCTGTTGCAGGACTGGGCACCCGGTTCTTACCGGCGACCAAGTCAGTCCCTAAGGAAATCATGACGCTCGTAGATCGGCCGCTGATCCAATATGCGATTGATGAAGCGAGAGCTGCGGGCATTAAAGAATTCATTTTTGTGACGTCGCGCGGCAAAGGCGCGCTTGAGGACTATTTTGATCACTCGCCACAGCTTGAGAATGAGCTGCGTAAAAAGGGCAAAGATGACCTGCTAGAGATTTTGAAATCCACGAATATGGACAGCGGTGCGATTGCTTACATGCGTCAGCACAAGGCGCTGGGCCTTGGCCATGCTGTTTGGTGCGCGCGTCGTTTGATTGGTAACGAACCATTTGCGGTGATCTTGCCTGACGACGTGATCGCAGCGGAAAAGCCGTGTTTACAGCAGATGGTTGAAGCTTACGAAGAAACAGGCGGCAATATGGTTGCAGCTATGGAAGTTCCGCCATCCAAAGCGTCATCCTATGGTGTTTTGGATGTGCAGGAAGACATGGGGTCTATGGTTTCCGTCAAAGGAATGGTTGAGAAGCCAGCGCCGGGCACAGAACCTTCTAATCTTGCAGTTATTGGTCGTTATATCCTTTCACCGCAGGTTTTGAAGAACCTCAATAAAATCAAATCTGGAGCAGGTGGCGAAATTCAACTGACCGATGCGATCGATCAGGAAATTGGCTCAGAGCGTGGTGTTTATGGCTATCGTTTCCGTGGTCAGCGGTTTGATTGTGGCTCCAAGTCGGGGTTCTTGCAGGCAACAGTTGCATTTGGGTTGTCTCGTGATGACTTACGCGACGACCTGCATGGCTATCTGACTGATCTTATGGCAACTGAGCAAGCAGCACAGTAGTCGTTTGATCGGGGGAACGAAGGTTGGATAGCGTATTAGTTGCAGGTGGCGCAGGATACATTGGTTCGCACGCGTGCAAAGCTCTGTCCCGCGCTGGCTTTACCCCCGTTTGTTTCGATAACCTCTCAACTGGCTGGGAAGATGCCGTTAAATTCGGCCCTTTCGAGCGTGGCGACTTGTTGGACCGCACCCGCATAGACGAGGTCATTGCCAAGCATAAACCTATTGCGATCATGCATTTTGCAGCGCTTTCGCAGGTCGGTGAGAGCATGGACGATCCGGGGCTCTATTGGCGTACCAATGTGCTGGGCTCGCTCAATTTGATTGAAGCGGCGGTTGATGCGCATATCAACAAGTTCATCTTCTCATCCACTTGTGCGACTTATGGTGATCAAGACAATGTTGTTCTTGATGAGGACAGCGTGCAACAGCCGATCAACGCCTATGGTGCCTCTAAGCGTGCTGTAGAAAACATCCTTTATGATTTTGAGCGTCGCTTTGGACTTCGACACGTAATCTTTCGTTATTTCAATGTTGCTGGTGCGGACCCTGAGGGTGACGTGGGTGAATTTCACCAGCCGGAAACCCATCTGATCCCGCTGATGCTTGATGCGATTGATGGTAAGCGTGACGCGCTGACAATTTATGGCACCGATTATGACACGCCTGATGGCACATGCGTGCGCGATTATGTGCATGTTTGCGATTTGGTTGATGCGCATTTGTTGGGAATGCAATGGCTTACGGATGGACGGCCAAGTGCAGTGTTCAATCTGGGAACTGGATCCGGCTTTAGTGTGCGCGAAGTTGTGGATCACAGCCGAAGTGTCACCAACAAAGAAGTTCCGATTATAGAAGGTGCGCGTCGCGCAGGTGATTGCACTCAACTTGTATCAGGATCAACTAAGGCCGAAGCAGAGCTTGGTTGGAAGCCGACGCGCTCAAATTTGAAAGCAATGATCGGCGATGCGTGGAGGTGGCACCAAACTGGGCACTATTCCAAATAAAGACAGGCCTATTTGCCTCGATCTGACTCGTCTTCTAAGCCGAACAGGCATGGTTCATACGGGTGTTGATCGCGTGGAGTGGGCGTATCTGGAATGGTGTTTAAGCTTGGATCGCCCTGTTTATGCGCTGGTTCGTAGTGCATTTGGGTATTTTCTGCTCGATCGCACAGGCATGGTATTTGCGCATCAGCATTTGAAAACGGCAGATTGGGGTAAGACTGATCTGCTGTCGCAGTTTGCTTTCAAGCTTAGTCCGACGCGCCGCGCTGCTGAGGCAAACTTGCGTAAGCGCACGTTTGCCCGCGCCACTCCGTCGCGCATTGGCGTTATGTTGCGCCGCAGTTTTCCTGAAGGTGTGGCGTATCTTAACACAGGTCATAGCAATTTGAGTAAACGCGTTTTTCGTGCGTTCAGCGCATTGAAAGACGCGGAAATCGGGGTCTTGATCCATGATCTCATCCCGCTGGATTGGCCGGATCACCAGCGTGCTGGAACAGTTGCAAAGTTCGAAAAACGTATGCGTGTTGTGTCGCAATTTGCAGATACTTTGATCTGTAACTCGCAGCAAACACTGGACGATTGTAGTCGTCATTTCAATGGCTTCGGTAGAATGCCAAACGCATTTGTTGCGCATTTGGGTGTTGATCTACCCTCTGTTTCAGACGTGGATTTGCCAGTCATGCCAAATCCCTACGTAATCACCATTGGCACGATAG
The DNA here is from genome assembly GCF_965659345.1 of Planktotalea sp. Taxonomy (GTDB): domain Bacteria; phylum Pseudomonadota; class Alphaproteobacteria; order Rhodobacterales; family Rhodobacteraceae; genus Planktotalea. The sequence goes on along the minus strand of NZ_CBFHVK010000005.1, from coordinate 61,806 downwards.
AACCGCGCAAGAACCACGCTTTTCTTCTGGAGCTTTGGGATAAGTGGCACGACGCACCGCATTTGGTCATTTGTGGCAATCGGGGTTGGAAAAACGAAGACGTGTTTGCGCAGCTCGATAAGGTTGATCGGGGGCGCATAACTGAGCTGAATGGCGCAGATGATGGGTCTTCTTAAAGGGGCGAAAGTCGCACTTTTTCCAAGTCTCGCCGAAGGGTTTGGCCTGCCGCAAGTCGAGGCGCTTAGCCTTGGTGTACCCATCATATGTGGCGAACTCGACATATATCGTGAAATATGCGGGGAATTCCCCGTTTACGCAACGACTTCAAACGCTTATGCTTGGCGTGCCGAGATTGAAAAATTACTGCACCAAGACGGTAAGAATCACGGTAGAGTAAGAAGCGATCAGGCCCAATTCAAAGCGCCGAGATGGGATGCACATTTTAACCTTGTGTTACAACACTTTGGTTAATGCTAAACGTGCATAAGGCTGATTGGGTTATGAGGAGGCAGAGCAGACGTGGGTATCGTCAAGTCATATAGGCTTCGATTGCAACGCAAGCGTTGGCGCATTCGTGCGATCCGAAAGCGTCGCGAATTGGAACCTATCCGCAACCGTACGCGCCAGATTAAGCGTGGCGACATTTTTCTGTTTTCGACCATGCGCAATGAACATGTGCGCTTGCCATATTTCCTGAAATACTATCGCGATCTTGGCGTGAACCACTTTTTCATTGTGGATAACGACAGCAATGATGGTGGGCTTGAATACCTCTCTGAGCAGCCTGACGTGTCTGTGTGGCATACGCAGAATGGCTATAAACGGTCGCGTTATGGCGTTGATTGGCTCAACTGGTTGCAACTGCGGTATGCGCATGGACACTGGTGTCTTACGGTCGATCCTGACGAGTTTTTCCTTTTCCCGTTCTGTGACACACGCCCAATTCGCGCACTGACAGACTGGCTTGATGCGTCTTCTATCAAGTCGTTCAGTGCTATGCTTTTGGATATGTATCCAAAAGGCCGTATTGATGCGGAAACCTATTTGCCCGGTCAAAATCCGATGGATATTGCCTGTTGGTTTGATTCCGGTAACTACACGATTGAAAAGAACAAGAAGCTTGGCAATCTATGGATTCAAGGGGGGCCGCGCGCACGCGTCTTCTTCCCCGATGCCCCCGAAAAAGCACCAGCTTTGAACAAAATTCCGCTGGTGAAGTGGGATCGGCGATACACTTACGTCAGCTCGACCCACAGCCTTTTGCCACGTGGACTGAACCTTGTTTACGACGAGTGGGGCGGTGAAAAGGCGTCGGGGGTTTTGCTGCACACGAAGTTCCTAAACACGTTCTCTGAGAAGGCGCAGGAAGAGCTGGAGCGCAAGCAGCACTATTCTGCGAGCGTTGAGTACAAGGCTTACGCTGAGCGGCTCGCGGAGAACCCTGATCTGTGGTGCAAGTGGTCCGAGAAGTATATTAACTGGCGACAGCTCGAAATTCTGGGTCTCATGTCCAAGGGCAACTGGGCGTGAGCGTCGGGATCATCATGTTGGTGCACACAGCGCTTGGGCGTGCGGAGCAAGTCGCGCGTCACTGGGCGGCTGCAAACTGTCCCGTGGTGATCCATGTCGATAAGAAGGTCGACAATAAAACCTATCGTGAATTTCAGAACTCTATCCGCGATGAACCGTTGATCAAGTTTTCCAAGCGTCACTATTGTGAATGGGGTGGTTGGGGCATTACTGCCGCGACCCAAGCTGCGGCTGAAGCGTTGCTGCACAGTTTTGCAGATGTGCGTCACATTTTTCTGGCATCTGGTTCGTGCCTGCCTTTGCGCCCAATTAGCGAGTTGAAAGAATATCTTGATGCGCGCCCGCGCACGGACTTCATTGAGTCGGCCACGACCTCTGATGTGCCTTGGACAGTTGGTGGACTTGATATCGAGCGTTTTACCCTGCGTTTTCCGTTCTCATGGAAAACCCAACGGCGCCTGTTTGATAAGTACGTTGCATTTCAGCGTGCTGTCGGACTGAAACGACGCATCCCAAAAGGGCTCGTGCCGCATATGGGGTCGCAGTGGTGGTGCCTGACCCGACAAACCCTTTCCGCGATTTTGGAAGACCCAGAGCGTCCAAAATATGATCGCTATTTTCGCAAAGTTTGGATTCCAGACGAAAGCTATTTTCAAACTTTAGCGCGCCAGTATTCTTCTAATATAGAAAGCCGTTCACTTACGTTGTCGAAATTCGATTTCCAAGGTAAGCCGCACATCTTCTATGATGATCACCTCCAGCTTTTACGCCGTTCCGATTGCTTTGTTGCGCGCAAAATTTGGCCTCATGCTGATCGCGTCTATGAAGCGTTTTTGACGGATGATGAAAGCGCCATGAAGCGCGCTGAGCCTAACCCCGGCAAGATTGATCGCATTTTTGCAAAGGCCGTCGAACGGCGCACACGCGGGCGTGCGGGTCTGGTCATGCACTCTCGCTTCCCGAATGAAGGCTGGGAAAATGGCCTGACATGCTCGGCTTATTCGGTGTTTCAAGGATTTGCAGAGCTGTTTGAAGATTTCGAACCTTGGCTTGCCAAGGCAACCGGGACGCAAGTGCATGGACATCTTTTTGCACCTGAACGTGCGGAGTTTTCGTCTCATCAAAGTGTAATCAATGGAGGCCTGAGCGATGCGCCAGAACTGCGCGATTACAATGGTGCAGCGTTTCTGACAAATCTCATTTGGAATACACGGGGGGAGCGTCAGTGTTTCCAATTTGGGCCGATGGATTCGCAAGACATTTGCTGGAAACTGAGCAACGATCCTAATGCGCAGATCTCTGTCATTACTGGCGCGTGGGCGGTTCCACTGTTTACGGCCAATCAGAACTTCTCTGATCTGCGCCGCGAAGCTGCGCGTTTGCAGAAGATTGAAAACAAATTCCTCTACAAGCTGCGCAACCCCTACGCCAAGGCACGTATCCGTATTTGGACAATGGCTGAGTTTATCGAAAGCCCGATGGAGCCGTTGCAAACAATCATTGACGAGATTGGCAATGCACCGCAAAGACGGTTGTCTGAAGCGCCGAAAATGGCAGATTTAACGGGCTTTGGTCAGTTCCTCCAGAATCTCAAGAACCAAGGAATGCATCCACATTTGATGGGTGATTTCCCGATCCATGACGAACCTGTGTCGCCTGTGAAAAAGGCGCGCAAACCTTATTTGGTGAAGTAATATATGACTGACGCATTCGATTATTTCATCGTCTTTGCAGAAATGCGTACAGGCTCAAATTTTCTCGAAGCAAACTTGAACGCGATTGATGGCGTCACGTGCCACGGTGAGGCATTCAACCCCCACTTCATTGGCTACCCTAATAAAACGGATATTCTGGGCGTTACCCGTGAGATGCGTGAAAACAGCCCTGAACAGTTGATCGAAACGATTAAGAAGTATTCTGACGGCTTTGGTGGGTTTCGGTATTTTCATGATCATGATCCACGTGTCTTGGACATTGCGCTGAATGATCCGCGCTGCGCCAAGATTATTCTGACACGTAATCCGTTAGAAAGTTATGTGTCTTGGAAGATCGCGCAGGAAACCGGACAGTGGAAGTTGACCAACGTCAAACGCCGACGTGACGCTAAGGCGACATTCAATCCTGCAGAATTTGAAATGCACGTTGAAGCGTTGCAAGCCTTCCAAGTAACGCTGCTCAATCGAATGCAGGCCGAAGGTCAGACTGCGTTTTATGTTGCGTATGAGGATTTACAGAACCTTGATGTGATGAACGGGCTCGCACGTTTCCTTGGGGTTGGCGGTCGTCTTGAAGGGCTTGATGATTCACTCAAACCGCAGAACCCGGTCGCGTTGGAAGACAAGGTTGCGAACCCTGATGAGCTGGATGCAGGCTTGGCGCGGCTGGATCGGTTTAACCTTGCGCGCACGCCGAATTTTGAGCCACGTCGCGGGCCAGTTGTGCCAAGCTACATAGCTGCCAAAGATGCACCGCTGCTTTACATGCCGATCCGCTCAGGTCCTGAGGCGGTCGTTCAAAACTGGCTTGCGGCTTTGGACGGTGCCCCGCTTGACGCGTTGCAAACTGGCTTTAACCAGAAGTCATTGCGCAATTGGAAACGTGATCATGCAGGTCATCGCACGTTTACCGTTTTGCGCCATCCTGCGCTTCGTTTGCACGACGCTTTTTGTCGAAAAATCCTGACTACAGGTCCCGGTAGCTTTAACAAGATTCGCAACACATTGCGCCGGTTTCACAAGCTACCGATTCCAGGCCAAGAACCGAATGACAACTGGGACCTTGCGGCGCATCGTGAGGCGTTTATTGCTTTCGCGCAATTTATTAAGATGAACCTCTCCGGTCAAACATCTATCCGTGTTGATGCTCATTGGTGTAGCCAGTCACAGGCCATCGCGAATATGGCGGAGTTTGCGTTACCGGATATGGTTTTACGAGAAGATCAGTTGAGCGAAATGCTACCTATTCTTGCACTTTCGGCCGGGTGCGAGACAGCGCCAGCGCCAGATTTAGACCCGCACGCGCCGATGTTTTTCACCTTATCCGATATTTACGACGCAGAGGTCGAAAGCGCTGTGCAGGACGCGTATCAGCGCGACTATCTGATGTTCGGCTTCGAAAGCTGGGGCTGATGCAGATGGTTTCGGATACCCAAACCACCCATGACGCGGAAGAAGATGCGCGCAATCGCGATATCAAGATCTATGTGAACGGTGACCTTGTACACCGCGATGATGCGAAAGTGTCGGTGTACGACAGTGGCTTTATGCTTGGCGATGGTATGTGGGAAGGCATGCGCCTTTATAATGGGACATGGGCCTTTTTCGATGAACACATGGATCGCTTTTTTGAAAGCTGCAAGGCTGTGTCGCTAGAGGTTGGCATGGACCGCGCGGGTATCATGGAGGCGTTGGAGAAGACAGCGGCTTCCAATGGAATGACCAATGATGTGCATTGCCGTTTAATGCTCACACGGGGGGTGAAGGTGAAACCGTTTCAGCACCCGTCACTCAGTCGCACGGGGCCGACCATGGTGATTATCATGGAGCATTCTAAGCCTGCGCAAGCGTTGCAAAGCAAAGGCATTCGTCTTGCAACAGTGCCGCAAGTGCGTGGTTTACCGATTTCACAGGATGCGAAATACAACAGCCATTCCAAACTGAATTGCGTGATTGCCTGTCTTCAGGCAGAGCAAGCCGGAGCCGATGAAGGTTTGATGCTCGATCCACATGGCTTCGTGAACACGACGAATGCGTGTAACTTTTTCATAGTCCGTAAGGGGGCTGTTTGGACCTCCACGGGTGACTATTGCATGAATGGCGTGACGCGGCAGAAGGTGATTGATCTATGCCGTGTCAACGACATTGAAGTGCATGAGCGTAATTATTCACTTGTTGATGCATATGGCGCAGATGAGGCGTTTTTAACGGGAACCTTCGGCGCACAAACCCCTGTGGGTGAAATCGACGGTAAGCTCATTGGCAATGGCAGCCGTCCTGTTACGGCGCGGATTAGAACACTTTATAAAGAACTGGTTGAGGTACATACAGCCCAGTAAACGGGCGTTTCATACAGGCTGAAAGGCATATGCAAACCCCGCGTTCATTCTGGATTTTTAGGCTAAATTTACAGCGCCCTTAAGCAGCCTGATTCACTCGCTGGGTTTCAGCTATGATCGCATGCAAGGTTTCTGGCTCATTGTTCGCGCGCAATTTTGCGCAAATCGATGCATCACGCATTGTACGCGATACGAGCGCGAGCGCTTTCAAATGTTCGACGCCTGCATTTTCAGGGGCCAGCAAGCAAAAGAAAAGATCTACAGGCTGACGGTCAACTGCGTTGAAATCAATCGGCTTTTCCAGACGGATGAACACTGCTTTCACCTCGTTCAATCCAGCAATACGCGCATGGGGCAAAGCAACACCGTGGCCAACACCTGTTGGCCCCAGAGTTTCACGTTCTTGCAATGCACGAACGATCGTTTCTTGGTCAAGATCATGAACGTTTGCGGATAAGTCGCCCAGAGCGTGCAAAAGCATCTTCTTGCTCGAAACGGTAGAAACGGATTTTACCGCTTCAGGTCTGAGAAGCCTCACGATGTTCATCTGCCTGTGCCTCGCCGCAGCTACCCACAGGCAGTGCTCTGTTATTTAGGATCGATCCAGCCGATATTTCCGTCATCTCGACGATATACCACATTCACGCTCTTATTACCGTCATTTTTAAACACAAGAACCGGAGCGTTGCCGAGTTCCATTTGCATTACAGCTTCACCGACTGAAAGAGACGGTATATTTGTCTCCATCTCAGCGACGATTACAGGTTGCAAAGTGGCCGGCTCTGAATCCGAATCTTCGTGTTCACGTTCGAGGATATAAGAGGAAGCGCCAATTAATTCAACTGGGTCTGTACGGTCTTTATGGTGATCCTTGAGGCGGCGCTTATAACGCCTGAGCTGTTTATCCATTTTCTCGCCGCAACCGTCGAAAGCAGCATAGATCTCAGTAGCATGGGCGCGCGCAGTAGCGGTTAACCCTGTTGATAGATGGACTGTTGCTTCGCAAACAAATTCATGGGCGTCTTTAGAAAAGATGACATTTGCACCTGTTGGACGCTGAGCATATTTCTCTAGAATTTCGCCTAATTCAGTTTTGACGTGAGTTTGCAGCGCTTCGCCGATATCGATCTGTTTGCCACTGATTTGGTAACGCATCCTGTCTCCTTCATATATTTATGCCATCGCGCGAAAACGCACGGTCCTATTGTTAGGGTTGGCGGGCAGGGAATAAACGTTTCGTAGATTGAGCAGTATCAGCCCCGCTAAGGGTAAAGTTCTGAGGGACATGCGCGATCATGCAAAACGTCATGCCTACATCTGACGACAAAGCAGCAGCGTCTGTCAATCAATTCCGAGGGTTACCCACAACAAAGTGCAAAACATTTTCAGGAGATTTTGAAATTTTCACCAAGATAGACACGGCGCACGTTTTCGTTTTGCACGACTTCATCGGGCGTACCCGACATAAGAACTTGTCCATCGTGTAAAATGTAAGCGCGATCGACAATTTCTAACGTTTCCCGCACGTTGTGATCTGTGATCAACACACCGATACCACGTTTCTTCAAATCAGCAACAAGGTGGCGGATATCCCCGACAGAGATCGGATCAACGCCAGCAAAGGGTTCATCCAAGAGCAAATATTTGGGATTCGCGGCTAAGCAACGTGCGATTTCCACACGGCGGCGTTCGCCACCAGATAGGGCAAGTGCTGGGGCACTTCGTAGATGTTCAATGGAGAATTCAGAAAGCAATTCTTCCAAACGCTCACGCCGCTTCTGACGGTTCTTTTGCGAAATATCGAGGATTGAGGCGATGTTGTCTTCGACGCTCATCCCACGAAAAATAGACATTTCTTGCGGTAGATAGCCAATGCCAAGTTTCGCGCGGCGATACATCGGCAGGTTCGTCACATCGCGGCCATCAATGGAAACGGTGCCGCCCTCGGGGTAAACAAGTCCTGCAATGGCGTAAAAACTAGTGGTTTTGCCAGACCCGTTAGGCCCAAGCAGCGCAATAACTTCGCCGCGCTCAAGCTTCATGGACACGTCGCGAATAACGACCTTCTTCTTATAGCTCTTGCGCAAATTGTCGATGCGCAGGCCTGAGCTGCCTTCAGTCACTGTAAGATCAGGACGGCTCATCAGTTGTCTTCCTGACTGGACCCACCAGTGCGCAGTAGAGTTTTAACGCGGCCTGTCATCAAAGCGGTGCCGTCATCGAGCTTTATCGTCATCTTGTCAGACGCAATTGCGCTCAGTTTTTGCGTCACGAGCACATCGCCAGTCATTACCATGACTTCATTCTGAAGATCATAATCCGCTTCTTCCGCTTCGGCGGCTTCTTCGTTCTGAATGATTGTAACGCCACCTGTAGCTTTCATGCTTTGGATGTCGCTTTGCTCATCATTGTAGAAAACCTTCACCCACGGGGCATAAAGCGTCATGGTGTCTTGGATGACGACAACGTCCCCTGTGAATAAAGCAGTGTTGCTTTCCTCATCAATCGCGAGCTGTTTGGAGGTTACATCAATCGGCGCGCTGGTGTCTTGTTGGCGATCGCCGAATGCAATTGTCGTGCCTTCTTGTGCGTCTGTATCTTGGGCCAAGGCGAGTGAGCTCATAAAACCGAGGCTTAGAAAACAAGACATCAAGAGGGTTTGGATCAATTGCACGGTGTTTGCCTACTCATCTTTTTGTTTCTTATACACTAAATGTACACCTTGAGTAAAAAGCAATTCTACTTTTCCAGTGGCTTCATCGGATTTGACGAACATTTTGCCGGCTCGCAGCGTGCCAGTTGGGCCAAATCCGGTAACTTGGCCTGCGGATTCGCCTTCTATCTTTGACAATAGTGATGTGAGCTGGCTAGTTTTGAAATCATAGCCATCTGTTGTGATAAGATGCACATTTCCGCTGAGCACAGCGAGATCTTGCTCTTCATCGACAATTCCGGTGTCGGCAGTGATCGTCATCACTTCACCACTGTCGAGATTGATAACAGCGTTGACAACTTGGCCGTAGGTTTTGCCGTCAACGTCAGGATCAGGACGCGCAGATTGCGCGGTTACTGTCATGCTTTTGCCAGTGTTGGTGTTGCCATCATATTGCGGGTCGCTGAGCTGTGAGCCACTAATCCGATCACGAAATGCTTGATCGGATAAGGCAATAGCAGCCGTCGGATCCACTTTGCGCGAGATCAGAAACATGGTCGATAAAAGCACAAGTGCGACCAGTGGCAGCGTGACCTTTAATCCGCGCACAATGCGCGTGTATGCGTGATCACCAAACGCCATGCTTTAACTCAATCCAGCGCGCAAGCAGTCGTGGATATGCAAAAAGCCTTCGACGCGGCCATTGGCGTCTGTCACAAAAAGACAGGTAATCTTGCGAGCGTTCATAATGCCCAATGCCTCTTCGGCGAGTGCATCAGCAAGGATCGTGGTTGGCCCAACTGTTTGAACTGCATCTGCATCAAGATCGAGCAAGCCATCCATATGGCGACGTAAATCACCATCGGTAATGATGCCTAGCAACTTTGTGTCGGTATCAACAACACCAACAACGCCAAATCCCTTTCGAGAGATTTCAAGCAAGACATCACCCATATGGGTGGTGGGGTGAACCAGAGGCAATGCATCACCTTTGTGCATCAAATCACGCACTTTCGACAGACGCGCACCCAGCTTTCCACCCGGATGAAAGTCGCGAAAATTCGCGGGCGTAAAATCGCGGTACTCCATCAAAGCGACAGCCATTGCGTCGCCGAGTGCAAGCGTCATTGTTGTCGAGGTCGTGGGTACGACGCCAGTGCCACAGGCTTCCTTGGCGGGGGGCAGGACAATCGCAACATCAGACTGCGTGAGCAGTGTAGAGGTTGCGTTGCTCGCTACGCCGATCATTGGGATACCAAAGCGGCGGGTATGCGCAATCACATCTGCCAGTTCGGGTGTTTCGCCCGAATTGGATAGGACCAGAGCCACATCACCTTTCGTCATCATACCCAGATCACCATGGCTCGCTTCGGCGGGGTGCACGAAATGCGCAGGTGTCCCAGTGGAGGCAAATGTCGCAGCGATCTTGCGCGCAACGTGACCCGATTTGCCCATGCCGCAAACGATAATGCGACCTGGCGCATCAAGGATCATTTGAACAGCATCGCCAAAAGGATCGCCAATGCCATCCGCTAAAAGCGTTAAAGCGTCGGCTTCGATGCGGATCACACGCCGCGCGGCGTCGAGGAATTTTGATGTATCAGCCATTAGTGAGAGAAGATGTCCTGTTCGGCCCAACCTACAAGGTCGAGGTTTGCGCGCATGGGAAGAAAATCGAAACACGCCTGCGCAATTGCCATACGATCTTCGCGGATCAGGCGTTTGTTCAGCTCTGTGCGCAGACGATGAAGATAGAGAACGTCGCTTGCCGCGTAATCTATTTGTGCTTTCGTAAGTTTAGCAGCACCCCAATCGCTGGATTGCTGCTGCTTGGAGATGTCCACGCTCAACAATTCTTGCAAAAGGTTCTTAAGACCATGACGGTCCGTGTAAGTGCGCACCAGCTTGCTTGCGATTTTGGTGCAATAAACAGGCGCTGTAACAGCGCCAAATGCGTTCTGCATCGCGGCAATGTCAAAACGACCATAATGAAAAATCTTTAGCACATTAGGATCCGTGAGCATTTTGCACAGATTAGGAGCGTCTGTCTGGCCCTTTGCGACCTGAACAAGATGTGCATTTCCGTCGCCGCCTGACATCTGAATAACGCAAAGCCTGTCACGATGTGGGTGCAGACCCATGGTCTCACAATCAATAGCGACGACCGGACCAAGGTCCAAATCATTGGGAAGGTCGTTTTGATACAGCGTGTTTGCCATTTCAGATCCAATCGTTTCGCACATAGAATAACGTCAAGGAACACCAATGACTACCAATCTCATGTGCTGCGTGCCTATCGCATTGAACGACGCTTAGAACCAGATGTAATCGAGTGTTGACTTAAACCGGGGGTGCCGCGCGTTCGGTCATCAATGCACGCGCTGTGACCCTTTCGCGGTGTATCATGTATAGACCTGCACCGATGATTATACCTATGCCTATCAAGCTTAGCGTATTCGGGAAATCTGAGAACACGAAATAGCCGAACAAGGTTGCAACGGGGAGTTCGAAATACTGCAGCGGTGCCAGCGTTGCTGAGGGTGCGAGCGATAAAGCGTATGTCATCATCATATGGCTAATCGTCGCGAAGAACCCGACGCCGAAAAGCCATACCCACGCAATGCCGGTCGGCCAAACGGGATCAAATAGATCAGAGCCTGTGCCAACCGCAAAGGCTACAATAGGTAAGCAAAACACGCTCGCTACGAGGCCCGTATAAAATTGCAAAGTGACCGGATGAACTTTGCGCGACAGTCCGCGCGTTACAAGAATGTAAAATGCAAAAGCGACAGCCGTGCAGAGTGGCAAAAGCGCGACAGCGCCGAATGCTGCGAAACTCGGTTGGATGACGAACAGAACGCCAACGAACCCGACAAGAGCCGCGCCAACACGTCGTGGCCCAACATCCTCGTCTAGGTAAAACTTCCCAACGAGCAGGACAATAAAGGGCGCTACAAAGACAATCGCAAGTGCATCCGCAAGTGGCATCACACGGATCGCAGCGATAAAGCAAAATGTTGCCAAAAGCAGGCATACGGCGCGCGCGAGCAAAGCGACCCATTCACTGCGCGCAACCTTCAAAGAGAGGTTCATGATCAAAATGAAGGGTGCCATGAGCACGCATTGTACGACAAAGCGTGCGGCGGTAATTTGCCCGACTGGTATGCTTTCAGACGCCAGTTTAGCGGCAACATCCAGCAAGGGCGCCGTCAGACAAAACCCTAACATCAAGGCGACGCCGGTTAAGGTACGGTCTGTAGAAGAGGGTGTGAGTGACGCATTAGACATGCGCCCACATAAGTCCATTGCGAAACCAGCGTCCATCTTCTTTTCGCAAACGGCCCGCGCTGTTGTCTTTGGCCGTTCGGTTTAATTTACGCGGTGCTTTCAATCTACAAAAGTTGACTGGACAGCCGTCAAAACAGCTTCACGTGTTTGCTCCAGATCGGCTTTGCTAATCGCGAGAGATGGATAGAGCTTTCCGGGTGATTTAAAGATACCATGTTTTCGCAGCGTCGCGTTGTAAGCGGCGTTTTTGGCCGGATCATCATGTTTTGCTGAACGATAGTCCCTGCACGAAGAGTCAGTAAAAAATATATCGAATAGCGTTTCGTCACCGCAAATCTTATGCGGTACGCCAATCTTGGTTAGGGCATCGCTTTGCATGTCTTGAAGTGTTTTGCCAATAGAGCGTAGCGTGTCATAATTGCCCGGACGGCGCAAAACCTCCATCGTCTTAAGGCCTGCGACCGCTGCGACAGGATTGCCAGATAAAGTCCCAAGCTGCATGAGCCATTTGTCCGAACCAACGATAGCCTTATCAAAATGCTGCATGATTTCAGCGCTGGCACCCAGCGCGGCAAGCGGGAAACCTCCGCCAATGATTTTGCCCAAGGTGCAAATATCAGGTGTCACACCATAGCGCTCTTGTGCACCGCCATAGGCCAACCGAAATCCAGTGACGATTTCATCAAAGATTAAGAGCACGCTGTGTTTGTCACACAAATCGCGTAGCCCCTGCAGATAGCCCAGTGCAGCAGGAATGATCCTTTGCAGAGGTTCGGCAATGATGGCTGCAATGTCATTGTGTTCATTCAATAGCGCTTCGACGGCTGCCAAATCATTGTAAGGGGCAATCAACATCTGATCAGCCACGCCTTGCGGGATGCCCGCACTATCAGGGACGGCTTGAGGGAAATTTACATGCGTTGCGGGCGCCAGGCTCATCTGCGCTTCAGCGCTCATACCGTGATATCCGCCTTCAAACTTAAGGATCTTGTTGCGCCCGGTGTAGGCGCGCGCCAGTCGAATGGCGTACATAACTGCTTCGCCGCCTGAGGCCACAAAGCGGACTTGCTCACAACAGGGGACAGCATCAACGATCGCTTCTGCCAACTCGATGCCTTTGGCGTTGTTGGCAAAAAAAGTCATGCCTTTGGGTAGTTGTTCTAGTACCGCTTCCATAACCTCCGGATGACCGTGTCCCAAAAGCATTGGCCCAGACCCAATCAGGTAGTCGATATATTCGTTGCCATCCTCATCCCAAACGTGACTGCCTTCGCCGCGCGCGATTACAATACCGGGGTCAAAATTACCAAAGCCACCTGCGGGCAGAACCTCGTTTGCGCGGGCGATCCAGTCTGATTGAGAGGTGAGTTTTTGCATGTGTCAGGCCAGTTCAAAAAGTGGGGTTCCAAGGGTGTCGAGATCGGGGGTCACGCCAAGGCCAGCCCCCTCGGGCGGCGCAATGCGCCCGTCTTTGCGGGTAGGGCAATCCGGCGCGATACGCGGCGCGACATAGCCCGATAGATCACAGGTATTCAGCAATGATCCACGCGGGGTCGAGGCGGCGAAATGAAGCGAGGCAGCGGTGACAATGTCAGAGCCCCATGTGCATTCAGCGCAAATTTCTGCGCCCAGATGAACAGTTAGATCGCGCGCACGGCGCATTGCGGAGAGGCCACCGAATTTGGACAGTTTGAGCGCGACAGCATCAAGTACACCCAGTTCATGCGCGCGCATCAAGGACGCCAGATCATGCGCTCCTTCATCAATCTTCATCGGCAGACCTGTGGCTTGGCGTACGGCAGCGCAGTCCTCCAGCGTTTTACAAGGCTGCTCTAACATGATGTCAAGGTGAGCCACCGCGCGCCCTGTGCGCGTGGCGTGAAGCTTGCTCGCTCCACAATTCCAATCGCCATAAACCAGCGGTCCGTCACCCACTGCTTCGCGCACTTTGATCAAGCGTTCTGCGTCAGTCTGCCAATCTGCATCCGCGCCAAGCTTGGCTTGGAACTGACGGATACCAGTGCGGTAAGCTTCACGCGCGATGCGGGCCATTTCATCAGGATCAATGCAAGTGATTGAATGATAAAGCGGCATATCTCGTCGCGTACGTCCGCCCAAAAGTTGATAAAGGGGGAGGTTTGTGACTTTGCCGTAAAGATCCCAAAGCGCCATATCGATGATGGACTTTGCATGCAGATGCCCTTGCAGGAAAGCGTCAAGCTTGCGCATTGGCGCGTCGATCCCCGTTGGTGTGATCCCGAGGATCTCGGGGGCCATTTCAGCGATTGCGCTGGGCACGCCGTCTGCGAAGGCAGGCAAGTAATGCGGGATCGGGCAGACTTCACCCCAACCTTTGAGCCCTGTGTCTGTTTCTAAACAGAGCACATGGGACTTCACAGTCGCACAGGTTTTGCCCTCGGCCATGTAGTAGGTTTCATGGCTGGTTAGATCGACAGACCAAAGCGTAATGCGATTAACTTTCATGGGTAGAGCGCAACTGGATCGCCCAGGGCGTTTTCATCAGGATGCACGCCTAGTCCGGGGGTTTCTGGCAAGTGTAGATGTCCATCGACGTTGCGCGGGCCACGCCCACCTGCGATATCGACGGTCAGCATATCTTGGCAGGCCCAAACAGCGTGGCAGTTGGCGTCAGGGATTGTTGCTGCAAGATGCAGCGCTTCCGTGTCGGCGAGCACAGATCCCCCCGTCGCCATCACGAACATATCAATGCCGTGGGCCAAAGCTATGTCGCGCATGCGTGCGGCTTTGGTAAGACCACCGACGCGATTGAGCTTGATCCCGAACACCTCTGCCAGACCATCACGTGCGATACGCGCAGCGTCTTGCAAGGTTACGAGGCTTTCATCAACCGAAACAGGCGCAGCATGTTTGCCGCTGATTGCCGCGATATCATCTAATGTTTCGCAAGGCTGTTCGAACATCACATTTAGGTCTTGGGTCGCATACATAACCCTCAAGGCCTGCTGCCGTGTCCAGCCACGATTGACGTCATAAAGGACGATTTCGCCGTCACGGCGGATGTCTTCCACATCGTGCACGCGGGCAATGTCGCGCGCCACATCGCCGCCAATCTTGACGGAGTGCGCGATGTAGCCGCGCTGGCGGTAGCGATCAATCACAGCACGCGTTTCTTCAACCGTCTTCGCACCAACAGACGATGCAATCGGGCGCGGTGTACGTGATCCTCCACCCATAAGATCGGCAATTGGCATGCCAGCAGCTTGCCCAGCGATATCCCAGCAGGCCATATCAATAGGGCTTTTGGCATAGAGATGACCGGGCAGGGCGAGGTCCATCGCCCGTTCCACATCAAGCACGCGGCGCGGATCGAGGCCCATGATAAAGGGTGCCATCGTTTCAATTCCTGCGCGAATTCCAGGGCCATGGGCGGGTACATATGTGTGACCCCATGGGGTGCCTTCGCCCCAACCGGTGATGCCTGCGTCCGTCTCTATCTTCACCAGAGTCGCATCAAGATTTTCAAACTTGAGACGTCCGCCAGAAAGCCAATAAGGATGTTCGAGCGGTAAGTTTACTTGGTAGACTGAAATGCGTGTGATTTTCATGGGGTGACCACAATATTGCCGGTGTGCTTTTTCGCGATAAACGCGGTCTGGGCTTCACGCAGTTGATCTAAAGGATATGTAGCGGCTAATGCTGGTTTGATTTCACCGTTTTCGATGTAGCGGATCAGATTTGGCATGACTTCAGGTGCTATTACGGTCGAGCCTGTGAAGGTAAGATCACGTAAGTAAAACGTACGCAGATCGAGTTCGACCATCGGTCCCGCAATCGCGCCGGAACATGTGTAGCGCCCACCGCGCTCAAGGACATCGATAAGTGTCGCCCAGTAGGGACCGCCAACAACATCCGCCACAACAGTGATCTTCTCTTCGCCTAAGGTCGCGCGCAGATCATTGGGCGCACGCGACAGAAGCAGATCAGGACCAAACGCGGCAACCTCTCGGTGTTTCGCCTCCGATGCCATGGCGATCACGCGCGCGCCGCGCCGCTTGGCGAGTTGCACCAAAGCACCGCCAACACCACCCGAAGCACCGGGGATCAGAACTGTATCTGCCGATGTCACTTGCGCGCGGGTCAGCATACCCTCAGCAGTGGAGTATGAGCACGAAAAGGTAGCAAGTTCGGCATCAGACAGTTCTGATGTGATGGCAAGTGCGCTGGCGGCAAGCGTCGTGCTGTATTCAGCAAAACCACCGTCACGCTCGGATCCAAAATAGCCGGTTTTATTCATATCTGTCGGAGCGTCTGCATCGCGCAACCAACCGTCAGTGATCACCCGTTCACCAATGCGCGCAGCATCAACACCTTCGCCAACAGCGACGATTTCGCCACATACATCTGCGCCTTGGATCCGCGGGAAAACGATTGGTGCGCCGCCCCATGTCGGGTCTTCCGCGCCAACCTCTTCGAACGCGCCGCCTGTCGTCGCATCAGTGACCGTCTTCGAATACCAGCCTGAGCGCGTGTTTACATCGGTGTTGTTGAGGCCACATGCGCCGACACGGATAAGCACTTCGCCCGCTGCAGGCTCAGGGCGTGGCCAATCGGGGTGCAACACCATTTGATCAAGGTCGCCGTGCCCCATCGTGACCATCGCTCGCATTGTTTTGGGAAGTGTCATGCAGCATCCGTTCTTGGTTTGACGCTTGCAGGGTCATAAGCAGGTTCGCTCAAGACCTTCGCTGCGCGTGGCTCTCCGTGAATGATTACGTCGAGCACCGTGCCAGCAACTGCAGCCTCGGGTTTGATGTAGGCGAAGGCTAGTATCTTACCGACGGTGGGGCCATTGGCGACAGAGGCGGTGGATCCAACAACAGTGCCATCCATCATCACTGCTTCACCACCGTGCCCATCAGCTTTGCCATCTGGTTCAATCTCCAGATAGGCGCAGACCCATGGCAGATCCGTATTGAGGGTCTTGTCCCGTCCCAAGTAGTCCTTGTCGGTGCGCGCAAAGCGCAGCACATCTGCTTCTGCCAGCGTGACTTCATTGGTCAATTCGCCAGCGCCCTTAAAGCCCTTCTCCATCCGCATCACATTCATCGCAAAGGAGCCATAGTCTGCAATGTTGTGTGCTTCGCCAGCGGCCCAAAGTGCGTTGTAGACTTCGAGACATGCAGCGTTTGGCATGTGGAATTCCCAGCCCAGTTCACCCGCGTAAGACATCCGAAACGCCCAGATTTTATGCCCTGCGACAGTGATCTGTTGCGCGGACAGCCAACGGAAGCCTGCGTTACTCAGGTCTGCATCGGTGCAAGTGCTCAACACATCACGCGCGCGCGGGCCATTGAGCGAGAGCGCGGACCACTCAGCCGAGAGCGCGGAGATACTGACGTCTTCATCTTTGCGCTGATGGTTGACGTGATCGAGCAAACGCTGTTCAAAGAAGGCTGCACAGACAAGGTAAAACTGATCATCGTCCATGCGCACGATGGTTGTCTCAAGCTCGATCCGACCTTTGCGGTTCAGCATATGGGTAAGAGTGATCGAGCCCGTCTTTTGTGGCATCCGATTAGCAGTCAGGCGATCCAAAAGTGCATAGGCGTCAGGGCCGGATACAAGCACTTTGGTGAAGGCGGTGACATCCATGAGCCCTACGTTTTCGCGCACGGCTTTCACTTCTGTCGCTATCATGTTCTCGACCACTGTGCGGTTGAAGCCATAGTGATCTTCTTGGGCGACGCCGTCTTTTGCAAAGAAGCGCGGTCGCTCAAAACCATAGACTTCTTCATGCACCGCACCCTTGGATTTCAGAAATTCGTATAGTGGTGATGGCTTGATTGGACGCCCTGCCAAACGGTTGAAATGGGGGAATGGAATCTCGTGGCGCAGGCAGTAATCTTCCTCTGCCTTCACGACTTGCCACTCTTTCGTGGCGTAGCTGCCAAAGCGACGTGGGTCGTAATCGCGCATCGAAATATCCGCCGCACCATGGACCATCCACCGCGCGAGTTCGCGCGTCAGGCCCGGCCCCCAGCCAATGCCGATTTGCGTGCCACAGCAGCACCAGTAATTTTGCACGCCTGGCGCTGGGCCGATAAGCGGATTGCCGTCCGGCGGATGAGAGATAGCGCCGTGGACTTCGCGCTGGATGCCAAGCTCAGCGAAGATGGGCATGCGGTTCAGGCTTTCTTCAAGGTAGGGCATGACGCGGTCGTAATCTGCATCAAAGAGCCAATTCTCATAATCCCATGGGCAATGATCGTGCCAAACGGAATTCGGATTTTCCTTTTCGTAAATCCCTATGAGACCGCGTTTCTGCTCCATCCGGATGTAGCCGGACACCTTCTTGTCATCGCGGATTACGGGCAGTTCTGTGTCGAGCGCTTCGAATTCAGGCACAGGTTCTGTGACAAAGTAGTGATGCGTCATCGACGTCATGGGCAATTGCAGTCCAGACCATTCGCCCATTTGGCGCGCATAGGTGCCGCCCGCATTAACAACATGTTCGCAAGTAATTGTGCCTTTTTCAGTCTCCACCTGCCACTCACCGGAGGGAAGCTGCGTGATGTTCGTGGCACGACATTGGCGGATGATCTTTACGCCCTTTTGACGAGCGCCGGTGGCCATCGCCATGGTGACGTTAGTCGGATCGACGTGGCCGTCATCTGGCGTATGAAGCGCACCGATCACGCCCTCGAGATTATAAAAGGGATGTAGTTCAGCGACCTTTTCAGGGCCAACCAGCTCGATATTGAACCCGAGTGCGCGGCCAACGGAAAGCGTGTGGCGCAGCCAGTCCATCTCATCCTCGGTATAAGCCAAGCGGAACGAGCCACAGCCATGCCACGTGACAGGTTGGCCCGTTTCGGCCTCAAGCCCGCCCGAGTACAGACCGATATTGTAATCTACACATTTGCCTAATCCGAAGCTGGACGTGGAATGCGTGATCTGTCCCGCAGCATGCCAAGTGCTGCCCGAGGTCAGCTCTGCCTTTTCGAGTAGAACCGTATCATCGCCCCAGCCTTCATGGCCAAGATGGTACGCAAGTCCGACACCCATAACGCCACCCCCAACGATGACAACGCGCGCGGTGGTTGGAAATTCAGTGGCCACGGGAAACATTCCTTTATGAGTCGTATTTTCAGTGGACAGGCTAAGCGAACAAAAATACCATCGTCAACTATGAATGGGACAAACGTATCAAACACGATTCTTGAGCGTCTTGCAGGCGAGCTGACCGAACTGACGCCGGAAGCGCGCAAGGCGGCGACTTATGTGTTGGAAAACCCTCGTGATGTGGGCGTGTCGACGGTGCGCGAAATTGCTGAAGCGGCGAATGTGAAGCCCAACACTGTTGTACGCATGGCGCGGCAAGTGGGCTTTGAAGGCTATGAGGATTTTCGCGAACCGTTTCGCGACGCCATTCGCAACGGTGCCGCAGATTTCCCTGATCGCGCCCGCTGGCTGCAAGACATCCGCAAAAGCGGTGACCTTGGTGGGCTTTATGCGGATATGGTGCGCGATGTTCTGGCGAACATCGAAGAAACCTTCGCAGGTATTTCAACCGAAGATTTAAAGTCTGCCGCGGATGCGATTTGGACAGCACGCCGCGTCTTTACGCTGGGCGTGGGCGTAAACAACTCGATTGCGCGCAATTTTACCTACCTCGCCTCGACAGGGATGACGGAGTTCCACGCAATCCCGCGCCCCGGATCGACACCAGTGGATGATCTGGCTTGGGCGGATAGCAACGACATTCTGATCGCAGTGACCTGCAAGCCTTATCGCTCTGAAGTGGTGGAGGCCGTCAAGATCGCACGCGAACAAGGGATGAGCATCATCGCCCTGTCTGACAGTCCTGCAAGCCCCATTATCCGTGAGGCGGATCATAGCTTTGTCGTCAACGTCGATACACCACAGTTCTTTCCGTCCTCCGTCAGCATCATTGCTTTACTCGAAACGCTTTTGTCTTTTGTAATCGCGGTTGCCAGTGATGAGATCCCAGAGCGGGTCGAAACGTTCCACAAGCGCCGCCACCAGCTTGGTCTGTACTATGAGGATGTATAATGGGTGATCCAATCCGTTCTTTAGCTGCGCGCTATTACATTGATCCACAGGTGTTTGAGGTCGAGAACGCTGGGCTTTTGGCACAGACGTGGCAATTCGGGTGTCATGCGTCTGAGTTGGCCAACACAGGTGACTACGCAACGTTTGAGATTGCAGGCGAAAGCCTGTTTGCGATCCGTGGGCGCGACGATAAGATCCGTGTGTTTTACAACGTCTGCCAACACCGCGCGCACCAACTGGTCAGTGGCACAGGCACGACGCGTGTAGTGGTCTGTCCCTATCATGCGTGGACTTACGAACTCACGGGCGAGCTGCGCGCAGGGCCGAATATCAATGTCGTCGAAGGGCTTGATAAATCCGGTATTTGTCTGACCGAAGTACGCGCTGAAGAGTTTGTCGGGTTTATCTTTGTGAACCTCGATCCAGATGCGGCACCTATGGAGGATTGGTTCCCAAACGCGCGCGCAGAGCTGGAAGAGTGGGTTCCAAACTGGGCTGACCTCAAGCCGCTCGAATGGGTCGATATTCCGGAGAATTGCAACTGGAAAGTCTCGGTCGAAAACTATTCCGAATGCTATCACTGCTCCCTAAATCATCCAACGTTTGCCAATGGCGTGGTGAAACCTGAGACCTATGACATTCAGCCCCAAGGTAAGTGCTTGCGTCACACAACCGAATGCCAAAGTCTTGAGGATATGACTTACGATGTGCATTCAGGTTTTGCGCATCAGTATGAATACTCCAGCTGGTTCCTTTGGCCGATGTTCTCTTTCCAAGTTTATCCGGGCAATGTTCTCAACACCTATCACTGGCGCGCGATTGATGGAGATCATGTGGTGGTCTGGCGCGGCTGGTATTCCGTCGGTGGGGTAGAGGATGCCAAGGTCCGGCAACTCGCCGTGCAAGATCGTGAAACCACAGTGGAGGAAGACATTCATCTGGTTGAGTCTGTGCAGAGGGGGCTTGGGTCGCGCGGATATAAACCCGGCCCGCTGGTCGTTGATCCCAAGGGTGGAGTGAATTCAGAACACCCCGTCATGCACCTGCAAAGCTGGATGAAGGAAGCGATAGATGGCTGATTATGTGATGCCTGAAAAATGGACTGCGGAACAAAAACTGTTCCCGCACCAAGTTGGATTCACTTGCCCGCCATTTGACTATGATGCCGCTCCGTCTGATTTCCTGCGCATGTCCCCCGACAGCGTTGGTGTTCATGGCTGGATGCTGCATGTGCCAGACTATGTGCACGGTCTGGATCAACGCAAAAAGAATTTCGGTATGATGGACGACTTTGTGCATTGCATGGCCCGCAATGGTGTCGATGTCTGCGGTCAAGTCGGGTCAAACTGGGTGCACGCCTCGGGCCTTGGTGTTGAGGGCATCCGCCAGCATTGCGCCGATCTGTCCGAGAAATACGAGACCCGTTTTCATATGGCTGGCTATGCGATGGTCGAAGCCTTACGTGCCATGAACGTGGAAAAGGTGGCGCTGAACGGTGCTTATCATTGGCCGGCTTGGTGGCAGGGCACTGCGGGATTTCTGCGCGAAGCCGGTTTTGATGTGCTTTGGGCTGGCAATTTTGTGGATCAAGGCTGGTTTCCTGATCAGGAAGCCGTGAATGCGAAGCGCTGGATCTTTGATGGGGATCTTTTCGAGCGCAGTTTTTCCTTTGTTGCTGATAAAGCGCCAAATGCCGACGCATATCTTATCAACGGCATGTGCAATTTTCGCTCTGGCCGAGATGGCCTGCCACAACGCCCGCTGCATCTGGCGCGCGATATGGAGGCCAAGTTGGGCAAGCCCATCATCGGCCATGACATCGCGCTTTATTGGCGGATTATGAAAGATCTTGGGATTGCGCCGACCTCCCCGCAAAGTCAGCTGTTGGAGAGCCTCAGATGAACAAAATCGTTGCCTTATGGGCTGTTCCGCGCTCCACCTCGACTGCGTTTGAATGGATGATGCGTCAGCGCGGTGATTTGGATTGCTTACACGAACCTTTTGGGGAGGCTTGGTATCAAGGCGAACACCCGCTTTGGCCACGTTTTAAGGATGGCGAAAAGACCACAAAGGGCCTGAGTATCGAAAGCGTTTGGGAGGATATCCAAACGCGCGCGAAACGTGGCCCAGTGTTCTTAAAAGACTTCCCGCATTACGTAAATCACATGTGGACACCTGATTTCCTGTCCAACTTTACCCATGCTTTTCTTATTCGCGATCCGGCCAAGACGATCTCATCAATGTATGACAAATGGCCCGACTTCGATGAGCTTGAAGTAGGTTTTCCCGAACAACGCGCGTTGTTTGATTTGCTGACTGCATCGAATGGCACACGGCCACCCGTTGTTGATAGTGATGATCTGCTGGAAAACCCTAAAGCTATGGTTGAAGCATTTTGCGATGCTGTTGAGATTCCTTTCATTCCTGAAGCTCTGAGTTGGGAGCCGGGCGCAGATACGGGTGAGTATAGCTGGTGGGATGGCGGAAGCTTTCATTCGAATTTACGCGCCTCAACAGGGTTAAAGCCGCAAACGCGTCGCTACATCGAAGTCGCAGATGCACCTGAACGTGTAGGGCGTGTTCATCGCCGTATGAAACCGCATTACGATCACCTTTATCAGCACCGGATCAGACTCTCATGAAAGACTATTGGCAGAACTATATTGACGGCGCTTTCGTTGATGGCGGGGCAGGGCGGATTGACGTTATCAATCCCGGAAATGGTGAAAAACTGGCGGAGCAGGCATTGGCTGACAGTGCTGACGTAGACCGTGCAGTACAAGCAGCGCGACGTGTACATCTTTCGGGTGCGCTCAGTGATCTGCGCCCAGTCGAGCGTGGCCGTATGGTGCAAGCGATGGGGCGATACTTGCTCGAACACATCGACGAGATCGCAAAGGTTCTGACACTGGAGCAAGGCAAACCACTTTGGGAATCCCAGATCGAAATTGAAGGGGCAGCGCGCTATTTCGAATACTATGGCAATCAAGCGGAAACGGTTGAGGGTCGCTCGATCCCGCTGGGCAAAGGCTATTTCGATTTCACCACCTACGAACCTTTTGGTGTTTCGGCGCAGATCATTCCGTGGAACTACCCGATTGAGATGACGGCGCGCTCGCTTTCCGCTGCTCTGGCAACCGGCAATACTTGTGTCATCAAAACGCCGGAACTCACGCCTCTTAGCAATGCTTGGTTCGCCCATGCTGCTGAAGCTGTCGGTCTGCCAAAAGGTGCTGTGAATATCCTTTGTGGTCTTGGTCACGACGCGGGTGCAGCGCTTTCAGCGCATTCGGATGTGAACCAAATCGTCTTTACAGGTTCTGTGCCAACAGGCATCGTAATCGCGAGCGCTGCGGCGCAAAATGTTGTTCCTTGTGTGCTAGAACTCGGCGGGAAATCTGCGGCGATTGTGCATGATGATGCGGATCTTGATGCGTTTGAGAATGACGTGCGTTGGGGGATCTATTTTAATGCAGGACAGGTGTGTTCCGCCATGAGCCGTGTGATTGCGCATGACAGCATCCACGATGCGCTGGTTGAACGGATGGTGGGCGTTGCCCAATCGCTAGAGGTAAAGGCAGGTATTGAGCAGCCAGAGTTTGGTGCCACGATGGGTGCGATGGTGTCTGATGCGCAACGGGACCGCGCGCTTGGCATGATCGCTGAGGCGCAAAGCCAAGGTGCACGCGTCGCGACGGGCGGGCACAAGCTCAACAGGCCTGGCGCATTTTTGGAGCCAACGATTCTAACTGATGTGACCCCAGATATGACCATCGCAAATGAAGAGGTCTTTGGACCGGTTTTATCGGTTCTCAAATTTTCTTCTGATGAACAGGCGTTCAGGATTGCAAATGGCACGCCCTATGGACTTGTCGGCGGCGTGTTCACCCGTGATCTTGACCGAGCGACTAGTGCCGCGCGTCAGTTGCGTGCAGGGCAAGTGTTTGTGAATGAATGGTACGCAGGGGGCGTTGAGACCCCCTTTGGCGGCTATGGCAAATCTGGCTATGGACGCGAGAAGGGCCGCGAAGCGCTGTGGAATTACGTTCAAACTAAAAACGTCGCGATTAAATTGAAGGGCTAACACATGAGCACATTCGACGAAGACCTTTTCCTAAAAGGCTTAGAACAACGCAAAGCCACGCTTGGCGCGGAATATGTGGAAAAGAACCTTGCTGCCGCTGATGATTTTACGCGTCCGTTTCAAGAAGCGATGACAGCATGGTGCTGGGGCTTTGGTTGGGGCGATGATGTAATCGATGCCAAAACGCGCTCCATGATGAACCTTTCGATGATCGGTGCGCTGGGCAAGATGCAAGAGTGGGAAACCCACTGCCGAGGTGCGCTTAACAATGGTGTCACGCAAGACGAAATTCGCGCGATCATTCATGTCATTGGTATCTATTGCGGTGTCCCGCAAGCGCTTGAATGCTTTCGGGTCGCGAAAAAAGTTCTTGCGGAGTCTTGATTAGCTAAGCGCTGCGCGACGATTCAGGTCGCTGGCCTGCGTGTGGCGAGGCGGCACCAGAGGTATCGCGCTCGCGCTTAACAAGTGGGTCAGATTGCTGTCTGATTTACCCGTTTGATCAACTGTTCGCCAGTTTCTTTACGCTCGCTATAGCGCTCGACAAGGTAGTCGGCACGGCCGCGCGTCAGCACTGTGAATTTGACAAGTTCTTCCATGACATCGACCATCCGGTCGTAGTTTGGCGATGGTTTCATCCGGTCGTTTCCATCAAACTCCAAGAAAGCCTTTGGGGTTGAGGACTGGTTTGGAATTGTGAGAAGCCGCATCCAGCGACCAAGAATGCGTAGCTGATTGACGGTATTGAAGCTTTGCGAACCGCCATTGACCTGCATGACCGCGAGCGTCTTTCCTTGCGTGGGACGCACAGCCCCGAGCGAGAGTGGAATCCAATCGATCTGCGATTTCATGATGCCGGTCATCGCGCCGTGACGTTCAGGTGAACACCAGACCATGCCTTCGCACCAAGTGACCAGATCTCTCAGTTCTTGCACTTTGGGGTGATCTGCATCGGCGTCGTCAGGCAGGGGCAATCCGCTTGGATTGAAGGTCTTGGTCTTGGCCCCAAATCGCGTCAGAATGCGCGCGGCTTCCTCGGTCATTAGTCGGCTGTATGATTTGTCTCTCAGGGAGCCGTAAAGCAACAAAATGCGTGGCGGATGCGCCATATCGTTTTCCGAGAACAAGCGCCCGTTGTCGATGGCGCGGAAGTGGTCATCTTCTATGTTGGGAGTGTCGGTCATCTCTACAATCCTCTTTGTTTTGAAAGTGCGTTTTCAAGCGTAGTGAGCGCTTGGTCCAAACTGGCGCGCGGGCAGGCGATGTTTAATCGTCCGAACCCTTCACCGCTTGCGCCAAAGGAAATTCCGCGCGTGATTGCCCAACCGGCATCGCGTCGAAGGAATAGGGTTAGATCGTCTTGAGCCATGCCGAGGGAACGAAAATCCAGCCAAAGCAAAAAGGTGCCCTCGGGTTCGATAAGATGCACTTCTGGCAGATTGGCCAATCGCGTTCGAACCAAAGCGAGATTGCCCTCGATGTAGTCCATGACAGCATTAAGCCATGGTGCGCCATGAGTGTAGGCAGCTTGCATGGCGACACTGGCAAAAGCGTTGTTCTTGTTCACCGTCAATCGGCTGTTTTCGGCTTGAAAGGCACGGCGTCTCTGTTCATCGGGCACCACTGTAAATGCTGCACAACATGCTGCGATATTGAAACTTTTTGCGGGAGATAGGCAGGTGACAGAGTTGAGAGCATCCGCATGTGAAATACTGGCGAACGGCGTGTAAGAGTGTTCGGAAAACGTGATATCCCCGTGGATTTCATCAGACACGACAAGAACGCCATGTTTTCTGCAAATTGAACCCAGTTTCGTAAGTTCTTCTTTGCTCCAGACCCGCCCCACCGGATTGTGGGGATTGCACAGAAACAATATCTTGGTGCGTGGATCAGCGGCGCAAACTTCTAATCCTTCAAAATCCATTTTATAGCGCGCTGTCGACATGACCAGCGGGTTTTCAACGATGAGACGGCCATTCTCTGCGATAATGTCCGCAAAATCGAAGAACACAGGTGGTTGTACGATGATTGCGTCGCCAGGGTCTGAAAACAGATTTACTGCCATCGAAAGACTGTTCAGCACATTGGGCGCGCGGAGGATGTGGTTCGCGTCAATATCCCAAGCGTGGCGGGTTTTCATCCATTCGGTTAAAGCAGGCATCAGGCCTTCTGGAACTGTTTCATAGCCAAAAACCCCGTGTGCCAAACGCTGTGAGATTGCATCCAAGACAGGCTGTGGCGCAAGAAAATCCATATCTGCGACGCCTGCTGCAAATAGATCTGTTCCATCGTCTCCCAAAACCATTGGGTGCACTTTCAGCGCGGGTACGCTGCGACGGTTAATAATTTGATCAAAATCAAAGGGATCAGCCATTGTCATTCTCATTCAAAAGCCAGCCAAAGAACCCTGTCGCCAAGACCGCTGCAACCAGCTGAACTGCGATAAAGGCTGCAACATCAACTGGCGCAATTCCTGCAAACGTGTCTGAAAATCCCCGTGCTATTGTGACGGCTGGGTTTGCGAAGGATGTCGAAGACGTGAACCAATAGGCTGCTGTAATATAAAGGCCAACAGCCATAGGCACCGCGGTTGGACGTGCCTTGAGACAAGCAAGGATCGTACCGACCAGACCGAAGGTCGCGACAAACTCTCCGGTCCATTGCCCGATGCCACTGCGCGTCGTCGAGGAGGGGTCAATCAATGGGTTATCGAACATGAGATGCGCTGCAAATACCCCAACGATCCCGCCAAAGATCTGCGCGACGACATAAAGAAGCGCATCGCGTTTTTCGATCTCACGACGCAAAGCGAATGCAAGCGTCACGGCAGGGTTGAAATGCGCACCAGAGATCGGGCCAAAGATGGTGATTAACACCACAAGGATTGCACCTGTTGGGATTGTGTTTCCCAAAAGCGCAATTGCAACGTTACCATCGGCCAGTTGTTCCGCCATGATGCCCGAACCAATGACCGTTGCCAAAAGTGAAAACGTTCCCAACCATTCTGCCATTAGTCGTCGTTCAAGCGTCATTGTTTTCTCCCGTCAGGTCGGCAAAGCGAGCCGCGTCGATGTTGCCGCCTGTAACTATTGTCGCGATGGTTTTGTTTTTAATGTCGATCTGGCCGTTCAGCACAGCTGCAAGGCCAACAACGGCCCCCGGCTCCGTCACGATTTTGAAATGCTCAAACGCAAATCTCATGGCCGCACGGACCTCTGCATCGGTGGCTGTGACGCCGCCTGCCAACAGATCAAGGTTGATCGGAAAGGTCACATCATTGGGGATCGGCGTCATGATAGAGTCGCAAATCGTGTGCTGATTTAGAGGGTTCGCAACAGGTTGGCCTGCTGCAAGTGAGCGGAGTGTATCATCAAATAACGCTGGCTCTACCGCGTAGACTTGCGTGTTTGGAGAAGCTTCGGCCATGACAACGGCTGTTGCCGCTGTAAGACCGCCGCCGCCGCATGGGACTAAAACGCAATCTAGTGGAGGGCTATCTTCCAGAAGCTCCAGCGCTGCGGTGCCAGCTCCGGCAAGGATTTGATCATGAGCGCTTGGTGGCACTTCGATGCGGCCGGATTGCTTTACAATTTGGGCGACGACCTCTGCACTTTTTTCCAAGTTTCGATCAAAGGTCACAATCTCTGCCCCAAGGGCGCGCGTTGCGTTCATCTTATTCGCGGGAACATCGCTGGGCATCACGATAACAGCGCTTGTTCTGAGCATTTGCGCTGCGCGCGCCAGACCCAAAGCATGGTTGCCCGAGGAATAACTGACCACGCCACGCCTGCGTTCTTCTGGTGACAGGTTGACCGTGCGGTTGAATGCACCACGAAACTTGAAGGCACCTGTGCGCTGAAAGCTTTCAGCTTTCAAAAGCAACCGCCCACCGAGCATTTCGTTCACGTCAGAATTCTCTAGCACCGGAGTACGCACGACAATACCTGCTAGAGTACCTTGGGCAGCACGAACATCAGCAAGAGAGACAGGATGGCGTTTCATGCGTCGGCAGCAATTTGAAATAGGGCATCGCCGCGCTCGACCTGTGCCATTGCGCGCTTACACAGCACAATTCCAGTGTAGGGTGATGTGACGTTTTCTGGTTCTTTTTGGGGTGTGTTTGGGTGATGGATTAAGCCGACTACGTCGCCAAGTTCGACATCATCACCGATGTCTTTCAAAGGTTCGAACAAGCCTTTTTCATAAGCATAGATCGATCCTTGGGCGTTCAGCTCTCGTGTGCCATTTGCAGTGTCAGGGACGTATTCAGGCAACATGCCAAGGCTATGGAGAACCCTACACAGCCCTCGTTTTGTGAGCTTTAGGATGTCTGGCGTGACTGTATTTCCACCGCCAAGCTCGGCCATGACATTGATCACGCCTTTTCGGTTTGCAGCCCCCATCGCGGTGCGCGCGGTGCTCTTACGGCCCCCGCCGCTAGTGAAGACCCAAGCATAGGGCAGATCAAGTGCCTTTTGCATTGCGAGCAAGGCTTGTGCTTCTTCAGTGCTATGACCTTGCCCGCGTAAAAGCGTCGGTGGGTAGAACAAAGAACTGCCGCCTGAATGAAGATCAACAGCATAATCGGCGAGGGGCAAAAGGATCTCTTCGATATAGTGCGCAATCATCTCTGTCGGGCTTCCCGCAGCATTTCCCGGGAACGTACGATTTAGGTTGCCATCATCGATCGGAGAGGTGCGCGAACCAGCGTCAGCGGCTGGAGTATTTACCATCGGTAACAAAATCAACCTTCCGCGGATGTCGCTTGGCTGAAGCGTGCGCGCAAGATCTGAAACGGCAATCTGCCCTTCGTATTCGTCCCCGTGATTTCCGGCCATAATAACAAGGGTCGGACCTTCGCCATTCTGGATGCAGGTGATCGGGATCGGGATCCAGCCATAGGCAGAGCGATGCACAGAGTGAGGCACGCGCAGATAGCCTGAGTGTTTGCCAATCGCTTCAAAGTCGATTTCAGCTGTTATTGATGTACCGGCCAAAGACGCGTCCTCCAAACATCATTTCGGCATATGCCGAACTATCACGGGGCTAGGTCAGACAAGATGCCTTGTCAAGCTTCGATATTTCGGGCAATACCGAACTATGAACCAAGCCAATGCTATTGATGCTTTCGCAGCCCTTGCACAATCGACGCGGTTAGACGCGTTTCGTTTGCTCGTTCGGGTCGGTCCTGAGGGTTTGCCCGCGTTGGAGATATCGCGTCAGTTGGGCACCAAGCCCTCAACCTTGTCGGGTCATCTTTCTATCCTCAAACGCGCAGGTTTGCTTAAAGCGACGCGTCATCAACGCGAAATTCATTACGCGGCAAATCTTGTCAGCGTGAATGCGCTTGTCCAATTCATGATTGCAGATTGCTGCAATGGACAAATCGAAAACTGCTCAGAGATTGTTGCGATGTTGCGGTCTTCAGAAAAGGCATAGCGCGGGTCTGAAACGCGACACATTGAAGTCTTGTATTACAATGCCGATGGCACGACGCATTAAGCCGCTTTCTTTGTGAGTTTGATGGGTAGGCTTGAAAGGGAACGGATAGAGTTTCCTGGTCGCCATTCAGGTGTTCCGTTGAACTCAATTTTGTCGACTTGTGCGAGTATTGCCTGCAAAACAGCCCCTACTTCGGCGCGTGCAAGGTTTTGACCAACGCAGCCGTGCACGCCAACGCCCATACCTAGATGGCCTTTGACCTTGCGGGTGATGTCGAAATCTGGCGCGCAGGGCCATTGCTCTTCATCGAGGTTCGCAGATGCAAGCAGGCATAGTATTTTTGTGTCTTCCTGAATTTTTACACCAGAAACCTCTGTATCTTCATTCGCAGTACGGAAGAACGAATGAACGGGCGATGTGTAGCGTAACACCTCTTCAAATGTGGGGCGTGCCAATTCTGGCTGTTGTTTGAGAAGCTCATACTGTTCTGGATTTTCAGCCAAGCAATAAAGTAAGCTGCCGATCCCAGTAACGGTTGTGTCTACCCCGGCGGAGAGTAACGAGCGCACCAAAAGCCCGGCTTGATCTTCGGAAATCGTGCCATCGTCAGCATACTGATAGATTTCGTCACCTAAACCGCCTACGACCAGATTGTCGCGTTTGCATTGTTCCATAATCCATGGAACGACAGCGCCCCCATTTGCCAAAGCGTTTCGGCGGATTTGGTTGTCGGGGCCTACAGAATCGAACACCATCGCGCCGTAGTCGAGCAGGTGCTGTCCATTTGATTCCTTCAGGCCAAGAATGCGCGGAAAGACAGTTGTGGGATAGCGTTCAGCAATGTCGGCCACTGCTTCGATCTCGTCCTGCTCCACGACCTCGGCAATCAGTTCATTGGCGAGGGCTTCGAACAACTCTGTCTGCTCCCGCATCACTTTGGGTGAGAGAACTTTCGCCATTACACGACGCACATGCGTGTGCTCGGGCGGATCGACTTCTAGAATAATGCTTGCTGGACGCCAAGGATCAGCAAGTTTGAAATCCACGAGACCAACCCCGCGCGATGATACGAAACGTGCGTGATCGCTAAAGACTTCTTTGGTTTCTTTGAAGCGTCCACAAATGAGAATGGCGTATTTCGGGATATAAACGAACGGCCCTTTTGCGCGTAATTCGCTGTAAAAGGCGGCCGGATTTTCAAGGATATCCGCGTCATATGGGTCGATGTCCCAAACGGGTACGCCTGCAGGTGCTTCAACAGCAAGATGCCCTTCGATGAGCGTTTTCTCGAGTGATGTCATAGTGCAGCTCTTTCAGATTGGGTCGGTTGAAGGCCCTGTAATGGTTGCTCAGACTCTTCGGTTGATAATTTTATCCGGAAAGCTTCTGCGAGATGACCGATATGTTGCTCAAGACAAGACGCAGCCATATCCGCGTCTTTAGCGTGGATGGCATCAGTGATTTTATCGTGTTCGTCCATGGAGCGATCTGTATTCTCGTTCATGATCGTAAAAAGGTGGGTGCGCAGTGCTTTCAGGGGCGAGATTGTAAGGTTGTACGACTTAGCGAGCGAACGATTTTGCGCCGCAAGAACGATCGTGTTGTGAAACTGATTGTCGCCCAAAGTGTACTCATGAGGATCATTTGCATCTAGTGCACGTTTCATAGCCTCATTTGCGAGGTCCAGCTGTTTGATTAAATTTGCATGGTTGCGTTGTACGCCAATGCGTAGAGCCGCAGTTTCAAGAATTGCGCGATGTTCACAAAGCTCGTCAACAATCCGAAGATCGGGCGTGAAGACAAAAGTCCCACGCTTGGGTGAGATTGTGACCAATCCTTCTGATTGCATCGCCGCAAGCGCATCACGAACAGGCGATCGACTGACGCCCAGAGTGTCGGCAAGACGTTGTTCTGAAACCTTTAAACCCAAAGGAAGTTCGCCGGACACGATCGCATCGCGGATTTTTTCTGCCGTTACCTCCATGAGCGATTTTGGATGTTCGACTGGCTGCATTTTGTATCGGCTCCTGCGCGGTTCCTTCGAATTATGATAAGTGAAAGAGGGAAAGTCAAACTAACATGTTACGTGGTAATTGACAATAAAACTACCATGGTGGATGGTAAGATGATCGAGTCAGGCGTTTGTGTTGCGTCACTCTCGTGGCCGAAATGATTGGAGCGAACATGTTGATCGAAACAAATCTTGCAGCAGACCCTAACTGCATTGTTGACGCGTTTCGGGAAATCGTGGGCGATGCGCATGTTCTGACCAAGTCTGATGATGTTGCGGCCTATCTGACTGATTGGACAGGGCAGTATTCTTCCGACGCGTTGGCAGTAGTGCGACCTGCGTCGACCGAAGAGGTTGCCGCGCTTGTCAAACTTTGCAAGGAGCGCAACATTGCAGTTGTGCCGCAAGGTGGACGTACTGGCCTATGCGGTGGTGGTGTTCCAATCGAAGGGCGAGAGTCCGTCGTTGTGTCCCTTGCTCGGATGAATGCAATTCGCACGTTGAACCCGCAGGGTCGCACAGTGATTGCAGAGGCAGGGGTCATTCTGGAAACACTGCACGAAGTAGCCTTGCAAGAAGGGCTGATCTTTCCACTGATGTTTGGTGCGAAGGGCAGCTGTACGATTGGTGGTAACCTGTCAACGAATGCTGGCGGATCCAATGTTGTGCGCTACGGCAATACACGTGAATTGTGCCTTGGGATCGAAGCGGTCATGCCGGACGGCTCTATTATCAATTCACTTACAGGTCTTCGCAAAGACAACACGGGATACGACCTCAAGGACTTGTTGATCGGCGCAGAGGGTACGCTCGGTATCATCACGGCAGCAGTCTTAAAACTCTTTAGAGCTCCAAGCGCACGGTCGACGGCATTTTTGTCGGTTGGCAAGCTCGAAGATGCAATTGCAGTGTTGAACCGATTACAGGATTACACAGGCGGCGGTGTTGAGGCATTTGAATACATGCCACAGCCAGCGATTGATGTGATCTGCAAAGCCTTTCCCTCCATTCGCGAGCCCTTGGAAGGCTCCGTTGAGTGCGGAATTCTTATGGAAGTCGCATCATCGCGCCCACATGACGGCGAAGACATGGGGGACGGAAGCATCCGTCTTGAAGCTGAAGTCATGGAACTTCTGGGCGCGTTAATGGAGGAGGGTCTGGTGCTGGATGCCATGATCGCACAATCCGAGCAGCAGCGCGCGGACCTATGGAAAATGCGAGAGTCGATCCTTGAGTCGATCACAGAATCCGGCCCAGCATATCACTTGGATGTATCCCTTCCATTGGAACAGATTGCGCCATTCATCGCGGAGATGGATCCCGAAATGAATAGACTTGGATTTGCGCCATTGACGGTAGGGCATCTTGGCGATGGTAATCTGCACTATGCTTTGTCCGCGGCGCAGGGCCGTGACTGGGATGCGCTTCCACTGGAGCAAGCAAAAACAAAGGTGTTTGAAAAGCTGAGCGCGCTGAATGGGTCTTTCAGCGCTGAGCACGGGATTGGCCAAAGCAAATTATCAGTGATGCGCAAACTGAAAGAGCCGACACAGTTGGCAGTCATGCGCTCGATCAAACGGGCACTCGATCCGGACGATATTCTCAATCCCGGCAAACTTATACCGCTTGAATAACAATAAACGATCTGCGCGGTTCAACGCGCAAAATTTTCGCCATCCATGGGAGGAACTGATATGGCAAACGTATTTAAAACACTTAAAAGTGCTGCATGTGCAGCCGCACTGATTAGTATTACCACCGCTGGATCAGTTGCAGCTGAATCCTTGTTCGAGGGATGCCCTTCTGGCCAGATCATGCAGCGGTTCGTTGAATTTGGTAAAACTGGCAAGATGCCACGGGATCTTGGCAAATGGCTGAGCACGCCTGAGGATCAAGCTGTTGAGCCATGGAAGCCCTTCGACAATGTGGACTACATCGGCATCTGTTGGGCGTCAGCATGGTTGATCCATACAGATGATGGGTCCGTTCTAATCGATACGTCCTATGGACCGTTTCAAGACAAGATTTTGCAGAACATTAAATCCACAGGCACTGATCTGGCAGACATCAAATACGTAATGATGACACATGGCCATTTTGACCATGTTGGCGGTGCTGCGTCGTTAAAGCCGATTCTGCCAAACGCGAAATTTGTGATGACCCAAAAGGGTTGGGACGAAGCGGTTGAATCAGCTGAAAAGTCCCAAGGCGGACGACGCGCTTGGACCATGATCGAGCCTGAAATGGTTGTCGCAGATGGTGACGAGATCACTGTCGGCAGCAATAAATTCATGGTTGTTGAAACGCCCGGTCACACTTGGGGCACCGCGTCTTATGTTTATGACGTGCAGGACGGTGATGACACATACCGTTCCATCACTATCGGTGGCCTTGGTCTAAACGCCATCGAGGGTCCATCACAAGTTGAAGCCTATATCGCAAGCGTTGATCGCATTCGTGAGCTTGTCGAAGCAGAAGATGCGCCAATTGAAGTCCATCTCACAACGCACGGCTTTTCCGCTGGTATGGACGAAAATCGTCAGAAACTCGCAGAGCGCAAAGAGGGTGAGCCAAATGTCTTTGTTGACCCGCAAGCGTTGCTTGATCAGGTCGCTGGCCTGCGTGAACGCGCTGTAAAGCGTCTTGCAACCGAAAATTCGAAATAATGAAACTTACAATAAAAATCCCGGGAGGATTCAGAATGAAATTCACAACAAAACTGATGGCACTTGCCACAAGCGTGGCGCTTGCTTTTGCCGCGCCAGCAGTCGCTCAAGACTGGGCACCAAATGGTCCGCTTACAATCCAGATCGGCTTTGGCGCTGGCGGTTCTACCGATACAATGGGCCGCGTCTTGGGCAAGGTTATGGAAGACAACACAGGCTGGAACGTCGTTGTTGAAAACAAGCCTGGTGGCGGTGGTGTTGCGATGTTCACTGGCCTGTCCCAGATGCCTGCGAACGGTCAGACCGTTGGCATGGGTGTCAGCATTCCTGTGTTGGTGCAGTTGGTCCAGCGTGGCGATAAGCTGCCGTTCGATCAAAATGACTTTGACTATCTTGGCACCGTCGCCAAAGGCGAGCTGGCCTTGGTGGCTGGCAAAGACGCGCCGTTTGATGATTTGGAAGGCATGATTGCTTACGCAAAAGATCAAGGCCAACTCCCTGTCGCAACTATGGCACCACCACAGGTTCTCATGATGAAAGCGACGGCCAAGAAGACTGGAGTTGATTTCAATCTTGTGACTGCAGAGGGCGGTGCGGAAGTCATGAAGCTTATCTTAGGTGGTCAGGTACTTGCTGGTTTCGCATCTGGTGAGCATTTCCCATATCTGGAATCTGGCGATATGAAAGTCATCGCTGGTGCCAACCAAGAACGCCTGACATATGCGCCTGATGTGAAGACGTTCATGGACAATGGCATGGGTGTTTTCGTTGATCCGGTCTTCTTTCTTGCGATGACCAAAGGCACTGATCCAGCTGCGATCGCGGCTATTGCTGCAGCGGTAGATGAGGCTGTGAAATCCGCTGAAGTTGCAGAAATAGTTCAGAACGCTGTCAAAGGCGCACCGATCAATTTGGGCCCTGAGGGTACACAGCAGATGATGACCGATGGTCTGGCTGCTGCGCAAATCTTGTTTGCGAAATAAGCATTAACACTGCCTCGCATCAAAAATGCGGGGCAGTTTTTCACTTTCACTAAACGGAGCCGACTATGGGAATGAATGCTGATCGCGTTTCAGGCGCATTTTTTATGCTTTTGGGGTTGGCGATGTATTTTTATGTCATTCCAAACCATGTGGAAGCCGTCGACGATGGTAACATCTCACCGTCCACAATGCCTAATATCATCTCTCTTATTCTTGCGCTAAGTGGCGCTGTGTTGCTCTTGAAACCCACAGATTTTCAGATGCGTGACCCCGCTTTGATGGCCAAAACTGGATTGTACGTTGCATTGCTGATTGCTGGCATTTTCGCAATTTCGTGGTTTGGGTTCGAATACGTCGCACCGGTTCTTGCGTTTGCGATAATGTGGCTGATCGGAGAACGTCGCCCCCTTTGGCTAACGCTAGGGGTGATCATAATACCTGCAATCATTTGGTTCATGGTGACCCAACTGCTTGGTCGCGGTCTACCTTAAGGAACACCTCACATGGTCGATTTACCAACAATTCTAGCAGGTTTTGGCGACGCGTTTTCGCTCTATAACCTGTTGTTCGTTTTATGTGGTGTTGTGTTGGGGCAATTTGTTGGCGCTGTGCCTGGCATTGGCCCGATTATGGCTATGGCGATTGCGATCCCGTTCACCTTTGGGCTTGATCCATTACCGGCAATTGCGTTCCTTGTGGGCGTTAACAAAGGCGGTCTTGTTGGCGGTGCGGTGCCTGCGGTGTTGATGAACACGCCTGGCACGCCCGATGCCGCGGCTACCGCGATGGATGGCTATCCATTGGCGAAACAGGGCAAGCCTCTCAAAGCTACTAAGATGGCGCTGTTTTCATCGATCACGGGGGATACCTTCAGCGATATTGTTTTGATTACGGTATCGGCTCCGTTGGCTGTACTGGCCCTTAGAATGGGTCCCATTGAAATCGTCGCTTTGATGATCTTTGCCTTCTCTATTCTTGCGGGATTGATTGGTAACTCTTTGACCAAAGGTATCATCGCCGCTGCGCTTGGGTTGCTTGCCGCGTCCATAGGGCAAGATCCGGAGCATTTCACACCGCGACTGATTTTTGGTTACTGGGATTTGTTCAACGGGCTGGCCTTGCCGTCGGTTGCGATTGGTATGTTGGCGATTTCTGAAATTCTACACCGCATGTCAGAGGCGCATGGCAATATGCGACCAGCGATTACGGCCAATGAAACCGGCAATCCCGATGATAGACGTGTTACTTGGGCTGAATATTGGTCGTGCCGCTATACGATGCTGCGCGGCGCAACTATTGGCACGATTTTGGGCGCGCTTCCTGGCATCGGATCAACTGCTGCGGCGTTCATGTCTTATGCAATGACCAAGGCAGGTTCCAAGGATCCCGGCAGTTTTGGCAAAGGCAACATCCAGGGGATCGCCGCATCTGAGTCTGCCAACTCAGCTGTCGTTGGCGCCAACCTTATCCCGCTGCTGACGTTGGGCATTCCAGGGAGCGTCGGGGCCGCGCTTATTATTAGTGCCTTCATGATCCATGGCATGCAGCCCGGCCCGCTTTTGTTCGAAAACCAAGGACGGCTGGTATATGGTCTTTTTGGTGCAATGCTGATGGCCAATTTCGTAAACCTATGGGTCGGTCAACTTGGGCTGCGGCTTTGGGTCAAGGTGGTCTCTGCGCCTGAATCCATCATCTTCTCATCAGCGTTGCTGCTTTGCTTTGTTGGAGTCTCGATGGCGACAAGCGGTCTTTTTGGTGTGTCAATCATGCTGATCTTTGCTGTGATTGGCTATTTGATGGCGAGCTTTGGCTATTCGCTTGTGATTTTCATCATCGCGTTCTTTCTGGGTCCTCGCTTTGAAAAATCCATCGCGCAGTCTTTGGCCCTGACCAATGGCGATCTTACCCAAATTCTGAGAAGCCCAGTGGCCGTCGCGCTGCTCGTCTTATCGGTTGTCTCTGTGGTGTGGTTTTTGCGGCAAAACGTGCAAGAAGAAACAAGCATGCCTTAAGCCACCAGCCTACTGCTCAATATAAATTTACGAACGCGCTGAAGCGCAGTTTTCGAGGGAAAATACAAATGACAGATCAAATCGAGTACATGCATCAATCCATTGCGCAATCTGTCAGTGATCACGGTATTGATACGCTGTTTGGTTTGGTCGGTGATGCCAATCTCTTTATCGCCAGTCACTTTGTTAGTGCATGTGGTGGCACATTGGTGCCCGCAGCGCATGAGGGCGGAACCGTGCTAATGGCATTGGCCTATACGCAGGTTACAGGGAAGGTAGGGGTCGCAACAGTGACCCAAGGCCCGGGTCTAACAAATTGCGTGACGGCGCTGCGTGAAGGAGTCGTTGGGCGTCGCCCGATGATCTTGTTGTGCGGTGATACGCCTGTA
Source organism: Planktotalea sp. (assembly GCF_965659345.1). Classification (GTDB taxonomy): domain Bacteria; phylum Pseudomonadota; class Alphaproteobacteria; order Rhodobacterales; family Rhodobacteraceae; genus Planktotalea. The sequence continues at coordinate 24,639 of NZ_CBFHVK010000005.1, read as the reverse complement.
ACAGCACCGCTTCACATGCAAAACATCGATCAGCGTGAAGTTGTCAAGGCGACGGGAGCGGGCTTTGAGCTGGTTAAATCACCAGAAACAGCATCGCGCGATGTGGCCACTGCCTTCTATCGCGCACGCAAGGAAAAACGTCCAATTGTCGTAAACATCCCATCCGATATGATGTGGGCTGAGGCGAAACATCAAACCGTTGTTTTCGCAACACCCGAAGCCCCGACTGTCATCACAGAAGGGTCTATCCATGAAGAGGCGCTGGGCATGATCGCCTCTGCAAAGCGACCGCTCATTTTGGCAGGTGCTGGTGCTGTCGCTGCCAAGGACAACCTGATTGCTCTGTCTGAACGCTTGGAAGCGCCCTTGGCGACAACGCTTAAAGGCACTGGGTTGTTCAAGGGTCACCCTAACAACATCGGCTATTTCGGCACGCTCAGCACAGCTGGGGCGTATGATGTCATTGGGGTATCAGATTGCGTCATCGTCTTTGGTGCTTTGATGCATATTCTCACGACTGATCGTGGTGAGTTGTTGAAAGGCAAACGGGTCATTCAAGTTAACAATTATACATCAGACGTTGGCCGCTTCTATCAACCCGATGCCACGTTGATCGCAGACGCAGCACAAACCGCAGATAACTTTCTCTATTGGCTCAATGAGGCTGAGGTGGCCCCGTCAGGCTTCGCAAAAGAACTCCCGTTGCATGATATCTCTGTGCATCCCAAAGGGGATCCAGCGAAATCAACGCAAGGCTTCATAAATCTTGAATATGCACTTGATCGGCTAAACGAAACGCTGCCCGAAGACAGGATCATGCTGACCGATGGCGGGCGTTATATCACCGAGGTGTGGTGCCGTGTGAATGTCCCTGATCCAAACAGTTTTCACATGAGCGATAACTTCGCGGCTATTGGTCAAGGTATGCAGCAAGCAATTGGTGCAGCGCATGGTGCGCCAAACCGCCCAGTTGTTTTGTTCATGGGAGACGGTGGCTTCATGATGGGTGGGATAAATGAATTCAACACAGCCGTGCGCACAAACCGCGACCTGATCGTGATCATCTGTAACGATTCTGCCTATGGGGCCGAACATATCCAAATGCTGGATCGTAAAATGGACCCTAAACTGACCGAATTTGATTGGCCGTCATTCCGCGACGTTGCCAACTCACTGGGGGGGCAAGGCGTGGAAGTGACATCACCCGAAGACCTTGAAACCGCGATAGAAGCCATCAACGCGCGAACAGGTCCAATTATAGTTGAGCTGAAACTGGATCCCAACAATGTCCCACGCATGCGGATTTAAAGCTTAGTCGTTGGACTTGGGGCATCTCGTAAAAGCGCATGTGCTTACCTCTAAAAATTGTGCGAAATATAGATCCACCTATAGTGGCAGGCTGTAAGCTGTGATCTAGTGACGTCGAAAGAAATTTGGAGCGATAGCTATGAATCTTGAGCAAGCAATAAACGACCGTCGCTCTATCCGCGGCTTTACTGATGAACCTGTCTCCAAGGAGCTGCTCGAAGAGATCATAGCGCTTGCCAATCGCGCACCGTCTTCGATGAATACGCAACCTTGGCACTTGCATGTTTTGACAGGCGAGCCACTCGAACGGGTGCGAAAGGGAAATACCGAAAATATGCTCGCAGGTGTCACACCAACGCGTGATATTGAGGATTACGCAGCCTATGAGGGTGAACATCGCAAGCGTCAGATTGAAATTGCGATCCAGCTTTTCGAAGCGATGGGGATCGAGCGTGAAGATGTAGAGCGGCGCCAAGATTGGGTGATGCGGGGATTTCGTCAGTTTGACGCGCCCGTCTCTATCGTTGTTTGTTTTGATCGCGCTTTGCTAAACAATACGATTGCCCATTTTGATACGGGTGCTTTGACCTATGGCCTTGTCCTTGCAGCATGGAGCAAAGGACTTGGCTCAGTGATCAATGGTCAAGGGATTATGCAAAGCCCTGTGGTGCGCGAGGTCGCAGGGATTCCCGATGATCAGATTATCCTGACGTGTGTTGCGCTTGGTTGGCCGGACGAGGAATTTGTGGCGAACTCGGTCGTGTCGCGACGTCGTCCGGTGAGCAATGTGACCCGGTTCTTGGGCTTTGATGAATGAGCCACGTCTGCAAACGCAAGCGGTACCGTCAAGCAGCGACCCTAAGACGTTAGTCTTCAAAGACTGCGAGGCCAAGCCATTCTGCGACGAGGGCAGGGGTCTCTTCGCCATCAATCTCGATGGTTAAAGTATTGGTGCGCAAAAGGTCGGTTGCACTGCGGGCTGTCACGTCTTTAAGGGTAAAGCGACCGCGCAATTTTGAACCTGCACGCACGGGCATCAAGAACCGCAGTTTGTTCATCCCGTAGTTAATGCCCATCACCTGACCGGGCATCATTGCAAAACAATCATAGGCAAAGCGGCTGGCCAGCGAGAGGGTCAAAAACCCGTGCGCGATTGTGCCGCCAAAAGGGGTTTCAGCGGCGGCGCGCTCTGTATCAACGTGAATCCATTGCTCGTCATGCGTGGTTTTCGCAAAGGTGTCGATCATGTCCTGATCGACGGTGATCCAATTTGAGACGCCGACTTCGGTGCCGATCAGTGTTTTGCTGTGCTCTAACGCGGTTTGCAAAGATGACATAGGGTGCGCTCCTTAAGAAGGGTCTGCGGCAACACGCACGAGGCGCTTGCCTTTGTTATTGCCGCCAAGAAGGCCGATAAGCGCTTGTGGCGCGTTCTCAAGACCCTCCACGATATCTTCAAAGACTTTAACCTGGCCTGTGGACACCCAATGTTGCATTGCTCGAACGCATTTGGCGTCGTTATGTGCGAAATCCATAACAATAAACCCTTCCATCAACAGGCGTTTGACCACGATCACACCGGGCAAATTGCGAGGACCTGCGGGGTTTTCAGTGTCGTATTGGCTGATCGCGCCACAACAGATAACGCGCCCTTTTTCGTTCATCACGTTCAGTGCGGATTCGAGGACCTTTCCGCCGACATTGTCGAAATAGATATCGGCACCATTCGGACAAGCTGCGCCAAGAGCACGGCTTAGACCGCCCTCGCGGTAGTCGACGCAGGCATCAAAGCCAAGCTCATCCACGACCCATTTGCATTTTTCAGCACCTCCAGCAATTCCGACGACACGGCAGCCCAAGGCTTTTGCGATTTGACCAACGTAGCCACCGACTGAACCCGCTGCTGCAGAGACGAGCACAGTTTCGCCTGCCATGGGTTTGCCAATCGACATCAATCCGTGGAACGCGGTTTTGCCTGCGATGCCATAAACGGACATGAGGTGAGAGAGCGTTTCAACCTTGGGCATTTTCTGCACGCGACGCGCGGGTGCCGTGATGTAGTTGGACCATGTTGCTTCTGACGCGACGATATCACCGACAGAAATGTGCGGGCTGTTGGATTCCATGACTTCACATAGGGCATAAGTCGGCATTGCATCACCCGCGTTTACAGCTGCGCGGTAGGTCGCCCCTTTCATCCAAGAGCGATTGGCCGCATCGATTGACATAAGGATAACGCGCAAGAGCACTTCGCCCTCTGCTGCTTTGGGCATTGGTGCATCTTGGAGGGTGAAGTGTTCAGGACCCAGCGTATCTTTCGGAAGCTCTGTAATCGTGATCTGGCGGTTTTGCATGAGATGTGTCCTAGTGTGAGAAATCAGGAAAGGGTGACGCATGAATGAGGCGCGACAACATAGATTTAGACCGCCCAAGGGCGCGGCGGATTTGCTTTTGATCCGGCATGGCGAGACGCAAGCGGCAGTACGCGGCGAGAGCTTTCCATTGGTTGAAGGGCAGGGGGATCCAGCGCTTCATCCAGATGGGGAAGTTCAAGCGATTGCAGTTGGGCATCGGTTGAAAACAGAGCCTATTCAGGCGATTTACGTCACAACGATGCAAAGGACGCATCAAACTGCTGCGCCGCTGAGCGCGCATCTTGGACTTGAGCCGCGCGTAGAACGTGACTTGCGCGAAGTGTTTCTTGGGGACTGGGACGGTGGAGAGTACCGCTTTCGCGTCATGGACAAAGACCCCGCATTTGTGCGCGCAAAAGAGCATCAAGAATGGGGTGAGGTTCCGGGCGCGGAAACCACTGCCAAGCTGCAAGCGCGCGTGAAAGCCGGATTGCTCAGGATTGCGCATGCGCATCCTGATGAGCTGGTTGCTGTGGTCGTGCATGGTGGTGTTATTGGCGCGGCACTGGCTGTTGCGACAGGATCGCCCGCTTTTGCGTTTCACGGCGCTGAAAACGGATCTATTAGCCGCCTTGTTATTCAGGGCGATCAAATGATCCTGCGGGGGTTCAATGACGTGTCGCATCTGCCAGCCTAACGGTTGAGCTAAGGCATCGTAACTACGACTTTGCCTAGTACTTTGCGGTCTTGCAAAAGCTGCAACGCGTCGCCTGCGTTCTCTAATGCGTAGCTGGCAGAAATGCGGGGTTTAATCTTGCCTTGGCTATAAAGCGTGAACAGATCCCCCAAGTTTTCAGCATGATTTTGCGGCTCGCGTACTGTATGCGCACCCCAAAAGACGCCAACAATTTGGCAGCCCTTGAGCAACGTCAAGTTCAAAGGAATTTTTGGAATACCCGCTGGAAACCCAACGACCAAGTAGCGCCCTTTCCATGCAAGCGCGCGCACGGCGGGTTCAGCGTAATCGCCACCAACTGCGTCATATACAACATCAACACCTTCACCGCCTGAGAGCTTTTTGATCTGGTTCGAGAACTCTTTTTGCGCGGCGCGATCGTTCATGTCGCGGGTATAGATCAGCGTTTCATCAGCGCCTGCATCGCGACAAAACTGCGCTTTTTCTTCTGATGAGACTGCGGCAATCACCTTGGCACCGCTGGCTTTTGCAAGCTCAATCGCAGCGATTCCCACACCACCAGCAGCGCCCAATATGAGGATGCTTTCGCCTGCTTTCAGTTCTGCGCGATCTTTCAGGGCGTGATGCGATGTCCCGTAGGTAAGAATGAAGCACGCGGCTTCATCATAGGGCATATCATCAGGGATTTTCACCGCGCGCTCTGCATCAAGGACGAGCTCTGTTGCGAAACCGCCAAAGCCGCTCATGCCCAAAACGCGATCACCGACGTTTAGGTGTTTGACGCTCTCGCCCACCGCTTCAACAACGCCAGCGACTTCACCGCCCGGCGCAAATGGGCGGGGTGGTTTCATTTGATAAAGGTCGCGGATGATCAAAGTGTCAGGAAAGTTGACGCCAGCGGCATGTACCCGAATGCGTACTTGTTTTTTGCCTGGCTCGGGCGTGGGCATTTCAGTGAGAACCAATGTGTCTGGTCCACCGACCTCTGTGCTGAGCATTGCTTTCATCATTCTGTCCTTCAAAGCGCTAAGTTGATCAAACGTGAGACGTGGCGTCGTATCTTGTCAATCGCAATTCGCGTTGCCATTCTGCATAGCGGAACGGATGTCCGCATTTTGACGTGACGTCTTTCAGGGGAGGAAATAGAGTATGGCCGCGAGCCCGTTAGATGACTTCCGCGCAGAGCTGCGTGATTGGTTGGAGCAGAATTGTCCAAGTGAAATGCGCGATGGTCTCATGACCGAAGAGGGCATTTGTTGGGGCGGCAAAGACTGGGTTTTTACCTCTGATGCGCAGAGGGATTGGCTCAAGCGGTGTGCGGCCAAAGGCTATACTGTGCCGACGTGGCCAGTGGAATATGGCGGCGCTGGTCTTAGTCGTGATCAGGAAAAGATCTTTCATGAAGAAATGGCGCGCATTGATGCGCGTTCGCCCTTGCAAAGCTTCGGCATTTGGATGCTTGGCCCCGCGCTTTTACACTTTGGCACACATGAGCAAAAATTGCAGTATTTGCCCCCAGTAGCACGTGGTGAAGTGCGATGGTGTCAGGGCTATTCTGAGCCGGGTGCAGGCTCTGACTTGGCGAATGTGCAGACTCACGGTGCGGATAAAGGCGATCATTGGCTGGTGAATGGTCAGAAGATTTGGACCTCTTATGCAGACAAAGCAGACTGGATTTTCGCGCTTGTTCGCACGGATCGTGACGCGCCCAAGCACAAGGGAATTTCGTTTCTTTTGCTCGACATGCACGGCGGCGGAGTAGAGACACGCCCGATCAAAATGATCAGTGGTGTTTCGCCGTTTTGCGAGACGTTTTTTACCGATGCGAAGGTGCCGAAAGAGCAGATCGTTGGTGAGGTCAATCGCGGCTGGGATGTGGCGAAGTACTTGCTGACGCATGAACGCGAGATGATTTCTGGTGGTGGCGCTGGCTTGTCTGGCGGCGGTCGCGCATTGGGTGCTGTGATCAAAGATACAATGGACGACATGGACGCATGTTTGCGTGCTGACGCGATGCGCTGTGAGGTGGATTCGCTCGCGATTGGTCTGACGCTGGAGCGGTATAAGGACCAAGCCGAAGCAGGGCAGGGGGCAGGTGATGCGTCGGCGATGCTCAAATATATGGGGACGGAACTGAATAAACAGCGTCATGAATTGATGATGAGTGCTGGTGGCTCTGATGCGCTGGAATGGGATGGCCCTGTGGGCAATCGCGCGGGCGATTGGTTGCGCACAAAGGCCAATTCGATTGAGGGTGGCACAAGCGAGGTGATGCTGAGCATTGTGTCGCGCCGTGTCCTTGGGCTTCCGGGGTGAGCGGTATGGCAAAGCTGGTGATGAGCGAAGAAGAAGTGATGCTCGCCGATATGGCGCGCGGGTTTCTTGATGGGGCGATGCCTGTCAGCAAGTTGCGCGCAATGCGTGATGCGGGTGAGACGTTTGACGCTGCCACTTGGAAAGAGATGGCTGATATGGGCTGGGCGGGCGTGCTTGTTCCCGAAGAAGCAGGTGGTTCTGACATGGGGTTTGCGGCCGCGAATGTGATTGCGCATGAGATGGGCAAGACGCTTGCGGTGTCGCCGTTTATCTCCAGCGCTGTGATTGCAGCGACGGCACTACGGCAAGTCAGTGACGCGCGCGCGTTGGGGGCCTTGGCCAAGATCGCATCGGGTGAATTGACATATGCTTTGGCCGTGGATGAGGGGATCAAGTTCGATCCTGACAATGCCCAGATGGAAGCGAAAGCCGATGGTAATGCATTTCGTTTGAACGGCAAAAAACAGTTTGTCGTTGATGGTGCCAACGCAGATCGTTTGCTGGTGCTTGCGCGTACCAGTGATGGGTTAACTCTGTTTGATATTCCATCAGATCGCGCTGGTGTTAACCGTGAAGTATCCAACATGATAGATGCGCGCGATGCTGCGCGTATCACGTTTGAAGATGTGGAAGCGACGGGTGAAGATGTGCTTGGTGCGGTCGATAGCGCGATGAGTGTTTTGCGTCCTGCCATAAACGCCGGACAAGCCGCACTGGCGGCCGAAATGACAGGGCTGTCTGCGGGCGCGTTTGATATGACGGTTGGCTATCTTAAAGAACGTAAACAGTTCGGTGTTGAGATTGGTCGCTTTCAAGCATTGCAACATCGTGCAGCGCATCTGTGGTGCGAGATCGAAGTCACGACCAGTGCGATCCTAAATGCAGGACGCAAGCTGGATGAAAACGAAAGCGATGCAGAAACGGCAGTTTCGCTTGCCAAAGCTCGGGCCACCCAAACGGCGATTTTGGCGGTGCAAGAGGGTGTGCAAATGCATGGCGGCATCGGGATGACCGATGCTTACGATATGGGCTTTTATATGAAACGCGCACGTGTAAGTGCGGAATGGCTAGGGGATTACAGCTATCATGCCGAAAAGATCGCGGCAGAAAGAGGGTTTTAAGATGGATATTCAAACATTGTTCGGCTTGGACGGCAAAGTGGCCTTGGTCACAGGCGGTGCAACGGGGATCGGACGCATGGCGGCCGAGGGGTTGGTACGCGCAGGCGCAACAGTGCTTTTGGCCAGCCGCAAGGGCGAAGCTTGTGAGGCCGTCGCAGCAGAGTTGAACGCGATGGGTGCAAGCGGCAAAGCGATTGGATTTGCGGGTGACGTTGGCACGGAAGAGGGCGTCGATGCATTGGTCGCAGCCGTCAAGGAACGTACAGAGACGCTTGATATTTTGATGAATAACGCGGGCATCACTTGGGGGGCGCCCATGGGGCAGTTTCCACACAAGGCCTGGTCAAAGGTCATGGATGTCAATGTTGCGGGTCTGTTTGATCTGACACAAAAGCTACTGCCGATGCTAAAGGCGTCTGGCAGCGTCGATGATCCAGCGCGCGTCGTGAATGTGGGCTCTGTCATGGGGGAGCGCGAAATGGGTGATGGGGCCTATAGCTACTCTGCCTCCAAAGCGGCGGTGATCCATCTTAGCAAAATTCTGGCGAAAGAACTCGCGGGCGAAGCGATCACGGTGAATGCACTTGCGCCGGGGCCGTTCGTGTCGCGCATGACCGCATTCGCAACCCATGATGAGGACATGCGCAGTAAGGTTGGCGATGATGTTCCGATGAAACGTGTTGGGCGCGACGAGGATATTGCGGGCTGCATGCTGTTCCTGTGCGGACGCGGTGGTGCTTATATCACTGGCGCGGTTGTGCCAGTGTCTGGCGGCATCAACGTGATGTCTGGCCCTAACATTTTTGAACAGGCGCTTCACTAATGGCTGCTGATATTCGATTTGACGGACGCGTCGCGATTGTGACGGGCGCTGGCATTGGGCTTGGCCGTTCACATGCGTTGGGGCTTGCCGCGCGCGGTGCAAAGATTGTGGTGAATGATCTAGGCGTATCGCGGGATGGCACTGGGTCCACATCAGACGCGTCCGAAGCCGTAGTTGAAGAGATCAAAGCCATGGGCGGAGAGGCGATGGCGCATGGCGCTGACGTCTCTGATGAAGCTGGTGTTAAGGACATGGTTGCGCAAGCGATGGATGCTTGGGGACGTATCGATATTTGCGTAAACAACGCAGGCATCTTGATGGACAAGACTTTCGCCAAGATGGACATGTCTGCATTTCGTAAAGTGGTTGATGTGCATCTTATTGGCTCTGCAAATGTGGCGCATGCATGTTGGCCGATTATGCGCGAGCAACAGTACGGACGGATCGTGTTCACCTCTTCCTCGTCGGGGCTTTATGGTAACTTTGGTCAGGCCAATTATGGTGCCGCGAAAGCTGCGATGATGGGGTTGATGAATGTGCTTCACCTAGAAGGGGCGCGCGACAATATTCGCGTTAACACGCTGGCCCCAACAGCAGTAACACGCATGACAGAAGAATTGTTCCCGCCCGAAGCCGCAGAAATGCTGGCACCTGAAACAATAACACCTGGCTTGCTATACCTCGTTTCTGAGGATGCGCCGAGCCATGTTATCATGGGTGCAGGGGGCGGCAGTTTCGCGCAAACCCGCGTGTACGAGACGCAAGGCATCACCCTCACTGATGATGAAAACACCCCCGAAGTTGTCGCTGCGCAGTTTGATCAGCTCACTGATGCGAGTGGTCAAACAGAAATGCCGGACGCCTTTAGTCAGACCAAGAAGTATGCCCTCAATGCAGCCAAGGCCCGTGGCCTGACGCTGGATTGGTAATTCACAATTAAGGACTTTCATTATGCGCGACGCAGTTATCGTTTCCACCGCACGTACCCCGATCGGCAAAGCCTATCGCGGCGCTTTCAACAATACGACGCCACAAGCTTTGGCAGGGCACGCGATTGAGCACGCTGTAGCGCGCGCTGGGATTGATCCGGCGCGTGTGCAGGACGTCATTCTGGGCGCGGCTCTGCAACAAGGGCATTCTGGCGGCAATATTGCGCGCCAAGCAGCTGTGCGCGCAGGACTGCCTGTCAGCGTTGCTGGTATGTCGCTGGATCGTCAATGTGCATCAGGCATGATGGCGATTGCGACGGCTGCAAAGCAAGTGGTCACGGACGGAATGGACGTTGCCGTTGGTGGCGGGGTTGAAAGCATTTCCATGGTGCAAACCAAAGAGATGCGCGTTGCTGCCGATCCTTGGCTCATGGCGAACAAGTCCGACATATACATGTCGATGCTCGAGACCGCGGAAACGGTTGCAGAGCGCTATGGCGTGGGCCGCGATGTGCAGGACGAATACGCTGCACGCTCGCAAGCGTTGACAGCCGCCGCGCAAGAAGCAGGGCGTTTTGATGCAGAGATTGTGCCGATGTCTTCGACCATGCTGGTCCAGGATCGTGAGACCAAAGAGATTTCCGAGCATGAAGTCACGCTTGAAAAAGATGAGGGAAACCGTCCGAGTACCACAGTCGAAAGCCTTGGTGGCTTAAACCCTGTGTTCAAAGACGGAATGCGCATTAAGGAAGGTAAATCCATCACCGCTGGCAATGCGTCTCAGTTGAGCGATGGGGCCTCTGCTTGTGTGATCATGGAAGCGAAAGCTGCTGAAAAAGCTGGCTTGCAGCCTTTGGGTCGCTATGTCGGCGTCATGGCCGCTGGCTGTGAGCCAGATGAGATGGGCATTGGACCCATCTATGCTGTGCCACCGCTGCTAAAGGCGCATGGGTTGACGATGGATGACATTGGCCTTTGGGAGCTGAATGAGGCGTTTGCGGTACAGGTGCTGTATTCGCGGGACCAGCTTGGCATTCCTGATGAGTTGTTGAATGTCGATGGCGGTGCCATTTCGATTGGCCATCCCTACGGCATGTCCGGTGCGCGTATGGTCGGCCATGCGTTGATCGAGGGCAAACGTCGCGGCGCGAAATATGTCGTGTGCACGATGTGTGTTGGTGGCGGCATGGGCGCTGCCGGATTGTTTGAGGTGCTATGATGCGGAATGACAGTCATTTGCCAAAGGCGTTACAAGGGCTTCGCATTCCGCTGATTGCGTCGCCGTTGTTTATTATTTCCGTTCCAAAACTCGTAATTGCGCAATGCAAGGCGGGGATTGTCGGCTCTTTCCCTGCGCTCAACGCGCGGGAGGGCGAAGGGGAGCATCCGCTTCTTGATACTTGGCTGACAGAGATCAAAGAAGAGCTGGACAAACATAACCAAGCGAACCCTGATCGCCCTGCTGCGCCTTTTGCGATCAACCAGATTGTGCATCGCTCCAACAGTCGACTTGATCGGGATCTAGAGATTTGCGTCAAACATGAAGTCCCGATCTGGATCACTTCGCTGGGTGCGCGGGTTGAGGTCAATGAGGCTGCGCATTCTTGTGGTGGCGTGGTTTTGCATGACATCATCAACAATCGCTTTGCCAAGAAAGCGATTGAAAAGGGTGCAGATGGTTTGGTGGCTGTTGCGGCTGGTGCAGGTGGTCACGCAGGTCAGCAATCGCCGCTGGCCCTTATCCATGAAATTCGCGAATGGTTCGATGGGCCGTTGGCTTTGTCTGGTGCGATCGCATCTGGTGAAAGTCTGCTTGCCGCGCGCGCGATGGGGGCTGATTTCGGATATACAGGATCTGCGTTTATCGCCACGGACGAAGCGAACGCCGATCAGGGTTACAAAGACATGATCGTTGAGTCTGGTGCTGAAGACATTGTGTATTCGTCGCTCTTTACCGGTGTTTGGGGCAATTACTTGCGGGGCTCGGTTGAGAATGCGGGCATGGATCCTGACAACCTGCCACAGGCGGATGCCTCGTCTATGGATTTCGGGCAAGACCGCGAAAAGCCAAAAGCGTGGAAGACGATTTGGGGATCAGGGCAAGGGATTGGCGCGGTGAAATCAGTAGGCTCTGCTGGATCTATCGTTGATCGTATGGAGAGCGAATACATCACCGCAGGCAAGAAGCTGGCGGCTGAATTTTCATGATCGCATTTTCCTCAAATACGCTGTCGCGTGCTCCGAGCATTACAAGTGAGCATTGTGGCTGAGCTTCTTGTCATACGTCATGGCCAAGCGTCATTCGGACAGGACGATTATGATGTTCTGTCCGAGCTTGGGCATCGCCAAGCAGAAGTCGCTGGTGCGCTTCTAAAAGAGCTGAACTGGGTGCCGGATCGACTGGTCACAGGCACGCTGACGCGACAACGCGATACCCTACGAGCTATGGGTTTTGCGGATGCAGATGAACACCGTGGTTTCAATGAATACGACTTTGGTGATTTGTTGAACGCGCGTTTTAAGGGTGATGTTCCGCCCCTTTCAACAGGGGATCGTAAGGCGCATTTTCGCACGCTGCGTGAAACGGTTTTCGAATGGCAAGATGCGGCGTTTGAAGGCGCGTGTGAAACCTACATAGAGTTTTGTGAACGCGTTGAAGCAGCGCGTAAATTCGCGACAGATACAGATGCCAAACGTGTGCTTGTGGTTTCATCTGGCGGTGTGATTGGTCAGATGACCGCTAGCGCCTTGGGTGCCGATAAGCGGCATATGATGAACCTGAATTTGCAAATCAAGAACACTGCAATGACGCGATTTATGTTCTCGGGGGCATCGTTTTCTTTGCATGAATTCAACGCCACCCCGCATTTTATGAGCCATGCAGGATCAAAGCTGGTAAGCTATAGCTAAAGAATTGGGACGACTTATGAGCGCAGATACACAGACATTGGATGAAGCAGCCGTCAGCCGCTATCTGAGCGAGAACCTTGAAGGGTTTGAAGGGCCGATGGAGGTCACAAAGTTCCAGACGGGCCAATCCAATCCGACCTTCATGCTAAAAACACCTGCACATAATTATGTGCTACGGCGCAAACCGCCGGGTGTATTGTTGAAATCTGCGCATGCAGTGGATCGTGAATTTCGCGTTCAAAAAGCACTTGAAGGGTCGGATGTTCCTGTCTCCAAAATGCACCTGCTTTGCGAAGATGACAGCGTGATCGGGTCTATGTTTTACATCATGGACCATGTGCCTGGACGCAATTTTAACGAACCTGCAATGGAGGGCGTTAGCCCGGAACATCGCGCGGGCGTCATCGATGAAATGGGGCGTGTTCTGGCGGCGATGCACGACGTTGATATCGCGTCCATCGGTTTGGAAAACTACGGGCCAGAGGGAAATTATTTTGAGCGCCAAGTTGGGCGTTGGTCCAAGCAGTATCGTGCGTCAGAGACGCAGACAATTCCTGCAATGGATGAGCTGATGATCGGGCTTGTGGAACGGCGCCCTAAGGATGATGGCCAACGCACGCTGGTGCATGGTGATTATCGACTTGATAACATGATTTTTGATGCAACGGGAACGCAGTGTCGAGCGGTTCTTGATTGGGAATTATCTACGATTGGCCACCCTTTTGCGGATCTGGCAGGTGTCATTATGCAATGGCAACTTCCCGCGGGAACTGAAGGACGCGGTATGGGCGGACTAGATCGAAAAGCGCTTGGTTTGCCCACAGATCAAGCGTTTGTAGACGCCTATTGCACCCGGCGCGGGCTAAACGGGATCGACGATTTTGGCTATTACTTGGGGTTTTGTTTTTTTCGCATGGCAGGTATTATCCAAGGCGTTTTAAAGCGTGGTTTGGACGGCAATGCATCCAATCCTGAGCGAGCTTTGAAACTGGGTGAATTCGTCCCTGTCTTCGCGCAACACGGTCTGGATGCGTTGAAACGAGGATAGAATATGTCGGATGACTTGCGCGACGATGACTCAGCAAAGGATCGCAATTTTGTGACCGCTCTGGCGCGTGGGCTGGAGTTGCTGAGTTGTTTTCGTGACGGTGAAATAACCCTTACGAATTCCGATTTTTCGGATCGTACGGGCCTGCCGAAAGCGACGATTTCTAGACTGACCTATACCCTTTGTGAGCTTGGCTATCTGATTGCTGATCTGCGAAATGGCACCTATCGGCTGGGCGCTGCCGCGATCCGGTTGGGGTTCAGTGTGCTGTCTGGCATCGACATTCAGGACCTCGCCCACAAAGAGATGGCGCAACTGCGTGATGGGCCGAATTCGTACATCACCGTGGCTTTAGGTGAAGTGCACCAGTTGGAAGTGATTTATGTAGCGACCTGCAATTCGCGAGAAGGCGTGGCCTTGGTTGCGCGCATTGGGTCGCGTTTGCCGCTGTTCCCTTCTGCAATAGGTCAATCAATTTTGGTGGGTATGCGCGATGATGCGCGCGAAGCGGTCTTTGAATATGCCGGTCGAATGGGCGGGGACATCGAAAGTGAAGGCCGCAAGCGCTACGCTGAAGCAAAGTCCGTATATGAGAACAAAGGCTTTTGCACAGGTTACGGAATTTGGCGCAAAGATGTGAACGGAATAGCTGCACCCGTGTTCGCGATGAGCGGTGATCGTGTCTATGGCCTCAATGTTGGTGGGCCATCTTTTCGGGTCAAACCAAAGCAGCTTGAAAGCGTTTATGCCCCACGTTTGATCAAGGCGGCTGACGCGCTCAGCATGCATCCACATCGCTGAGTCTGGCGGAGGCGTGTTTCGCACAGCGGAACGATTTTTAACTAGAACCGAAATGTGACGCTACGAAACTCGCTTCAGCGGTCAAGCGTCAATAAAATACATGACACCTTTTTGTTGTGGATAGCGTTAAGCTTTAAGTTCGATGGAAATAGAAAAAACATATTTAAAACAAAGACTAGTACAGATGTTTTCTGGATTTTGGCTTAAAGTTCCGCTTCCCTTAGCATTTGATTTCGCGTGTAAAGTGTATTGCGGGATCAAGAAGCATCCTTTCTGCAACCTTGACTTTAATTGCAGGTATGCAAGTCTTTCCGAACAGATAACGACCCCGAAGCAAACGAACTGGGGCGCAATCTATCCTTGGGAGGAACTAATGAAAAAATTTACAAAAATGTGTGCGGTCTCCGCACTGTCTTTGGCAATTGGCGCATCGGCGGCCTTTGCTGAGAATATCAAGATCGCGTTTATCGATCCGCTTTCTGGCCCATTCGCAAGCACTGGTACAAACGGCTTGCACCAGTTCGAATTTGCCGCTGACCACATGGTGAATGAGCAAGGCGGCGTGCTGGGTGGTACGGAATTCGAGATCGTTGCTTTTGACAATAAGATCAGCCCGAAAGAGAGCTTGATCCAGCTTCAGGTCGCGATTGACCAAGGTATTCGCTACATCGCGCAAGGCAACTCATCTGGTGTTGCGAACGCACTGACAGAAGCCATCAATAAGCATAACCGTCGTAACCCTGACAGCCGCGTTCTGTTCTTGAACTATGCCGCAGTTGATCCGGCTTTGACAAACGACAAGTGTAACTTCTGGCACTTCCGTTTTGACGCAAACGCGGACATCAAGATGGATGCTTTGACGGATGTTATGGTTGCCGATGAAGACATGAAGAAAGTCTACATCATTGGTCAGGACTACTCTTTCGGTAAAGCGGTTGCTGCCGCGGCGGTTTCAAACCTGTCTTCGAAGCGTTCTGACGTTGAGATTGTCGGCAATGAGCTACATCCGATCGGCAAAGTGAAAGACTTCACACCCTATTCGCGCAAAATCATCGCCTCCGAAGCGGATGCTGTTATTACGGGAAACTGGGGCGCGGATATGGTTGGACTGGGCAAGTCCTTGATCGAAAGCGGCTATGATGGCCCGATCTACACCTACTATGCGGCAGGCTCTGGTATCACCGCAGCGCTTGGTGAAAGCGCGAAAGGGCGCATTCGTTTGATCTCTCAGGGGGACATCAACCCGATTGGATCTGAAGAAGCCCGCGTTGCTTACAATGCGTTCGTTGCCAAGCATCCTGATGGCAACATCGACCAGTCACGTATCTTTAATGTAATCGGTATGCTGGCACAGGCAATTGAGGGTGCAGGCACTGCGGATGACGTGGTTGCTGTCGCTAATCAACTAGAGGGTATGGAATACGACTCCATGTGGGGCGGTAAGCTCTTTATGCGCCCACAGGATCACCAGATCATTCAGAACATGAATGTTGGCGTTCACACAGACGAGAACATCGAGTTTGATTATGACAACTCCGGTTTTGGTGTTTTGACAGAATCCACAGTTGAAATGGCGTCTATGGACAGCCCGACAACTTGTGAAATGAAGCGCCCGTAAGCGGCCGCTTTATCGCCTGCCCTGTTTAGCGCAGGGCGGGCCTTTCCTACTTCATGTCTTGATCAACCCTTTGGGGGACCAATGGAACTCATCCTCGTTAACATAATCGACGGGCTTGTGACTGGATTGCTGCTGTTTATGCTATCCGCCGGCCTTACGCTTATCTTCTCTATGATGGGCGTTTTGAACTTCGCTCATGCCAGCTTTTATATGCTGGGTGCATACTTTGCTTATCAGATCAGCATCGCGCTGGGGTTCTGGATGGGCTTGCTGATTGCGCCGTTGATTGTCGGTGTGCTTGGTGCAGGTGTTGAGCGATACGGATTGAGACGGGTCCACCAATATGGTCACGTGCCAGAGCTGATTTTCACATTCGGTCTGGCGCTTTTGATAGAAGAGTTGGTGCAGTTCATCTGGGGCAAGAATCAGATGCCTTACTCTATTCCAGAGGTGTTAAATTTCACCGCCTTCTCCATCGCCGGGAATTCGATCCCTGCATATAAAATTTTCATGATCTTCATCTCCGTCGCGATCTTTATCGGGCTGCTCTATATCCTGACGCGCACACGGGTTGGGATGATCATTCAAGCCGCCCT
Source organism: Planktotalea sp. (assembly GCF_965659345.1). GTDB lineage: Bacteria > Pseudomonadota > Alphaproteobacteria > Rhodobacterales > Rhodobacteraceae > Planktotalea. The sequence goes on along the minus strand of NZ_CBFHVK010000005.1, from coordinate 8,118 downwards.
TAGCTATCCGCGCACGGTTGAGGCGCTGGGGCATAACGTGCCACTGATCTTCATGGGTGTCTTTGGCGTCGGAACCGCCCTTGCGGGTGTTGCGGGTGTCATCGCTGGACCTGTGCTGGGCACTTTCCCGGGAATGGCGTTTGTGCTTGGGTCCATCGTGTTTGTGACCATCGTAATTGGCGGGCTTGGCTCGCTTTGGGGGGCGCTGGTTGCGTCGCTTTTGATTGGATGGATCACGACGTTTGCGAAGTCTTATAACCTAGCAATGTCGGATGTCTTCAACGCTGTTGGAATCGCTACACCTGAGAACTTATCCGATCATTGGCTACGCGATCTTTGGACCGTTACCAGCCCGCAAATCGCGGATATTCTACCCTATATTCTGATGGTTCTTATCCTGATCTTCCGCCCTGCGGGCCTTTTCGGAAAGCGTCACTCATGAGCGATCAACTGACAACCGACCCGAGTAAGCCAGCCCAGCGGATGCGTGCAGGCTCTATGACGTTAACCTTGATGCCGTGGATCATCGCGGCGATTGCGCTGATCTTGATGCCGTTCATCTTTACGTCGAATTCTGCGCTCACGATCATGAACCAAATGTGGATCACCGTTATCTTTGCGCTGGCCTATAATATGCTTCTGGGCCAAGGCGGGATGCTGTCCTTTGGTCATGCGGTCTACGCGGGCGTTGGTGGCTTTGCATGTATGCATATCATGAATATGTCCGACCTATTCGCCAGCTTCCCACTGCCAGTGCTACCCATCTTTGGGGGTTTGTTTGGCATGGGGCTCGCAATGATTGTTGGAGCATTTTCCACACGCAATGCAGGCACTGTATTCGCAATGATCTCGCTCGGTGTGGGCGAACTCATCGCTGCATGCTCGGTAATTATTGTGGCATTCTTTGGCGGTGAAGAAGGTATCAGCGGCGATCGCACTTATGCGATGCCCTTTTTTGGTAATGAATTCCTGCAGCAAATCGACGTCTACTACCTGACGTCCTTTTGGGTCATCCTTGCTGCTGCATTGATGTATTTGTGGTCTCGCACGCCAGTCGGTCGCATGGCAAACGCGGTACGCGATAATCCAGAGCGCGCCGAATTCCTCGGCTACTCTGCCCGTTGGGTGCGCTTTTACAGCTTTGTGGCGTCAGGCTTTTTTGCAGGCATTGCAGGTGGTCTTTTTGCGATCAACTATGAAATTTTGACGGAAGAGAACCTGAATACGGCCTCCAGCGGTGTGATCCTCTTAGTGACTTTCTTGGGCGGTGTTGGCTTCTTCTTTGGACCCATCATTGGTGCGATTGTGTTTACCTTGGTGCAAACAGTACTGAGTTTACAAACGGAGTTATGGGCGTTTTACGCGGGGTCGCTTTTTGTTGCGACTGTGATGTTCTTCCCTGGTGGTCTGGCAGGACTGTTGATGATGCATGTCCCTGTTTTCAAACTGGGCAATGCCAAGCAATTGATACAGCCCTACATCAAAACCTTGCTACCTGCCGCGATTGGGATCTTGGGCGTTTGCGCACTTGTCGAAATGACCTTCCATTTCCGCCATGCCTCGATTGGGGATGATGAAATGACGCTGTTCTGGACGACGTTTGATAGTCATACGTTGCTGCCTTGGCTCATCGCGGGGGCTGTCGCCTTGATCGGAATTGGTATCGCAAAACGCAACGCCCCTGAACTGAAAGAGGCATGGGACGCCGCCAACACAGCGGGAGACGCATCATGAGTACACCTGCATTAGAACTGAGCGGACTGAAAAAAAGCTTCGGCAAAGCAGAGATCATTCGCGGCATCAATCTCTCCATTGGCAAGTCCGAAAGACATGCCATTATCGGGCCAAATGGTGCGGGCAAATCGACGCTATTCAATCTGATCACAGCGCGCTTTATGCCCACCGCTGGATCTGTGAAATTGCATGGTGAGGACCTGCGCGGCTTGCAGCCTTATCAGATCAATCGCAAAGGATTATCGCGCTCTTTTCAGATAACCAACATCTTTCCCGCAATGACGGTTTTTGAAAACGTGCGCTGCGCGCTTTTGTGGTCTCAGGGATATAAATATTCTTTCTGGAACTTGGTAAACCGTTCGCGTCAGTTGACCGAGGGCGCGGATGCTATCCTTGATCAGATCAACCTTCTTGGACGTCGCGACTTGCCAGCTGGCACCCTAAGTTATGCCGAGCAGCGCGCGCTAGAGATTGGCATTACCATCGCCGGTGGCGCTGATGTCATCATGCTTGATGAACCGACAGCTGGTATGAGCCATTCAGAAACCGACTATATCACCGACCTGATTATGAAGGTCACAGAGGGCAAAACCTTGATCATGGTTGAACATGATATGGGCGTCGTTTTCGGGCTTGCTGATCGTATTTCTGTGTTGGTTTACGGCGAGATTATCGCGACAGGAAAGCCCGAAGATGTGCGCGGTGATCCGCGTGTGCAAGAAGCCTATCTGGGCGCAGCCTTGGAGGCAGAACATTGATCGAAGTCACAGACATGCACGCCTACTATGGCAAATCACACATCTTGCAGGGTGTTACGTTGAACGTGCAAGAGGGTGAGATCGTCGCTTTGCTTGGGCGCAACGGCGTAGGGCGTTCAACCACGTGCAAAGCGATCATGGGCGAAGTGGAACCCAAAGGTTCTGTCAAGTTTCGTGGGCAAGAGATTGCTGGGCGCAAGGCCTATGAGATCGCCAATATGGGCATCGGTTATGTGCCGGAGAACCGTGATATCTTTCCCGGATTGACCACACGCCAGAACCTGAACCTAGGTTTGAAACCCGGTCAGAAAGACGGGGCTGGGCGTTGGTCGATGCAGATGATGTTCGACATGTTTTCTAACCTGAATGAGCGCGCAGATGTTGAGGCATCGGTTCTCTCGGGGGGTGAGCAGCAGATGTTAACCATGTGCCGCACTTTGATGGGTGACCCTGATTTCGTGATGATTGATGAGCCAACAGAAGGGCTGTCACCGCAAATGGTACAGAAAGTGGCAGAGGTTCTGAAAGAGATCGCGGATCGCGGCATTTCAACTCTTCTGGTCGAACAAAAACTATCGATCGCCATGGATATCGCGCACCGTGTTTATGTGATGGGGCATGGGCAGGTGGTGTTTGAAGGCACGCCAGCCGAGTTGAAAGAACGCGAAGATGTGCGCAAGGAATGGCTTGAGGTTTAAGCGATGACGGGGTTTGACGAGGCGCGGCTGTCGCGGATCAAAGGTTGGATGCAAGGCTATGTAGACACGCGCCGCTTTGCGGGCTGTGCATCGCTTATCACGCAAAACGGGGTCGAAGCGTTCTATCACGACTGCGGCTTGCGCGATGTGGAGAATGCCGTTCCATGGAGCCGTGATACACTGGCGCGCATTTATTCGATGACGAAACCTGTTACATCCGTTGCGATGATGATGTTGGTAGAGCGGGGTTTGGTCCACCTTGATGCGCCTGTGTCTGACTTCATTCCAGAATTTTCCGATATGCACTGCTTGCGCGAGGGTGCGCGTGATCTCTCGCAAACAGAGCCTTGTGCGACGCCGACGTTGCATCAACTTTTGACGCATACGTCTGGTGTGAGCTACGGCTTCAACCCCGGAATTGTGCCGCAAGCGATGGCTGAACAAAAACTGGATTTCTGGCCTGGTTCCAAAACGCTTGCGGAAGTGGCGACAGCGATAGCCGATCTTCCGCTTGTCTTTAGACCCGGTACCCGTTGGGAGTATTCGGTCGGTATTGATCTGATTGGTCGCGTGATTGAAGTGATCAGTGGCAAGACGTTAGAGGCGTTTTTTATAGATGAAATTTTCGACCCCTTAGGAATGAATGAGACACGCTTCACCATTCCCAAAGGTACGGAACAGCGGTTCGCGTCGATGTATACGCCGCTCGCGGGGAATTCGTTTGATTTGAATGCGGTTGAGAAAAGCACAGAGAGTTTGAACCTTGCAGACAGCTTGGAGAACACGCCCTTCAAAAGCACTAAGATGAATTCAGGCGGTGGCGGTCTGCTCTCTACCATTGATGACTATCGACGCTTCGTTGAAATGCTGCGCTCTGGCGGGCAGTGCCTAATTTCACCACATACCCTGCGCTTTATGATGCGCAATCATCTGGCGGGCGATATCGCAGATATGGGACCATCGAGTTTTGCTGAACAACCAATGCAAGGCATGGGGTTCGGCATTGGTGGGGCGGTCGTGCTTGATCCTGCGCGTGCACGTGTGCCCGGATCTGTTGGTGATTTTTCATGGGGTGGCATGGCATCAACCTTCTTTTGGATTGATCCGGTGCATCAGCTTTCCGCAATCTTCTTTACACAGCTTTCGCCGAGCAGTTCTTACCCATCCCGCTCGGAAATGAAAGCGCTGGTGCAAGGCGCATTGACGTGAGCGCCAAGGTTCTTTGGACCCCGAGCCAAGAGCGGTATGACGCCTCTAGCATGGCTCAGTTCGAGCGCTTTGTGCGCGATACACGTGGGCTAGAGTTTGAAGACTACAATGCCATGTGGCGCTGGAGCGTCGATGACCTTGAAAGCTTCTGGCGCGCTATCTGGGACTTCTTCGAAATTCCTGGGCAACAGGCCCCATCGCAGATGCTCCTCAAGCGTCAAATGCCTGACATGAAATGGGGCAAGGACGCGCAACTGAACTACGCTGACGCCATCATTCAACACGCCCACAAGCGGCCTGATGAATGCGCTTTGGTCGTACAATCCGAGACCTTTGGTCGTTCAGAAATGACTTGGGCTGAGTTGCGCGACCAAGTTGCAAGCGTCGCAGACAACCTGCGCAAAATGGGCGTTACGCAAGGCGACCGTGTCGTCGCAATCCTTCCGAATACGGAGGTTGCGCTGATTGCGCTTCTGGCCACCGCGAGCCTTGGCGCGGTCTGGTCACTCTGCGCGCCGGATATGGGACACGTAGCAATCCTTGATCGCTTCCAACAGATCGAACCGAAAGTACTGATTGCGCAGGACGGATATATTCACGCAGGCAAGCAAGTTGATCGCCGCAAAATACTGGCTGAGATCAATGCAAACCTGCCAAGCGTAACTGGGTTCGTCACGCTTCCCGTCATCGGCCCCTTGCCTGACAACCATATCGCTTGGAGTACGACCACGCAGGATTCCGCGAGTTACCAAGCCACACAAGTTCCCTTTGAGCATCCGCTTTGGATTGTCTATTCATCTGGAACCACGGGCAATCCCAAGCCAATTGTGCACGGTCACGGCGGCATCCTTTTGGAAGCGAGCAAGCAATCCCTGCACCAAGATATCTCTTCCAAAGACCGCTTTTGCTGGCTGACCTCGTCGGGCTGGATCATGTGGAATGGCCAGTGGATGGCCCTTGCACAAGGGGCCACTGTTGCGATTTTTGATGGCGCCGCCAATTACCCCGACATGGGTGTTGTTTGGCGCTTTATCGCAGATGAGAAGTTAAGCTATTTTGGAGCAGGTGCAGCGTTTTACAGCACGTGCATGAAGGCAGGGGTGACCCCGCGCGCTGACGTAGAGCTGGAAAACCTTCGCTCACTCGGGGCGACCGGCTCGCCGCTTTCGGGTGACACTTATGACTGGATCTACCGTGATGTGAAGGCAGATCAATGGCTCGCTCCGATCTCTGGCGGGACCGATCTTGCCGGTGCCTTTGTTGTGGGTCACCCGGGGATGGCTGTGCGCGCTGGTGAAATGCAATGCCGCGCCCTTGGCAATGCCGTGCGCGCCTATGATCCGCTTGGCGAAGAACTGATCGGTGAAGTGGGTGAGTTGGTTTGCACAGAACCGCTCCCATCTATGCCGCTTTACTTTTGGGGGGATGATGACGGAAGCCGCCTGTTTGACAGCTACTTCGCGGATTACCCCGGCGTCTGGCGTCACGGCGATTGGATCGCAATTGATGAAAGCGGGGCCTCTGTCATTTATGGGCGCTCTGACGCAACCATCAATCGCAAAGGTCTGCGCCTTGGCAGTGCTGAAATTTATCAGGCGGTTGAGGGCCTCGACACGGTGCTCGACTCCCTTGTGGTTGATCTGGAATTCCTTGGGCGCGACAGCTTCATGCCGCTCTTTGTTGTGCCTGTCGCGGGTGTGCCCTTTGATGAGGCTTTGAAAGAGCAGATCAACGCCGCCATTCGTGCGCAAGTCTCTGCGCGCTTTGTGCCCAATGAAATTGTAGAAATCAAAGACGTGCCGCGCACGCTGTCTGGCAAAAAGCTTGAAGTTCCTGTGAAAAAGCTGTTGCTTGGCGGCGACCCGCAAAGCGTGGTGAACCGTGATAGCATGGCCAATCCCGAGAGCTTTGATTTCTTCCTCGCCTATGCGCATGCACGGGCCAACACCTAAGGCACCCTCATGACACCTGCCGATGAACTGCTGCACCTTCTGGATATCGAGCAGCTCGAGGTCGATCTGTTTCGCGGCGTTGGCGGCGGTGGTGAAACAACGACGCGCATCTTTGGCGGGCATGTGATCGCGCAGGCGCTGATGGCCGCGTATCGCACTGTGCCCGATCGTCTGTGCCATTCACTGCACGCCTATTTCATTCGCCCTGGTGATCCAAATATTCCGGTCATCTACCAAGTGGACCGCGCTCGTGATGGTGGCAGCTTCACCACCCGCCGTGTTGTCGCGATCCAACATGGCAAACAAATTTTCAACATGTCCGCCTCGTTTCATATTGATGAAAGTGGGTGGGAGTATCAGCACCCCAAACCCGACGTCGGTGCACCCACAGATTGGCCAAACCGCGATGAGCTGCGCGCCACGGTTGTTGATCAAATTCCTGAAAAATATCACGATGATTTTTTGCGCCAACGCCCCATCGAGATACGCGAAGTCGCCCCCCGCGATTTCTTCACGCCTGAAAACGCGGACGATCGCAATCATCTCTGGTTCCGCATGGAAGCCGCCAAGGGACAGGGCGCGCAGATGCAACATTGCTTGCTCGCCTATGCGTCCGATATGAACCTGCTGGGCTCTTCGCTACGCCCACACGGGCTGACATGGTTCCAAGGCAAGGTAATGAGCGCGAGCTTGGATCACGCCATGTGGTTTCACACGCCCATCGATTTTTCCGAGTGGCATTTGTATGACCTCGACGCCCCTTGGACAGGCGGCGCACGCGGTTTTAATCGCGGTGCGATTTATTCGCATTCGGGGGCGTTGGTTGCGAGCGTGGCTCAAGAAGGGTTAATGCGGCCTTTGAAGAAGACGTAAGCTTTTCCGTCCAGAGTTGATCGCTAACGCGTGTGACGAATTGAGAACATCGTTTAACGGGTTTTATGTGATGTAAGCTAGGGTTGAATCGGGGGCACGCCTAAGAACGGCTGTGCGCCCAGTTGTTCAACTCTATGCTTCATAGCGCCCGCTAACATCATACTGATGTGTAAAAAAGCGGTATTAGCATTCTGATAATCTGAAAAATTTGGGTTCTGATCGATAGGACTCATGCTGACTTGTGCAATTTGAAATTCAGAATTTTGCGTATTTTTATCAGTTTGTGACTGAGATAAAATCACCTGATGAATGTGGAACTCTGAGAAGTGAATCGCTCCAGATGCGTTTTTATACACCTTCGGAATCCAGTCAGCTAAGCCCGTAATTTGTTCAATCAGCCAACGATCTGTTGCTTTCTCTTTTGCGCCTCGCAACTTGAAATCTTTGATTGAGCGTCCATTAAAAACTTCTTTTGATAGCATTTCAGAGGTAAGTTCTGGCGTTTCGTCTGCCCAATAAAGAGCATAAAATCTTGCTAGCGTATCGAGGTTCAGTCTTATCAGGGTGGCCGTCATTTGACCGTTTTTAGCTTCAATGGATTGTCGCATAGCAAGAGATAATGAGTGAGTTCTTCGCATAGCGCCCCAGATGAAATGACGTTCGTAAACTGTATGATCTGGTAAGCTCAGTGTTGAAGCGAATATCTGTTCGAGGTCTGTCTTTACCCGATCATACAAGTTGAAATCATGAAGTTATTCGAAATTATTTGGCATATGTTTTTCTGACTCCAAAACTTGAATCCGATAAGCGCTGATATGGGCTTTGTTGCACAAATCGGGCACTGTAGGATTCACTGTGTGAATCCAGCGTGATAGCTCGCGGACATGAGCAGTT
>NZ_CBFHVK010000004.1:0-215853 GCF_965659345.1 Planktotalea sp. | reverse complement strand
GTACCGTGGCTGTAGGCTAAATCCGTCTGGGGTAAGGGGGAGATCGGCCTCAGACCGATTTGTGCAACAAAGCCCGTCTGCTTGTTGAAATTTATCAAACACCTGATTGACGCGATCCGTTGGGATGCCAATCCCAGTGTCGATTACATCGACGATAAACACATAGCCGTTTTTTGCCATTTCTATTTTAGGTCGGACTGTTACGCCGCCAAAAGCAGTGAATTTTACAGCATTCCCAATCACATTCAAAAGGATTTGCCGGACGCGACCATCATCGCCTAGGGCATCTATTGGAAGCTCTGTGTCTTGCACCACGTCAAGGTAAATTCCCTTTTGGCTCGCCTGAGGTGCAAGCAGATCGATGCATTTGTGAAAGCATGATGCTAAATCAAAAGGGGCCGGATCAATGCTGAGTTGACCCGCATCCAATTTTGAAACGTCGAGAACGTCGTTCATTATCGTCAGTAGGGCGTCAGCAGAGTCCCTTATTGTGGCAGCGTAAGAATGTGCCTCTTTGGGCAAAGGCAACTCAAACAAGAGATCGGAAAGCCCTAAAATGCCATTCATCGGTGTTCTGATTTCATGACTCATCGTCGCTAAAAATTCGCTCTTTGCTTGTTCCCCCTGTTCTGCTTGGATCTTGGCTTCAGCGAGCTGTTTTTCGTGTTCTTTGATGGCTGTGATATCGCGTTCAATCGCGACAATCATTTCGACCTGACCGTCCTCAGTTTTGATAGGGACTATGTTTGTTTCAACCCAGATTGATGTCCCATCTTTGCGTCGGTTCAAAACGTCTGTACGCACGGGTTTTCCTTGCCGAATGTGATGCGCGATGCGCTCTGTCACTTCTGGGCTGGTGTTAGGATCATTGAGCAATTCGGCAGGTGTCTTACCAATCGCTTCAAAGGACTTGTAGCCCGTTATCTTGGTGAAGGCTTCGTTGACCCAAGTAATGCTGCCCGTAGGGTCCGATATAACGATGCTGTCGTTGGCGTGCCGCGCGACCAAAGATAACTTTCGCGCTAACTCTTGGGATTCACGCTTCAATTTATCTGAGGCTTCGAGCGCCTGGGACGTTGCTAGAATCTGCTTCGTGTTCGAGAGGTGTTTTTCATGACTGGACACCACAAATTGCAAAACAACATATACGATATAACCCATCATCGTCATCGTAAGTGCGTCAGTCAAAAAGGCGTCAAATGCGCGGCCAGAGCGCAAATATTGCTGGATCAAGATTATAAGGAAAGTCGTGAAGTAAATGCATAGCCGCACATGAGCGCTAAGTTTGTGGTAGGGGAGCACCAGACCTGCATTCAGGGTTGCCGACATGAGAAAAACAAGTGCGAAATAGATGCCAATGCCGTCTTGGGGCAAGCTTTCGGCCATCAGGATACAAATTGCAGTACAGATTGCTTGAAAGCCGGCACTAATGCTCGCGCGCGTGTTAACCAACGAAAATTGTCTTCCGTTTTCAAGCGCCTTCAATTGTCGTTTCAAACAAATAAAATCGATGATTTCACCGATTAAGGCGATGCATGCTGCCAGAAGCCCAACAAAAACGGAGGTGTGAAGCGCGACAAAGCCTGATCCAATGACGGTCAAGATCTGCCGTTTTGCCAAGTGCTTTATGCGTCCACGCGCGTATTTTTGAAAACGCGCAATGGATGCGTTCAGTGGCTTTGACGTCAGTTTCTGATCTTGGTTTTGTTGGGGCATCCCCTGTTACTCACGTCGCTAATCGCGGCAGTGATCACATCAAAACCTTAACGAATCGGACAACGTTTTTATTTGATGTGGATTCCCGCGTTTCGCATCGCGCTCAATGCAGCATCAAGGCTGCCATCCAGATCTATTGCTCGGCACGCATCAGTTTCGACCACGACCTTATATCCAAGGGCCTGCGCGTCCATGGCGCTGTAATATACACAAAAATCCAAGGCCAAACCGGCAAGGGTGACAGTCGTCACGCCGCGCGATTTCAAATATCCATCAAGGCCTGTTGGGGTCGTCTTGTCGTTCTCGAAAAACGCGGAATAGCTGTCAATTTCGCGGCGAAACCCTTTGCGCACTACCATTTGGGCCAAGCCCGTCTTTAAATCTGGGTGAAAGTCTGCGCCGCTTGTCCCAATGACACAGTGTGCGGGCCATAAAACTTGCGGTCCATAGGGCATATCCACGAGCTCGTAAGGGCTTCGATTTTGATGGTTTGTTGCAAAAGACTGATGGTCTTCGGGGTGCCAATCTTGAGAAAGTACAATGATTTCCGAGCTTTCCATCATTTTGTTTATGGGCGCAATCACCTCTGAACCGCCGGTAACGGCCAGTGCGCCACCTTCACAAAAGTCATTTTGAACATCGATTACAAGCAATGCAGTGGTAGCGGTCATGTGATTATCCAGTCATTGGCAAAACGTTGTATTAGCTTCTTAGTTTACTTGCTTTAAGGGGTCAAAATCAGCTACGCGTGCGCGCATGTATACTATAGCCGCGCTCTATCACTTTTCCCCAATCACCGACCTGCCTGCAATGCAGACGTTGGTTCGCAATAAATGCGAGAGCCTGCAGATCAAAGGCACGCTTTTGCTTGCGCGTGAGGGGATCAATGGCACCGTTGCTGGGTCAAAGGCGTCCATAAGCCAGCTCTTAGAATTTCTGAAGTCGCGTCCCGAATTTTCTGGCTTGGAATGGAAACTGAGCGAAAGCCCTGATGAACCCTTCAGTAAGCTTAAGGTTCGACTGAAGAAGGAAATCGTAACGATGGGTCAACCCGATGTTGATCCCCGTGGGGCTGTCGGCCAGTACGTTGAAGCAGAGGACTGGAACGATTTTATCAACGCCGATGATGTCGTCGTGATAGATACACGCAATGATTACGAAGTGGCGATTGGCACGTTCGAAGGAGCGGTTGATCCCAAAACCAAGAGTTTTCGAGAGTTTCCTGCGTGGTGGGAGCAAAACAAAAAACGTTTCGAGAACCAGCGCATCGCGATGTTTTGTACGGGTGGCATTCGATGTGAAAAATCGACGAGCTATTTAAAAAGCCAAGGCGTTGAGGACGTTTTTCACCTGAAGGGCGGCATCTTGAAGTACCTTGAAAACGTGCCGCAAGAGGAGTCGACCTGGAACGGTGAGTGCTTCGTTTTTGATGGCCGTGTTTCCGTTGGGCACGGATTGGAAGTTGGACCTCATCAGATGTGTTTCGGATGTCGACGTCCGATCATGCCAGAAGACGTCAAGCGGGACGGTTTTGAGCTTGGTGTCTCGTGCCATCAATGCTTTGATGAGACCACTGAGCAGGATAAAGCGCGTTTTCGTGAGCGCCAAAAGCAAATCGATCTGACAAAAAAGCGAACTTCGCAGTCAAGCTGAGAAGAAGCACGCGATACGTAAAGGTATTAAGTTTTGTGAAAGCTTAGTGTTTGCAGGTGCCGCACAGACACTTGTCAGGTAGTTTGAGTATCGATTTTAGCCAAGCGCTCAATTTAGCTATTGCCGGATATTTCTGTCGTGTTTCGAATCCAAGTCGCTAAGGAAGCGACGAGGCACCATTGCTTCCCCCTTCGGGAAATCATCGTCGATTCTGAAAAAACCGCGTCATTTTTGGAAAAAACTACGCTTTTTCGAAAAACGGCGCGTGTTGAGGTCAAGTGTTAGCGAGAAGAGGTCATCACTTTTCAAAACAACACATGACCCAACGCAACAGGATGATGACCATGACAAAAATTACACACACAGCTGCCCGCCTTCAGCTTGCAAAACAGCGTCAGATGACGTCCTTGATTGATCAAGAGATTTTGTCCCACAGCACAGACATGGTGTTCACCAAAGCAGACTGGGTACCGCTGTATTTTGATCGGGGAAACAAAGTAACATCTGATGATGGCCAGATGGCGGCGTATCGCGCAGTGACGCTTAAGGGCGAGTTGCTCTGGATGGTCTTCACACCTACGAAAGAGTGCGGATATCATGCGTCTTGCAGCGATCCATTTGAAGCAATGGAGCGCGCTAAAGCAAGCTGGGCAGAGCGTCGTGCAGTTCGTCAGGAATGGGATATTGTTAAAAGCACAGCGCGTGATCTGCTTATAGCACGTCAGCGGTTTGATGTACGTATCGAGGATCTTGTTGCTTCGCCGCTATGCTCGCTCGGGATCGAAGGCTTTCGTTGCGCGATTGGCATGCAGCGTGTCACCCGTATTCCTGGTTGGCTTGCGGCGCTGTTGATGAAGGTAGAGCCGCAAATGGGCTTCGTGATTCACGCAGCGATGAAGCGCCACGCCGCAACGCGCGAGCTTGCACAGGGCGCACAACTGCCTGCTTAAGGGCTTTGTCCGAAGTGTCAAAAATCTAGACAAATACGCGCTTTTGGGCATCATGTACGCATGAAACCCGGGGGCGCGTTTGGATTTAAACATACTTGATTTTGCGGTTCGTGGGTCAACCCTTGGAACGATATTAATCCTGACTGTTCTTATCTGGCTTAGTCGCATCGCGCGTGAAGCTCAGTTTGCATGGACTCTGCTCGCGATTGCATCAACTGCAAAAAGTTGGAGCCACCTCGTCGAAAATGCAGGGGCATCGGCTGATATTGTTTGGGTGCTGAAAATTATAGGAACGCTTGGTGCTTTGGGCATCACGTGGTTTGCGCTCACGATCTTTCTTGATGAAAAGCGATATAGATGGCTTTGGCTCGGGTCAGCTGCGCTGATCAATATGGCCTTGTTGTCAGTGCCGCTCTGGCCTCAGATCACCCCGTTTTTGCGCGGCTATGCGGTCCTTCACTTTTTGGCTTTGCTGACGCTTATTTTGTATTCTGCACGGGGCGATTTACAAGACGCACGCCGTCGTTTGCGACCTTTGATGTCAGCATTCCTGCTCGTTTACTCAATGGTGCAAGCCATCACAGCGACGCCTTTGAAAGGGTTTCAATCGACCAATGTTGCGCTGGCGCAATCCACTGTATTTTGGTTTTTCCTTACCACTTTTGCGATTTGGGCGTTGAAAGCGAACTTGAGTAACTGGCCGGGTGAAACCGTGCCAGACGCTACCGACAAACCAACGCCACAAGAACGTTCGACGGAGCAAACAGCGCTGGTGCGCCGCATTCTTGAAGCAATGGACGAAGGTGTTTGGCAGGTCGAAGGGTTAACAGTCGGCAGCCTTGCCCAAAAAGTCGGCGCGCCTGAGCATCAAGTGCGCAAAGCGATCAATCGTGGCTTGGGACACCGAAATTTTGCGAGTTTCATTAACCGCGCGCGCATTGATGCGGCGATCAAACGCTTGCAAGCGCCGGAAGCATCCGAAGAAACAATCCTTCAGATTGCGTTTGACGTTGGGTTTAGCTCCCTTGGGCCATTCAACCGAGCGTTTCGCGAAACGACGGGGCAATCGCCTACTGATTTTCGCAAGCAGGCCCTGACACAAATGTAATGAACTTAGGTCAGTTCCAAAGCGTCGGACATCGCCATTGCGCTCATGCCGCCATCAATGACGATGTCTTGCCCTTTGATCCACGCGCTTTCGGGCGAGGCTAGGAAGATGATCACGTCTGCTGCTTCGTCGGGCAGACCTGCGCGGCCTGCGCGCGCGATATTCTTGGCAACCTTTTCACCAAAGGCTGTGATGAAATCATCCAATATTCCTGTGCTAACAGCAGCAGGACTAGCGGAATTCATGCGCAAACCACGACGGGTCATTTCTTCTGCGCGTGCCATGGTCATCACGATCACCGCTTCTTTTGTTAGATTATAGGCGCGGGTCGCATCCATATTTTGGTCTACAACAAAGCGTGCGACATCCGAGTTGGAGAGCGCCATAAGTGCTTTGATTTGATCAAGGTTGTCACGCCATGCAGCCCCAGCACGCGACGCGGTGTTCACGATGGCTGAATCGCTTGCAAGCTTATCGAGCATCCCATCAAGGAACGTGCAAAGACCAATGTAATTCACCTTTAGCACCAATTCAGCCAGCCCTTCGCGCGGGGGCAGTCCAGCATTGTTTATCAGTGCATCGAACGGACCCTCAGCAGCGTCAAGCGCGTTGGCAATAGAATTGGGATCGCTTAGGTCGGTTTTGATCCAGTGATCCGCATTTGGCCCAGGATCGCCAATATCAAACGCTGTTACATGATGGCCCGCGGCTTTAAGCTTTTGGGCGATCGCTGCGCCAATTCCTGTGGCTCCGCCTGTCAGTGCTACGCGCATATAAGTTCTCCCGAAAAACTATTTTGAAAAAGCCTATGGGATATCCTGCGAGGAGAGAAGGCAATATCCTACGCTTGAGCCAGCTGATTTGTGCGATGTTGTGAGCGAAGAGGTCTGGTTCGATCCATCCCTTGATACGCGTGTCGGTTCTAACTCGCTTGATGATGCAATTCGCAAAAAATGGGCGCACCATTTTTCATCCAGCTGGGACGGGTCGCAAGGGTGATAGTCCAAGTGCTGTTGTTGATCACGAATTGAGAGTGAACGGAATTGAAAACCTGAGGGTTGCGGACTGTTCGGTCATGCCAGCATTGGTGTCAGGTAACACAAATTCACCGACAATGATGATTGCAGGGCGCGTCGCTGATTTCGTTCTTGGGTTGTAAATGTACTTTTCTATTCAACATACAGCAAATGTTCCTTGCTAAGCTTTTTGAAGTAGTGAAGGTTGAAGAGGATAACAGTTTTTGGGAGGAAACTATGAAATTTACTGCATACGCAGCACTACTGACTGGTGCAATTCTGACAACGCCAGCGATGGCGCAGGTCAATTTGACGGCTGAAACAGCAAGCCCTGGTGGCTCTGTTCACCTCGCACCAAGCCACTTGGTCGAAATCGCAGGCACGCAAGGCATCGCGAATATTCAGCTTGCTGATGGGCAAACGTTGACCAACTCGCTACAGAACGTCGCAGAGGGCAAAACAGATATCGCAAGCGCGCCGCATATTTTGCCGTTCTTGATGCAGCGTGGCGTGGGCCCATATGGCGAATTGGGTGGCGAAAAAGGCGCTGAGCTCGCAAGCAATCTGCGCTCTATCTATCCTTATATCTTGGGTAACTTCATGCTGTTTGCATACGATTCCAAAGGAATTGGTGGCTGGGATGATCTAGAGGGTAAAAAGATCTTCAACGGTCCGCCACGTGGGGGTGCATTGACTAATGCGCGTGCCATGATTCAGATCACTGCTGGCCTGAAAGAGGGCGAAGGCTATGAAGGCATCCAGTCCAACTGGGGTCAGGCGACAACAGTCATCGGTGGCGGTGGTCCTGACGCGATTGTTCTGCCTGAGGTGTTCCCAAGTGGTCGGACATCCACGCTGAGCGCAGCTGGTAAAATGACAGCTTGGTCGCTTCCAATAGACGTCTTTGAATCAGATGCTATGCAGAAGTACATCAAAGCACCAGGCAGTGCGCCAATCATTATGCCTGTTGCCGAAGCCGCTGCAGCACTTGGCGATCAATTCACGGTCGTTTCTGAGGATGACACATTCCGCGGTTTTGCGACGGTTGGCGGCGATGTCGTCCACAAGGACATGGATGAAGAGTTGGTTTACAACCTCGTGTCCGCCTACATCGGCTCGCTTGACGCGCTAAAGGCGAAAGCCCCTTTTGGTAACACTGTTGCTTTTGACAATCCTATGCTTGGCATGTGTGGCGCAAACCCAATGGTGTATCACAACGGCGCTGTGCGTGCATGGGAAGAAGCCGGATTCGAGATTGATGATTGCGCCAAAGAAAAGATGTGATCTTAACATCTGAAAAGTAAACGCGCGCCGCCCCCTTCTCGGGGCGGCGTTGCCACGTCCACCCATTGAGGTTGCCCCATGTCCAGCACTGATACATCAGTTCCTGATCACTCCACTCCGAGTAAAGCCGTCTTTCCTAACAGAACGCTTTATATTCTAGCGCTGATTTTCGTGTTTGTGGGTATTGTGAATAGCACCCCTTTCATTCCGGGTTGGGAAGAGCTGTGGCGTGGTGTGACGGGCTATAAAGATTTGAAGGCACAATCCTTCGCGACCGAGTGGTTCTACCCGATTGTGTTCTTTGTGATGATGGTCATTGTCGCGCTCAAACATTCAATGTGGCGCGCGTGGCAAGGAACCAATCGCTCAGCTTTTGGCCTGTTTATGGACGTCGCACTGGTGGTTTCGGCGCTGTTGATATCCTTAACGTATCTGATCGAAATCGACAGTGTATGCCTGATCGATCTTGCCAACGGTGATCGCGCACGATTGATCGCAGAGTCTTTGCAAAAAGAAATTCAGTTCGCAGAGGACTTTGGATTGCCGGTTCCCCAAACGGTGGATGATCCTAAGTGTGTGTCTACGACAGGCATTTGGTTGGTGCTTATCATGGGTGTCTCGATGCTAGTGTTTCTTGGGTACAATATCAAAGTCTGGGGTTTGCCGCTTGTGCTCGTTGCATTGGCGATGGCGCTTTACACGATTGGCACGGTGTTTGTTTGGTATTTCCACGGTCCTGATGACATCAACAAGTACCTGATGACAAAGCTCGGTGGTGAGCCGCGCACTTTCTTGGACGGTCGTCCCAATGTGCATGATGCGCTGGTAAACAACGCGTCCGGGATGCTTGGACGGTTCATGCACGTGATTATGAACGTTGTATTCCCCTACATTATTTTGGGTGCCATGTTTGGCAAATCAGCTGGGGGTCAAGCTTTGATCAAACTTGCGTTCCGCTGGACGCGCAATTTGCGCGGTGGCCCGGCGCATGCTGCGATTGTGTCGTCTGCTATGTTTGGAACAATCACCGGTGGCCCGGTTACCAACGTGCTTTCTACGGGTGTTTTGACTATTCCAATGATGCTCAGACGTGGGTTTAGCCCGACTTTTGCGGGTGGTGTTGAGGCAGCTGCATCATCTGGTGGCTCTATCATGCCGCCTGTTATGGGGGTTGCAGCCTTCATTCTCGCGGCGCTTACGGCCACACCATATGGGGATGTGATTGTTGCGGCGGCCATCCCGGCAATCGCATATTTCTTCTGTCTCTTTTTGACCGCGATGTTCCAATCTCGCAAACAAGGGATCGAAGCTTACGGTGAGCTCACCGAGGACATGCACATCAATCGCAAAGATATTCTGCATCTCATGCAAATCTTCTTGCCAATCTTGCTGATCCTCATTCTGCTTTTGACACCAAAAGATGCTGTTGGATGTGGCCCGCTTGGTTGGTTGCTGGGCGCGCAGACGGTTATCAATGATGGTGTCTGTCGCGCAACAAGTCTGCCTTGGTTCCTACAGCTCTATCAAAATGCAGCTGGCGATGCTGGTGCCACTGGATGGTGGGGCGCAGCTTTCGTGATTTTGCTCCTGTTTTTAGACAAAGACTTTCGCAAGACGCCGCGCCTTGTACTGGATGCGCTGGCGGAGTCGGGGATCACACTGTCTACGCTTTACCTTATGTTCCTTGCGGTCACAGTAATCGACGTCTGCTTGAACTTCACAGGCCTCTCCAAGTTCGTTGCAGTTGATGTATTACGCTTCTTGCTGGCGCTTGATCTCGGCAGTGGCGATAGCGTTTATATGCAATTCATTGCGCTGGGCATTACCATGCTGTTGGCCGTTCTACTTGGCATGGGCATGCCTGCTGTGCCTGCCTATATCAATGTGGCGCTTTTGATGGGGCCTTTGCTGATCGGGCTCGGAATTGCGACGTTCACCGCGCATATGTTCATCTTTTATTTTGCTGTTGCATCTGCGATTACGCCGCCGGTTGCGCTTGCCGCATTTGCGGCATCCACTATCACCAAAGCAGAACCAATGGCGACAGGGTTCAGTGCTGTGCGCTCTGGAATTGTGATGTTTGTTATCCCGTTTGTCTTCGCATTTTACCCAGAGCTTTTGTTGATTGATCAAGCGCTGATTGATCCAGCCAGCCCAAACAAGGATTTTCTACCGGGTTATGAGGATGGCGTGGTGTTTACATCGTTGCTTTGGTTGCTCGCGCGATTGATCTTTGCGCTTTATTTCGTGGCCAGCGCTTTGGCGCGCTTTGATACTGGTCCCCTGCCTCTTCCTTGGGTGGTGATCCGCCTTGTGATTGCGGGGATGATTATGGCGAAGCCTGAAATGATCCACTTCAGTGCGATTGCAGTTGGTTTCGGTGTCTTGATTTTGCACCGCTTTTCGCAACGTCAAAGTGCCGCTGCATAATGGAGTTC
Organism: Planktotalea sp.; assembly: GCF_965659345.1. Classification (GTDB taxonomy): domain Bacteria; phylum Pseudomonadota; class Alphaproteobacteria; order Rhodobacterales; family Rhodobacteraceae; genus Planktotalea. The sequence continues at coordinate 205,688 of NZ_CBFHVK010000004.1, read as the reverse complement.
TGAGATGATAAAGAAGCCAAATTTCCTTCTGTTCATTACAGATCAACATCGTGCGGATTGGCTTGGCTGCGCTGGGCATCCTGTGGTGAAGACCCCCAACATCGACGCGATTGCAGCGCAGGGGACTCGTTTCGAAGACTTCCATGTTGCTTTGCCAGTGTGCATGCCCAATCGTGCGTCGCTCTTCACGGGGCGTATGCCGTCAGTGCATGGATTGCGCCACAATGGTTGCTTGCTGTCCGAACGTGCAAATACGTTCGTCGATGTACTGGCTGCGGGTGGCTATGCGACGGCGAGCATCGGGAAGAGCCATTTGCAACCTTTTACGGATGAGCCGCCTTTGCGCAAACCGGATGGTGTGGAGCGTTTGGTGCCTGAAGCTTGGAAAGACGACGTGGGTCGTTACACGAAGGAAGAACCCGCGAGCTTTGATAAACCCTCTGATGCACCGTTTGAAACGCCCTACTACGGTTTCCAGCACGTTGATATGGTGACAAGCCACGGGGATCAGTGTGGCGGTCAATATGGTCAATGGTTCCGTGAGACGGTTCCGAACTGGAAAGAGCTGCACGCTCCTGCAAACGAGCTTGCGCATGACTATACCTGCCCACAAGCCTATCGAACGCCAGTTCCTGAGGATAAATACCCGACAGCTTGGGTTGCAGATAAAGCGGTCGAATATCTAGAGGGGCGCAAAGACGCAGATGACCCGTTCTTTGCTTTTGTGTCCTTCCCCGATCCGCATCACCCGTTTAATCCGCCGGGCAAATATTGGGATATGTATGACCCCAATGATTTCGATGTGGATCTGCCTTATGACGCGCACGAAAACCCAACGCGGCCGATGCAGCACGAGAGCAAGATGTTTGAACAAGGGATCGAGCCAGCGATCCCCCAAATGCCTTTCCGCGCGAGCGATCAACACATCCGCGAAGCCAAAGCGCTGACCGCTGGCATGATAACTATGATCGACGATCATATCGGCCGCGTGATCGAAGCGCTGAAAGCGTCGGGCGAATATGATAATACGGTGATCATATTCACTTCGGATCATGGGGACTACCTGGGTGACTTCAATCTGATGCTGAAGGGTCCGATCATGCTGCCTTCTATCACGCGGGTTCCGATGATCTGGTCTGACCCTGAGACGCGTGCTGAAGTGCAGACAGAGACGATGGCTTCGACCATTGATATCTCTGCCAGCATTCTCGAACGCGCAGGTCTGGCACCTTACAACGGCATGCAAGGGCAGAGTTTTCTGGGCGCATTGGATGGTACTGCTGCGCATCGTGATGAAGTCATGATCGAGCATAATGATGGCGGTCCGCGCATGGGTTTCAGCAAAGCCGTGCGCGCACGTACACTCCGCTCTGCCGATTGGCGCATGACGGTGTTTGCGGGTGAAGATTGGGGTGAACTTTATGAGCTCAAAACTGATCCGCGTGAGTGTAGGAACCTGTGGGATGATCCAGACTACGCGAGCACCAAAGCCATGCTATCGATGCGCTTGCTCGATCATCTGACGTTTCAAATGGATGAAAGCCCGCGCGCGACGCGGCTCGCTTGAGTTAGGTTAATGGCTGATACTCACACCAGCGGTGCTCCAATTTGCGATGTTGATTTCTATGATGACGTCAATATCCAAAACCCAGTGGATGCATATCACAAAATGCTCTCGCTCGGGTCTGTGGTCTGGCTGCCAAAAAACAAGCTTCACGCGATATGCGGATTTGAAGAGCTAACAACATCCTTGCGCAATCACCGAGTTTTTCAGTCGGGCAAGGGCGTGTCGATCAATGAGGAGATAAATCCATTCCTTGTGGGAAGTACGTTGAATTCCGATCCGCCCCGTCACGATGAAACCCGCGCAATTACGTTTTCACCGCTCACGCCAAGGTCGCTTAAAGATGTGAAGGACCGGATTGAGAACGAAGCGCAGAAGCTAGCGGAGACGATGACAAACGCAGGCGAATTTGATGCAGCAAGTGACCTTGCGCCCTATCTCCCGCTTACCATCGTGCGCGATCTTGTGGGGCTAGGGGAGCACGGATCGAACAATATGCTCGATTGGGGTGCAGCTACGTTTGAGTTGATGGGTGATCCACGTGAACGTCGCGATGCTGCTTTGGCGAATATGAAAAAGCTGCGTGCGTTCCTGGACGATCCTGAAACACTGGGTGCTCTGAAACCCGATGGTTGGGCGAACCGAGCGACGCTCGGGGGTATCGCGCATGGACTTGCGCCAGACAAAGCGGTTGAGCTGATGCGCGACTACATCGCGCCAAGCCTAGACACGACGATTTCAGCGATTGGCTACGCGATGCTGCTGTTCGCGAAACATCCTGATCAGTGGCAAAAACTGCGTGCTGACCGCTCATTGATCGCCAATGCGATTGAGGAAGTCGTGCGTTTGAACACACCTATCAAGGCTTTCTCTCGTTATGTTGCTGAGGACATCAAAGCATATGGCGTGCAGCTAAAGGCGGATACGCGAGTGCTCATGGTGTTTGGCGCTGCAAATCGTGATGCACACAAATTCCCGGACCCTGATCGCTTTGATATCGAGCGTAAAGTACGTGGGCATGTGGGGTTTGGGCATGGTGTGCATGCCTGTCTTGGGATGCACTTGGCGCGTTTAGAGATCAGCTGCCTCTTGAACGCTTTGGCCGACCGGATCGAACAGTTTGAACTGTCCGGTCCAGTCGTTTCTTCTGTGAACAGCAGCATTCACTCGTTCGCGAGCGTGCCGATCCGTGTCGCTTAAGCGCGCAGACCGCTGTCTTTGTCAAAGTAGTGCGCGAGCTCTGGCTTGATCGTGAAGCTCAGTGTTTCGCCCAGTGCCTCAACGGGTGGCTTTTCAGTTTTTGCGATGAACTCTGTGCCGTTTGATGTGACCATGTGGACCAAAGCGTACTCACCTAGGTTCTCAACCAGCTCAAGCTTGCCTTGGATCACCGCACTTGCGGCGTCCGCAGGTGTGAGGTGCTCTGGGCGCAGACCAACCTGATCGTTCGCGCCAAGTTCACGACCAAGAACAGCTGCGGCAGACGCAGGCATATCAGCCGACGCGAAGAAGTTCATCTTTGGGCTACCAATGAATTGCGCAACAAACGCGTTCGCCGGACGCTCATAGAGCTCGATAGGCGAACCCACTTGTTCAATACGACCATCGCGCAGCACGACGATTTTGTCCGCAAGCGTCATCGCCTCGACCTGATCGTGTGTCACATAGATCATCGTGGTGCCAAGACGCTGGTGAAGGCGCGCGATCTCAAGGCGTGTCTGAACACGCAGAGCAGCATCAAGGTTAGAAAGCGGCTCGTCAAAGAGGAACACATCTGGGTCACGCACAATCGCACGGCCAATCGCAACACGCTGGCGCTGACCGCCAGATAGATTGCGTGGGCTGCGATCAAGGTAATCTGTGATCTGCAAGATGTCAGCCGCGGCATCGACACGACGCTTGATTTCAGCAGGGTCGGTTTTCGCCTGCTTCAGACCAAAGGCCATGTTTTTATAGACCGTCATATGCGGGTAAAGCGCGTAGGTTTGGAACACCATCGCAACACCACGCTTGGAGGCGGCAACGTCGTTTACAACGCGCTCGCCAATCGCGACTGTGCCGTCGGAGATTTCTTCAAGCCCTGCGATCATACGCAGCAGCGTGGATTTACCACAGCCCGAAGGACCAACGAAAACAACAAACTCGCCGTCTTCAATATCAAGATCGACGCCATGCATGACTTGAACATCACCATAGCTTTTGCGCACATCGCGTAGAGTTAGACCGGCCATTTCAGCTCCAATTCAGAGATTTCTTTACGCAGGGTGTCTGCGAATTCAGGATATGCTGTTGGAAGCTCGCCCCAGAGTAGGGGGGAGGTGATAAAGTCATCAGTTCCCAACAAGCTTTTCAAGTCGTCCCAGCTTGGTTCGACGTATTCAAAAGGGATGTTCCCAGCGGCGACATGTTGCGCGAACACGTACCAGCTCGCGATACTGCGAATGCTGTGAAGCGGCATGATACCTTGCGCGAGACAGCCTGCGAGCGTGGGACGGATGAAGATTGGGAACTTCACCATGCCATCTGCACAAATCCGCGCGACAGTGTCACCAATGGCAGTATTGCTAAAGCGCGCTGCGATCTTGCTCAGATAGGCTTCTTTGGAGAAGGGCAAATCCAGCGTGATCGCAGGCAGAACTTCTTCAGTTTCGAAGGCGTTGAAATGCGCGAGCAAATGCGGGGTACGCATGATTTCATCAAAGGTTTCGATCTGCTCAAGCGCTGCGAAATAGCACATCGCTGTGTGACCACCATTGAGAACGCGGATCTTGGTTTCCTCATAAGGATCAACGTCGGGTGTGATCGTGACGCCCGCCTTCGCAAGATCGGGCATGTAGCCCGCAAAGTTGTCTTGTAACACCCATTGGATGAAATCCTCGGCCATGACAGGTGACGTGACTTCGCGACCAATAAGTTGCGTCAATTCTTCACCTAGCGCTTCAGGGCTGCGCGGTGTGATCCGGTCCACCATGGAGCATGGGAACGTCGCATTCGCTGACACCCAATCGGCGAGAGCTTGGTCATCACAAGCCTTCAGATAGGCCAACAAATTGCGGTGCAGCATCTTGCCGTTCTGGCGAATGTTATCGCAGCAGGCGATTGTCAAAGGCGCACCATTTGCATCCTTCCGCCTTTGCAACGCTGCGCGCAGATAACCGTAGACACTGCTTGGCGCGTTGCCCTTGATCTCACCCGCGATCACAGAATGCGTTGTATCCAGGTTACCGTTTGGATCAGTATAGTAGCCGCTTTCGGTCACAGTAATCGTGACAAGATGCACGGTAGGTTGTGCCAATAGCGCTTCGCTTTTGGACGTGTCACTGGCCCAATCGAGGAAGGCGACATGGCTGCGCACACGGCGCAATTCGACCTGACCTTCAGAGGAGATGGATTTTAAAAAGTAACCATCGTGATCATCGACATCCTTGGTGGCAGCTTCAAACTGTGCACCTTCAGACCCTCGTAAATTCACAGCGGCAATGCCCCAACGCAGATCGTTGGTTTGCTGCATGTAGTCGTCAATGTAGACAGCTTGATGCGCACGGTGAAACGCGCCAAAGCCAAGGTGCACGACACCAATGGAACAGGCGCTTCGCGCGAAACCTGTTGCGGCGATGTGCATGTGGGCTGCACTGTTCATGAGTTCGCCTCCGTTTGAGAAAAGAGATCTTTGCGAGCCGCTTCTCGATATTCTGAAGGGGTCATGCCCTTCATTTTCAGGAAGTGACGGTTGAAGTTTGCGATGTTCTGAAAACCAGCACGACCGCTGATTGTCATGATCGGCGCGTCAGACGCATAGAGCATACCGCAAGCTTTACCGATGCGAATGCGGTTCACGAACTCGACGAAATTATGGCCTGTGACAGTTTGAAAATTTCGGCTGAATGTGGCTTGCGTCATGCCCGCGATATCCGCAGCTTGTTTGACGGATAGCTCTTCGCGGTAATTCTCGACCACATAGTCAACGACCGTGCCGATCATTGCGTGTTTGCTACCATCACTTGGCTGTTTCAAGCGTGTGACGGACAGAAGCCGTTTTTCTGCATGTTCATTCAAACGCACCAAGAAACGGATGAAGGCTAGAATGCGCTCTGGTCCCTGATGATCCCGGATGGATTCCATATGGCCGCGTGCGAAAGTCGCGTTAAAGCCTTCAAACAGGATGCCGGATTGGGCGGACATCAGCATGTTGCGCACCTCTGCAAATTCGGTGAAGCCTTTGGCCAAGCTTTCAACGCTGCTGTGGCTGAACTGAACCAGCATATCGCGGATATGCACAGGTTCGGAGACTTGTTCATCCGTAACCCAGTTGTGGGGCAAGTTAGGACCTGTGAGGTACAAATACCCCGGCTCAAAATCACCGATGTAATCCCCAACAAAAGCTTTTCCGCGGGTTTCTGTGATCAGGTGCAATTCGTATTCTTCATGTGCGTGCCAACGACATAGGTCCGTTGGCCAGCCATGCTCTAAATAGCGGATGGAGCGTGTTGTGCGATCAACGAATTCTGTTTGAGGAAGGATTATCGACATACAGTTACCTCAACACATTTCCACCATCGACACCGATGGTTTGCGCGGTCATGTAGCTGGACTGATCGCTCGCGAGAAACACCGCTACGCGTGCTACGTCTGCGGGCGCACCCATGTAGCCAAGCGGGACTTCTTCGCCTACTTCGCGTTTTTTTTGACCGATTTCTTTACCTTCAAACTTGGCAAAGAGGGCATCTACGGATTTCCACATTGGCGTATCGATCACACCGGGGCTGATCGCATTAACGCGAATTTTGTGCTCTGCAAGCGCGAGGGCAGCAGATTGTGTATAGCTGATTACGGCTGCTTTGGTGGCACAGTAGTGCGCCACAAGGGCTTCGCCGCGATGGCCAGCTTGGCTTGCCATGTTGATGATGGAGCCGTGTTGTTTGTTTGCGACCATGGACTGAGCGGTGCTTTGCATGACGGCGTAGAACGCACGCACGTTGAGGCCAAAGAGACGGTCGAACTGACCAAGATCAGCATCCAAAACAGAGCCCATATCGAACAAGGCAGCGTTGTTGAACAGCACATCTGGTTTGATTTGAGCGATCCATGTTTGGCAATCTGCAAGACCGGCTTCACTGAGCAGATCGAACCGTTTGTAGATGGCATCGTCGTCAAAGCTGTCGGCGATATCTGTTGCATAAACCGTCGCACCGAGGGCGACAAAATGTTCCACAGCGCTGGCCCCAATGCCACCAACGGCACCGGTCACAAGAACCGTTTTACCTGTTAGATCTGTTGGGGCCGCGTTGAGCATTTTACTTCACCGCACCGAATGTAAGGCCGGCAACAAGTTGCTTCTGGCAGAACCAGCCGAGGACAACGATTGGCGCGATTGCAGCGGTAGAGACCGCAGACAGACGTCCGAAGAACAAGCCCTCTGGTGCGCGGTTACCTTCGATCAACGTGGACAGTGTTGCCGCGTCGATGGTTGTTAGGCGTACAGTCCAGTAAGCTTCGTTCCAGCAGAAGATGAATGTTAGAAGCGCTGTGGATGCGATACCGCCCCATGCGAGTGGGATCAGGATGTCCTTGATCTCGCCCCATGTGGAGACGCCGTCCATCTTACCCGCTTCGATGATCTCTTTCGGGATCTCTTTGAAGTAGGTGAAGAGCATCCAGATCACGATGGGCAGGTTGATCAAGCATAGAACCAAGATCACCAAGAAGTGCGTGTCATAGATGCCAAGGAAGTTCTTGGTCAGGAAGGTCATCGGATAAAGAACCGCCGCCGCTGGAAGCATCTTGGTAGAGAGCATCCACATTAGGATATCTTTGGTATGACGGCTAGGATTAAAGGCCATTGCATAGGCAGCTGGAACACCGACAACCAGTGCGAACAATGTCGCGAAGGAAGACGTGATGACCGAGTTAATGGCGAAGCGCCAGTAATCGTAGTTTTCGGTCATGTTCGTATAGTTCTCCAGCGTAGGTGTGAAGGAGAACAGCAATTCCGGTTTTACCGCATCCGCGTCCGTCTTGAAGCTGGTGAACACGAGCCAAAAGATCGGGAAGAAGAAGATCAGTGCGATCACCCATGCAGCGACGGGCCAAAGAATATTACTAAGACGGGATTGTTGAGCAACTGTTGCCATTGTCTTTTTCCTTAATCCATCAAGCTCTTGCCAACCATCCGCAGCAAGAAGATTGCGATGATGTTGGCTAGGATGACTGCGAAGATGCCTGTGGCACTCGCGGCACCAATGTTATTATTCGCGAATTCGCCAATGAGGTAGGGCAGGTTCTTGTTACCACTGCCGCGGGAGACGATTTCGATCTCTGCATAAAGCGACAGGTGGAAGATCGACTGGATCATCACAACAATCGCGATAGGGCGCGCCAGGTGCGGCACAGTCAGGTTGATGAACTGCGACCACGGGCTTGCACCATCGAGTGTCGCGGCTTCTTTCTGGCTCTCGTCCTCAGACTGGAGGGAGGTCATGAAGATCAGAACAGCGAAAGGTGTCCATTGCCAAGCGACCATCATGATAACAGCGTAGGCAGAGTTTTGAGTGGAGCGGAACGAGATCGGTTGAATTTCTGGCCATAGATTGAAGAAGCTACCAATCACGGGCCAAGTCCGAAGACCGTCGACGAGCTCGTTCAGTGCGCTAACCGCGATACCGTTCAAACCAAGCACCGGATCGAGGATCATGTTGATCCAAAGAACGGCGTTTACGGCTGGCATAACGAAAAAGGGCGAGATCAATAGGACACGTACAATGCCGCGACCCGGGAATTTCCTGTTCACCAGAACCGCGATACCGAGCCCGAGAATGACCGTGAGGATCAAAATGCTGGCGACGATGAAGACAGAGTTCTGGATGGCGAACCAAAAATCCTTGGCGTTCAGAACGTATTCGTAGTTGCCAAAGCCGCGCCAGTTGCTTGGGCTTGGCGTTGTCCATTCAGGACGTCGCGTGTTGTTTAGAACATAGCGGATGAAGGAAAAATACAGCGTCATGCTGAGGGGAACAAGCATCCAGATCAGCAGCAGTATCACCGCAGGTGTCTGAAGAATTCGGGGGAGCGTTCTGTTCGAAGAGGACATAGCTCGAGTCACCTCGCAAAGTAGGGATTTCTAGGCATCGGGTTGTTTTGGCGGGGCTGTGTCTGGCGACCAGCAGCTTTTAGTGTGCCGCGATCAAAGCCAAACAAGCTTTATTTTATGTGAAGCAATGGGCCCGACCAGATGAGATCGGGCCCAAAACGCTTTACTCAGATGAAACGGGCTTACTCGTAGTAGCCAGCTTCTTTCAAGATCGCGTCAGCTGCAGACTGTGCTGCTGCAAGTGCGTCTTCTACGGACTTGGAGCCGGACAAAGCCGCTGCCATTTCCTGACCGAAAGCAGTACCGATTTCTGGGAACTCGGGGATCGCTACGAACTGAACACCAACGTATGGCTTGATGTCTGTTGCTTCTGGAGCAGCAGAGTTGATCGCAGCAAGTTCAGCTTCGGCAAATTTAGCGACTGCCTGGAACTCGGGGATTGCATATGTAGATGCACGCTGACCTGTTGGAACTTTGCCCCAACCAAAGTCTGGGTGGTTACCTACAGCTTGTACGTAGTCTTTGGACGTTGCCCACTCGATGAATGCTTTTGCTTCATCTGTGTTTTCTGTGCCTGTTGGAACGGCCATTGCCCATGCCCACAGCCAGTTCGCGCCTACTGGGTTACCAGCGTTTGGCGACTGAGCGTAACGAACATTTTCGTTCTCAAGGAATGACGCAGCGATCGTCGCATCGATCCACAGGCCACACTTGCCTTCGTTGTACAAAGCCAAGATCTCGTTGAAGGAGTTACCTTCAGAACCTGGAGGTCCATACTTCTGCAGCAGGTCAACGTACATGCTAACCGCAGCATTAAACTCAGGTGTGTCAAATGCTGGCGTCATGTCGGCGTTAAGATAGGCCGCGCCGAAGGAGTTAGCGATCGTACCGATGAATGCACCGTTGTCGCCCCAACCTGGCTTACCGCGCAGACATGCACCGTAAACGCCGTTGTCCGGGTCGTGCATAGCAGCAGCAGCAGCGACGACATTGTCCCAGCTGTCGTTGTCAGCGATTGTTACGCCAGCAGCGTCTGCAAGATCACCACGGTACATAACCATGGAAGATTCACCATAGAATGGTGCAGCATAAAGCTGACCGTCAGCGGACAGACCAGCACGCATAGCTGGCAGGATGTCGTCGACGTCGTAGTCTGCGCCGAAGTTCAGTGGCTCGATCCAGCCTGCTGCGCCCCAGATAGGTGCTTCCTGCATGCCGATGTTGATGATGTCGTACTGACCGCCACCAGTTGCCGTGTCAGAAGTGACCTGATCACGCAGAACGCCTTCTTCCAAGGATACCCAGTTCAGCTTAACACCTGTTTCTTCTGTGTAAGCTTCAGCAACTTTCTGCATGTTGATCATGTGACCGTTGTTCACGATCGCAATTGTAAGTTCTTTCGCGTGACCGTCTGCGAATGCAGTTGTCGCCGCTGCGATACCCATGGACAGGCCAAGAGCTGTGTTACGTAGAGATTTCATTATCTTCCTCCCAGAAGTCTAAAGAATCGAACCCAGAACAGGTTCTTGTAATCATTATCGGAGATACTTAGCGACTCGATCTACTACGATTTCTACATTCTGATATACGAAATTTGCAAAAAATCAAATTTTAGCTCAATTGTTTACAGTTGATGGATGAGGGAATTTTTCAATTTCAGAAATTTATATTTAAAAACAATGATTTATTGCGATTTTTGAGATGTTGAGGGGAGCAGTGTGCGGCTTAAATAACTGTATAATACGTATTACTTAATGATGATTTAGTACATTCAGACCTCTCTGCGTCCTTTGTGGCAGTGTGTTGAAGCGCGTTCTACGCGCTGAAATGATTCAAAGTTTCGCATAATTTGCTCAGACTCACGGGTTTCGGGAGTACGGATGTAAAACCATGCTCATGGCAGCGTTCAACGCTGTGCCAATTGCTGTCTGCCGTCGTTGCAATCACAGGAAGGTTCTTTGGCGGATCTTCACACTTGCGGCGAATGGCATCCGTGGCATCAAGACCTGACACTTTTGGCATGTGAATATCCATCAGAATAACACCGATCTTCGGTGCGTTCTGGGAAATCAAATCAAGTGCTTCTGCACCGTCATCGGCGGTTAAGCATTCGAACCCCAACTCTTTACACATTTCGACGATGACAAATTGCGAGAGCGCGTCATCTTCGACAACAAGTACTACGTTATTCAAGGTGCTTTCCTCTCGCGTTATACCCGCGTGTTGGCAAGTGCAGTTCGAACACAGTGCCTTTCCCAAGTTCGCTGGTAACCTTCAAATCCCCACCCAACAGCTGAGCGAGATCATAGCTGATCGCGAGGCCAAGCCCTGCGCCACCGCGCTCGCGCGTTATCGAGCCATCGACTTGGCGATAGCGCTCAAAGATGAGTCCAAGATCGCTTTGTGCAATTCCGATCCCAGAATCCTCAATTGCGATCACAAGCATTTCAGGATCGTTTTGAGTTGCAGCGATCGGGTAGGTCTTGATCGCAATTTCACCCTGCTCGGTAAAGCGGATCGCATTGTCCATAAGATTGTTCAGTAGTTGCGAGACGCGAATATCATCGGCGTAGATTTTTGCAGGTGTATCATCGGACACGTGAGCCACGATGCTAATGTCTTTTTCAAGCTTGCTAATCATCCCCCGTGCAAGGGTTTGCCACTCCGTAACGAGGGGCTTGATCGCAATATCTCGTTCAAGAAGTTCGACTGCGTTTGCTTCCAGACGAGAAGAATCGAGCACATCTGTAAGCAGCTTTATCAAGTTTTCAGACGCAGTCTTGCCAGCCTTTACCAGCTTTTCTTGTTTTGCGGGCAAATCGGCGCGCGCGAGGAGGACTAAAATTCCACTAATCGCCGTCAAAGGTGTGCGTACTTCATGGCTGATCGTTGAGAGGAATTGGGACTTCATCTCGCTTACGTTTTCAGCTTCCTTGCGTGCGACAATGAGTTCGGCGTTGGTGATTTGTAGCGCGCGCGCCTCACCATCCAATGCAGAAGTGGCCATATCGGCAAATGCAATCCCACGTCGATTAGCACGGGTCAGAACGATAAATATCATTAGCAAAGACAGATCGACTAAAAGACCTGCACACAGCAGCGCGATAGACTCAATTCCGGAGTTATCAGCGCGAAAATTCAGACCTGCACGAATGTCGAGAACCCATTCGCGTCCATAGAAATTCATCGAGATCTTTCGTTCCCCCAATGAGTTTACGTCATAGTCAGCGTCTTCATTGTTGATTTCATCGTAGATCACTTGATCACCATCTGTGATCCTGATCGCTGTGGTGCGCCTGTCTTTATTCAAGACGCCATCCAAGAGTTTGTGCACAACGAAAGGCGCGTAGATAGCGCCTGTAAATTGCGCGCGCCTTTTTTCTAAAGTGTCATGGCTATCAGTTGCGTAATAAGGTGCAAAAAAGAGGAAGCCTGGCTTTTTGCTTGCGTCTTGAACCAAAACGATAGGTCCGGTGATTTGTGCCGAGCCCGTATCGCGTGCTTGGTTTAGTGCCGTGTGGCGATTGGCTTCATGGACCATATCAAGTCCAACAGCCTCAATATTGATGTCGACAGGTTCTATCAAAGTGATTGGCTGGTAGATGTTACCGTCATGGGGTGGGTGGATGCGGTAGGATGGTCGGCTGCGTTGTTGCTCATTAAGATAAGACTCTAGGTCTTCTTCTTTGATTTGATGGATCACCCCGATGCCGTTTATGCCGGGATAGCGGTCTTCGATTTCCAGATTGGCTGCAAAGGTTTGCCATTTTTCAAAGTCTAAAAGATTGTCATGGGTGCGCATCGCTGCGACGCCGCCCCAAAGTGCCAATTCATACTTTTGTAGTCGCTCTTCGATCAGTTCTGCGACTTGATCAGCAGCTGACGCAAACCTTGCTTCTGTCCGCAAAGTGATTTGCATCCGAGAATATTGCCAAATTGAAAACGTCAGAACCAGCGACATGAAAACCGCGAACCAATGTATTGCTCTAAGCTTGCTGTATTTACTAAGGGAGCGACGTTCGCGCTCGACATACTCGGGATCAATGTTTTGAGAGTATTGAGTTACTGCATCCGCGGTCGTGTCGATAGTCATTGCCAAGTCCTTCGAGAGAACAATAAAGGCATGTCAATCAAAGGCAGTCGATTACTACCGTTTTTTGATATGTCATATCGAGACATACAACTTAAGAGTGGATTTAGCTAGTTAAGTTTTGCACTTCGTCGCGCAGCGTGCTCGATCAAAGCTTCCAAATCACCAATTGCGATTGGTTTATGAAGCATCCAGTTAATGCCCGGATATTCAGAAAGCACTTCCCCTTGGGCAAAACGTCCTGACCCGGTTACGAGAATGATTTCTGCATCAGGTGCTGCGTAGCCTGCAAATTGTGCAAGACTGAGACAGTTGGAATCGCCGATCACTAAGTCCAGAACAAGCACATCGATCTGATGGCTTCTGAGCGCGGTATAAGCGCTTTCAAGTGTGTCGCATTCAATGACCTTATGACCTGCACTTGTGATGCATTCTCCGTAGAGCGTGCGAGTGGATTCGTCATCTTCCAAAAGTAGGGCTTGCATCTCGCGTTGTCCTCTTCTCGGTCACCAATCGGAAAGAAAGGTTAACAAAAGGTTAACAATGTTAAGCAACTGAGAAAAAGTTGGTCAAAACACGTAAAGACAAAAGAAAGCCGCCGATCCAATTGGTTCGGCGGCTCGTTCTTATATGACTAAAGGCGTTTACTAAAATTCAACGACAGCACGAATGGACTTGCCTTCATGCATCAGATGGAAGCCCTCATTGATCTCGTCCAATGTCAGCTTGTGCGTGATCATCGGGTCGATCTCGATCTTGCCATCCATGTACCAGTCTACGATCTTTGGAACATCTGTCCGCCCCGAGGCTCCGCCAAAGGCAGTTCCGCGCCATGAACGTCCTGTCACAAGTTGGAACGGTCTTGTAGAAATCTCGGCGCCGGCAGGTGCGACACCGATAATGATGCTTTCTCCCCAGCCTTTGTGAGCGGCTTCAAGTGCAGTGCGCATCACGCCCACATTACCTGTCGCGTCGAAAGTGTAATCTGCGCCGCCACCTGTAAGCTCGACCAGATGCGCCACCAGATCGCCGTCAACTTTGGAAGGGTTAACAAAATCAGTCATGCCAAAATGTGTACCCATTTCGACTTTGCTATCGTTCAAGTCAACGCCGACGATTTGATCTGCTCCCGCAAGGCGCAAACCTTGGATTACGTTCAGACCAATACCACCAAGACCAAAGACAATCGCGGTCGAGCCGATTTCGACTTTTGCTGTGTTGATCACAGCGCCGATACCTGTTGTGACACCGCAGCCAATGTAGCAAATCTTGTCAAATGGAGCGTCTTTACGCACTTTTGCCAACGCAATTTCTGGCACAACCGTGTGGTTCGCAAAGGTCGAACAGCCCATGTAATGATGGATAGGCGTGCCATCGAGCATGGAAAAACGCGTGGAGCCATCAGGCAACAGACCCGCACCTTGGGTAGAGCGGATTTTTTGACATAGGTTGGTTTTGGGGTTCAGGCAGTATTCGCACTCACGACACTCAGGGGTGTAAAGCGGGATGACGTGATCACCGACTTCTAGGCTTGTGACGCCTTCGCCCACTTCAATTACGATGCCTGCGCCCTCATGGCCAAGGATCGCAGGGAAAATACCTTCGGGATCATCGCCTGAACGGGTGAACTCATCCGTATGACAAAGACCTGTCGCTTTGATCTCTATGAGAACCTCACCGGCGCGCGGGCCCTCAAGGTTCACTTCCATCACTTCAAGAGGTTTTCCGGCGGCAACAGCCACGGCAGCGCGCGTTCTCATAGGTAATCCTTCCGTATTTATTCTGATCTTTTGGGGCGTAGGCTAACAATGCGCCATCTAAAAGCAAGCGCATTGAAGACAGCTTAATCGTAAGCTGCGTCTACGATGACTTCGACTTTTAATTCGGCCCGTGCGAGTTTGGCTTCACCGCAAGCGCGGGCAGGGGAATGACCCTCTGGCACCCATGCGTTCCACACTTCGTTCAAGCCGTCGAAGTCGCTCATATCAGCAAGCCAAATCGTAACCCGCAACATCTTTTCGCGGGATGATCCTGCTTGAGTGAGTAAAGCATCGACACGGCTTAGGCATTCTATGGTTTGTTCCTGTATTGTCGCGCCTTCGCCGACTTGGCCTGTAATGTAAGCAACACCATTATGTTTCACGATTTTTGAAGAGCGAATGCCCGTTCCGATACGTTCAATCATATTAAATCCCTTTCCTGTTGTTCATTGTAGTTTGGCCGCTAAAGACCCTTCAAGGCAGCCATGCCTGATGGAATGTACCTTTGCAAGACGCGTGTCATTCGCGCTGGAATCAAAGATTTTACGGCCTAATGTAAGCGCTTGCATTTTGATGCGGCAGCAGTATGTTCGACCCAAGAATCAAACTCTCATACCCGATAGGACCTTTGCCCATGACCCGTGAATATTTGAAAAAGGCTACATTGACCTCAAGCTCTGGTGCGTCTGAGGTTCATGACACAGTCAAAGGTATTCTCGATGACATCGAAGCCGGCGGTGATGCAAAAGCGCTAGAGTATGCGGCGAAGTTTGATCAGTATGATGGGGCTGTGCTTTTGTCCCAAGAAGACATCGACGCAGCAATTGCGTTGGTCCCTGAGAAGTTGAAAGCTGATATCCGTTTCGCCCACGACAACGTAAAGCGCTTTGCCGAGATCCAAAAATCGACACTTACGAATGTTGAAATGGAGATCGAACCAGGTTTTGTTGCAGGTCAGAAAGCGATCCCAGTGGATGCAGCAGGATGCTACGTTCCTGGAGGTCGTTATAGCCACATCGCCTCTGCGATCATGACTGTTACAACTGCGAAAGTCGCGGGTTGTCATAGCATTACGGCATGCTCCCCACCTCGTCCGGGCGTTGGAATTGCGCCTGCAATCATTTATGCCGCGCATATTTGTGGAGCGGATAACATTTTGGCGATGGGCGGTGTGCAGGGTGTTGCTGCGATGACCTTTGGTTTGTTTGGCCTGCCAAAAGCCAACATTCTTGTGGGGCCGGGCAACCAGTTCGTTGCCGAAGCAAAGCGTATCCTTTTCGGTCGTGTTGGAATCGACATGATTGCGGGACCGACAGATAGCTTGATCTTGGCTGACAAAGCAGCGGATCCACACATCGTTGCAACCGACCTCGTGTCACAAGCAGAGCATGGTTACAATTCACCAGTTTGGCTGGTAACTGATGATCGCGACTTGGCAAAGACTGTCATGGATATGGTTCCTGCCTTGATCGATGATCTGCCAGAATTGAACCGTGATAATGCATTTGCTGCGTGGCGCGATTATGCTGAGGTTATCGTTTGCGAAGACCGCGTAGATATGGCGAAATGTTCTGACGAGTACGCACCAGAGCATCTTACCGTTCAGGCAGAAGATCTTGACTGGTGGCTCGACACGCTGACTTGCTATGGCTCACTCTTCTTGGGTGAAGAAACCACGGTCTCATATGGTGACAAGGCCTCTGGTACGAACCACGTGCTGCCAACATCTGGCGCGGCTGGGTATACGGGTGGTCTGTCTGTGCATAAATACATGAAAATTGTGACGTGGCAGCGCTCCACCCGTGACGCGTCCAAGCGCGTTGCGGAAGCAACCGCGCGTATTTCGCGACTTGAGGGCATGGAAGGTCACGCACGCGCAGCTGATGTGCGTTTGGCGAAGTACTTTCCAGGTGAAAACTTTGACCTAAGCGCTCAAGGCTAAGGTATGACTGATCCGCGCGATCTTTTCGATCTGACTGGGCGTGTCGCCTGTGTGACCGGTGCCAGTTCTGGCATTGGTCGCCGCGTCGCGATCACACTTGCGGCAGCAGGGGCGTTTGTCGTCGGTGTGGCGCGGCGTGAAGCGGCTTTGCTCAGCCTCCGGGAAGAAATTGGTGAAGGTGTGGGTTACGTTGTCGCCGATGTTGCGGATCGCGATGGTCTCAAGGCGTTGGTTGAAGCTATTTCAGCGCCCTTCGGCGCGCCTGATATTCTGGTGCACGCAGCTGGTGTGAATACGCGCGAAGCGGCGGATGAAGTTACCGCTGAGGGTTGGGATCAAACGCTTGCGCTGAACTTGTCGGCGCCGTTCTTTATTAGCCAGGCCATAGTTCCTGCGATGAAGGCCAAGGGCTGGGGGCGCATCGTGAACTTTGCGAGTTTACAAACCACACGCGCCTTTCCGGGCGGCATCGCCTACGGTGCGAGTAAAGGCGGTATCGGGCAACTTACTCGTGCGATGGCAGAAGCGTGGTCTAGTGATGGTATCACGGCCAATGCGATTGGACCTGGCTTCTTTCCGACAGAGCTAACAGCCGCAGTTTTCGATGATCCCGCGCGTGCTGCGCGAAACGCAGCGCAAACTTGTGCAGGTCGTAATGGACGGCTTGAGGATATGGATGGCCCTTTGCTTTTTCTGTGCTCAGACGCGTCAAGCTATGTCACTGGTCAGGTACTGATGGTTGATGGGGGATTCACTGCAAAATGAAAGCACTGGTGTATGATGGCGTTGAAACGCTTAACTTCCGCGACATGCCAGACCCTGTCGCCGGCACGGATGAGCATCTGATTAAAGTCCAAGCTGTTGGCATTTGTGGCTCTGACATGCATGCCTTTTTAGGGCATGATGCACGTCGCCCCGCCCCGCTCATTCTTGGGCATGAAGCTGCTGGTGTTATCGTTGGCGGTGATATGGACGGTCGCCGCGTGACAGTTAATCCGCTTGTAACCTGTATGAGTTGCAATGCGTGCAAAGCAGGGCGTGTAAACCTGTGCCCAAACCGCGAAATCATCTCGATGATGCCGCGTGAAGGGGCGTTTGCACAATACATTACAATGCCAGATAGCAACCTTGTAACCGTGCCTGAGAATGTATCTTTGGCCAAAGCTGCGCTGGCGGAGCCGCTCGCAGTCAGTTGGCATGCGGCGCGCCTTGCGTTGGAAGCGCTTCATCCCAGCATGGAGAAACGCGCACTGGTGATAGGTGGTGGCGCTATTGGCCTTGCGGCGGCTTTGGCTTTGAAAGCTATGGGTGCAAATGACGTGACGATTGCAGAACCCAATTCTGCGAGGCGCTACTACTTAAACAAGACATGTGGACAAGTCACGCTTGCTAAAGCTGAAGGTCAGTTTGAAGTTGTGATCGATGCGGTCGGATATGCTGCGACACGCGCCGTAGCATCCGCCTGCGTCATGCCCGGTGGTGTGATCACGCACGTTGGACTTGGTGAGGATACAGGTGGGCTTGATGTCCGGCGCATGACACTGCAAGAGATCACCTTTATCGGCACCTACACCTACACCGCGCAAGACTTCCGCGACACCGCGCAAGCAATCTTTGACGGCCGCCTTGGTGCGTTGGATTGGACAGAAACACGTGGACTGAATGATGGGCAAAACGCTTTTGAAGACCTGCGCGCAGGTCGGGTCGCTGCACCAAAGATCATCCTTGATCCCTGGATTTAAAAGAACAACCGAATGACGCTTAACAAAGGAACCCACCCATGAATATCGACAAGAAGATCGTTGACGATCTTGTCGCGAACGATGTCTCCTTCGTCACAACAGTGCCCTGTAAACAGCTGGCTGGTGTGATTGAAGAAGTCGAAAATCGCGATGAAATCTTCCACATTCCGTCTAACAAAGAAGACGAAGGCATGGGCCTTTGCGCTGGTGCATTCATGGGTGGCAAACGCCCTGCGATCATCATGCAGAACACAGCGATCGGTGTGACCATCAACACCCTTGCGACACTGACACAGTTCTACCGTATGCCTTTGCCGATGATCATTAGCTACCGTGGTGAGTTGCGTGAGCCTGTGGCATGCCAAGTTGAAATGGCGGTTCATACTAAAGCGTTGCTCGCTCAGATGAACATCCCGACGTACCACTTCCATTGGCAGAAGGACGTCGAAGAGTTCGACAACATTCTGAAATACACATTCATGTGCAACAAGCCTGTCGCGATCCTGACAGATGCTAACTTCTGGGGAGGCTACGGCGACCAATGATCCGTTCAGAAATCCTAAAAGAAATCGCCCCGATCCTTAACCCGCACCTCGTGGTGTGTAACATAGGTCTGCCCAGCCAAGAGCTGCACATGATCGATGATAATGAGCGGAATTTCTACATGCTCGGCACGATGGGTCTTAGCTCTTCCATCGGTTTCGGTCTGGCGCTCGCGCAGGACAAGCCTGTGATCTCCATCGACGGTGACGGCTCAGTTTTGACGAACCTCGGCACGCTGCCCACAATCGCGAACAACGCGACGGGCAACTACACGCTGCTGATCATCGATAACGGCTCCTACGGCTCGACTGGCGATCAACCGACATATGCGGGTATGAAGACAAACCTGACGGATGTTGCGCGCGCCTGTGGCTGCGAGAATGTGGTTGAAGTGCAGGACAAGGACCTTGGTCCTGTGTTGCAAGACGCGATTGATAGTGACGAGATGACGATCATCGTGTGCAAGTGCGACAGCGGCAACATCAAGCTACCTGTGATTACGCTTGACCCTGTTGTGATCCGTCATCGCTTCATGGAAGCTGTGAAAGCCTAATGACTTGGGCCGCCGCGCATATCCACTCTGCGAGTGATGCGCGGCGGCTTGCCAAGAAGCGCTTGCCTTGGATGATTTTCGACTACATCGATGGATCAGCTGGGGAAGAGACGGGCGCTCTGCGCAATCGTGCAGCACTTGACGCTGCAACGTTGCGCCCACGTATTCTACGAGACGTGAGCGAGCGTTCTCTCTCTACCAGCCTCTTTGGTAAACCCTCTCAACGTCCTTTTGGGATTGCGCCGATGGGCATGTGTAACCTGTCTGGTGTTGGCGCCGACCTGATGCTTGCGCGCTTGGCCGCGAAGTATGAAGTGCCCCATGGCGTCTCAACCGTTGCCTCGACCCCTATGGAAAAGATCATTGAAGTTGCTGAAGGGCACGCTTGGTTTCAGCTCTATTTCAGTGGTGATGGAATTGGCACATTTAAGTTGGTCGAACGCGCGAAAGTTGCGGGATATCAAACGCTGGTGCTGACTGCGGATGTACCTGAGGTTGGGCGTCGCCCACGCGAATTGCGTCATGGCTTCAAGATGCCCTTCAAGATCGGGCCCAAACAATTTATCGACTTCGCGCTTCACCCACATTGGTCTTTATCAGCACTCTTTTCTGGCAAGCCGCAGATGGCGAATTTTGAGATGGACGGCTACGCGTTTGACCGCACAGAAAGTCGCGCACGCGCGGATTGGGATACACTGAAACGCTTGCGCGATGCTTGGGACGGCAATCTGGTTGTGAAAGGTGTGCTTGACGTCGAGGACGCTGTGGACCTGCAGAAAGCTGGTGTCGACGCCGTGCAAGTGTCCAGTCATGGTGCGCGCCAACTCGAAAGCGCGCCTTCTCCCTTTAGCCTGTTGCCCGCCATGCGCGCGGCTCTTGGGCCCAACTACCCGATCTTTTTTGACAGTGGCTTGCGCTCAGGCGAAGATGCTTTGAAAGCTTTGCATGCGGGTGCGAGTTACACATTCTTTGGCCGCTCTTTACAGTTTGCAATCGCGGCTGGCGGTGAAGCAGGTCTTGCCAAGCTATGGGATGTTTTCAGCGACGAGCTTAGCATTGCCATGGCGCAAACAGGGCTTACTGAGCTTCCTTAGCGCGAAATTATTGCTTTGTTGGATATGCTCGCTTACGCTCCTTCCAAACGACCACTGGAGCTTCAAATGAAAAACGCCTTTCTTCTTCTCTCAGGCATCGCTCTTTCGGCCTGTGTGTCCTCCGGTGGCCCCCGTCAGGCGGTGACAGAAGTGACGTTCTCATCGCAAAGTTCCAATGCATTGTTTGGCTATGACGAAACGCTGGTACAGGTCGTCGCTCCGCGTGACATGTCTAAGGTCATCTCGATCATTGAACCCCAAAGCGGAGTGCCATGTCAGTTACAAGGCGCGAATTTTTCGGCAAGTTTCAGAACACCGGGTAAAGTGTTGTTGCCTGACTATGGTAACTTATCTCAGCCGGTCAAAGTGACCTGTACGTATCAGGGGATCACACGCAGCGTGACTGCGAATGCCTTTGACGCAACTCGGGCGGAGGCTGTTGCAAACGCAACAGGTGATCAAGAAGACACGACCTTGGGCGGTGCGTTGTCAGGCGCGCTTGCTGGTGCTCTTGCTGGCGCGGTTGTCGGGCGTGACCGCAAAGGGCAAAACGATTGGAAGTACCCGACAATTTCGGTGAATTACCAGTCTATGGAAACGCGCAACCGTTAAACGCGTTTGACGGGCTGTCGCAAGATAGTTTTCAGCTTTTCAGGCGCTGTCTTGCGCGGATCTCCGAGATAGATCTCATGGTGTTGACCGTTCCAATCCAATCCATTGGCAGGCATGAATTCATCATGCAGATACGCGAGCGTCGGACCTTCAGCGCTGTACGGTCCAACATGCAAAATTTGCGCGCTAAGCCCTTCTTCAAAGCTCTCCAAGCGAAGCGTTTTGGGTTTCTGTCCTAGCTTTTTGATGGCCTTCTCGACGGCTTGCTCAAACATGTCTTCGCTAATCCAATCAGGCTGCATGATCATCATGCTCCAAAGCCACTCTTCTTTGCGATCTTGTGTGAATGCGCTCATGTCTTCTGCCCACCACAGCCCTTCAAGCGGAGGGACGACATAGTCTCTCTCAAGAAGCTGTTTTGACATGAATTTCAGTGGGTAACTCACACTGTAGAGCCATGATACAGCATCCGAATAAATCGTTCCTTCTGGAACCCCATGGCCATCGATCATGATGAACTTCATCTTTGGAACGTCGACCAAAACGAACTCTTTCGACTTTGGAGCATAGAGTTCTTTTAGCGTCTTTTTAAAATCAATTTTCTGCATTCTTCAGGCTCTGTTTTTGAAGCTTCGAAGACTGTTTACCCGAATTTCACGCTTATGAGCGATGAAAAGCGCATCGGTGAGTTGAAAGGAAATTTGTGAGAAAATTTCAAGCTGTTACATTTGTAGTGTTTTTAAGCGTATCGTCGGTACTTGGGTCGATCGCAGCGGCGCTGTGCGAAGAAAAACGCGCTTTTGATCAAGTGCGCGCTCAGACCAAAGCGTTTTTTGTGACAGGTGCTCCGCTGAGTGAAGCGCAAAACAGGCTCTTAGGGCGCGGGCTTTCACAGCTAAATTTATTGACCATCTTTCCGGTTTTGGCAGCCAACAACCAAACCATGCATGCACCCTTTTTGAACCGAATTCTTGATGAGTTTGCGGTCCTGCAGCTTTCAGGACGTCGCAACGCGCAGGTGCCAAGCGCGCGAAATATCGAAAAAGCAGCGCAAATATTTGAAGAGCTTTGCGCAAGTCCTCAATTGATAAATCAGGCGTCTATCGGTGTGAACAAACGGCTCATTCTTGAGCGGTTTGAGTTCAATTTCACCAATCCCTTCCGCGGCTGGACGGGCGCGGATGCAAGGTCCTACTTCAACCTTTCACTCGTGTTTTTTGTGTTACTTGGCTTGATCAGTTTGATTGTGTTCTTTTGGAAAGCTTATGTGCTGGCCTTCCCTTTCTTGGACAATAGAAGATACTGCAAAATTCTAGCTGTGCTGATTGTAAGAGACATAGAAATCGCAGGGCACATTACCATTCTAGGCTCATCCGCTGCTCGGTTTGTTCCGCTTTATGAAACCGTTGAGACGGGTGTTTTGAACATACAAACAACGCCGGGAAACGTGCGACTGGTCGTCGGAACTTCGGAGTTTTTGGCCTCTTTGCTGAGCGCTGTAAGTGAGTTCAGCATTATTACGTTTTGTGACAAACTTGATCGAGAGATCATGAATGAACTCTATCAGTCGTCAGAGATTCAAACACGGTTTGATTCACATTCGGAGTTGGAATCACTGATAAGCTCGAGAAATATTGAAAAGTGACCTAAGCAGGCAAGTCTCAAAACGCGAAAAGCCCCCGCCCTGTAGACAAGGCGGGGTTAGTAGGTGCTGCGAAGTCAGGACACAGGCACCGGCGGTGTTCTTTGAAAAGTGTTGCTTTGCTTAAGTCGGCTTTTCAGCCATCTCGGATCGGATTTGCTGACGTAGCAAATCAATTGGAACCATTTTGCCATCACGTTTGAATGACCAATATGTCCAACCGTTGCAGCTTGGGGCGCCTTCTAGCGCGGCACCAACTTGGTGGATTGACCCTTTGACATCATCCCCGATCAGAGTGCCGTCAGCGCGTACCTTTGCCTTGTGACGGTTGTTCATCGAATAAAGATTTTCGCCAGGGCGCAGCATGCCACGCTCAACAAGTTGGCCAAATGGAACGCGTGGTTCAGCGCGTTTTGAAGTCGAAACTTGTAGTGCCTCGCGATCAAACTTGCGGACTGCTTTGATGCGTTGTGTTGCGACCTTTCGATAGGCTTCCTCACGCTCGATCCCGATGTATTCACGACCGAGCATTTTGGCCACTGCGCCTGTCGTGCCTGTTCCAAAGAATGGATCGAGGACAACATCGCCTGGGTTTGTTGATCCAACGATTACGCGGTGCAGCAGGCTTTCTGGTTTTTGCGTCGGATGCGCTTTGTCACCCGATTCATCCTTGAGACGTTCGTGACCGGTGCAAATTGGAAGAACCCAATCAGAGCGCATTTGAATGCCCTCATTCAACGATTTCAGCGCTTCGTAGTTAAACGTATATTTTGCGCCTTCGGATTTTGAAGCCCAGATCATCGTTTCATGCGCGTTCGTAAAGCGTTTGCCACGGAAATTTGGCATCGGGTTCGACTTGCGCCAAACCACATCATTCAGGATCCAGTAACCTTCGTTCTGCAACGCAGAGCCAACCCGAAAGATGTTGTGATAAGAGCCGATTACCCAAATAGCCCCATTGGGTTTGAGCAATCGGCGCGCCGCTTTGAGCCAGTCTTGGGTAAACCTATCGTAGGCGGCGAATGAGGAAAATTGGTCCCAATGATCATCAACCGCATCAACGCGGGAGTTATCGGGACGATGCAGATCGCCTTTGAGCTGCAAGTTGTAGGGTGGATCAGCGAAGATCAGATCGATCGAATTTTCTGGCAGGCTGTTCATCACTTCGATGCAATCGCCAGATTGAATCGTGTTTAGGGGTAGCGCAGCTGTGCTCTGCGCCAGTTTTTGGTCTGTCATATCGTGCCTCATGTCCCGGCGATTTTTCGCTCTGTGGTTGAGACCCAATGTGATTCAAACCTGATTCGCGGTCAATTTCTTTTTCTAAACAATATGTTAGTTATTTTTCTTGATACAAGATGTTGTGTACCGGTTTGAACGAACGTCTATGGTGAGGGGTGACACCCAGTTTTTCCAACGCAGATTTGTGACTTTTTGACGGGTATCCGGCGTTCGTTTCCCAGCCATATCCAGGGTAGTGTTGCGCCAAATCCCACATGACATAATCTCGACAGATTTTGGCCACAATTGAGGCAGCAGAAATCGACACAGATCGGCTATCGCCCTTCACAATTGCCTCAGACGAGCCGGTCAAGCCGCGTGGGATCATGTTTCCATCAACCAAAAGATGATTAGGGCGTTGTTTCAACCCCGCAACTGCGCGCTCCATCGCAAGATGAGAGGCGCGTAAGATGTTCAGCTCATCAATTTCTTCGACAGATGCGTGGGCAATACTAACGTCCGCGCAAAGCAAAAGTTCGTCATGCAGCGCTTGGCGTTTCTTTGCGGAGAGCTTTTTACTGTCATTCAAACCATCGGGAATGTGCGCAGGATCAAGGATGACAGCCGCAGCCGTCACAGGGCCTGCAAGCGGTCCGCGACCAACCTCATCCACGCCAGCCACAATAGGTAAGCCTCGCGCGCGTGCTCTCTGTTCAAACGAATAGTCTGGCCCTACGATGCTCATGCGGTGTCTTTCTCGCGAATTGTGCTGCGCGTTCCACCTAAGACGTCGCTGTTGGAACTAAAAGCAAAGAGTGATCTTCATATGAACCCGGACTCACATTCAACAGAACTGCAGGCTGCGAACAAAAATCTTCAGCAAACCCTAAAACCGATGTTGAGGTTCATTCCTTCACAACGCTTAATCAATTGGTTGACGCAAAGACGCCCTCGCGCAGGGGGTCCGCATTATGATGCGGCGACAACTACCGCTATGAAATTGGGTGAAGTCGAGTGTTTGCGCGTCACGCCGGACGTCGTCAGAGGAAACACGACTGGGGATCAAGACGTCTGCATCCTCTATTTCCACGGTGGCGCTTATACGATTGGTAGTCCGAGCGCGAATGAGAACGATGCGCGTCGACTTGCGATCAGTTGCGCCATTCCGGTGATCTCTGTGAAGTACACGACAGCGGTTTATGCGCCTTACCCTGCGGCCGTGAATGATGCTGAAGCAGCATACGAAGCATTGTGTGCGAGTGGGGTCGTTGCCGACAGGATCGTTCTCGCTGGGACAAGCGCGGGTGGGGGTTTGGTACTTGCCTTACTCCATCGCTTGCTTGCAAAACAATGGCCAATGCCTGCTTGCGTGGTGACGTTGTCGCCTTGGCTTGATCTAAGCATGTCTTATCCATCTGTCGATGAGCTCAGTGCAAAGGATGTGATCCTCACACGCGCTTGGACCACGCGCGCTGCAAAGATGTACGCTGGGCAGACTGCGATCAATACGCCTGAGATATCGCCAGAAAACGGAAGTTTTGAAGGCGCTCCGCCTAATCTTGTGCTTTACAGTAAGGTGGAAATTTTTAGGGACGAGATTGAGAGTTTTGAAAAGATCCTTAACGGCTTTGGTGTCGAGGCAGAGTTTCATGCACATAACTTCGCGCCGCATGCGTGGCCGATGGTGGTTGAAGATGCACCCGAAACTGAAGACGCGTTCAGCTTAATCGCGCAGTTTGTGTCCAAACATACCACGTAGATATATAAAAAAGCGCGCAGCCATGTCCAACTGCGCGCTTCTTTGATGCTTGGCGGTACTAGAGGGGGGTGCCAAGCTCTGCTCAACCCTGTTTAGTTACGACCACGGTGGTGACGCGGGCCATAAGCGTGGCTGTGACGGTGACCATTGCCGTGGCGGTGCCAGCCGTGTCCACGACGGTTGTTGTGCGCGCGGTGACCGCGATGACCTTTGTGCGCTTTTGGTCCATGCCCACGGTGGCTACGATGGCTTTTATGACCATGCCCGCGATTGTTTGAAATATGAGCTTTCGGCTTGTGGTGTTGTTTCTTCTTGAAACCACCGTTGTTTTCGATCGCTTTACCGACAATCACCAACGCAGCGATCCCTGCAATGGTTGCGGCAACCGGATCGACATGGTTTTGAGAGCGTGGTTGTACATAGCGGTATTCGCCCGCTTGAGCCATGCTCGATGTAATGCCTGTGAAAGCAAGAGCCGTTGCGACAACTGTAGAAATGAAAGCACGATGCATGTGTTTGATCCTGACTTGGTTGGTGCCTGCCAGTGATTGGCGGGCTTGATGGGATCAAACTGGGGGCAACCCGCTTTGGCAGGCAATATCATCGCAGTGTTATCGAATAGCAGAGGTCTAAACACCCAATGTTATTGAAAAACATTGCTGCACGGCGCATTTAAGGTGTTATGAAACATTGCATCACACTCCTAGTCCTGGCCAGCGTGCTTTCGCTTTTTGCAAGCGCAGCTTTGGCTGATTGTACAGCCGTTTATAAGGCCAAGCAGGATAACCCTTTGCGCCTTGAACAAAGCTCGATCATTGTATCCGGCCCTTGCACGATCGCGGCGGCAGAGGCGAAAGTAAAAGCAGAACTGGCTGCAAAAGGCTGGACATTGCTGAAGGTTTTGTCAGTCTCCGAGAGCTAAGCAGGAGATCAGTTTTGCAAGACGAACCAGCAACAGCGGCCGCATCGCGGCGGACAGGTAATCGGATCGTCGTCGTTGGTTTGGCGGCGATTGTTGGTATTTTGTTGATCGCAGCGATCATCCTATTTGCGACCCTGCCAGATGCGAATGCGTTTAATCTGCGGGTGGAACAGATCTTTGTCGAGAATGACGATCTGAGCAGTCAGGCTGAGATCAAGCTGCTTGAGATCTTGGCACAATCGGGCACGTCGTTTTCAGAAACTCTTGCGTCGTACCGTTTTGTGATTTTCGTTTTGCTGCTTTTTGCGACGTCATTGCTTATCGCGGCAGTTGTGTTTTTGGTGATGCTAATTGTGTTAAATCGCCGAATGGCGCAAATTGAACGTTCAGGGATTCAAGTGTCTTCGCTTTTGATCTCTCGTGAAGAGAAGACGGTCTACCTCAACAACATGGGGTTCAAGCTGACCGACGCCGCGATGGAGACTTTGTCGGTTTTGGCAGAGGCGCGCATGGATGACGAAGTGATGACCGGCGTTGAGATAGAAGCTGTCATTTCTGGGCGTAGCAGCACAGATTGCGAAGAAGCAGCGGGTGCGACGCGGATCAAGCGATTGCGAGACGGTCTTGGCAATCAGATGGTGAGTGAGCTGTTGGTGAAGAACATCGCGCGCAAGGGATATATGCTCGCGATTGATAAGGACGTCATTAAGGTTCTTTGAGGTATTTCGGATTGCTTGAGCATTCCGACCGGCTGGGGGTTTCACCCCCAGACCCCCGAGGATATTTAGTGAAAGAGGCAGAAGTTTTTGCGAGTGACTCGCAATTGATGGGTGGCGTCCCCATATCATCAGTATGAATAGACGAACTTTCAATACAACTCTCATTGGTGGCGCTATGGCGGCGGCCATGCCGCTTCCTGTAGCAGCGAAGGCGACGGGCGCTGTAAAAACGGGCCCTTTGTATGCTTGGGCGGTCGCAATCGCGCGCGCACAAAACAGGACATCGCCTGCTTTGCTTGCGCAACAGCTTGGTGTTTCACAAGCTGTCGCAGCGGATCTTTATGCAAGCATGGTGGCGAATGGTGTCGTTCGTGCGCCCCTGTTTGGTGGGCTAGCGCGCGCCGCGAAACCCTTGTTTAAAAGTGGCAACATCGTTGTAGCGAAAACGTCTGACTTGAGCGGCCCCAAAGCCAAGATCGAGGACATCAAGCGCGGCGTTGAGACGTTTGTGAAACGAGATTTTGCTAAGGATAAAAGCGAGGATCAGGCGACCTGATCCAAGTTTCGCGCGATGACAAGGCGTTGGATGTCGCTGGTTCCCTCATAAATTTGGCAGATCCGTACATCGCGATAAATGCGTTCAACAGGGTAGTCGGACAAATAGCCATACCCACCATGAATTTGGATCGCATCTGAGCAGACACGTTCTGCCATTTCTGAGGTGAAAAGCTTCGCCATGGACGCTTCATTGAGGCAGGGGGTGCCCGCCTCTTTCAATGCGGCTGCGTTTAGGACGAGTTGACGCCCTGCTTCCACTTGCGTCGCCATGTCCGCCAATTTGAAACCAACGGCTTGGTGGTTGGCAATGGCAGTGCCGAACGCAGTGCGCTCTGTCGCGTAATCACGCGCGGCTTTTAGCGCGGAGCGCGCCATGCCCACTGCTTGCGCGGCGATGCCTATGCGCCCGCCTTCCAGATTGGCGAGCGCAATTTTGTAACCTTGGCCCTCTTCGCCCAGCATATTTTCAGCAGGGATGCGCATATCATTGAAGGCTAACTGACACGTATCGGTGCAATTCAGGCCCAGCTTATCCTCCACGCGGACAACTTCATAGCCGGCCGTATCTGTCTCAACTATGAAAGCGCTGATGCCGCGTTTGCCTGCGTCTTTGTTCGTGACAGCAAAAACGATGATCATGCTGCCATTTTTGCCAGAGGTGATGAACTGTTTGGCTCCGTTAAGCACATAGTGATCTCCATCGCGCACGGCGGTCGTGTGAAGATTAGAGGCGTCAGAGCCTGCCTGCGGTTCGGTCAATGCAAAGCCGCCAACCCATTCGCCGCTTGCTAATCTAGGCAGGTATTTTTGTTTTTGCGCCTCTGTCCCGTAATTCAAAATTGGTACGCAGCCGACAGAACTATGCACAGACAAAATTGTAGATACAGGGCCATCGCCCGCCGCGATTTCTTCAAGCGCCAAAGCATACGCGACAGCGCCTGTTTCAGAGCCGCCGTATTCTTCGGGAACCAACATGCCCATGAGGCCAAGTTCCCCCATTTGATCGATTTCTGTACGTGGAAAGGCGCTTGTGCGGTCACGCTCATGCGCAGTGGGCCAAAGCACATCTTGTGCAAATTGGCGGGTCATTTCCCGGATCGCGTCTTGGGTTTCGTTCAGGATCATTGCATCATCTCCAATGCGACTGCTGTTGCTTCGCCGCCGCCAATGCAGACGGAGGCTATGCCGCGTTTCATATCTTTTGCTTGTAGAGCGCCGATGAGCGTCACCATGATGCGCGCGGCGGATGCTCCAATGGGGTGGCCAAGGGCACAGGCACCGCCGTGCACGTTTACTTTATCATGTGGCAAATCTAGTGCGTGCATCGCTGCCATCGGGACGACTGCGAAGGCTTCGTTGATTTCAAACAGATCGACATCAGACAACGCCCATCCAGTTTTGTCTGCCAACTTCGTCAATGAGCCGATCGGCGCAGTCGGAAACAGCCCTGGTTTGTCCGCATAGCTTGCGTGTCCTACCATACG
This sequence comes from Planktotalea sp., assembly GCF_965659345.1. Classification (GTDB taxonomy): domain Bacteria; phylum Pseudomonadota; class Alphaproteobacteria; order Rhodobacterales; family Rhodobacteraceae; genus Planktotalea. The sequence continues at coordinate 176,396 of NZ_CBFHVK010000004.1, read as the reverse complement.
TGCGAGAGGGGTGAGCCCTCGTTTTTCCGCCTCTGATGCGCGCATCATAATCAGTGCAGCGGCACCGTCGGAGATCGAAGAGGAGTTCGCTGCTGTCACTGTACCATCTTTACGAAAGGCGGGGCGCAGCTTGCGGATTTTATCGCGTTTGGCTTTTGCGGGTTGCTCATCGGTTGTTATCAGCACTTCGTCAAAGCGGGACTTGACCGAAACGGGTGTGACTTCTGCATCGAAATGCCCACCGTCAATTGCGGCGACTGCGCGATCCAACGACGCGAATGCATAATCATCCTGTGCATCACGGGTGAATTGGAAACTTTCAGCGCAATCCTCTGCAAATGTCCCCATGAGGCGTCCCTTGTCGTATGCGTCCTCTAGCCCGTCAAAGAACATGTGATCCTTGAGTTCGGCATGACCCATGCGCAAACCTGCGCGCGCTTTGGGCATCAGGTAGGGTGCATTTGACATGCTCTCCATTCCTCCCGCCAGGATCACATCAGCGGAGCCAGCAACCAACATATCATGGGCATACATCGCGGCTTTCATGCCAGAGCCACACATTTTGTTCAGGGTCGTACACGTCGCACCAAGAGGAAGGCCCGCGCCTAGAGCAGCCTGTCGAGCAGGAGCTTGGCCTTGGCCTGCACTCAAGACATTGCCAAAGGCGACTTCTTCGACATCCTCAGGGGCGATACCTGCGCGCGCAACAGCGGCTTTGATCGCAGCAGATCCAAGTTCAGCAGCGGTCACGGAGGCGAAATCACCCTCAAATCCGCCCATAGGTGTGCGTGCGGTAGAGACGATAACGATTGGGTCTATGGCGCTCATGGGTGCGTTCCTTTGCGGTGTGTCGCGTGACTATAGACGAGGTGAAAGTGGCAAACTATGATCAATTAAGTCCAAATGAGTGAGCTATTATACCATGCGATATTCACGTGTCTGAAACGTTCATTTCCAACGCATTTGTCAGTGAAGCACTTGACTGCGCACGGCGTGGCAACGTTGATATCGCTGCACTTCTCGCACAGGCACAGATTGATGCCCCAAGTGGTGGGAAGGTTAGTCCAGAGGCGTTTGGTCGCTTGTGGCTTGGAATAGCGGAGGCGATGAACGATGAGTTTTTCGGCAACGCCGCGCGCCCGATGCGCCCGGGCAGCTTCACCCTTATGGCCCATGCTGTTCGTGCCGCGCCCACTGTCGAAGTCGCTTTGCAGCGTGCGCTGAGGTTTCTCAAAGTTGCGATTGATGAGCCTTATGGCACACTAGATGTGACCCAAGGCACGGCTCAAATCACGCTTCATGATAGCCGAAACAACCGCAGTGCCTTTGCCTATCGCACTTATTGGGTGATTTTGCATGGTTTAACCTGCTGGTTGGCTGATGCACGTATCCCGTTGAAATCGCTTAGTTTTACATGCATCGCGCCATGGCACAAAAAAGACTACCGCCAATTTTTTGGCGCGCCTGTCGAATTTAAAGCACCGATTGGCGCGCTCCGATTTGACGCGAGTTATCTCAAGCGGCCCGTGAACCGAAGCGAGGCTGCTTTGAAGCGTTTCCTACGCGCTGCGCCGGGGACGTTTTTGATAGGATACAAATTCAATGAGGGAACGGTGAGCGCTGTGATGAAAGTGCTCAAGGCAGAAGAACCAATGGACTGGCCGACGTTGCCAGATCTTGCGCGGCGCCTTGATATGTCTGCGGCGACATTGCGACGTCAGCTCGCGCAGCAAGGGCATAGCTATCGCAGCCTCAAGGCCGATCTCAAACGGGAGCGCGCGCAGACGCTCTTGCGCGAAACCCATCTACCGGTGAGCGAGATTTCCAATCGATTGGGCTACGCTGAACCCAGCGCATTTTTTCGGGCGTTTCGCGCGTGGAGCGGTCAAACGCCTGAAGCGTGGAGGAAAAGTTAGCGACGCCATGTGTCGTTTTTGGATTAGAGTGGAAGCAGACGACCTTTGAACATGTCCACTGAAAGCGACGTTTGAAAAGGGCCATATCATGAAGTCTCATTACAGAGTTGTTGTTATTGGTGGGGGCGTCGTTGGCACCTCTGTTCTGTATCACCTAGCAAAAATGGGTTGGTCTGATGTGTGTCTGATTGAACGTTCTGTTCTGACAGCTGGCTCGTCTTGGCACGCCGCAGGTGGCATTCATGCGCTCAACGCCGACCCAAATATCGCGCAACTGCAGGCTTACACGATTGATCTGCTCAGCGAGATCGAGCGAGAAAGTGGTCAAAACATTGGGCTGCACATGACAGGTGGTCTGACAATGGCGGGCACGCCAGATCGTTGGGAATGGTTGCAATCTGCGTATCGCACTTTCCAATCTATCGGGATTGAGGACTGTCGTCTGGTTTCAGTCGAAGAAGCGGTGGAGCTTAATCCGATCATGTCAGGTGAGGGTCTGCTTGGTGGTATGTGGGCAGATCGCGAAGGATATGTTGATACGACTGGAACAGTACATGCCTATGCAGGGGCCGCTAAAAAATATGGCGCTGAAGTTGTAGAGCACAACCGTGTTCTGGAATTGAACCAGACCCTTGAAGGCTGGGAAATTGTGACTGAGAAGGGCACGATAACCTGCGAACATGTGGTCAATGCTGCTGGCCTTTGGGCCAAGCAAGTTGGGCGCATGGCTGGCATTGAGCTACCTGTGTCACCGCTCAATCACCATTATTTGGTGTCCGATACCATCCCTACGCTGGAAGAACTGGATTTCGAGGTTCCAATGACCGTAGACCTCGAAGGTTTTACTTATATGCGGCAAGATCAGAAAGGTCTGTTGCTTGGCATATATGAAGTTGACCATCAGCACTGGATGATGGACGGCGCACCTTGGGAATACGGTTTCGAGCTGCAACAAGAAGATACGGATCGTATCGAGAAAGAGCTGATCTTAGGCTTTGAACGCTATCCAGACTTGCAAAATGTGGGTGTCAAAACATGGGTCAACGGCGCGTTTACGTTCTCACCTGATGGAAATCCATTGGTTGGCCCGGTTCCGGGCAAGCGTGGCTATTGGTGTGCTTGCGCTGTTATGGCGGGCTTCTTGCAAGGCGGCGGTGTCGGTAAATCGCTTGCAGAGTGGATCATCAATGGCGAGCCGGAGGCGGATGTCTACGGTATGGATGTCGCACGGTACGGTATCTGGGCAGAAAACAAGCAATACATCAAAGAGACAACGGGTCAGTTCTACACGCGCCGTTTCGTGATGACCTATCCCAATGAGCAACTTCCTGCGGGTCGTCCTTTGAAAATGGCGCCTGCGTATAGTGATATGACGGAAGCGGGTTGTCAGTGGGGTCAAAGCTGGGATTTAGAAGTGCCGCTATATTTCGGGGGCAAAGGGTTTGAAGAAACGCCTTCGCTCAAACGCTCGAACGCATTTGATATTGTCGATGCAGAATGCAAAGCCGTGCGCGAAAATGTCGGTCTTTTGGATATCTCAGGCTTTTCTCGCTTTGAAGTCTCGGGCGATGGCGCCGAGGCGTGGCTCAATACCATTTTTGCGACTAAATTACCCAAGCCAGGTAGATCCCGACTGGCTGTCGCGCTGGGCGAGGATGGTCGTCTCAAAGGCGATCTTACCTTGTTCAACTGGGGTGATGGCACGTGGTGGATCATGGGCAGTTACTACCTGCGCCGTTGGCACATGCGCTGGTTTGACGATCACATGGGCGCTGATGTGCAGGTGAAAGACTTGGGCGATGAAATGTGTGGCTTCTCACTCTCTGGCCCGAATGCACGCAAGGTTATCGAAAAGCTGAGTGACGGTCCTGTGGGTGCGCTGCCTTTCATGGGATGTGGCACGTTTGATATCGGTATGCTGCGCTGCAAGGTTGGGCGCATGTCGGTAACGGGTGAGCTGGGGTATGAAATTCATTGCCGCATGGGCGATCACATCACGCTGCGCAAAACCCTGTTGGCGGCTGGCGCTGATCTGAACATCAAAGAGATCGGCTTTAACGCGATGATGAGTTTGCGTTTGGAGAAATCATATGGCGTTTGGTCTGCGGAATTCACCCAAGGCTATACGCCCGGCATGACCGCGATGGATCGTTGGATCGACTTTGAGAAAGGCGGTTTTGTAGGCCGCGACGCTGCGATTGCAGAGCGTGACAGCAATGGCCCTGCACAGGTCCAAGTCACCCTTGAGGTGGACGCGGATGGTGCAGACGCAAGTGGCTATGAACCCATCTGGGATCAGGGCAAGAAGGTTGGATTTGTGACCTCTGGTGGCTACGGCCACACGCTTGGAAAGTCCTTTGCAATGGCGTTGGTAGATGTTGGTAGTGCTAATATCGGCGCTGAGCTTAGTGTGCATATTGTCGGTGTTGAGCGCGCGGCAAAAGTTATTGCGCCGTCGCCTTATGACCCTGCTGGCAAAGCGATGCGCGTGTGAGGCAGGGACGCAAAGCACGGCGTGCTGCTGATGCGACGCCAAAGCGCAAAGTTGACTATCGCAATTTGAAAAACCCTTTCCCACCGATGAAAGCGTTCAGCGACGATCATATTGCGCAAATGCATAATGCGGCTTTGGACATGCTTGAAACTCTAGGCATCAAAGTACTCTTACCCGAGGCGCGTGACATTTTTCGACCAGGTGGCGCGAAGGTCGATGACAGCACTGAGATGGTTTTCATTGGTCGTGAGATCATCGAGGCAGCTCTCGCAAGTGCGCCCAAGTCGATCGCAGTTGAAGGTGGTGCGCGGGATCGTGATATCGTTCTTGAACTGGGCAGTCTGGTCTTTCAACCTGGTGCCGGTGCACCCCACGCAACGGATCGGGTAAAAGGGCGTCGCCCAGGCACTTGGCAAGACTACCAAGATCTCACGCGGTTGACCCAGCATTTCGATGTCATGCACATGATCCCGCCTTTGATTGAACCGCAGGATATTCCAATCCATTTGCGTCACTACGCGACGATGGAAGCGCAGATGACACTTACGGACAAAGTTCCATTCGTGTTTTCGCGTGGCACCCCGCAAGTAGAACAAAGTTTTGAAATGCTGCGTAATTTTCGTGGATTATCAGATGCTCAATTCGCCAGTGGTGCGCAATGTTACACGATCATCAACACCAATTCACCGCGCACCATTGATATTCCAATGGCGCAAGGCTTGATCGATTTTGCGAAGGCAGGTCAGCTCAGTATCGTGACGCCCTTTACGTTGATGGGTGCGATGGCCCCTATCACGGTAGCAGGGGCGATTACGCTGAGCCACACAGAAGCGCTCGCCGCAATTGCTTTAACCCAGCTTAGCAATGCGGGGGCACCTGTGTGTTACGGTACATTCACGTCTAATGTTCATATGAAGTCAGGCGCACCTGTTTTTGGCACGCCCGAACATTTTCGCGCGTCTTTGGCGGCGGGACAACTTGCCCGTTTGATCGGTTTGCCTTGGCGCTCTGCTTCGGGAAGTGCGGCGAACCTCAATGATGTTCAGGCGGCCAATGAAACGCAGTTTGGCACATGGGGGTGCCTTATGGCGGGGGCGACCGTGATCATCCATGCCGCGGGTTGGCTTGAGGGTGGTTTGACCGTGTCCTACGAGAAATTGATCACAGATATGGAAGTGCTGCAGATGGTGGCAGAGCTTTGCGCTGCGGGCGAGACTGCGGGTGCCGACTTTGGCCTTGATGCCATAGCCGAAGTGCAGCCGAGCGGACATTTCTTTGGCACACCACACACGATGGAGCGGTATCAAACCGAGTTTTATGAGCCCCTTGTTGCGGATTATTCCAACTACGGCACGTGGCAAGAACGCGGTGAACTTGATGCGACTACCCGTGCGACTGGAATCTGGCAGGATATTCTTGCGCAGCCAAATGATTTGAAGCTGGATGGCGAAGCAGTTGGTGATCTAAAGAAATACATTGCCAAGGCTACTGAAGCAGGCGGCGCGGCGCCCGTAAGTTAATTGCTGTGCAATTCTGACAATTTCTCTGCCGCATTTTCGAGGTCCGGCAAAAACCTCGCCAAATCCGCGACCGAATGGCGTTGTTCGGGCGCATGAACGGATAAAGTCGCCATCAAGCGGCCTGTGCTGTCGTTCACTGGCACGGCGATAGCTGTCATGCCCAACATAAACTCTTCATCGTCTTGCGAGTATCCACGCTTTCGTGTGTCAGCCAATTCTTGTCGCAATCCATCGTGTGAAACGATGGTTTTCTCGGTCAAGCTTTTCAACGGTCGAGAGTTCAAAACAGCATCCAAGGTACTTTCGCGCAGAGTCGAGAGATACATTTTGCCACTAGCAGTGCAATGGAATGGTACTTGCGTGCCGATAGGAAGCTGAATGCGCAGGGGCCATTTTGTTTCGACACGATCAAGATAAGTCATCCCTTCGCGATCAGGCGTGGCGAGGTTGCAAGTTTCACCAATCTCTTCGGCAACGGATTTCAGAATTGCGAGCCGACCCGTGCGCAGACGTTCGGACGACATTGTATGCACTGCGATCTGGCGAAGTCGCGGACCCGGCCCATAAGAACGCCCATCAAGATCGCGTTGTAGAAATCCTTCGGCCTCTGCGGTTTGCAAAAGCCGGTGGATGGTTGGTTTAGGAAGCCCAAGCGCTGCACTGAGCTGCATAGGCTTCAAAGGTGTCCCTGCTTTGGCGATCTCTTCAACCACTAGCAAAAGGCGCAGGTTCGTGGGAATCTGCGTCTCTTGCGTTTTTTGAAGGTCGTCAGGCATCAGAACTCTTTATCTACTTGGCACCAAGTATAGTGCCAAATCTGGGACAAGTGCGACTGTGATCCAAACGGTGATCAATGCCACAAGATACAGTGTAGAGTACCGAAGCAGTCTGAAATACGGAACCCCAGTTACACCGGATGCGACATAAAGGTTTAGACCGTAGGGTGGCGTGATAAAGCCAATGGAGGCTCCGACAAGGAAGATCACCGAGAAGTGGATCGGATCAACACCAACGCTTGCTGCGATAGGCGCCAAGATCGGTGCCAGAATGATCGTCACAGGCAGGGATTCAAGAACCATACCAGCCACGAAAACAATCGCCATTGCCGTGAACAGAACAGGGTAATAGCCACCCATGCCGGTCACAAACCCGCCGATGACTTCCTGTGCACCAAGAAGCGACAGAATCTGTTGCATCACAACAGACACAGCAATCAGCGGTGCCAAGATGCCAGAGATCTGAGCAGAGCGTACAACAACCGATGGAATGTCTTTCAGCGTGAAGCCTTCAACAACGAACATCGAACTGATGGAGCGTTCCTCGATTGGTGTTTCCTCAGTCGTGCCCATGATCTTGTTCAGCGGATAACTGGCAAGGGCCACGATGATACCAAAGCCAACAGTCACACCCGCCGCTTCCGTGGGTGAGAATTTACCTGTGTAAATCCCCCAAAGAACCAGACCGATTGCGAAGAAGCCAAGCCATGCGCCGACTGCCGTTTTCAAGACGCGCTTGAATGACAGTGCGATGATGATGCCCCAACCGTTGATAGAGCAAACGACGAAACACGTCGCCATCATAGCGAGAACCATCAAGGAACCCGGCACGATACCCGCGATGAACAGATCAGAGATCGGCAAGTTCATCAGGAAGCCGTAAACGATGAAGATGATCGACGGTGGAATAATGATACCCACGGTACCGCCCGCCGCAGCAGTCGCTGCCGAGAAGCGTTCGTCATAGCCGCCTTTGACCATTTCAGGGTGCAACATGGAACCGATGGTTGCTGTCGTTGCTGAGTTGGAACCAGAGATCGCCGCGAACAATCCGCAAGCGCCAATCGCCGCCATCGCCAGACCACCGCGGATCCAGCCAAGGCAGGAGTATGCGAAGTCGGACAATCGTTTGGCGATACCTGATTTGTTGATCAAGTCACCCGTTAGAATAAAGAGTGGCATCGCAAGCAAGGCAAAACCGTCCTTGAACACGTTCAAGAGTTCGCCGCCTGTGTTGTCCAGCGTTAGCTCAATCACAAAGCTACAGCCGATGACCCAGTAGAAAATCACCAACAATACCGGTGTTCCCATCATAAACAGGAACGTACAGGCCAATGAAATGATCGTAATGATAGTTGAATCGGCCATTATACATCCCCCCCGATAACAGCTTGTTTGATGAGTGGCTCACCTGCTTTGTAGTTGGCGAGGTCCTCAATCACGTTCTCGATTGCGCGTGTCGCAAGCAAGATGAAGCACACAGGCATTGTGGCCAAGAACCACCAGCGCATTGTGTCGTCTGTGCCCAGAACAATCGCGAAGTTGTCGTAAGTGTTCACTGTTACGCGCGACATTGTTGTGACGCAGATGACGCAGAAAACGAGCCATAGGAAGTTGTCGAATGTCAGCCAGAAAAGCTGGCCTTTGGGGCCATATTTTGTGCGGAATTCGGAAAAGCTCAGGTGCGTGCGCAGGCGAATGTTAAACGTTGCGCCGAACCAAGCCATGATCATAAAGAGCAGCGGTGGAATGGTCGTGGACCAAGGCACCTGCACGGAAAAGACAAAACGCTGGACCACACCAACAAAGATGATCGTCGCCATGACGATGTAGGCGTAGATCACGATTGTACGTTCTGGTGTGCGCTCGAACATGATCAATAGGATGGGGCCAAAGACCACCAAGATCGGGAGAAGACCCAAAGTCAGCGTGCCTAACAATGCGTTTATTGGCGGCAAGAATGCAGCTAGCAGTCCAAGCAGAATAAGAACGGAAATGATAGGGTGCGTGATCTTGGTCGCGGAATAGCCAAGCCGCTCTTCGAGGCGCTCGGCGAAACGCTCGCGATAGTAAAACGCGATGGCACCTAATAGTGTCAAAGGCCCGAACACAAACCAAGCTGCTTCAGAGCGATAGGCCTGCACGGTTTTAAATGTAATATCGCCACTGAGCGTCGCACTGACGATCATCGACATGTCTGACCAGATTGACATCTGGCACCCTCCCTTATGAATTATGTTCGCCCACTATGGCGCTTTTTCGCGCTCTGGGAACAAGAAAGCCGGCCCAAATTCCTTGGACCGGCTCGTTTAGTCGATAAGCCGATTTAGACTTATGCTTTCCACCAGCGACGTGGCTCAACGTTCTCTGGAAGCGTATCTTCGTCGATCTCACGGGAGATGTTGTAGATGTCCTGGTATGTGTCGTGACCACCGGACCAACCGTTAAGACGCTCGCGCCACTCTTCCCAAAGCTGAGGCTGGAACTCAGGTGAGCACATCTCTTCAGCTTTACGCTTCTCTTCTTTGGAGAGGAACGCGTTACGCACGTTGTTCTTCGCGAAGATTGTGTTTGGCAAGATCGGATCGGAAACACCAACCGTCTTAACAAGCGCTGCTTCGTTTGCTGCCTGAACATGTGTCTGCGCCCAGTAGGAGCTTTCCATGACAACGTCCTGCAATTCGCCGGAGAGGCTGTCGAAGACGCCTGCGTTCATCGCTGTGTGCTCTGTACCGCAGAAGAAGTCGAGATAAACAGACTGAGACACAACAGGGCTCATGTTTGCGTAAGCAACCGCAGAAGACCATGTCTCCGCACCGTCAATCAAACCTGTCTTAAGCGCGTCAAGCGTCTCTTCCCAAGCAACTGGAACTGGGTTCAAGTTCATCGCAGTCATGGCGATACGGCCAAGCTGTGTACCTGTTACACGGTTCTTCGTGCCAGCAAGCTGCTCAACAGATGTGACAGTCTCTTTATCTTCCCACTTCAGACCCAGCTGGATGCCGCGAAGCTCAGCATGAGAGAAGAGGAACTTCAGACCGTGGCGCTTCTCATATGGGTCACGCAGCAGGCGCTGGGACTCAGGGTGATAGAGGAAGTGATACTGGTCCGCACGTGTACGGAACTGGTACGCATAATCCAGAACGTTGAGGTACGGCGCGCCGCCCGCAGAGTTCTGTGTAGAGGCCGCGTAGATGTCTACGATGCCCTGCTGACACTTCTCAACGCAGGAAACCTGACCACAGATTTGGTTGTCGCCGATGAACTCAACACGAATCTCACCATCGGAGCGTGATTCGAGGTCACGAGCAAATTCCAAAGCGCCAGCGCGTTCGATCAGAAGGTTGCGAGCGTTAAAGCCAGCCGCACCGAACTTAAGCGTGTGCTTAGGCTCTTTCGCAAAGCGCTTTTCATATGTGGACTCAGCTGCAGAAGCCAAGTTTGCAAGGCTCATCGCGCCACCGAATGCACCCGCCGCCATAAGCGTCGAGCTCATGCCGTACTGACCCGCAACTTTAAACAAGTCACGACGCGTCAGGTGATTGATTTTATCACTCGTTCCCATCATTTTCTCCCTATTGATGATTATTGAGACGTTTTGTTTCAAAAAAAGGCTAGCTTACAATTTGTAATCTGCATAGAGTTTTTTTGAATTAAGTTTGAAAGGGACTCGTCGTGGAGGCTGATTTTATCATCGTAGGGGCTGGTTCTGCCGGTTGTGTCCTCGCCAATCGCCTCAGCGCAGACCCTAAGAATCGCGTGATTCTGCTCGAAGCGGGTGGCAAAGATAACAACCCGTGGATCCACATTCCCGTGGGCTACTTCAAAACCATTCATAATCCTAAAGTTGATTGGTGTTATAAAACGGAACCTGACGAAGGCTTGAATGGACGCTCGATTGAATGGCCCCGTGGCAAAGTCTTGGGCGGTTCATCTTCGCTTAACGGATTGCTTTATGTCCGTGGTCAAGCACAGGACTATGACCGCTGGCGTCAGATGGGCAACGTTGGATGGGGGTGGGACGATGTCCTGCCGTTGTTCAAGCGCTCAGAGAGCAATGAGCGTGGGGTAGACGAGTTTCATAACGATAGCGGCGAGCTCTCTGTCTCCAACATGCGCATTCAACGCCCGATTACAGATGCATGGATCGAAGCGGCGCAAGCGGCGGGTTACAAGTTCAACCCTGACTACAATGGCGCGGATCAAGAGGGAGTCAGCTTTTTTCAGCTGACAGCCAAGAACGGTCTGCGCTGTTCTTCTGCAGCGGCTTTCTTGCGTCCTGCGAAGTCGCGCGAGAATTTGACGATAGTCACACACGCCCAAGCACAGAACATTATCTTCGAGGGTAAGCGCGCGAGTGGCATTCGGTATAAAGACCGCTCTGGCAAAGATCAGATCGTCAAAGCGCGCAAAGAGATTGTGATCTCCGGTGGCGCAATTAATTCGCCTCAGCTTTTGATGCTTTCCGGCATTGGTGATCCTGAGCAACTCGCGCAACATGGTATCGAGGTCGTCGTGCCGCTCAAAGGTGTGGGAAAGAATATGCAAGACCATTTGCAAGCGCGGCTCGTTTATAAATGTCATGAACCAACGCTGAATGATGAAGTCGGCTCTATGTTTGGCCAAGCCAAGATTGGCCTAAAGTACATCACGTCGCGCTCAGGCCCAATGACGATGGCTGCCAGCCTTGCGACTGGTTTTCTGAAGACCCGTGATGATCTTGAAACGCCAGATATCCAGTTCCATGTTCAACCGCTTTCAGCCGAAAATCCGGGTAAGGGCGCAGATAAGTTCTCTGCCTTCACGATGTCGGTCTGTCAGCTACGCCCAGAATCAAAGGGTGAGATCAAACTCGCCAGTTCTAACCCGATGGATTACCCCAAGATCCACGCCAATTATCTCTCAACAGAAACTGATTGCCGCACAGCTGTCGCCGGCGTCAACATTGCACGCAGAATTGCGCGTCAAGAACCACTTGCCTCCAAGATCTCGCAAGAGTTCCGCCCGCACGCTTCCCTAGACATGGACAATTATGACGAAACGCTCGATTGGGTGCGCAACAACACGGCTTCAATCTACCACCCCACGGGCACTTGCAAAATGGGCAGCGATCCGATGTCAGTTGTGGATGATAAATTGCGCGTGCATGGCATCGAAGGACTGCGCGTTGCAGATTGCTCCATCATGCCCGAAATCGTAAGCGGCAATACCAATGCGCCTGCAATTATGATTGGTGAAAAGGCGAGCGATCTGATCTTAAACGGCTAACTGATTCCTGTCTAAGAAAGTCGCAACAATGATTGCCAGCCTGATGATGTATGCCCGCCCTGAGCTTGAGGGTGCACATTCTCGCTATTGGGCGCTGATCCGCGAAGAACTTGCAGACGTGGGCATCGACACCCCTGAAACGCTCTCCCAGAACGCTCCAGCTTTTGAGGTTTGGGAAAACCCCAATCTTGTCCTTAGTCAAACCTGCGGCATGCCCTACCGTTTGCATCTGAAAGACAAGGTCACGTTGGTTGGTACTCCCGACTATGGCCTTCCCGCGTGTGAGTCGGGCTACTATCGCAGTCCATTTGTCGTGCGCGCCGACGATCCGCGCAAGGAGCTGGCAGATTTCAAAAACGAGATATTCGCATTTAACCAACCCCATTCACAATCTGGCTACGCCGCCCCCTATGCACATGCGACAAGCAAAGGCGTTTGGTTTGATAAGCTTTTGCAAACAGGCTCTCACAATATCTCTGCAGCCGCTGTGGCTGATGGCCGCGCGGATATTGCAGCACTTGATGGCATGACGTGGCGTTTGATTACGCAATACGAAGCGTTTGCCAAACACTTGCGTGTACTGGAATGGACCTCACCCACACCGGGGCTGCCGCTGATCACTGCCAAAACCAACGACCCTGAAAAAATTTTCTCAGCAGTGCAGAACGCGATTTCGCGCCTTGCGCCGGAAGACAAAGCTGCGCTTCATCTCAAATCACTGGTAAAGATTCCAGCGGCTGATTATCTCGCTGTTCCCAACCCACCGGAGATTAAAAGCAAAACGCCCTAGCTTCCTCTCTCTATAAATATCCCGGGGGTGAATTGGCCAAAGGCCAAGAGGGGGCTGGCCCCCTTCCTTAGCGACGCGGAACGCGGCGCAAGCCCTACTTCGGCAATGGATTCAACGCTTTGTTATACGCGCGCCACTCGGTGATTTCAGGATAATACATCTCGCGCCAGCGCTGCACACGCGGGTTCATGATCCGCTTCCATAAACGCGGATAAAGCGCCGCCATTGTCATCACAGGATACCCATATGGCAACTGCGGCGCGTCTGCTTCTGTGTAGGTCTGCAACAGCGGGAAACGGCGATCTGGTTTATAATGATGGTCTGAATGTCGCTGCAAATTGATCAAGAGCCAATTTGAGGCCTGATGCGCTGCGTTCCAAGAATGCCGTGGCTGCACATGCTCGTATTTGCCATCGCCTAGGTGCTTTCGCGTCAACCCATAGTGTTCGACGTAATTTACCAGCTCTAGTTGCCAGATTGCGATGAAGGCTTGGAAGATGAATAGCAGTAAGCCCGTCAGACCGCCAAGTAAAACCGCAAGAACTAAGAACCCAACTTGTAAGGCCCAATATTTAAAGAACGGATTGCTGAAATCTGTCCATGGCAAGTCTTTACGCGCAAGCATTGCTTTTTCTGCACCGAACGCAGACAGCCAGCATTGGCGCAGAACACGTGGGAAGTAGCGATGAAACCCTTCTCCGTAGCGCGCCGTAACAGGGTCACGCGGTGTTCCGACGTAGCGGTGATGTACGAGCAAATGTTCTGATCGGAAGTGCGAATAAAGAACCATAGCGAGCAAAGCATCCGCCAAGAACCGCTCGCGCTTGTTCTTTTGGTGCATCAATTCGTGGCTATAGTTAATTCCAATCGTCCCAGTTCCGACACCTACGCTAAAAAACAATCCGATTTTTTCCCATGTGCCTAAGTGCGCGGCCTGACCAACATAATAGATCAAGCCAAAGATCGTCAGAAACTGAACAGGCACCCAAAGGCTGGTGAGCAATATATAAAGCGACAGATTTTCATCATCGGTATCCGGGTCTACATTCTCTAGGTTTAAGCCTCCTGCAACATCGAGTGCGGAAAACAAATACCAGGTTATCACTGGGAGAATTAGAACCCACCAACCGCCGACATATGCGGCTAGCCAAATCGCGGGGATCAAGAGAAGCGACACCCAAAACGGTAAAGCACTTTGAACTTTCGCGGCTGCGTCAGATGAAATCATTTTGCTCTGCTCCTTGGTGCCTCTTTAGATGTCTTTTTATTGCCGCCTGCCGCTAAATCAAAGACCTTGCGCATCACAGTTGGGAGATCAGAAGGACGAAAGTCCTCTAACGCCACAAATTCCCCCACATCTGCCGCGCGGTCCATCGGAACAAGTGCAGTTTTTACAATTAACCTAAGATGAAAATGAGTGAATGTATGACGTGCTTCCTCATTCAACACTTTCCACTGCGCTTTCATCGGCGGTGCTTCAACAGGCGTCCCTTCGATCCACTCACTACCGGGCCAGCCAAGCATTCCGCCCAGCAGGCCCTGATCTGGTCGCGTCTCTAGCAGATAGGCGCCATCAACGCGTCGAGCCACGTAAGCGATACCTAGACGGATAGGTTTTTTCTTCTTTGGTACCTTCTTTGGTAATTCTACATGTGTTCCGGCCAAGCGTCCTTTGCAGGGATCTCGCCAAGGGCATAGCCCGCAAGCGGGGTTCTTTGGCGTGCAAATGGTTGCGCCCAAGTCCATCACGGCCTGAGCATAGTCACCAGCGCGCGTCTGAGGTGTTAAAGCCTCTGCACGCTCCATCAATTCTGGTTTTGATAAGGGCAAAGGAGTGTGAATGTCATAAAGTCGCGACATCACGCGCTCTACATTGCCATCAAGAACCGTTTCGGGCAAATCATAAGCAATCGAAGACACGGCTGCCGCCGTATAGGGGCCAATTCCAGGCAATTTTAGCAGTTCATCGTGTGTATTGGGAAAGATGCCGTCGTATTCTTCTGCAACAACACGTGCACATTTTAGCAAATTGCGCGCGCGCGCATAATACCCCAAACCCGCCCATTCACCCATGACATCGGCATCTTTTGCAGCAGCCAGATCGCGCACAGTTGGCCAACGGTTCGTGAAACGGACGAAATACTCTTTCACGGCTGCAACTGTCGTTTGCTGCAACATTACTTCTGACATCCAAATGCGGTAGGGATCTGGCATCACACCAGCGCGACGATCCTTTGGACTGACCCGCCAAGGCATCATGCGGGCATGGCGATCGTACCACTGTAAAAGCGTTAAAGGATCAACTGGTTCACGCAATCTTTATATACCTTAATGGATGGTTTCGCTGGCACCTCTCGCCCCGCGCTCTAAGATAGGCTGGAATCGTAAGATGCAAGGCAGGACAAACCCTATGGCGCAACGCCGTGCAACCTCTAAAGGTTTCGCTCGTACATCGAGCCTGCTTACGCAGCGTATCCGTAAGGCGTCTGAATCGCGTGGTTTTGCACAATCGCGTTTGCTGACCCATTGGGAAGAAGTTGTAGGTGAGGACATTGCCGCAATCGCGCGTCCTGTGAATGTCAGCTACGGTCGCCAAGGTTTCGGGGCGTCCTTGACGCTTCTTACGACCGGCGCGAACGCGCCGATCTTGGAAATGCAAAAAGAACAAATTCGCGCCAAAGTTAACGCTGTTTATGGATATAACGCGATCAGCCGTATCAAAATCACACAAACCGCACCTATCGGTTTTGCAGAAGGTCGTGCTGTTTTTGAGCGTGAAGTGACGCCCAAAAAGCCCGAACCAACACCGGAAATCAAACAAGCCGCAGCGCAATCAGCGGGCGGTGTAAAAAGCGATGACTTACGCGCGGCTCTTGAGCGACTTGCACAAAACGTATTAACCAAATCAAAAACCTAAGGAGAAGCCGAATGCTTCGTACCCTATTTTCTGCCGCAGTTGCGGTCATGATGAGCCTGACAGTGGCCACCGCTCAAGAGAGCGAAATCCCCGACATGGTTCAAGGTAGCGCAGATGCAAAAGTCGAGATCATCGAATACGCATCCTTTACGTGCCCACACTGTGCTTCGTTTCACGCTGGTCCCTACAAGGATCTAAAGAAAGATTACATCGATACGGGTAAAGTGAAGTTTGTTTACCGCGAAGTCTATTTCGACCGCTTTGGTCTTTGGGCATCCATGATTGCACGTTGCGCTGGGCCGGATCGCTTTTTTGGCATGACGGATTTGATCTACAAAGAGCAATCATTGTGGTCGCGCGCAGGTGATCCTGCGGCGATTGTTGCTGAGTTGCGCAAGATTGGTCTGAAAGGTGGTCTAGATAACGACACGCTTGATGCCTGCCTAGAGGACGCCGACAATGCGCAGGCGCTGGTTGCTTGGTATCAGGAAAATGCGGAACGCGATAATATTCGCTCAACGCCATCATTTTTGATCAACGGTGAACCATATTCCAACATGAACTACGCAGATTTTTCCGCGATCATTGACGAAAAACTGGCCGAATGAGCGCGCCGCTCCAAGGTCTGAAAGTCGTCGAACTGGCGCGTATTTTGGCTGGCCCTTGGGCTGGCCAGACACTTTCCGATTTGGGGGCCGAGGTGATCAAAGTTGAAGCCCCAGCAGGTGATGACACGCGTCGCTGGGGTCCTCCGTTCATAGAACGTGAGGGCGACACATCCGCTGCCTATTTTCATGCCTGTAATCGTGGCAAACAATCTGTCACCATTGATTTTCGCAACGCTGAAGGGCAAGCGCAGCTGAAAGCGCTGATTGCGGATGCAGATATTTTGATTGAGAATTTCAAAGTCGGTGGCTTGGCGAAATACGGCCTTGATTACGCTTCGCTCAAAGATGAGTTTCCAGCACTTATCTATTGCTCGATCACGGGTTTTGGGCAGACTGGCCCTTATGCGCACCGCGCAGGGTATGATTTCATCATTCAAGGCATGTCTGGTTTGATGTCGATCACCGGTGAACCCGGAGGTCAGCCGCAAAAGTCTGGCGTTGCCATCACAGACATCTTTACGGGCGTTTACGCTGTGTCTGGTATTCTTGCTGCAGTGCATCAGCGGCATACAACAGGCACAGGACAACACATTGATATGGCTTTGCTAGACGTAGCCGCGGCCGTAACTGCGAACCAGGCGATGAACTATCTGGCGACTGGTGATGCACCTGGCATGATGGGCAATGCCCATATGAATTTGACGCCCTATCAGGTGTTTGATTGCAAAGACGGTCACATCATCATCGCGACGGGCAATGACCCTCAATACCAACGTTTATGTGCTTTGCTTGGTGTTGAAGGGATGGGATTTGAAACACGCTTTGCGACAAATGCAGACCGTATTGCCAATCGGGATGAGATGACACGGTTGTTGACCGAGCAAACGTCAAAAATGTCGAAGATTGAGTTGCTTGCAGCTTGCGAAGCTCAAGGCGTGCCAGCAGGTCCGATCAATGATATGGGCGAGATGTTGGATGATCCGCAAATCAAAGCGCGGGGTATGCAGATCGAGCTGGGTGGCATTCCAGGTGTGCGCGCGCCTTATATATTCTCAAATGCAGAGCTTGCCTTAGATCGGCCTTCACCGAAATTGGGTGAAGACAACGACTGACAAGGTGTTTTCGAATTGCGAACGCAATCCGATTAACCGGGGGAGCGCTGCTCCCCCGGACCCCCACGGGATATTTTTCGAAAGAGGAATTGAGCGCGGCGTGCTTGCTGACGCCTGTATTCTCTGACACTCACGCGTCTGAATATTAAAAGTGAGAATACTATGAAGGCGGGTCTGTTTCTTTTGTGTTTGGCCTATGTGCTAAGTCAGTTTTACCGCGCTTTTTTAGCTGTTATGACCGATGTTCTTGGTGCCGATATTGGCGCAAAGCCGGATGATCTTGCCATGGCATCGGGCCTTTGGTTTCTCTCTTTTGCAGCGATGCAAATCCCGGTTGGTTGGGCGCTTGATACATTGGGACCACGGCGCACGGCTTCATCGCTATTGCTTTTGGGTGGGGCTGGGGGCGCGCTGGTCTTTGCGATGGCCACAACGCCGCTGCATCTTAATATTGCGATGCTGTTGATCGGCATTGGCTGTGCACCTGTCTTAATGGCGAGTTTTTTCGTCTTTGCACGGGTCTATTCCGCAGCAATGTTTGCCACGCTTGCATCTGTGATGATTGGCGTTGGATCATTGGGCAATCTTGCGGGATCCGTGCCCCTTGCACTTGCGGTGGATGCGTTTGGTTGGCGCGAAACCGTGTTTGTTTTAGCAGGTGTAACAGGCTTGATTGCGATAGGATTGTTCTTTGCGATTAAAGACCCTGAGCAGGTCAAGAGTGACGCAGGTGGTTCTGTCCTAACGCTTCTGAAGATGCCTGCACTATGGTTGATTATTCCGCTGATGTTTGTCGCTTATGCGCCCGCAGGAGCGATAAGGGGATTATGGATCGGGCCATATGTAACGGAGATTTTTGGTGGCAATGCTGGCACCGCGTCGTTGATCATGGCGAGCGCGATGATTGTTGGGACGCTATGTTATGGTCCGCTGGATCGTCTGCTTGGGACGCGGAAATGGGCGATTTTTGGCGGCAATAGCTTTGGTGCGCTTGTCTGTCTTGCCCTTGGGTTGGGTTTTGCCAGTGGATATTGGGAGGCCGTGTTGTTGTTCAGCCTTGTGGGTTTCTTTGGCATGTCTTTTCCATTGATGATGGCGCACGGGCGAGCGTTCGTGCCACCGCATCTTGCCGGTCGCGGCGTCACCCTGATGAACCTCTTCGGGATTGGGGGCGTCGGACTGGTTCAGATGATATCTGGGCGGATGCACGCCAACCTATCTGTCGACGCATTGAGCCCCGCTGTTTCTTATCATGCAATTTTTCTGCTCTATGCTGCTTTGTTGGTGTTTGGCCTCGTGATCTATGCATTTTGCGAAGATCGGCTCGATTAAGTCACAAATACATGCCCTCAAAGCGTGTCCCCCTTTTCGACCGCACAAGATAGGCGTATAGCGGCCGCGTTGATGTGCGCCCGCACATTTTCAAACCCGTAAAGGAGTAACCCGATGGGGTATAAAGTCGTCGTTGTTGGCGCCACCGGTAATGTGGGCCGTGAAATGTTGAACATCCTGGATGAACGTAAGTTCCCAGTGGACGAGCTGGCCGTTCTGGCAAGCCGAAAATCCATGGGCACAGAAGTCAGCTTTGGTGAAAAAACGTTGAAAACGAAAGACTTGGATACGTTTGACTTCACGGGATGGGATATGGCGTTGTTCGCTGTTGGCTCTGAGGCAACCAAGAAATACGCGCCAATTGCTGCGAAAGCGGGCTGCGTTGTGATCGATAATTCATCGCTCTACCGCTATGATCCTGATGTGCCGCTTATCGTGCCGGAAGTGAATCCCGAAGCGGTTCATGATTACGCCAAGAAGAATATTATCGCGAATCCCAACTGCTCTACCGCGCAGATGGTTGTTGCGTTGAAGCCTTTGCATGATCGCGCGCGCATCAAGCGTGTTGTCGTCTCGACCTACCAGTCTGTTTCTGGTGCGGGAAAAGCTGGCGCAGATGAGTTGTGGGATCAGACCAAGTCGATCTACAACCCGACAGATGACAAGCCACCAAAAGCCTTTACCAAGCAGATCGCGTTTAACGTGATCCCGCACATCGATGTGTTCATGGATAGCGGCGAGACCAAAGAAGAATGGAAGATGGTCGCGGAAACCAAGAAGATTGTTGATCCAAAAATCAAGGTCACAGCGACTTGTGTGCGTGTACCAGTATTTGTCGGTCATTCGGAGTCGATCAACATCGAGTTCGAAGACTTCCTTGATGAAGATGAAGCACGCGATATCTTGCGTGAAGCACCCGGCGTTATGGTGATTGATAAGCGTGAAAACGGTGGCTACGTCACACCTGTTGAGTGTGTCGGTGATTATGCGACATTCATTTCGCGTATCCGTCAGGACAGCACTATCGACAACGGCATCAACCTGTGGTGCGTTTCTGACAACCTGCGAAAAGGTGCTGCTTTGAACGCAGTACAAATTGCGGAAACGCTAGGCAATCGTGTGCTGAAAAAAGGCTAACACCCTGTTCTAAGATCTGATGAAACCCCGTCCTTTTTGGGCGGGGTTTTTCGTTTAAGGGTTGTGTTATTGCATAACAATCCTGTTCGCGTGCAGTGTTTGATCACGCTTTATACTCAGGGATATCTTTATGCGCGTTGTTTTCATGCTGTTGTTGTCTGTCGCAGTTTCAGGCTGTGCAACGCTCTCGAAGGAAGAATGTCTCGCGGGCAATTGGGAAGAGATTGGCTTTCGTGACGGCACAAACGGGCGCACCAGTGACTATTTGCAAAGCCACGCGAAAGCTTGCGAAAAAAGCGGCGTGCGCCCTGTGCAAAGTCTTTGGGAAAAGGGGCGTCAACGGGGCTTACCTGCGTATTGTGTCCCCGCGAAAGCCTATTCAGAAGGAAAGAAGGGCAATGAGCTACGCCCTGTTTGCCCTGCAAGCCAGATCGCTCGTTTGCGTGCCGCAAATGAGACTGGTTTGGAGTTTCACGCTTACACCGATGAAATCAACGAAACGCAGTACCGCATTGATGAGCTAGAGCAAAAAATTGTTGCGGAAGACAGCAGTGACAAACGAGCGCTTCTTTTGCTAGAGCGGCGTGCTTTGGCGCGCACGGTTCGCTTGCTGGAATTACAGCGCGCGCGGGTGTCGTCGTTTTAGCATCATGGCCAATTTAGGTGGTTTGGATCATTCTCTGAATGCGAACGTCGCTTACACTTTGGCCAAGTAGTCACATCAATTAAAATTCAACTAGAACCGCTCTGCTCGCAGCACTTCGCAATCGGTGATCGTCACAACGCCAATATGGCGGTCAACGACTTCAAAGGCGGAGTCGAGCAGTGTGTCCAAGCGCTCTGGCTTAATAATACAAATGACCTGAACCATGCCATCACCGCGGCCAAGATTGTCTTCGCGCGTCCAAGAACCGGAGCGGCCAGAACCACCAAAGACAGGCAGAATGGAATAACCGGATACATCCGCCTTTTCGATTGCATTTGTCAGACGAGAGAGCATTATTTTCTCAATCGTTATAACAACACGTTTAGCTTTGTGGGTTTGCATCAGATCAGCCTCCGATCACGGCACTGGCAAGCGCTAAATAAAGCGGGATGCCGATGACTAGGTTGAAAGGGAATGTCACACCAAGGGAGAGTGTGAGATAAACGGATGGGTTTGCTTCTGGCAGCGCCACACGCATCGCGGCAGGCACCGCGATATAGGAAGCAGAGGCGCTTAGTACCATCAACAGCAATGCAGACCCAAGCGGCAGACCAAGCACAACGGCTGCTCCAAGGCCAAGCAGACTGCCAAGTAGCGGCATGATAATACCGAATGCCAGTGCGCCGGCGTCCAGCACACCACGCCCCTTGCGCAACCCGCGACCCGCGATGATGCCCATGTCCAAAAGGAACAAGCAAAGCACACCTTTGAACGGTGCAATCACGAGGGGCGCGATTTCTTTCAGGCCCTCTTCGCCCGTGATCATGCCGATCAGGAATGAGCCGATCAGCAGCACGATTGAGCCGTTGAGCATAATTTCACGCCAAAGCCCCGGCTCCATCTTGCCGCCACCTTTTGAGCGCGTGACAAGCCAGAGCGCGGACAAGATGGCAGGTGCTTCCATCGCAGCCGCTACAGCCACCATGTAGCCATCGTATGCTATGCCTTGGCTGTCCAGCACAGAACTCGCCGCCACAAAGGTCACAATAGAAATCGAACCATAATGTCCCGCAACTGCCGCGGCATCGAGCGCGCTAAGACGGCTGAGCGTACGCAAGACCACATAAGCGATCAGCGGAATTGCAGCAGATAAGATAACACCCGTGAGCAGCGTCAGGCCAAGGGTAAGATCAATGCCATGATCTGCAAGGCTCACACCGCCCTTAAAACCAATTGCGAAAAGCAAGTAGAGCGACATGCCTTTGGCGACTGCCTCAGGGATGCTGAGATCGGACCGGACCAGAGCTGCAAAAAGACCAAGCACAAACGAAAGAACGATAGGCGTGACAAGCGTTTCAGCCGCCAAAGAAAAGACGTCCATGAACAAGGCCCCCAATGCATGTTACGAGTAGGTGTTAAAGTAAGTTTAAGTCAGATGAAATTTGTATATCGGATCGCACGATTAAACTGAATAAAACTCTCGGCTCTTTGAGTCCAGACACTCCAAAGTACCTTCGCCAATGTCGGTCCAAAGGCCATGAAGTGTAAGCATATCGTTTTCAACAGCTTTGTTGACAAAGGGGAAAGTCATCAGATTTTCCAGCGCGACGATCACGCTTTCTTTCTCTAGCGCGGCTGCCATATCTTCGGGTGCATACTTGTCGCGCACGCGCTCGTAACCGGGGCGCAAAATATCCATCCAGCGACCCACAAAGCTACTGCTTTCTTCGAGCTCTGGCGCATTGCCGGTACACATGTCCAAACATCCTTGAACACCGCCACATTGGGAGTGACCCAGCACGATAATATGTGACACGTGAAGTGCGGTCACCGCATATTCAATCGCAGCACTTGTGCCATGATGATCGCCATCAGGTGCAAAAGCGGGGACCAAATTAGCGACATTTCTATGAATAAAGAACTCACCAGCGTCAGCACCAAAGATCGATGCGACATGTACGCGACTGTCACAGCACGAAATGATCATCGCCCTAGGATGTTGGCCTTCGGTCGCCAGTTTGCGAAACCAAGCTTTGTTTTGCGAATAAGTCGTCGCTTTCCAGCCGTGATAACGCTGGGCGAGAAACGGGGGCAGAGGTTTAACGTAAGGCAAAGAGAGGTCCATTCTGTTCGGTACGTGCCCGTGGATACGCCGAATTTGAACCAATTTCGAGAGAAAAGAGTGCGCCGCGTAAACCTTTTAGGAAGGACGCTCGTCCATAGAGACTTTGCCGTGGGGGCGAAATCGGGGTTAAACAATGGAACGGATTACAACAATGTTGCCGCGCGAAAGCGCGCGCTTGGATGCTGAGCAACTTGAAAGACTCTATACCACCTTGGGTGAAGTCGAAGCCGATAATGTGCTTAGCCGTGCAATGGAAGAAATGGCCCTTCGCATCGAACAAAGTGAAAAGCTTTTTGATGCAGGAAGCTCTTTGGAAATGCGACGTACCATTTGCTCGCTGATCAGGATCGCTGATCAAGTGGGAATGCACACTGTCTCGCGTGTATCTGGTGATGTGTTGGTATGTCTTGATCGTGGCGATTGGATTTCGCTGGGGGCAACCTTTGCCCGCTTAGTGCGCTGCTCAGATCAATCGCTGACGGCAATTTGGGATTTGCAAGATATCACGGTCTGAACATGCACGCCACGCCGTCATGGGCAAGGTTTGGCGCGCGGCGCATTCTGCGCTTGCAGGACCGAGGGAAGGCTATAGCTTGGCAATATTCGAAACTTGCGAAAGTAATGCCCCATGTCCCTCACCTTTGTCGCGCGTGATGATGCCAGCCTTCCACTTAGTTTGCTTGATGCAAGTGGACTAAGCGATTGGTTAGAAAGCCAGCCTGCACGTGTTCAAAAATGGGTAAAGACATCGGGCTTTACAGCCGGATTTGGAGCCTGCCTTGTTTTGCCGTCCGAGGATGGTGATGCCGCAGGTGCGCTCGTCGGTCTTGGTTCGACACAAGCGCGCACTCGTACCCGCTTTGCCCTCGCGGCGGCGCGTGCGGTTCTGCCTGCGCGGACGTTTTACTTGGTCAGTGATCTCGATGATAATGCCTTGAAAGCGGAGCTTTTAGGCTGGCTTTTGGCGGGATATCAGTTTGATCGCTATAAAACGAACGCGCGCGGACTGGCGCAGCTGGTTTGCTCTGACTCCGTAGATGCTGCCCAGATCGAAGCGATCGCAAAAGGCGAAAGGCTCACACGCGATCTAATAAACACGCCTGCGTCCGATATGGGCCCGCCCGATCTCGAAAACGCCGCGCGCGATTTGGCCAGCGCACATAGTGCCAACATCTCGGTGATCGAAGGTGACGACCTGTTGACTCATAACTTTCCTATGATCCACGCGGTTGGACGTGCTGCATCGCGCGCGCCGCGTCTTATAGATATGCGCTGGGGCAAAGCTGGCCCGAAACTCACATTGGTCGGAAAGGGTGTGTGTTTTGACACAGGTGGTTTGAACTTGAAACCCGGTGCGTCAATGGGTTTGATGAAGAAGGATATGGGCGGTGCCGCTGCCGTCCTTGGTCTTGCCGGCATGATCATGTCGCTTGGCCTCTCTGTTCAATTGCGTGTTCTCATCCCAGCCGTTGAAAACTCTGTCAGCGCTGATGCCTTCCGGCCGGGCGATATTTTGAATTCCCGCAAGGGCCTCACGGTTGAAATCAACAACACCGATGCTGAAGGTCGTTTGGTTTTGGCGGATGCACTCGCGCTCGCAGACGAAGAAAACCCAGATGCGATTATTTCTATGGCCACCCTGACAGGCGCTGCGCGCGTTGCCGTAGGCCCTGATCTTGCGCCGTTTTATGCGCAAAGCGATAGCAGCGCACGGGCGCTCGAAATCGCCGCCGCTACTGTGCAAGACCCTGTCTGGCGATTGCCGTTCTGGGACCCTTATGAGGCGATGATAGAACCGGGCATTGCTGATCTCGACAACGCTCCCAAAGGTGGGTTTGCGGGCTCTATCACAGCGGCGCTTTTTCTGCGCCGGTTCGTTACGGAAACATCAAACTACATGCACTTTGACATCTATGGCTGGCAACCAAGCGCCGCCCCTGCACGGCCTCAGGGCGGTGTTGGGCAAGCTACGCGCGCTTTGCTTGCCGCCCTTCCTGACATCCTGAAGTCATGAGCGACCCACGCCTTACCCCTTCGAATGGCCGTGTCGCTTGTGAAAGCCTGCGCGGTTTAATCGCGGCAGACGCTTATTTGAATGGCGCTGCGCGTCAAGTGTCAGTGCCCGTTGCGGAACTCTTGCGCGCGCCGGATGGCCCACGGGACCGCCAGTTGCTAATGGGCGAAACCCTTCGTGTGTTTGAGGATCAGGGCGGTGTGGCGTTCATTCAAGCCGACAAAGACGGCTATTGCGGCTATGTTAAAAGTGCGCATCTGGCAGATGTTGAAACGGCGACCCACTGGATCAGTGCACCCTCAAGTCACATTTATTCAGAACCGAATTTCAAATCCCGCGATTTGGCACCCTTGAGCTTTGGGAGCAAATTGCGCGTTATCGAAATGCACGCTCGGTTTGCGCAAACATCCGTCGGCTATGTCCCACGCCAACATATTCGCGAAAGCGGCGAGGTGGAGCGCGCGCCCGCACAAGTCGCGCGTCTTTTTCTCGGTACACCCTATCTGTGGGGCGGTAATTCGCGGTTTGGTATCGATTGCTCTGGCCTGATTCAGACCGCGCTAACGGCCTGCGGCATCGCATGTGACGGCGACAGTGATCTACAAGAAGCAAATCTCGGACGCAGTGTGAATGGCAACCCCAAAGCAGGGGATTTGTTGTTTTGGAAAGGCCACGTTGCGATGTTGGCTGATGCGAAGACACTGATACATGCAAATGCGCATCACATGGCTGTTGTTCTAGAAGGCCTTGATGTGGCGCTTTCGCGGATATCTGAACAAGGTGATGGCGAAGTCACACGTCACGTACGTCTTTAATCAACGGCTCGGATCAGTTTGCGCTCTAAGACACGCAGAACAGCCTTCAGATCATTCCCGCGTTTCAATATCTGACCATCCATGCCAACGACCGCATATTGCCCTTGCTTGTTGCGCAATTTGGGGCGCTTTTCGATCTTGTAGAGCGGGTTCTCAGCAGTGCGTTTGAACACTGAAAAAACGGCCAGATCCTTCAAACAAGAGATCCCGTAATCGCGCCATTCGCCTGCTGCCACCATTTGTCCGTAAAGCGACATGATTGGCCCCAATTCAGTGCGATGAAACGCGACTTGCAATTGTGCGGGTTTGGGGTGCAACGGGATAGGTGTTTGATCTGTCATGAGTTTACATTTGCGCCCTTTGCGATGTAAATCAAGCATGTCGCACCCTCGATCGGATAAAAGGCTCGCCCAATGCTCATTCGCGCTGCAACGCATCAAGATCATGCCGCTGTTTGGCAAATGCTTAAACCAGTGTTCCGCTCTGGTGAAACCTACGCGATAGACCCCGACATATCAGAGAAAGACGCGCTGAATTATTGGACTGGTGCTGATGCGGGCTGCTTTGTCATTGAAGAGGATGGCACAGTTTTCGGCACATATTACCTGAAAACCAACGCCCAAGGCGGCGGCGCGCATGTCTGCAATTGCGGTTTTGTCACTGGACCTACGGCTCAGGGCAAAGGGGTTGCGCGCGCAATGCTCGTGGATGCGTTGCGACGGGCAAAAGAGACGGGCTACAAAGCGATGCAATTCAACTTTGTGCTTGCCAATAACGCCCGCGCCATCGACATCTGGCAGCGTGCCGGGTTCGATACCGTCGGGCGGCTTCCCAAAGCTTTCAATCACCCCAAGGATGGTATGATCGACGCTTTGGTCATGTTCAAAACGCTCTAAACTTCATTTTTCTAAATAAACTCAAATCCTGCGTTTCATTCAGCGCTGTGCTTTGGCATGGAAGATAAACCCCAGAAAATTCAGTAACAATTGCGCCGCTAAAATCTGTGTGCTTTCAGTTGGATCGTAAGCGGGTGCGACTTCCACAAGGTCGATGCCAACAACATCATTGCGCGCGGCCAGGCCCTGCAAAATTTCCAAAACATCATAGTACAAAAATCCACCATGACTGGGGGTGCCGGTTCCCGCAGCGATAGACGGACAAAAAGCATCGATGTCTATGGTTACATAAATCCGTGCGCCCTCGGGGATACGATCCAATACTGCATCTGTTCCAAGTTTGCGCACTTGGCGCACGGACAAAATATCAGACCCTCGTGCTCGCGCATCGACGTACCCTTCTTTTGCAGTGGAAGAAACGTTGCGAATGCCCAGTTGCGTCATACCGCTAACATAGGGTTTCTCAATTGCGCGACGCATGGGATTGCCGTGACCTTCTGTGACGCCATGGCGCTCATCAACAAAGTCGAGATGGGCATCAATTTGAACCACATGGATTGGCCCGTCACGCTCGCACACGTCGGAGAAAGCGTTGATACAAGGAATGTTGATTGAATGATCACCACCGATCGTTACTGGAATTGCCCCCGCATCCAAAATTTTGCGCACGCCAAATTCGATGTTATCATGGCTTTGTGTGGTTTTGGTGTGGATAATATCCGCATCACCCAGATCTACGATGCGAACGTCGCCGCCTAAATAGGTTGCGTCATCTTCGTGATCATATGCACCTGCATGGCCAAAACTAAACAAAGTTGACGCCTCTCGCACGGCGCGTGGGCCAAACCGCGCGCCGGGTCGCCACTGGGTGCCAAAATCAAAGGGTGCCCCTAAGACAGCAACGTCAGCATCGATGGAATCCCAATCGCTCACATAGGGTTTTTTGGCAAACGTCGAAATCCCGACAAATGGCAGGTTCAAACGACCCGTTTCGTATCCATTCTCAGACATACACTTTCCTCCTTAGAGAAAGCCCTTTGCAAAGGGCTTTCCAAAAACTCTTCGCAAAGAGTTATTTACCGCCCTGGAATTTCGCCGCGCCGTTCACCTGCACCATCCCAGTTTTCAATCGCATCAATCGCTTCTTCAGCCGTCTCGACAAAGCGGAACAAATCCAAATCTTCAGCCGAAATTGTTCCTGCTTCGGAGAGCGCATCCCAGTTGATGATACTTTCCCAAAACTTGCGACCAAAAAGCAAAACAGGGACGCGTTGCATGCGGCCGGTCTGGATTAACGTCAGCGCTTCGAAAGTTTCGTCCAATGTTCCAAAGCCGCCCGGAAACACACAAATCGCTTTCGCGCGGATCAAGAAGTGGATCTTACGGATCGCAAAGTAGTGGAAGTTAAAGCACAGATCAGGCGTCACATATTCGTTAGGCGCTTGCTCATGGGGCAGTACGATATTCAGCCCGATAGACGCGCCGCCAGCATCCATCGCACCACGGTTTCCCGCTTCCATCACACCGGGTCCACCACCAGTTACAATGACATCTTCCTTGCCATAAGACTTCATCGATTTTTCGGTCATCAAGCGCGCAAATTCACGGGCTTGATCGTAATACTTTGACAAATCCGCTAAGGTTTTCGTACGCGCCGTCGCTTTTTTGGCGGGCTCTGGAATGCGTGCACCACCAAACAGCACAATCGTGCTTTCGATCCCGCGCTCGTCCATGATCAACTCAGGTTTGAGTAGCTCTAATTGCAAACGTACGGAACGCAGCTCATCGCGACACAGAAATTCCTCATCTGCGAAGGCAAGTTTATATGCGGGTGCACGTGTTTGGGGCGTATCAGGCACATGCTCTGTCGCATCACGATCAGTACCTGCATCGCGAAACGGGCTTTTCTTTTCGTCTTTCATCGTTCTCGTCCTATAAAGCGGCTTAACCCATGTCTAACGAGGCATTTGCCAGCACACCAGTCACGATCACGATTGCGCGGCGCGCCTATTTCATGTCTAAAGCCGCAAATTCAACGCAGCGAGGGAATCCCATGTCTAATGCACAGCTAGAAACTGCCATCGAAGCGGCCTGGGAGGCACGCGACACCATCACACCCGCCACGACCGGCGAACAGCGCGAAGCAATTGAAGACACGCTTAACGCCCTCGACAGCGGCAAGCTGCGCGTTGCGGAAAAGCAGGCAAGCGGGGACTGGCACGTAAACCAATGGGCGAAAAAGGCCGTTCTTCTTGGTTTTCGTATCAAAGATATGGAACAGCACGAGGGTGGTCCCCAAGGCGCTGGCTGGTGGGACAAGGTTGACAGCAAGTTCAAAGGCTGGGGCGATGCTGAGTGGAAAGCCGCAGGCTTTCGCGCGGTCCCGAACTGTGTTGTTCGCAAATCCGCGTTTATTGCACCTGGCGCGGTCCTGATGCCATCTTTCGTGAACCTTGGCGCATATGTCGATGAGGGCACGATGGTTGACACATGGGCCACCGTTGGGTCCTGCGCGCAGATTGGTAAGAATGTTCACCTCTCTGGCGGTGTTGGTATCGGCGGTGTGCTTGAGCCGATGCAGGCGGGTCCAACAATCATCGAGGACAACTGCTTCATCGGTGCGCGTTCTGAGGTGGTTGAAGGCTGCATCGTGCGCGAAGGCTCTGTTCTGGGCATGGGTGTATTTATTGGCCAGTCGACAAAAATCGTTGATCGCGAAACAGGCGAATTCACATATGGTGAAGTCCCAGCAGGCTCGGTTGTGGTTGCCGGCTCTATGCCGTCTAAGAACGGTGTGAACCTCTATTGTGCTGTTATCGTGAAGCGCGTCGATGCGCAGACACGCTCTAAGACAAGTATCAATGAGTTGCTGCGCGACTAAGTAAATTTGGCAAAGGCTTGTATGATCCGCGCCTTTGCCAGCACATGCTTATCTCGGCGTGAAAATATTGCCGAACCATTTTCTTAAAAGGTCATCGTAGGTTCCATCGACGCGAAACTTCAGCAGAACCTGATCAATTTCTTCTTTCAGTGGACTGCCACTTGGAAGCACAATCCCATAGTTTTCTGGACGATACGTGCGCTCTAACACGCGGGCTGTGCCTTGTGCTTTGGTTTGCTGGTAATAGGCAAGGATCGGGCTGTCGAAAACAATCGCGTTCGCCACGCCCGCTTCAAATGCGTTGAACATTTCGTCAGGCGATGCGTAATCCGCAAACACCAATCCATTGGCCTCAAGGAAGGCCGCACTGGTTGATCCAGTCACAGTTGCCACGCGGCGGTTTTCCAAATCACGCAGGCCGTTCACGTTAGAACTCAGCGCGTTCACAGTCATCGCGGCGGTAATTGAAGCGACGAAGATGGAAACGATAAACAAGCTAGAGACGACCAATAAAACAGCAAATATGCGACCGAAGGCCGAGCGCGGCACGCGTTCTTCAAAGCCGCCATTTACAACCAAATTCAAAGCCCACCAAAAAGACGGGAACAATGCTTCGCGCGCACCTTTGTCAAAGTAGGGTTGCACGCGTCGTTCGAAAACCCACATCAGCATGCCGCCAAAGAACAACAGCGCCAGACCGCTTAAAACAACGACTGCAATGTCCCATGTGAACAATGCGGCGAATATGCTGGTGGCTGATCCTTCATTCGGAATCATGATCTTTATACCGCTGCCAAAGATAGGTTGGCTAAAGTCCATTTCGCGTTCGCGCTCGGTTGTGATGGAAATATTCGCGATTGCTCCGTCCACCTCGCCGTTCATGACGTTGCTGAACATGTCTGAAAAAGAGCCTTGCGGTGCAAAGGTGACTTCCCGGTTGATGTCAGCGCCAATGGCACGCATCAAATCGATGCTGAAGCCCCGAGGCTCTGGTATATCCGTAAAGGCAAAGGGTGGTCGATGCACAGTCGCGATTGTGAGCGGGTCAGCGTTTTGTGCAAACGCCGGCAAAAGCGTAGACATCAGAAGCAAAGCTGACAAAAAGAGGGATCTGAGCTGAATCATGATTTCGTTGCCTATGATCTATCTAAACTGGGCGCAGGTTCTGCGCTGAGGTACTTGAGAGATATACAAGGTAACAGACCCAATTGTCGGGATACTGAATAAAAACAGTTGTTTATGTCATTCTGCGATGAAGCTGTTGCCAAACCATCGTGTTAAGATTGTGTCATACGTCCCGTCTTCGCGAAATTGGAGAAGCGCAAGGTCGATGTCCTCTTTCAAGGCGCTGCCAGATGGCAATAGGATTCCGTAGTTTTCGGGGCGATAGACCTTGTCGATCAAACGCGCCAACCCGATGCCGTCGGTTTGCAGATAATGCGCGAGGATCGGACCATCAAACACAACAGTGTTGATTTCATCGCGTTCAAACGCGCGTAACATTGCATCAGGGTCACCGAACCCTTGAAACTGGATTCCGTGTTTGTCGAGGAAACTGTCGCTCGTTGAACCAGCAACCGTACCAACAATCCGCGCTTGCAGATCAGAAATTGTCTGAACGTCCGATTGCAACGCTGTTACCGTCACTTTTGCTGTAATTGTGCCCGCAGCCACCAACAACAATGCGAATCCACCCATCATTGCGACGACGCCGATCACACCACCAGACACACCAGTCGCTGCACGCATCAAGAACCAGCCGATGACCACCAATAAAACAGCACCAAGCACGTAAAGCAGTGTGTCCCCACCCATGAGTGACAAGAATTGATCACTCAGCGCAGCTTCTTTCGGTAGCAGGATCTGAATGCCACTGCCAAAGATCGGCTGGCTAAAGTCCATTGCACGTTCACGGTCCGCGGTGATGGAAATATTGGCGATTGCCCCATCAACCCGTTCCGCGCGAACAGAGCCAAGCATATCACCAAAACGCTCGTTTGGTTCGAAGACAACTTCGCGTCCCAACTCATCTGCAATGGCGCGCATTAGATCGATGCTAAATCCAGTGATCTGATCGCCCTTAGTATCAGCAAACGGGGGGCGATGGACCGTGGCGAAAACCATAGGGTCATCTGATTGCGCAGTGGCTGGTAGTGCCAGCGACAAAAGGGTCAAAAATACCAGAGCGATACGTTTTAGGATATTCATCTTGGTAGGCTCCGCCAATGCGAGGATAGTTGCGAAACTCTGATATACTTACCCCCCTGTCGTCAACCAAACGGGATGCTTGACGCAACGGAGTGCAGCAGATACGCCGCAACCTATGACTGAGAAGCCCAAAAAACCTCGTAAAAAGCAACAGGTCTTCACCTTATTGGTGCAAGCAGGCCGCTCAAATGGCGACGGTTTTCCCGAAGGATCAAGTGGTGCTGCCCTAATGATTTACGCATCCGGCGTAGATGAAGCGGAAGCCGTGCGCGAAACCGTCGCGATTTTGAAGCAGGCCGATGTCGCGCCGCTCGATGTCACTGGATACGGTACTTTGGATGAGCGGCTCGCCGAGGGTCACGACATTTCAGAGGATGAGCGCGAACTGATGCAGCGCGCGCTAGATGAAAACTCGGTGATCATCGCGCAGATGACCCCACTCTTTGACGACAAGCCGGCGCACTAGCTGATTACGCTGCGCGCATTGCTGCCAAGGTGATAGCTTCATATGGCCTCAGGACTTGGCTAGCAGTTGCCGCATGTTCAGGCAGCAAATTTCTTGGCAAAGCAGAGAGCGATGTGTGTTTGAAAATCGCCTTGCGTCGTCTCAATCGCCCGATGAACAGGCTCTCAAGCAGAAGTTCCGAGGCCACGAACGCTTCGTTTTCAGGAAGCAAAAGTTGGTAGTAAGTTGTTGTTCCGCCCACTGGCTGTGCAATTGCGGCGGTGCCGTTGATCAAATGCTGTGCTGGGATCAAAACTTCGTCGCAGCCAAACGTATATTCCACATCCGAACCACCAACGATCAAACGCTGCGTACCTGCCATGACCAAGTCAGACTGCAAACCAAAATAAGGCGCACGCAAACGCACGGGGGCGTAGCTGCCAAATGCAGGGGTCACCTTTTTGAATACGCCCAATACGGGAACAATATCACCGCTTGCGCTTATCACCGTGTCACCCGGTTTCATAATCCCGATTTTACGATAACCCTGAGCGGTCAAAACTGGTGTATGGTAATCCAGTGTCGGGGTTGGTCCAACACTTAGCGGACCTTGGTGGAATCCAATGTAGTCCAGCGCTTTCTGGGCGTCAGCCACACGCATTTCGGACAAAGCTCCAAGAATAAGTGCGCCGGACATTGCGATACATCCGGTCAGCTCACTTGTGAAAAGCGCATCATCGCCGGGATGTTCAATGGATAAAAGACCATCGCCTGTAATCGAGTCCCAATTCAGTGTTAGTCGAAAACTATCTGTGCGGGCCACAAGAGTGTGTGAAATCAATGCGTGAAAGACATCTCCGCCTGAACTGATCAGGATCGAAAATCCCTCACCAGGGATTGACTGTACGCGTAGCAGGCTTGGCGTTGGATGTAGGCTTGCTACCTCAAGTAAAGTAACCGCGCGCAAATTGGACGGTAGCGGCGCTTCGATTACCAAAGCGCCTGTTTCGATCAAACTCTCAGGTGTGATCGAGGCGTGAACATCTGTTGTCTCACCGCCGCCGCTATAGGCAAGCCAACCCATCAGGCGGCACTCCCTAGCAACAATTCTGCTTCAAACTTGCGCAAAATGCGACGCGCGGATCCACTGTAGCCGTCGCCTGTCTGTGGGTCGAGTTCCGGAAAGATCGAGCAAATTTCCGCGATGGCGTCTTCTTCAAACAAGTTGGTGATTTGTCCACCTGGTAGAAAGCTCTCGCTCTCTAAGCCGTTCGAAACAACAATCTGGTGCTGATCAAAGAGCAGGTGAACATAAGTCACGTCTCCACCCTCACGTATGCGCACACTTTTATCGTTCACCAGTTCTTTCGCAGCGACCAACACTTCGGTTTCACCAAACAGCAATTCCGCCATCTCGTTCTGAAGCAAAATACGGTGCAAAGGCGAGACGCGCAAAACGCTATGCTCGCCGAATGTATTTGCAGCAATTTCAACCGGAGCCATTGCGCCAACGGCTGCTACATCGCGCTGTCCAATCCAACGCAGCGGCTGATAGCCCTGATCGCGTGTCAGTATCATGTCGCCTGCTTCAAGCACCTCGACTGGCATTTTGCCAAGTTTCGTTTCAATCAAGGTACCCGCGACAAAGCACGGCACCATGTTCAAGAGAACGAAACCAGTGTCCGACTCGCCTGTGGAGCTTTCGATGCCATAGGTGAAGCTGACGTTTTCTGTATCGCCGTCCCCCACAACAGTGAACGAACCATCTGCGTTCAGCTCTACTGTCTGACCAGAGCCCAGTGTGACGATACTACCCACGACAACGGCCTGTCCGTTAATGTGGGTGACTGTCAACGTGCCGCCGGTGTTGTTGGAGTCGTTGGCCAAAACGTCGATCGTTTTAGAGCCGGTTGGATTGATATTCGCGCTGTCGTCGTTGGCAAGAAGAGCACTTTGAATAGAACCTGCGGCGATCAAAAGGTTGGAATCGTAGCTGCTATCCGCAACATCGGCGACACCAATCTTGATTGAATTTGTACCGGCATTGATTGGTATTTTCATCGACATGGTGACCGTAAAGCCATCCATCTCGGTATTGTAATCATCATTGGTGTTGTTGATGAACAAGTTGCCGTTGTCGCCAGCATTGATGTTGCCGGGATCTGCGTCACCGTTGCCGATACTCAGATCAACTTGAGATCCGTTTATCCAAACTCCCACCATATCCTGATAAAGTGAGTTTACGTATTCAGGGTATTCTTCTGACGAAAAGACGAATTGCATCGTCATAAACCCAGCCGTTGCTGAGGTGAAATCTACCTCAAGAAAGGACGCATCATAGGTGCTTGCGCCTGCCGCTGCGTTGAAGTCGGAATCGTTGTTTACGCCGCTTGTGTTCGTAGATGTACTGCCAGAGCGGTTAGGGTCACCACTACTTTGGGTAAAACGATCTGCACGACCTGTAGACAAAATAACGCCTGTGTCACCCGGTGTCGCATCAGGGGATAAAGCATCGCCATTTGAGTAGATGGCCGAAGAGCGATTGTCGCCTGTATAGCTCGCACTTGTTACGGTGACACCACTTCCGAAGATGGTGTTCGCCATCGCCAAAGCGGATGCATTGGTGGT
The DNA here is from genome assembly GCF_965659345.1 of Planktotalea sp. Taxonomy (GTDB): domain Bacteria; phylum Pseudomonadota; class Alphaproteobacteria; order Rhodobacterales; family Rhodobacteraceae; genus Planktotalea. The sequence continues at coordinate 141,868 of NZ_CBFHVK010000004.1, read as the reverse complement.
GTAACCTAGCTCTGCGCCGGTTGCTGGCATGCCTCAATACCTTTCGTATTGAGACAGTTCAAACTGCTCTACGCCCGCATTTTTGCGGATCATTTTGGGGTGGCCACGTTGGACCTGTACTGCTGTTTGCCCTGCCTCGGGTCAATTTATTAACAAAACGCTAACACGGGCTTGGGGTATTCGGGAACCACCTTTTCAAAAATCTCAGAATGTGTGCGATCTGGGCGTCCCTTTTTGGTCACAATTTCTCGTGCCAATTGCATCACTTAGCACAGAACGCTAGCAAGGACGGCAAACACCCGCGCCCCAGAGGAATAGCTTATGCCCCAAATCGATCCTATCAAACTTACCGCCGATTTGATTCAATGCCCCTCGGTCACACCTGAAGAGGGCGGCGCTTTATTCTTGTTGGGACGCTTGCTGAGCGACGCGGGATTTGCATGTACGCGCGTTGATCGTGGCGGCATTTCTAACCTCTTTGCGCGCTGGGGCGATAAAGGTGCTCACATGACGTTTGGCTTCAATGGCCACACGGACGTTGTCCCTGTGGGGGACGAAGCCGCATGGACCCACGGCCCTTTCAGCGCCGATATTGTTGATGGCATAATGTATGGACGTGGCACGACGGATATGAAATCTGGCGTTGCCGCTTTTGCGGCTGCTGCCATCGACTTCGTCTCTGAAACCCCTCCTGATGGTGCCGTGATCCTTACGATAACAGGTGATGAAGAGGGTGATGCGCTCGACGGGACGACAGCGCTGCTTGACTACATGGCGCGCGAGAATGAACAGATGAGCGTTTGCCTTGTAGGCGAACCGACGTGTCCGAACACCATGGGCGAAATGATGAAAATTGGCCGTCGTGGCTCGCTGACTTGCTGGTTCGAGGTGACTGGCAAGCAAGGTCACTCCGCCTATCCACATCGGGCCAAGAACCCGCTTCCTGCGATCGCGCGTCTAATGGATCGTCTCGCCAGTCATGAGTTGGATCAAGGCACGGATCACTTCGATGCCTCTACTCTTGCTGTCGTCACCATCGACACAGGTAACCCCGCGACCAACGTAATCCCAGCAAACTGCCGCGCCACGGTGAATATCCGCTTCAACGATTTGCATTCGGGCGCAAGCTTGAGCGAATGGCTCCAAGCGGAAGCTGACAAGGTTGCGGCTGAGTTCGACACACCCATTGAGCTTAAAATCAAAATTTCAGGCGAAAGTTTCATCACTCCTCCTGGTGCTCTGTCTGATCTGGTCGCGAAATCGGTCCATGCGGAAACGGGTGTAACGCCTGAAATGTCTACAACGGGTGGTACGTCGGATGCGCGTTTCGTCAAGAACCATTGCCCTGTCGTTGAGTTCGGCCTTGTTGGCAAAACCATGCACCAAGTTGATGAAAACGTGCCCGTGGAGCAGATTGAGCAGCTTAAAAATATCTATTCCCGCATCCTCAAAGATTACTTCGCATGAGCGTTGTTCAAACAACTGACATCGCGCTCTGTCAGTCCATCCGCAAAACAGTTTTCACTGATGAGCAAGGCGTCAGCACCGCCGACGAGGTCGATGGTATGGACGAACACTCCGTTCACTTCCTGTCCTACCTGAACGACAAACCCGTCGGCACAGCGCGTGTGTTCATCAAGGATGGCTCTGCTAAAATCGGCCGTGTTTGTGTGCTCAAGGGCGCGCGCGGGACCTATCAGGGCCAAGCCTTGATCAAAGCTTGCTTGGATTGGGCGCGCGCGCAAGGCCACCCACGTGCAGTCCTCGGTGCGCAACTCGATGCGCTTGGCTTTTACGAAGGATTGGGCTTCACCGCCTATGGCGAGGTGTTCAATGATGCTGGCATCGATCACCGCCATATGGAACTCATTTTATGAGGCCCACGCTGGTCATTATGGTGAAGGAACCGCGCCCTGGCCGTGTCAAAACCCGCCTTGGCCGCGATATTGGTCTTACCAATTCCGCATGGTGGTTCCGGCACCAAACACAAGCGCTTCTGCGTCGTATTGAAGGCCCGCGTTGGGATACAGTGCTTGCTGTTGCCCCTGATCGAGAGGGTCTGAACAGCCGCACTTGGCCTGCTCATCTTCCTCGTGTTGCGCAAGGTCGCGGTGACCTTGGCCAACGCATGTCGCGCATCTTGCGTGGTCTTTCCAATGGGCCCCTGTGCATCATCGGTGCCGATATTCCGGGCATCACGCGTCCTCGCATTGCCGAAGCTTTCAAAGCGCTTGGCAATCATGAAGCTGTCTTTGGCCCTGCGCCTGATGGGGGCTACTGGCTCATCGGCATGAAACGCGCCCGCCCTCCGCGTGCTGACATTCTCACCAATGTGCGCTGGTCGTCAAAGTACGCTTTGGCAGATAGCGCCCATAGCCTTGGGAATGTGAGCATCGCCCATGTTGCTACGTTGCGTGATGTGGATACAGCGGATGATCTGAAACACCTGTAGCTTGGCGCAAACGCATGTTAAGCCCCGCGCATGAGCAAGCTACCCACAAAAGCCGCGATCCTACAGTGGATCACTGACAACCCCACCCAGACCGCCAAGCGTGATATCGCAAAGGCGTTCGGGATCAAGGGTGCGAAACGCATTGACCTCAAGCGGATCTTGAAAGAGCTCGAAGCGGAAGGGCATCTGACCAAACGCAAGAAGACGTTCCGCGATCCTGATAGCCTGCCACCTGTGTCGGTTCTAAAGGTCATAGGTCCAGATGATGACGGTGATCTTCTCGCCAAAGCGATGGAGTGGGAGGGCACAGGCCCCGAACCTGAAATCCTGATCATCCCGAAAGAAGGCGACAAAGCGCTGGGCGCGGGGGATCGTATTCTGGCGCGCGTCACCAAAATCAAAGGTGCTGGCAACCTCTATGAAGCACGCCTGATCCGCCATATCGGCGCAAATCCTGAGCATATTATCGGTATCTTCCGACAAGGCCACGAAGGCGGGCGTATCCTGCCCATCGACAAAGGCGCATCAAAAGAATGGGAAGTGCCTGCAGGCGCTGCAGGTGGCGCCAAAGACGGCGAGCTTGTTGAAGCTGAATTAACCGGAACGAAAGCCCGCATGGGCCTGCCGCGCGCGCAAATTGTTACGCGACTTGGCGACCCGACTGCGCCGAAAGCTGTATCGCTTATCGCGATTCATCAGCATGGTATCCCCGATCATTTCCCTGATGAGGTGATCGCCGAAGCCGACGCAAAAGAACCTGCTGGTCTAGACGGTCGCACTGATCTGCGCGATGTGCCGCTTGTCACGATTGACCCAAGCGATGCGCGTGATCATGATGATGCGTGTTATGCTGAACCGGATACTGATCCTGCCAACGCGGGGGGGCATATCCTCTGGGTCGCAATTGCGGATGTGGCCCACTATGTGACGCCCGGCTCAGAGCTAGACCGCGAGGCACGCAATCGTGGCAACTCTAGCTATTTCCCTGATCGCGTTGTGCCGATGTTACCCGATCGCTTGTCTGGTGATCTCTGTTCGCTCCATGAGGGAGTGTCGCGCGCCTGTATCGCTGTGCGCATTGTCATTGACAGCGAGGGCCAAAAGATAAGCCATGAATTCATGCGCGGTTTGATGAAATCCCCCGCATCGCTCAATTATACCGAAGTGCAACAGGCCATGGATGGCAATCCAAACGAGAAGACGGAGCCCTTTGTTAGTCCTGTTTTGCGACCTCTCTACGCAGCTTATGCAGCGCTGAAAAAGGCGCGTGCAGTACGCCAGCCGCTTGAATTGGACCTGCCAGAACGCAAGATCATTCTGGATAAGGATGGCAAGGTTACCTCTGTTGCCTTTGCGGAACGCTTTGATGCGCACCGCTTGATCGAAGAATTTATGGTTCTTGCGAACGTCTGCGCCGCTGAAACCTTGATCGAAAAGAAGCAGCCGCTTTTGTTTCGCGTGCATGAAGAGCCCACACAAGAAAAACTCAATGCTCTGCGTGAAACGGCGCAAAGCGCGGGTTTAAATATGGCCAAAGGGCAAGTGCTGCAAACACGTCATCTTAATCAGTTGCTGAAACAAGCGGCCGATACAGACGAGGCGGAGTTGATCAACATCTCAACTCTGCGCTCCATGACGCAAGCCTATTATGCGCCCGAGAATTTTGGTCACTTTGGCTTGGCACTGCGTAACTACGGTCATTTTACTTCGCCTATCCGTCGCTATGCTGACCTGATCGTGCACCGTGCGCTGGTCACAGCGCATGGCTGGGGTAAGGATGGTTTGACCCAAAAGGATGCGGATGGTCTCAAGGAAACGGGTGAGCATATTTCGCAGACAGAGCGTCGTTCGATGATAGCCGAACGTGATACGACAGACCGCTATCTTGCGGCTTTCCTAAGCGAATATGTTGGCGAAGAGTTGGGTGGCCGCATCAGTGGCGTCGTGAAATTTGGAGTCTTTGTTAAGCTTGATGCGACAGGGGCGGACGGGCTTATTCCCGTGCGTTCTTTGGGACGTGAGTTTTTCCATTTTGATGCAGACAGCTCGACTTTGATGGGCACGGATTCGGGTCTGATGATTGGTCTTGGTCAACGTGTAACGGTCAAATTGGCGTCAGCCACGCCACAAACTGGCGGGGTTGAGCTGGAGCTATTGACGCTTGATGGCAAAGAAATGCCAAAGGGTGGCGGTGGTGGCTATAAAGGGCGCGGCAAACCCGCTCGACGCAAGGTGGTAAGCGCCAAGCGCAAAGCGGATAAGGTGAAGCGTAAAGTAAAGCGCAGCCGTTAGAATGCTGGATATGCCGCAGCGCGCAGGCGGGCGACATATTCAGGCAAGCCATCCCATCCTTTCAGGAGCTCGCGCGCACCCGTGGCGACAGGCAGGTTCAATATCATATCCAGAACCGGCGCTATCGCTGCATCAGCGGCGGTAGGGTGTGTCCCAAAGAGGAAGGGTTGATCCCCAAGCTGAACACTCAGCGCATCTAGATCGCGCGTCATCCGAGCAAGCCGCTCTTCTTCAGAAAATTGCGCTGTGCCTTGGGCGATCATCTTGTTGCGCACGGATTTGCGAAGTTTGCGGGTCAGAGGACCACGAATAAGAAATGGAATACCGCTGAAGAAAGCCGCGCGCGTGTGCGCCCAGCTTTCATCGATGAGCCAGCGGTCATGGACGAGAATGTTATAAAGCCCTGCTTCGCTCATCTGAATAAGCGCGTGGGACTGTGCCTTTTGTTCCGTGCTCAGACCAGTGCCAAAGTCAGCGCCTTTGCGTTCCAAATGGATTTGAATATGAGCGCTGTCGGGGATCAGCTGTCCCGCGTCGCGCAAGACGGGCAAACGCGAAAGTGGCATTTTTCGCGGGTCATGTAGATATTCTGGTTGCCAATCAAAGCCTGACATTTGCAACAAACACATCGCTTTAACACAATAAGGGCTGTGGCTTGGCGCGTTAAAGCTGCCGGGAAAGGTGAGTAGGGTGAGCATAGGTTTTCTCCTGTTTTGCTACACTCTTGCTAACACCGCCTGCTGACAGTTATTGTCAGTAGAGCACACTAGAGTGACCCCATGTCCCGTACCGCCCGCCTGTTCCAATTGATGCAAGCCCTTCGCCAATCTGCGCCGCCTGTGCGGGCGGAACATTTGGCAGGTGAGATGCAGGTTTCGCTGCGAACCATTTACCGCGACATAGATAGCCTGCGCGCGCTGGGCGCTGTGATCGATGGCGAAGCAGGGTTTGGCTATACGCTGATCGAGGACGCGACACTGCCGCCGTTGGGCTTTGACAATGAGGAACTTGAAGCGCTGGTTTTGGGGTTGCGCGAGGTTGAGCAAACGGGTGATCCGTCACTGTCTGACGCGGCAGGGCGCGCGTTGAGCAAGCTCAAAGGTCGTTTGCCGCCAAGTCAATCGCATCGTTTGCAACATGCTGTCTTGTCAACAAGGCGATTTAGAGAGCGCGTTAAACCAGGCGTTGACCCGCGCGCGTTGAGGCAAGCGGCTTGGGATGAATTCAGCGTGGCCTTTGCGTATGTGGACAAAGAGGGTTTCGCAACGAAACGCAGCGTCGATCCACTTGGGATTACTGCACTGGACGAGGTGCAATGCTTGCTCGGTTATTGTCATCTGCGTCAGGACTACCGCGCGTTCCGCTTGGATCGTATGCGTGACCTTGTGGTGAGCGATGATAGTTTCCGTCCGAAACGTGTGCCGATGCTGCGAGAATTCATAGAACGCATTCGCAGCGATCCTTTTGCATCGGCGAATACTCGCAATCCCTTCGTGTGATTTCTTTTGAATTGGAAACAATCAGGCTAAGATTACCCCTATTGATTTCAAAAGGTTTCCCTATGCGTGTGCTGTCCTTTGTTGTTTGTTGCGCCTTACCTCTGCCAGAGATTGTGTTGGCACAGGCCGTCGAACGTTCGATCCGACCAGAAGTGCGTCCAAATAGTGAAGCGGTGGCCCCTGTGAAAACGGCGGCGGTGACGTCGAAGATAAGACCCAATGCGCGACCTGTGATCATCAAGAAAGAACGTGCGGTAACCCCCGCTGCGATCCTCGCGGCGACCTCGGATGCGGGGTTCAAGCGGTGGGTATCAGGATTTCGCAGCCGCGCCGTGAGTGCTGGGATTAGCCCTGCGGTCTTTGAACGCTCTTTCCGGGGCGTACAATATCTGCCCAAAGTGATTGAGCGGGATCGCAATCAATCTGAGTTCACCAAGACGATTTGGGAGTATTTGGACAGTGCTGCATCCGATACGCGGATCGCGAATGGCAAGGCTGCCATGGCAGAGCAGATGAGCAAGTTGGAAGCGATTGAAGCCAAATACGGGGTTGAAAAAGAGGTTGTGACCGCTGTTTGGGGCCTTGAGAGCGCATATGGTGAGTTTCGCGGCGAAACCCCTATCGTCTCGGCCTTGGCGACACTGTCCTATGATGGACGACGCGGGCGGTTCTTTGAAAGCCAGTTGATCGCTGCTTTGAAGATCTTGCAAGCTGGAGATACGACACCCGAGAACATGACGGGCAGTTGGGCCGGCGCGATGGGGCACACGCAGTTTATTCCGACCTCTTATCTTGATTATGCCGTTGATTTCACAGGCGATGGGCGTCGCGATATCTGGAGCGATGATCCTGCGGATGCATTAGCTTCTACCGCCGCTTATCTGAGCCGGTTTGGCTGGGTCACAGGGCAACCTTGGGGAGTGGAAGTGAAGCTGCCTGAGGGGTTCGACTATGGATTGGCCAGCCGCAAGATTAAGAAAGCCCCAAGCGATTGGGCGGCGCTCGGGGTGTTAGGGATTGATGGCACCGTGGTGCCAAATCATGGGTCTGGCTCTATTTTGCTGCCTGCGGGCGCAAAGGGCGTCGCGTTTATGGTGTTTAAGAACTTTTCGGTCATAGAGCGCTACAACGCTGCGGATGCTTATGTGATTGGAGTAGGGCACCTGAGTGATCGCATACGCGGATCTGGTCCTTTCAAGACTGAGTGGCCACGTGAGGACCGCGCTTTGACCTTCAAGGAGCGCCAGCAAATGCAGCGGCTTTTGAGTGCTGCTGGATTTAACACACGTGGTGTGGATGGGAAAATCGGGCCGAATACAGTTGCCGCGATAAGAGGCTTTCAAAAAGCCAATGGGTTGATCCCTGATGGATATGCATCGCTGAACCTGCTCAACCGTTTGCGCTGATTGCGGGTTGAAGAGCCTCCGGCGGGGATATTTTTAGAGAGAGGAAGCGCTTAGCGCAGCTCTGGTTTCGGACAATCACCTTTGAGGTAGCATTGCTCGACCTGTTTGAGGTCTGCCTTCGTGGGCTCAAAGAATAGGTGATCACCACAGGGGTTGAGACCGAGCGTATAGCCTTGTGGGGTTTGTTTGAGGAAAACGAGTACGCGAGACTTATCCTTGGCCCGCGCGCACCATTGCCCAAGGCACGCGACTTCGAGTGTTAGATCTGTTTTGAATTTGTTTTTGAAGCCAGCACGCGACAGGGCTTTGCCGTTGATGCGCGCTTTGACTTTAGTGAGGTCGGGCCCGATCATCGTGTCAGGATCAGGCCATGGCAGATCATCCTCATTCAGTCTGAGCGTGCCGGTAGCGGCGACATAGCCCTCTTGCGCGTTAATGACTTCATCGAGTGCGTCCGGAATTCCGTAAGGGATACAAGACAAGGCGTGTAGTGGCGATGTGGTTATAAGAGCGGCGCAAATTCCTGCAAGACCCGCGCGTAGACGTCGCGCTTGAAAGGCACGATATTGGCAACCAGTTGATCGGACGGTGTCCAGCGCCATTTGGAAAATTCTGGGATTTCCGTGTCGATGTTGATGTCCGCATCGGTGCCGTGAAACTTCATGAGAAACCATTTTTGCTCCTGACCTTTGTAGCGCCCTTTCCAAAGTTTTGGCACAAGTGCGTGAGGCAAGTCATAGGGAAACCAGCCCTGTGTTTCACCCAGAACTGTGACGAGATCAGGGGTGACGCCTGTTTCTTCCTCTAGCTCGCGCAGGGCCGCAACGTCTGGTGCTTCGCCTTTGTCGATACCGCCTTGGGGCATTTGCCATGCATTTGCACTGCTATCGAGGCGCTGGGCGGTGAAAACTTCATTGGCTGCGTTGACCAGCATGATGCCAACGCAAGGGCGATATGGCAGGGCGTTGATTTGCTCGGGGGTCATGTTAGAAGCCTTTTAGATATACGTTAGGCTTTGTGTATCTGTTGGCGGCGCGGTGTACTAGGGTCTTCACAGAACACAGCGAGTGGGTGAAATGTCAAAGATCATAGACAAACGCGTTACAGCGAAACTTGACGGCGATTTTGTCGTTTTTCTCATAGGCATAAAAATCAACGCTTGGTGGAAGGTTCACAAGTGGCTTCCTGTTGTCATGGCGATGCTGAGGATGTTGAAAGAGTTGTCCGTTCAACCAAGAGAAGAGACTGGGTTTCTGGGTCATACCAACGCTGGCCCTGGTTTGATCGTGCAATATTGGCGCAGCTTTGAGCATTTGGAGACCTACGCCAAGTCGCAAGAGCACGCGCATTTTCCGGCTTGGCGCGCCTTTAACAAAAATATGAAGCAGACCCGCGGTGATATAGGCATCTGGCATGAGACCTATCTGGTGCGCGCGGGAGAATATGAAAACGTCTATTCAGGAATGCCCCCTCACGGGCTTGGCCGTGTGGGAGAATTGCTGCCCGCAGATGGGACCTTGAGCGAGGCGCAGGGCCGCTTGAAAGACCGTGTTTAGCGATATTTTGCAGCGGTGATAAATTCACCAAAGCTCTCGCACCAAACGATGACAGAGGTATATGCGTTGACGTCAACACCCTCTGGTACGTTGAGCAAAAAGCCACTGAAGGTTTTGACTGGCCCAATAAGGCGTGCTTGGTCTTTGATTGCTTCAAATCCAGCCTCGTCCTCGACAAATTCATTCGTAAGGTAGACCATGTAGTCCGGACCGGGTGCGAGTTTGCCCTCATGGACAATTTCGCCTGCGCTCACACTGATGGTGCCTTCACCCCAATGTAGAAAATCGCTGCCTTTGAGATCGCGGGTAAGTTCAGCTGTGAACAAAGCGCTTTGCGCCTTTTCTTCGAGCATTGCGGCGTCCGGGCTGCTAGGCGCGGTGAGAATGGGAAGAAGGTAAACACCAAGTGCGAAACCGATTGCAACGGCGATAGCGTGAGTGGTGAGGAATGTGATAAGTCTGCGCATGAGTTTATGTGTCTTTCGATGATTTATTTAAATTGAGAAGCACGAGTGCAATCGCGGAGGGTACCATTTGCGGCAGGCCGGATTTGAAGGCGACGGTGATGCTGGCAAATACACCTGCAACGAGGACGAAGCCAAGGAAGCAGTTCGCGACGTTCTTTTGCCAGCTTGGGTCTTTGATGAGGAGTGCCCAGACAAGGCCCACGGCGAGGAACGCGTTGTAGATTCCCTGGTTGGCCGCGAGTTGGGTGGTTTGCGCGAAGAGATCGGGCGGGAACATATCGAAGACGCGCGCGCCAATTGTTGTCCATGCAAAGATTTCAAACCAAGCAATATAGAAATGCAGCAACGCAATGAGCGCGATAAGCGCGAGGGCGGCAAGTCTCATGGGAAGCTCCAGTATTAATGGTTTCGAAAAACCATACCGTAACTGGGCGCAAATGCAAAAGGGCAGCTCGTTTCAGAACTGCCCTTGCAGATTTTGATGTGACCGAAACTTACTCGTTAGGACCCAAGGCGCTGAGACCTTTGAGGATGTCGATGGCATAGGCCAGTTGATAATCATCCTCACGCAGCTTTGCCGCATTTTCTGCTTTCTCACGGTCAGCTTCGATCTGGCGGATTTCATCCTCAGACAAGCTGTCGTTGTTCAACGAGCCGCGTAGATCGCTCTCAGAACGACGACGGTTGGAGATGCTTTCATCCTCTGCTTCGTCCTCTGCGTCTGGTGCGCGGCGTGGCTGTTCCACGATGATGTCAGGCGAAACGCCCAACGCTTGGATGGAACGACCTGACGGCGTGTAATAGCGCGCTGTGGTCAAACGCATTGCACCGTTGGAGCGCAATGGCATAACCGTTTGGACCGATCCTTTACCAAAGCTCTTTGTGCCGATCACAATCGCGCGACGGTGGTCTTGCAACGCACCTGCAACGATTTCAGACGCGGAGGCAGAGCCGCCGTTGATCAGGACAACGATAGGTTTGCCCAAGGCCAAATCACCAGGTGTAGCGTTGAAACGATCCCCATCAGCCGGATCGCGGCCACGGGTGGACACGATTTCACCCTTCTCGAGGAAGGCATCAGAAACACGGATCGCTTGGGTCAAAAGGCCGCCGGGGTTGTTGCGCAGGTCGATAACAAAGCCGTTGACGTTGTCGATGCCGCCCAGCTCTTCGACTTCCTCTGCGAGCTTCGCTTCCAGATTGGGAGTTGTTTGATCATTAAACGTTGTGACGCGCAGAACGACTGTTTCACCCTCTGTGCGTGAACGCACTGCAGTAAGTTTGATCGTGTCGCGTACGATTGAAACGTCAAATGGTTCGTCTTCGCCTTCGCGCACGATGGTCACGATGATTTCTGAACCAACGGGGCCGCGCATCAATTCAACGGCTTCATCAAGCGCGAAACCAAGGATGCTTTCGCCGTCAACGTGTGTGATGAAATCGCCGGCTTCGATACCAGCTTCGTCAGCAGGTGTGCCATCAATGGGCGAGACGACTTTGACAAAGCCCTCTTCCTGCGTGACTTCGATACCGAGACCACCAAATTCACCACGGGTTTGCACGCGCATGTCGTTCGCATCATCGGGCGACAGATAAGAAGAATGCGGATCAAGAGAGGTGAGCATGCCGTTGATGGCCGCTTCGATCAGATCACCCTCATCGACTTCTTCAACATACTGCGCACGGATGCGCTCAAAAATATCGCCGAAGAGATCAAGTTGTTCGTAAACATTGACCTTCTTGTCAGCTTCTTGTGCCAGAAGTGGGGCGGCAACTTGAGTGGTCATAATGACCCCAGCCAATGTGCCCCCCACTGCGGCCATGATGAATTTCTTCATTTGCTCATTCCTTGTTTGCCGCGAACCACGAAAGCGGGTCCACAGATGTGTTATTCTCTCTTACGTCTATATAGAGCGTTTCTGAGCGGGTGTTTCCAGCCCCATCACTGCCTTGTGAGACGATCTGATCAATTTGGTCACTATTTCCGCCCATTAGGCCTACAGGGAAGCCTGCAGGAAGCACCTGACCGATTTCACCGTACAACGTGTCTAGTCCCGCCAATATGAACAGCAAGTTAGCTTGCGGCTCAAGGATGACAACATTTCCGAGGTCAAGAAGCGGGCCGTGATAGCGGATCGTCGCGGTTGTCGGCGTTGTCACGAGCGCGCGCGGACGCGTCGCCACAAGAATGCCGGGGCGTTCAATTCCAGCAGCATCAGCTTCACCCGCGCGGCGCAGAATGCGGCCTTCAACGGGAAAAGGCAGTGCACCCTTAAGCGTGGAAATGTCGGGAAGCGGGCCAAGTGCCTCTGACGTGGTGATCTTGCTCAGGCCGCCTGCGAAGGCATCAAGTGTCTCTGTCGACGCAATGAGGATGGCGGTGCGCACTGGGTCTGCGCTAAACTTCTGTGGCAAGTCTGTGCGATCAGCCATCGCTTGGCTCAAGGAGGTGCGCGCGTCTTGAACGCCAGAAAGGGCCGTGCGCAGCTCTTCTGTTGCGGTTTCTTGAAGCGTACGCAAGAGTGTCATCTCTTCGACATCGCGGCGCAAAGCATTGGCACGCGCTGTCAGCGCGGGGGTCAATTCCGCGACCAACATGCCAGATCGCACCGCGCCGGAAGGACCATCAGGATGCGCCATGAGCACAGGCGCGGGGGCGCGTGAAATAGTTTGCAAAACAGCGAGCAACTCTGCGACCTCACCATCGCGCGCGGCAAGCTGACGGGTCAACACGCTTTCGCGCGTCGCAGCAAGGCGTAGTCCCTCGCGCATGGCATCAAGCCCAGTTTCAAATGCTTGGATCGTTGCTGTCAGCGCTTTGACACGGTCGCGCGCCGATTTTGCTTGCTCTAGCTGCGCGGATGCTGCGCGCAAACGATCCGCTGCCGCTTGCGCCGTTGCGCCAGGATTGTCTTGCGCCAGCGTAGGTGTAGCCAACGTAAGAGCCATCAAAAGGGCGCGCAGCATTTGCATTATTTGATCAGGCTTTCGCCCGTCATTTCAGCGGGTTGTTCTAAATCCATCAGGTGCAGCAGTGTCGGAGCAAGATCAGCAAGACGTCCGTTTGAAAGTGTTGCGCTGACAGGTCCGCCGACAAGCGCGACAGGTACAGGGTTGGTCGTGTGCGCGGTGTGTGGGCCGCCTGTTTCGGGATCGAGCATTTGTTCGCAATTGCCATGATCAGCTGTGACGATCATCGCGCCCCCAGCAGTTTCAAGGGCGTCCAAAACACGGCCAAGACCTGCGTCTACAGCTTCGCAGGCTTTGATGGCAGCAGCAAGATCGCCTGTGTGACCCACCATATCAGGATTAGCGTAATTGGTGATAATCAAATCATACCCATCAGTGATCGCACCGACGAAAGCATCAGTGACCTCTGGGGCGCTCATCTCGGGCTGCAGATCATAAGTTGCGACTTTGGGGGAGGGGGCCATGTAGCGGTCTTCGCCCTTTTCAGGAACTTCGATCCCACCATTCATAAAGAAGGTGACATGGGGGTATTTTTCGGTTTCAGCGCAGCGGAATTGGCTTTTGCCTTGTTTGGCGACCCATGCGCCCAGCGTGTTTGGAATATCGCGGGGGGGGAAGACTGTTTGCAGGTAGCTGTTATGCGATTGAGAGTATTCGACCATTCCCAGCGCTGTTGCCCAGTCGGGGCGCGGGCCAGTCTCGAACGCGGTGAAGTCTGGTTGCGCGAGCGCGGCCAAGATTTCACGTGCGCGATCAGCGCGAAAGTTCAGGCAAAAGAGGCCGTCGCCATCTTTAGCACCTGCGTAGTCATTGATGACCGTGGCTTTGATGAATTCGTCTGTGATGTCTGTTGAATAGGCCGCGTCGATGGTCGCTTTGGCATTTGGCTGCGCGTCGCCTTTGGCATTCACAATCGCCTCGAATGCAGTGCTCACTCGTTCCCAACGGTGGTCGCGGTCCAGTGCATAGTAGCGGCCACAAACAGTTGCGATTTTAGCGCCAGCAGGCAAAACGGCTTCCAGCGTTTCTAAATAGCCAAGCGCGGAAGAGGGCGCGACGTCGCGGCCATCGGTGATCAGGTGAAGCGCAACGGGAACGCCTGCTTTGGCGATCACATCGATTGATGCGATCATATGGGTCAGCATCCCGTGCACACCGCCATCAGAGAGCAAGCCCATCACATGTGCAGTGCCACCGCTCATCTTCATTTTTCCAATAAACTCAATCAAAGCTTCCGCTTCAAAGTAGCTGCCATCCTCAATTGCGAGATCAATCTGGCCAAGGTCCATCGCAACCACGCGCCCCGCACCAATATTGGTATGGCCCACTTCTGAATTACCCATTTGTCCGCTTGGTAAGCCTGCATCAGGTCCGTGGGTGATCAGCTGCGCAGAAGGTCCGTCACGCATGATGCGATCAAAGTTTGGCGTGTGTGCCATAGCAGGGGCGTTGGCCGTCGTATCATCACTCAAACCCCAGCCATCAAGGATACACAGAACAACGGGTTTTGGGGTGGTCATAACGAGTAATTTCCTTGGCTTTTTCTTTGTTTAGAAGAAGCAAGGGACCAAGGTAAAGCTAAACCCGATGATAAGGGCTACCTGAGAGGATTGATGCCGCCCTATATAACTGTTCCGCTAGCATGACGCGCGCGAGCATGTGGGGCCAGACCATAGATCCAAAGCTAAGTTTGAAATCAGCGCGTTTGCGCAGTTCTGGATCAATCCCATCTGCACCGCCAATAATGAGTGCAAGGTCAGAGCGCCCCGCATCGCGCCAATCGCCAAGTTTGCTTGCGAACTTGGGGGAGGTCATAACCGTGCCGCGCTCATCCAACGCGCAGATCACAGCGCCTTTGGGAATAACCCGCTCAAGCAGAGCGGCTTCCGCGCTCATGCCAAGGCTCTTTTTGTCCTCGACCTCTATAACGGACAAAGGGCCGAGACCTAAGCCCCGACCTGTTCGATCAAACCGCGTTTGATAGTCGTCAAAAAGAACCTTTTCCGGGCCTGCGCGCATACGCCCAACGGCACAGATATGGACTTTCATTAAAGCAATTCCTGACTTTTTGATTTCAATCGCATTGCATTAATGACTTTTGTTTATGCTCAACTTGGTCCGAAAACCGTTGCCCACTTTTCGGGTTGAACTCGAATGCTAGACCGTTGGCCTTGGCATCGGCTCTTCGCCATCCATCCACATCTTTTCGATCTGGTAAAACTCGCGCACTTCAGGGCGGAACACATGCACGATGATATCACCAGTGTCGACCAGCACCCAATCACCGCTGCCTTTACCTTCAAGCTTGGACGCACGGCCAAGCTCTTGCTTCATCCGATCCGAGAGCTTTTCAGAGATCGACACGACCTGACGCGTGGAGCGACCAGAGCAGACGATCATGTAATCGCCAATCGCCGTTTTCCCGCGCAGATCGATCTGCACGATGTCTTCGGCTTTGTCTTCTTCAAGCGAGTTCAGGATAAAAGCCAGAAGCGCGTCGCTGCTGGTATCGCTAGGGCCCGTCATCGTAGCAGACCCTTGATCCGCGGCCGCTGCCGCATCGGTGTTAACAGACAGAACACTGCCCTCCAAAAAGACACACCGATTCTGCCCCGGTGCTGGGTTCAATGGGTTTAGCAGTGGTGCGAGGAAATCTCAAGTTGTGCAGGTGCAGCATTTGTTGGTGAAGGATTTGAAGCGTCTGAACGCCACGAAAGTCGGCTGTGCGGACTTTCGCTGCAGTTGCGCCAAGGTCCGTTCTTAGGAATCTTTGTTCATCTCAATTAGTCGCTCAAAACAGACCTCACAGAGAAGGTTAATCTTGGCAAATCCTTCCGTTTCGTCGTTCCACTTTTCACCGTGACTCATGAGAAACTTGTCGCAGTCATCACACCACCCATTGTACTGCCCGTCTTCATCTCGAACGAATATTAGGCCTCGTTTGCTGTTATCGCGCAATGACACGATGGAGTGACAACAAGCGTAAGCTGGTTTTGTTGAACCATGCTGATTGCAATGCACTCTTTTTTCTTCTGGTGACCCCATTCGTCCGCTCCGGGCGTTATTTGCTGCTGAAAGGCAGACCTTAATGAGAGGTGCAGCATCAGTCCATATGGGCTCGCTACTGCCGACCGCGGCATGAAATTCCTAGGTCCGTTCTGGGTTGGCGAACGGCAGCAACCGCCCGCCAACGACGTTCAGATGTCGATCCGTTCCGCGATGCTTAGCGCATCTTCTAGCTCGACGCCCAAATAACGCACTGTGCTATCGACCTTCGTGTGGCCGAGCAGAAGTTGCACGGCACGAAGGTTGCCCGTTTTGCGGTAAATCTCCGCAGCTTTGGTGCGGCGCATCGAGTGTGTTCCGTATCCGCTGGGTTCCAGACCAATCGCGGTCACCCAGTCATGCACAAGTCGCCCGTATTGACGTGTTGAGATATGTGGGCGGTCATGGAAACGGCTTGGAAACATGTAGCGGCACCCAATCATCTCAGGTGATCGTACCCACGCAATGACGGTATCTTGCGTGTTTTCAGTCAGTTCAAACTGAACTGGCTTCTTGGTTTTACTCTGGATTATTGCAACCCGTTCACGAACGCGGTCGTCTTTGACCAAATCCGTGACGGCGAGTTTGACCAGATCACAGCCGCGCAGCTTGCTATCGATGGCAACGTTGAACAGTGCAAGATCGCGTAGGTAGCCCGCAAGTTCGAGCCGGGCACGAATGGCCCACACCTGTTTGGGAAGCAACGGTCGTTTCTGACCGATGATCCGACCCTTGTTCCAGGCTCTGCGTTTTGGGGTGACCGCGGGTAGTTGGACTCTTGGCATAATATGCCCTCCAATCCTCCCTCCAAACCCAAACATCAGCACGGCGCTGACAACAAGAGCATAGCATCCTGTTGAACGGCTGGTGTCCGAAGTCGCTAGCAAGTGGTGTTTCTGCGAGCGCATTGGGCCGCAACGAGCCCATTTTACATTTTGTTGCGCCTTGTCCAAATGTCCGCTGTGTTGGTTTTGGCATGAATTCATTCGAAATGGTTTTTGGTTCTTTCTGGCTGCGAACGATATCGGCCATACGTCCCGCGATAGGGCAGTAACTACGGCCAATCTGCATAGCTTCCTGCCTGTGCAGCCTTTTCATCCCATCCTGGTTGTTTGCTTGCGCGCCGGAACGATCCAGGTGGAACCCCAACTTCAGCTTTGAAGAAAGCGCTAAATTGTGAGGTGCTGCGAAACCCCAAATGGTCCGAGATCTGATCAAGTGTTTGGTGGGAACGCAGGAGCAAGGCCTGCGCTTCAAGGGTTAGGCGGTCCCGGATAAGGCGCTGTGGGGGTTTTCCCAAAGTGCGCGTGCAAATGTCATGTAGTCGATCCGGCAAGACGTCTAACTCTTTCGCAAATCGATGGACGGGCCAGCGTTCGCGCAAATGTGCTTCGACAAGGTGACGGAAGCGTTCAAGCGTTGAGTTTGCAGACTTATAGCTTTGATCTTCGATCATCTCGTTCACACCTGCACGCCAAAGTGACACAAGCATGATCCTGATTTGCGCCTCGATCACGGTCTCCATGCCTGTCTGCTCCGCTTCCAATTCTTTGAAAATCGCATCGAAACAGGCTGTAACTGATTTTGCGATGTCAGGTTTTTCGGTCAGGCCAAGCGTGAATTCACGCGCAGACATAAGGCGCAACGCTGCTGCCTCTGGTTTGTGCCCGATGGCATTGCTGAGTGTCGCTTCACCAATGGTCATAATGATGCCGTTGCTGCCAGCTTTTGCTTTTATGCGTGTATCAAGCGATTTGGGCCCCCAACTGATTGCGGGTCCGACGATCGTCTCCTCGCTTTCAGGCTTGAGCCGCAGAGCACAGCCAGACAGCACCATGATGCACTGCACTGTTCGGCCGGGAAAATTGACCAGCCCGCCCACGAAACGGTCGTCTAAACCACTGCGAAAAACATCCGCATGGACCGTCGTTTGATGTGGAGTTAACAATAGAAAGTTGTCCAAGCCCTTCTTCATGGCCGGATTTTGACATTAAAAACCCAGATATCAATATTTTTTCGCGAATTTTTTTCTCTAAACTGATCGGACGGTCGCATCAGTGCGCCGACTACGTGGACGATCCAAGGGTCGCCTACGCGGGTTTGGAGGGAATAATTGTTGCAACGTCAGGCGTTCAAATTTGGTCTGATTGTCGAAACTGACACGTCGGCCGGTGTGGTCGATGCTGCGGTAAACACTGCGGCATCGGCGTTCCCGTTCTGGTCGCGCATGCCGGTCGCAGACCGCGTTGTAATTTTGCAAGACATGATGGTTGCATTGGATGCCCATCGCGAGGAATTCTTTGATCTTGCCGCAAAAGAAGTTGGCGCGTCATCGTCATGGACGTCGTTTAACATTGATCTGGCGATAGGTATGCTTGCTCATGTTGCAGGCCTTGCCCCTGCGCTGGAAGATAGCGAAGTCGTTGATCCCCGGACTGGCAAACGCTCCATTATCCGCCGTCAACCTGCTGGTGTCATTTTAGGCATGGTGCCTTGGAACGCACCGATTGTTCTCGGCGTTCGGGCTATCGCGGGTGGTTTGATGTGCGGCAATACCGTTGTTATGAAAGGGTCGGAACATTGTCCCAAAACGCATCAGCATCTGGTTGATGTCTTGAACAGTGCGGGTCTGCCCGATGGTGTGCTCACTTGTGTGGTCAGCGATCCAGAAAAAGCGCACGATACTATGGTGCAGCTGATTGCACATCCTTGCATTCGCCGGATCAACTTTACCGGCTCTACCCGCGTTGGCCGCGATGTTGCATTGGAAGCGGCCCGTTACCTGAAACCCGTGTTACTTGAATTGTCCGGTAAGGCTCCGTTGATCGTTTTGGACGATGCCGATCTGGATGCGGCTGTAGAGGCGGCCTGTTTCGGGGCCTTTTTCAACCAAGGCCAGATCTGCATGTCGACCGATTGGATTATTGTTGTGAAATCCATAGCTGACGCATTTGTCGCTAAATTGCAGGCCCGCACCGCACAAATCAGGGCCGCAGACCCTGTCGTGGAAATCTCTACGTTGGGACGCATGATATCAAAAGATGCGGCGCTGCGCGTCAACGGGCTTATCGAAGATGCGGTGTCAAAAGGTGCGCATCTGCTGGTTGGCGGCCAAATCGACGGCTGCGTGATGCAACCCGCTTTGCTGGACGGTATTGCCGCCAATATGCGGATTTACCGCGAAGAAACATTTGGGCCGCTGGCCAGTATCATGCGGGTTCATGATGCCGATGAGGCAGTTTCCATCGCCAATGATTCTGAATTTGGCTTGAACGCCGCCGTGTTCACCCGCGATCTGGATTGCGCCCAAGCCATCGCTGATCGGCTGGAATACGGCGTCGTGCAGATCAATGGACCGACAGTCCATGATGACCCTTCGATGCCCTTTGGCGGCATGAAGAACAGCGGCTATGGGCGCTTTGGCGGCGAACAGGCCATCAATGAGTTTACCGAACTGCGTTGGATCGCAACCCATCAGACGGGACACACACCAACGCTTTGAAACTAGACGGGCATCTGCCCAAACGATCAATTGCAAAATGGAGGATACGCAATGAACCGCAGACCATTTTTGAAACTTGTCAGTGCTTTGACAGTCGCAAGCGCCTTGGCAGTAAGTGCTGCCAGCGCCGATACAATCCGCATCGGTGCGGTTGCACCCAAGACCGGCCCGCTTGCTGGCGGTGCGACAGTCACGCAGTGGCCGTCGATTTATCTTTGGGTAGAGCAGGTTAACGCGGCTGGCGGCCTGACCGTTGATGGCGAACAGATGATGATTGAACTGATCGAATATGACGATCAGACCAACCCTGGTGAAACGATCAAAGCCGTGCAGCGCCTGGCAACGCAAGACGACGCGCACTTTATCATCGCCCCCTATGGCACGGGCCTGAACCTTGCTGCGGCGCCCTTGTTTGATCGCTATGGCTATCCCCAGATCGCGGTGTCTGCGATCACCGATCAGCAGGCCGATCTATCTGACAAATTCCCGAATATGTTCTTCACGCTGGGCACAACGACAGCGCTTGCTGCCGATGTCGTCAAAGTTTTGAGCGACATGCGCGATGCGGGCCAGATGGGCGATAAAGTTGCCATGGTAAACGTGGCGGATGCCTTTGGGATCGAACTGGCAACTGCTGCAAAACCTCTGTTCGAAGGAGCCGGATTCGAAATCGTTTATGAAACATCCTATCCACTTGGCACGCAGGACTTGTCGCCTGTGATCAAAGGGGCGGCGGCGGCTGAACCTGATGCCTTCGTGGCATGGTCCTATCCGCCCGATACGTTTGGTCTGACCGAACAAGCGATGATTGAAAACCTCGACGTCAAAGCGTTCTATACAGCCGTTGCCACGCCATTCCCTGGCTATGGTGCCCGCTTTGGTGCTGCGGCTGAGGGCGTGTTGGGTGCCGGTGGCGTAAACCCTGAAAGCCCCGCTTTCATGGAATATGCAGCGGCACATGAGGCCGTCACAGCATCTAAGCCCGACTATTGGGCGTCTGCGACGACCTACGCGTCACTTGAAATCCTCGCCCAATCAATCGAAGCCGTCGGTCTGGACCGAGCAGATGTAACGGCGCATCTCAAGGAAAGCACCTTTGAGACGATTCTGGGCCCGATCAGCTTTGACGAAAACAATTCCAACGCTGATTTCTGGACCGTGGGTCAATGGCAAGGTGGCGTGTTCAAAGGTGTCGCATCTCGCGGCCGCGACGGCACGGTGCCTGTCATCTTGAAAGACGGCTGGGAGTAATCTCAAACGGGGCGGCATACCTGCCGCCCCAATCCATACGACAAAGGAACCACCCCCTTGGACATTCTGATCACAGGTATCTTGCTTGGCGGCACCTATGCGCTGATTGCGATGGGTCTAAACCTGCAATACGGCGTTGCGCGGATCATGAATCTGGCCAACGGCGAAATTCTGGTGGCCGGCGGGTATTTTGCCTTTATCGCCTATACCGCGACCCAGCTTAGTCCGATCCTGACGATCTTTCTGGTCGCCCCTCTGGCCTTCGCGCTGAACTGGCTGATTTACCGCGTGATGCTTCAACCTTTGGTCAACCGTGCCAAAAACCGCGGGCAGTTGGAGACGGACAGTATTCTTGCCACTTTTGGACTGTCTTTCATCGGCGTTGGCCTGATGCTGAGCTTTTTTGGTGGAGACTACTTTTCGTACAGTTTTATGGCCGTCCCTGTTGAATTACTTGGCAGTACTTACGGCGCGAACCGCGTGCTGTCTTTTGTCATGGCGGTCCTGATTTGCGGGGCGCTTTATGTATGGCTCAATTGGTCGCGCGCAGGTCTTTCGATCCGCGCGATTGCAACGGCCCCAGCGTCGGCTCGGTTGGTCGGGATCGATGTTAAACACCTTTCCGCGCTGGCCTTCGCCCTCGGTGGCGCAGTGACCGCAGTGGGCGGAGCGCTGATATCGACCTATCTGACGCTGGATGCTTCGACGGGAGTTGTGTTCACACTCAAGGCCCTGATTATCGTCATCATGGGCGGTGTTGGCGACGTGCGCGGCACGATTGTTGCGGCTTTGTTGCTGGGCATCCTAGAAACGGTTGTGGCCAGCCTGCTTGACCCCGGCCTGACGCTTGCTGCGGCCTATGTTATGTTCCTTGGCATCTTATTGTTCCGTCCCCAAGGCTTGTTCGGAAAGAAACCGACATGAGTCTGACTGGAACAGATATCCGCAACCTTTGCTTTGCCGCTTTGGCACTTGCGATATGCGCTCTACTACCGTTGGGCGACAACGGCTATTGGCTTGGGCTTGGTGTAACCATTGCGATGTTCACGGCCCTTGCGACGTCATGGGCGTTGTTCTCGGGGCCAACCCATTACATCAGCCTTGCCACTGCCGCCTTCTTTGGCGTCGGAACCTATGCGACAGGCCTTGGCATCGACTACCTCCCATTCTGGTCCTTGGTCGGCCTTGCTGGTTTGATCGGAGCTATTCTTGCTGCGCTTGTCGGTCTTGCAACGCTGCGCCTATCGGGGGTCTATTTCGTGATTTTCACCCTTGGGCTGGCAGAACTGGTCCGCCAAGTCATCACATGGGTTCAAAATAATACAGGCCAGAAAGGGTTGTATGTCCTGACGGATCTGGATGAAGCAGGTATCTATTGGTGGCTTCTGGGCCTTTGCACAATGGTCTTCCTTGTAGGCTGGCTGATTGGGCGTTCCCGCCTTGGTTTTGCATTGCGGATCATCGGTGATGATGAAACAGTTGCCGCCCATTCAGGCATCAATACGGCCCGCGCCAAGGTGCTACTGTTTATGGTACCCGGCGCTGTGGCCGCCATGACAGGCGCAATCCTCGCGCCGCGATATGTGTATATTGAACCATCGCTTGCCTTTGCGCCAATCCTGTCGTTCCAAGTCGTCATCATGGCTCTTCTGGGCGGGGCGTCGCGGCTTTGGGGGCCATTGGTCGGGGTAATTCCATTTACGTTCCTGCTAGAGGCCGTGTCCTCCAATTTCCCAAACCAGACCACTCTGGTCATCGGGGTCGCCTTCTTGGTTATCGTTTATCTGCTGCCGGGTGGCTTTGTCGGATTGATTGGCAAAATCACGCGCCGCATCAACACAAGGGAGGGGTCATAGTATGGCAACGCCTGTTTTGTCATTACGCGGAGTGACCAAACGTTTTGGCGGGCTGGTTGCCGTCAATGCGATGGATTTCGATGTGGTTGAGCGTGAAGTCGTGGGCCTTCTTGGCCCCAACGGGTCCGGCAAATCGACCACATTGAACCTTGTTTCCGGCGCACTACCGCTGTCTTCTGGGAACATCTCGCTTTGGGGCAACCGGATTTCCGGCCTACCTGCGCAAACGATCAACCGCAAAGGCGTCAGCCGGACGTTCCAACTGGTTCGGCTATTGCCGTCGATGAATGCGCGCGAAAACGTTGTTGCGGGTGCCGTTTTTGGACATCGGCGTCGATGGGGACAGGATGCACAGGACCACGCAGAACAGTTGTTGGAAAGGGTTGGCCTTGGCGGCAAAGGCGATATGGCTTTGGGCCAGCTTACCTATATCGACACCAAGCGGGTTGAACTGGCCCGCACGCTCGCCAGCGACCCCAAGGTTTTACTGCTGGATGAATGGCTGGCGGGTCTGAACCCGACTGAGCTGCAAATCGGGATCACATTGATTAAATCCCTGCGCGACGAGGGCCGCACAATCATTCTGGTCGAACATGTCATGGATGCGATCCGGTCCTTGTGTGATCGTTGTGTGGTGATGGCGGCAGGCACCAAAATTGCTGAAGGCACGCCCACTAAGGTGTTGTCCGACAAAGAGGTCATTCGGGCCTATTTGGGGGACGACGATGCTTGAACTCTCGAACATATCCGTCCGCTATGGCCAACACCCTGCCTTGGAAAACGCCTCGGTCAAAGTGGACAAAGGGGAAATCGTTGTCATCCTCGGGGCCAACGGGGCCGGAAAATCAACACTGCTCAAGGCCGCCAGCGGCATTTGCGAAGGCGACGTAACGGGTGAAATCCGTCTTGAAGGCACCAATCTTACGGGGCTTTCCGCCAACAAGATCGTCGATGCGGGACTTGCGCTCGTACCCGAAGGGCGCGGTGTATTTCCCGAACTGACAGTGCGTGAAAACCTGACCCTTGGGGCCTATGCCGCGCGGGCACGCGGCGACGAGGCGTCAACCCTTGACCGTGTCTATAGTCTGTTTCCTAAGTTGGCCGAGCGCGCCAAACAGATCGTCGGCACCATGTCGGGTGGCGAGCAGCAAATGGTCGCCATTGGCCGCGCGATGATGTCAAACCCAACGATCCTGACGCTGGATGAACCCTCGCTCGGGCTGTCGCCCCTGCTGTCAAAGGAACTGTTCCAAAACCTTGCACGTGTCCGTGATCTTGGCATCGGTGTGCTGATGGTCGAACAAAACGCCAAGCAATCTTTGGCGATTGCGGATCGGGGCTATCTGATTGAAAACGCTCATGTTGTGCATGAGGACAGCGCCGAAAACCTGATGCTGGATCCGGCGGTGCAGGCGGCTTATCTGGGCGTCGGCAGCAAGGATGAAGCCGCGCCAGCACCCATGCCCGAAATGCCTGAAACCGTGGCAGAGGCTTTCGCGATCAAACCACGCAGTCAGAAAACACGGTCAGCAGATGCGATCCTTGGCCGGTCCGTGGATGATCTAGTTGCTGCAGCTGCCGGTCAAAGCGTGCAAAGGCGTCCCCCACCGACGCCGACCCCACACGCTGAAATCCCGCAAGACCGTCTTGCCGCCGCACTGGCCGAGATTGAGCGCAGTGCGGTGAATGCGCGAAACCGCCCAAAGCTCAAGCCATTGCAAATGCGCAACGCGCTGCCGCCTGCCCCTGACCCCAAACCAGAGGCAAAGCCGCGCCCCGTCATCGAAGTCTACCGCGCCCCGCGCGTCGAAGTGTACCGCCGCCAGCCAGATGGCAGCGGGTTTGAAAGGAAATAGGATGCTTGATACGACGATACAGATCAAAGGCATGTTTATTGGTGGGAATTGGGTGACTTCAGGTCCTACATTTGAAGACATCAATCCATCAACGGGGGCGGTTTGGGCCCGCGTTCCCGATGGCGGCCGTACCGAAGCGCGCGAAGCGATTGCAGCGGGGCAAACTGCCTTTCCGGCGTGGTCGGCTTTGCATTTTCAGGACCGTGCCAAAATCCTGCTGAAAGCCGCCGATGTCTGGGAGGCCCGCAAGATGGACTATGTTGCCGCTGCCCAAGCCGAAGGGGGCGGCTGGTTTGGCAAGGGCATGTTCGAGGCGGGCTATGTGCCAGAAGTGTTCCGTGCGGCAGCTGCGATGTGTTACAATGCGGTCGGTGAAATGCTACCCTCGCAACATGGCAAAGTGTCGATGGTTGAACGCGTTCCCATGGGTGTTGTCAGTGTGATCAGCCCGTGGAATATGCCGGGTATTCTAACCGCGCGGGGCTTTGCCTTTCCGCTGGCTGCGGGCAACACAATCGTTCTGAAACCGTCTGAGGATACGCCATATGCTGGCGGGTTGTTCTTTGCTGAAATCATGGAAGAGGCGGGCATTCCCAAAGGCGCGTTCAATGTCGTGACCTGTTCGCGCGACCGGGTTGCCGAGATGGGGGATGAGCTGGTCGAGAACCCGATGGTGAAGGGCATATCCTTCACCGGCTCCACACCTGTAGGCCGTCAGATCGCGGCCAAGGCAGGCGCACATCTGAAGAAAGCCTGCGTGGAACTTGGCGGCAAGGACAGCCTGATTGTGCTTGAGGACGCGGATATGGAGCGCGCCACCTCGGCCGCCAGTTTTGGCAGTTTTATGCACCAAGGCCAGATTTGTATGTCCGTTGAAAAAGTGCTAGTCCACGAAAGCATCTACCCTGATTTCCTTCGCCAGTTCGTGGCACGTGCCGCCAAGCTGAAAACCGGCGATACGGCAGATCAGGCCAATGTGATCGGCCCGCTGATCAATGACCGTCAGGTCGAGCGTGTGAAGTTCCAAATCGAAGACGCGCTGGCAAAAGGGGCAAAGGCCGTGCTGGGCGGACGCGTTTGGGATCGCTTTGTAGAACCCACGATCCTGACCAACGTTACCCCTGATATGGCGGTCTGGCAGGATGAAACCTTTGGTCCTGTCGCGGTCGTGGTGCCTTTCAAGGCTGACGCCGAAGCCATCGCGCTGAACAATGACACGGAATACGGGCTGAGTTCGGGGATCATCACCGCAGACGAAAACCGCGCCCTAGAGATGTCGCGCAAGCTAGAAACGGGGATGTGCCATGTGAATTGCTCGTCCGTGAATGATGAACCGCATGTGCCATTCGGGGGCAGCAAAGCCTCTGGTGTGGGCAAACACGGAGGAAAATGGTCGATGGAAACCTTTACCGAAACGCGCTGGATCACGCTGGATCGTGGCGAGCGTCCCTACCCGCCGGTGTTTTGATGGGAGTGTTTTAAGATGAGTTGGGAACGCGCACCCTTGCTGAAGGGAAAAACCATTCTGGTGACCGGTTCTGCCTCGGGCATTGGTATGGAAACGGCACGGCTTTGCACCGCGTTGGGCGCTAAGGTTCTTGGCGTTGATGTGACCAAACAGTTTGATCATGTTGAGGAGTTCTACCGCGCTGATCTGACGGACGGGGCAACGATCGATGCCCTGATTGATGTGCTGCCCAAGGGTATTGACGGGATCGCAAATATCGCGGGCCTGCCGCCGACAGCACCCGCGGATAAAGTACTCGCGGTCAACCTCTTTGGCCTCAAACACCTGACGCTTGGCTTAATGCCAAAGCTCAACGACGGGGCCAGCATTGTGAATTTGGCCTCACTTGCGGGATTCGGTTGGCCAGAGGCCATTTCGGCCATCCGCGCTAGTGAAAACATCCACGTTGATGATGCCGCCCGCTTTGCTGCTGACAACCAGATCACAAACGAGGGCGGGCGCAGCTACTTCTTTTCCAAAGAAGCGTTGATCGCTTGGACCATGCAAAATCGCTGGACGTGGCGCGATCGCAGTATCCGTATGAACACGGTGAGCCCGGGGCCAGTCGACACCCCCATCTTGGGTGATTTTCTTGAAACGCTTGGTGCGCGCGCCAAAGAAGATGCGCGCATTATGGACCGCCCCGGAACACCACAAGACGTTGCACCCGTCGTTGCGTTCTTGCTGTCAGATATGACGGCATGGATCCGAGGCACCAATATCCCCGCCGACGGCGGTATGTCATCAAACATCCTGTGCGACATGCACGGGCTGTCATCTTAAAGGAGGCCAAATCATGTCTGCACTGGCTTGGATTATCATTATTCTCATCGCTGCGGCGGTGATCATCGCTTTAGCGGCATCCTTTTATCAACGCGCAACGAACGAAGTTGCCCTCGTGCGCACAGGCCTTGGCGGCAGGCGTGTTGTCATCGACGGTGGCACCTTGGCGGTCCCCTTCTTTCACGAGATCAATCGCGTCAATATGCAGACCCTGCGCATGGACGTGGCCCGATCCGGAGAGTCGTCTTTGATCACCAAGGACCGCCTGCGCGTCGACGTAGGGGCGGAGTTTTACGCCAGCGTCACGCCAAATGATGACGCGGTGACGCGGGCCGCACAAACCTTAGGAAAGCGGGTCTTTCAGCCCGATCAGCTCAAGAACCTGATTGACGGGATGATGATCGACGCGCTGCGCTCTGTTGCCGCCCAGATGACCATGGACGAGCTGCATGAAAACCGTGCCAGCTTTGTCAAACAGGTGCGCGAAGCCCTAACAAACACCCTTGCGAACTACGGGTTGCAACTTGATTCCGTCTCCCTCACTGCCCTTGACCAGACACCCTTTGCGACCCTCGATGAAAATAACGCCTTTAATGCAGTCGGCATGCGCAAACTGGCCGAGGTTATTGCCAAGTCCAAAAAAGAGCGGGCGGAAATCGAAGGTGACAGTCAGGTCAGTGTTGCCCGTGCTGCCATGGTATCCGAGCGACGCAAGCTTGAAATCAATCTCGATCAACGACGCGCTGAAATTGCTCAGGCACAGGAGGTCGAATCCCTGATTGCGGCCCAGCTTGCAGAGGTCGCCGCACGTAAGGCAGACAGCGAACGATCAGCCGCCCATTCCCGCATTCAGATGGAGCAGGACATTGCCTCTGCCGATATCGCAAAGGAGCAGGCGTTGCGTACAGCTGAAATCGCCCAGGCGCGCGCCCTTGAAGTGGCCGAACAGGACCGCGCCATTTCCTTTGCGGCCAAGTCTCAGGAAGAAAGCCGCGCCCATGCGGAGGCTGACACCGCGCGCATCGATGCCGTCAAGGCCGCCGAGGCGGTCCAGACCGCCCGCCAAATGGCCGAAGCCGAACGACGCAAAGCCTTGGCGTTGATTGGAGCCCAAGAACAGGCCGAGGCGACAGCCGCGCGTGCCAAGATCACAGCAGCCAGCGACAAGGCGACAGCAGCTGACAAAACAGCCGCAAAACGCGAAGAAGCCGAAGCGTTGAAAGCTATGAAGCTTGCCGAGACTGAAGCCAGCCTTGCCCAGATCAATGCAGAAAATGCACGGTCTGACGCTCAGGTGGCGATGGAGCTGGAGCTGGCCCGTCTTCAGGCGCTTCCAAAAATTATTTCCGAAATGGTGAAACCGGCCGAGAAAATCACTGGTATTTCAATCAACCAAATGGGTGGTCTTGAGCGCTCGGGTAGCTCAGGTTCTGCATCGCCCGTCAATCAAACCGTGGATGCTATCATGGATATGGCCGTGTCATTGCCAGCGTTACAAAAACTTGGCGAAAGTATCGGTGTCAATGTTGATGCAACCTTGTCAAAAGCGGAACCAAAGCCAAAAGATGATCGATCATGAAGCACCTAAAGAGCTAACTACAAGCAATGTTCACTATCTCATGCGGCCAGCAGAGTTGCACAGCGACCAAGACTTGTTGCGAAAGGCGTAGATCTGCGTTGCGAAACGCTTCTCGGATTGCATTTCAGTCTATTCGCGCGCAACAAATGAGATCCTTGTCGTGCTTGGCCGATGAAACTCGCCATTGAACTGTAATCGAGCAATGGTAGGTTTGTCCCGCGACTCGTAAATTCGACACTTGAACCATGCTGCGGACCGTACCAATGACCGGTTCTCTCGCCGCGCGACGGCACGGCAGTTTTCGCTCCTACCGCATTTTTCACGCTGCGCGCGCACGCAGCTCGAAATCACAATAGCCGAGTCGGGCTCTCGACCAGCATTCGCCGCGCGGTCAACAAACGGCTGATCTGGTACAAACACTCTTTCGCTACACTGCTAACGAAATGGACCGATGCGGGACTTACCCGACTTTGGATTTTCCGCCTTCGCTGGCGCAGCATCCATTCGCACTCGCCGCAACAAAACTGCGGCGTCGCAGCAAGTTTCCCAGATGCGGTCATTCAAACCGCCGTAAATGGGCGAAACCCAAATTGACCATTTGCCGCGCACCTCATTGGCAAGCAATGTGAGTCCCTCGCGAACGTCGGCAAAGCACCTTGCACCAATCAAATGCTCGGACCGACTTTGGTTTTGCGGTTTGTTCGCCGGACTAGAGCACGCCAAATCCAACATCAGCCCTTGGCGGCGAGTGAAACTTTTCGAACGCAGTCCGAAAAATAATAGGCCGCCGGTGTTGGCGCCAGATTTCTCATCGAAAGCAAAGACATCTGGAAGGCAGAGAGATTTGTGGAGATAGGAACGGAACAAATATCGCTTTCTGCGGCATAGTGCTGGAATACTGGCCGGGACAGCACGCAGAATGCATTTAGCGGCTGCAGCAAGGCCAGTGTGGCCGAAATCGAATGACACCGGACCTGTGCTTTAGGAAGGCCAAGTTCATTGACCTTGAATGCCGCCGCAAAAAGGCTGCTGGGACCCTCTGCCGGGCCATGAACGATCCAGCGTGCTTCGGCCAGATCCGTCAGCGAAGTGGCGTGGCGCTTGGGATGAGCGGAATGCGTCACGATCGCCACGGGCATACTGAACAGACGCTCTACGCGCAAATCGCGGTCGACCCTATCGGGGACCGGGCCGATAACCAGATCCAATGAGGCCTCGCGCAGTTGAACTGCCGCCTTCGGGTAGAGTGTTGGTACGATATCAAGCTCTGCATCGGGAAACTGAGCAAGAAATCTTTTGGCCGCCATCGGGACAATCGTTGTTGCGGCCGCAGGCGACACACCAACACGGGCAGAGCCTCCCTTTGATCCAAGGATCGCGGCGGCTTCTTCTTTCAAAACGTCCACGCCGGCCAGAACTGAACGGGCCCTTCGCAGCATTCGCTCTCCGGCTTCGGTCAATTGCGCGCCGCCCGGCGTGCGATCAAAAAGAACAATGCCGAGTTCCGCCTCGAATGATTGAATCGATTTTGAGAGCGCAGGTTGGTTGCGTCCAAGCCTTTCGGCCGCCTTGCTGAAACTGCCATGCGTGGCAATTGCATCCAGTGCTTCGCATTGCGAGATGTTCACGCCTTATTCCTTTTTCGAATAGCAAGTCGATTTCGATATTAGATCGGAATTCATTGAAATGCTATGCTGGGTCAATAATGGACAGGCCGAAGGAACCATCATGCTAGACACCCAATCCAGCCATTTCTCTCATCTGGTGGACCTGACCAAGGGCGAACTCAATCGAAGCATCTTTTCCGACCCGGCAATCTATGAGCGGGAACTCAAACAGATTTTCGCGCGCTGTTGGCTGTTTCTTGGCCATGTGACGCAGTTGCCCAATGAGAATGATTTCTTCACCGCCTACATGGGCGAAGATCCGGTTATCGTGACCCGGCATTCAGATGGAAAGATTGGTGCATTCCTCAATATGTGCCGTCACCGCGGCAACCGTGTTTGCCGCGCCGACAGTGGCAATCAGCGAACGTTCACCTGCCCGTTCCACGGTTGGACCTTCGGAAACACAGGCGAGTTGAAGGTCGTGCCGGGGTATAAGCAGGTCTATCATGAAGAACTGGATATGGAGGCGCATGGCTTGATCCCGGTCGCCCGCATCGACGACTACAAAGGCATGATATTTGCGACATTTGACAAAAACGCCCCGTCGCTTGACGAGTATCTTGGCGACATGGCTTGGTATCTGGACATGGCGGTCGACCGACGTGACAACGGGATCGAATTTCTACCCGGCGTCCATAAATGGCGGATCAAGTGTAATTGGAAATTCCCCGTCGATAACTTCATCGGCGATAGCTATCACGGGCCTGTCAGCCATGGCTCTGCTTGGGAAAGCGGGTTCGAGGGTATGCCGCGCCGAAAGAAAGGTTATGGCTATGAAGGGTTTCAGGTAAACGCTGGGAATGGCCACGGCTTTGGCGCAAGATGGGCTGAAAACGAAGAGCAGGTCTATGAAATGGCCCTGCCAGAGTTCCTGGGCTACGAAAAAGAGCGTTTTCCCGAAACCCACTCAAGGCTCGGTGACTTGCGCGGTATGCACCTAAGCCCGATGCATTGTTCGATCTTCCCGAACTTCTCGATGCTTTGGCAGTCCGGTAACATGCGCGTCTGGCACCCGCGCGGCGTCAGCAACACAGAGGGTTGGTCCTGGTGCTTTGTCGACAAGAAGGCCACTCAAGAGCATCGCGATCTTGTCCGCATCCACGACCTTCAACGACATGGTACATCCGGAACATGGGAACAGGATGACGTGGACAACTGGGTTCAATCGACCATGTCTAGCCGTGGATATGTCGGACGCCAAGTGAAGCAGAACCTGTCAATGGGTGTCAATCACGAAATCGATGACCCCAAGTCGATCCATCCGGATTTTCGTGGGCGGATTGCAGGTTTCCAGAATGAAATCAATCAGCGCAATCTTTATGCCCAATGGGGACGGATGATGGACGGCGAAAGCCCTGTGGTGCCCGGAGCAAATGCATGAGCCTTGATATGCCAATGACCGAAATTGAAACCTGGTATTCCGTTTCGCAATTCTACACACGCGAGGCCCGCCATCTGGACGATCTGGAATTCGACAAGTGGATCGGCTGCATGGCGAAGGATGTGCGCTATTGGATGCCGATCGTTTCTAACCGAATCGGGCGGCACATCGGGACCGAGCTCACCCGACTGGGAGAGCTTGCGCATTTCGAAGATGATTTCGAAAGCCTATCCAACCGCGTGAAACGGCTCGCGACCGGACGTGCCTGGGCAGAAACGCCTCCGGGTCGGACAAACCATATGGTGTCCAACGTCGAGCTTTTGGGCGAAAAGGACGGGCTCACCAAGGCACGCAGTCAATTCCTGATTTACCGTTCCCATCTTGAAACGGATCAGGAAATCTTCTCGGGGACGCGCATCGACGGGCTTCGGCCCGATCCCGACACAGGCTGGAAGATCGCCGAGCGGACGATTATCCTCGACCATGCGGTTCTGACGCAAAAATCACTCGGGATTTTCTTTTGATGCTGATCACTTTGGATGGGGTTGCCGTTGTGACCGGCGGTGCCAAAGGTATCGGTGCTGCCATCGCTGCCGGCATGACTGACGCAGGCGCGAAACTGGCGGTTGTGGACGTCGACGCATCGGCCGCGAATGAAGTGGCGCAGAAAGTCAACGGCCATGCATTCGTCTGTGATGTGACCGACCAGCAGGCCGTTGCAGCGACTGCCAAAGCGATCCACCGCCAACTTGGCCCCGTGCGCTATCTGATCAACAACGCTGGCATCGTCTCGCCGCCCGGGCAGCCCTTCACGCAAAACTCAGAAGACGATTGGGACCAGACATTCGCCGTGAACGTGAAGGCAGGCGTTTTCTGGGTGGGCGCGTTACGGGATGACTTGATCGCCACCCAAGGCCGGGTTGTGAATATCACCTCCATCGTCGGCGTCATCGCGGCTCCGTTCCTGCCGCCCTATTCAGTCTCGAAAACTGCCGCCAACGGGATGACCCGCGTTCTGGCCCGGCAGCTTGCGCCCGAAGGCGTCACGGTAAACGCCATCGCGCCGGGTTACGTCTGGTCTCCACTATGGGAGGATCTGGGTGCCACGATCGCTGACGTTACCGGCGGTGCATTGGGCGAAACAGCGCAAGCGGTGTTCGACAGCCGGGTTCGCGACCTGATCCCGATGGGCCGCCCGCAAAGCCCGGAGGAGATTGCAGCGATGGCGGTGTTTCTCTGTTCCCATTCCGCGCGCAATGTCACCGGTCAGATCATCGGCCTAGATGGCGGCGTAACGATCTGACGGGGACCGCCGTATTGCCGGGCGGATGTTGTATTTGCGCCAAGCTGCGATAAATGATTTTGGAAACTGAGGTAAGATTGTCAGCATTAGTCTCTCGATCTGAAAGTTTGCCTCCGAAAGAAGGTTGGGGTGTCTCCAACGACCGGATTTCCATCCGCACAGCAGTAAGAGATATTATGCCGATGCAGAAAACTCGGCGCTGCGAGGGCACGCAGCGAGAAAGACGAATTCACGGGGAGGGCTCGAAGCGGTCATCGATAACAAGTATCTCTCATGCTTCCTCCCCCAACATCCGCACCTCCCGTTGAGGGAACGGAATAGAAATACCGTTCTCTTTAAACGTATCCCACAAAGCCAAGAACACCGCGCCGCGCACATTCGTCAATCCTCCCGTCGGGTCCATGATCCAAAAGCGTAGGATGTAATCCACGCTGCTATCTCCAAACCCAACCACGTGACACACAGGGGCGCGGGGGGCTCCGAGCACGCGGTTGACCGTTTGCGCCGCTTCAATCGCCAAAGCGCGTACTTTGTGGGGGTCGTCGTCATATGCCGCGCCAAAGAAGATATCGAGACGGACGAAATCGGAGGAATGGGACCAGTTGACCACTTGGCCTGTGATCAGGTCTTCGTTCGGGATCAGATATTCTTTGCCATCGCGTGTGACGACGCTGACGTAGCGCGCACCAAGTGCGTTGATCCAACCGAACGTCTCACCGAGGGAAATTACATCGCCGGGTTTGATCGATTTATCCAGCAGAATGATGATGCCGGACACGAGGTTCGAGACCACTTTTTGCAGACCAAAACCAAGGCCAACACCAATCGCACCTGACAGAACTGCAAGGCCAGTGAGGTCCAAGCCCACCGTGCGCATCCCGATAAAGAAGGCAGAGCCATAGAGCAGCACTTGCAAGAACTTGATCGCAAGCACTTGCATGGAGGGCGAGATGTCTTCGTTCTTACGGATCGTGGAACTCGACACAGTCGAGATGAAGCGCGCACCTGCAAAAAGCACGGCAAGAATGATCACCGCTTGGATCACAGTCCAAAGCGATAACCGCATAGTTCCGAGCTCAAATGCAACATTCTGAAGAAGGTTTTGAGTTTCATCCGTCAGATTGACGATGCTCAAAGTGACCCAAATCCAAGCGCCATAGCGAATGATCCCGCGTAAAAGCGAGTTGTGAATGAAACGTGTGACGAAGGCGACAAAGAACCAAGCGGCAGCAAGATTGGCGATGATCCCCAAAAGATAAGAGCGCGATGGCCATGTGATTTCGCGCATGACCAGCACGGTGATCCAGATCAGCACAACATAAACAAGCAAGCGCAGACGACGATGAAGCATCACCAGAATGCGCATGCGCCATGTGGGCCACCCTTCTCGCGAACGCATCCAACTGTGCATGCGCGGTTTCAAAAAGACAGTGACTAAATGAGCGAGTGCGAAAACGCCGATTGCAATCGCGATTTGGTAGGCGATCCAAGGGCGCAACAGGCTTTCGGTGATCCCTTGTGCAAAGTCCGCAAAGGAAAACGCGGCGTCGCGTAGATCAGCCAGCGCATCTGGTTCAACGATAGCAGGGGCTGTCGTGTCAGTGCCTGTTTCAATCGCGGTGCCATCGCTGGTGCTTTGATCGCTTGTTTCACTCATCGGGCGTTAATTTGCCTTTTTCTGCGCTTTTCTAGTGTGTCGGGCATCCGTGCAAGTCGCAAGCCCCTCTATTCAGGGGGGCGACAGCGCAGAAATGACCCCTCACAAATTTGTTGAGGATGAACGCTGCATTGAATTGTGCGGATTTTGATAAACGATTTTTGGATCAAAAGGACCTAAAATGAAAAGAGTTATGACAGCCGCGATATGCGCATTGGGCACAATAGGATTGATGGGATGCCAAAGTGGAGTGAACAACGCAGTGAGCCAGGCGGCGATGGTAACAATGGCGGCGACGCCAACATCGGGCGGGGCGAACAAGCCTTTGCTTGAAGCGTTGCAGGAGGAAAATCAAACATTAACGCGTTCTGCGATGGCAGATCTGCCGCCGTCAGGCGGCGCGACGTATGTTGGCTACGCACAAGTGATTTCTGATCGCACAGTGATTCCGACCGTGAGCACTGAGCTTGTCGGCAAAGCGAGCCTTGAGGTTGGATTCGGAGGAACCGGCAGCATGACCGGTACAATTGATGATTTTGACGACAATGGCACAGAGTACGGTGGCTCCCTTGCGGTCAGTGCTGGAACAATCAGCGCCGGGGCGAACGGCCCTCAGGTCCGTGGTAAAGTGGCCGGAACGCTGACGAATGCGGGTACGTCTTATGATGTTGATGGCAATATTACGGGCGGTTTCTTTGGTCCAGGTGGTGAATACTTGAATGGTTTTGATGACATCACAGTCACTTCTGGTGGCGCGACATCTAACACGAACATCTCTTTGAACGCTGCGCGCCAGTAAAGTGCTTTTCTCTTGATACGAACGGGTGTGGCAGAGTCTTGCGACTTTGGCATGCCCACTTGCCCGCGACTGCGCGGATGTGTATTTAAACTCCCATGAAACAAGTTTTCGATCTTAACGAGCATGCGCGCTTGCGCGAACGCTTTTATGGCGCATCGCGCGCCGTGCTTGCACGACTATCCTAAGCACGCTTTGATCTTGCAGCACTTCGCTGCCCCTTAATTCTATCCAGCCAACAATGACGGGAGTGGACCAAATGTCCCCCAAAACGATCTATGACAAAATCTGGGATGCGCACGTCGCGCATGAAGCGGAAGACGGCACATGCCTGCTTTATATCGACCGCCACCTTGTCCATGAAGTGACCTCACCGCAGGCGTTTGAAGGACTGCGCATGACTGGCCGTACAGTGCGCGCACCTGATAAGACAATCGCTGTGCCAGATCACAACGTGCCCACAACCGCGGGCCGTAATGATCCAAAGAACATGACAGAGGACAGTGCCATTCAGGTTGCAGCCCTCGATACGAATGCGAAAGAGTTCGGCATTCATTACTATCCCGTCTCTGACGTGCGTCAGGGTATCGTGCACATCGTTGGACCAGAGCAGGGTTGGACGTTGCCGGGGATGACGGTAGTTTGTGGTGACAGCCACACAGCGACACACGGTGCCTTTGGTGCGCTTGCGCATGGCATCGGTACATCCGAGGTGGAGCATGTTCTGGCGACGCAAACGCTGATCCAAAAGAAGTCCAAGAACATGAAGGTCGAGATCACAGGCAAGCTAAAGCCCGGTGTGACCGCCAAGGACATCACTATGTCTGTGATTGGTGAAACCGGCACGGCTGGCGGCACTGGTTATGTCATCGAGTATTGTGGTGAAGCGATCCGTGATTTGTCGATGGAAGGGCGTATGACCGTCTGCAACATGGCGATTGAGGGCGGCGCACGCGCTGGGCTTATCGCGCCGGACGAGAAAACGTATGAATATTGCAAAGGTCGCCCGCACGCGCCGAAAGGCGCTGAGTGGGAAGCGGCGGAGGCGTACTGGCGCACGCTCTTCACGGATGAAGGCGCACACTTTGACAAGGTCGTGACGTTGAATGGCGCGGATATTGAGCCTAGCGTGACTTGGGGCACATCGCCTGAAGACGTTCTGCCGATCTCTGGCGTTGTTCCATCACCGTCCGACTTTGAAGGCGGCAAAGTTGAAGCAGCGCAGCGTGCGCTTGACTATATGGGTCTCACACCGGGTCAGAAGCTAACGGATATCGAGATCGATACAGTCTTTATCGGCTCTTGCACAAACGGCCGTATCGAGGATTTCCGCGCAGTCGCAGAAGTTGTCAAAGGCAAGAAGATCAAAGAAGGCATGCGCGCGATGATCGTGCCGGGTTCTGGTCTGGTGCGTGCGCAAGCTGAAGAAGAAGGTCTGGCAGATATCTTCCGCGAAGCTGGCTTTGATTGGCGTCTTGCGGGTTGTTCAATGTGCTTGGCGATGAACCCAGATCAGCTTTCCGAGAATGAGCGCTGTGCAGCGACATCGAACCGTAACTTCGAGGGGCGTCAGGGCTACAAAGGGCGCACGCATCTTGTGTCCCCTGCGATGGCTGCGGCTGCTGCACTTACGGGTCGTCTCACTGATATTCGTGAGCTGGTCTAAATGAAACGGCGTGGTTTCCTTCAGTTGCTTGGGAGCGCAATGACTGCGCCCCTGATGCCCGCACTTCCTGCGGGCGCTGCAACTGTGGGAACGGCATCCAAAGCGGCTTATCCCGCGATGGCAATGAAGATGGCGCTGGATCAAGCACGGCACAGAGTTCATTTTTCTGTCTTCACCATGGCGCAGCAATTGGGCCTTGGTTTGGATCAAGCCGAGGCATTGATGGTTGATCTCTCCAAGAAGGGTGTCGTTGGCCCCCTGCAGGGCGCAACCCAGTCCGGCCGCTACGCGCGCAGTCGCATGTGGCAACGTCCAGCTGGTAGCGTTGTTGCCAGCAAGGGGGCTGCACATGATCTTAACGACGCCAGACAGCCACGCACACAAAATACTCCAAACAGCACTGCGGACCGCGCAGATGCGACAAAGGAAACGACAATGGAAAAATTCGAAAACCTCTCAGGTATCGCGGCCCCTATGCCGCTGGTGAATATCGACACAGACATGATTATCCCGAAAGTGTTCCTCAAGACGATCAAACGCACGGGCCTTGGCGCGAACCTCTTTGACGAGATGCGTTTTGACCGTGAAGGCAATGAGATCGAGGACTTCGTTCTTAACAAGCCAGCCTACCGCGAAGCGCAGATCATTGTGGCGGGCGACAACTTTGGTTGTGGCTCTTCGCGGGAACACGCGCCTTGGGCGCTTGCGGACTTCGGCATTAAATCTGTGATCTCCACGTCTTTCGCGGACATCTTTTACAACAACTGTTTCAAGAACGGCATTTTGCCCATCGTGCTGCCACAAGAGGCAGTTGATGTGTTGATGAAGGACGCAGAGAAAGGCGCGAACGCGCGTATGGACATTGATCTAGAGGCGCAGACTGTCACAACCTCGGATGGTGAAGTGTTTTCGTTCGAGCTGGACAGCTTCAAAAAACATTGCCTCAAAGAAGGGTTGGATGACATCGGTCTGACGATGGAAAAGGCCAGTGCGATTGACACGTTTGAGGCATCTGCTTCGGCCGCGCGCCCTTGGGTCTAAACAAAAAACAGCAGTACTACCGAAAGGCGAAGTTGGTTCACCCAGCTTCGCCTTTTTAGTTAATGAAAGATCTAGGATTTTGCGGCTTTTGTCGCTCGCACTGCTTCATTGGTATCCCGTTGTTGGGTGAATAGCGCTAAAAAACCTATCGACCACAATATGTAGTGCTTTGATTTTCCAGCGCCTTTTTCTTGTGCGTCTAATGATGCAATCTCGCACCAGTCGCGCCCTCTTTTGGCCCATTTGATTAAGCTTATTAGAGAGGCAGCTTGAGATGCTGGCTCGATCAAGGCACAAATAGGGCAAGATTGAGGCATACCGTTTTTGCGAACGGGCTCAAGTTGGAACAAGCGGTCGGCATCGTATCGACAGCGTCCAAGTTGAAGGGAAACGACGTGGTTACGAATACTATTGGCGCAGCTTTGCGTGCCATACTTGTGTGGATTTTGGTCATCACACCATCTGTGATTCTGACCGGGATACTCGGCGAGAATAGCATGATGGTGGTTTTGTTTGCCTTCTTGGCAGCTTTGTTCACCTTCGTTGAGTATTTCTTCAAGTACCCTTCAATTATCGAATTCCGCTTTGCGGCTCCGTTTAACCGCCATCGCTATGTGACAATCCTTGCGATCGTCACTTTGCTGTCGTTGGTCTGTAAAGGTGTGTTTGAGCCGACAGAGCTAACGCTTATTATCAAACACTGGGGTGACATGTTGGGGCGCGCTATTGATGTGCCGTATTCACCTGTGCGCCTTATCATTCTGATGCTCGATGCCAATGCTTCGATTGAGTTGGTGGAAATTGTGCGCACTGCGGCTGGACTTGCTTATGCTATCTCGCTGATGTCGCTTGTTGTTTTCATTCTACTTGTCCGTGTTGCGAAATGGCCCACACGCTCTGGCGCGTTTAATGTGTGGCTGAACCTGCCCTTGTTTGACCCGACTGGTGGTGGCGATGTTTTGGTGCGTTTGAAGAGAGACGCGAATATTAACATTATCTTTGGATTTTTGCTGCCATTCTTGATCCCAGCTGTGGTGAAGACTGCGACTGATCTTGTCGGCAACCTGACGATGGATGATCCGCAAACTCTAATCTGGACGATAAGCGCATGGGCCTTCCTTCCTGCAAGCATGATCATGCGCGGTGTCGCCATGGGTCGTGTGGCAGAAATGATCGAAGAGAAACGCCGCCGCGCCTATGCGCAAACAGAGGCGCAAGTCGCTTAACCTTAATTCTATTCATTATCTTGATGCCCTTCGCACTGAGTGCGGAGGGTTTTCGCGTTGCAACCCTTCATGCTGAGTTGACGCGTAAAGGGCCCGGCCTTTTGCTGCGCGACATAGAGCGAGGTGAAGACAAGCAAATTGAAGCGCTACAGGCTGTTGTTGGGTCTGTGCAGCCTGATATTTTACTACTCACAAAGGTTGATTTCGATCTTGAGCAGCGCTCGGCGCGCGCCTTGCGCGACGCGCTGGGCTATCCTCATATGTTCACACTCGCGCCGAACTCGATGAAGCTGACCGCGCTTGATCTTGATGGCGACGGGCGCGTCGGTGATCGCCAAGCGTGGGCGCGGTATGCGGGTGAGGGCGCGATGCTTTTGTTGTCAAAGCACCCGATTGAATGGCGTTTCCACCTTAATGATTTGCTTTGGAAAGATATGTCGAATCCGCAAATGCCCAGCGATGGGTTTCTAAGTGCGGCTGCGGTTGCGGATTTGAAAGTGGTGAGCCAAGGATTTTGGGCCGTGGATGTTTTTCCTGCTGAAAGCACGCCCATTACGCTTGTTGCCTTCCAAAATCAAACGCCTGTTTTTGATGGGCCGGAGGATTTAAATGGTCTGCGTAATCGCGCGCAGCTGAGACTTCTGAGCGACGTAATGGACGGCACTTATGGTGACTTTCCTACAAAACGCTTTGTGTTGATAGGTAACAGCAACCTCGATCCGATCAGAGGCGAGGGAGACCGCGCAGCGATGCGCGCTTTGTTGTCTGACAAGCGTCTCAAGGATGCAGCGCCGCGAAGTACGCTAGGGGGCGATTCAACGGCCCAATGGGATAATCCGGGACCGATGCGTGTGTCTTATATTTTGCCAAGTGTCGATTGGCAGATTGAACGTGCAGAGGTGTTTTGGCCCAACAAAGGCCCGCTCCGCAAAGCAGCGGAGCAGGCGAGCCGGCATAGAATGGTGTGGATAGATATTATGCCTGCGCTTGAGTGAGCTTTGGTGCGGCGCGTTTTGGCAGCGCGACGAACTCTGTCGCTTGGCGAAAAGCATCACTTTTTTCTGTCGGCTCAAAGTCAGGTACGAGTGCGTCAAACCGTGTGCCATCAAGAAAGTGTTCCGTGTTCCAGATGTAGCGCATTTCAAAGATGTGTTTCATGTCAGGCATAAACGGCCAGACCAAACGCAAGGGCCACCATGCCATCTCTTTGACTTTCACATCGTGTCCCCGCGCAGTTGCAATGCTGCGTGCCATTTGCTGGGCTGTAAGCGTGTAGCCCTCAAAGCAAATGTCCTCGAAGCGATCAAGTGTGTCGCGCTGTTCGGCCAGCAGGACTGCTGCACGTGCAAGGTCAGGGAGGAAGGCATAAGCGCGTTTAATGTTTGGCTTGCCGGGAAAGGTCAGCGCGCCTTTGCGCAGACTAGGGGCCATAATCTTGTCAAACCAATTGCCGGAAGGTTCGGTGTCCAGATAGTCTCCGGCACGCAGCACAATCGTTTTTACCCCTGCATCACGATAGCTTTGCTCCATCTTGATGCGGATTGCACCCAGCAAGTTGGCCGCGCGGTGTGGCGTGTTTGGTGACCAAGGGGCGGTCGTTTGTTCGCCAAACACATAAACATTGCCCGGGATAATCACTGTCGCATCATTGGCGAGCGCTGCTTTATGAACGGCGGGCTGCATTTTGAGCACTTGCGCATTCCATTTGGAATAAACGGGGTTCCATGCTTGCACGATTACATCAACGCCGCGCGCTGCTGTTTCGAGATTATCGGTCTTGCGATTAAAGCGACGCACTTGCCACCCCGCATTTTCAAAAGCGATTGCGGCGTTGCGGCCAAAACGACCTGTCGGGCCAAGAACTAAAACTGTCTGTGTCATGTCATTCTCCATGTGTTGATGAAGACTGTATGCCCCATGCGTAATCATTTGGGTATTTACCAAAAACAAAGATCATGTATTCATAATTGAATGGATAAAGTTCTCAATGATTTTGATTGGTCGCTCGTTCGGGCGTTCTTGGCGGTTGCGGAAACGGGTTCGCTGTCTGCGGCTGCGCGGCACCTGTCGCAAAGCCAACCAACCTTGGGACGACAGATCAAACAGCTTGAAGATCAGATCGGGTTGCGCTTGTTTGAACGCCAAGCGCGCGGTTTGGAGTTGACTGAGACAGGTGAGAGTTTGCTTGAACCCGCGCGCGCGATGCGTGCTGCATTTGGCCAGTTGCGTTTACGTGCCGCGGGACAGGACCATAAGATTCAAGGGACTGTGCGCATTGCTTCGAGCGAAGTTATGGCGCATCATGTGCTACCGCAAATCATCGCACAAATGCGAGAGACAGAACCTAACATTCAAATCGAATTGGTGCCGTCTGATTCAAGTGAAAACCTTTTGTTTCGAGAAGCAGACATCGCTGTGCGCATGTATCGCAGCACTCAGCTTGATGTCATCACCAAACAGATCGGAACGGTAGAAATGGGAATTTTCGCTGCCAAAAAGTATCTTGCAAAGCATGGCACGCCCGAGCGGATTGAAGATCTGCTAAATCATACAATTGTCGGATATGATCGCGATGATCGCATTATTGTCGGGATGCGAGATTTGGGTTGGCCTGCATCGCGTGATTTTTTTGATGTGCGCTGCGATGACCAAAATACATATTGGGAACTTGTGCGCGCTGGTTGTGGCGTTGGTTTTACTCAGCAGTCCTTTGCCAGCGTTGATCCGTTGATACAGCGTGTCTTGCCAGAGGTTGAGCTACCCACACTTCCTATTTGGCTGGCTGCACCTGAGGTGATGCGCAGCACGCCACGGATCAAGAGGGTTTGGGACATGCTTGAGGAGGGGATCAGCGCGGTCTTTGCAAGAGGCGAAGCTTGACCCTAAGGCCCCTTATAGGTAGGGCGATGCGCAACAGTTTAACCCATTCAGGAAGTGCGCAATGAGCAACCCATCTCTCCTTATTTTGGCCGGTGACGGCATTGGCCCCGAAGTTATGGCGCAGGTTCAGCGGATTATTGGCTGGTATGGCGACAAACGCGGTCTGAATTTCGACGTTAGCGAAGATCTTGTCGGTGGTGCGGCTTACGACGCACACGGTACGCCTTTGCACGATGACACGATGGCCAAAGCGCAAGCGGCGGATGCGGTCTTGTTGGGTGCCGTTGGTGGCCCGAAGTATGATGATTTGGATTTCTCGGTAAAGCCCGAGCGTGGCTTGCTGCGCTTGCGCAAAGAGATGGACTTGTTTTCCAACCTGCGTCCTGCCCAGTGCTTTGACGCGCTCGCGGATTTTTCGTCGCTCAAAACGGAATTGGTTGCCGGCCTCGATATTATGATCGTGCGCGAATTGACGTCTGGTGTGTATTTCGGCGAACCGCGCGGCATTTTTGAAGAGGGCAATCAGCGCGTTGGCATCAACACACAACGCTACACTGAAGCAGAGATCGAGCGCGGCGCGCGTTCCGCATTTGAATTGGCAATGCGCCGTAACAAAAAGCTTTGCTCTATGGAGAAAGCCAATGTGATGGAAAGCGGCATTCTGTGGCGCGAAGTTGTAACAGAGGTGTCCAAGGACTACCCAGAGGTCGAGCTGAGCCACATGTATGCGGACAATGGCGCGATGCAGCTGGTCCGTGCGCCTAAGCAGTTTGATGTCATTTACACTGACAACCTGTTTGGTGACATCCTAAGCGATTGCGCTGCGATGTTGACGGGCTCGCTTGGTATGCTGCCGTCTGCTTCGCTCGGCGCTCCTATGGAAAATGGACGTCCCAAGGCGCTTTATGAGCCAGTACACGGCTCTGCACCAGATATCACAGGTCAGGGCAAAGCAAACCCATCTGCTTGTATCCTCAGCTTTGCTATGGCGCTGCGTTATAGCTTTGATCAAGGGGCTGAAGCGGACCGCTTGGAAGCGGCTGTCGAAAAGGTTCTTGCGGATGGTGTGCGCACGGCGGATTTGATGCAGGCGAACGACGGTACACCCGTAAGCACGACTGAAATGGGTGATGCAATTTTGGCAGCGCTCGAAGCGTCGCTTTAAGCGATTATCCACAGATATTGGCTAAGGCAGGTATAAACGCTTGCCTTAGCATCCCATCATGTGATGTTTGCGGTAACATAAACCAATGACAGGATGGAGCTGACCAATGGGCAGCAACACAAAAGGGGCTTTGATCGCTCTGCTCGCCTTTGCGATCTTTTCGACTCACGACATCATCGTAAAGTTCCTTGGTGCGATTTATTCACCGATTCAAATTGTTTTCTTCTCGGTCCTGTTTGGCTTTCCTTGGGTCACGCTGATGCTGATCCGTGACACGAGTTCGGGAAATCTGCGCCCAAAACACCCTTGGTGGATGGCGCTTAGGACGATGGCGACGATGGCGACAGCGATTTCAGCATTCTATGCGTTTACGGTCCTTCCGCTTGCACAAGTTTATGCGATTTTGTTTGCGGCGCCTTTGTTGATCACAATCCTTTCAATCCCGATTTTGGGTGAGCGTGTACGATTGCGCCGTTGGATCGCAGTTTTGGTTGGACTGGGCGGCGTTTTGGTTGTCTTGCGCCCGGGGGCAGAGCCTTTGACGTTGGGCCATCTGGCAGCTCTGATTGCTGCGATTGGCGGCGCGCTGGCGTCCATCATCGTACGCAAGATTGGCAAGGATGAGCGCAGCGTTGCTTTGCTGATCTTTCCAATGATGACGAACTTTGTGGTCATGGGGGCAGTTTTGCCATTCGTCTATGTGCCGATGGAGCCAATGCATATGGGCGGGATCGCGGTCATGTCGATCATGGCCTTAATCGCATCGGCTTTGGTGATTGAAGCTTACAAAGCAGGCGAAGCAGTTATCGTCGCGCCGATGCAATATTCGCAGATCATTTGGGCCAGTCTCTTCGGTTTCACGATATTTGGCGAACAAATGGATGCGATGACACTGCTTGGCGCACTCATCATCATCGGCAGTGGCATCTATATTGTACTGCGAGAAGGGCGAGGAAACGCGTCTGAAAATACACCGGTCTTGCGCACGCGCACACGGACCGAGACGGGAACAAGCCTTCGTATTGGTCCGCTAATTCGTGCACGCCGCAAACGTGAAATGACGGAGTAGTATCGCGGTTTCCGAAGCTTTCCAAGGTTAACTCTGAAACTATGCGTTTCGTTCAAGACGGAGTCGCGTTAGCTTAATCGGGTTTAAACATTGCTATTGGATTGAACATGGCTTGGCTCCCACCTTTGGACGTTGCTTTGCGGCCAATATTATTGCCAATCCTGTTATGGCAATCGATAGGCGTTCGACGCGCTGCGCTGTCGTTGCCCGAAGCGGCTGGCCTGCGTGAGGGACAGAGCGGCACTGGCCCTAAGTTACGGCTATTGATTGTTGGCGATTCATCCGCAGCAGGTGTGGGCGCGCAGACCCAAAGTGAAGCACT
This sequence comes from Planktotalea sp., assembly GCF_965659345.1. GTDB lineage: Bacteria > Pseudomonadota > Alphaproteobacteria > Rhodobacterales > Rhodobacteraceae > Planktotalea. The sequence goes on along the minus strand of NZ_CBFHVK010000004.1, from coordinate 97,674 downwards.
AAGCGGGCAATTGGTGAAAACGCTTGCGCCAAAATTTAGTGTGACATGGCGCTTGATTGCAAAGACCGGGGCGACTTGCCAATCGACGCTTGAGATGTTGGAAGCTGACAGAGCGGTAAACAGCGATGCGTTCGATGTCGCGTTTATTGCGCTCGGGGTGAATGACGCGGTTAGGCTGCGATCAAAACGGGTGTTTTTGCGTCGTCATCAAGCTGTAAGAGAGGTTTTGCGCACGCGCTTTGGGGTCGGTGCCATCGTTGTGCCCGGTGTCCCGCCGTTGAGCGATTTTCCTGCACTAACACCGTTGATGCGCTGGGTTCTTGGTAACCACGCACGTCGGCTGGACGGGGCATTGTCACAAGCCTTGAGCAAAGAGGAGTGCATTGCCTTTTTGCCATTTGATTTGCCGTTGACTTCCGAGGCGATGGCTCAGGACGGATACCATCCAAATGCTGAGAGCTACGCGGTCTTGGGGGATCGAGGTGGTATGGGCATTTCTGCTTTAATGCGTGAGGGCGGAGTTGATTCTTAAGCGATGTCATGCATTCCTAGTTTTCTGCACGTGCCGTGTTTGGCAGTTTTTTTAACTTTCGTTGCTAGAATTTGCAGCGAAATAAACGGATTTGGACTAAAAGTACGAAACAGGTAGTCAAACTGGTTGCGTTGGCGCTGGCTGCGCGTTTTACTCACTAAAGCGAAACGCAGGGCCAACCTGCTGAATGTATCAAGGGAGCCTCTTTTGGCCGAAACTGACCAAGGTGGCGCGTTCGTAGAATTCGACCGCGTTCAGAAAAGCTACGATGGGGAGAACCTCGTCGTAAAAGATCTTAACCTCTCATTGCCGAAAGGCGAGTTCCTCACAATGCTTGGGCCATCGGGGTCTGGCAAGACGACTTGCCTGATGATGCTCGCGGGATTCGAGACAGCAACCAACGGCGATATTCGTCTAGACGGTCGTCCGATCAACAATATTCCACCGCACAAGCGTGGCATTGGCATGGTTTTCCAAAACTATGCGCTTTTCCCACATATGACGATTGCTGAAAATCTGAGCTTCCCATTGGAAGTGCGCAAGATGCCAAAGGCCGAGCGTGAGGCGAAGGTAAAGCACGTCCTTGAAATGGTACAGATGGGCGCATTCGGTGGGCGTCGTCCTTCGCAGCTCTCTGGTGGTCAGCAGCAACGTATCGCACTTGCGCGCGCGTTGGTGTTTGAAGCCGAATTGGTTTTGATGGATGAGCCGCTTGGCGCGCTTGATAAGCAATTGCGCGAAACCATGCAGTTTGAGATTAAACGCATTGCGGATGACTTGGGCATTACCGTTGTCTACGTCACACATGACCAGACAGAAGCGTTGACAATGTCTGATCGCGTGGCTGTGTTTGAGGATGGTCGCATTCAACAGCTTGCGCCGCCGGATGAGCTTTATGAAAGCCCGCAGAATAGTTTCGTTGCGCAATTTATTGGCGAAAACAATACGCTTGAGGGCACTGTCAAAGAAATCAAGAATGGCATCGCATTGGTGCAGCTTGATGGTGGCGGGTTGATTGATTGCAAACCTGTGAACGTCACCAAAGCCGGCGAGCGAACGCGCGTTTCAATCCGACCTGAGCGGGTTGAGTTCGACAAGTCGCGCCTGAGCGCTGAAGCGCACACGCTAAAGGCTGAGGTTCTTGAGTTCATCTATATGGGTGATATTTTCCGCACGCGTTTACGTGTCGCAGGACAAGATGATTTTGTTATCAAATCACGAAATGCGCCGGATCAGGTTCGCCTTGAACCCGGCAGCGAGATTGAAATCGGTTGGATGGCGGAAGACTGCCGTGCGCTTGATGCGTAACTGATTTCAACGAATATCGGGCTTTTCATCAAACATGGCCCGATACCTTAAGAGGCTTCCATTTCGACCCGTACCGGAAGCCTCAAAAATCCAACACGGGTAACTAGGGAGAATGTTATAATGACATTTACACGTACACTACTTGCTACTTCCGCGCTTGTCGCAGTTGGTGGCGCAGCCTTTGCAGACGGCCATATGGCATCTGACATGACACTCGTTAGCTGGGGCGGTGCATACCAAAACAGCCAACAAAAAGCATATGTAGAGCCCTACATTGCAATGAACGAAGGCGTTTCCGCTGTTTGGGACGAGAGCTCTGCTGAAGCAGTTGCGAAGTTGCGTGCCATGAATGAAGCAGGCAACATCACTTGGGATCTCGTAGACGTCGTCGCGGCTGATGCGATCCGTCTGTGCGACGAAGGTCTCGCGATGGAGATCAATCCTGACGAAGACCTCGCAGCAGCGCCAGACGGCACACCTGCATCTGAGGACTTTGGCGACTTGCTCGTCTCTGACTGCTTTATTCCACAGATCGTTTACTCAACGACAATGGGTTACCGCACGGACCTCGTTGGTGACACAGCGCCGACAAGCGTTTGCGCAGTCTTCGATACAGAAGCGTATCCTGGCAAGCGTTCGCTTGAGAAGCGTCCAATCAACAACATGGAATGGGCTTTGATCTGTGACGGCGTTGCAAAAGACGACGTTTATTCAGTTCTGGAAACAGCTGAAGGTCAAGAGCGCGCGCTTGCGAAGCTCGACACGATCAAAGACGATGTGATCTGGTGGTCTGCTGGTGCGGATACGCCTCAGTTGCTCGCAGATGGCGAAGTTGTCATGGGTTCCACATACAACGGTCGTTTGTTCAGCTTGATCGAAGAGCAGAAGCAGCCAGTTGCGATGCTTTGGGACGCTCAGGTGTTCGACCTTGATGGTTGGATCATCCCGGCGGGTCTTTCTGATGAGCGTTTGGCGCGTGTCAAAGACTTCGTTAAGTTCGCAACAGACACACAGCGTCTTGCAGACCAGTCCAAGTACATCTCTTACGGTCCTGCACGCGCGTCTTCAGCGCCGTTGGTTGGTAAGCACATCGATCTTGGTATCGAGATGGCACCACACATGCCAACAGATCCTGAGAACGCAAAGAACACGTTCCTCTACAACTACGAGTTCTGGGCTGACTACCGCGACGACATCGATGCAAAATTCCAGGCATGGTTGGCTAAGTAAGCCTTCCTGACGATCCGAGACGGGCTATCACGGCCCGTCTCACCCCTTTCTTTCTCAAGTCTTTTTTCCCCTGAGGATAATGATGACAAGCGTTCCCGATACAGATGCCTCCGGCAGAGTCCTTGCCGCCGATGGCACCCCCCTCAAGCAATCTCTGAACCGCGCTTTGCGCCGTCAGAAGCTACGCGCACTCGCGCTGATTGCCCCGCTTTTGATCTTTGTTCTCGTGTCTTTTGTGGCACCGATCCTTGATATGTTGTTCCGCTCCGTCGAGAACCAGCTGATCTCTGACAACCTTCCACAGACGGTGGTCGTGTTGGAAGATTGGGATGCCAACAGCGGTGAGTTGCCTGATGAAGCAGTCTTTGAGGCCTTCGCAGGCGATCTACAGGTTGCGATTGAAAAGAAGATACACACGCGTATCGGGTCGCGGCTGAACTACGAAAAACCCGGTATTTCATCGCTGTTCCGCAAAGCGGGGCGAAAGGTGAAAAAGTGGGATATTCCCAATGACGGGCCTTACAAAGAAAAGTTTATAGATCTGAACGATGGCTTTGCTGACGTCGAAGTGTGGCGCACGATCAAGACCTATAGCGGCGCATATACCAATGGTTATTTTCTGAACTCTATCGATATGCAAAAGGGCGCGGATGGCCCCGAAGCACGGCCCGAGAACGAACAGATTTACATTACCTTGTTCATTCGTACGCTGATCATGTCGCTTGCGATTACATCGCTTTGTATCCTGCTGGGGTATCCAGTCGCTTGGATTTTGGCCAATTTACCTTCGCGTACGGCGAACCTTTTGATGATCCTCGTGCTGTTGCCGTTCTGGACATCACTTTTGGTGCGGACATCCGCCTGGAAGGTCATGTTGCAAGATCAAGGGGTTGTGAACGAAGTCCTTGTTTGGATCGGGCTTATTGCTGACGAGTCTCGGCTTGCGCTGATCAATAACCAGACAGGTACGATTATCGCGATGACGCATATTCTATTGCCCTTTATGATTTTGCCGCTCTATTCGGTCATGCAGACGATCTCACCGACCTATTTGCGCGCGGCGAAGTCGTTGGGCGCAACGGATTGGACAGCATTCTGGCGCGTGTATTTTCCGCAGTCTGTTCCGGGCATCGGCGCGGGGTCGATCCTCGTGTTTATCCTGTCTATTGGATATTATATCACGCCTGAATTGGTGGGTGGCACGAAGGGTGTGTTCATCTCCAACCGAATTGCCTTCCATATTTTGTCATCGCTGAACTGGGGTCTCGCTGCTGCGCTTGGCACTATTTTGTTGGTGGTCGTGATGGCGCTCTATTGGGCCTATGACAAGATTGTCGGCATCGACAACGTAAAGCTGGGATAAGATCATGGTCGCACTTACACCGATTTCGCGCAAACCCATGTCCTTCGTTGTGCCGACTGTCGCAGCTTCTGGCGCTTTGGCAGGGATTTTCGTTGGCGCTGCGCAAGGCTCTTCGATCTTAGGGTTTGTTGTTGGCGCAGCGTTGCTGGCGGTTATTGCCGTTATCGTCATGCAAGACATCCTGCCTGAACGTATGATGAAGTGGATCATTACAGTAGGCTTTGCGCTTGCTGGATTTGTCTTGGCCGGTTTGCCTGCGCTTATTATTGGCGCGCTTTTTGGTTGGTTCTACGGGTGGTTCGCGTATTGGCTTTTTGAAGGGCGCTACCGTGGGAAAGTACCACCGTATCTGACGTCCGGCCAAGTGCTTTGGCACTTTACGTTTCGAGTAATTTGTGGCGCGATCTTCGTTTTTTTGATCACGCCTATCCTTGTCGTCATGCCGCTAAGCTTCAATGCGCAGGACTTCTTCACATTTACACAAGAGATGCTCCAGTTTGATCCCGCGGGATATTCGCTTAAGCATTATCGCGACTTTCTGACCAACCCTGAGTGGACGAATGCCGTTGCCAATTCGCTGCGCATTGCACCTGTCGCAACCCTGTTGTCTGTGTCGCTTGGTACGCTCGCGGCGATCGGTCTAAGTCAGAGCCACGTCCCTGGTCGTCGTGCGATTATGGCGATTCTGATTTCACCAATGATTGTTCCGTTGATTATTTCTGCAACAGGCATGTACTTCTTCTATGCAAAGATAGGCATTATCGGCACCTACTGGGGCGTTGTTCTGGCTCACACCGTGCTTGGTATTCCATTTGTCATTATTACGGTGACTGCAACGCTTGTTGGCTTTGACAATTCTTTGACACGTGCCGCCGCGAATATGGGGGCGGGTCCTGTTAAGACCTTCTTCAAGATTCAGATGCCGTTGATCCTACCCGGTGTCATCTCAGGTGGCCTTTTCGCGTTTATCACATCATTCGACGAAGTTGTTGTGGTGATCTTTATTGGCTCGGCAAAGTTGCAAACGCTGCCTTGGCAGATGTTTACAGGCCTGCGTGAGCAGATCAGTCCGACGATTTTGGCGGCTGCGACGATTTTGGTGGGTATCTCGATCATCTTGTTAACGATCGTCGAAATGCTGCGCCGTCGCTCCGAACGTTTGCGCGGTATGAGCCCGAGTTAATTTGGCTTCCATGAACAATCAAAAAGCCGGCATCCTAAGGGAGCCGGCTTTTTGATTTTACCGCTTTGGGCTGATTACTCGCGCACGAGCTTCTCATAGGCTTCTGAAATCTCACGCGTGAGCGCACCGACCTCAAAATTGTAGTCACCAATTTGACCAACGGGCGTAACTTCAGCCGCTGTACCAGTAAGCCAGCATTGCTCGAACCCTTCCACTTCTTCAGGCATGATCACACGTTCATTTACGGTGATGCCACGTTCTTGCAACATGCCAATCACGGTTTGACGCGTGATGCCGTTAAGGAAGGCATCGGGCTTGGGTGTGTGCACTTCGCCATCTTTCACGAAGAAGATGTTCGCGCCTGTCGCTTCGGCCACATAGCCGCGATAATCAAACATCATCGCATCAGAGCAGCCTTTGGCTTCTGCGGCGTGCTTGGACATTGTCGCGATCATGTAAAGACCTGCGGCCTTGGCTTGGGACGGCGCTGTCTCGGGGGATGGACGCTTCCACTTGGCAATGTCGAGCTTGGCGCCCTTCATCTTAGCATCGCCGTAATAGTTGCCCCACTCCCAAACGGCTACAGCCATATGGACAGGGTTTTTGGAGGATGCGACACCCATGTCTTCGCCAGCTCCACGCCATGCAACTGCACGCACGTAAGCATCTTTGAGACCGTTGGCTTCCAAAGCAGCCGCTTTTGCGGCTTCGATTTCATCCACAGTGTAGGGGATGTCAAAATCGATAAGCTTGCCGGAAGCGATCAATCGCTCGGAATGCTCGCGCGATTTGAAGATTTTACCAGAGTAGCAACGCTCGCCTTCAAACACGGATGACGCGTAGTGCATCGCATGGGTCAGGATGTGCACATTGGCCTCACGCCATTCGACGAGATTGCCGTCCATCCAGATTTTTCCGTCGCGATCTGCATAAGATCCAGCCATTGTGCTCTCCTTTCAATATTTTCATTTGTTGCGCAAGTTATGACCGAAGTGGACATAATATTGCGCCGAAACTGTGAATCGCTACCAGTCTGTTATTGGAAAGTCAACAAAGCTGACATATAATTTGAGAAACGATAGGAAGGGGTATCATGTCAGATCGAAGTGCAGCCCAGCATAGTGATATGTTGTTGTTCCTTACTGATGAACAATTACGCCAAGGTATCGAGGCAATGTTCTTCGCCTATCAGGGCTTTACTGCGGATCCAGACCGTATCCTGTCCGAGATGGCCTATGGCCGCGCACATCACCGCGCCGTGCACTTTATCAATCGCGCGCCGGGGACGACTGTGAACAATTTGCTAGGGATCCTGGGTGTTACAAAGCAATCTCTCAACCGTGTCCTAAGAACCCTGATCAAGGACGGTCTGGTTGAGAGCAAGGTAGGTCGCATAGACAAGCGGGAGCGACATTTGTTTCTGACGCAAGCGGGCGCGGAGCTGGAGCGCAAACTCTCTGATGCGCAGCGTGCAAGGATGCGTGCCGCGTATCGTGAAGCTGGTCCCGAGGCTGTGACTGGATTTCGCGCTGTACTTGAGGCAATGATGGACAAAGACATGCGCCGCAAATCGCGCGCGCTAAAGGAAGGCAGCACATGAGCGATCCCGACGCCCATCTTTTGATCGTAGACGACGACGAACGCATTCGTGGCTTGTTGCAGAAATTTTTAATGCGTCATGGATTTCTGGTGACCGCTGCACGCGATGCAGGTCACGCGCGCCGCATATTGTCTGGGCTTGATTTCGATATGATCGTGATGGACGTGATGATGCCGGGTGAAGATGGTGTGAGCCTGACGCGTGATCTTCGCAAGACATCCAGCACGCCGATCCTGTTGCTGACCGCCAAAGGCGAAACAGAGAATAGGATAGAAGGGTTGGAAGCAGGTGCAGATGATTACCTTGCCAAGCCGTTTGAACCCAAAGAACTGCTGTTGCGGATCAACGCGATTTTGCGCCGCATGCCAGAGGCCGAAGTGACAGACACAGCGCCTAAGGTTCTACACCTTGGCCCAGTGCGCTATGATATTGAGCGCGGCGAGATGTGGCATGGCGATGATATCGTGCGTTTAACAGCGACCGAATCCCAACTGATGCGCATCTTTTCCAAACATGTGGGCGAACCTGTGAGCCGTGTGCAATTGGTCGAAGACTTGGGCCGTGATCGTGGCCAAGCGCAAGAGCGTGCGGTCGATGTTCAGATCACCCGTTTGCGTCGCAAGATTGAGATGGACCCGAAGCAACCTCGCTACATGCAGACTGTTCGTGGTGCTGGATATATGCTCGCACCTGATTGATTTTATGCGCTGCCATGGGACAACTGCATCCTTTGGCCTGAGCTTAAAGGATAAAACCACATGACCACTGCCCTCATCACCCATCCCGCCTGCCTTGAGCATGTCACGCCAAACGGTCATCCAGAACAGGTTGCGCGGTTGGAATACATCCTCAAAGCATTGAAAGACAAAGACCTGCTTCGCGTCAAAGCACCCCTTGGGAGCGAAGATGACATTACGCGTTGTCACCCTGCGAGCCACATCACTGACCTGCGTAGCGCTTTGCCGAATGTGGGAAATCGCCAGCTTGATGCGGATACGCATATGTCGCCCGGCTCTCTCGACGCTGCGTTTCGCGCTGTTGGGGCTGTGACCAAAGCGGTGGATATGGTGATGGCAGGCGAGGCGGGGAATGCTTTCGCTGCGATCCGTCCGCCGGGGCATCACTGTGAGACGAGCACGCCAATGGGATTCTGCTTGTTTGGCAACGTCGCGATTGGCGCGAAATATGCGTTGGAACATCACAGTCTCAAACGTGTTGCTGTTGTGGACTTCGATGTGCATCACGGTAACGGCACGCAGGACCTTCTTTGGAATGAAAAGCGCGCTTTGTCGATTACCAGCCAGCAAATGCCGCTTTGGCCGGGCACAGGGGAACGTTCTGACAAAGGTGGGTTCGACAATGTAGTGAATCTACCGATCGCCCCTGAAAGTGGGGGTGATCAAATGCGCGCGCTTTATACATCTGAAGTTTTCCCACGCCTTCGCGCGTTTAAGCCAGAGATGATCTTTATCTCAGCTGGCTTTGACGCCCATCAAGACGACCCGCTCGCGAACCTCAATTGGTCCACGGGTGACTTCAAATGGCTCACACAAGAGCTATGCAAAATTGCGGACGAAATTTGCCAAGGGCGTGTGGTCTCTGCGCTCGAAGGCGGCTATGATTTGGATGCGCTTGCCGAAGCAGTGGCCGCGCATGTGGATGCTTTGAGGGAGGCCAGCGGATGGGCGACACTAACGTAGCGGAGATGAGCTTTGAGCAAGCTATGGGCGAGCTGGAGCAAGTGGTCAGCCAGTTGGAACGCGGTGATGTGCCGTTGGAGCAATCCATCACGCTTTATGAGCGCGGCGCAGAGTTGAAAAAGCGTTGCGAGGCCAAGCTGAAAGAGGCCGAAGAAAAGGTCGCAGCGATCACCTTTGATGGTGATGGCACCCCCAAAGGAACAACACCTGTCGAGGGTCTGTGACACTAAAATCTGAAATGGCGGCGTGTTCGAGTGTGGTGGACCAGCATTTCAAGCAGGTCTTATCAAGCTTTGCCGACGTGCCTGTCGTGCAAGCAATGCGCTATGCGACCACTGGTGGCAAACGCCTACGCGCCTTTCTTGTGCTGGAAAGCGCGCGTGTATGTGGTGCTGATCGCGTCCGCGCCATTTGGCCCGCATGTGCGATTGAAGCACTACATGCCTATAGTCTCGTTCATGACGATCTGCCGTGTATGGATGATGACAATTTACGCCGGGGTCAGCCGACAGTGCATGTTAAATGGGACGATGCGACTGCTGTTCTATGTGGCGATGCGTTGCAAACGCTGGCGTTTGAATTGGTGAGTGATCCGGCCTGCCATGATGATCCGTTTGTGCGCTCCACACTTGCTTTGACACTCGCGCGCGCCAGCGGAGCTGCGGGTATGGTCTATGGTCAAGCACTCGACATAGCAGCCGAAAGTGCGGCGATGCCGTTAACTCTGGAGCAGATCACGGAATTGCAAAATGGTAAAACAGGAGCGCTTATTACGTGGTCCGCGACTGCAGGTGCGATCCTTGCCAAAGCCGACACCGATGCGCTGAAAACCTACGGCGATGCGCTTGGCCTTGCCTTTCAAATTGCAGATGACATTCTGGATGTGACCAGCGACGCGGAGACCCTTGGAAAGGCTGCGCAAAAGGATGCGGATGCAGGCAAAGCCACGTTTGTGTCCTTGCTGGGCCTAGATGGGGCGAAGCGCCGCGCTGAAACTCTGGTGGAATCGGCCTGCGATGCTCTATCTATCTACGGGAGCGATGCTGACAACTTGCGCGAAGTCGCGCGTTTCGTCGTTGAGCGCCGCTCTTAGGACACTGCCAAAGGGACCTTCGCCATGTCTGACCGCCCGATCACCCCGCTTTTAGACCGTGTAAATAGGCCCAGTGATCTAAAGCAGTTTTCCGACACAGAACTTGCACGCGTCGCGCATGAACTGCGCTCAGAGACGATCTCAGCAGTATCAGAAACAGGTGGGCACTTGGGCGCAGGTTTGGGTGTGGTGGAATTGACAGTCGCACTTCATGCGGTGTTCAGCACGCCCAAGGATAAAATTATTTGGGATGTAGGGCACCAGTGTTACCCGCATAAAATCTTGACAGAACGCCGTGAACGCATTCGGACGCTGCGCATGAAAGACGGGCTAAGCGGTTTCACCAAGCGCTCCGAAAGCGTGTATGACCCGTTTGGTGCCGCGCATAGTTCAACCTCTATCTCAGCGGCCCTTGGCTTTGCGGTGGCGCGCGATCTGGGTGGCGAAGCACCCGGCGGTTTGGGTGATGCCGTTGCCGTGATCGGTGATGGTTCGATCAGTGCTGGCATGGCATTCGAGGCGATGAATAACGCGGGTCATTTGAAGAAGCGCATGTTTGTCATTCTCAATGACAACGAGATGAGCATCGCACCACCTGTGGGCGCGCTTTCTTCTTATTTAAGCCGGCTTTATGCTGAAGAGCCTTTCCAAGATTTCAAGACTGCTGCCAAGGGCGCTGTAAGTCTTTTGCCTGAACCCTTCCGCGAGGGCGCGAAACGGGCAAAAGACATGCTTAAAGGCATGACAGTGGGCGGCACACTTTTTGAACAGCTTGGTTTTTCTTATCTCGGTCCGATTGATGGCCACGATATGGATCAGCTCTTGCCCGTTCTGCGCACTGTGCATGCGCGGGCAACAGGGCCTGTACTTATCCATGTTCTAACGAAGAAGGGTAAAGGCTACGCACCTGCGGAAGCGGCACGCGACAAAGGGCACGCAACCGCAAAGTTTGATGTTCTGACGGGCGAGCAAAAGAAATCCCCGTCCAACGCGCCCAGCTACACCAAAGTTTTTGCGGAAAGCCTGCTGAAGGAAGCGGCCGCAGATGACAAGATTTGTGCCGTCACCGCGGCGATGCCAGATGGCACAGGCCTGACCCAATTCGCTGAGCGCTACCCGAGCCGTTGTTTCGATGTGGCAATTGCCGAGCAACACGGCGTGACGTTTTCCGCAGCACTTGCCGCTGGTGGAATGAAGCCGTTTTGCACCATGTATTCGACGTTCTTGCAACGCGGGTACGATCAAGTCGTGCACGATGTAGCAATCCAGCGCTTGCCTGTGCGGTTCGCCATTGATCGTGCGGGGCTTGTTGGTGCGGATGGTGCGACGCATGCGGGCGCATTCGATATCGCGTACCTTGCGAATTTGCCCGGTTTCACCGTCATGGCCGCCGCTGATGAGGCAGAGTTGGTACACATGGTTGCCACAGCTGTAGCGCATGATGAGGGTCCTATCGCCTTCCGCTTCCCGCGTGGGGAAGGTGTGGGTGTTGAAATGCCTGAAAAGGGTATTCCACTGGAGATTGGAAAAGGCCGGATGATCCGTGAGGGTAACGGCGTTGCCATTCTTTCCTTTGGTACGCGTTTGAAGGAAGTCGAAGATGCCTGCGACGCGCTCGCCGCAAAAGGCATCACGCCAAGCATTGCAGATGCACGATTTGCCAAGCCTTTGGACCGCGATCTCATCTTGCAACTCGCAAAGGACCACGAGGCATTGATCACGATCGAAGAGGGGGCCGTTGGGGGCTTTGGCTCTCATGTCGCGCAGCTACTTGCAGAAGCAGGTGTGTTCGACACGGGACTCAAATATCGCTCTATGGTGTTGCCTGACATATTCATCGATCAGTCCAGCCCGCGCGATATGTATGCTGTCGCAAAGCTGAATGCGGAGGATATCGAGGCGAAAGTGCTTGATACGCTTGGCGTCGCGCAAATCACTAGCAAAAAGGCATGAGTCTAACGCTCATCGATTTGCCAAACGGCTTTCATGACGACCCTTACCCCCATTACGCGCAACTGCGTGATAACGCACCTCTGTGCGAGCAACCTGATGGCTCGTTCATCGTTTCGCGCCATGCTGATCTGGATATGATCTACCGCGATACGACGCGCTTTATTTCTGACAAAAAGAAGGTGTTTGCGCCGAAATACGGTACTGCCGCGCCTTTATATGAGCATCATACAACGTCGCTTGTTTTTAATGACCCGCCGCTTCATACGCGCGTGCGTAAAATTATGGTTGGGGCGATGACCCCGCGCGCTTTGGCATCGATGGAGCCGGGGTTAATCACTTTGGTGGACGGACTTCTAGATGAGCTGAAAGGCCAAACAGAGGTCGATCTGATTGAATCCTTCGCAGGTGCTATTCCTATCGAAGTTATAGGGAATTTGTTTGATATTCCGCGCGATCAACGTGCCCCTTTGCGCGATTGGTCATTGGCCATTCTGGGGGCGTTAGAACCTCAGTTGACGCCAGAGCAAGAAGCGCGTGGCAATCAAGCGGTGCTCGATTTCGTCGATTTCCTGCGAGAGATTGTGAAGGACCGTCGCTCATCGCCGGGTGATCCTGAAACCGATGTGCTGACCCGTCTTATTCAATCCGAAGAAGGGCGTTTAAGTCCAGAAGAGCTGTATCAAAACTGCATTTTCATTCTGAATGCGGGTCACGAAACGACGACAAACCTGATTGGCAACGCGTTGATGCTGCTTAATACGGATCGGGACGCACGCGCCAAGTTGTGTGCGGAGCAAGACCTCATCACGACTGCAGTTGATGAATTCTTGCGCATGGAAAGTCCCAATCAATTTGGCAATCGGCTTACCACAGAACCAATGATCCTTCATGGTACGCACATCCCTGCGGGGACTGATCTGCACCTTTGCATTGGCGCGGCCAATCGCGATTCTTTGCAGTTTGACCATTCTGATACGCTGCAGCTGGATCGTCGGCCCAACAAACACCTCGCGTTTGCGGGGGGCGCACATACCTGTGTTGGGCTCACACTCGCGCGGATGGAGGGGCGTGTCGCGGTCGGTAAATTCCTTCAACGCTTTCCCGAATATGAAATCACTGAAGGTGCTACGCGTGCGGGGCGCATCCGTTTTAGAGGGTTTAATACGTTGCCTGCGAAATTGAGCTGAAAAAAAGTTCCAAGGATTGGACCCTCTGGCGCGTCATAGTAGCGTGATGCGTATGAAAACGAGCGACATAGATTTGGCAATGGCGGCCGCTGGTGGTGACAGCGACGCTTTTGCGGCGCTTCTAGAGCGCTCCTATGATCGTTTGTTTGGTCTTTGTTTTCGTCTGACGGGTTCGCAGTATGAAGCGGAAGATTTGTGTCAGGACATTTGTGCCGCATTGCCCGCGAAACTCGCTAAATTTGAGGGCGGTTCCAGCTTTTCTACGTGGCTCTACCGTGTTGCAGTCAACGCCTCCCATGACCGCCGTCGCCGTGCTGCAACGCGTGCCAAAGCGAGCCAAGGATGGGGTGATTGGGAAGTGCAACGAACCGAGGCCAACAAAGAACAAGCAGAAGCCCAGAATTGGCTAATGCACGCGATTGGCACCTTGCCAGACGATCTGCGCGACACGGTCGCTTTAGTGATGGATGACATGAATCATCGCGAGGTGGGTGAAGTCTTGGGCATTTCTGAAGGCACGGTCAGTTGGCGTATGAGCGAAGTTAAAAAGCACTTGAAGCGTATAAAGGAGAACGATCAATGAGCGATGATCTCGACGATCTCAAGAGCGCATTCTCTGTCGCGACGCCCAAGCCTGATGTTGCGAAACGTACGACGCATATTGCATTGGCCAAAGATAGTTTCGCCAAATTCCAAGGATCACAAAGCCAAGCACGTCCTAAGACTGACGCCCCACAGCAGGGTGGTTTTGCAAAAGGACTTCGTTTCATGTTTGACGCTCTCTCTTCAAAGGCGGGTTTGACCGCGACGACAGCTTTAGCCGCTTTCGGTTTGGTGATGATCGCACCTGTGATGCGCGATGGTGCGCCACAAATGCTGCAACCCGAACCTGCTTTGATCATGGAAGAGGCCACTATTGACCGCAGTTCCCCAGATCTCGCATCTGACCTGGTGGTTGGTGCCCTTGCTCAAGACGGCGCGCCAATTGCAGCACCTACGCCGAGCATCAGGGCGAAGTCTCGTCTCAGCGCTCCTGCGGCTCCAACTTCTGGCTTGATTGCAGATGCACCGATGTTTGTGCCCGAAGGAAATACTGAAAGCTTCGCAAACGCGCCTGAAAACACATTGAAGGTCACGCGTGAAAATCCCGTTTCCACTTTCTCGATTGATGTCGACACAGCGAGCTATTCGATCGTGCGATCATCATTGGAAAACGGTCAGTTGCCGCCTGAAGCAGCGGTACGGGTCGAAGAAATGATTAATTATTTCCCCTATGATTACGCTGCCCCAAAGGGAGAGGCGTTCGCGACGTCATTGGCACTCTTGCCTACACCGTGGAACGAAAATACCCAGCTTCTGCGCATCGCGTTACAAGGTGAGATGCCAGCGGTGGACACGCGCCCCCCGCTTAATTTGGTATTCTTGATCGATACATCGGGGTCTATGAATCAACCTGACAAGCTGCCGCTTCTGAAGCAGTCTTTGCGGCTCATGCTTGGACAACTACGCGCAGAAGATCAGGTCGCAATCGTCGCCTATGCTGGCAGTGCAGGGCAGGTGCTAGAACCGACAGCGGCCAGCGAGCGTGATGTGATTTTGAACGCTTTGGACCGTCTCGCAGCGGGTGGGGGTACAAATGGGCAAGCTGGTTTGCAACAGGCCTATGCACTTGCTCAACAGATGCAGGAAGAGGGCGATATCAGCCGTGTGTTGCTTGCAACGGATGGTGATTTCAATTTGGGGCTTAGCTCAGTAGACGCATTGAAGGACTACATCGCGAACAAACGCGAGAGCGGGACGTTTCTATCCGTGCTTGGCTTTGGGCGTGGCAATCTTGATGATGCGACGATGCAGGCGCTGGCGCAAAACGGCAATGGTCATGCGAGCTACATTGATAGCTTGCCTGAGGCACAAAAAGTGTTGGTTGATCAACTCACGGGAGCTTTGTTCCCTATTGCAAGCGATGTAAAAATTCAGGTGGAGTTCAACCCTGCGACTGTCGCGGAGTACCGCTTGATCGGGTATGAGACGCGTGCACTGCGCCGAGAAGATTTTAACATCGATAAGGTTGATGCAGGCGATATTGGTGCAGGTCATCAGGTGACCGCGCTTTATGAAACTACACCTGTTGGCAAAGAAACGTTAACGGATGCCTTGCGCTATGGCGAGAATGCCAGTGATGGGCTAGACGATGAACTTGGGTATTTGAAACTGCGTTATAAAGCGCCGGGTGCGCAGAATAGCCAGCTTATTGAGCGCGCGATACCAGTCACGCTAGACGCTGATCGCGAACTTGAATTTGCAGCGGCGATCTCGGGGTTTGGTGAACTGCTGCGCGGCAGTGATCGTCTTGGAACCTGGTCTTACGGGGATGCCATCGACACTGCGATCCGCGCACGCGGGGCAGACCCATTTGGCTACCGCGCTGAAGCTATTCAACTTATGCGCCTTGCCGCATCTTTAAGCCAATAGACGTGAAAAAGGCCCGCGTGGGAGGGGCGCGGGCCTTCTCGTTCAAGCTAAGCCGGACTTAGTTAACGGCTTTTGCCTCTACGACGTCTTTTTCCACGGCGCCTGCGCGCGCAATTTCAATTTGGCGCGGTTTCAGGGCTTCGGGCACTTCGCGCGTCAGTTCGATGTGGAGCATGCCGTCCTCATGGCTCGCCCCTGTGACACGCACATGATCGGCCAGATGGAAGCGCCGCTCGAACGCGCGGGTCGCAATACCGCGATGCAAATACGTCCGCTCAGTTGTATCTTCTCCTTTGCGGGCAGATACGAAAAGCGCGCCGTCTTTCACTTCAACGGAAAGGTCAGCATCGCTAAAACCTGCGACTGCAATCGAGATGCGGTAGTCGTCATCAGAGGTCTTTTCGATGTTGTAAGGGGGGTATGTGTTCGTGCTGACGTCGTTGGACATAACTCGGTCCATCATGTCTGCGATTTGGTCAAAACCAATAGATGCACGGTGCATCGGTGCGAAATCAAAAGTACGCATGGGTCATCCTCACTTGAGCAATAACAATATGTTAGTGGCCTTCCCATCTGGGACAGACCGGTTCACGCAGCCCATCATTGGCGCTGCGTTGTTACTGATTTGGGAAAGGGTTTTGCGGTTTCAAGAGGATATGGCGTGAAATTTTGCTAGGGCTTCACAAACTTCGCACCAGATATGGCGCGTCCTTCAATGGCATCTGCATTGCGGCTTTCTTGCGATCCTGTGACGCTGAAACGTCCACGACCTGCAGCCAGTTCGGCGCGCAAACGCGCTAACGGACTTTCAAGCGCGGTACCAAGTGAGACGGGAATACCCTTCACTTCGGCTTTGGCAGAGACGACGGAAACGATCTTGGCGGAGTCGCCGTCCATCGTAAAAATTGGCGCACCGGATGAGCCAAAATTCACATCGCACGACATAACCAAAACGCCCTTCTGACGGGCCATAACGTGGCAAATCTCTTGCAAAGACGGTGCCTCGGATCGATCCAAAGCGTACGATACAACACCGATCTTATCGCCTTTTGCAGGGCGCTCTGCCGTTTCAAAAGGGATCACTTGCGTATTGCGAATGGGGCGGTCAAGCTCGATCAGAGCGAGGTCGTTGCGCACACGATCCGTTGTCGCTGTTCCGTCATAAAGATAATCAGGATGCACCACCGCGCGGCGCACATTGCGATAGGCAGACGCACGACCATCGCGCCAGCCTGCCAGAAATTCCATCGTTTCGTGGTCAACGCGTTCGCCAGTATCGCGATCGTAAAGGCAATGAGCTGCTGTCAGGACAAGATCGGGCGCGATCAAGGCGCCTGTGCAAAACCCTTTGCCTGCAACATCAAGTCGGCCGACGCCTTCCCACCCGCGCGACTCGTCGCCGGTGTTGAGACGTTTCAATCCGCTTGTTTGCGCCTGTGCGCTTTGGGCAAAGACAAAAGCCAATGAGATCAAAAATGCGATCCGCGTCATGCCGTCTCCATCTACGTTTCACATCGGATAGGTGAAGCGTAGGGCATAAATAAGGCAATCAGCGCAAAATAGGAACGTCTGAAACGGTTTTAGTGTTATCCATTTTTGCGGGTTTTGGACCGCCTGTCGCCCAATCGAGCAACTCAACGGTGTGCACAACTGGAACGCCAGCGGCAGAGCCGATCTGCATCATGCACCCAATATTACCAGCGACGATTACATCTGGGTTTTTCGCCATTAATGTTGTGACTTTACGTTCTTTAAGCTGTGTTGAAATTTCTGGCTGCATCAGGTTATAAGTGCCTGCGGATCCGCAGCACAGATGACTGTCCTTTGGTTCAACCACGCTGAAGCCTGCGTTCTTCAGTAGGTCCTTCGGGGCTGCCTTGATCTGTTGGCCATGCTGGAGCGAGCAGGCAGCGTGATAAGCAACTGTCATCTCAGGCGCGCCGCCTTTTGGCAGTTCCAGATCCTTGAGGACTTCACTGACGTCCTTGGCAATCGCGGCCACGCGCTTTGCATCCGCTTCTAAAGGATCGCCTTCGAACATGTGGCCGTAGTCCTTCACAGTTGTGCCGCAACCGGAGGTGTTGATAACAATCGCATCTAAGCCATCTTTGTCCATTTCGCGCGTCCAAGCTTTGATATTTGCCGCCGCCGCCGCGTGGCTTTCACTGACCTTGCCCATGTGATGGGTGAGCGCACCGCAACACCCTTGACCTTGCGCGACAACGACTTCGCAGCCAAAGCGCGTGAGTAGTCGAATGGTTGCATCGTTGATGTCGGTATCCAGCGCGCGCTGTGCGCAGCCTGTCATCAAAGCCACGCGTTTCTTTCGCGGCGCACTCGGCGCAAAGCTTTGCGGATCATCGTTGCGGCTGACAGGAGGCACCTGTTTTGGCGCCATAGAAATCATTGCTCGTAAGCGTTTGTCAGGGATCAGTCGGGAAAACGGGCGTGCCATTTTCGCACCTAGCAAAGCGACGCGAAAACGTGTTGGGTAGGGCAGAATACGCGCAAGGACCCAGCGCAATGCGCGTTCGCTCAAGGGGCGTTTGTAGTGCTCTTCGATATAATTGCGGGCATGATCAACGAGATGCATGTAATTCACACCCGACGGGCATGTGCTCATACAAGCAAGGCACCCAAGGCAGCGATCAATGTGACCGACCGTTTTTGCATCTGGAACGCGCCCCGTCTCAAGCATGTCCTTGATCAGGTAAATACGTCCGCGTGGACTGTCGAGTTCATCGCCAAGCACTTGATATGTAGGGCAAGTTGCCGTGCAAAACCCACAATGCACGCAAGACCGCAGGATCGCATTAGAACGTTGAATTGCGGGTTCTTGCATCTGCAAGTCGGTGAATTCAGTCTTCATGAGAGGCCCCCCATCAAGCCGGGATTAAGTAAACCTTTGGGATCAAAACGTGCACGCAAATCGGCACTGATCTTGGCAACTGGTGTGGGTTCGGGATGAAAACGCGCAAGGGTTTGCATCATATCTGAACTGGCGCGCATGAGCATCGCATGACCTGTAACAGTCATTTTTGCACGAACATCCGTTCCTTTTGGAACCGCGAGCCAAATTAAACCGCCGCCCCAGTCAAGTTGTGCTTGGCTTGGGCTTAGCGCCTCCAAAATGCTTGGCGCATCACTCGGTTTAACAGATATGCGCCAAAGGTCGCCCTGCGTATCCTTGAAGCGGCGCGCATCGCGAATATCACGCCAAATTTTGATACACATGTCTTGGTCATCTTCAGTTTGGACGGTGCCGAAATTTGCCAAAACATCAGTGATTTGTGCCGCGCGATAGCGCACAGAGGCTTCAAATCCTTCCAGACGTAGCAACACTATTCCGTCTGCGTCCTGTGCTGCGCCTGATACTTCAAAAGGGGAGCCGAGCGCAGCTGACATAGCAGCGACTGCGCCTGCAGGGTCCAGCCCTTCAAGACGTAGGCAAAGCTGCATCTCTACGTTTGGTAGCACTTTCATCGACACTTCGCTTAATACGCCCAACGTGCCATGTGCGCCGCTTATCAGCTTAACGAGGTCATAGCCCGTGACGTTCTTCATCACGCGTCCACCGTTCTTCACGATGCCGCCAAGACCATCCACAAAACGTACGCCAAGCATGAAATCCCGGCACGCTCCTGCAGAAATTCGGCGGGGGCCAGACGCATTGGAGGCAGCAACGCCGCCAAGTGTGCTTTCCCCCTGCGTTCCAAGAACATCTCTCAAATCAGCAGGTTCAAAGGCTAAGCGTTGGTTTTCAGCGGCAAGTGCGCTCTCAATTTCTGTGATGTGGGTGCCCGCTTGCGCAACCAAGGTTAGTGCACCCGGTTCATAAAGCGTGATGCCTGTCAGGCCGCTTGTATCGAGCGTATTACTCGTAGCAAGACCGCTCAACCGTGTGCCACCGCCTTTGATGTGAAAAGGCGCAGTGGCTTTTGCGATCAGTTCGGACAGTTCTTGTTCTGATGTTGGTTTCATTCCGCGGCCACCTGCAAAGCGCGGCGACTATCGGATGCATCCAGCGGGAAAACCTTTGCCGGATTCAGCAACCATTTTGGATCAAACACATCTTTCACCGCCATTTGCGCGTCTAAATCAGCGGGTGCGTATTGCACATGCATCAGGTCACGCTTTTCGATACCTACACCGTGCTCACCTGTCAGACATCCGCCAGCTTCAACGCAAAGCTTCAGTATCTCTGCACCCATGGCTTCGCATAGCTCCAAATCGCCCTCTTTATTCGCATCAAACAAGATGAGCGGGTGCATGTTGCCGTCGCCAGCATGAAAAACGTTGCCCACATCAAGGCCGAATTCGTCGGAAAGTTCGTTAATGCGGCGGAGCACCATAGGCAGAGAAGAGACAGGGATTGTCCCGTCGAGGCACATGTAATCGTTGATTTGCCCCATTGCGCCAAAGGCGCTTTTGCGACCTAACCAAATGCGCGAGGCTTCATCGCCATCGCGTGCCTCGCGGAATTCAACAGGGTTATGGCGCTCTGCAATTTCGCGGATTAGCGCGAGTTGTGCGTCGATTTCAAGCTCGGAGCCTTCCACTTCGATAATCAGCAAGGCTTCACACAAAGGATAGCCTGCCTGCGCATAGTTTTCGACCACTTCAATGACACGACGGTCCATGAACTCAATGGCAACAGGCAGAACACCCGCTTTGATGATGTCGGAAACACAAGCGCCCGCAACTTCGTTGCTGTCAAAGCCCACGAGAACCGGACGTGCGCCTTCTGGTTTGTGCAGAATGCGCAGCGTGGCTTCGGTTACAACGCCAAGCTGCCCTTCAGAGCCACAAATGACGCCAAGCAAATCAAGCCCTTTGCTATCTAGATGTGCGCCGCCGATTTCGACAATCTCACCGTCCATCATCACCATCGTGACGCCCATGAGGTTGTTTGTTGTGACGCCATATTTAAGGCAATGCGCACCGCCGGAATTCATCGCGATGTTGCCTGCAATCGCGCAGGCGAGTTGGCTTGAGGGATCGGGGGCGTAAAAGAAGCCGTCCTCTTCAACCGCGCCAGAGACGCTTAGGTTTGTGCGCCCTGTTTGTACGCGAATAACGCGGTTGGCATAGTCGGTTTCAATTACATCATTCATCCGCGCGACGCCCAAGATAACGCAATCCGCAGTTGGTAAGGCACCGCCAGCGAGCGACGTGCCAGACCCGCGTGGGACGACCGGCACATCCATCTCATGACAGATCCGTAGAACTGCACTGACTTCTTCTGTGGAACGCGGGAGCACAGCCAAGAGCGGTGGACATTTATAAGCGGTCAGCGCATCGCACTCGTAAGCGCGTGTTTCCATTTCGTCTTCGATCACCGCGTCGGTGGGCAAGACCTGCAAAAGGCGAGAAACAAGTTCGGCTTTGCGAGAAAGTACCATTTTGCTGGGGCTTGGCATGTCCATGAACGCATCCTTTTCAATATTGGTAATAAAATATAACCAATTTATCGTATTGGCAAGCAATGATTGCTCAGCCAAAGAGATGGGCATGGATATTCTTAATCGGCTCACCCTATTTTCATACTTTGACTACGGTGCTCTCACGCTCATTTTTGTGCTGTGGTTGGTGATTGGCTGGCGCATTGAACACCCCTCAAAGAAACATGCGTCTGTGTCAGTTTTGATGGCGGGATATCGCCGCGAGTGGATGCGCCAAATGGTTACCCGTGATCCGCGGATTTATGACGCGACGATCTTAGGTAATTTACGCCAAGGTACGGCCTTTTTCGCCTCTGCAAGCATGATATCGATAGGTGGCGTTTTAGCTTTGGTGGGCAATACAGAGCAGTTGATCGGCTTTGCGGACGATCTGACATTGAACCAAGATCCGCGTATCGTTTGGGAACTAAAGCTGATGGTAACGCTGTTCTTTGTCACCAACGCGTTTCTCAAATTCGTGTGGTCCAACCGTCTGTTTGGCTATTGCGCGGTGCTTATGTCTTCTGTGCCAAACGAAGTGGACGATCCCCGCACAATGCCGCGTGCGATGCAGGCGGCTGAAATCAACATTACAGCTGCGCGCGGATTTAATCGGGGCTTGCGCTCTGTCTATTTCGGGCTGGCGTCCGCAGCTTGGCTCGCAGGGCCGCTTGCGTTGGTTGCAGCGAGTTTGGTCACCTGCCTTGTGTTATGGCGTCGTGAATTTGCGTCACAGTCGCGGGACGTGTTGCTCTCGGGTGACGCTCACCGTGCTTAACGGGCTTGTGATTGCCCGAATCGCCGCGTGCGCTCTAAGTGATGTGTCATGAAAACATCAGCACATATCGCCGCGCTCTTACTTTTGGCAGCGCCTGCCTTTGCAGAGTCTCCCAAAGTCACCAAGGCTGTCGCAAAATCGACAGGCATGGGATGGAACTTTAGCGTGACGCTGGAGCATCCCGATACAGGTTGGGACCACTACGCGGATGGTTGGGAAATTGTGGATAACACTGGTAAAGTGCTAGGTACGCGCATCCTGCATCACCCTCACGTAGAGGAACAGCCCTTCACACGTAGTTTGAACAACGTTATGTTGCCAGATGGCACGCGCGAAGTCTTCGTGCGGGTGAAGTGCAGTGAACATGGTTGGAAAGACAGCGGCTACAAAATTTCCTTGAGCCGTTAACTGCGTCCTTCGCGCAACCAAGCCGCCAAGATCAAACCAGACGCGAGAAGAAGAACCAGCCAAGCAGGAAGCAAGGGTGTTTGACGCACGTTCAGCGTTTCATAGGCACCCCTAGGCGTGATCCCAAGCCAGCCGCGACCCGCTGCAGGACGTCCTTCACGGACTGTGCGAATGCTGGGCACGCCATCTTCAAGACGCGCTACGCCGCCACGGGTGCCATCGATCAACGGCTCTAGGAGTTCAGCGGTTGCTATCGTCTTTTCAAATTCGCGCGGCGCTGCCGGCCCAAGGCCAATGACGGTTTCATGTGTGCCGTCATTCAAGCGATACAGCCCGATTTCTGCACCAGTGAATTGCGTCTCGAAACGACCAGGTGCGGTTTCACTCAAGCTCAGTTCTACCGTACTGCCATCAGGTGAAGTAACAGTGACAGGTGCTGCGGCTTCGTCCAAAGTGCGGCGGACGATACGCATATTTTGCCCAGTGGCTTCGGCCAAAAGCGCGTCTTCTTCAAGCTCAGGCTCTCCCATCATCCAATGCGCAAGACGGCGCAAAAGTTCGAGTTGTGGACCACCGCCTTCGAACCCGCGGTTCCAAAGCCAAGCATGATCCGAAGCAATCAATGATACACGCCCTTCGCCGACACGGTTCAATATCAACAAGGGCTTGTCATCTATTCCCGTCATAATCACGTCACCATCGCTGGGCTCAACTTCGATCTGGCGCATCCAGCGGCCCCAGTTTTCTGTATCTGGCAGGCCAGCGGTCACAGGGTGGCGATTGCCAAGGTCACTGATGGTCGGGCGATACCCTTGTTCGATCACTCGAGCCGTCGGAGCAGCAGGCATAATCTCAGCCAAGGGGGAGCGGTAAATGCTATCTGCAGAGGCAAAGTCAGGGCCAGCAGCGACAAGCACTGCGCCACCTTCTTGGACATAACGTACTACATTATCGAGATAGATGCTCGGCAAAATACCGCGGCGTTTGTAGCGATCAAATATGATCAGATCGAAATCTTCGATCTTTTCCAAGAACAATTCGCGCGTGGGGAAGGCGATCAGCGATAACTCAGACGTTGGCACGCCATCTTGCTTTTCCGGAGGACGCAGAATGGTGAAATGCACAAGGTCCACAGAGCTATCTGATTTAAGCAAATTGCGCCAAGTGCGTCCGCCCGGGTGTGGCTCCCCAGAGACAAGCAAAACGCGCAACCGGTCACGCACGCCGTTCATCTGAATCAAAGCCGTGTTGTTGCGCTCTGTCAGTTCGCCTTCGCCAGTCGGCACAGTAAATTGGATCACGTTACGCCCGCCATGGGGCAGGGTCAGCGGTAATGTAATCTCCGCATCTACTGGGACTTCAAAGCGTTGGGGCGGGGCGCCATCGATGGAAATGTCCAACGGGGCAAAGCCGTTTCCAACAGGAGCGTTCCCCATATCTTCAATTCGCAAAGTAAGTGTTACAGGCTCACCAAGAATGGCAAATGCAGGGGCGTTGGTGACGCTTAGGCGACGATCCCAATCTGTACTTTTCCCGCTCAATAATAGATGAAGTGGGGCAGGTAAATCCGGTGTGCGCTCTAGATCATGTAAACGGCCATCACTGAGCAAAAAGACACCCGCAATGCGCGATTGGGGCAGTTCTGCAAGCGTGTCACTTAAAACGGTCAAAAGTTGCGTCCCTGCGTCGCCTTGTCCGTCGGTCACAGACACTCGCACAACTTCGGTATCGCCACGTTCGCTTAAAATATCTTCCAAACTTTCAGCGGCGCTTGCTGTCACGCCTGCCCGTTCGGCTAGTTTCTGCGACGCACTTTCGTCACTCACAACCACAACGATATCATTCAAAGCGCCACGCTCTTCGCGTTGCAGGTTTGGGCCGGCAAGTGCAGCAATCACAACAAAGCCACCTAACCCGCGGAGCCATGCGCCAGCCAAACCGCGCCAAAGCGCAAGTGCAAGACCCGCAAACACGACAACTGCTGCTGCTATTAAGAGCGCTAAGGGCACAAGCGGATCAAAGACGATTGTCTGGGTCATTGGCCAAGCCGATCTAGCAATGCAGGGACGTGTACCTGATCCGATTTGTAGTTGCCCGTGAGCACATGCATCACAAGGTTGACGCCAAAGCGGTAAGCAAGTTCGCGTTGCCGCTCACCCGCGAAACCACGCCCTATTGGGAACAGTGCATTGCCGCGCGTGTCCATCGCCCACGCAGTGGCCCAATCGTTGCCACCAATCACGACAGGACTGACCCCATCGTTGAGATTGCGAAATGGCATCCCCTCGATTTGCTCTGCGTTCTTGGGTGCGGCTTCGACCCAAACATCGCGTGCTGTGTGGCGACCAGGGAAATCCTGAAGCAGGTAAAAGGTCCGTGTGAGCACGTGATCTTGTGGCAAAGGTTCAAGCGGGGGAATGTCCAAGGGTTCTGCTAAAGCGCGCAGCTTTACGCCATTGGGACTAGAGGCACCAAAGCGCGCAATATCAGCGTCCCGTGTGTCAAAAAGGATCATCCCGCCAGAGCGCAAATAGTCATTCAGTTTGGCATACGCGTTTGCTGAAGGCGTTGGTTGATTGGGCGTTATCGGCCAATAAAGCATCGGGAAGAACGCAAGTTCATCTGTTTCCAGATCAACGCCGATAGGATCCGCGGGTTCAATTGAGGTTCTGAAAAAGAGCGTTTCTGAAAGCCCGCGCAATCCCGCCTCTGCGGTGTTATCAATCGCTGCATCGCGCGTGATAACATGGCCCAGCACCATTTCAGATGATGCTGCGAGCGCGAAATTATCTTGTTGTGCGTCAGCAGGCAAGCCAAGCAACATCAATGCACCAACACCTGCCACAGCACCGCGCAGACGTCCTGACATTGCAAGAGATGCGACGATGTCGATCATCAAGAGCGCAAGTGCGAGGCCAAGAAGGATCCCGCCGAGCGGGGTTTCTGGTTGAGTTTGGAGGGGTTGGATATCGGTGCCACTTGGCCAGTTTGCTGCGCTCAAATCTGTCTCCGCTCCAATCACATTGCGCGCAATACGCCGCGCATTTCCTTCGTAAAGGCCTGGCTGCAAGTCTGGGCTCAGGGCATCGCTCAACAATCGCTCACCTGCGATGCCAGCAAGGTTATCCGCATCTGTGATCCGTCCAAACCCATCCATAACGCTGATCGGTTGCCAAATGCTGCCGTCCAGATCACCTGCCTGCGGTGTTCCCGCAAGCGATGAAATTGCGAGACGATCCAGCATGCTGACAAAAAGCCCTGACAGCGGAAGGCTTGACCATTCGGCATTCGCGGTAACGTGGAACAAGACCACCTGCCCATCCCCAAGCGGCTTGCGCGTGACCAAGGGTGTCCCATCACTCAGGCTCGCGATAACGCGATCAGCAAGGGTCGGATCAGGTTGCGCCATGACCTGTGAGCGCACTGTGACATCTGTGCGCGGCTCCAGTCCAAAAAATGGGCTATCTTCCGTAAAGGCGGCTAATTCTTTGGGTGTGCCCCAACTCATCGCGCCGCCAACTGTACGGCCGCCAGCGCGCAAGCGTACAGGCATCAACGTGTCTTCTTCACTGCGGCTGATTTCACTTGCAGCAAGGCGCGTCCCTGCAAATCTCACAAGCAGGCCACCTTCTTCGACCCATTGGGTCAGCTCTACTTCTTCAACAGGGGCAAGTTTGGCAACATCGGCCAAAATCACGACATCAGGCGCGGCAGGGAGGATATCGAGCAAGCTGCCTTCCAAAAGTTCCGCGTTTGGTTCTAAGGCTTGGCGCAAATAGTGAAGTGGTGATAAAAGTTCCAACCCTTCGCGATCTTCGCGTCCGGCAATGAGCGCGACCTCGCGTCGTCGTAGGCTGTCATCAGAGAGCGACACAGCACCTGCAGAACGCACACCGGCGATTGCAAAATGGGTGACCCGCGCACGCAGTTCAGCGGGGAGAGAGATATCTTGGATTGCCGTCTTTGCGCCACTCTCGAAATCAATATCAGCTGTCGCAAGGATGCGCGCTGCACCAGATGGGTCTTTGCCATGCACTTCAACTTGGACCGTTCTCGCAGCACCGTCGACGGAACGGCGTGCTTCCACAATTGTTGCACCGCCTTCAAAACGGGCAGGGGCGAGTGCAATGCTCTCACCTTGTGATGCGAGAATACGTAATGCGCCCTTCTCGTTGAAGAGGTCGGCAATCTCACTTCGCGTTTCGCGCGCGAGCTCATCCGAAAGCCAGAGCGTATCGAAACCCTGATCTGGTAGCAGCGTAACAAGGGATTGCGCGCTTACGATGGGCTCCCAAGCATTGGGGCGAAGCCCTGCAAGCGTGCTGCGCACTTCATTCGCCGATTGAAAAGTCACTTGCTTTGGATCGCCAAGGTTCAAAATCGCGACGGTCCGATCGGTACGCTGCGCGTCATCGAGAATGCGCTCCACCATGGTGATGCGGTTGCTCCAATCCGCAGCGCTTGCCCAGCTTGCATCCATAGCGACTAAAAGCGGCCCACGTCCGATATCATCGCTGCGCGGATTGAGAACTGGTCCAGCAAGACCAACAATCAGCGCGGCAATTGCGAGCATACGTAAAAGCAAAAGCCACCAAGGGGTTCTGTCGCTGACTTGTTCTTCGTCTTTGAGACCAAGCAAAAGTGTGACGCCCGGAAAAATGCGGCGTACAGGCGCAGGCGGCACGGCGCGCAATATAATCCAAAGGATGGGCAACGTTACGAGCGCAAGTAAAAGCCATGGCGTGAGGAAACCTATTGCGCCAATCATGCGGATTTCTCCATCGCTCTGTGGAGCCAAAGAAGAGCAGATTGCGCTGAAGCATCTGTGTGATGGGTCGTAAATTGCCAGCCAGCAACAGCGCAGAGATGCGTGAGGTCTGCTTTGCGCGCGGCGAGTTTTTCTAGATAGCGGGTCTTTAAATCGTTTGCTTTGAGAGTTTCGTAGCGCAGCGTTTTGCCCGCACTTTCGAAAATTGTGCGCCCATGGAAGGGAAAACTCTCTTCCGCAGGGTCCAGCACTTGCATCAGAACACCACGTACACCACGATCTGCAGCTTTGGTGAGGGCCGATTTGACAGCGTCGATGTCCCCCATGAAATCTGAGACAAAAAGGGCGCGGGCATGTGGCAGCATAGCGCGTGCTTCTGGCGCGCCATAATCAGCGTTTTGTTCATTCGAAAAATGCTCTGCAAGGCGCAAAACCTGCGCCCGCCCACGTCGCGGTGGCAGTGCTGTCCCTGTAACGCCAACACGCTCGCCGCCTTTGATCAAAAGGATTGCAGCGGAAAGTGCGATGAGCCGCGCGCGATCCGCTTTTTCAGGCAGGTTTTTGTCGCTCGCAAAACGCATGGATGCTGAGGTGTCGAGCCAAAGCATCACGCTTTGCGCGACTTGCCATTCCCGTTCGCGCACAAATTCCATGTCAGAGCGCGCGGAGCGACGCCAATCAATCATGCGCCGCGCATCGCCCGTTTGAACAGGTCGGTACTGCCAGAAATCGTCGCCCATGCCAGCGCGCCTGCGGCCGTGTTCACCAAGCAACACGGTACCCGCCAATTGCTCTGCGCGCGCCAAAAGCGGCGGCAGGCGCGATGCTTCTTTTTCCGCATCAAGTCGTAGGGCGCGCGGGGAGGATGTCACGCGGCTGTAGCCTTGCTTGTTGTGATCTGGCTTGCTGTTTCGAGGATGAGAGCGGACAAACTGTCGCCGCGCGCGCGCGCTGCAAAGTTCAGTGCCATACGGTGCGATAGGACAGGTTCTGCCATATCAATCACGTCCTCAGGAGAAGGTGCGAGCCGGCCATCAAGCAAAGCTTTCGCGCGCACAGTAAGCATTAGGGCCTGCGCCGCACGCGGACCTGGACCCCATGCAACCGTTTCTTTGACCTGCGTACTTGCGTCAGTTTCATCAGGGCGGAACGCGCGGACGAGATCGAGGATCATTTCCACCACGCTGTCACCGACAGGCATGCGCCGTAAAAGCGTTTGCGCCGCGAGGAGCTCGTCAGTGGTGAAAACCGCATGCGCGTCATCTTCGCTGACACCTGTTGTTGCAATCAGAATGTCACGCTCAGTTGCGCGATCCGGGTAGGGCACATCGATTTGGACGAGAAAGCGATCGAGCTGTGCTTCTGGGAGAGGGTAGGTGCCTTCTTGCTCAATCGGGTTTTGCGTGGCGAGCACATGAAATGGCGCTGAAAGTTGGCGATCTTCGCCTGCAACGCTGACCACCTTTTCTTGCATGGCTTGCAAAAGCGCAGACTGCGTACGTGGTGAGGCACGGTTGATTTCGTCTGCCATGAGAAGTTGGCAAAAGATCGGGCCTTCGATGAACTTAAAAGCTCGACTTCCGTCATTGCCAGTTTCGAGAACCTCTGAGCCGAGGATGTCTGCAGGCATTAGGTCAGGTGTGAACTGCACGCGATTGCCATTAAGCCCCATCACGGTTGAAAGGGTTTCAACAAGACGCGTCTTTCCAAGGCCAGGTAGCCCGATGAGCAATGCATGACCGCCACATAGGAGTGCTGAAAGCGTGAGGTCTACAACCCGCTGCTGGCCGATAAAGCGGCGGTTGATCGAATCCTTCGCCTCGGCCAGACGCGTGCCCAACGTTTCAATATCTGTGACTAAGTCTTCTGCGCTGGCCATGACAACTCTCCCTTGAACTCTAGGTATGATGCTATGAGAGTAGGCGTCGGAGGACAAATAGCAAAACATGGCTGGACAAAATATTGTGACCCCAGATGCAGCGGGCATTGCTGCATCGGCTAAAGCGGCTGCAAATGGGCGTGGTTTACCGCCTGTTCACTTATGGAATCCCCCGTTTTGTGGCGATTTGGACATGCAGATCAAGCGTGATGGGACGTGGTTCTATATGGGCACGCCTATCGGCAGATTTGAGCTTGTGAAGCTTTTTTCGTCGATTTTGAAACTTGAGGATGGGAAGTACTTCCTTGTCACCCCGGTTGAGAAAGTGGGCATCAGTGTTGAGGACGCGCCGTTTGTTGCTGTGGATTATGAAGTTTCCGACGGTGTTTTGACTTTCGAAACCCATGTTGGTGATTTTGTTGCAGCAAGCGTTGAGCATCCTATTCGCGTAGTGCGTGACGTTGAGACGGGTGAGCCATCACCCTATGTGATGGTGCGCGCTGGGCTTGAGGCCTTAATTGATCGCAAAAGTTTTTATCGGCTTGTAGATATTGGCGTGCATCATGAGGGCTGGTTCGGAGTTTGGTCCGATGGTGTGTTTTTCAAGATTATTCCGTCGCAAGAATTGGACGGGTAGACAGCTATTTTTGAAAAAGAGCTGTTAAATTCCTTTGGGAAGGAATTTGTTTCGGCCTCAAGGCCGAGAGTTTATTTTGAAAAATGAAGCTTAGTGCGCTTGCGCCCAGTTTGCGCCTTGGCCTGCATCCACGATGAGCGGGACGTCAAGTCTGACGACGGGATTCGCTGCATTTTCCATCACGTCTTTTGCTGTTTCAATCAGTTGGTCGACGCCATTTTCGTCAACCTCGAACAACAATTCATCGTGAACCTGCAACAGCATTTTAGCAGGTTGATCGGTGATCGCATCTGGCATTCGGATCATAGCGCGACGGATAATATCGGCGGCTGTCCCTTGAATAGGCGCGTTTATCGCAGCGCGTTTGGCGAAGCCCGCATGGGGCCCTTTCGCGTTGATGTTGGGCGTATGAATGACGCGGCCAAAGAGGGTTTCCACGCGCTCATGCTTTTTTGCGAATTCAGTTGTGTCGTTCATATATTCTTTGATGCCGGGAAAACGCTCGAAGTAGCGATCGATAAAGCCCTGCGCTTCGGATCTTGGTATGCGCAGGTTGCGGGCGAGACCAAAACCGGAAATCCCATAGATGACGCCAAAGTTGATCGCTTTGGCCTGGCGGCGCACATCGGCTGTCATTTCATCAAGAGGAACATCAAACATCTCTGAAGCCGTCATTGCGTGAATATCTTGCCCGTCGCGAAAGGCCTGTTTGAGGCTGTCGATACCAGCAACATGAGCAAGGATGCGCAGTTCAATTTGCGAATAATCAAGTGCAACCAGAACCTTGCCTTGCTCAGCGATGAAGGCTTCGCGAATGCGACGGCCTTCTTCTGAGCGGATAGGGATGTTTTGCAGGTTTGGATCAGTAGAGGCGAGACGACCAGTCGAAGCACCTGCGATAGAATAGCTGGTATGAACGCGACCAGTGTCGGGATTGATGTGATCTTGCAGGGCATCTGTGTAGGTTGATTTAAGTTTGGAGAGCTGGCGCCAATCGAGGACACGGCGCGGGAGTTCATGCTCTGTTGCGAGGTCTTCGAGCACATCTGCACCCGTCGCATAGGCACCAGTTTTTCCCTTTTTCCCGCCTTCTAAGCCCATCTCATCAAAGAGAATTTCGCCCAATTGTTTGGGGCTGCCAACATTGAACGACCGCCCTGCAAATTCGTGAATTTCTGCTTCTAAACCCGCCATTTTCTGAGCAAATGCATTTGACATGCGGCTCAGTGTATCGCGGTCTACTTTTATTCCATTGCGTTCCATTTGGGCCAATACGGGGACCAATGGGCGTTCCATGGTTTCATACACACGGGTTGTTTTTGCAGCGTGCAAAGATGGCTTTAAATGTTGCCACAAACGAAGTGTGATGTCGGCATCTTCAGCGGCGTAGTCTGTGGCTTGATCAATTGGGACACGGTCAAATGTGATCGCGGATTTACCAGTGCCGAGCAGGGGCTTAATGGGAATAGGCGTGTGATTTAAGTAACGTTCTGACAGGGCATCCATCCCGTGGTTATGCAACCCTGCATGTTGCGCGTAAGACAACAGCATTGTGTCATCGATCGGAGCGATATCGATGCCGTAGCGTGAAAAAATCTTGGCGTCGTATTTCATGTTATGGCCAATTTTCATGACCGAAGGATCTTCGAGCAAAGGTTTGAGTGCTGCAATTGCAGCGTCCAGATCTATTTGACCTTCTGCGAGCGCGTCAGATCCGAACAAATCATCCGTACCGGCGTCTTTATGGGTGAGAGGAATGTAGCAGGCTTTGCCAGCTTCGGTGCAAAGCGATATGCCAACAAGGTCTGCGCGCATGTCGTTGAGACCTGTGGTTTCTGTATCAACAGCCACATACCCACGCGCATAGGCGTGATCGATCCAAGGTTGTAGTGCTGCCATATCTTGAACGCAAGAATACGTAGCTTCCTCAAAAGCAACGGCTTCGGGTGCATCGCTTGGCGCGGTAACGGCGACGTCTTTGATTTCCGGCATGGGTGCATCGAGCGCCTCTGATATGCGCTTGGTGAGAGTGCGAAATTCCATGCGCGCGAGAAAATCAATCAATTCGTCCGCAATCGGTTCCCGCACTTCGAGATCGTCGAGCGTGAACTCCAAGGGGGTTTCGCAATCGAGTTGAACAAGTCGTTTGCTGAGTTCGATCTGCGCACGATTGTCGATCAAGGTTTGGCGGCGTTTGGGCTGTTTGATCTCTTCAGCGCGATCCAGCAGGTCCTCAAGATTGCCGTATTCATTGATCAACAACGCTGCGGTTTTGATACCAATGCCGGGTGCGCCGGGGACGTTATCGACGCTGTCGCCAGCGAGGGCTTGAACGTCGACGACGCGTTCAGGATAGACACCAAATTTTTCGTGCACGCCTTCGCGGTCAATTGTTTTGTTCTTCATCGCGTCGAGCATTTCGACACCGTCGCCCACAAGTTGCATCAGATCTTTGTCAGAGGAAATGATGGTGCAGCGGCCACCTGCAGCGCGCGCTTGAACAGCGAGGGTTGCGATAATGTCGTCTGCTTCGTAGCCCTCAATTTCTTCGCAGGCGATGTTGAAAGCGCGCGTTGCTTCGCGCGTCAGCGGCATTTGCGGGCGCAAGTCTTCTGGCATCGCGTCGCGATTGGCCTTGTAGAGATCATACATGTCGTTGCGAAATGTGTGGCTGCCTTTGTCGAAAATCACTGCAACATGGGTAACATCGCTGCCTGCGTTTCCTTCAACGTAACGTTGGAGCATGTTGCAGAAACCGGAGACGGCTCCAATCGGCAAGCCATCTGATTTGCGCGTCAAAGGCGGCAGTGCGTGATAGGCGCGAAAAATGAAGGCAGAGCCGTCAATCAGGTGAAGATGGCATCCTTTGCCGAATGTCGTGCTCATGAAAAAATGCCCCCGAAAGCGAATTTGTGTCGGGGGCATATTAGACGTGTCGGGTCGGACGATGCCAGCCCGTTTGTTGCGTCTTTATGCGATAGAGCGGTCTACGCTCGCGAGCGTGACATCTGCGGCCGTGAGCACGCCAGCTGCGCCGCGGACGGACGCGAGCCTCACGCCATCGATCAACATATCTGCATTGCTGCCATTGTCGGCCACCGTCACAACGGGTGCAGGTAGACTTGCGTCGTGCTCTACAACAATCATGTCATCCATCGCAGCAAAGTCGATAATGGTCATGATACGCGCTGGAGCACCATCGCCGTTCAGGTGGAATGTGTCGTCACCGATTCCACCAACGCCAACATCGCTCGTTTCTAGCAATAACATGTCATTGCCTGCAGCACCGTTAATGAAATCGGCTGCCGTGTCAGCGACAGGAGGCATCGAAAAGCTGCTCACATCCACACCGGCGAACGAAGCAGAGGCAAGAATGTCAGCGATAGGACCGCCTGTTGCTAGAACAGGATCGCTCAAGGCGAGTTCATCGAGTGCCGCTTCCATTTCAGCAGTCCAGTTCCCAACACCAGATGTGGTTCTGAAGAAGTCAGAGCCGCCGCCGATTATTGTGTCATCGCCTTCGCCACCGTCGGCGCTATCGTTGCCATCGAGACCTTCTAGAAGGTCATTGCCTAAGCCACCAAGCAAAATATCGTCGTCAGGGCCGCCATTCACTGAATCGTTCCCGTCTTGTCCGTCAAGCGCGTCTGCGCCACCGCGACCCAAAATGAGGTCGTCGCCACTTGTCCCAGACAAAACGTTGGTCAGGGAATTTTCGATCAGACCATCTACTGGTGCTGGACCAGGGACAGGCATAGTTGGAACGGGACTCGGGTCAATTGGATCGGGGCCTGCACAGCCCAATTGTGTCAAAACCATGGCGCCCTTAACGGTGTACCTCTAGAAAAAGTTACTAACTGTTTCTTAATCGTTAACTATTAAATGGCTTGCCGCTTTTGTTGCTAAAATGCGGACAGTCGGGTTCAGTTGAGGCGAAACTTTTGCCGCAACTATGCAGCCAGAGCCGGGCTAATGGCTCGAGAGACAATGTTTTTCGCTGGATCTGAGGATCAGGAAGCCTGTTAGACTTTTCCTTCAAATTCCTTGTGCACAAGCTTTGCGTCGCAATAAGGGCATTCGACCCAACCATGCTGATCGGGTATTTGCAGCCATACGCGAGGATGGCCCAACGCACCTTCACCGCCATCACACGCAACGCGAAAACTATCGACAATTTTGGTCTCTGGTGCAGGGGTGTTCATTTCGGTGTGTTCCCTTTTTTGGGTGATCGCGATAGAGGCGTTATGAGCCAAGATAGCCCATTCGGCAAGAGCGAGTAAAAGCCTGTGATACAAGATGCCATTCAGATCACCAATCTGCATAAAACCTACTCGGGCAGCAAAGGGGCACCGGCGAAAGAGGCGCTGAAAGGTATCGATCTGGCCATTCCAAGAGGCTCGATATTTGGTTTGCTCGGGCCAAATGGTGCAGGCAAATCGACGCTTATCAATATCTTGGCAGGGCTTGTTTTAAAGTCGTCTGGCACTGTTTCTATTTGGGGCTTTGATCAAGACGTGAACCCGCGACAGTCGCGCGCATCGATTGGCGTTATGCCCCAAGAGTTAAATCTTGACCCATTCTTTTCGCCACGTGAGGCTTTAGATGTGCAGGCGGGTCTTTATGGCGTTCCCAAAGTGGAACGCCGCTCTGATGAGATTCTGGAACTGGTAGGTTTGTCTGACAAAGCCAATGCTTATGCGCGCACCTTGTCAGGTGGCATGCGCCGTCGTTTGCTCTTGGGCAAGGCTTTGGTGCACCATCCACAAATCTTGGTGTTGGATGAACCAACTGCGGGCGTTGATATAGAATTGCGGCAAATGCTTTGGGCCAATGTGCGCAAGTTGAACGAGCTGGGCATGACAATTGTTCTGACAACGCATTATCTCGAAGAAGCTGAAGAAATGTGCGACGAGATCGCCATCATCAATCATGGCCAAGTCGTCGCGCGTGATACGACAGCGCATTTGCTGGGAAGCATCGATCTAAAGACGATGGTCATTGAGCCCGATAGCCCAACAGATCTTTTTGAGGTGCCACAAGGGATCGAGCTGAGCAAAACCACGCAAGGCGCTTTGCGTCTTAGTTACCGCGCCAGTCAGACCAGCGCGGATGCAGTTTTGGAAGCGGTGCGTACCGCAGGTGTCACGATCCGCGATGTGCGCACCGAACAAGCTGATCTTGAGGATGTGTTCTTGGAGCTGACGCGCAGCACTTAAGCCGCGCGCTTTACGCGCGTAAGCCAGCAATTGTTTTTGGCCGAGCGCACATCGACAAATGAAAGTTCAGCGTCGCTCAGAAGTTCTTTTAGCCTGTCAGTTGTTTTCGCGACAGGGACAATCGCACCCGTTCCATATTTGACCCGTTCATCCGCAGTATAGCCTTTGATCAAATATTCAGGTGAGACCCTGAACACTTCAGGGATGTCGCTCTTGCACGTTCCAGTGCAGTCTTTTGCGCAGATAAGGACAGGTCCTGTTTCGGCGTATGGTTGAAGCGTTTCAAAAGGGCGATACGCAAAAACAAGGTAAGCTTCGTCTTTCGGGATGATTTTCAAACAATGACGGCAGGGCATACCAATGCCATTTGAAATCCCATATTCTGGTGCGTTCGCGTAAGCGTCTGCTGCGCCTGTTCTAATCGCTTTGGCATCTTCTGTTGGTATTCCAGTAAAAACGTATGACATGTCTGGCTCCTATCCTGATTGTGCCAGATAAGAGCGTTCAGACCATTGAAGCGACCCGTTTCCTGCGCAAAAGATCAGTCTGAAAACAGATAAGGTGTATCTGCGATCTGCTGTGCTTTCTCAGGACTCACCCCAAGAAATTCGGCTAAAGGTGCTGCGTTTTCCTGCGCTGAGTCGCTCTCCTTAATTGTATAGAGCGAGTCGAAGTTGGCTTCGTGCATGCGATCCTTTTCAAAGGCAATTTCATTGCGAATAGTCGGTAACAGGCGCTGTAAAGTTTCTTCTGACGTTTGCTCCCCCGCAAGTCCGATGCGTTTGGCGTGACCGATTAAGAATTCATCGGTATAGTCGCACTCTACCTCGAGAATACGCGTGCCTGAGCGGTCTGACCCAAAATCTTCCAAGAGATAGAAGTTACCTGGGTCCATGCAGATAATCAGTCTGTTTGTTTCGAAATATTCAAACAGCATCCGTGTCAACGCGCGTCGGTGGCGGTGACGCTTAGACAAAGTGCGTTGGATGCCACCTAAATCAGGCAGCGGCGCACTCTCCTCGTTGAAGATATACTCCACCACAGGAATATTAGTGCCGTGGCTGATGCTTTCGACCAAGCGCTTCGCCACGTGCCATTTCTTGCAAACCACAATCATCAGTTCGCGGTCGCGGCCGATGGTGGCTTCGGTTTCCCAAAAACGGCTGGCAAAGCGACGTCCGATCCGACCGCGCTCAGTCAAAAACTTGAAAAGGCTGGCCCCCTCATTAGAAATTTGAAAAACTTGATCTTCTGCCGCATAAAGCGCGCCAAGACGTTCTTTTAGACTGGTCGCTTCCGGGCTGATCTTACGCGCGAAAAGGAAATCCTGACTGAGCAGAAGCTCATAATGATCGTTATAAAATGTCACGGGCATGCCGTAGTCAGAGAACATCAAGAATGTCAGCGTGCGCATTTGAATTTCATTTTCAGGCACCAGATGACGCACCAAAGTTTGAAAGAACGTTTCATCTGGGATCCATGTGGTTTTGAAAAAGCGCATCACGTCTTTGCGCTGGCGTGTAAACTCCAGGATCCACTCAATCGTGCGCCTGCGCAAACACCACCATTGTGAGCCGATCTGTATTTGCAGATCTTTTGGAATTTCGCGGGTTAGCCCGAATTTCTTTTGAAAGTTATACGATGCATAGAAACGCCGCTTCTGTGTGCGTTCGTTGAAAAAATGACGGTAGATCAACCGCTCTTCTTTCATGCCTGTCTTGATCCAGTCGCTTTCGAAGTAATCAAAGCTCTCGATATAATCGACATCCTCAGCATCGAGAAAGGCATGCGTATATTCTGCGGATTTGATCGCCATGCAATCGCCGGAGAGCATGTAGAAATGTGTGGCGCGCGGAAACGTATCAACAGCCGCCTCGACTGCATAAAGTGTCGCCTGGACCAGCGACCAGGCACCCCAGCCACATTTGATCCGCTTGCGTGAAAACGCGACATTGGGATTGTCTTGTAAGGCTGCTTTGATCGCGGCAAAATGTTTGGGGTTGGCGCTCGCATCGAAATGGATGGCCATATAGTCGCCCACGGCGGTCAAGCGCTCAGCCTGTTCGATGATCGCTTCCGGATCTTTGTGGCATAAAAGGATGTAGGCGATTTTTGCCATTTTAGAAACCGTACACCTTAAATTCGTAGGACTGTTTGAAATTTGTCTACAGTGATAGCGAGGAATGTCCCTTGAATAAACAAGCTTTTTTCTGTTTTACATAAGCTAGATGAAGATATGGTAACTTATTGGCTGCATGTTGTAGCCGGAGGCAAGAATTATGGGTTTTCCCGGCACGTGGATGACTGAAAGCGAAAGTGTCGTGTATCGGGTTGTTCCGAAGTGCGCTTGCTCGACCATTGGCCAGATCATGTATTATTCAGACCATGGTGCGTTTTTCGAGGGCGATATCCATGATGCCAAGGGTGGCATGCACAAATGGGCATTGGACGAAAGCCAACCTTTGATCTCAAGCAATGTGCAGGCCCATCAGTCTTATTCATTTACATGTGTACGAAACCCTTACACGCGCATCTTGTCGTCATTCTTCGACAAAATCTGCGGCATTCAGCGCAACGGTAATCGCTATCGCGGCAAGCTGGTGCCGACACTGGTCCAGAAGTACGGGATCGAAGTGGGTGGTGAAGATGGCAAACAAGAATTTGATCAGATCGCCAGTTTCCGACGTTTCCTTTTATTCGCGCGAGATACCATCCGTTGGCGCCGGCCCATGGATCCAGACATCCATTGGTCTGCCATGTCAGGTCATGTGTCCACGTTCATTGTAAATGGTGGGCGTTACGACAAGATCTTTTGGACTGAAAGCTTCAATGACGGCATGCAGCAAGTGCTTGATCAGATTGAAACGCCTAACAAAGTTGATCTTAGCAAGATCCCTCGTTTCAATGAATCCGAAGGGCACGGCCCTAAGCGCGCGCACCCTGTTGAGGATTATTTTGACGATCTGTCGATGCACTTGGTCTACGAAATCTACAAACGTGATTTCGATCTGTTCAAATATGATTTCAACGATCCAAGTAACAAGATGCCTATCGCTGAAATCGACCTTGATGAGGTGCATGCCAAACTAGGCGAGTAACGTTGGCTGAGGAGCCAAAGCCTTTTGAAAAGGCTTTGGTGAATTTTTTGCAAAAAATTTACGCCAGCAGTCCCGCATCGCGGAACATAGCCGCGATGTTTGCTTTAGGACGTGGACCCACGTGACCAATGACTTCGCCTGCGCAGATGCAGCCCATCTTGCCACATGTTTCCAAGTCACGCTCTGTGGCAAGCCCATAAAGAAAACCCGCAGCAAACTGATCGCCAGCGCCTGTGGCATCGACTGGAACAACCTTTTTCACAGGCACATCAATACGCGCGCCGCCTGACATGATCGAAACCCCATCGCCAGAGCGCGTGCAGACCGCCAGCGGGCAAATCGCGCTCAGCTTCATAATCGCTTCGTCTAGATCATCCGTCTCAAACAGCGATTTCACTTCTTCTTCGTTCCCGATCACGTAATCGAGCTCATTCTCAATCAAGTTGAGAAAGTCCGCGCGGTGACGCTCAACACAGAACGGATCAGATATCGCGATGCCTGCTTTACCGCCAGCCGAACGGCACGCACGCGCGAGTTTTACAAACGCTTCTTTGCCTTTGTCCTTGTCGAACAAATAGCCCTCTAGGAACACAATCTCTGCATCCGCACCCACATCGGCGGACACATCCTCGGGACCAAGTTCAGCAGAAATACCAAGATATGTGTTCATCGAACGCTCCCCATCCGGAGAGACGAAAATCATCGAGCGCGAAGTTGGCAATTCACCGCCCGCCACAGGATCGTTCACAAATACAGTGCCTTCATCCGTCATCGCTTTGGCATAAAACTTGCCCAACGCATCATCGCTCACACGCCCGACAAACGCCGTGCGCAACCCGAGCGAACCGATGCCCGCAATAGAGTTCGCAACCGAGCCACCCGCCGCCTGCGTGCGATCGGACATAGACCCATAAAGCACCTCCGCGCGATCTTTCTCGATCAGCTGCATGATGCCTTTCTCGATGCCCATATTGGCCAGAAAGCTGTCATCGCTTTGTGTGATCACGTCTACGACTGCATTGCCGATACCGACGACTTTATAGTTCTTCATTCGCTCTTTTCCTCAAAGGGGCACAGGTCTTTTATGATGCAATTTCCGCAAACAGGTTTGCGCGCTTTGCAGATATAACGCCCATGCAGAATTAACCAGTGATGCGCATGCTGTTGAAAATCGACAGGAATATGATCCTCGATAGCCCTTTCCACGGCATCCACGTCTTTGCCAGGGCATATGCCCGTGCGATTGCCGATGCGAAAGATGTGTGTATCAACGGCTTGGCTGGGATATCTCCACCACATATTCAGAACAACGTTCGCTGTTTTGCGTCCGACGCCAGGCAATGATACGAGTGCCGCGCGCGAGTTCGGCACAACGCCATCATACTCATCGACCAAAATCTGGCTCAGTTTAATGACGTTTTTAGCTTTGTTGCGATAGAGGCCGATTGTCTTGATATGCTCAATGACGCCGTCCAGCCCGAGATCAAGCATTTTTTGGGGTGTATCCGCGATCTTGAACAGGACTTTGGTGGCTTTGTTCACACCCACATCGGTTGATTGTGCAGAAAGCGCGACGGCGACGACCAAAGTATAGGCGTTGGTGTGATCCAATTCGCCTTTGGGTTCAGGCTCAGACGCTTCAAACCGCGTGAAAATCTCGCGGATGGTGTGATAGGGTAATTGCTTTGCAGGCTTTGTCATGTTGATGGGGTAGCCTGATAAGGTACTGCGCGGCAAGAGCGGGTCGCTAGTTCGGGCGGCACATAACCGGCAGCGCTACAGATCGATCACGATATGCCCGCCATCTGTCGCTGCGCGTGATTGGCAAGTGATGATTTCGCTCTCGCGTTGTTTGTTGGATAGCACAAAATCACGGTGCTCGACCTCTCCTTTAACAAGCCCGCATTTGCAGACGCCACAGATGCCATCAGAGCATTTTACATCAACAGAAATGCCATTTTCGATCAGTACATCAGACAGATCTTGTTCAGCACTCACAGACAGCTCTTTGCCTGATTTTGCGAGTGTCACAGTGAAGGGATGGTTCACATAATCGGGCTGTTCGGGCACGGAGAAATACTCCAAATGCCGCGCGTCTTCCGGGAAACCCTGTCTCGCAGCCGCTTGAATAACACCTTCCATGTAGCGATCGGGTCCGCATGTGTAGACGTGCCATCCCTCTTTGTAGCCTGTAAGCAAGTTGTCTAAATCTGCGCGCTTGCCTTGATCTGAAAAGTGAAATGTGACGTGTTTCGCCCAAGGCATCGCCTTTAAGTCGCTCACATAGCCCGCACCAGCCATTGTGCTTGCGGAATAATGAAGCTCAAACGGTTTACCCAAAGCATGTAGTCGATGCGCGAAAGCGATCATTGGCGTGATACCAATTCCGCCCCCCATCAAGTATGTTTTGCTGGCGTCCTCAA
Organism: Planktotalea sp.; assembly: GCF_965659345.1. GTDB lineage: Bacteria > Pseudomonadota > Alphaproteobacteria > Rhodobacterales > Rhodobacteraceae > Planktotalea. The sequence goes on along the minus strand of NZ_CBFHVK010000004.1, from coordinate 57,405 downwards.
CCAGATCAAAATGGTTGATGGGTTTAGAAATGAAAACACGGCGCCCTTCGTTAAAGATACGGTGCATCATTTTGGAACCACCTCGGCCCTCGTCCTCTCGCAACACGCCGATTTGATATTTGGAGGTATCCGCAGGATCGCCGGACATCGAATATTGGCGCAAAAAGTCAGGGGTGACGACCACGTCGAGATGCCCGCCCGCTGTCCACTCTGGCAAGGGGGAGCCATCCCAAGCGCTAAACTCATATTTGGTCACATCTGGAGTCATCGCTTCAGCTTTGCTGACGCGCGCCATAATGACTGGGGCATCTGTGAAGTCAGGGCGTTGATGCGCCAAACCATCCGTGTCGCCCCGCGCCAGTCGGGCTTGGTACTCGGATGCACTGATCATTTCGCGGTAAGCTTTGATACCTGCTTCGCGGTCCATCATGAAAGGATAAGGATACTGCCACGGCGCAAGATGAGCAGGATAAACCGCAAGAGTTTGATCCTCATATTTCAGATCAAGCGTAGGCTCGATTCCACGTCTGTTTACAGGCGCGGCCGGTTCTTTGTAACCGCCGTCCTCTTTTAGTTCTAAATCCCACCACCACTTTTTAAGATCGTTGAGACCGCCATTGCCAAGTGTATCATCCAGTTTGGCAAGCACAGGTGCTGCTTTTGGAAAGTTCATTGCAGCCCAGCGAAACGGCTTTTCTTTGAAGATGCCTTCAAGGTTCCACGGACATGTCTTCATGCAGCGCCCGCACATCGCACCGCCTTCGGTGGTGATTCTATAGGTCGTGCATTTTTGACTGTCAGATTTCCAAATTTCGTAGCCGTTGAACATGAGTTTTGGGCCAGCCGTGATCGCACCAGAGGGGCATTCACGCGCGCATTTGTTGCAGCTTTCACAGAAATTCTGCAGACCAAAATCAATGGGTTTGTCGTGCTCCATTGGCATGTCTGTTGTGACCACTCCTGATTTCAAACGTGGCCCAAGAAGCGGGTTCAAGATCACTTCTCCGATGCGGCTGACCTCGCCAAGCCCCGACAGCAGCAGTAAGGGTGGCTGCAGGACTTCGCCGTCCATCACAGAATGGGCTTTGGCTTTGTACCCCAGTTTGCGGATCTGTTTGGCAATCACGCCACCCAAAAGTGAAAAGCGCAGATAGGCGCGCATAGACTGCGCCACGCTGATCCAATCATCACCAGATGCACCCTCCATCGTTTCATAGCCTTGATCGATGATCATCGAAATCGCTTGATCATGGGGCGGCTCTATCGGCGCACCCGTTGCATCATGGCTATACCAAGTCCAATCTGGGCAACGTGAGATACCAACAGCATCGACGCCCAAAAAGTAGCTCGCTGCTTTCACATTTGCAGCGTTTTGCTTGGGGTCGCTGGGCCGTTCTTCAACCACATCGCTTGCGCCGTCTTGCAAAAGGACAAACGCACCAAGAAGGCGACGTTGGGCAAAGGCCGTTGGGCTTTTGCGCGCATACCAACCACCGCTTGCTGCTTGTTGTTGTTTTTTGCCCATATCGCCAAATTGTGCGCGGGCAAACATATCTGCGCGCTTAGGCACGCGTGCAACACGGGCTTCGTCGATGTAGGTTGTTGGGTTTTCGACACGCTTGAGTTTTTCAAACGCATGTGCCCCGTCTACATAGTTGCGTTTGGCATATGGGTCGCGGTTGAACGCGCTCTTGGACGTGCCTTTGCCAATCCACCAGTCTGGGCCATTTGGTTGGTCTGACCATGGGGCAAGCGGTGCGTCGATTGCCATGTCCAAATCGGTGGTGACTACTGCAAGGCCGAAGCCTTCCCCAATGTATGGGGCGAAAAGGCGAGATTTTTCCACACTTGCAAGACCTGCTGCTACGGCCAGTTGATTGAGATCAACATCAGCAGAGGTGGGTGAATGCGCACGCGCTGAGAAGCCCAATAGATGTAGGTATTCAGCCAGAATAGTCGCAGTTTCCGTCGCTCGAAGCGCTGCGCGATGTGCTTGCGTCCCAACAATCCAATCGGCCCCCGGTTCATGCCCTTTAGGGTCGCGGTGATACTCCACGAGCAAGACAATTGCATGGGTGTGATGGGTGATTTTGTCTAGCGGCGCTTCGATCGATTCCTTCAGCGCAGCCATGATTTGATCAATACCAGAGGCAAGCGTCTTAGTCTGCTTGTTGCGAATATCATCCGCTAGGCGATCTATGTCCGGATTGCGTGTTGGGACGTCCAGAAACGCAGTGCTCGGCAGCGCACAAATGCCCACCATAGATGTGTCCTGAAAATAGCCAAACGCTTTCAAATGATTGCTACGTTCTTGCACATCGTCGGGCAGGGCTGCGGGTGTCTCGTTTACCACGCCGTCGCGGATCGCATCCATCATGGCTTGGTATTCTCCCATCGCGTTCACAAGCGAATGGGGTGTTGCGAGATCACGAAAATCAAGCTGCTTTGCCTGCGGCACGCGGCTCAAATTAGGCATGATTGCACTGCGTTTTAAGCGTTCAAGCGGGTAAGGCCCCAAATGAAAAGGACGGTCCTTGGTTGAGAAGAAGCGCATGCCCATGTCGTATCCAGCCTTGCTCAAGGTTTCGTAAGCGCAGGCCCTCAAACAAAAAAGCTTTGGGTTGATAGCAATCGCTCATGTTGATGAACGCTAACAGGCAGGGGAAGGCTTGCCAAAGTCTAAAATTAATAGACCCGCCGCCTTTGTGCAAAAAACGGATCGCTCTGAGGGATTTGAACCCTTAGAGTTCAGTGATGAACACACATGTTACACAGGGCCAAGAGGCCAGCTATCACTACAAACTTGTTCGCAGAGCGATTGAGCGTTTGGATACCAGTGACGCGCCAGTATCCCTTGAAGCGCTTGCGCAGGAAATGCAGCTCAGTCCGACGTATCTGCAACGGTTGTTTTCGAAATGGGCTGGGGTGTCTCCGAAACGCTATCAACAGTTTCTTGCGCTGGATCACGCCAAAACGCTATTGCGGGCCCATCATTCCACCTTGGAAACTGCAGTTGATACAGGGCTTTCAGGTGGTGGTCGTTTGCACGATCTTTTCTTGCGGTGGGAAGCCATGAGCCCGGGTACATATGCGAAAGGCGGCGCGGGCTTGACGATCTACACAGGGTGGTTTGACAGCCCTTTTGGGCGTGTCCTCGCGATGGGAACAGACGTAGGTCTGTGCGGCATGGCCTTTGCGGAGGAAACGGGTAGCGATGCCAGTTATGCTGATATGGCGCGCCGCTGGCCCGACGCGACATTTGTAGAAAGCCCTGACCGGCTGGATGCTTGGGTCAGCGCTGCTTTTGGGGGTGCTGGCGAGCGGAAACTTCATCTGATTGGCGCACCCTTTCAGATCAAGGTTTGGGAGGCTTTGCTGCATGTTCCTAGCGGACATGTCACCACATATTCTGACATTGCCCGTGCGGTTGGCAGCCCCAAAGCAGTACGCGCAGTGGGAACGGCGGTTGGCAAGAACCCTGTCAGTTGGCTCATCCCGTGCCACCGCGCTTTGCGCAAGTCAGGCGAACTTGGTGGGTATCATTGGGGAACACCTATAAAGCGTGCAATGTTGGCGTTTGAAAGCGCTGGGCGCGAAGCGGCACAGAACGAAATGGCGAAATAGCGCTGAAATTCCCCAAAACCAATTCTTGGGAAACTGATTCGCAGGTGTTATAGTACGCTTAGCTCCGATCAACGGAGAGAGCATATGAGGCACACAATGACACGATCCAAATCCCTACTCGCGCTTTCGGCGGCATCCCTTATCGCTTTGACAGCCTGCGTTTCGCCGGACAGTTCAGCGAACAATGATTTCAAAAAGACTAAGACAGGAACCGCCATTGGTGCAGGTGTCGGCGCAGTCGCAGGCCTGATTTCCGGCGATAGCGCGCAAGAACGTAAATCCAACGCAATCAAAGGCGCGCTTATTGGTGCCGCTGGCGGTGCGGTCGTTGGCAATGTGCTTGATAAGCAAGCCGCAGAGCTTCAGCAAAACCTTGGCAATGACCGCGTGACAATTACCAATACGGGTGATCGCTTGATCGTAACCTTGCCACAGGACATCACCTTTGCATCTGATAGTGCCGTACTTTCAGGTGGTATCCAGAATGATCTGATGGCGGTTGCAAACAACCTGCAATCTTATCCGGACTCCACAGTTCAAATCATCGGTCACACCGACAGCACAGGCGAAGCAGGGTATAACCAAAACTTGTCTGTACAGCGCGCCAATGCCGTAACCAACGTTCTTGCAAGGTCGGGTGTTCCACAGTTCCGCCTTCAAGGCATTGGCCGCGGTGAAGATCAGCCCGTAGCAAGCAATCTCACGGAAGAGGGCAAAGCCCAGAACCGTCGGGTTGAGATTGTCATTCTTCCGACAACCTAAGCCACAACGTTTCATACTTCATTGATGAGAGTCCTGCCTTTTTGGTGGGGCTTTTATTTTTGCACAGACACTCTGCATGAGCAGAGATTGAACTCTCTCCTCCTTTAGTTTTTGTGAGGTCAACGTTCATTCATACAAGGTCCTATCTCATGGCATCCCCTAAAGTACTTGGCATTTCCGGCTCGCTTCGCTCTGGCTCGTTCAACACAAAGTTGCTCAACGTTGCGATCACATCTTTTGGTGACGCGGAAGCGAATGTCGCGGACATTAACTTTCCACTCTACGATGGTGACATCGAAGCACAGGGCATCCCAGACGCGGTTCAAGCATTCGCGGCTCAGGTCGCTGACGCCGACGCTGTCATCATTTCCAGCCCTGAGTATAACAAGGGTATTTCTGGTGCGCTCAAGAACGCTTTGGATTGGGTGAGCCGCGTTGAAGGAAATGTCTTTCGCGGCAAACCAACACTTGTCATTGGCGCGGCTGCGGGGCGCACGGGTGGCGAAACGGCTTATTTCATGACGCGCCATTGTTTGACGCCTTTGGGCGCGACTGTCTTAGCGACCCCTGCGGTTTTGGTGGCTGGTGCGTTTGGCGAGTTTAACGACGATGGCGCGTTGAAAAGCGAGCAATATCAAGCGAGCCTTGATGCTGCCGTTAAAGTTTTGCGCAGCGTTGCGGGCTAACGAATAGATGCTTCCGGCCGGAAACCTTCTGGAATCCGGTCGGTGTTGTCCAATATCAGATCGGCCATGACCTCTGCGATTTTCGGAGCCATGCCAAAGCCAATTTTAAAGCCGCCGTTCGCAATGAAAGCGCCCTTTCGCACAGGATGATGTCCAATCATTGGTGCGCGCGATTTTGCACGCGGTCGCACACCTGCCCAACGCTCAATAACGGGTGCATCCGCAAGCACTGGAAACGCATGTTTCGCGCGCGAAACAACATCATCCAGTTGTGTGTCGGTGCTGGTGGGGTCGTCAAATTCACGCTCACTGGTAGAGCCAATCGCGATTGTTCCATTGGCATGTGGAATAATGTGCAACGCATCTGCGAAAAGCTGTGGTGCATCCAACGGGGTCTCAAATTGCATGACTGCCGCCTGACCTTTGACGCCATTGCCCACAGGTTGCGCCATCTGTTCAGCGAGCGCGAGCAAACCTTTCCAACCGGTCGCTTCAACGATGATGCCTTGCGCGGTGCCCTGCGCGTTTACAAAGCAGCCTTTGCTTTGCAATGCAGCAACAAGAGCATCGCATGTCATACGAGGATGCATACGCCCGCTTAACGTATCAAAGATCACCAGACCTGTTTCGCTTTTTGGCGACCATGGGCCAGGGGCGTCGATGATATCAAACTGAGCTAATCCTTGCCAAAGCTCTTTGGCCCCTTCGCGACGTGTTTTTGCTAACTCTAGCGTCCGCTCATCGTTGATAGGTTGCAAACGGCCCGAACGCGCATAACCGGTGCTTTTACCGCCTGCGTCTTCGACATTTTGCCAATAGTTTTCTGCCATGATCAGACTTTCGAATTGGAACTGTTTTTTGTCGTTCCAATTCTCTGGCGTGTGCGGTGCCAAGGCACCAACAACACCGCCGCTAGACCCTGCGCCAACGCCATAAGGATCAATCACTTGAACGCGCGCGCCGCGCTGAACACAGCTCCACGCTATGCTTAGGCCAAAAATACCTGCGCCATAGACGGTGATATCTGCCATTGCCATTTGCGCGTCCTCGTGTCCAATGCGTTTGAATAGCACCTAAGGCAAACGCGCATGAACGACCAGACAGGCAAGCTCGATTGGAACGAAGACGGCGTCCCGATTTCGCAGCGCTTTGATGATCCGTATTTTTCGCTACAAGACGGTCTTGCTGAAACCAAACATGTGTTTTTGGGCGGTAATGATTTGCCAGCGCGTTTTGTAGACACATTTCATGTGGCCGAACTTGGATTTGGCACAGGGCTTAATTTGCTCGCAACTTGGCAGGCTTGGCGACAAAGCGGTGTAGAGGGCGCGCTTCATTTTACCAGTTTTGAAGCGTATCCATTAGACGTGACAGAGATGCGCAAAGCCTTGGACGCATTTCCAGACGTGTCGGAACTGGCGAATGAGTTGCTGAGCAGGTTGAGCGCGACGGGTGCGAGCTGTGATGATCTCGTGTTCAGCCTTGTTGTGGGCGATGCACGAGAAACGCTTCCTAAGTGGCAAAGCAAAGCGGATGCTTGGTTTCTTGACGGTTTTTCCCCGGCAAAAAATCCAGAACTATGGGAGGCCTCGTTGCTAGACCACGTTGGATCACACACCAGATCAAATGGTACCTTCGCAACTTACACCGCCGCCGGATTTGTGCGGCGCGCGCTAATGGATGCGGGTTTTGATGTGCAGCGGGTTCAAGGTTTTGGACGCAAGCGCCATATGAGTATCGGGACAAAGCAAGCATGACGCAGAATAACGCCCCCCTCGGCATTGCGCTGATGATTGCCACGACATTCGTTTTTGCGATGCAAGACGGGATTTCTCAACACCTCGCGCGTGAATACAATGTGATGATGATTGTGATGGTGCGCTATTGGTTTTTTGCGGCCTTTGTTGTTGCGGTTGCTTCGCGCGCGACAGGGGGGTTGCGTCAGGCAGTACGCACGGATCAGCCCAAACTTCAGATATTCCGCGGGGTTCTTCTTGCTGCAGAAATATGCATCGCGATTCAAGGTTTCGTCTATCTGGGCTTGATCGACAGTCACGCGGTCTTCGCGTGTTATCCGCTTCTTATCGCGGCCCTGTCTGGTCCAGTGCTCGGTGAGAAAGTTGGTTGGCGGCGATGGGTAGCGATTGGGGTTGGTTTTATTGGGATGTTGATTATTTTACAGCCCGGCACAGGGGTCTTTTCGCCCTATGCGCTTATTCCGCTCGTCTCAGCTTTGATGTTTGCGCTTTACGGTTTGCTCACGCGCTTTGTGGCCCGCAAAGACAGTGCCGCGACGAGTTTTTTCTGGACAGGTGTGTCAGGTGCGGTGGCGATGACTGTGGTTGGCCTCACCTTTTGGGAGCCCATGAGCCGCTCAGATTGGCTTTGGATGGGGCTTTTGTGTCTGACAGGGGCAGGGGGGCATTTCTTGCTGATCAAGACATACGAAGTGGCAGAGGCGAGTTCAGTGCAACCTTTCGCATATTTGCAACTCGTTTGGGCGTCCTCGCTTGGCTTGTTGGTCTTTGCAGAGCAATTGCGCACCAACGTTGTAATCGGCGCATCGCTTATCGTGGCGGCAGGAATTTTCACGCTTGTGCGGGAGCGTATGGCTGCGCGCCGCGTTTGAGGCTTGCGTGCAATGAGCGTGCATGATTGCCTGTACATAAATCCAAATAGGAGAGACGACATGGCTGGAATTTTTGAAAGCAAGCTTGCGGAACTTGGTGTGACACTACCCGATGCGCCCGCCCCTGCTGCGAATTACGTACCTTTCGTGCAAGTGGGTGAATTGGTTCACGTGTCGGGTCAGATTTCGAATGACGCGAATGGGTTCATCACCGGCAAGCTTGGTGAAACGATGACCGCAGAGGAGGGCGCTGCGGCGGCCAAGACTTGCGCGATTTCATTGCTGGCTCAGGCGAAAGCGGCATGTGGTGGCGATTTGGATCGTCTGGTGCGTGTTGTGAAATTGGTGGGTTTTGTGAATTCGACCAGCGATTTTGGCGAGCAGCCAAAAGTCATCAATGGCGCGTCCGATTTCATGGTTGAAGCGCTGGGTGATGCGGGCCGTCATGCACGCTCTGCGGTGTCTGCGGCATCATTGCCCTTTGGTGTTGCTGTTGAGATTGAAGGCATCTTTCAGATTAAATGAACCGTTTAGACCCCTCGTTTCTTAGTAAACCGCTCGCGCACCGTGCTTTGCATGATGTCAAAGATGGCCGGCCAGAGAATTCGCGCGCGGCGATCAAAGCCGCGATTATCGCGGGTTATGGTATCGAGATCGATGTTCAACTGTCGAGCGATGGCGCGGCGATGGTGTTTCATGACTATGATCTGAAACGTCTCGCCAAAGACAGTGGGCCGATCCAGCAACGCTCAGGCGCTGATCTTGCGCGCGTTATCTTACGCGGGAGTGAGGAAGGAATTCCAACGCTTGTAGAAGTACTGGAATTGGTTGCAGGGCGGGTTCCTTTACTTATCGAAATCAAGGATCAAGACGGCATGATGGGTGCGAACGTGGGTCGCTTGGAACAAGCTGTGGCACGCGATATCGAGCGCTATGAAGGACCGATTGGCCTGATGTCGTTTAATCCCCATTCTGTGCAACAAATGGCAATTCATGCGCCGCAAGCGCCACGTGGCATCGTCACCAGTTCTTATAGGGCTGAGGATTGGCCGCTTCTTCCTGCGGGCACGCGGGATCGTCTTCGCGCTATCCCTGACTTTGACAGTGTCGGCGCGTGCTTTATCTCTCACGAAGTGGAAGATCTAGGAGCAACGCGTGTGGCAGATTTGAAGAACAAAGGCGCAAATATTTTGTGCTGGACCGTAAAAAGCGAAGCGCAGGAAATGCGCGCGCGCGTTGTCGCCGATAACATCACGTTTGAGCAATATTTGGCAAAGCTGCCTAACACATGAGCGACACGCCTGTCGAAATTGAAATCGTCCAAAGCCTTTCGCAGATCACGCCAGAGGATTGGGATGCGTGCGCTTGCCCAGAAACGCGTGACGGTGGTGCGCCCAACGATCCTTTCACGACGTATCGGTTTTTGAGCGCTCTTGAACAAAGTGGCTCTGTCGGGGCGGGCACAGGCTGGCAACCGCATTATTTGACTGCAAAGCTGAACGGTGAGCTCATCGGCGTCGCGCCGCTTTATGCAAAAAATCATTCGCAGGGCGAGTATATTTTTGATCACAACTGGGCGCATGCTTATGAAAATGCTGGCGGGCGCTATTACCCCAAATTGCAAGTTGCAGTTCCGTTCACTCCGGCCACGGGGCGACGTTTGTTGGTTAAGCCTGAGTTTGAACAGGTCGGGCAATCTGCATTGATCCAAGGTGCGGTGCAATTGGCGGCGAACAACGAGATTTCTTCGCTTCATTTGACGTTTTGCACCGAAGAGGAAATGCAAGCGGGCGTGGAGATGGGCCTGATGGCACGCGCCAGTCAGCAGTTTCATTGGATGAATGATAGGTATGAGAGCTTTGACGCTTTCCTTGCTTCGCTCGCGTCGCGCAAGCGCAAGAACATCCGCAAAGAACGCGAGCAAGCCAACGGATTTGGCGGGACTATTCGTGCTTTGACGGGTGATGATATTTTGCCTGAACATTGGGATGCCTTTTGGCAATTTTATCAAGACACCGGTGCGCGCAAATGGGGCACGCCTTATCTGACGCGACAGTTCTTTGATATTGTGCAAGAAAGCATGCGTGATGATGTGATCCTTGTGCTGGCAGAGCGTGATGGTGTGCCAGTTGCTGGGGCTTTGAACTTCATAGGGCGTGATGTACTTTATGGCCGCTATTGGGGCTGTGTTGAGGATCATCCCTGCCTGCATTTTGAACTCTGTTATTACCGCGCGATTGATGCAGCGATTGAACAGGGTTTGAGCCGTGTCGAGGCAGGCGCTCAAGGTGAGCATAAGCTCGCGCGCGGGTATTTGCCGGTAACGACCCATTCGCTGCATTGGGTCGGGGATAAGGGGTTCTCCGAAGCGATTGAGCGGTATTTGGTAGCAGAACGTGAAGCCATTGAAGAAAACATTGAAGTGCTCACGGACTATGGCCCGTTCAAGAAAATCCAAGTGGAGGAACACGAATGAGCGAAAAGCTATTTGATGACACACGCGATATTTTGCTCGATCCGTTGTTTGCAACTGGTTGGAGCATGGTGGAGGGTCGCGATGCGATTGAAAAACACTTCAAGTTCAAGAATTTCGCCGATGCCTTTGGCTGGATGACCCGTGCGGCGATCTGGTCAGAGAAGTGGGATCATCATCCCGAATGGTTCAATGTTTACAACAAGGTGCATGTGGTTTTGACGACCCATGATGTTGATGGGTTAAGTGCGCTGGATGTGAAATTGGCGCGCAAGTTGGATAGTCTGTGACCCTGCCAGATTTAGAGCAGGTCGAAGTGACGTCGCAAGCAGCCCTCTGGGCTTGGCTCGAGACACATCATTCTCAAGACGCGTCCGTTTTGCTGGTCACTTGGAAAAAAGCAGCTGGCGAAACCTATGTGGGCCGCGATGCCGTACTTGATGCTTTGATCGCTTATGGTTGGATTGATGGTCGCCGTTACAAACATGAAGATGCAATGCGCACGATCCAACTAATAGCGCCGCGCGCCCAGACTGTTTGGGCCGAAACGTATAAGCAAAGAGCCGTAAAGCTAGAGCAGGAGGGCCGCATGCAAGACGCGGGCCGGGCTGCTATCGCTTTCGCAAAGTCTGCAGGTCTTTGGAATGCAGGGAAAGATGTTGATGCGCTTTTGGTGCCAGATGTCCTAGTAGAAGCGCTTGAAGCGAAACATGCACGTTCAAAGTTTGACGTGATGGCCCCATCCTATCGTCGCAATGTGTTGCGATGGTTGAACTTGGCGAAGCAACAAAAGACCCAAGTTGCGAGGGCTGAGAAAATCGCGGAGTATTCCGCCCGCGGTGAAAAAATTCCGCAATACTAAGTGATTGGCACGCGTCACACGATATGAGCGCGTGCCAATGACCTACATAACGTCCAGCAAACCTTCGCCTGCGGAAATCTCGCACTCACCTGGGCTGCTTTCTTCGTTCAAGTGTGTGACAACACCGTCCTCAACCACCATCGCATAGCGCTTGGAGCGTGCGATGAGGCCCGCTGGTGGCGCGTCGAAATCCATGCCAATCGCTTTGGTGAACGCACTTTCTGCATCAGAGAGCATCGTGATGCCCGCCGCAGCTGCGCCTGTTGCGTCGCCCCACGCTTTCATGACGAAAGGGTCATTGACTGACACACAGATAATCTCGTCCACACCTTTAGCGGTGAATTGATCTTTGGTGCGCATGAAGCTGGGGACATGCGCGGAATGGCATGTCGGCGTGAATGCGCCCGGAACGGCAAAGATCACAACTTTGCGCCCTGCAAGTTTGTCCGCCAAAGCGACAGGTGCGGGACCTGCGTCGCCCAAATGGACCAAAGTGGATGAGGGGAGGCGGTCGCCTTTAGAAATTGTCATGAAGTTGCCCTTTGTTGGAATTGCGTTCTTGCCCTTCAAAGATATAGGGTCCGCGCAGATATTCGCCACCCGTATTCAAGAAGGACACGTGTTTATGGCACATTATGTCGTTATCGGAGCAGGCCAAGCGGGCGCTTCGCTGGTCGCCAAGCTGCGCAGTGCTGGTTTTGAGGGAGAGATCACTTTGATCGGTGAGGAACCTGTGCCGCCGTATCAACGTCCTCCTTTGTCCAAAGCGTATTTGCTCGGGGATATGTCACTTGAGCGCTTGTTTTTACGACCAGAAAGCTTTTACGCGGATCAAAAGATCACCTTGAAGATGGGTACGCCCGTGACGTCGATTGATACTGCGCGCCGCGTAGTGCATTTGGGCGACGAAGCGGTCCCTTATGATCAACTTGCGCTGACAACTGGATCGTCTGCAAATACGCTGCCAGCGTCCATTGGTGGTGATTTGGGTGGTGTTTATACCGTGCGCACCTTGGCAGATGTTGACGCGATGGCATCCTTGTTTGTTGAAGGTAAACGCGCTTTGATCGTGGGTGGTGGCTACATTGGGCTAGAAGCGGCAGCCGTTGCGCGCAAGATGGGCGTTGAAGTGACCGTCGTCGAGATGGCAGAGCGTATTTTGCAACGGGTCGCAGCGCCTGACACGTCTGATTATTTCCGGGCTTTGCATCGGTCACATGGTGTGAATGTTTTGGAGGGCGTGGGTCTCAAGACCCTCGATGGTGAGGGTCACGTGAGTGGCGCGACCCTGTCCGATGGCACAGTGGTTGATGTTGATTTTGTTATCGTAGGCGTTGGCATTACGCCCAATAGCGCGCTTGCGGAAAAGGCTGGCTTGAGTATCGAAAACGGTATTGCGGTGGATGAGCAGGGCCGTACCTCTGACCCGAACATCTGGTCTGCAGGTGATTGTGCGTCCTTTGAGCTTCGCGGTGCGCGGCGGCGTCTAGAGAGTGTGCAGAACGCGATTGATCAGGCTGAAGCAGTTGCAGAAAACATGATGGGCGCGGGCAAGAGCTACACGCCAAAACCTTGGTTCTGGTCCGATCAATACGACGTCAAACTCCAGATCGCAGGTTTGAATGTTGGCTATGACAGCGTCGTCGCGCGTCGTGATCCTAATAGTGCTGCGGTATCGTTTTGGTACTATCAAGGCCCAACGCTTTTGGCCGTCGATGCGATGAACGATCCGCGAAACTATATGATTGGCAAACGCCTGATCGAAGCTGGTAAATCACCAGCGCCTAATGTCATCGCCGATCCAAAGACCGACATGAAAGCATTGCTCAAAGCGTGAGGATTATTGGGGGCTCTTTTCGTGGTCGTGCGTTGGCCTACGTTGGCAAAGGCGACGCTGGTGCGCATTTGCGTCCTACGACAGATCGCGTGCGCGAGAGCTTGTTCAACGTACTAGCGGGTGGTCGTTACGGCGACCCGATCACGGATATGCGCTGTCTTGATCTTTTCGCAGGCACTGGCGCTTTGGGGCTTGAGGCGCTTTCGCGTGGCGCATCCTATACCACGTTTGTGGAGACGGGTCGCAAAGGTCAAAGTCTCGTCCGTGAAAATATTGCGCTGTGCGATTGTAAAGCAATGTCCAAGCTTTTTGCGCGCGATGCGACGCGTTTGCCGACAAATCCAGATGCACCCTATGGCTTGATCTTTCTCGATCCACCTTACGGGAAATCTATGGGTGAAGCGGCTTTGAAAAGCGCGCTGACTGGCGGCTGGATTGCTGAGGATGCTTTGATTTTATGGGAGGAGAGCGCAGTTATCGCGCCGCCGCTTGAATGTGAACTGCGAGAGACCCGTAAGTTTGGCGGCACGAACATCAGTTTCCTGACAACATAAAAAATGGCCCTGATGCGTAAAGCAACAGGGCCAGTCGGGTCGGGGGGAGATTTCAAAAGCTTGAGCGAAATTACCACTCAGAGGGTCCTTTTGCTGCAAACGAATGTACAAGGAAATCGATGAAGGCGCGTACTTTTGGTTGTGTGAAACGACCGGGCGGATATACGGCGTAGATGCCCTGGGTTTCAGTAGGAAGCTCTGGGATTGCGTCGATAACCAAACCTTGCTCCATTGCTTCTGAGTATAGAAAGCTTGGCAGATAAGCGATGCCGAGGCCTGCGATTGCAGCGTTCAACAAAGACTGCCCATCATTCACGCTGAGCCAACCGGCGGTGCGAATTTGACGTTTTTCGCCGGACGGTGCTGTCACTTTCCAAACATTTCCGCTGGATTGGTTTGAGTAGTGGAGCAACTTGTGATCGTTCAGATCGTCGATCTTCTCGGGTCGTCCGTATTTCTCGAAATACGCGGGCGAGGCGATCATCCGCTTTGTGGTCTCAGTCAATTTGCGTGCGCGCAATGAACTGTCTTCCAACTCACCGATACGTACGGCCATGTCGAAGCCTTCGGAAATCAACTCAACATAGCGGTTATTCAAGACCATATTGACGGTGATATCGGGGAACTCAGAAAGGAAATCCCCTAAAACTGGACTTAGGTGATTGACCCCGAAATCTGTCGCAACAGAGATGCGCAGCAATCCAGACGGTGCAGACTGCATGGACGTCACCAAGGCATCGGCTTCACCAGCGTCATTCAGCACGCGGCGGGCGCGGTCGTAATAAGCAAGGCCGATTTCGGTTGGGCTCACACGTCGTGTGGTGCGATTTAAAAGACGAGCTCCAAGGCGCGCCTCTAGTGAGGAAACATGCTTGGAAACTGCGGATTTTGAAATCCCCATTTTCTTAGCAGCGTCCGTGAATCCACCTTGATCCACGACCGTGGCGAAGGCTTCCATTTCTGTGAGGCGATCCATTCGTGTCTACCTTTGCGTTCCTGTGTTCGAGGATCAGGTATCAACCACAATCAGGGCGCGATTGGGGCGCTCTCGGGACAATGCTGGGGTTTTGTCGCGGATCGTTTGCGGCGGGGAAACAACTCGTCTGTTTCCTCTTTCCAAAAATATCCCGGGGGGTCAGGGGGGCTGGCCCCCTGCCACGGTTTAGATTTAAAGCGCGGCTGCTAGTCGTGTTCCTTGGTTGATCGCGCGTTTTGCGTCCAACTCAGCGGCGACATCTGCGCCACCGATCACATGACAGGCGACACCTTTTGCTTCTAGCGCATCCGCAAGGGAACGTTCGGGTAATTGGCCAGCACAAAGCACTATCGTATCCGCTTCGATCAGCTGTGGGTTTTCGCGCGCTTCACCAAAGGAGACATAAAGCCCACCCTTTTCAACACGTTCGTAATTTACGCCACCAATCATTTTGCCGTTTTTCATTTTAAGCGCAGCGCGGTGGATCCAGCCTGTCGTCTTGCCTAATCCCTTGCCGTGTTTAGTGGCCTTGCGTTGCAGAAGCGTGACTTCGCGCGCCGGTGCATCCGGTTGAGGGCCTGCAGGTGCAAGACCGCCGCGTGTTTCGGAGGGATCACCTACGCCCCATTCTTCTTTCCAAGCGTCAAGGTCAACTGTGGGACTTGTGCCTTCGTGCACAAGGGTCTCTGCAACATCAAAGCCAATGCCGCCAGCGCCAATAATCGCGACGCGTTTGCCAACCTCAGCCTTACCGCGCAGCACGTCTATATACGAAAGCACATGCGGTGCATCCTGTCCGGGGATGCCCGGATCACGCGGCATCACACCTGTTGCGATAATCACCTCGTCAAAGTCAGCAAGCATATCTGCGCTCGCTTCAGTGTTCAGTTTGACTGTGACTCCGCTTGTCTCAAGCATGGTGCGATACCAATCCACCAGTCCCCAAAACTCTTCCTTGCCGGGCACTTGTTTTGCCATGTTGAGCTGGCCACCCACATCATCGGCGCGATCGAACAGTGTCACATTATGCCCGCGCTCTGCGGCGGTGATGGCTGTGCTCAAGCCTGCTGGCCCTGCGCCAACGACAGCGACCTTCTTAACTTTCGCAGCAGGATCAATCGTCAGTTCCGTTTCATGGCATGCACGCGGGTTCACTAAACATGATGTCATCTTGCCGCCAAAGGTGTGATCTAGGCAGGCTTGGTTACATGCAATGCACGGCGCGATGTGATCGGCTTTGCCGTCTATCGCTTTGCTGACAAATTCCGCATCGGCCAAGAAAGGCCGCGCCATAGAGACCATGTCTGCCGCGCCACTGCTGATCACATCTTCGGCCACCTCAGGCGTATTGATACGGTTGGAGGTGATGACAGGTATGCTCACTTCGCCCATTAGCTTTTTCGTGACCCAAGTAAACGCTGCGCGTGGCACGGACGTTGCAATGGTCGGGATGCGTGCTTCGTGCCAGCCAATACCGGTGTTAATGATTGTTGCACCTGCCGTTTCGACAGCTTTGGCGAGCGTGATGACTTCGTCAAAAGTGGAGCCGTTGGGCACAAGGTCGATCATTGAGAGGCGATAGATGATGATGAAATCGGTGCCGACAGCGTCGCGCACGCGGCGCACCACTTCTACAGGCAGGCGCATGCGGTTCTCGTAAGAGCCACCCCAACGATCCGTCCGTTTGTTGGTGTGGGTGACAAGGAACTGATTGAGGAAATACCCCTCAGAGCCCATGATCTCGACCCCATCGTAGCCCGCTTGTTGCGCGCGTGTTGCGGCGACAACGAAGTCGTTGATCTGTTTTTCAATCCCTTCTTCGTCCAACTCTTTAGGCGGAAAAGGGGAGATCGGCGATTTCACCGCGCTCGCAGAGACGCATTCAGGCCCATAGGCATAGCGCCCTGCGTGCAGAATCTGCATCGCGATCTTGCCATCTGCTTCGTGGACGCGATCGGTGACGATCTTGTGGTTGGCAATATCTTCGTCGCTGAACAGACCCGCCGCACCGGGAAACACGCCGCCTTCTTTGCTTGGGGACATACCACCTGTGACGATCAATGCTGCCTGACCGCGTGCGCGTTCTGCATAGAATTCTGCGACACGGTTCCAGTCTTTGCTCTCTTCAAGACCGGTGTGCATCGATCCCATCAGCACACGATTTTTCAAAGTGGTAAAGCCAAGGTCAAGCGGTGCAAGCATATGCGGATAGGTGGTCATAGATATCTCCCAAAGTTGGTATGAGAGTGCGCAAGGCATGGCGCGGAGTCACCCTAAACGCCGCGTCAATTTGCTTTACGTAATTTATATGGGCGTCAGGGGTCTAAGTTGTCTCAACACAATGGCGGCGAAAGGCGCGTTTGACGAGGTCCAATTCAGCCCTGAGCAGCGCAACTTCCGCACGGATGTCATCACTCACAGCATCGCCAGAAATAATCGTAAAACTATCAAGCGTTTCGCCTGTGTCTTTATCAAAGATCAAAAAAGTCTGCGCACCGTCACCGATTAATTCGATGGGGATCGGAATGCGCACCGCCCATTGATTTGGCTCTTTGGTCTCTTTGAGCTGCAACTCGCCCAGTGGTTTGTCCAAGTGCGTCACACCCAAGTCCGGCTGCGTCCCGTTTTCATCAATCGCTGTCAGCACACCTTCCCAAACACCCTCAAACAGGCGCGTTTTGCTTAGTTCAAATGCACTCATTTTGCTGCTCTTTCAGTTGTTTGGGTTTGCGGTGCCATGGCTTTTACATCTCAGCGCGAGGGCGTCTGCTAAAGGTGAGATCCCGCAGAGTCACTTGGTTCATCTGTGGGCCTTCAAAGATTAAATCCAGCCACATGTTGTCGATGCGCTTTTCGTTTAGCTTGGTGTAAGCCAAATCGAATTCCACCATTGGGACTTTTTCGTTCAAGGGCAGTTCGCGAACGACCTGTTCTGTATTTGGCCCGTGCTTGATGTTTAAGCGCGCAAATATTTCAAGCGGCTTTTCCATTTCAATAATGGGTTCCAACCGGATTAAATGTTTGCGGCGCAAACCCACAACGCTCGCTTCAGGGAAATCAATCACTAAGGACAGGAAAGAGCCATCAAATTTGAAAACATCCATGCGCAGACCGTAGGGTGCCAAGTCTGCTTCGCGGGTATTGCGCAATTGGCGCAACGACAGCTCGGATAATTCGCAATCATGGTGCATCGAAATTTCGCTGCCGAGCATCGCTTTGCTTGGAACTGTGGCCATGCCTTGCACTGGAAGCGGGCCGCTCCATGCTTCGGGGCGCCAAGCCCAGTCTGAATCGTGTGAGGTTTGAATGGCCTGACTGCCAATCAGGGGCAGCGCCAAGCGGTTGTCTGCCACATGCACAAAGCGGTTAAGATGGACCAAAAGACGCCGCGCAGAGGCTCGCTGCTTGCGCAAGGCAGAGATGTGCGCGCTTTTTGCACCGTCAGCAATACGTGCCCAGCGTCGTACCGAACGCTTGAACAACAATTTGCTCAGCATAGACTGTTTGTTCGCTGCCATGGTATTCAGTTACCTGCCTGATCAACTGCTCTTGGACGTACCTTAACCAAATTAAGAGCGGTTTAACAAACGGGCAATGAAGCCTTGGCCACCTTTTTTTGTTGGTTCAACTTTTTCGGTTGTGGAATTTTCAGACACATCTTTAGCTTGATTTTTTGCATCAGTTTCGCTTGAAGCATCGGAAGCGGCTGGTCCCAGTCCCAACAAAGACCCCTGTGTCGCAGAAATACCGCGCGCGAGGGAGGCCAAAAGCTCTGCACCTTCATCAGAGGCTATTTCAGATCCCTTCGGCGCAAAAAGCCCTAACAGCACAAGCCGCGTATTAAGTGCGGTTGCGCCGCGCCAATGGACCGGATCAGCAGCAGAGAAGACTTCATCGCCGCCAGTTGCGATCTGGATAAGCGCGAGATCGCCTTTTTGTTTGGACTGAAGGGTACGACGCGGACGTGTTGCGTTTATCAAGTCTTGCCCACTTGGTGCAGTTGCGGTGCTTCCACGACGCGCAGAGATCTGCACGCTCATGACAGCGGTATCCTCACCTGCGCCTTTGCCATCCAAGGAGGAGCATTTTGCAAGCATTGCAGAGCTGCCGCGTAGACCGGAGCTGACTGAAGCTGGATCAATGCAAAACCCTTCGGGCGCTTTGAGCTTAACGGCCCCGCGCGCCAAGGTGACCTGCGTAGATTTCGCATAGGCTCTATCAGCTTGAGAGTTTTCAGGCCCAGCAGCGCCATTGGGCGCAAAGGAAAAACCTTCGCCACCCACACATGCACTTAACGATGCGCAACATACCAAAGCCAAGCCCAAACGACGGGCTTGGCCTTTGGTGAGATCACAGATCCCAATACTCATGCTTTTCTGCCTTACCGCCCGGATGCGTGACCGCGCCTTTGTAGATTTCACCAACTTGGTCCGCATATTTCCAGAGTGCGCCGGATGCATAGATTGTCTGACGTGGGCCTTTCCACTCGGCACGGCGTTTCGCCATCTCTTCGTCAGAAACATCAACGTCCAGACTGCCTTCAACAGCGTCGAGCGTGATGATGTCACCTTGCTTGAGCAATGCAATTGGCCCGCCATGCGCCGCTTCTGGACCGACGTGACCAACGCAGAAGCCGCGTGTCGCGCCTGAGAAGCGACCATCGGTGATCAAAGCAACTTTGAGACCCATGCCTTGCCCAGAAAGTGCGGCAGTTGTCGCCAACATCTCGCGCATACCCGGACCACCAGCTGGACCCTCGTTGCGGATCACGAAGACGTCGCCTTCGCTATAGGTACGGTTCTGAACAGCTTCGAAAGCGTCTTGTTCGCATTCAAAGATACGCGCAGGACCGACAAAACGCTGATGCTGTGCTGCCATGCCCGCGACTTTCACAATTGCACCTTCAGGGGCAAGGTTGCCCTTAAGGCCTACAACGCCACCTGTTTTGGTGATGGGTGTCTCAACAGGATACACCACGCGGCCATCGGCCTTGAGCGTGTGCTTTTCGAGTTCTTCGCCGATGGAATAGCCGGTCGCGGTCATGCAATCTTCATGCAGCAAGCCAGCGCGACGCAACTCATTGAGAACAACAGGAACCCCGCCCGCCTCATAGAGGTCTTTTGCAACGTACTGCCCACCTGGCTTGAGGTCTACAAAGTAAGGTGTGTCGCGGAAGATGTCGCAGACGTCTTCAAGGTAGAAATCAATACCCGCTTCATGCGCCATGGCTGGCAGGTGCAGACCTGCGTTCGTGGAGCCGCCTGTACATGCAACGATGCGCGCTGCGTTCTCAAACGCTTCGCGTGTGCAGATGTCGCGCGCACGGATGTTCTTTTCGATCAGGTTCATCACCGCCATACCAGAGGCTTTGGAATACTCATCACGGCTCTCGAATGGCGCGGGGGCACCGGAGGAATTCAACAGACCAAGACCAATCGCCTCAGACACACAGGCCATTGTGTTGGCTGTGAACTGACCACCGCAGGCACCCGCGGATGGGCAGGCAACGCGCTCGAGAATCTCAAGCTCTGCCTCTGACATGGTGCCGTTTTGCTGATGACCGACTGCTTCGAACATGTCCTGCACGGTCAAATCGCGATCAACGTAGGCTTCTGGAACCTTTGCACCCTCAGGGGCGCGACCCGGAAGGATGGAACCGCCATATACAAACACGGACGGGACATTCAAACGGATCATCGCCATCATCATGCCAGGAAGGGATTTGTCGCATCCTGCAAGGCCAATAAGCGCATCATAGCAATGCCCGCGCATGGTAAGTTCGACCGTGTCTGCAATCGCTTCGCGCGACGCAAGGGAAGAGCGCATTCCTTCATGGCCCATTGCAATGCCGTCTGTGACGGTGATTGTCGTAAATTCGCGCGGCGTACCTTCAGCAGCTTTGACGCCCATCTTTGCTGCTTGCGCCTGACGGTTCAAAGAGATGTTGCATGGCGCTGCTTCGTTCCAGCATGTTGCGACACCAACGAGGGGTTGGTGAATTTCCGTCTCCGTCATACCCATAGCGTAGTAGTAAGACCGATGTGGCGCGCGGGCAGGGCCCTCGGTCACATGGCGGCTGGGCAATTTGCTTTTGTCGAACTTGGTCATGAAGGGCTCCCGAAATGCTTTGGAACGGGGATAAATCAGCAAAGGCAGCGCCGCAAGGTGCGACGTGACTCAAGCGGGTCGCTTTGGCATTGCCAACTTAGTCTGAAAACGTCCAACGTATACCGGCCGCTTCTTCTGAAACTCCTAGAGCTTTGTCATAAGCGTGGGAATTCAGCGTTGCCTTCCCAACGGGCCCGACACTTTCCATGTGTCCTGTGGGCCCGTGGAGCGCCCTTAGAACCTGCGCGGCGGCAACACGCAGACGCGCCAGCTCAGAGAGTTCCATCCGGATAAATCGTATGTGTGCGTCTGCGCGAAGTTTATTATGCGATTCTAAAAAGCGAGGCAGGTTTAGTTGCGACGCAAGCCTTCGGCGTCGGAAATGCTGTTTCGCGATGGATTGCGGACATTTCTTCCAATTTGAACGCGCGGATTAGCGTGGATGACTTGGTCGCGGGCAGGTATGAGCCGGGGCGCGTTTCATCGAAAATTCAAGCGCGCCTATGGGCAATCTCCTCGCCAATGGAGTGACACTCAAAAACAACCCGAAGCGTTTGTGTGACACAGCGTTAGATTTGACAGCTTACAACTCAAACGATGAAGATCGTTTTATGACGACCGAAGAACGCTTTTTTACATCTGAAGAGATCCGCCCCCTTGCGCAGCGCTCTGACCTTTGGGGCGTTTGGCTGATTTTGCATTGCTGGGGTGTTATTATCGCGGCGCTTGTTTTGTTCAGCTTCACCCCGAACATCGTTACCTTCGCGCTGGCTTTTACTGTCATCGGTTCGCGTCAGCTGGGCCTCGCGATCTTGATGCATGAGGCGGCACATATGGCGATGTTCAAGACACGCGCACTGAACGAGTTTGTCGGGGAGTGGCTTTGCGGGCGCCCAATTCTTGCGGATCTTTATGAGTATCGCAGCTACCATCTCAAGCATCATCGCTATACGCAAACGGAGCAAGATCCCGATCTCAAGCTTTCTGCCCCTTTTCCAACGACCAAAGCGTCGATGCAGCGCAAGTTGATCCGAGACATTACAGGGCAAACGGGTTTCAGGCAGCGTAGCCAACAGATCATGTTCGCATTCAAAATGGCGGGTGAGGTGGAGAACGCACCAAGCTCGCAAGATCTTGCTCAGGCGTTTTCGGGTCCTGTGATCGGGCGTGCCGTGATCGCCAACGCCATTATCTTTGTTTTGATGTGGGCTTTTGGCGCTTGGTGGTGGTGGTTTGCTTTTTGGGCGTTGCCGCTGCTTACGTGGTTCCAGTTGGTTTTGCGCGTGCGCAACATCGCAGAGCATGGTGTTGTGGAGAAGGGCGACGACCCATTGCGTAATGTGCGCACGACCCATGCGGGACCGATCACGCGCCTTTTTCTTGCGCCCTACTATGTGAATTACCATCTAGAACATCATCTGGTTATGCACGTTCCTTGCCATCGTTTACCAAAAATGCATGAGCAGATGGTGGCGCGCGGTTATGGTGACAAGATGCAAATTGCGCGAAGCTACTGGCAGGTCTTGCGCCTTGCCGCGTCGAAAGCTGAAATGCCCACTAGTACCTAGCTGTGCGCGCGCCTAGATAGGGCGTATGTTGAAGACTCTCCTCTCTTTTGATTATTCCGCACACGCGCGTTTCGTTGCCCCTGCGCGCGAACGTTCGGAGCTTTGGCGTTTGATTGTGGGACTTGCGCTTGCGACTGCGGTGATCATGCTGTGCTCGCCACTTCTTTGGCAGTTTTTGTCGTATGTGATGAGCGAAGAGGGCCACCAGGCACTTTATGACGACTTCGAAACGCTCTTGTTGCCACAAAGCATGCTTGTTTTGCTTTATTCGTTTGGTCTGGTGTGGATTGCGGTCGCAGCGGTTGTGATCGTTCTTCATTTGCGCCGGCCTGAGACGTTGATTGGCTCTCCAACCATTGCGTTTTTGCAGGCAAAATTTGTTGTGGTGGCGTTGCTCTTAGTGACTGCTGCGCTGATGGTGCTGCCGCCCTACGGTTTTGAACCTGCTTTGGAGCCTGGGCTACCCTTTGCACAGTGGGCTGGGTTTCTATTGCCCGCACTCGTCGCTGTTTTCATCCAAACCAGCGCAGAAGAGGTGCTGTTTCGCGGCTATATCCAGCAACAGCTTGCTGCACGATTTAACAGTCCGTTTGTTTGGATGATGATCCCATCGTTGCTTTTTGGCCTCGCGCATTATGCACCCCAAAGCTACGGTAGTAATGCTTGGCTTGTCGTGATCTGGGCTACGGTTTTCGGTGTGCTTGCAGCGGATTTGACTGCGCGTTCAGGCACGCTTGGTCCTGCGATCGCGATGCATTTTGTCAACAATATTGCGGCGCTTTTGATCATTGCACCTCAGGGGGAAATGTCAGGGCTTGCGCTATTTCATTATCCGTTTGACGCAAGTGACGAAGCAGCTGTGCGCGCGCTTTTGCCCATAGACTTTGCGATGATGCTGGTCACTTGGCTCGCAGCGCGTCTTGCTTTGCGGCGCTGATTGCAATTGGGGCAAAGGGCCTTTATCTGCAAAAGAAAGAATAACGCAGGAAAGGGACTGCGATGAACTGGATCTCCAACTACGTCCGTCCACGGATCAACTCGATTTTCTCGCGCCGCGAAACGCCGGAGAACTTGTGGTCCAAGTGTGACGAATGCGGCACGATGCTGTTTCACCGCGAACTCAGCGGGAATCTGAATGTCTGTACGTCCTGCGGGCATCATATGGCCATCACGGCGCGCGACCGCTTTGAGGCGTTGTTCGACGGCGGAATCTTTACTGAGGTGGAGGTGCCAGAGCCTGTTGCAGATCCTTTGCAGTTCAAAGATCAAAAGAAATACCCTGATCGCATGAAAACTGCCCAAAAAGACACGGGCGAGAAAGAAGCCATGCTTGTGGCCGAGGGTGAGATTGGCCGCACGCCAATCATCGCCGCCTGTCAGGACTTTTCGTTCATGGCGGGTTCCATGGGCATGTACGTTGGCAACGCGATTATCGCGGCGGCTGAGCGTGCTGTTGCAACGGGCAAGCCTTTGGTCTTGTTCTCCGCTGCTGGCGGAGCACGCATGCAAGAGGGTATTCTTAGCTTGATGCAAATGCCGCGCACGACAGTTGCGGTGCAAATGCTGAAAGAGGCGGGTTTACCCTATATTGTGGTTCTGACGCATCCGACGACGGGTGGTGTTACCGCGTCCTATGCGATGCTTGGTGATGTGCAGATCGCAGAGCCGAATGCGTTGATTTGTTTCGCAGGGCCACGCGTGATCGCGCAAACGATCGGTGAAAAATTGCCTGAGGGCTTTCAGCGCGCCGAGTATTTGCTTGATCATGGCATGCTTGACCGTGTGACCAAGCGCACAGAGATGAAGGCGGAGTTGGTTCAGATCATCCGAATGCTCATGCATATGCCACCGCCTGTAATGGGGGATTTACCAAAGCCAGAACTTACTGCTTTGGTTGAGGCGGATGTCGAAACGGCTAACGCTGATAATGGTGAGGCTGTAGAATTCGCCCCCTCAAACCCTGAGGGCACCAAAGAGTGAGCGCAGCCTCTTCCGATGTCATCCTAGAGCGGATGATGAAGCTGCATCCTAAAGTTATTGATCTGGTTCTAGATCGTTGCGAACGTTTGCTTGCAGCTTTGGATCACCCAGAGCGCAAACTGCCCCCTGTGATCCATATTGCGGGGACCAATGGCAAAGGCAGCACGCAAGCAATGATGCGCGCTGGCCTTGAGGGGGCAGGTAAGTCTGTTCATGCCTACACCTCGCCGCACCTTGCGCGTTTTCACGAACGCATCCGAGTCGCGGGAGAGCTGATTTCTGAAGCGTATCTCACCGAGATTTTGGATGAGTGCTACAGCGCCAACGGCGGTGAAAGCATAACCTATTTCGAGATTACGACCTGCGCCGCCATGCTCGCCTTTGCGCGCAAGCATGCGGATTATACATTGCTTGAGGTTGGCCTTGGTGGGCGCGTTGATGCGACGAATGTGATCGATAGCCCCGCATTGACGATTATCACGCCTGTGTCGATCGATCATCAGCAGTTCCTTGGTGAGACGTTGCCAGAGATCGCGGGGGAAAAGGCTGGCATCATTAAACGTGGGGTGCCGTGCATCGTTGGCCCGCAAGAGGATACGGCGCTTGATGTGATCGAAGCGAAGGCCGCCCAACTTGGTGCGCCTGTTTTAGCTTACGGTCAGCATTGGCACGTCAGCACAGAGCGGGATCGTCTCATCTATCAAGATGAGACAGGGCTTTTGGATTTACCGATGCCCGCGCTTTTGGGGGCGCATCAGGTTCAAAACGCGGGTGCTGCGATTGCAGGCTTGCGTGTTCTTGGGTTCGGTGAAGATGCTTGCGCAGCTGCGATGACGGATGCGACGTGGCCCGCGCGTATGCAAAGGCTGAAAAGCGGTGCGCTGGCAGAGAGCGTGCCGGGCATTGAGCTGTGGCTTGATGGTGGACACAACGCGTCTGCTGCGTTGGCAATCGCTGATTTGCTGGACAAACTCCCCAAGCGCGAGACGCATTTGATTTGCGGTATGCTGAATACGAAAGACGTGAGCGGCTACATGAACCCGCTTGCACGGCATGTGCATTCTTTACACGCGGTCAGCATTCCAGGTGAGATAAACACATTGCCAAGCGAGGTCACCGCCAACGCGGCGCATGCTGCGGGCATGACGGCACATGAAGCTAACAGCGTTGAAGCAGCGCTTGACGCTATCGCCAAAGGATCACCACGCGCGCGTGTTTTGATATGTGGATCGCTGTACCTTGCAGGTCACGTATTGCGGGAAAACGGTTAACTCTATCTTAACGTTTTCAATGTGATGTAAGATTTCGATACAACCCTGGATCTATATTGACCGCGAGAGTCTGAGGACCTAGGTTAAAACCAACGAAAACGAAAAAACGTTTCGAGCAGGTATGATTATTTCTAAGTCAGTTTACGGCGCTTTTGCGTCCGCTATTTCTATATGCGTTTTCCTTTTAGCGTTTGTGCCGCAAGCGGTTAAGGCGGATATCGCTTTGGGCCTTTCGAGTGTTGAGTTCGAATTTGGTGGACAAGCGTTGAGTATTCGACGCGCCACGAGTGGTGAAGCCACCTTGCCAAGCCAGTACGCGCAAACGGATCGCACTTGCCCTGAACATTGCATCGAACCGGGTACTGCGGCAGCGGGTGTAACAACACTTACAGAACTTGAAGTGTTTGCGTTCATGCAACAGGCCGTTTCATCGGGAAGTGGCCTTTTGGTGGATGCGCGTTTGCCCGAGGAGTACGCAGCAGGCACCATACCGGGCGCGATATCTGTTCCTGCAGCGACGTTGGTTGGCAACAACCCTTACCGTGAAGATCTGCTGCTCGCGCTGGGTGCAAAAGGCGCAATCGGGCAGATGGATTTTTCTGGTGCGTTCGATCTAATGATTTTTGATGATGGACCTTGGTCGCCAACTGCGCGCCAAGCCGTTCAGTTGCTACTGGACGCCGGATACCCAGCGCAAAAGATCCTGTATTATCGGGGTGGTTTGCAGATGTGGCATGTTCTTGGTTTAACAGTTTCAAAGTGAGTGTCGTAATATGATACGTGGTATAGCTATTTTCGCCTTCTTCACTCTGTCTACGGTTCTTGTAATTGTATTGCAGCCTGGTCCGCGTGAAGATTTTTCGTCTTCGCCTAGCGATCTAGAGCTCTTTGAGACATCACGCAATCAGCTCCAAGTTCTTGATGAGCCTGTAGCTGATGCAATGCTCAAGATGCCTGACAATGTTGCGTCCGAGCTTAAAGCTGCAAGAGATACGCAAGCGCGAGAAACGGTTGAACCCGAGCCAAGCTTGCAAGCAACATTGGACACATCTGCGGCGGTTCGCGAAGCACTTACAGGATCTGATGCTGTTGCACCTGAAACGATGGTTGCACCTGCAAACACGGCGCCTGCGGCAACACCATTTGCGGCCATCCTAGCCGCAAGGGAAGCTCAATCGGCGACACCTGCGCCAGTTCGTGCCGCAACACCGGGTACTATGCCGCGCGATGCAACGCCTTATATCGCACCTGAGTTGCGCGATATGAGCTGGCAAACGCTCAACGCGCTCAACAGTCTTGGTCAGGTGTCCAAAGCGCCAGGCCAAGAGGGCAGCCTATTGAACTCGATTGTGCGCCGCTCCATGGGTCACGTTGATGGAACGCAGCCGTTGCAAGCAGCCCCGACCACCTTCACAGCGCCCCGCACGACTGCGGTGCCTGCTGCACAAGTTCCGGTACAGCGTACTGCGCGCTTGGCTGCTCCCGAGCGCGGCACGACTGGGCTGAGCGGTTCTGCGTCCAACACCTACACAGTGTCCTCCGGCGATACGCTGGCTCTGATTGCTATTAAGCTCTATGGATCCGCGCTCGCTACCGATCGGCTTTTGTCAGATAACCCATCTTTGCGACGAAATCCAAATGCGTTGCGTATTGGTCAGGTCCTAAAATACAGCATGCCTTAGGCTGAAATGCAAAAATTTCAATTTTTTTCAATTTTTTTTCGACAGCTGAAAAGGGCAGAAATGCTCTCGTGCGGAACTATCTACATTTAGTCTGCCAAGCACGCCGCTTCTAAATTGATGAGTCGCTTCAATGGCTTGCTGTACTTTGAATTCGTTCCGCTGATTTATCCTTATTCCTTCGTGCTATCGCCGTGCATGTGCTGCAACATCCTGTGGTTACATTTTGACGAATCACAGAATGTTGACTGTCACGAATCGATTCGCTTATAGCTTTATCCCAACCGGATCACGCAACGCCTGCCAGTGTTGTTTTTTCAAAAGATCCGATTGGGGGAGACGTAATTATGTAATCACACACACGCAAAATTATTTCGCGCAATGTGTGTTCTCATCTCAATAGCCTAAAAACCAAAGATCCTTCCGGGACCAACGTCTGATCGAGCGGCGTGCGGAAAATGGGACTTAATAACAGGCAAAGACTTGAAGGAGCTTTTAAGGCTCCTTCTTTTTTTGTTGGATTGATTTTCAAAACCCGCAGAAAAAGTGTTATCATAAGACACCTGTCAGGCATTGGAGCGCATCATGAAACCTATCAAAACCATAGCTGCTTTGGAGGAGATATATGGCGAAGCAAATCCACGCTCTTTGACCAAAGTCGTTACTCAGATGACACCGCTTTATCGCGAATGGATTGAAGCGTGCCGCTTTGTTGTGATTTCAACCGTCGGTCCAGAAGGAACAGATGGCAGCCCAAGGGGTGATGACGGGTCCGTTGTTACAATTGCTGACAATAAAACGCTATTGATGCCCGACTGGTTCGGCAACAATCGTGTGGATACCCTTCGCAACGTGGTGCGAGACGAACGCGTGAGCCTGATGTTTATGATCCCTAGCAGTACCAATGTTGTGCGTGTGAACGGCACGGGGATAGTGACGGATGATGCCGAAGTGCTGAAGCGATTTGAGAAAAAGGGTAAGCTTCCAAGAAGCGTTCTCGCGATCACGATTACAGAGATGTATTTCCAATGTGCGAAAGCCTTGATGCGCTCTAAACTTTGGAGCGATGAACAAAGCGATCAAACGGTCCCGACAGCTGGTGCCTTCGTCAAAGAACGCGATGCGATGTTTGACGCGGATGGCTATGATGCGGGCTATCCAGAGTATGCCAAGTCGCGCATGTGGTAACGGTTTACGCATGCCCCCAGTCGGCGCTTTGCATCTCGCGCAGTCGGCTTGCGGTGCGCTCGAACTCGAACGTACCCGTGCCTTCAACGTATAGCATTTCTGGTGACGCCGCCGCGGATGCAATCAGCTGTACCTTGGCTTCGTAAAGCGCGTCGATTAGCGTCACGAACCGCTTTGCTTCGTTAAAGTTATTGCGACTAAGGCGGGGAATATCTTCAAGGATCAAGACGCGCGCGGCTTCCGCTATGGTCAGATAATCCGCAGGCCCAAGTGGCGCGCCGCACAGATTGAAGAAACTTGCGCGGGCCACACCATTGTGAAAACCGGGCAATCTTACTTTTCGTCCCTGCACGATCAGGTCAAGCGGCTTGCCTTTGCCATCGCTCAAACGCTGCCAAACCTCTTCGATCTGCGCGCGTGAGGTGTGATCAATCGGCGTGAAATAACTCGGCGAGCCCGCAAGCCGATCTTGACGATAGTCCGTGTCACTGGAGAGTTCCGCCACCTCCATCCGGTCTTTCAAGAGGGCAATAAAGGGTAAGAAGAGCTGCCTGTTCAAACCGTCTTTATATAGGTCTTCGGGGATGCGGTTGGACGTCGTTACAATGACAACGCCTGCTTCCATCAACATCTCGAACAAGCGCCCCACGATCATGGCATCGGTAATATCGGTGATTTGCATTTCATCAAAAGCAAGCAGCTTGACTTCAGCGATGACGGCTTGTGCGACGGGCTTCAAAGCGTCTTCAATCCCGTCTTTGCGTGCCTTGTGCATACCCGCATGAATTTCTTGCATGAAAGCATGGAAATGCACGCGTCGCGACGGAACAGGAGAGGCATCTACAAACAAGTCCATCAACATCGACTTGCCGCGACCAACGCCGCCCCAAAGATAAAGCCCCTTGGGGGGTGGCGGCGCTTTTCGAAATAGGCCTTTTTTCACAGGCTCAGCAAGTGCTGCGCGAATGCGCTCGAACCGCGTAAGCGCAAGCTCTTGTACTGGGTCGGCGGTGAGCTCACCATTTGTAACGCGCGCGGCGTAGATGTCTAAGAGGGTGTCCATGCTGCTCTTTAACTTGTGTGTTGCGGCGCGAAAAGAGCGCGTGCGATTGACCTGCGCTTTAAAAGGCTTAACGTCGCGCGGCGACCACCAGAAAGTCCAAATATGAAACAGCAGTCTTCCTTGTTCACGCCCGTCCTTATCGTTGGCTGCGTTATAATTTTGGTAAACTTCGCGATCCGCGCGTCTTTTGGCGTATTCCAGATCCCGATCGCGACAGAGTTTAACTGGCTGCGTTCAGAATTCTCGCTCGCCATTGCGATTCAGAACCTCGCGTGGGGCATCGGCCAGCCAATTTTTGGGGCTTTGGCTGAAAAGATCGGAGATCGCAAAGCCATCATCATCGGTGCTGTCATTTATGCTGCAGGCCTTGTGCTATCGTCTTTCGCAGTGACGCCAGAAGCCCATCAGATGCTCGAAATTCTCGTTGGATTTGGCGTCGCTGGCACGGGGTTCGGCGTTATTCTTGCTGTCGTTGGGCGGGCAAGTTCTGATGCGAACCGGTCTATGTCACTTGCGATTGCCACAGCTGCTGGCAGCGCGGGTCAGGTTGTTGGTGCACCGACTGCCGAATTGCTGTTGACCTTTATGCCTTGGCAAAACGTGTTCATCGTATTTGCTGCTGCCATTCTTGCAGTGCTGATGTTGCTGCCTTTTATGCGCGCTCCACAAACTGCGGGCAAAGCAGAGCTGGAGCAGAGCCTTGGCCAAGTCCTAAAAGGCGCGTTCAAGGATCCAACATACACGTTCATTTTCCTCGGCTTTTTCAGCTGCGGTTATCAGCTCGCCTTTATCACTGCGCATTTTCCAGCATTTGTGACCGAGATGTGTGGCCCAATCCTGCCAGGTGGTGCTTTGCACGCGGCTGGCATTACGACGACGTCTGCCCTTGGCGCTCTCGCAATCGCCTTGATCGGGGCGGCCAATATAGCGGGCACGCTGTTCGCCGGGTGGCTCGGTAACCGTTATTCCAAAAAATACTTGTTGGCGGGAATTTACACGGGCCGTACGATTATCGCGATCATCTTCATCATGATGCCGATTACGCCAACGTCGGTGATTATTTTCTCTGTAGCCATGGGGTCCTTATGGTTGGCCACGGTCCCACTCACGTCTGGTCTCGTCGCACACATTTATGGCCTGCGCTACATGGGTACGCTCTATGGGATCGTGTTTTTCAGTCACCAGCTTGGTAGTTTTCTAGGCGTTTGGCTCGGTGGCCGAATGTATGATGTGTATGGAAGCTATACCGTCGTATGGTGGGTCGGCATCGGTGTTGGCGCGTTTAGTGCAATCATACATTTGCCCATCAGGGAACGAAAACTCGCACGCCCACTCACGGCTTAGATTTCATTTTTCCAAATAAACTCCGGGGGTCTGGGGGCTGGCCCCCAGCTCTAACCTTTGTAGCGATCCAGAACATACCGGCTCACCATCAAATCTAAATGCGCGCCACCGCCATTTTTGAAGAGCGTTATGTCATCGCTTGAACGTCGTTTGAAGCCATCAGCGGAATAGTAATCTGCAATCAAATCAGAGCGACTTATTGCGCCGCTCTCCAAAGGGATTTGGACCTCGCCGATGTGCCCAATCGTAGTGTCAAAGCTATCTACAAAAACCCGCGCTTTCTGTAGTGCGGCATCATCTGCTTCACGCATGTCAGGCCGATAAGCGCCAATCAGATCTACGTGTTGACCCGCTTGCAACCATTCGCCGCGCAAGATAGGCTCTGTGCTCATTGTCGCGCTGGTAATAATATCTGCCTCGCTTACTGCGCGTTCCAAGTCATCGGCAACAACTGATCTACGCTCATTCGCAAACTGTTCAGCGTTCGCGCGCGTGCGGCTCCAAACTGTGAACTCTGCATCGGCAAACCCAGCGCTGTAGGCGTCATGCAAAGAGCGCGCTACAGTGCCTGACCCGATGATCAGAATTTTGCGGCTCTCTGGACGCGCAAGACGCAATGCACCGAGCAAGCTATCCCCTGCGGTTTTCCATTTGGTGATCAAATGAAAATCGATAATTGCTTCTAGTTTTCCATGCGCGTCATCAAACAGCGACACCGCACCGTTGATCATCGGCACACCCGCTTGCGGATTGTCAGGGAAAACAGTGGCGCATTTCACAGCAAGACCAAGCCCATCAATCCACGCAGATCGGTTCAGCAGAGTATCCTTACCACGATAAAGAAACGTATCAGCAATTTCTGCTTTGGGAAGCTGATGTCCCGCGACCAATGCCTCCGTCAGGCCAATCCAGTCGAGCCCTTTTTGCCCATCGTCAAACCCGATCTGAACGCTCATGCTGCTTCGCCTTTGCTTAACAGGTGTTCAGAAACCAGCCGCGCTGCCCAGCCTTTCGATCCTTCGAACAAATGTGTCTGCCAGCCCCGTGCTGCAGCCGCTTCAATGTTGTCCAAACGATCATCTGTGAAAAGCAAGCGCTTGGGCTCAATCCCGCAATCGGTTTCGAGCTGTGCATAGATATCCGCGTCAGGTTTGATGACCTTCATATACCCAGATACATAAGCGCGATCAAATTCGTTGAGAAAGTCATATTCTGTTTGCGCGTAGGCAAAGCTCTCAACCCCGAAATTGGTGAGTGCGAATACGGGAACACCTTTCGCTTGCAAAGCCCGCATCAAACGCACCGAATGCGCAATCGCGGGGGAGGCCATTTCTATCCAGTTGTCGTGCCACATACGGATATCATCGCGGATTTCAGGATAAAGCTCAGCTGTTTCGTAAATCACATCGCGAAACGGCTCACCGCGATCCACGCGGTCATTCATTTTGTGCAGATCGACGGTATCAAAAATTGCGCGGCGTCGTTGCTCGCCAATCACGCGATCATAAAACCGCTCTGGCTGCCACTCGATCAACACGTTGCCAATGTCAAAGATTACCGCGTCTACAGTCATTAGCTTTTTCCTTTTGCTGCCCTCAACGCGCGTTCCAATGAATCCAGAAACCGCGATCTGTCGGTTTTGGAGAAAGGCTTGCCGCTACCACCCGCACCAAGCGGATTGGCTTCGCGCAGGTCAGCCATTAAATCGCGCATTGCCAAACGTTGCCCTATGTTGGCCGCCGTGAAACGGTCCCCATTGTGCTGCAACACTTCTGCCCCTGCTTCAACGCATTTCGCGGCCAAGGGAATGTCGCCTGTCACTACAACGTCCGCAGGGCCACAACGATCTGCGATCCACATATCAGCAACATCTGGTCCGGCATCGACGATGATGTTTTCCACCAATGGGTTTGATGAGGGGCGCAAGCCACCGTTTGAAACGACATACATCGTTACACCGTGGCGGGTTGCGACCTTTTCTGCTTCGGCTTTAACCGGACAGGCATCTGCGTCAATGTAGACGCTCATGCATACAGCGCTTCGGCGTGGAAAGTCACATGATCTTCCATGAAGGTCGAAATAAAGAAGTAGCTGTGATCATAACCCGGCTGCATGCGAAAGGTCATTTGCTGTCGGCGCTGAGTTGCGGCATCAGCCAGAGTTTCAGGCTTGAGCAGATCAAGGAATTGATCGTTGGTGCCTGTATCGATGAGCACAGGTCCATCAAAGCCCTTTTCCTTCATCAACAAAGCGGCGTCGTGCTTGGCCCATGTGCTTTCGTCGCTACCAAGATATGCGCCCAATTGCTTGCGTCCCCAATCCGATGCAGTCGGATTGCAGATGGGTGCGAAAGCGGAAACAGAGCGAAAGCGCCCCTCTAAATTCATCGCCAGAGTGAGTGCGCCATGGCCACCCATCGAATGACCCGTGATGCCCTGACGCTCCATATCGACTTCAAATTGATCCTCAATGAGCGCAGGGAGCTCATCTGCAAGGTAGCTCCACATTTTGAAATGAGGTGACCATGGGGTTTCGGTTGCATCCACGTAAAATCCAGCACCTTGGCCAAGATCGTATGCTTCGTCATTGGCAACGCCTTCGCCGCGCGGGGAAGTGTCGGGGAAGATCAATGCAATTCCTTGCTCTGCCGCCCAGTTTTGCGCACCCGCTTTGACCATCGCGTTTTCGTGTGTGCAGGTCAGGCCAGACAGAAACCACAAAACGGGGACAGGGCCATTTTCTGCTTCAGCTGGCATGAATAAGCCGAAGGTCATATCGCCACCGCAGACCTTTGAAGTGTGCGTGTATACACCTTGTTTACCACCAAAGCAGGCATTTTCGGATACAGTTATCATGGATATTAACTCCTATTTCGGGGCCTTGGCCTATAGTTGGCCGACCCACCCAATGACTAAAGAAACGGTCACAATGCTTATCGCGGTT
This sequence comes from Planktotalea sp., assembly GCF_965659345.1. Classification (GTDB taxonomy): domain Bacteria; phylum Pseudomonadota; class Alphaproteobacteria; order Rhodobacterales; family Rhodobacteraceae; genus Planktotalea. The sequence continues at coordinate 23,858 of NZ_CBFHVK010000004.1, read as the reverse complement.
GAGACCAAAATGGCGGCGGACACCCTTTGAGGAGCGACGTTATAATGCTGCGCCAACATGTAGACGTTGCCTGCGACTGGCAAGGCGGCAGCGGCGATAATCACTGCTGCGGAATACGGGTCGAGCGGGAAGATGTAAATTGCAGCGATGGCGACGAAAGCAGGATGCAACACCAATTTGCAGAACGTAAGCCACGCAGCGACTTCGATCTTTTCTGTGGACTTGCTCGCCAGTGACGCCCCGATCGCGAAAAGCGCACCGGGTGTTGCCGCCGCGCCAAGTAGCTCTGTAAAGGCGAAAACCGGTTTGGGCAAAGGCAGGCCAGTCGCTGACCACGTCAGGCCAAGCACCATAGAGACGATCATTGGGTTTTTCAGCAGGCCAATCCCGATGGTTTTGAAGATTGAAAGCTCAAAGCGCCCGTCTTGGGCGATGGACATCAAAATAACGATCAGGCTGGAAAACACGACAAGATCTACAGCCAACACCAACATCACAGGGCCAATCGCTTGTTCCCCCATGAGTAGAACCAGCATCGGCACGCCTAAGAAGCCTGTGTTTCCGATCACTGCGCATTGCGCTTCGATTGCGGTTTTGGCCATGCTTTGTCTGCGTAAAAGTGCCACGATGGTTGCGACACCATATATGAATGCCGTGCCCCAAAGGTACGCGACGACAAGTCTGCCGTTCCAAATGTCGCTGAACGATAGGGTCGCAGAAAAGCGAAATAGCATTGCGGACAGGGCAAAATAAAAGACGAATTTTGTGAGATATGCTGTCGCTTCAGGGGTGAAGAAGCCCGTGCGCCCTGCGCCAAAGCCAAGAGCAATGACCGCAAAGAAAGGCAGCGTTTGTAAAAAGATATCCAGCATTGCATCAGAGGTAACTTGCTCTGCGAAACGGAGCAAGATGGAAGAGCGTGGTCCTTGCCTCAAACGTCACAGTGTTAGGTTTTTTCGATAAGTTGTGTTCGCGAAGTAGGTAAGCAAGCGTGTTTATGTTAGCAAATGCATCTAGCACGGCAGTCGAACTGCGCTTTGGAGTTTTTTGTGAACATACAAGACACAGCAATCCGCAAGGGGCGCAAATTTGCTCAGGTCTTAGCAGGCGCGCGGGACGTGTTTCTTGCGCAAGGCTTTAGTGCGAGCAATATGGATCATGTTGCAAAAGCCAGCGGTGTGTCTAAGGCAACGCTTTATAGCTATTTTCCGGACAAGGAGAGCTTGTTCATCGTTGTTGTCCAAACCGAATGCGCGCGCCAATCTGATGAGGCGATGGAACACATTGATCAAAATGAACCGCCAGCCATCGTTCTAAGCAACGCTGCACGGCACCTTTTAGGTTTCATGACCTCTGATTTCGGACAAAGCATGTTTCGCATATGTGTCGCCCAAGCAGATCGGTTTCCTGAACTTGGTTTGGCATTTTATCAAAGCGGACCCATGGTCGTGCGGGAAAAGCTTGGCGCTTATCTCAGGGTGGCGGCAGAGGCAGGCCAGCTTGAAATTGCGGATTTTGACTTGGCGGCAGATCAGTTTGGTGAGCTTTGCAAAGCCGACATTTTTCTTAAGATTCTTTTCGGGTTTCAGACCGTTTTCGAACAATCAGAATTAGACCGCATTATAGACGGTGCAGTCAGCACCTTCTTAGCGAAATATGGTGCCAAAGATCTTTGACGCATTAAAACGTGTTGAAGGACGCTGGGATCGGCGCAATTTCGATACCGTGAGGCACAGTCGTCAACATTCGGCCGCGCCGCGTATCACTTATTCCATAGCCCAAACGTGCCAGTCGGTGCTTTAGCTCATCGCGAGTTGCAACATTACGAAGTTCTGGACGCACCAAGTTCAAGATGCGTGAGATCGTAACTGGGTCTGCCGCGTGATATGTCATAGTCGTCTCCTTGAGTGGTGGTACGAAAGTCATATTCGATGCAGTTTCACGCTCCGCTAGGACTGTGTCCTTAATGAGTGCAAAATGTGCAGCTTTGACGCCGTAGACCTGTCCACTGATCAAGTAGACTCAAGGTATGAATATAAAATGAAGCGTTGGCGTGTCTTTTACAGACCGGCATCTGCCTCGATCTGTTTACGAGATTTGCGCGCACGCTCTGTCGCCGATTTAAGCTGGCCACAGGCGGCCATAATATCCTCGCCGCGTGGCTTTCGAATGGGCGACGCATAGCCGGCTTTGTAGATGATATCGGCAAAGCGGTGAATGCGATTACCCGAAGAGCGTTTGTAAGGGGCGCCTGGCCATTCGTTGAAAGGGATCAGGTTGATCTTGGCTGGAATGCCTTCGATCAATTTGATCAAACGATGTGCATCGGCATCCGTGTCATTGATCCCGTCTAGCATCACATACTCAAAGGTAATCCGCTCAGAATTGGACACGCGCGGATAGGCCCGCAGAGCTTCAACAAGCTCTTCGATATTCCAACGTTTGTTGATCGGTACCAGCTTGTCCCGCACCTCATCTGTGGTTGCGTGGAAACTAATGGCGAGTTGGCAGCCAATCTCTTCTGCAGTGCGGGCAATTTCGGGAACAACCCCTGACGTAGACAATGTAATACGACGGCGCGACAGCTGAATGCCCTCGGCGTCCATAGCGATCTTCATCGCGTCGCGCACGTTCTCAAAGTTATACAGCGGCTCGCCCATGCCCATCAAAACGATGTTGCTGAGCAAGCGTGTCTCGTCTTTGGGCGCGCCTTGCTCCGGCCATTCATCCAGATCATCACGCGCGATCATGACTTGGCCGATGATCTCACCTGCGGTCAGGTTTCTAACCAGCTTTTGTGTGCCTGTGTGGCAGAAGGAACAGGTCAGTGTGCAGCCAACTTGAGAGGACACACAGAGCGTGCCGCGACCGTCTTCGGGAATATAGACGACCTCTACCTCGTGACCGCCAGCGATTTTGACGAGATATTTGCGTGTGCCATCTTCAGAGACTTGGCGTGTGACAACTTCAGGCACTTCAATAACAAATTTTTCAGCAAGATCAGCCCGAAACGCTTTGCTCAGGTTCGTCATTTCGGCAAAGTCGCGCTTGCCCCATTGATAGATCCATTGCCAAATCTGACCAACGCGCATCTTGGCTTGCTTTTCAGGCGTGCCAGTTTCAATCAAAGCGGTTCGCATGCCTTCGCGCGTAAGTCCAACAAGGTTGATCGGACCCTCAGGCAATTTGCGCGGGATCGTCATTACATCTTGCGTGATCGGAGCTGTGGCCGTCATGATGGATCGCCTTTTTGAGGTGTTGGCGCGCTATACAACGGATTCGGGGGCGAAGTGAAGGTGCGTGATATCACGCACCCTACGGTCAGTGATTAGGTTGCTCCAACGCGGCGTGAGTCCAATTCAGAATTTCGTCGCTGTGATACTGTGCTGCGGGCATGACGGCGTTGGGATCATTCAAGAGCACCGCATAGAAGTGACACTCATTTGGAAAGCGTTCGCTGCGAAAAAACATCGGGGATCCGCATGTTCCGCAAAACCCACGTTCATTGCCGGGGCTGCTGTCATAAGAAACAGGCGTTTTGCCAGTCCAGTGCCATCGCCCGCTTTCCTGTCCGATCCAAGTCGTGAATGGGGAGGACGTCGCGCGTCTGCAACTCTCGCAGTGGCAATGCCCGACAAAATTATGTGGCCCGATCAGAGTGAATGTGCATGCGCCGCATAAGCAATGTCCTTGCACTACGGCTTCGGTCATGCCCCATCCTTCACTCGTTACTGGGTTTCAGTAGGGTGGCGTGCTTTTGCACGCACCCATATCACTTGCAGCGCTTCTCAGACTCTTCAACAGACGCGGTGAAACCTAGAAGAGAAAACGTATCTTTTGTCTGTGTGCCACGGCCAGACCGCGCTGTCATGACAGCACTGCTGCCACGCTTCATAGCTGTAATGATCTTCGCATCATCCGCAGGTGTTGCAGGCCACGCCCATTCACCATCTGTAAACAGTTCAAACTGAGTGCCGCTGATGTTCATATTAACGGTCGACCCGCTTGCAAACGGATAACCACCTGTAAACGTGACTTGACCCGTCACACCGGACCCCGGGCGATTGAAGACGAACAACAAAATATCACCGCGACGGGCCGCGACAACACGGCCGCCGCGCGTGTTTACTGTCTCTTTTGGGGACGAAACGCTCCAGCATTCCTTAGGATTGCTTTCTACGAAAACGCTCCAATCGGTGTTTGCGCCAACGCGGTTCGTGCTCTGTGCCTGAGCAAATGCGCCCGTCGCTGCCACAGCCAAAGCTGCTGCCAAACTTGTGCGCGTGATCCATGAATTCATCGTGTCCAGCCTCCAGCTGTCCTTAACCTCAATCACTACCTTTTGCGCGCCACCTGTTCTCGGCTCTCCTCGCTAAAGGTATTTTTCTTCTCGACAAAAACACATTAGCCTGAAATCCACCACAGGTGAATGCCTGCTTGGCATTTTTTCGCCGTTCAAATTCTGGAGATTACCATGATTGCACCTGTTCCTTTAGCTGAGATTTGGCGCGGCGAATTTTTGGAAAGCGTTCATCTCGGGCATGCCATCATTTGTGATGGCGCAGGCGAGATTGTGGACGCTTGGGGCAATCCTGAAGAAATTGTACTGCCTAGGTCGTCTTCCAAGATGTTGCAGGGCATCCCGTTGATCACTTCGGGCGCTGCGGACGCCGCAGGTTTGAGCACTGAGCATCTCGCGCTGGCCTGCGCATCTCATCAAGGAGCTGCGATCCACACTGACCGTGTTTCCGCATGGCTCGATGATCTAGGACTTGGGGAAAGCGATATGCGCTGCGGTTCGCAAATGCCGGACGATTTACCTGCAAAAACTGATTTGATCAAAACAGACAAAAGCCCTTGCCAGATTCACAACAACTGTTCTGGCAAACACGCTGGCTTTCTAACGCTCAGCAAGCATCTGGGGGCGGGACCGGAATATATTGACCCTACACATGCTGTGCAAAAAGCATGTCTTGACGCTTTTGAGCAGGCAACTCAGCTTACATCACCGGGTTTTGGCATTGATGGCTGTTCTGCCCCCAACCATGCAAGTTCCTTGCATGGCATTGCGCGTGCAATGGGTTTCTTTTCATCTGCGCATACGCGTTCTGATACCTTCAGCACTGCTGCTGCGCGATTGACCGAGGCGATGGCGCTGCATCCTGAATTGGTTGCCGGTGAAACACGTGCTTGCACCGAACTCATGCGTGCGATGGGTGGAAGAACCGCAATCAAGACAGGCGCCGAAGCATTCTATGTAGCGATCTTGCCAGAGCAACAGCTTGGCATAGCTCTCAAGGTGGCAGACGGAACAACGCGCGGTGCGGAATGTGCGATTGCAGCGCTCTTGGTACGTGCGGGTGTGCTTGATGCGAACCATCCCGCAACGCTGAAACGCATGAACGCCCCAATCACCAATTGGCGCGGGACGCTCACAGGATACATCAGGCCAGCGGCCAGTCTGGCAGCTTAGGCGTTTGTTGCCGCGCTAAGGGCTGCATCCATCAACTTCTTGATGTTGCGCTCGGACGTATCCGCAACGATGCGGCCTATCTCTTGCTTGCCTTTGAGGGCAACCAATGTCGAGCGGCGTGGAATCTTCAAACGATCTGCCATTTGTGATTTACCGTATGTGTCCCAATCAACATTGATGAACGTAATGTTCTGCTCATATGCGCCATCTTCGGACTTGAGCTTGTTCAGGACACGCTCTTGCGCGCGGCAAGTTCCACACCAAGGAGCTTTGAAATCCAGAAATACGGTTTCACCGGCTGCGAGGCGTTCTTTCATGAGGCCCGGCGTATAGTCCAGCGGTGCCGCAAATGCTGGCAAAGCAGGCAGTACCAGCGTTGCTGCGCCAGAGAGGATCAAAGTTCTACGGTTCATTTTCAACTCCTTGATTGGTTCAAATTATAAAACAACGGATAGATCTTGTAGCCAGATCGGCATGATATCGAGCAGCCAGCTTTCGATGACATAGTGCCATTTGAAGAAAAGCATAAAGCCCACAGCGATGAAGACGGCACCCAGTAAGGGACGCGCAGCAACTGCCAAGCGACGCATCGCCGCTTGGCGTTTTTGCAGAGCTGATCGGGCTCCATAGCCGAGTACGAGAATGATTGTTGAGATGCCGAGTGCAAAGAAGATCATGATGGACGTCGCGCGCAGCAAACTCTCTCCTTGGCTCGCCAGGGAAATTGCACCGCCAAGTGTCGGACCAACACAGGGGCTCCATACCGCGCCAAGCAGCATGCCACCGACGAATTGCCCCGTGAGTGAGCGGCGATCCACATCGTCAAGGCCGCTATCTGCTTTGGCGGCAAAACCAGCAGTTGCGGTTGAGAATACGGCAGAGGCTTGCGGGACCAACAGCACAATCCCGAAAAGGATCATCAGAACCGCGCCTGCTTGTGCGATATCATCCGCGTTAAGCCCAACGGCACGTCCAAAGGCAGAGACAGCGACGCCAAGAAGGACGAACGACAAGCTCATTCCAGCAGCTAGCGCAACGGGCCCCCAACGGCTGGCTTGCAGAGCAGTGGCCAGCACGATTGGTAACACCGGCAAGACGCAAGGGTTGATAAGCGTAAGCAGCCCTGCGCCGTATGCAAAGAGTAATTCCATACGAACGACCTAAGGTGAAACCCACTGGCCTGTCACGCAACAAGGTGTTCGCGCGCGTTCAACTATCCGTGGGTTTTTGTTTCGAAAGCTGCACCAGCAAAATTCCGACGGTAATGATCACGACGCCAACAACATCCATAATCCCTAGTTTTTCGCCAAGAAGTAAGGCTGCAATCGACACGCCAAAAAACGGGTTCAGAAAGTGGAATGTTGATGCACGTACTGCGCCAATCCGCTCGACCAAGCTGAACCATATGAAAGTGGCAACAAGGCCAGGGATGAGTGTCGTGTAGGCAAAGGCAGCGGCGAGTTTTAGGGACGGGTTTAGAAACAGCGTTTCGGTGAAAGCGGAGACGATCCCTAAGATCAAAGAGCCAACAATCATTTGCAAGCCAACAATCATCAACAGATTGCCGCCCGAGGACGCACCGCGCATCGCCAAGGTCGCTACGGTCAAGCCAAGTGCACCGATTACACAGATTGCCATGCCAAACGCATCTGCGGTGCCGTCAAACCGTGCGCCCATGATCAAAACAACACCAACAATACCCAGCACAAGGCCGATGATCCCTTGTGTTGGAAGTTTGTCGTTTAAGAATAGCCAGCCTGCGCCTGCCACCATCAGCGGCATCGTTGAAGCGATGATCGAGGCGAGCGAAGCTTCAATGGTTTGCATCGCCACAAAGTTCAAACCGAGATACAGTGCGTTTTGGCACAAGCCAAAAACGAACACCGCGCGCCATTGTCCGGGGGTGAGCTTCCAATGCTGTCCGAGTGCTTTGGCGATGGCAATTCCGATGAGGCCAGACGCCATGAAACGCAGGCTCAAGGAAGCGAGGGGCGGCGCATCTTGGACAATAATGCGCGCCGAGGTGAACGCACTTGACCACATGAAGGCAAAGGCAAGGCCCATGAAGAGTGCGCGCAGATCCATTCGATTGCTCCTAAACGTAGAAAGGGCCGCTCAACCTGAGCGACCCTTCCTGAAATTTTTCTCTGAAAGCAAGATCAGCCGTTGACGCTGTCTTTAAGTGCTTTCGCGATTGTCATCTTAACAACCTTGTCCGCGTCTTTCTTGATCTGCTCACCCGTTGCTGGGTTGCGAACCATACGCTCTGGACGCTCACGGCAATAGATTTTGCCAACGCCTGGAAGTGTCACAGCGCCGCCGCCGGATACTTCACGCGTGATCAACGCACATACAGCATCAAGTGCCGCGCCTGCAGCTTTCTTATCGCCGCCCATTTCGTCAGCCAGTGCAGCGACCAGTTGAGTTTTTGTCATTGGTTTTGCCATGTTCATGGTCTCCCTTTACTGCCCGTATTTTGGGGCTCTACCGATGCATGTAACGTTATCTTGAGAGATAGCACAACGCATAGAGGCGCAAAAAAATGCGAAAAACAGGTGTTTTGGCCATTTTCCGCAGGGTCAAAGGAAGGCGGTCTCGTGAAATGAGCGCAATTTTCGACTGTGAATGCGTTCAAGCGGCATTTTGCTAAGTGTTTCCATAGCGCGAATCCCAATCATCAAATGCCGCGCGACCTGTGTTGTGTAGAAATCTGACGCCATCCCGGGGAGCTTCAGTTCGCCGTGCAAGGGCTTGTCTGAGACGCAAAGAAGCGTGCCGTAGGGGACGCGAAACCGGAAGCCGTTTGCAGCAATCGTGGCGCTTTCCATATCAAGCGCAACAGCGCGGGATTGTGAAAGGCGCTGGACTGGCCCATCTTGATCGCGCAACTCCCAGTTGCGATTGTCAACGGATGCGACGGTTCCTGTGCGCATGATGCGTTTTAGATCGTACCCTTCAAGCTCTGTCACTTCAGCCACAGCTTTCTCTAAAGCAATTTGAATTTCTGCAAGCGCAGGAATTGGCACCCAGACGGGAAGGTCATCATCAAGGACGCGGTCTTCGCGCAAATACGCATGTGCGAGCACAAAATCCCCTAAGCTTTGCGAATTGCGGAGGCCCGCGCAGTGCCCAACCATCAACCATGCATGTGGACGTAAAACAGCGACGTGGTCTGTTGCAGTTTTTGCGTTTGAAGGCCCAACACCGATATTGACCAAAGTAATTCCACTGCCATCGGCTTTCTTCAGGTGATATGTCGGCATTTGCGGCATCTTCATCACCGGATCGATCACATCATCTGGTGACGTGATTTCGACGTTTCCGGTGCTGACAAAACTTGTATATCTGCTTTCTGGATCTGCCAGTTGCGTACGCGCATAGGCTTCAAATTCGGAAACATAAAACTGGTAGTTTGTGAACAGCACATGATTTTGGAAGTGCTCAGGTTCGGTCGCAGTGTAGTGCGCAAGGCGCGCAAGCGAGTAATCAACGCGCTGCGCTGTGAAGGGCGCAAGCGGTTCTGTGCCATCCTCGGGCAAGTCGAACGTGCCATTTACGATGTCGTCGTTTGTGGTGCTTAGGTCTGGCACGTCAAACACGTCTCGTAGTGTAAATTCAGCAGCGCCATCTTGCGGAACAGAGATGCGCGCGTCGTTGGCGACAGCGAAATGTACAGGGATCGGTGTGTCAGAAACTGAGATGCCGACCGCGACGTCGTGATTTTCAATCAGTAAGCCAATCTGCTGTTCCAGATATTTGCGAAACAAATCAGGTCGCGTGATTGTGGCGGCGTGCATCCCTGGTGATGAAACGTGACCAAAACTTAAACGGCTATCGACTTGCGCAAAGCTTGTCGTGGTGATCCGAATTTCTGGGTAAAACGCGCGGTAGCGATGGCCTGGATGGCCCTTTTGCATCGCTTCGGTAAATTTTTCGCACAGGAACGTCGTTGCTTGATCGTAGAGCTTAACAAGCTGATCAACCGCTGCTTTTGGATCGCGGAACGCTTCTGGATGAAGGGTGTCTGGTGTGACGACAGATTTATCGGTCATAATATCCTCAATATGCCCCTAGCTTTCAAAGAGCGGGGTCAATTCAAATTTGGTAACATCAACAAGCCCAAGATCAGAAATCCTGATTTCGGGGATCACAACGAGCGCGAGTAAAGAATGCTGCATATAGGCATTGTTAAGTGTGCATCCGCAATCGCGCATGGCTTGCACCATTTGATCGGCCTTGCGCGCTACGTCTTTTGCGGGTTCGTCAGACATAAGGCCAGCGATCGGCAGTTCCACAAGCGCTAATTCAGCACCGTCTTTCCAAACCGTGATACCACCGCCAACCTCTGACAATCTGTTCGCGGCCGCAGCCATCATGTCGCGATCTGTCCCAACGACGATCATATGATGACTGTCGTGCGCAACGGTCGACGCCATTGCCACTCTGCCGTCATATCCAAAGCCGGAAACAAAACCGTTCACCACGCCTTCTGTCGCGCGGTGCCGCTCAACCAATGCAATCTGACAAATATCGCCGGACGTTTCGACCAAACCATCCGTCACAGCCAAATCGGCTTGCAGTGCTTTTGTAGGCGCTTGGTTTTCCACGACGCCAATAACGTTGGCGCGCACCGTATTCGCACCCTCTGGCGCTTGAATTTCAAACGCTTTAGCGGTTTTCGCAGAACCCATATGCACCGTGTTGCGCGCATGATCTGGCCACTCAAAGTGTGGACACTCTGCTTCGCAGATTCCGTTTCGTGCAATAGTTTCACCGCGCGCAATGACATGTTCAATCGGGAGTGTTGTCAGATCAGAACTCAGAATAACATCGGCGCGACGACCCGGAGCAATAGAACCTAACTCGCGCTCTAACCCGAAATGTGTCGCCGTGTTGATCGTTGCCATTTGCAGAGCAATCACAGGATCACAGCCGCACGCGATAGCATGGCGCACAACGCGGTTCATGTGACCTTCATTTACGATGGTGCCGGAATGGCTGTCGTCGGTGCAAAGTATAAAGCTGCGCGGGTCCAACCCTTTTTCCGTCACCGCGGTAATCTGGCTTTCCACATCATACCAAGCAGACCCCAATCGCATCATGTGTCGCATCCCTTGTCGCACACGTGCGATGGCATCTGCTTCACATGTCCCTTCATGATCATCTGCTGGACCACCTGCCGCATAGGCATGAAAGGCATTGCCGAGATCAGGCGATGCATAATGCCCACCGACAGTTTTACCTGCGTCCTGCGTTGCAGCAATTTCGGCGAGCATTTGCGCATCACCGTTCACAACGCCGGGGAAATTCATCATCTCACCAAGGCCAATGATGCCGGGCCATTGCATCGCTTCAGCGACGTCGTCGGCTGAGATTTCAAAACCAGTTGTTTCCAATCCCGGCGCAGAGGGCGCGCAAGACGGCATTTGTGTGAAGATGTTGATGGGTTGCATCAATGCTTCATCATGCATCATGCGCACACCTGCAAGACCAAGCACATTGGCGATTTCATGCGGATCCGTGAACATAGAAGTTGTGCCATGCGGTATCACTGCACGCGCGAACTCTGCAGGGGTAAGCATACCGCTCTCGATGTGCATGTGCCCGTCGCAAAGACCGGGTATCATATAGCGACCCTCTGCTTGGATCACTTTTGTATCTGGCCCAATGCAATGAGACGCATCTGGTCCGCAATACGCAAAACGTCCATCTGCAATCGCGAGGTCGTGGTTTTCAAGGCATTCGCGGGTATGCACGTTCACCCAAATTCCGCCTTGAATAACAAGGTCTGCTGCTGCGCGTCCTGCGGCAACGGCGACCAGACGAGGCGCGCTTTGCGCCCATGTTTTTAAATTCGTTGAGTTCATGTGCAAAGTTGACATGAGCCAGAGGGATGTTCAAGCATCTGATTGAATGTCCAAAGGAGCTTGTGAAGATGGACTATGAGACAGTTGGTGCTGCCGAGTTTGGCGCGTCCCTGAAGGGATTGGGTTTGAACATTTTGGTGCGTGATGTGATCGCGCAAGCGCACTTCTTAAGCGAAGTTTTTGGTATCAAAGCACATCGTGTGTCTGCCGATTTTGCGATTATGACCTACGAGGGCCAAGTGTTTCAACTCCACGGTGATAGCACGTATCACTCGCATCCTTTGCCATCCTTGATGCCCGAATCCGGTCCACGTGGTGGCGGGGCGCAGTTTCATCTGTTTGCGACAGATCCCGACGTTGCCGCAGGCAAAGCCGAAGCGCTGGGCGGGCATGTTTTGCAAGAGCCGAAAAACAAGCCGCATGGATTACGTGAAGCCTTTATCCTGTGCGAAAACGGATATGCATGGGTACCGTCGCGTGTACTTACTCAAGAAGAAAGAGATCTAAAATGAACGCAAATGCACGCCCGAACATGGATCACTGGCGAGAACGCGTTGATCTCGCCGCGGCCTTTCGCTGGACTGCACGTTTGAACATGCATGAAGCCGTCGCAAATCATTTTTCATTATCCATTAACGATGAAGGCACGCGGTTCTTGATGAATCCGAACCAAGTGCATTTTAGTCGGATCAAAGCATCCGATCTCATTATCGTGGATGCGAATGATCCTGAAACTTTGAAAGGTCCTGATGCACCGGATCCGACGGCGTGGGGATTGCACGGCGGTATGCATCGTCACTGTCCGCATGCGCGGTGTGCGATGCATGTGCACTCAATTTTTGCGACAGTATTGGCTTCGCTTGCGGATAGTCGTTTGCCTGCGATCGATCAGAACTCCGCCACGTTTTACAACCGTGTTGTGATTGATGAAAATTACGGTGGGCTTGCGTTTGAAGAAGAGGGGGAGCGTTGTGCGAAACTTTTTGATGATCCCAAGAAAAAAGTCATGGTCATGGGCAATCACGGCGTGATGATTATTGGCGATACTGTCGCTGATACATTCAACCGATTGTTCTACTTTGAACGCTCCTGCGAGACTTATATCCGAGCGCTGCAAACGGGCCAGCCATTGCGTGTTTTGCCAGATGATATCGCAGAAAAGACCGCGCGGGAGCTAGAGCAGTATCCCGAACAAGACGCGCGACACTTGGCTGAACTGAAGGGAATTCTGGACGATGAGGGAAGCAATTACGCCACCTAACTGCGCCTCATTCCTAAGCTTTGCAAATTTGTAAAAGCCAGCCTTTGTCTTTTGCGTGGGGCCCTGTCGACCCTGCACCGTAAAGCGCGAAGGCCTGCTTGCGCCAGGTTGCTATTTCAGGGGTCAGGCGGTTTAACGTATCCTCAAACCCATGTGCATCCCAATGTGCAGCGTTCACACTCAGAACCGCCCATGCGCCGTGTGACATGCAACGTAGGACCTCGGCTATTGCCTCTGGTCCGACGTGGCCGTGTGTAAATGTGCCAGAACTGACAATCCCATCATAGGTGCCCGTCGCGACATCAAGCTGGCCTGTCAGATCCCCTTCGAACACGCGATTGTACACACCCTTCTTTTTGGCTTGTTCCAACATTTCTGGTGAAATGTCAGTGCCGTCCACGTGTGTGATGCCATGTTGCATGAGGGCTTGTCCCAGCAAACCAGTGCCTGCGCCCAAGTCAAGAACAGGCGATGCGCCTGAGACTTTCGCATAACAGTCAGCAACCGCCTGTGGTGCAAGGTAGTGCATGCCCGCGGCGAAATCGGTGTCGTATGTGTCTGCCCATGCAGCATAGAGCTTTTGGGACGCTTCTGGGCCTTGCAGACTATAAGCTTTCGATAAATCTGGATCCTCTGTCATAGGAGGCATTCAAACGAACGCGGCGCGCTCTTGCAACCCCAGCGTAGCTGCCGCACAAACAGGACATGACAAAACACCTCCTTTCCTTTGGCCACGGGTTTTCTGCACGCGCTTTGACGCCGCTTTTGTTGGCGCAAGGCTTCAGCATCGCTGGCACGACAAGATCTGCGGAGAAAGCCGAAGCACTTGCAGCAACAGGCGTTCGCCCGCTGACCTGGCCCGGCGCTGATCTATCGGGTGAACTAGAGCGCGCCACGCATCTATTGATCTCCGCCGCTCCGAGTGCTGATGGCGATCCTGTCCTTAGTGCTTTGAAAGATGATATTGCGAAACATGCGCCCAAACTTGAGTGGGTTGGATACTTGTCGACAACCGGTGTTTATGGCGACGCGAATGGGGGTTGGGTTGACGAGAACAGCCCATTAAAGCCTTCAACAAAACGCGGCCAGATGCGTGTCGCAGCGGAAGCGGATTGGCGCTCTATTTCGTCTTTGCCGCTGCATATTTTTCGCCTTGCAGGTATCTACGGACCCGGACGTGGCCCGTTTTCCAAAGTAAGGGAAGGGACCGCGCGGCGTATCATCAAAAAGGGTCAAGTTTTTAGTCGAATTCACGTTGATGACATCGCCCAAATTCTTGCCGCGTCCATTGCGCGCCCCAATCCGGGTGCAATTTATAACATGTGCGATGATGACCCGGCTCCGCCCCAAGACGTAATTGCCCATGCCGCAGAGCTGCTTGATATGCCTTTGCCACCGGAAGTCGATTTCGAGACCGCCGAGATGACACCTATGGCGCGCAGTTTTTATGCAGAGAGCAAGCGCGTGCGAAATGACCGCATCAAATCCGAGTTAGGGGTGAACCTTCTCTTTCCTGATTACCGCGTGGGCCTTGCGTCTTTGCTTGAAACAGAGCGTGGCTCAGGTCAGGTCTGAAATATTAGGGCGCTCTAAGAGGGTTAGGATGCTTAAGACCTGATTTCTGCACTGTGTGCCTTCAAAGCCCCCGCCAAAAAGGGCGTCTGGAACAAGCGGCAATTTCAACACCAACTTGCGCCAGCGATGCACGATCAAAGTACGCAATGTCGCTGTTTGCAAAGCTGTTAATTCGCGCGCGAAGATTGGGTCGATGCTCAAATCACTGAGCGTTTTACTGAGTTGCTTAAACCCCGCGCGAAGCGGGTTGGGAGCAAGGGAGCCACTTAGCCAAGGTGGGATATTTTTCACGTCACCTTGCAAAATAAGAGCGTCGTCTACGAGATCATCACAAGCACTGTTCTTGATATAGATCCCGTTCGTTGCCTTCACGTAGCCGCGCTGGGCGAGTGTTTTGCCGCGGGTCTGCTCCGAGCTTGTCGTATTCGAAGCAAAACATAGGATATGCCACTCCGGATCCGCGACGAGTGCCTCACCATAGATCTGTTCACTGGCGGCGGCACTCTGCTCAAGTCCAAATATGCTAAGCGCATGGCGCGCTGTGCGCCCTTGTTTGCTGGTCTCTATCCAACCCTCATTGCGCAATCGATGCAAAGCCACACGCATTGCTTCGGGACGCACGCCAACAGGTGCAAGAAGTTCGCCCAAAACTGGCCCAGCGATCTCCTCCCCGTTTTGTTGCGCAAGATCGCCAAACACAGTGATGATAAGAGACCACACGCGCGGCACCTCATCCCCACCAAGCGCATCTATTGCAGTTAGAAAGTTGGCGCTTTTCATGTCTTTTTCACCGAGGCTTTGCTCTGCAAAAAAGCGATTAAACCGACATGCAGATGTATTTCATTTCGAGGTAATCCTCGATCCCGTGATGAGAGCCCTCGCGACCGAGCCCAGACTGCTTCACACCGCCAAACGGAGCTACTTCGGTAGAGATGATCCCCGTGTTCACACCAACAATACCGTACTCCAAAGCTTCAGCGACTTTGTAGACGCGGCTAAGGTCATTGGCGTAGAAATAGGAGGCCAGACCAAAAATCGTATCATTGGCAAGCGCAATCACTTCGTCTTCGTCCTCGAATTTGAATAATGCGGCGAGCGGTCCAAAGGTTTCTTCTGTTGAAAACGCCATCTCTTTTGTGGCGCCGGTTACAATCGTGGGTGCGATAAAGTTGCCTTGCATATCTGCTTCGTCACCCAAGATGACTGTAGCACCTTTTGCCTTTGCATCCGCGATGTGCGCGCTCACTTTTTCGGTTGCTTTAGGATTAATCAGAGGGCCAAAATCAACAGTCCCCGCAAGTCCGTCACCGATGCTCATTGCACCAACTTTTGCTGCCAGCTTTTCGGCAAATTCATCATAGACGCCTGCCTGAACGTAAATGCGATTTGCACAAACGCAGGTTTGGCCGGCGTTGCGGAATTTGCACATGATCGCTCCGTCAACAGCGGCATCGAGATCGGCATCATCAAACACGATGAAGGGTGCGTTGCCACCAAGCTCCATTGAGCACTTCATCACCTGATCAGCGGCTTGGCGCATTAAAATACGGCCAACTTGCGTGGACCCTGTAAAGGTCAGTTTGCGCACAATGGGGTTTTCACAGAACTCTTTGCCGATCTCGCTCGACAGGGTTGACGGTAGAATACTTAGAACACCCGCAGGGACGCCCGCGCGTTCCGCCAGAACGCCCATCGCCAATGCGGATAATGGCGTGTCTTCTGCAGGGCGTGCGACCATTGCACAGCCTGCGGCCAAGGCTGGCGCAACTTTGCGTGCGATCATGGCATTTGGGAAATTCCACGGTGTGATCGATGCAGCGACACCGATAGGTTGCTTGATTACTGTTATGCGCTTGTCAGGTTGGTGGCCGGGGATCGTTTCGCCGTAGATGCGTTTGGCCTCTTCTGCGAAGAATTCGATGAATGACGCACCATACGCAATCTCACCCATCGCTTCTGCCAGTGGCTTGCCTTGCTCGGCTGTCAGAATGACTGCCAGATCTTTTTGGTTGGCCATCATCAAATCATACCAAGCGCGCAATATGTTGCTGCGCTCCTTACCGGTCTTTTTCGCCCATTCCTTTTGCGCGACTTCGGCTTGAGCAATGGCACCCGCAACCTGTGCGCGGCTTACATCGGCGACCTCTGCGATGACGTCACCGCGAGCGGGGTTCAAAATCTCAAACGTAGTACCATTGTCGGCGTCGACCCATTCACCGCCAATGTACGCTCTGGTCGCCAACAAAGTTGGGTCTTCGAGTAAAGAGACGAGGTTTGTTGGTGTGTCGAGCATGATATTCTCCAAAGTGGTGTCCGAAAGACGAAAAGCATGACGGTGTGATTTTGTCTAGTGCGGTGCGGCGAGTGTCGGATTTAGAATGGTCTTTGGCGCGGATCGACGAGCCTGCGTTTCGGCCCTCACATACTGATGTTTCTGGGTGATGGCGTCACCCCGTCTGAACCAAAGACGAACTCACATAATACGTCCTGAACGCCGGGACCTCTCTTTGATACGTCAAAATGGAGGTCATACGATGACTGCACGACCAAATTTCTATCGTTTTCACAATGGTGAAAAAGCCCCCCTACAATTCAGCGAAGCAGAATACGAAGGCCGTCTGCAAAAGCTACGCCAAACGATGTCTGACATGGGCGTAGATGCTGCTGTGTTTACGTCTATGCACAATGTTTCTTACTTTTCAGGCTTTACCTACTGCGCGTTTGGACGCCCATATGCGCTGGTTGTAACACAAAGCACGTCCGTCACGATCTCAGCAGGGATCGATGCAGGGCAACCATGGCGGCGCTCTTACGGGGATAACATCACCTACACGGATTGGCAGCGTGACAATTACTGGCGCGCAATTGAAGCTGTTGCGGACAAAGGCAAATCCATCGGCTATGAGAGCGATCATCTGAGCCTGCTGCAAAAAGCCAAACTCGACAGTTTCCTCATGCCGAAGCAGTGCGTCGATCTTTACGAGGCGTCGATGGTGCAACGCATGCATAAATCGGCGGAAGAATTAATGCTTATTCGTGCTGGCGCTGCTGTTGCGGATGTTGGTGGCTTTGCGATCAAGGATGCAATTCGCGCTGGTACACGCGAGATTGATGTTGCGATGGCGGGGCGCGATGCAATGGAGGCAGAGATTGCCAAACGTTTCCCAGATGCTGAATATCGTGACACTTGGGTGTGGTTCCAATCCGGCATCAACACAGACGGCGCGCATAACCCGGTAACAAGTCGGGTTTTGGAGCGTGGTGATATTCTCTCGCTCAACACGTTCCCGATGATTTCAGGATACTACACCGCCTTAGAACGCACCTTGTTTGTCGGGGAGGTAGATGATGCGTCTTTAAAGCTTTGGGAGGCGAATATCGGTGCGCATGAGCTCGGGATGTCTCTGCTTAAATCGGGTGTAAGTTGCGCTGCGGTTACCGAGGAGATCAACGCCTTCTTTGCAGAACGCGATCTGCTGCAATACCGGACGTTCGGATACGGCCACAGCTTCGGTGTGCTTTCGCATTACTATGGCCGAGAGGCTGGCTTGGAGTTGCGTGAAGACATCGACACCGTTCTTGAGCCGGGGATGGTGATATCAATGGAGCCTATGTTGACAATCGCAGAGGGCCAGCCGGGGGCAGGTGGCTATCGCGAACATGATATTCTGATCATTACAGAAGATGGGAACGAGAATATCACCAAGTACCCTTACGGGCCTGAGTTCAACGTGGTTGGGTAGTTGGAGTGGTAAGGTGCGTGATATCACGCACCTTACATGCTTCACATATTCGGGAAGTAGTCTTCGCAGTCGCCATCGCGATAAACGTCTGCTGTGCAGCAGTGCAAACCACCGCCAAAGGCGTAGGCATCGCGTAGTTCAACCTCGACGACTTCCATTCCCAGCTTGTCCATCTGTTCTGCCTGATAGACCTCAGATTTCTCGACACAGACTGTTTTCGGGTCCAAAACCAACACATTCATGCTGAGCCACGTAGAAGAATAGCACAGAGGGGGCGGTGTGTTGTGCGCGGGCTGTGCGCTATCCACGATCTCCCAATCGTTGGCCTCAAACATTTTGCGCTGATCGTCCGGTAAGCGGCGCTGCGGATTGTTCAGGATCAAGCCAGGGCGCAAAGGCGTGAAAGTCGCATCAATGTGGATCGGATACGGATCGCCGGGGAAATTCACGGTGTGAACGCGGTGCTCAGGGAAATGACGCTTGAGCCATTCGATGCCTTTGAGGTTGGTCGTGAAACCGTGTTGTACGACCAGGTCTTTGCCAAAGCGCAAAACATCCGCAGCATCAAACAAAGGCTCTTCTTCTGTCGTGACAAAGAACTTTTCTTCTGCCCATTTCAGACGCTTCTCCACGCCGATTTTATCGCTGAGATAGTCAGGATGGTAATCCGCATCTGTCAAACGTGGTTTTGGTGCGCTTTCGTGACGGAATTTCGGGTCCTCGTTGAAATACTGTTGCATCAGTGGCCGATAGTTCAGGTATTCAAACCAGCGGCAGCGATAGGACATCGTCGCCTCAAGCATTTCGCGACCGACTGTCAGTAAAACATCGCGCGGTGGCATGCAGCCGAACTGGCTTTGTGTGTGAAAATCAGGCGTGGTCGCTGGCACAGAATGATCGATTGAGGTCGGTCGATCGACGCGCAAGCCGCGTTTTTCAAGCATTCCTGCAAAGTTGTCCAAAAGTTCATTGGCACGATCAATTGTTTCTTGCGGTCGTCGGCCCCATTGGCCACGCATATCGCTGTCTTCGGGCACTTTTGCGTCCAGTGCGGGCTCTTCCGGTGGGATGTGGCAATCATCTGCGCGACCCACGATGACGTGTCGCAAAGTGTCCCATTCGTTCCAACTTTTGACTTCGGTTTTATCCGCGGACCAGCTCATGAATCGCTCCCATTTGTATAAATTCTGGGCATTCTTAGCGATCCGTCTTCCCAACCGCCATGAGTTTTGCGACACTCAGACGGATTCTTGCGGTATCAAGTGATGTAAATTGCTTTAACATACCTATATTAAATAAAAGACCAATAAAAACGGGAGAGTTTTAAATGTCCGATTTTGCAAGCCAAGTGGCCGAGTCACAAAGCCAAGTTGCCGAAGCGCAGTCCAAAATTTCCGAACTCACAAGCCGTATTGAAGTTGCGCGCCAAAAGATGAAGGCGGGTGATGATGCGATGATCGATATTGAAAATGCGAACCTTGAGGATGTGCATGCGCACACCGACGTGATGAACGCCAATATTGCAGAACTGATCATGGGGCTTGATGACGTCACAGCGGCCTTTTCGAAAGACTTCGATGAGATGCGCAATAAGACGGGCTGGGAAAGCTTTGTCGGGATTTTCGCCAGCGCCAAGTCAGATTCCATGCGCCAAGAGCGTGTGCGCACGGCGTCCATTGACGACAAATTGCAAGACTTGATTTCCAAGTCGGATGTTATCACCAAGTTGCTTGAGGGTCAGTTGAGCGTTTTGAACGATCAGAAAACAAAGGTTGAGGCGAATTTAGCGGAAACCCTCGATGAGCGTGAATTCACGGTTGGTGAACTTGAAGGCGTCAAAATGGACATCATGGCGATGGACCCCAAGATTATCGCGTTGGAAGGCAAAATTGCTGTAGAGCAAGACGCCGCCGCACGCACCAAACTGGAAACAGAACTGGCGGATATGAACGCCAAATATAACGAGCTGGTGCAAGACGAGCAGGTGAAACTTGCAAAGTCCCAAACCCTTGAGCGGTATATCGAGAAGGGCAAGACTTGGATCGATTCCCTTCAAAACCAAGCAGCGACGCAGATGGTTTTGATCAACAAGCTGCAAACAGACACAAAGCAGCGTGTTGTGCTTTATGATGCGTTGACCAAGTCCCTCAAGACCGCCCAGCAGCAAGATGTGGCGCACCGCATCAATGAAATTGGTGTTGAGACAGATCAAGAAGCCCAAACTGCCATGGCTGCGATTGGTACAGCAACAAACCAGCGCATGGCCGACATGATGGAAGCCCACGAGGATCACATGGTCTTCGCCCGCGATGTTTTGGAAGCCAAAGCGAAAGCGGATGAGCGGTTTGCACGGCGGTTTGCGCAGATCGTAGAGAAGCACGATAGCAATGCGTATGGTGGGTAAGTGAGCGATCACGTTGATGTTGCTCAGGATCACGCGGGTCTTAGTGATGCCTTTGCGTCCCGGCGCTATTTTCGCAAGTTTGGCAAGATTACCCAGCATTTGACTCGTGTCGCAGCGGTCATGCAGGCGGAAGGCAGACTCAGCAAAAACGACGTTGAGGTGATCACTCGATATGTGACGAAACTATCGTTCACCTTCCGCGCGCTTTCGATGAAATATTTGCTTGTTGGACGTGACACTGGACAATTTTTCGGTTCGCTCTCGATGGATACGCGCGAAAGTGGATTTCCTGTGCATCGTGAATTGCTCACGATGGCCAATGATGCTGCTCAGGCGGAAAAGCATCTCGCAAATATGCCGTCAGTGGACCAGTATAAAGAACAGATGGTCCGTCGCATTGTGGGCGATCAAGAATTGCCGACGAAACTGCAATTCGCTTTGTCCCAGCGGCTTTACTACGAAGAGCTTTCGCGTGGTCAATTGTTCTGGGCTCAGAATGATCCTGAATGCATCTGGATCGAAAACCTTGTCGGTGGGCGGCGCAGTTTTCTGATTCATTGGGCCGTTTATGACAGTCAGGTGAACTTGCCCGTTGTATACTTGTTGGAGCTTGAGGACAGCGGGCGCACTGCTTTGCCCAAGGATCAATACCGCTGGCCAGAAGTGCAAACGCATTTGATGGGGCAGGCTTTGGCGGGTTTGAAGCTACTGACAATCGCGAAAGGCTTTGACGAAGCTTTTGATGATTTGCATCCCAAAAGTCTGCGACGGTTTCATTTGGGCCCGATGTATTCCCATGGCTACACGCGTCAGTCTGGCCCTTTGCATGCGGTTTTAGCCGAGGCTAAAGCGCCAGAGGGCGAGGACTGGGCGCTCGCGTGGACGCGTGAGGAGCTGGAAAGTGAGCGGGTGGAAAAGGAACGCTCTGGCTGGTTTGGCACTGTAGATCGCGAGGTTTTTGCGCTCGATCCTTTTGCAGGGCGGGGCGCGGACACCGGTGCGACGCGGATGGAGCGTAGTATTATTTTGCCACAGCGTCCCTATCAGGTTTTGGAAGAGAAGAACCCGCCCGGCTTTTCCTCCGTGCGAAAGTTTGTTGTCAGTTCCGAGGGGCGTGTGCTGAGTTATCGATAGGCTGTGCAGCGGGATATTGCGGATGAGTTTATTTTGAAAAATGAAGATATTCAGAGGTATTTAAATGAGTGTGACAGCTGATCAGATGGAACTTCGCGAAGCGGATATTGAAAAACACTATCCAGCGGCTCTGGCCCTTTTGCAGGGGTTTGATCATACGCCTCGGGTGGCGAAAGGGCGCGAGGCGTCGGTTGAAAAATCTTCTGGCATTGGCACGCGTCGGCGGTTTCGATCTACAACACCGGGCCTTGTGACACGCTCCACAGCGCGTGCAGAAGGTGTTCAATTGCTTGCTCAGATTGAGGGCGACGAGGGCGGTCTGGTTTCGCCTTTGCAGGCGTCCGTAATGAATGCCTTGCGCCGGGCCTTGGCGATTTCCATGGCGGTTGCGGAAAATTATGCGGAACAGGTTGGTTTGTCCGATTTAAAGCGCGCGAATTTGCAGGGCGGCGTTTCCAGCGGAAAAGAAGCCGAGTTTGCCGAAATGCTTACGGCGGAGGCGTTGATCTCGCTCTATGTGTTTGCATCTGCATCGTCGTTCTTGCTGGCGTCCCATGCGAGCGAGGTGTCGGTTGTTTTGAGCGACGTCGAAGAAGTGCTGACCGATAACGCATCTTTGGCGTTGCATGGCGCTTTGTGGGAGCTGGATCAGGACATCGGCGATCATGCGTCTGATGATCCCAAGCTTGTGGCGACGGTGACGGCCTATGCCGAAGCGTTGATGGAAAAGGTTGCCGCGCGCGCTGGCAGCGTCGGGCGTTTAGAGGCGTTTAAATCGGCAACGTGGAAGGTCGAGGCGGATGATTTCGTCGTCAACGGGTTTACGCCTGCCACCAAAGGCAAGGCGTCGAAGCTGACGATGACGTTCAAGAAGCCGAATGAGATCGTCGGCAACCATATCGCCAAATATCAGGCCATGAAGCTTAGCAAAATGCTGATGGCCTATGACTTTGAGCGCAGGCTCAATCCTTTCGCAGAACTCGGTGGGTTTATCTTTACCTTCATGGGCGATGGCGCGCCGGGGACGGGCAAAACCATTTTGATCCAGATGATGGCGGGCTTGATTAACGATTATTGTCAGGTTGCCGGATATCCGTTCCGCTACCAAAATCTCAGCACAGAGAATATTGACAGTTACCAAGGTAAATCAGGCCAGAACGCGAAGGCGTTTATTAACCATGTGATTGATCCAAGCGTGATCGGCTTTGGCACGATTGATGACATCGACCAGCTTGCAGGCAAACGCGGGGATCGTCAGTCGTCAGCGGGACAGCTTGAGATTACCGCTGTTCTGATGGAGAGTTTTGCGGGGGCGAATACCGTCGTGCGCGGGAATTGTACGTTTGGTATGTTCTCTAACTATCCTGAAAACGTCGATGATGCGCTGCGCCAACGCGCCGGCGCGCGCTTCTTGGTGGATGGGCCGCAAACGCGTGATGACTATATCGACATCCTCGCGCTTTTGATGGGGAAGAACCACGATATTCCGCTGGGCGAGCATAACCTGTTCGAAGCGCAAGCGATCCAGAAGGCGGTCGCTGCTAGTTTTGAGAGCCACGGTAAACCGCATGAAGAAGGCTTGGTTAAGGTCTTTGATGCTGTGCAATCGCAAGTGGGCGAGTTGGATACGATTGCGAAACTGGGTACCTATTTGAAAGGTATTCAGGAGGCGGATGAGCGTTTCACAGGCCGTGCGATCAAGAATATCACCGACGCCGTAAAGGTGCGCGCGATGGACTTTGAATTGCCCGATGAATGGATGGAAGAGCCTGATCTGTTCCTGTTCAAATCCTATGACGAGAAGAAAGGCATGATTTCCGAGCTACGCCAGCCGATCACGGTGGAGATGGTCATACAAGAGATCAACCGCTACGCCGATAGTGAGTTCCGCTATGCGGATAAGTCGGACGAGGTGGCGATTGACGCGATGGTGCGGGATTATGAGCGGACCGAGGTGGCGAAGAAGCGGTATTTGGAGTCGAAACGGTGAAGCGGGTTCGGGACATACTTGGTTGGTTCTTTCTGGTAACCCCTGTGGTTTGGGTGGTGCGTTTGTTTATACCGAAACGGGTTAAGCAATGATTACGCGCCAAACAGATTTTCAGCAAAATAGCGCCTTCCCCATGGGGGGAAGGGAAGGCGCTACGGGACATAGTCTCGCTGGTGAGTGGAACGGGTGTGAGGAGTACTGACGTTTTGTTGGGTTCGGAGAAGAAGAAACGGAACAAAACTTGGAGGCATCTTCCGAGGTGCCTGACGCGCAGATATTTAGTTGCTGCGTTACCAATGAAATTTGGAATTTGGGCAACGGTTTTAGTGAGTGTGGCTTTGTTGCACAAATCGGGCACTGTAGGATTCACTGTGTGAATCCAGCGTGATAGCTCGCGGACATGAGCAGTTG
>NZ_CBFHVK010000003.1:0-227140 GCF_965659345.1 Planktotalea sp. | reverse complement strand
CAACTGCTCATGTCCGCGAGCTATCACGCTGGATTCACACAGTGAATCCTACAGTGCCCGATTTGTGCAACAAAGCCCGTCGTTTGAGCAAATAAATGCTGGCAAAAGATCTTGGGCATAGGTCTTCTTGATAGCTCTTATCACGACATCAGTTCCCGTGCCTGCGCTGCGGGCCTTCCAAACGAAATCGAGCAAAAAAACAAAAAAGACTAAGGAAAGAGCGACCAAGCCAAGCAATACACCCCGCTCTATCAGCCCTGACGCAAAATAGACTCCAACAAGCAATAACAAAGGAACAATCAACAAAACCCAACGGTAAAATCGTAAAGTTGTCGCTGATCCTAATTGTTTGACAATCGCTTCATTCAAAGTGTGCTCCCCGGGGTCGGCCTAAACAGCTCGTAAACCGAATGGGTTAACACTACATGAATCGCAGTCGTTTTGCAATTTAAGGTTGAGCGACTATACTTTTACTTGCATCACCGCGACATAAAATCCATCGCATCCATCTAACGGCGTCCAAGACTTTTGCGACAATAGAGTGAACTTGTCGGTGCGTTTGAGAAATGCGTTTACTTGTTCTTCATTTTCTTGCGCGAAAAGAGAACATGTTGCGTAACAAAAATATCCGCCCGCCCCGACATAGACGCTTGCGTCGTTTAATATTTGTGCTTGCAGGGTGATGAGATCTTGGAAATCACTTTTCGTCGTTTTCCACTTTGCATCCGGACTACGACGCCAAGAGCCCGAGCCAGAACATGGGGCGTCACATAGAACTAGATCGAAGGGACCTTGTTTAATGATTGCCGCTTGATCAATACATTTAATATTAACGTCTGCTCGCGCTGCGCGCATGGGTATATCCTGCATCCTTTTTGGATTGACATCATGAGCAAATATACGCGCTTGGGAACGCGCCGCCATCGCAAGGGATTTACCGCCGCCCCCAGCACAGTAATCGAGAATTGTACTACAATCATCAATTGGCAAAGCGTCTATTAACGCTTGACTGCCCGCGTCTTGCAGCTCTACCGCGCCATTTAAATACGCTTTTGAAGTTTTCACTTTGCGTGGATTGGACTTTACCCGAAGCGCTGTTTCGCTGATCTGCAGGCGCTCTACGACTATGTCGTCTGTTTCAAGGAGCTTTGTGGCCTCAACAATGGTGCATTTTGAGACATTTGCGCGCAAATCGACAGGGGCACGTTTGCTTAACAGTTGAGCAATCTCCGCAGCATTTTTGGGATGAGACGCTTGCAAAAGATCTACACACCAAGCCTGCAAATTCCAATTCTGACGAGAAGTTTCAACCCCCTCGATAGACGCGTGCTGCTGGTCAGCATCCATCAACAGGCCTGTTTCTGATCCTTCGAGAGGCGCAGGAGCATGCCCCACTCCAGAAAATAATTCGCTCGCATCCAATCTTTGCAGTTTGCAAAGCCCGATCATAACGGCGCGCCCCGTCAAAGCACCACCAAGATCTGCGCATCTGTCGCGGTTTCGCAAAGCGTCAAAGACATGATCGCGTACTGCGGCGCGGTCTTTTGAACCGGCAAAGCGGGATCGACGTGCCCAACGGGTCAGCGCCTTTTCCGCAGCCTCCCCCGCAAAGATTTGGTCCAAACACTCCATCGCGGCCGAAACACGTGCGCCGGGGGTCATCTGATCAGCCTACCCGATACGATAATTCGGAGATTCACGCGTAATTTGCACATCATGCACATGACTTTCTTTCAAACCTGCGCCGGTGATCTTAACGAAATTGCAATTGTGCCGCATTTCTTCAATGGTGGCGCATCCCGTGTAGCCCATAGCCGCGCGCAAACCGCCGACCAATTGGTGAACAACCGCGCTCGCAGAGCCTTTATATGGGACTTGCCCTTCAATCCCCTCGGGAACAAGCTTGTCGCTTGCCGCATCCTTTTGAAAATAGCGGTCTGCAGAGCCACGTGCCATCGCACCTAGGCTTCCCATGCCACGATAACTTTTGAAGCTCCGCCCTTGATAAAGGATCACTTCGCCAGGACTTTCATCCGTACCAGCCACCATTGAGCCAACCATGGCGCAACTTGCACCAGCACCAATTGCTTTTGCAAAATCACCCGAAAACTTGATCCCGCCATCTGCAATTATTGGTACGTCACCAGCGGCTTTTGCGCACTCAACAATCGCGGTCATTTGCGGCATGCCCACCCCTGCAACCATCCGCGTAGTACAGATTGAACCAGGTCCAATCCCGACTTTCACCGCATCTGCACCCGCATCAATCAAAGCGCGCGTCGCTTCGGGCGTCACAACATTGCCGACCACAATTTGAACATCGCCAGCGATAGATTTGGCGCGTTTCACCGCCTCAATCACACCAGCGGAATGGCCATGCGCCGTATCAATCACGACGATATCAACCTGAGCATCGATCAAGGCTTCAGTCCGCTCAAAACCTGAATCACCGACAGAAGAGGCCGCCGCAACACGCAAACGGCCTAAGTCGTCTTTGCAGGCAGTCGGGTTCAAAACGGCCTGTTCAGTATCTTTAAGCGTCAAAAGTCCCGTCAAAATACCGGAGCCATCGTGCACCAACAGTTTTTCAATGCGTCGTGCACGCATGAGGCTTTTAGCCTCTTCGAGATCCGCAGGTTCTGCCAGCATCGCCAAGTCTTGCGAGCTCATCATCACATGAACTGGCGTATCATCAGAACTCGCAAAACGCATGTCGCGGTTGGTCAAAATACCCACCACACGCCCTTCTTGGTCAACAACCGGGAAGCCAGTGAAATTGTAACGCGCAACAAGCGCTTTGGCATCTGCAAGCGTTTGATCCACGCGCAACGTTACTGGGTTATAGACGATGCCACTTTCAAAACGTTTGACGCGGCGGACTTCGCGCGACTGAGCTTCTACATCGAGGTTTTTATGGATCACCCCCATTCCGCCAGCCTGCGCCATCGAAATCGCCATTCGGCTTTCGGTCACAGTGTCCATCGCAGAGCTCAAAAGCGGAATGTTAAGAGCGATAGATTTGGTTACGAATGTGCGCGTATCTGCCGTGCTCGGAAGCACGTTAGAGGCCCCGGGGACCAGTAGCACATCATCAAAAGTAAGGGCCTCGCGAATCTCCATCAGAGTTCTCCTTGGGAGGGTACGTTTGGCAGTTTCCTATTTCACGGCTTTAACAGAATGAAAAGGGTGCCAAAGCCTTTAAGCGGTCGCTGCACCCGTTTTTGTCGCCAAAGCACCGCTGGCCCACATCAACAACACGCGTGTGAAGATGAAGGGTGCGAGCAAGCTGACCAAGAAAAGTGGCACCAAAGCGAGCCAAGCAAATGCACTGACCTGCGCACTGACTAAGAAAAGCGCGACGCTCAGCGCGCCAACTGGAAACGTGAACGCCCCCCAAAGTGGCGAAAACCCCGCACGCGCAAGATAAGAAACCCTGCTCAACAAAAGCCCTGCAACACCCACCGCCAAAACCGTGAAAACCAACGCCAAGGTCTGATACCCTAGCAACATAGACACAGTCGCAAACAGGCTGACCGGTGCGAGATGAATAACCAGCATTGGTCGCAGCGGCGCTGGCACCTTTGTTTGGCTCATTTGTAGCAGGCTAACCCCATAAATGATCAAAGCGGTAAAACATGTTACGCTTAAAATCACGACGGACAAACCAGTATAACCCAAAGGTACAGCTGCCAAACACGCCACAACAAAGCCGACAAAGCTCAGATGCCAAGCGGGTGAAACCACCAGACCATCAGGCGTTTTTACCATGACTGTAAGCGCCAAGACCGTTGTGAAAATGTGAAATGGCAAGGCGATGAAAAGTGCAACCGTGGCAACCGTCGGTGAAATCGGCGCAAGGCTGGCGGCAAACAAAAAGACGCTCATCGTCATCGACGATACGCCCCCGCGCCCGGGAACGCTTTTCATATCATCAAGAACAACGCTTGGCCGATAGCTCATCTTTGAGATGTAGGATGACAGCAAAAAAAGCTCGATCAGACATGCGATACCCAAGATACAATAGCCAATCCAAGGCGTTATCGAGACAGGTGCAAAGTCTGACGCCGCGCGCCATGCCAGTCCCATCCCGAAAAGACCCATCATTGACGGAAACAAGGCCGGAGGTGTGCGCCGCCAAAATTCAAGCGGTGCCTCGGGGTCCGGCGCGTCTGGAGATGGCATCGACATATTAAATGACCTTAAAGAAAACGAGGAAGCGCAGCGCTAACGTATTAATCTGTAACAACAGCTTCCACGTGTGGAAAGTCTTGTCACACCTGATGCTTACAAATATTGCGTGTGAACTTTGTGAAAAAGACGCTCATGACAAGTTTTGTGACGTTTGGCATCTTTAGCCTTTTGCGGATGCGCACTATGTTTTGGAAAAATAGCTCAATGCTCAGGTGTCCCCATGTCTGCTGAACCACTCGTTGTTTTCACGCCCTCCGGTAAGCGCGGGCATTTTCCAATAGGCACGCCCGTTCTAACGGCCGCGCGTCAACTTGGTGTCGATCTTGATAGTGTCTGCGGTGGACGCGGTATTTGTTCCAAATGTCAGATCACCCCCTCCTTTGGTGAATTTCCAAAACATGGTGTCACGGCTCACGCAGATGCCTTGTCCGAATGGAATTCGGTCGAGCAGCGCTATGATGACAAGCGCGGCTTGAAATCCGGACGCAGACTTGGCTGTCAGGCAACCGTTCAAGGCGATATCGTCATCGATGTTCCAGAGGAAAGCCAAGTCCACAAACTGGTTATTCGCAAAGCCGCTTCGGATCGTGTGATTACTATGGACCCCGCGACCCGCCTTTATTTCATTGAGGTCGATGAACCTGACATGCACACGCCTACTGGCGATTTGGAGCGCGTTGCGCGCGCGTTGCAAGAACAATGGCAGATCGAAAACGTGCGCGCGGCTTTGCCTGTTTTATCCAAGCTCCAGCCTGCCTTGCGCAAAGGGAAATGGCAGGTCACGGTTGCAATAAACAAAGGCCATGATGATACAAACGCGCGTATTCTGGATGTCTGGCCTGGTCTTTACGAAGGCGGTCTTTATGGTCTCGCCATCGATCTTGGCTCGACAACAATCGCCGCGCATTTGTGCGATCTGATCACTGGGGAAGTCAAAGCCTCCTCAGGTCTGATGAATCCGCAAATTCGTTTCGGCGAAGACCTGATGAGCCGCGTATCCTACGTGATGATGAACCCGGGTGGCGATGTTGAAATGACAACAGCCGTCAGAACCGCGATTAACGGATTGATCGAGACAATTGCGACCGAAGCAGAAATTGATCCAAACGCAATTTTTGAAACGGTCTTTGTGTGCAATCCCGTCATGCATCATTTGCTTTTGGGGATCGATCCTGTCGAGTTGGGCCAAGCTCCCTTCGCCCTCGCCACCTCCGGCTCAATGAGCCTTGATGCGCGTGAAATGGATCTGCATGCGATGAACGACAATGCACGCGTCTATATTTTACCTTGTATCGCAGGTCACGTCGGGGCCGATGCAGCCGCAGTCGCCCTTTCAGAAGAGCCAGGCAAATCGGACGACTTGGTCTTGATCGTCGATGTTGGTACAAATGCCGAAATCCTGTTGGGCGACAAAGACCGCGTGCTTGCCTGCTCCTCCCCGACTGGCCCCGCATTTGAAGGTGCACAAATCAGCTCCGGTCAACGCGCAGCACCCGGCGCGATTGAGCGTTTAGAGATTAACCCAGACACCAAAGAGCCACGATTTTGTGTCATCGGCTCAGATATATGGTCCGACGAAGAAGGTTTCGACATTGCCACGGCCACCACAGGGATCACTGGGATCTGCGGCTCTGGTATCATCGAAGCAGTTGCAGAAATGCGCATCGCAGGACTACTTGATGAGAGCGGCCTAATTGGCTCTGCGGAGCAAACGGGCACCTCTCGTAGCATACCAGAAGGGCGCACGCATTCGTACCTTATCCACGATGCGACGGCTGAGGGTGGCCCGATGATCACCGTGACCCAAGGCGACATTCGTGCGATTCAGCTTGCGAAATCAGCGCTTTACGCCGGCGCGCGTCTTTTGATGGATGAACGCGGCGTTGAGCGCGTGGACCGTGTGGTTCTTGCAGGCGCGTTCGGTGCGCATATTTCATCGAAACATGCGATGGTGCTTGGCATGATCCCCGATGCGCCGCTGGACAAAGTCACAAGTGCGGGGAATGCCGCCGGTACAGGCGCGCGCATCGCACTTTGCAATGTCACGGCCCGCGCAACGATTGAGCAAACTGTCGGCGACATTACCAAGGTTGAAACCGCGATCGAACCGAAGTTCCAAGAACATTTTGTCAGCGCCAATGCGATCCCGCACAAGACCGATCCGTTCCCAGAGCTTGCCAAGATCACCACACTTCCCAACGTGAGTTTTAACACAGGCGGCGGTGACAGCGCGGGTGGTGGGCGCCGACGTCGCAAGCGTGGCTAAGCGCCCTTGACCAAGCTCAAGCACGAGAGTATCCAAAATGTGCGGCGGGTATGGTGAAAAGGTATCACGGCAGCTTCCCAAGCTTTAGTTACGGGTTCAATTCCCGTTACCCGCTCCAAATCACCTTCGCGCGTTAACCTGCTGCCTGTTCTTCTAACAGTAGCCATTCTTCTTCAGCATCACTCAATGCGGTGTGACGTTCGACCAACGCATCGCTGGCTTTTGCGAATTTGGCAGGTTCTTGCGTAAACAAATCTGGCGTGCCAAGAAATTCTTCAAGTTTGGCAATTTCCGCTTCGAGCCGCGCAATCACACTTGGCAATTCTTCAAGGCGGTGCTTGTCTTTAAACGTCATCTTGCCAGACTTTTGTTGTGCATCTTTAGGCGTAGATGCACCCTGCCCTTTGCTGACTTTGCTAACATTTTGGACTGCAGTATCATCCGCGCTGCGCTGCGCTTGGTAGTCACTCCACCCTCCGGCATAGACGGTCGCTCGCCCATTACCTTCCATCGCAATCGTTGTGCTCGCGACACGGTCCAGAAAATCACGGTCGTGACTGACCAGCAAAACTGTCCCCGAATACTCGCCCAACAGGTCCTGCAACAAGTCTAGCGTTTCAACGTCTAAATCATTTGTCGGTTCGTCCAAAACCAACAAGTTACTCTCACGCGCCATAATCTTGGCAAGCAAAAGCCGCGCCTTTTCGCCACCCGACAAAGACCTCACAGGCGCGCGTGCTTGTGCATCGTCAAAAAGAAACTCTTTGAGGTAACCAACAACGTGTTTCGGCGCACCGCGCACCATAATCTGATCTGCTTTGCCTGACACGCGCATCTCTGGATCGCCCGTTAAGCTATCCCAAAGCGACATATCCGGATCAAGCTGCGCGCGCGCTTGATCAAAGATTGCAGACTCAAGTTTGCTGCCAAGTTTGACAGTTCCCTTGTCGACAGGCTCCTGCCCCATAAGCATCTTGATCAATGTGGTTTTGCCAACGCCATTGGGCCCAACAAACGCAATTCGGTCCCCACGCTGTACGGTTAGTGTGAAATCCTGAACAATCGATTTACCATCGAACGCTTTTGCAAGCCCAACCGCTTCGATCACCTTTTTACCCGATGCCTGTCCACCCTCGAGTGCCATTGCGGCCGTACCCTGACGACGTATCTGAGAGGCACGTTCAGCGCGCAGATCCTGTAGCGCACGTACACGTCCCTGATTGCGTTTCCGCCGCGCCGAAATTCCCTCGACGGCCCAACGCGCTTCCGACTTGATCTTGCGGTCAAGCTTGTGGCGCTGCATGTCCTCTTCTTCCCACGTGCTGTCGCGCCAAGCCTCGAAACCTTCAAAACCTTTTTCTTGTCGGCGCACTTGGCCACGATCAATCCAAAGGGTCGCACGGGTCAAAGCATTCAAAAACGCGCGGTCATGCGAGATCAAAACAAACGCCGTGCGCGTTGTGCTTAACTCTGCTTCAAGCCATCCAATCGCTTCAATGTCCAAATGGTTGGTTGGCTCGTCAAGCAACATCAAACCGGGCGCTTCAGCCATCAGCTTTGCCAGTGCCGCTCGCCGCCGCTCGCCACCTGAAGCGGTTTCCACCGGGCGTGCTGGATCAAACTTTAGCCCTGCTCCTGCGCGTTCTACCTTGTAGGCCTCGGACGGATCTAGCGCGCTCAAAGCAAAATCGCCAAGTGTCGCAAACCCCTTCATCTCGGGTTCTTGTTCCATATAGCCAACGCTTACGCCGGGGCCCGCGACTATACTGCCTTTGTCAGGCTCAACCAAACCGGCCATCACCTTCATCAAGGTCGATTTGCCAGAGCCGTTCCGCCCCACCAAAGCGACCCGGTCATTCGGTTGGACAACCAGATCTAGGGCGTCAAAAACAGGATCACCGCCAAAAGTAAGCGAGATATCGGAGAGCTGAAGAAGGGGTGCGCGTGCCATACCTGCCAGCTACGCAAGGCCACCATAAAGGTCAACGCCCGACTGCGCCTCTCCGTGCTTCATTTTTCCAAATAAACTCCCCGCGGAGCGTCCTGCCCTAACCGACAACAGCCCGCAAAAGCCGTTTACGTACGTCCGGAATCCTGCTGACTTCAACACCCGTGAACACATGCATGGTGTTCATTTGTGGATCAATTACCGCATGGTCACTGACCCAGCCACCCATCATAAGATAGGTCCGTAAAAGCGACGGCATGGCACGTACAGGCCCGTGCACCGTTGTCAAAATCGTATCAAAACAAAATACATCATTGGATTTTTTCTTTGGGCGAAGATGATCCGGCCCAAGATGCTTTTTGGCCAAAACAGCAAAGCTGTTCAAATACGGCGTCGGATCCGTTCCGACAAATGAGGAACAGCCAAACATCAATTTTACATCATGCGTATCCACAAATGCAGTCATCGCACCCCAAGCGATCCGCACGACATCAGGATCAGTTTTGACTTCGGGGTCTATGCAAAAGCGGCCCATTTCGACCAAAAGCCCCTCATATGCCTGTAAGGCAGACAAATCATAGAACTGCGCAGAATAGCTCTGCCCAACCTCAGCGGCTGGCAACAAGAGCATTCGAAAACAACAACGCACGGCGCCGGTTTCGACATCTTCCACCAAGATATGCATTGAAAGGGAATCCAAAGCGTCGCGATCATCACAGCCAAACGCACGCGCGCGTAACGACTGCGCCGCCTCGATATCTTTTGCCAAACGGCTTTGTCGCGCCCGATATCGCCCTTTTGCCAAAACGATTGTCATGGGCGCTCGCGCGTACGCCAGCCACCACGACGTCGCGGCTT
This sequence comes from Planktotalea sp., assembly GCF_965659345.1. GTDB lineage: Bacteria > Pseudomonadota > Alphaproteobacteria > Rhodobacterales > Rhodobacteraceae > Planktotalea. The sequence continues at coordinate 217,877 of NZ_CBFHVK010000003.1, read as the reverse complement.
TTGCGACGCAGCCAATCCTTCACGCAACACCTCCGTCATAGGATGCCCTTCAGCGCCGTGACGCTTTAGCAAAACGGGCAAAGCAACGGCGCTATCGCCTTCCAAATTCAATGCCCAATCGAGAAATATGCTGCGGCATTCGCCAAGCGAAATACCGTCGATCTTATAGCTTTCTGCGATCAATCCTTTTGGATCCAAAGCATCGCCTTTAAGTGCGCGCATGATCAGCTCTCCTCAACCGATTTCAAAACAGTGCGCAACACATCCGCTGCATCTTGCGCCGTTTCAGAAACACCTGCGCGTAAATCGTCCAAGCTGTCAAACGCTGTTTCACGCAATAGAAACGCAAGCCCGCCTTGGCCGATTACATACGGCATATGTTCGTCAACGATCACTTTTTCACTTAACAGTTTCGTTGAAAGCTGCATTTGCCAAAACAGCCTATAACTGCGTTGTAAAGCGACAATTTGAGCAGTGTCGATCCAGCCCAACGCAACACTCTGCTCCAACCCGACCTCAATGTCTCGCGCCTCACTTCCCCCTACAAGTAAGCCCGCCTGCCCGATGAGCTCGATGTCTTGCAAACGACCTTCCCCGAGTTTGCCATCCCAAAACGATGCCTGCTTGGCGGCTTGAATGCGGGTCCGCATCTTTGCGACCTCAGTCAAAACCATTTCAGGTGCGCGTGCACGCGACACGATCTCACGGCGCAGGTTTTCGACATCCGCGCCCAATGACGGCTCACCCGCAATCACGCGCGCACGGGTCAACGCCAGATGTTCCCACAGCCAAGCTTTGTTTCTTTGATAGTCCTGAAAACTTTGCCAAGAGGTTGCGACAGGCCCCTGTGTGCCGGATGGGCGCAAACGCATATCCACCTCGTACAAACGACCTTGCGCCATAGGTGCCGTAATCGCTGTAACCATCGCTTGTGTCAGACGTGCGTAATACTGACGTACAGGCAGCGGGCGTTTGCCCTCAGACATCTCAACGCCATCGGCATCATAGATGATGATCAGATCAAGATCAGAGGTCGCATTCAATCGCCCAGCCCCAAGGGAGCCCATCCCAACAATCACGGCCCCGCGTCCCGGCATAGGCCCGTGCTTTTGCGCAAAGTGTTGCGCAACAATTGGCCAAAGCGCGTGCAAACACGCATGCGCCAGTTCAGCGTAACGCGTCGCGATTTGTGCGGCGCTACTCAGCCCCCGAAGATGATGCACACCAATACTGAAATGCCATTCCTTTGCCCAACGACGGGTCGCGTCAAGCTGGCGTTCATAGTCACTTTCGCGCACCAAAATGTCCGAAAGCTCAGCGCTTAATGCATCAACCCCAAGCCATTCATTGAAAAAACTACCTGCGATCACAGCATCAAACACTGCCGCATTGCGCGACAAATGCCGTGCAAGTGCGGGCGCTGTGCCAACAATATCGATGAGCAAATCGATCAACTGCGGATTTGCTTCAAAGAGTGAAAACAACTGCACACCGGCAGGTAGGCCAGACAAGAACCCGTCAAATGCCAATAGCGCCTCATCCGGTTTCGCTGTGTTCGCAAGACGTCCTAAAATATCAGGTTTCAGGCGTTCAAAAATCTCGACCGCGCGCTCAGAACGCAATGCAGGATAGGTTTGCCAGTGCTGAACGACATCCTTATCGAACCCATGGCTTTGTGGCGCGGGTTTCGCATCCGGTGCAAAAAAACCTTCTGTCAGCGCGTGCACTGCGTCCAGACGATGCTTCAAATCGTTGCGCAGCTCTGCGTCCTCGCGCCCCATGAATGCAGCAAGACGCGCAAAACCCTCATCGGAGTTGGGCAAACTATGGGTCTGCGCATCGCGCAGCATCTGCAAGCGATGCTCAACTTCGCGGTGCGCTCTGTAATGATCGCTTAAATCACGCGCAGCATCTTCAGGCACCCAGCCTTTTGCGCTTAGCACCTTTAGGCCTTCCACAGTCCCCCTTACTCTTAGCTCAGGATCACGGCCACCAGCGATAATCTGACGGGTTTGGGTGAAAAATTCGATCTCGCGAATGCCGCCGCGCCCAAGTTTCATATTGTGTTCGCGCAGCTTAAACGCCCCACCAAGCCCTTTATGTTCGCGGTAGCGCAAGCGCATGTCGTGAGCGTCTTGAATAGCCGCAAAATCAAGATGTTTGCGCCAAACGAAAGGCGTTAGTGTTTGTAAAAAACGTGCGCCTGCTTTGAGATCGCCCGCGCAAGGACGCGCTTTAATATAGGCTGCGCGTTCCCATGTACGGCCAAGGCTTTCATAATACCGCTCTGCCGCTTCCATCGCCATGCAGACAGGCGTGACACCCGGATCGGGACGTAAGCGCAAGTCTGTGCGAAACACGTAGCCCTCGCCTGTCAGATCATTCAGCATCGCCGCCATGCGCCGTGTCGCACGCACGAAAGACGCGCGCGCATCGTGAAAGTCGGCGGGGTCAAACCGCGTCTCATCAAACAGACAAATGAGATCAATGTCAGAGGAATAGTTTAATTCAAACGCTCCCATCTTTCCCATGGCGAGCACAGTCATGCCCCCTGCATCGGCAATATTGTCTTGCGTCATGCCCGGAAGCTTGCCGCGCGCAATCTCTGCGGCGATAGAAGTGCGCAATGCAGAATTGACCGCTAAATCCGCAAACTGGGTCAAGACCTGCGTGACCTTTTCCAAGCTCCAGACACCGCCTAAGTCCGCAAGCCCGGTAAGCAACGCAATCCTGCGTTTCGCTTCCCGTAGCGTCACGGGCATTGCTTTCGCATCGGAGTTTGGTACGTCTTCGAACAATTTTGCGACTGCACTGTCGGGTCCATCAAGTGCGCTTTGTAGCCAATCCGCTTCCTTTAAAATCAATGATTTCAAGTAAGGGCTGCACCCTGCGGCACCATGGATCAACTCGGCCTGTTGCCCCTCAAGCGCTGGCAACACATTCAATGCATCTTGTCCTAGGTCAGGCTCAAATGCTCTCGGTACGCGGGTGATGTTGGAAAAATCGCTCATGTTTATATCAAGGCGCGCGGCTGAGTGATTTGCAAGTGGGCAAATGATCCGCTTTAACGCGTAAAACCCTGGTTTGAAGGACCCAAGATGAGCAAATCCTTAAAACGCGTGCGCGCAGCTCTTCTCGCTCATGGATTAGACGACACAATTGTCGAAACAGGCCAAGCCACAACAGCGCAAATGGCGGCTGAAGAAATTGGGTGCGAGGTGGATCAGATCGTGAAATCCATCCTCTTTCTTGGCGAGACAAGTGGCGAATGCATTCTTTTTCTGACCGCTGGTGGAAATCAGGTCGACCCTGACAAAGCCGCAAAACTTGCGGGTGAAACGCTGGGCAAGGCCGATGCCGCAGCAATCCGCGCTCAGACAGGGTTTGCCATTGGTGGCGTGTCGCCCCTTGGGCATCTTAAAACACCACGGGCGTTTTTTGATCCAAAATTGATGACATTCGCAGAAATTTGGGGCGCTGCCGGCACGCCAAGGCATGTTTTCAGCGCTCCACCAGCACAAATTCTAAGATTTTCTTCAGCGCAAATATCTGAATTTACGAAATAAATTGAAATAAAGTAAATAACATTCACATTAGACCTTGTACCTGCACCGTTTGTAACCATCTTATTCAATGTGAAAGGCATTCACATTAACGCAACAAACGAACAGGAGTACATCATGTCCACCCTTGCCCAAGCACCGATTTATTCAGACGAGCCACAGGGTTGGTTCGCCCGGTCCGAGGCCTGGCTCGATAACAAAGGTAAAGGCGCGTGGATCGCAGCGATGGTCCTTGGCTTCATCTTTGTCTGGCCCGTCGGTCTTGCCCTTCTGTTCTATATGATCTGGAGCAAACGTATGTTTAGCCGTTCTTGCCGTACCAATTCTGCCCGTCACGGGTTTTCTGCAATGCGCCCTTCTGGCAATACTGCTTTTGACGCGTACAAAGCAGATACACTGCGCCGCTTAGAAGATGAGCAAAACAGCTTTGAAGATTTCTTGCAGCGCTTGCGTGATGCAAAAGACAAGGCAGAGTTTGACCAGTTCATGGACGATCGTGCCGGAAAAGCTGATGCTGCCAAAGCGGACGAAAAAGAAGACGCATAAGCGCCCTCAAAAAACAAACTGCGGGCCGCCCTTTCATTAGGATGGCCCGCCAGAGAGACTTAGTATGATAGTAGGATCATGACCCAGAGCTTTGCCAATCACCCCGACCCCATGCGCGCACCGCAGTTTTACGCCTCTGTGCCAAGTAAACGTTTGATCGCTTGGATCATTGATGTTGTGTTCACGGTCGTACTGACACTTCTGGTCATCCCTTTTACGGCGTTCATCGGTATCTTCTTTTTTCCTGTGCTCTTTATGCTGATCGGGTTCGCCTATCGAACCCTTACGATTGCCGCGTCTTCGGCAACGTGGGGAATGCGGATCATGTCGATCGAGCTACGCGACGAACAAGGTGCGCGTTTTGATTTCGTAAAAGCCCTTTTGCACACACTGGGATATTCGTTCTCTCTCGCGTTCATCCTGATACAGGTTGTCTCTATCGTGATGATGGTGGGTTCTGCGCGCGGGCAAAGCCTGACAGATCTCGCGCTTGGGTCTGTGATGATTAACCGCCGCTAAGCGACACGGCACGTTTCACGAATTGGGGGCTTGGCCCCCGCGCAAATTGAGTGTTAGCCTGCGCGTGAAGGATACACATCACCCATGCGCCACTCGCTTCCTGTTGCTCCGCAGTTCTATGTCACTGCACCGCAGCCCTGCCCCTATCTCGAGGGCAGGATGGAACGAAAGCTGTTTACAGCGTTGCAAGGCGATGGTGCGGAAGCACTGAACAATTCGCTCTCCAAGCAAGGGTTCAGACGGTCGCAAAATGTGCTGTATCGCCCAACCTGCGCCGATTGTGCCGCCTGCTTGTCTGCGCGCATAGAGGTCGCGCGCTTTACGCCAAGCAAAAGCCAGAAACGCACGTTGCGCCGCAACGCTCATCTAGAGCGCCGTGCGACCTCTCCTTGGGCGACGGAAGAGCAATACGCGCTGTTTCGAACCTATTTAGAGGCGCGTCATGCCAGCGGCGGTATGGTCGATATGGATGTGTTCGAGTTTGCAGCGATGATCGAAGAAACCCCGATCCGCAGCCGTGTCATTGAATACGCCAATCAAGATACGAGCGAGCTAGAAGCCGTGTGCCTTACAGATGTGCTCGATGATGGGCTCAGCATGGTTTATTCCTTCTACACCCCTGATGCGCCACGCCAATCGCTTGGCACGCATATCATCCTTGATCACATCGAGATCGCGCGCAACGCGGGCCTGCCCTATGTATACCTTGGCTACTGGGTCCCCGGCAGTCCGAAGATGGGCTACAAGGCGAGTTTCGCAGGTCTCGAAGTGTTCTCGAATGGCACGTGGCACCCCATGCAAGACCCTGCCGAGTTTGAACCAACGCTGCACCCCTTGTCTACTGCGCCCATTGCTGAGCAGGTTGCGAATATCTCATTGCCGGGTGGGTATAAGGCTGTGCCTGAGTGAGCGCTCTGCAACTGTCACGTGATTTTTTTCTCTCGTAACAAACCCTGAACATCAGATAAAGGGTTTTATGTGATGCACATTTGAGATTGAAACAGGAGGCGTGCCCAAGGTCTGCAGTGAGCCCTCTTTGCCGATTTTCTCTCATGCGGCAAATACCCTCTGAACGTGGTCTGGAATAATATTTCCCCGAATCGGCTGAAAATAAGGTTGCCAACTCGGGGTCGAAATATTGTCGTGTTTTGCAGCCGCGCAGTTCTTACTGGCCGGACATCTGCCGCATTGCAGTAGCCCAGTCTTCGATGTGCCACATGTTCACCAGCTTGCCGTCTTTCAATTCGTGGATGTCGATGTTCATGATGTCGAAGTTCCGGCCTTGGGGATCTACGCCCATGAATTCGCCTGCTGGCGTTGCGATTGAACGGCTTCTTACGATCACAAAGTCGCCGTCCTGATGAATGGCCTCAATGGTAAATTCAAGATCCGGCATAAACGCTACGATGCCAGCCGAGCGAGGCAACAGATCTTCACGGACTTCGTAATTGCCGGAATAATCGGCGTAGCTTTTCCAATCCTCGGACGTCGCAGCAAGGAATGCTGCGTTGCTTTCAGGACCTGGCTTGGTGAAAATATCGTAGAAGGCATGCACGGCGGCCAAGTCGTCTGCGGCGGCGCTGGTTGCAACGAGGCTGAGGCCAAGCGTAGCAGCGGTAATTGTTTTCTTAAGAGCATTCATGGTTATTTCTCCTGGTGTTTTAAGTTTGCCATCGGGCTGGTTAGCGGCTGGCACTACATCAGCTATCATCTCTCAAAAGGATATCAACAGGCACCAAATTAATGCACCATCAACTGATAGGAAAGTATGGGATTCTCAACAGATGTACAATGCGCCAGAACACAGGTTCCAAAGTTGCTGCCGAGACAAGAGCTGTGAAATGGCGCTTTGTCTGGGCACCCGCCCTTCGCCACTTCGTGCGCGACGGTCATTTCAACCGCCCAAAATCCGATAAGCGCTGTTATGTTCTACAAACTGTAACTAAGTACCCACATTCACCAACAACAAAAAAGCGAGGCCGTTAAGCCTCGCTTTTCTCAATTTCATAGATCCAATTCAGATCAATTCGGGATCAGATCCGGTACGATCGTCACGATCGCTGGGAACATCCACAGCAACGCAAGACCCGCAACTTGGATCAATACGAAAGGTGCAACACCGCGGTAGATGTGGCCTGTCGTGACTTCCTTAGGTGCAACCCCCCGCAAGTAGAACAGCGCAAAGCCGAAAGGCGGTGTCAGGAAGGACGTCTGCAAGTTCACCGCGATCATGATCGTCACCCACTTGGGATCGAACGTACCACCGTAAATCACAGGGCCAACGATGGGGATCACGATGTAGATGATCTCTAGGAAGTCGAGCACGAAACCCAGCACAAAGAGCACCAGCATCACGATCAGGAAGACCGTCAGCTCATTGTCAAAGCTGCGCAGGAACTGCTGGATATAGTGTTCTCCACCAAAGGAAATCACCACCAAATTCAACACCTGAGAGCCGATGAGAATGGTGAAGACCATGCTCGTGACTTTCGCCGTTTCGCGCACTACTGGCGGTAAGATGCCAGCGCGGTAAAGAACGTAGCACGAGAACAGCAAACCAAAGAACGCATAGAGCCATGCTGTGTAGGCAAGGAAAAATGCGACCCATGTCTCGAAGCTTGGGCTACCTTGGTTCACGCGCAGATCGAAGTTCACGCCGATCAGGATCATCAAGATCACTGCAAAGCATGAGAAGATGACGATCTTGCCTGATTTATCCTCATCACGCAGACGACGGTATGCCGCGAGCATGATCGCACCCCCTGCCCCAAGCGCCGCAGCGGGCGTCGGGTTGGTGATACCCCCAAGGATGGAACCAAGCACAGCCACGATCAAGATGAGCGGCGGGAAGACCACGCGCAGCAGCTCGTTCTTGGCCAGCATCAGCGCGGCATGGGTACAGCCGTAAATCGTGATCGCCCAGGGGATCAACATCAGTACCACAGACACACCAGCGCTTGTGGACGGGCGAATGAACAAGATGTCTACAAGAAGCCCCAGCACCACACCAATCAAACCGATATAAATCGGGCGATGGTCTGCAGAAGGACGCACGCCACGGGCTGTTGTCAGGATGAGCGCGAAGATCACTGCAAGGATCGCAATACCCGTACCAATCGGCGCGGCTGCTGCTTCCTTGTCGGCAATGGCCGTTGCCAGCTCTTCTTCTGTGAGCTTTACGCTTTCCGCGACGCCACCAGATGCTTCGATTTCCGCACTTTGGGCAATCGCAAGATCCCATGCTTCTTGACCATGCAACTCAATCATAGATGCTTGGCAATCTTCGCCAACATTCGTGCGCAGGCTCGCGCCCTGCCCGATGTCAGAATAGCTGTCGACCTGAAGGCTTTGGCTACCAACGATGTTGAGATTGCTCATCAACATCAAACCCGCGATCAAAGCGATTGGCACACCCAGGAACCAAGTGAAGCCTTCGTTGCGCGTGATAACTTCGCTGCTGCCAGTTCCCATTTCAACCGCTGGGGCTTTTGACGGGTTCACAAGCGCATAACCAAATGCATAGAGCGCATAGAGCAAGGCCAACAAAATACCTGGCAGAAGGGCCGCTTGGAAGAGGGTTCCAACAGACAGAACCGCTGGCTGGCCAAGATAGGTCAAAGCATCGGTACAGCCCGCTTCAATGGCGCGCGCTTCTTGGGCGGAGGAGTAAAGGTCACCCGCAAGGGTTCCGAGTAGGACAATCACGATGGATGGCGGAATAATCTGCCCCAAGGTGCCAGAGGCCGCGATGACCCCTGTCGCAATTTCAGGCGAGTAGTTGTTGCGCAACATTGTTGGCAGACTGAGCAAGCCCATGGTCACAACCGTCGCGCCAACAATACCAGTGGAGGCCGCAAGAAATGCACCAACCACAACAACCGATACAGCCAAACCGCCGGGCAACGGCCCAAAGACTTTGGCCATTGTGGTCAGCAAATCATTCGCAATTTTGGAGCGCTCAAGCGTGATGCCCATAAGAACAAACATCAAAACCGCGAGAAGCGTTTCGATAGACTGACCCGCCAGAACCCGCTCGTTCATACGGTTCACAATGAAAGACACGTTACGATCCAGCGCGTGCTCCCAGCCACGTGGGAAGACGCCTTCTTCGATACGAGGCAATTCGGGGTATCTGAAAATCGATATGGATTCGGGCTTGATCCCAGAATTAACCAGATCGGAATACATCACCGACCCTTTGTCGATCGCTTGGTGAATAAGCAGCCCGGCCCCATCGAGCATGGCAATGATAACAAAGGAAATCACACCGGCACCACCAATCGCGAACGCGACGGGGAAGCCAGATAGAATGCCGCCAAACAGGCAAAGCGCTACAATAATCAGGCCGACTTCAACGCCATCTAAACCGAAGAACATCGTCTACGCCTCCTTACCAGTGGTCGCATTTTCGAACCACAAAACCGGTTCCCACTTTTGCTGAAAACACTCAGCTATCCCAGTGGTCGCATTTTCGAACCGCAAAACCGGTTCCCACTTTTGCTGAAAACACTCCATCAGTGCGTCCCCTCATAAGCTTCTTCGCCCTCACCGAGCGTATCTTTGTCGAGGTACTTGCCCTCGCTTTCAGGTCCTTCTTTCCACTCCAGATAAGAGCGGTAGAAGAACGCGATGGCCTGCAAGAAGACGAGTGCTGCAAACGTCACCAGCAAAATCTTGAAGAGGAAATAGGCCGTAAACCCGTTTGGAGAGAAACCGATGGTTTCAACATTCCATTTGAGAAGTCGCGATTTGCGCATCAGCAGCTCAAGGCTGTCAGACGCAGAGACCTTTGGGGTCACAAGGTGACGCCACATGAAGTACCAACCATACATCCAAATCAGGATTGCGCCCGGCATCATAAAGATAATGCAGCCGACCATATCGATCACTTTTTTGGTGCGGTATTTCACGGCAGAATAGACAAGGTCGACGCGAACGTGACTGCCTTGGACGAAAGTATATGTCACACAAAGACAAACGACTAACGCGTTGTAAAGTTTTAGTTCTTCCGCGAACCAGCTGATGTCGAACTGAAGCGGAATGCCAAATCCGAACGATATGTCAGGGCGCGTGAAGATACGCTGCATAAAGACAATGACGATCTGTTGGATCACCATCAAAAGACCCGCCCACGCGAAGAAGCGGCCAAGCGTGTTCGCCATGCCTTCCAAGAAGCGGACAGTGCCCCACATGATCGAATTGCGCCACATGCCGACGGCCGTGAGGATCAGGAATGCTGTGAAAACAACAAAGAAGAATTCTTGCGAGCCGCCATAGTAGATGAACTTCATCATGGATTGGCTGTCTGACCAATCGAGCCAGCTGGCCGGATGCGTGACCGCATAGCCGAAGTTGTAAAATGCCATGCCAAAGCTCTGGATGAGCCAGAGCAGAAACTCGCCAATTGCAACGAGTGCTCCGCGAGACGCTTCGTCTTCCATTGCTATCCCCCCTACCGTGTCGTTCAAGGCAGCACTATTTAACATGCGCCGCTCGTTTTGATCTAAGTTGAAAGCGGGCCTTCGCGCATGTGCGAAAGCCCGCCTTCTGTCATATTGCCAAAGGCTTAGCGGTTGCCAAGAACGCGGTCACGCTGTGCGACGTAGAAGCCGTCGGACTTACCAATCCAAGAAGAGCTAGACGCCATGGACTCTTCGAAGCTTGCGCGTGTTTTCGCAAAGATTTCGTCGCCCATGTTCTCGTCCATGACTTCTGCGGACGCTTTACCGAATGCATCCCAAACGTCGTCAGAGAACTGCAGAACTTTAACGCCCTGAGACTGAAGACGTGCAAGCGCTGCACCATTGTTTGCAAGTGTCTCAGACAGCTGCAGGTGCGTTGTCGCCATACATGCGTTGGAAATGATCGCCTGATGCTGTGGTGACAGGTCGTTGTAAACGTCGAGGTTTACACCAGCCGCAAGACCGGAACCTGGCTCGTGGAAGCCCGCAGCGTAGTAGACTTTCGCAACTTCTTGGAAGCCGGCGCGCTCGTCAGCCATTGGGCCAACCCACTCAAGACCGTCCAAAGCACCAGAAGACAGCGCCTGATACAGTTCACCACCAGGGATGTTCTGAACAGATGCGCCGAGCTTACCAAGTACTTTGCCGCCAAGACCCGGCATACGGAACTTCAAACCGTTGAAATCAGCCGCGGAAGCAATTTCATTGCGGAACCAACCACCAGACTGGGAACCGGAGTTACCTGCAAGGAAGGACTTCAGGTTGAAGATCTCGCCAAGCTCGGAGTGCAGCTCATGGCCGCCACCGTGGTGGTACCAGTTTGTCAGCTCTTGTGCTGTGCCACCGAATGGAACGGCTGTGAAATATGCATATGCAGGGTGCTGACCGATGAAGTAATAGTCCGCAGAGTGATACATGTCCGCCTGGCCAGAAGACACAGCGTCAAACACTTCAAGCGCGCCAACAAGCTCGCCCGGTGCTTTCTTGTCGATGGTCAACTGACCGTCAGACATCGCGCCAACCATGTCCTGCAGGTAAGTTGCTGCGTCGTCAAGAACAGCAAAGCCACGTGGCCAAGACTGAACCATAGTCAAAACGCGCTTGCCCTGTGCGTAAGCTGGAGCAGCAAGTGTTGCCGCGGCAGTTGCCGTGCCGCCAAGTGCGGATGTTTTTAGAAAAGAACGACGATCCATTTAGAATCCTCCCAAGATTAGTGATGCGCGAAAGGGCAAGATAGATCGGCCCTCCCAGCGCGGATCGTTTCAAGTACCGGAAAGCTACTGAGCTAACTGCGAAAGCGAAATACCAAGTTATGCGTAGATTGGTCGTTTTTTCATCTTTATTGTCAATAAATGCCTTATATTTTGTGCAGTATTGAACCAAGACCGCAGCGCGCTCAAAGCCGTGTCGATTCTTTATCGCTTTGATTCGCGCCTGATTCGCCTTTAGCAGAAAGTCATGATGCGCCCTGTTTCTGATCGATTTAGCTACCAGCAAAAATTGTTCCTTTTGGGAACGGTTCCATTGATATTGGCGGTTGCTTTGATCTCACTCATCGTGGCGTATCAGTCGCGACAACTGGCGGATCGTGAAATCGCAACGCTGGAACAAACGCTGATCGACGCTAAAAAAGACGAGCTTCGCAACTACGTCACACAAGCGCGCAACGGCTTTTACTTCATCTATGGCAGCGCGCCCCCTGATGATGAGGATGCCAAACAACGGGTCAAACAAATCTTGGCCGCGATGATCTACGGCGAAGAAGGCAGTTTTTTCGTTTACGAATACGACGGCACCAATCTTGTCAGCCCCCGCGACACGCGCCTGATCAATGGCAACTGGAGCGGTCTGAAAGATAGCGAAGGCACGCCTATCGTTGATGAACTGATCCGTATCGCACGCTCTGGTGCGGGGTATCACAGCTACCTTTGGCCAAAACCCTCAACGGGCGAACCCGCACGCATGATCACTTACGTGACCAGCTTTCCAAGCTGGCAATGGGCGGTCGGGACAGGTGTGTTTATTGATGATGTTATCGCCACTGTTGCCTCGAGCCGCGCGCAGGTCGAAGCGCGCACCAGAAGTACGTTTTTATATATTGGCGGCATTACCTTAGCAGCGCTTCTTACAGTGTTTGGCTCTGGTCTTTTGCTTAATATCCGCGAACGTCGTTTGGCCGACACAAAACTTAAAGCCCTGACCCAACGTGTGTTTGATGCGCAAGAAGAAGAGCGCGGGCGCGTTGCACGCGAACTTCATGACGGGATCAGTCAAACGCTTGTGGGCATTCGCTATGCATTGGACGTCACGCGCCGCCAGCTTGGTTTGAATAAACGCGAGGTTCCCAAAACCCTCGATCAAGGGATCGAAGGGCTCGCAAGCGCCATTCAGGAAATTCGCAGCATCAGCCGTGATTTGCGTCCGGGCGTCCTGGATGATCTTGGCCTTGGCCCTGCCCTCAAGGCTTTGACAGATGATTTCACCGCGCGCACTGGGATGACTTCGGAATTCTCCACGGTCGTGTTTCGCAATCGCCTTGATGCCGATGCGAAGATCGCACTTTACCGTATCGCCCAAGAAGCACTGACAAACATCGAGCGCCATGCCGACGCGAGCCATGTTAAACTGTCTTTGCGTGGCGATAGACGCGGCGCGATCCTTACGATCTCTGACAATGGTCAAGGATTGGAAGAAGGCCGCAAACAGGCCGACACCTCCCCGCGCGGCGGGATCGGCCTTCGCAACATGCAAGAACGTATGGAACAGTTAAACGGGACGTTCACAGTGACCAGCAGCAGCAAAGGCACCACAGTGCAAGCCCGCGCGCCATTAAGCCATATGTTACCCCCCGATCCATACACCAGCAATACAGCCGTTGAACCAGAGGATGCAGCAACATGAGCACACGCGTTGCAATTATTGACGACCACCCCATGGTCGCGGAAGGCATTCGTGCCATTTTGGAGAGCTTTGACGACATTGATGTCGTTGCGACCTATTCATCCGGTCAAGAAATCATCGACAATGCCGCATCCCTCGCGCCGGATGTGATCCTGCTTGATTTGAATATGCCTGGCATGAACGGGCTGGCGGTAATGGAAATCTTGCTGGAATCCCATCCTGACATGCGCATTTTGGTGCTAAGCATGCACGACAGCCCTGAATACATCAGCACAGCATTAAGCCACGGCGCGATGGGATATGTTCTGAAAGACGTCCCAACAGAAGAAATCAAAACCGCGATTGATACGGTGATGACCGGACAGCGCTACATGTGCACTGGCGCGCGTGGCTCTCTTGTACCTGAAAGTGGTGCTGAAACACGCGAAGCCCTGACGGGGCGTGAACAAACGGTGCTATTGCAGCTTGCCAAGGGGCGCTCCAATAAAGAAGTCGCTGCAGCACTCGACATTTCTGTGCGCACAGTTGAGACGCATCGCAAGAATATCAAACGCAAACTTGGCATTTCATCGACTGCTGGCTTGACCCGTTACGCGATGGAGCATGGCGTATTGCAAGGCACAGGCGCTTTCTTGTGAGCCGGGTAATCTTGCTGAACAAACCGTTTGGCGTGCTCTCTCAATTCACGGACAAAGGGCTCGAGGGATCCAAACGCCCCACATTGTCCGCGTTCGTCGACGTCCCAAACGTGTATCCCGCAGGTCGCTTGGATCGCGATAGCGAAGGTTTGCTGGTCCTTACCGACGATGGGAAGCTACAGGCACAAATCGCAGACCCAAAATTCAAGAAACCCAAAACCTATTTGGTCATGATCGAGCGCATTCCTGATGAAGCTGCATTGCAGGCCTTGCGCGATGGCGTGACGTTGAAAGACGGCAAAACCCGCCCCGCAGCAGTCGAACGCATTGATCCACCGGAGTTGTGGGAGCGCGACCCACCCGTGCGATATCGCAAATCAGTGCCAGATTGTTGGATCAAACTTACAATATCTGAAGGACGTAACAGACAAGTACGCCGCATGACCGCTGCGGTTGGGCATCCTACTTTGCGCCTTGTGCGCTGGTCCGTTGGCGACTGGACGCTTGATGGAATCGCCAGTGGGACGTGGCGAGAGGTGTGAAAAATCAAAAACCATGCTGAAATCTTGCGTTAAATCCAAGTTGTGTCGCAAAACTCTAAATCGGCGCAATAAATGAAAAGAAAAGCTGCAATAATGGACACTTTTCCACAAAACGGCTGTTGACGCTCCTTTTTAACAGACATAGTGTCCACGCACGCAAAGAGGAGCGATCAGCAATGACCGACGTCGTCGTCATTCTAATTAGACAGCGCATGGAGCCTTAACGGCAGCCCGTGAGGGAAACCATGCGCCCCCGCCATTTGGACGGGGGCTTTTTTATGTGTAACGAATTTGAACGCCTACAAGATGGAGACAGGCGCATGGCCCAGAAAATGACCGGTGCGGAAATGGTAATCAAAGCCCTGAAAGATCAGGGCGTCGATACCGTCTTTGGATATCCAGGTGGCGCGGTCCTACCGATTTACGATGCGATCTTTCAGCAAAATGACATCCGCCATGTGCTTGCGCGCCATGAACAAGGTGCTGTGCATGCTGCCGAAGGCTATGCCCGCTCGACAGGCAAACCCGGCGTGTGTCTTGTAACGTCTGGCCCGGGTGCCACGAACGCGGTCACAGGCCTGACAGATGCTTTGATGGACAGTATCCCGCTTGTTGTTCTGACGGGTCAGGTACCGACTTTCATGATCGGCTCTGATGCTTTCCAAGAGGCTGATACAGTTGGTATCACGCGTCCCTGCACGAAACATAACTGGCTGGTGAAAGAAACGTCTGAACTTTCAAGCACCCTGCATGAGGCCTTCCATGTTGCCACAACAGGCCGTCCCGGACCTGTTCTTATCGACATTCCTAAGGATGTTCAGTTCGCAACGGACAAGTACACACCACCTGCGAAAGCAGATCTTGGGCATTACCAGCCTCAGGTCAAAGGTGATCTAGAGACGATTACAGAACTCGTTGAAGCCATCGAGAAAGCCGAGCGCCCAATCTTCTATACAGGTGGCGGTGTGATCAACTCTGGTCCGGCGGCAAGCCAACTCCTGCGTGAACTTGTTGGCGCGACCGGTTTTCCGATCACATCCACTTTGATGGGTCTTGGCTGTTATCCGGCATCTGGCGAAAATTGGTTGGGTATGCTTGGCATGCACGGTCTTTACGAGGCCAACATGGCGATGCACGGCTGTGATCTGATGATCAACATTGGTGCACGGTTTGATGACCGTATCACCGGTGTACTAGACGCGTTCAGCCCAAACAGCAAAAAAGCGCATATCGATATTGATCCATCCTCCATCAACAAGGTGATCCGTGTTGAAATGCCAATTGTTGGCGATGTGGGACATGTCCTTGAGGACCTGCTGAACGTGTGGAAAGCGCGTGGTCGCAAAACCAACTCTGCTGCGGTGAAGAAGTGGTGGGGTCAGATTGAGGAATGGCGCAAAGTTGACTGCCTGAAGTTTGAACAAACAGGCAAAATCATCAAACCGCAATACGCCCTTGAGCGTCTTGAAGCGCTTACGAAAAAGCACGATCGCTACATCACCACCGAAGTGGGTCAGCACCAGATGTGGGCTGCGCAATACCTAGGCTTTGAAGATCCGAACCGCTGGATGACATCCGGTGGCTTGGGCACGATGGGCTATGGCTTCCCCGCCTCTATCGGTGTGCAGATGGCCCACCCAGAGGCGTTAGTGATCAACGTGGCTGGAGAAGCAAGCTGGCTGATGAATATGCAAGAGCTGGGCACAGCAATGCAGTACCGCCTACCCGTTAAGCAGTTCATTCTGAACAACGAACGGCTGGGCATGGTACGTCAGTGGCAAGAGCTGCTTCACGGTGAGCGTTACTCCGAGAGCTGGTCCGATGCTCTGCCTGATTTTGTGAAATTGGCAGAAGCCTTTGGTGCAAAAGGCATTTTATGCTCTGATCCAGATACGTTGGATGACGCGATCATGGAAATGATCACACATGACGGGCCGGTTTTGTTTGATTGCTTGGTTGAAAAGCACGAGAATTGCTTCCCGATGATTCCATCGGGCAAGGCACACAACGAGATGCTTCTCGGCGAAGCGGACACGCAGGGCGTGATCGATGCCAAAGGCTCTGTGCTTGTTTAAGCGCGACTAGATTGGACAAGGGGGCGTGTCTCGCCCCTTCCTCACAAGACATTAAGACCAAAGAAGGACATCACATGTCACCTCTTAAAATCAAAAAAGGCGCGACAAGCCATTCAGCCTACAATCTGCGTCCAAACTTTTCGGATGTTCAGGAAAAGCATACCCTTGCAGTAATCGTCGACAACGAATCCGGCGTACTTGCGCGTGTGATCGGCCTCTTTGCTGGTCGCGGCTACAACATTGAGAGCTTGACCGTCGCTGAAATCGATCATTCGGGCAAACTTAGCCGGATCACAATCGTCACCACGGGAACACCGCAAGTGATCGAACAGATCAAGGCGCAACTGGGGCGTATCGTTCCTGTACATCAGGTCAATGATCTCACAGTGGAAGGCCCGTCAGTCGAACGCGAACTGGCATTGTTCAAAGTTGAAGGTACCGGCGATAAACGTGTCGAAGCGCTGCGCCTTGCCGACATTTTCCGCGCGAATGTTGTCGATAGCACGCTTGAGAGCTTTGTCTTTGAGCTGACCGGCCCCTCAGACAAAATCGATGCGTTCGCTGATCTTATGGGCCCTTTAGGTCTTAGCGAACTTGCACGCACAGGTGTCGCCGCACTTTCGCGCGGCGCATAATTCAAACAAAAAGCAGCGTTGCGTTTTGACTATGCAGCGCTGCCAACAGTGCCAAGACCTTTCGCGCGTTTGTCGCGCGCAAAACTGAGCAGGTTAGAGTTTTCCGGCTCAAGCTTTGGTGTAGCCGCTTCCTGCACCTTAACCGCAGATTCCATCAATGCTTTAATGTCGCTGCAATATTGCTGCTCAATCTTTCGCGGATTATGAGCCATGCGCAGATTGCGATGCTCTTCTAAATCGAATTGAATCAAGTCCCCTTGATCAATTCGTTGTGCACCAAGCTCAACTCTTGCGTGTTGAGACAAAAATGCAAGTTCCCCATGGTCTTCGCACCAGATAATCGCTTTGCTATCTTCGGCATCCGTCCAGATCACAACCCCAAGCATATTGCCCTCTCCTACAAACTCACCGTAAGTATGCCTGACATGAATGTCGGCGCTAGCCAAAACGCAGCATCGTAACACTGCAATTTGTAGTCACTTTTGATGTTTCTGACTCAAAAATGAGTCTGGCCTGACCGGATTTGTATAAATTTAGGTTATTTCAAGCCATTTAGCGCGCTGCGCACTTGGTAAGACGAAAGGTCGACGAACAATTGGCAAGTGTGGAAAATACAGTGCAGTCGGTCGCTATCCGAGCACAATTCGGCAAAAACCTCAGGTTGTTATGCGCGGACCATCCTTCGGTTTCAGAAGTCTGTAGGCAGCTCAATATAAACCGTGCGCAATTCAATCGCTACTTGAATGGCGAGAGTTATCCACGCCCGGATACGCTTGCAAGGATCTGCCGGTTCTTCAATACAGACGCCCGCATTCTCACGGATCCCCTTGAGTGCATAAAATCGCAGTCGCGCGATATATTAACCCACCCTGAAATCAATGCGTTTAGCGCTTTGGACAAAACGCGCGTGAGTGAGGCGGAACTGCCTAGCGGCTTTTATCGACTGTCGCGCCAAAGTTTTTTGTTCCCTGAGCGCTTCATTACCACCCTCTTATACATTTACCGAAAAGACGGTTGGACGTTTTTGAAAGGATCCGAGGCTCCGCAATCCCTCAAAGCTCAAGGTCTGTCGATGACCCCAGACGTACGCCAATTCAAAGGTCACGTTCAAAAAATTGAAGACGGGATCGTCGCGATGGTGTCACGACGCAATGCGATGACATTTACCTTTAATTTCATAAGTCCCGTCGCCTCTTTTGATCGCAACTTCTGGCAAGGCTATTCGACCCGTACTGTGAACGAAGCAGTAAACAACACACGCGTCACGCGGATTGTTTATGAATATCTAGGTACTTCGACGAAACAGATTTTTGCGACAGCGCGCGGCGCTGGGTTTTGCGAATTTGAAGATTTGCCAAGCTACCACCAGCGTTTGTTGCGCGCAGATGAGCCATTTTCCTAAAATCATCTGGTCGCAGTGAGAAAAGTTGAAGTCGCTGTTGAGCATATGAAGAAGCGCCTGCGCTTGTACACTCCCGCAACAACTTCAGGGAGGATCACACATGAGCGCTCATATTACAGACCTATCCGCCGTCCGCCGCCATGTGAGCGAAGCTCAAGGTCTTCCCAATCCCCATTACGTTGATCCAGCAGTCTTTGAAGAAGAAAAACACGCGGTACTCTTTTCATCATGGGCCGGACTTGGTGTCACCTCGGACGTGCCTGAGGCAGGTGACGCCGTTCCTATCACTTTCCTTGGCATGCCACTTTTGATCGTGCGCGACAAAAACGAAACTGTGCGTGTCTTTCAGAACATTTGCCGTCATCGCGGCATGATGCTGGTAGAAGAAGCCCGCAAAATCGAAGGTGCAATCCGATGCCCCTATCACAGTTGGTGCTATGGCACCGATGGGCGGCTTGTCAGCACACCGCATGTTGGCGGACCCGGACAAAACACTCATGAAAGTATCGATCGTAATTTGCTCGGTCTGATCGAGGTGCGCAGTCATATTTGGCGTGACGTCATCTGGATCAACATCGATGGCAAGGCACTGCCCTTTGAAGAAGAAAACGCAGAGCTCATCAAACGATGGGCTGAGTTTGACAAACCGCTGTTTCATGGCGGCGCTGACAGCAAGTTTCAGTTGAAAGTAAATTGCAATTGGAAGCTCGCAGTCGAAAACTATTGCGAGAGCTACCATTTGCCTTGGGTCCATCCTGGTTTGAACAGTTATTCACGTCTAGAGGATCACTATCACATCGAAGAGCCCGACTTGTTTTCGGGCCAAGGGACACTCGTCTATCGCCAACTCAAAGGTGCTGAGGGACAAGTGTTTGAGGATTTCCAAGGCGTCGGCGCAAAGTGGAATGAAGCGGCTGAATATATCAGCGTCTATCCAAACGTCTTGCTTGGCGTGCACCGAGATCATGCCTTTGCCATCGTTCTCATCCCAGATGCACAAGGTCAGACGACTGAAAACATCCACCTTTACTATGCGACACCAGAAACTGACGACGCAATGCGCGCGGCAAACACAGAACAATGGAAGCTTGTCTTTGAGGAAGATATTTTCGTTGTCGAGGGCATGCAAAAGGGCCGTCATGCGCAAGATTTTGATGGTGGACGCTTTTCAGCCGTGATGGATAGTCCGACACATTGTTTTCACGCTTGGGTCGCGGGCAAAATCGAAAACCACCGCGCACGGGCCCACGCAGCTGAATGAGTAGGCTTGATGCGCAGCTTCTAGCCGCTCACGAGGTCGATGACCGCCCTGCCCTTGTGCGGCTATATCAAGACGCCGCGCAGATGAGCAACGATGAGAACGCAGCCGGTTTCTACCTAACCCATGCCTACATCTTTGCATTGGAACTTGGGCACGCCGATACACCGGCTCTGCATGCGAAACTCAGAGCTATGGGGCGCGAAAGTTAGTCGGTATCCGGTATAACTCGGATCGCGCTATAGAGGTGCCAACTTGCATGTCCAAGAAGTGGTAGCGTGATCAAAATTCCTAGGAACACTGGGATCATCGACACAAACAACAGCACCGCAATGAAGACAGCCCAGCCAAACATCAGTAAGAAATTCGCCTGCACCTGTTGAAAGCTTGTGATCATTGCTGTCACAAAGTCCACTTCGCGTTCTAACATGAGTGGTAGCGCGAAAACTGTTATCATGAACAGCAACAGGCAAATGAGTGCGCCGACAGCACTGCCCACAGCCAGCATCATGATCCCTTCGGCAGAAAGCCAAGTATCCAAACTGCTATGAATATTTGTCATTTTCGAAAGCCCCAGAAACAGGGCAAAAATCATGTGACCAATAAAAAACCAGAACAAAAATATAAACACGATTATGGAACACAGTGATGGCAACTGGCGCTTGCTCTGCTGGAACACAACACCAAAGATGCTCGGCTGCGCTATCGTCATCCCACGCTCGCGTCGACGGCTCACTTCATATAAACCAGCGGCGGCAAACGGGCCTAACAATGGAAAACCGATAGCCGCCAGAACCAGCCAATACGTGGTGTGGGTTTTGACTGTGATCCAAGCCATCAACAGGCCTACCAACACATAGAACCCTGCGAAGATAAGCCCATATTCTGGGTGCTGCCTAAAGTCCTGCCAGCCTTTTGACATGGCATTCTTAAAGTCAGACATCTGAACCGGTCGAAAGGTCGGAACCCCTTCTATGGGCGAAAGCGGCATGTGCTTTCCTTCGTGCTATATAAGTCCTCAGTGTTTCGCCTGGGAGTTAAGCACATCTAAATTCGGTTTGCACAGTTTGAAATCACAAGCGTCGTGCCAACGCGCGCCAATCTTCAACAATTTCGCATCGCTATGTCGAGGTCCAAGAATTTGCATCCCCATCGGCAAGCCGCTCTCATTAAAGCCAGCGGGAATGTTAAGCGCTGGAATGCCAACAAGGCTCGCAGGCACCACAACCTCCATCCAACGATGATATGTATCCATGCCACGCCCTGCAATTTCGCTTGGGCTTGTCCAGTCTTTAGGAAAGGGCCAGACCTGTGCAGACGGTAGGATCAAAGCATCAAATTGCGCGAACAACTCGTTAAGCTTAGTCAACCATTGCGTGCGAATGTGGCTCATTTTGTGAACCTCTATCGCGCTTAGCGCCATGCCGGTTTCGATTTCCCAAATCGCATCGTCTTTGAGTAGCGCGCGCGTCTTTGGGTTCTCGTATAGCCCAAGTTTACCGCCCGCATTTGCCCATGCACGCAACTTTACCCATGACTCCCAAATCTGCTCTGCAGCGAAAGGTGGCGCAATGTGTTCGACATTCGCACCAAGCGCTTCAAAGTGACGTAGCGCGTCTTCGCAGGTTTGCAGCACGCCCGCATCCATCGCATAAGCGCCCCCCCAATCATCAAGCCAGCCAAAGCGCATCCCTTTGATATCGCCACCTAATTGAGGGCTTGCCAAAGGCTGCTCAAAACTATGTGGATGGCGCGCATCAAAGCCCGCTTGCACATCCAAGAGCATGGCGACGTCGCGCGGAGTGCGTCCCATAGGGCCCGCCACAGCGAGTTGATGCGAGAACGTATCACCAGGCATATCCAGCGGAACGAGACCGTAGGTCGGTCGTAGCCCGTAAATGTTATTCCAAGCGGCAGGGTTGCGCAGGCTGCCCATCATGTCAGAACCATCCGCAAGCGCGACCATCCCTGTGACCAACGCAGCCGCTGCCCCACCTGAAGAGCCACCCGCGGATTTACTAGGGTCAAAGGGGTTAACCGTCGTTCCATGCACAGGATTATAGGTATGTGAACCAAGCCCGAATTCTGGCGTGTTGGTCTTGCCAATAACGATCGCGCCCGCAGCCTTCATACGTGCAACGAACAAGTCATCGCTTTGCGCAATGTTGCCGTCAAAAATCGGGGACCCCATTGAGGTGTGCAAGCCTTCAGCGTTAGCGAGATCTTTGATTGCCACCGGGAGGCCGTGAAGCGGACCTTTGTTTTCGGTCTCATCGGCAGCTTTCGCATCTGCCAAGCACGCCTCATGCGCGCGTGGCGAAACAATCGCATTGACCGTCCCGTTTACCTGATCGATGCGGTCCAAAGTCGCCTGCATCACTTCAACGCTGCTTAACTCTTTCGTTTTAATCTTGTCAGCAAGATCGGCGGCGCTTTGATCCAAAATATTGCTCATTTTGCGCCCTCCCAAGCGACTTTAGTCTTCGCCTTGCGCCTCCGCACGGCTCTTGCCCGATACATTCATCGCCAAGGTGGCCCCCATAAACCCATCAAGATCACCGTCCAAAACACCCTTCGTGTCTGAGGTTTCATGATTGGTGCGGAGGTCTTTTACCATCTGATAGGGCTGCAAAACATAAGATCGAATTTGATTGCCCCACCCTGCATCACCCGCGTTTTCATGCGCTTCGTTTACAAGAGCTGAGCGCTTATCCAATTCAATTTGATAAAGACGTGATTTCAACGCTTTCATCGCGATATCACGGTTTTGGTGTTGTGACTTTTCTGACGACGTCACGACAATGCCGGTTGGCGCGTGGGTGATACGCACAGCCGAGTCGGTCGTGTTCACGTGCTGACCACCAGCTCCTGAAGAGCGATAGGTGTCGATACGGATGTCAGATGGGTTAACTTCGATCTCAATGTTGTCATCCACAACCGGATACACTTTGACCGACGTAAAGGACGTGTGCCGCTTTGCTGCGCTGTCAAAAGGCGAAATGCGCACCAAGCGATGTACGCCGCTTTCTGATTTTAACCAGCCATACGCATTATGGCCTGAAATTTTGTAAGCTGCGGATTTAATCCCTGCTTCTTCGCCGGCACTTTCGGACTGCAACTCGACTTTGTAACCACGTTTTTCGGCCCAACGCACATACATCCGCGCAAGCATTGATGCCCAGTCGCAACTTTCTGTGCCGCCTGCTCCTGAATTGATCTCAAGAAAGGTGTCGTTGCTGTCAGCTTCACCATCCAGCAATGCTTCCAGCTCTTTTTCAGCCGCTTTCGTCGCAAGTGCTTTTAGCGCGTCTTCAGCCTCTGAAACGACCTCTTCATCTTCTTCCATCTCACCGAGCTCAATCAGCTCGATGTTGTCCGATAATTCTTGGTTGATAGAGGTGTAAACGCCCATTGCATCCACAAGCGTTTGCCGCTCACGCATCAATTTCTGCGCGGCCTCTGCGTCGTTCCAAAGATCGGGATCTTCGACACGTGCATTGAATTCCTCAAGACGAAATTCAGCCGTCTCCCAATCGAGGCGCTGTTTGAGCAATTCTAAAGACTTTTCAATCTCTTCAACCGTGTTCTGAGCGTCTGCGCGCATGGGGCATCCCGTCGTTGTGTCTTACAAAAACGTGATAAACCAGCGATGTTCCACTCACAAGGGGAGTGGTGCTTAGTAAAGCCCACCCGAGCTCAAAGTTCCGAACGTCGCCCTTCGTCCGACGACAGCCTTCTTGCCCGTCGACGTTGTAACCTGACGCGCGACTTGACCATCGGGACGGATAAGCGACAGATTACTCCCCATTGCAAAACCGCCATCAAATGAAACACCGAAGATTGGCTCCTCGCCCTCGCGGAAACACTCGTTCACAACATTGTCGCCAGAGGCACCATCGGACAAACGCGCACCTGAAAAACGGTCCATATTGATGAACTGACATCCTTCAGGAACGCGGAACTTGCTCGCGCCGTATTTCTGCGTTGCCTTCTTCATAAACTGGTTGAAAACAGGTCCACACATACCGCCACCTGATGCGCCCTGCCCCAAGCTACGCGGGGTGTCATGGCCGATGTAGCAGCCTGCAACGATCCGGTTTGTAAAGCCGACGAACCAAACGTCCTTTGCATCATTTGTTGTGCCGGTTTTACCAGCCGTTGGAACGCCAAGGCTGACAGTCTTCGAAGCTGTGCCACGCTCAACAACGCCGCGCATCATAGACGTCAACTGATACGCTGTTACAGCATTCATCACACGTTCGCGGTCAGACACGATGCGCGGGCTGCGGGTTGGTGCAATCGCGGGGTCATTACAGTCGGTGCAAATCCGTTCGTCATGCTTGTAAACTGTCTTACCATAGCGGTCCTGAACCCGATCAACCAATGTGGGCTCCACCCGCTCACCACCATTCGCAAACATTGCGTAGGCCGCGACCATCTTGAACAAAGTCGTTTCCTGAGAGCCAAGCGAGTTCGCAAGAACACGCAGAAAATCACCCTCTTGGTAAACGCCGAATTTTTCGGCGTAGCTGCCCACGGTATCCATCCCCACCTCTTCCGCAAGGCGGATGGTCATCAGGTTACGCGATCGCTCGATACCCGTGCGCAAAGGTGTTGGGCCATAAAACGTCTTGGATGCGTTCTTCGGACGCCACAGACCTTGAGGGGTGTTAATCTCAATGGGTGCATCGACAACAATCGTTGCAGGGGTGTAGCCGCTATCTAGCGCAGAGGCGTAAACAAAGGGTTTAAAGCTGGAGCCCGGTTGGCGCTGCGCTTGCGTGGCACGGTTAAAGACAGAATGCTGATAAGAAAATCCGCCCTGCATCGCGATAACGCGACCGGAATTTACATCCATAGCCATGAAACCACCCTGCACTTCTGGCACTTGGCGGATCGTCCAACGGATGAAAGCACCAGTGTCATCGGCGGTCATTTGGCGCACATGCAAAACGTCCCCGACTTCTAACAGATCCCCCGCAACCCGTGCTTTGCGACCAAGTCCGCCGTCAGCCAAACGTTTGCGAGCCCATTGCACGTCTTTTGCAGGAATCCAGTGTCCATCCCCGTCTTCTTCCACACCCTCAAGTCCTACTCGGGCCTCATTGGAGCCAACCTCAAGGACCACGGCTGGATGCCACTTATTTTCAAGCGTGATATCACGCGCAATGTTCACATCGCGCAAAGCAGCGCGCCATGCTTCTTCACTGCCGAGTTGATCAGCTTCAATCTTTTTTCCAGTCCCGCGCCAAATTCCTTGCGAGCGGTCGTAGCGCTCAAGTCCACGGCGTAATGCATCAGCCGCTTCCGCCTGCATTTCAGGATCAATCGTCGCGCGAACGGTCAAACCACTTGTGAAAAACTCGCCCTCGCCAAAATCACGGCTCAATTGGCGGCGGATCTCATCTGTGAAGTAATCACGCGGCGGCAGCGCCGACTTAAAGCTTTCAAAGTCGCCATTCTGAACAGATCGAAGCGGTTGTTGTACTTCGCTTTGATAAATCGCTTCCGTAATGTAGCCGTTTTCCATCATCTCCTTAAGTACGAAATCACGGCGCTGCTTTAAACGCTCTTTGCGGCGCACCGGATGAAACTGACTTGGAGCCTTGGGCATGGATGCCAGAAACGCCGCTTCATGCGGCGCAAGTTCACCCATAGTTTTGTTGAAATATGTCTGCGAAGCCGCAGCAAAACCAAAGCTGTTTTGGCCCAGAAAAATCTCGTTCATATACAGTTCGAGAATTTCATCCTTGGTCAGTGTCTCTTCGATCCGCGTTGCGAGAATAATCTCTTTGATCTTGCGTTCTGCGCGGCGTGAGCCGTCTAACAAGAAATTTTTCATAACCTGCTGCGTGATCGTCGATGCTCCACGAACGTTTTGCCCACGCGAGACCACAGCGTCCCGCAACGCAGACGCCATACCGCGCGTGTCATAGCCTGCGTGTGTGTAGAAATTCTTGTCCTCCGCAGAAATCAAAGCGTGCTTCACCATTTCGGGAATTTCGTCAGCCGGTGCGAACAAACGACGTTCTTTGGCGAACTCGTCGATGATTTGACCTTCGCCGGAATAAATCCGTGAAATCGTCGGTGGTTTGTATTGAGCAAGGCTGTCATGGCTTGGCAGATCACGGCCATACATCCAGAAAATCGCGCCAATGGTTAACGCGACCATCATCAACCCCATGGTAACAAGGGAAAAGATTGATCCAAAGAATGATAAAATTGCTCTGAGCACGTGTCGGCCCCCGTTTTTTATATGCAGTATATACGCCGCGCGTACCAAATGGTCAAAACACAACCGAGGCAGGCGTAAGCAGCTTTTTGCGCATGGTCATGGTCTATCTTAATCACTTTATTTGCGTCTGAACTGCGCATCGGCAGCATCGTTCAAAAGCCAAGCTTGAATTCCGTTATGAATACCGACGACCATTTTCATGCGCCAAATCGGATCAGTAAGTTTGGTGAGATCGTCTTTGCTGGAAAGGAACCCAACTTCAATCAGCACTGAAGGGATATCAGGTGCTTTCAAAACAGAAAAACCCGCTGATTGGATCGGGCGTTTGTATGTATGTCCGACTTCCGTGTTGATCCCTAGGATGATCCCACGCGCGAGCGCTTCGGAGCGGGGTTTGTTTTCTAATCGTGCGAGATCCATCAAGATTGCCGCGATTTCATCGTCTTGACCACTTAGATCAACGCCTGCAAGCAGGTCAGCGCGATTATGACGTTCGGCCAAAGCGGCAGAAGCAGCGTCGCTCGCCTCTTCTGAAAGGGTATACACTGTTGCACCGTTCGCCTTGCCGCTTGCGAGTGCGTCCGCATGAAAAGAAACAAACAAATCTGCCTCGGCTGCGCGCGCGATCTTAACGCGTCGCTCAAGCGAAACGAACTCATCCCCTTGTCGCGTCAACACAACATTCACATCGCCAGAGCGCAGCAAAGCATCGCGAACCTCTTGCGCCAAAACAAACATCAGGTCTGCTTCAGTAATGCCAGCGCTCACGGCACCTGGGTCGATCCCTCCGTGACCCGGATCAAGCACGATGGTGAGAGCTTTGTCGTCACTAGAAGATACAGTTGGTGAAACGCTTGGTCGCAATTTGTCCCATACCGGATCACTTGGCGCACCAGAGCGGCGTTTAAACTCCTCTGGATCCGTGAGCTTCAGCGCAACGCTAAGAACCGCAGCACCAGAGCTTTCATCCACGCGAAGCCCCGCTTGTGACACCACCTGCGGCCTAGGCAAATCAAGCACCAAGCGTGACCAACCGGGGCGCACAGCGCCAAACCTGAGTGTTTTCGGGTTTTCGTTCAGTATCAAAGATTTGGCATCCACACCGGAGAAATCAACCTCACGAAAATCTAGCACCAAACGCGCGGGTTCTGTTAATGTGTACACACGATAAGGCACGCCTTGGCTCAGGCTTAAATCGATCTGAAATGCGCCGCCTTGGGTCGTGATCCGGCTTTCGCTCGCCTCAAGTCGCGCAAGTGCGGTGAACGACTGCGCAGAGGCAGTCGATACGGCACCTAAAAGTGCCCAAAGTATAAAGATCACCGCTCTTGTCATTGGCCTGTTTCCGGCTCATTTCCTGAGCACACTATACGCGCAGCCTGTTTGACACGGAACAGTTAATTTTAATCAAACGCAGTTGTGATATCGTACCCATAGAGCCAATCAAATTGCTTGAGCATAAGGCCCGGCGCGATACGGCTGCCAAGTCCCAACCCTATGTGGGCTGCCAAACGTATAGGACCACGTGGTAAGTGATAGCGCCAAGCATTATTGTTCGCCGCTTCAATAACTTTGCGCACGCGCGGTTGGCGCATGGTTTCATATTTCGACAACGCTGCGTTCAAATCAGGCTCTCGCTTCAAGCACATGCAAAGCGCCCAGGCATCTTCCAACGCCATGTTTGCGCCCTGCGCTAGAAAAGGAAGTGTTGGATGCGCGGCATCGCCAAGCAGCGCGCAGCCTGCTGCGTGCCAGTTATCCGCGACGGGGTGGCGAAAGAGCCCCCATAAATTTACCTCCTCCACACGCGACAGCATGCTTTGGACACTCGCAGATGCGTCTTTGAAGATAGCGCGTAGATTGTCGGGATCATCGCGTTGCGACCATCCCTCTTCACGCCACTCAGCACGTTCTTGCACCGCGACAAGGTTCACCAATTCACCGCCACGCAATGGATAGCTCACGATATGACGCCCATCTGCCATGTGCACTTGAACGTCATGTTGGCGGTTATCAACGTTGGGCACCAAAGCACGCCATGCGACTTGGCCAGTGAAAAATGGCTCAGCAGCGGTGTTCAAGGTGCCGCGCAAAACGCTGTGTAGCCCCCCTGCATCGATGACAAGATCGCTCTGCGCGCTTGTCCCATCCAAGAAATTCAGCTTTGCGGGTCTACCTGGTTCTATTGAAGTGACACTTCGATCGAGCTTGATTGTCACCCCCGCTTCATGTGCTGCATTGTGGAGTATAGAAATCAAATCGGCGCGATGGACAAAATGATATCGTTGATCACTTGGCAACTTGTTCAAATCAAGCCGCGCGACTTCATAGTCACTTTCAGCACGGCGTAAACTCACGGCTTGCCCCTGGCTGGAACGCTTGCTGAGCTTTTCTTCCAAGCCAAGCGCGCGTAAAACGCGAAGCCCATTGGGACTGACCTGTAGCCCTGCGCCCACTTCAGCGATTTGGGCCGCTTGTTCAAATACGCAAACTTGCATCCCTCTTTGCGCGAGCGCTGTGGCAACGGCGAGGCCACCAATCCCGCCCCCCACAATACTTATGCTAAGAGTGTTATCCATAGGTTACCTGTGCAAAGAAAAACGCCGAAGCGAAAGCCCCGGCGTTTCAAAATCTATTGATTTACCTGCGATCAGTCGTCGCGATGTACTTTTTCGCGGCGCTCATGACGCTCTTGCGCCTCAAGGCTCATAGTTGCGATCGGACGTGCATCAAGACGCTTGAGCGAAATCGGATCGCCCGTCACACTACAATAACCAAACTCGCCCTCGTCAATTCGGCGCAGTGCTGAATCAATCTTGGCGACCAACTTGCGCTGGCGGTCACGTGTGCGCAGTTCAAGCGAACGATCGGTTTCTTCGCTGGAGCGATCAATCGCATCTGGGATGTTGCGAGTTCCGTCTTGCAACGTCTCGATTGTGTCGCGGCTATCAGACAACAGTTCGTCGCGCCAATCCGTCAGTTTTTTGCGAAAATACTCTGTTTGACGTTCGTTCATAAACGGTTCGTCTTCAGCCGGACGATAATCATCTGGCAAAAATACTTCAGCTTTCATGTTTTCGTCCCCCTTGTTGCCATCATCCATGGGTAAAATCCTTTGAGTTCTGGCTACGGTCATTTCTGGCGTCGGTGGGCGCGATTTACCCTAAGGTAGCTGGCTTGTCACTACCGAATAAACTCACATTGCAGCGATATTTACTGCGAGATAAGGTAACGAGAACACTTGGAATAGAGAAAGAGCGCAAATGAAATTTACCGGAACGCAAGATTATGTCGCGACGGACGACCTTACAATCGCGGTGAATGCGGCTGTTACCTTAGAACGTCCGCTTTTGGTAAAAGGCGAACCCGGCACAGGTAAAACAGAACTCGCACGCCAAGTCGCATCCGGTCTTGGGTTACGAATGATCGAGTGGAACATCAAATCAACGACCAAAGCGCAGCAAGGCCTATATGAATACGATGCAGTCAGCCGCCTTCGGGACAGCCAGCTGGGCGAAGAACGTGTCCATGACGTGGCAAACTACATACGCAAGGGTAAGTTGTGGGAAGCGTTTGAAGCTGGAGAGAAAGTCGTTCTTCTGATCGACGAAATCGACAAAGCTGACATCGAATTTCCAAATGACTTACTGCAAGAACTCGATCGCATGGAATTCTACGTCTACGAGACGGGAGAAACGATCCGTGCTGAGAATCGACCAATTGTCATCATCACTTCAAACAATGAGAAAGAATTGCCGGACGCATTCTTGCGCCGTTGTTTCTTTCACTACATCCGATTTCCTGAACCTGATGTCATGCGCAAGATCGTAGAAGTGCATCACCCTGGCATCAAAGAAGCCCTGCTCACCACCGCATTAACCCAGTTTTATGATATAAGAGAACAACAAGGCCTTAAAAAGAAGCCATCTACCTCAGAAGTGCTTGATTGGCTAAAGCTTCTGTTGGCAGAAGACCTGACCCCAGAAGACTTGAAACGTGACGGTGCGAGTGCGCTTCCAAAGCTGCATGGTGCGCTGCTCAAAAACGAACAAGATGTACATCTTTTTGAACGACTCGCCTTCATGGCCCGACGCGGTTGAGAGCAGCGTAAAACGACAGTCGTTTACAATTAATGCACATCTCTATGCCTTAGGCCTGTCACTGACCCAATATCTAGGTGGCAGGCCAGCAACAAATTCCCAAACGTGAACAATCCCCTATAACACCTTGAAATTGTATCGGGTTAGTGTCCCCGAGGCAGTTCCTTAATCTTGCCATTAAGTTTTCTTAAACCCGACAGGGTGTGCTGCGAAGAAGTGCACACCTTAATGAGTGAACGGGAGTTAAACCTTGCAGGCAAGTCTTTCACAGACGTCTTGTGTTCCGCGTCCGAGCATTGCTCAGATGCGTGCGGTTGCGCGGTCCTCCCTCATTTCGGTTCATCGTTGCCCTTATGGGTCTCTTTATAATCGGGCGTTATCCCAAACGTCCCATTTCGCAGTCCTCTGCGACCGATACGGGGTTTGAAGACCTAAATGCGCCGATTTTTGCTCCCTTTTTACCTCGTTCTGTCGGGCTGCGTGCCGTCCACTCCGAGCGATATGCCCTCGCGTGCCGAAACACAGTCCGTTGCGGGCAATCTACCCGCTGTCAAAGTGTTCAGCGCCCCGCGCCCAACACCATCTTTACGCGCCAACTCAGACATCGGCCGTGATTTCCTTGAATTATCTTTTAACCTCGAGAGCGGGCGCAGCTTGCCAGTGCTCACGCGCTTTGAAGGCCCGATATCAGTGCGCGTCACGGGCAGACCGTCCGCAGGGCTCGGAAGTGATCTAAGCCGCCTTTTGCATAGACTTCGCACAGAAGCGCGCATTGATATTAAACAAAACCAGGCTGAAGATGCGAATATCACCATAGAGGCGGTCTCCCGCAAAGAGATCCGCGCAATGCTTCCCCAAGCGGCTTGCTTTGTCGCTCCGAATGTTTCCAGCCTTGCACAATATAAACTGGCACGACGCACATCCCTCGTGAATTGGACCAGCCTGAGAGAGCGCAAACGCTTATCAATCTTCTTACCGAACGATTCCAGCCCGCAAGAAGTGCGCGATTGCTTGCATGAAGAACTCGCACAAGCGCTTGGACCGTTGAACGATCTCTATCGCCTCCCCGATTCTGTCTTTAATGATGATAACGTGCACACGGTTTTGACCGGCTTTGATATGACAATCTTGCGCGCGTACTATGACCCCTCTTTGCGCAATGGCATGACCAAATCTCAGGTCGCAGAACGTATCGGTGGTATTCTAGCCCGCATCAATCCGCGCGGCGCACAATATTCACCACGCCGTTTGACACGCACACCACGCACGTGGATCAATTCGATCCAACGCGCGCTTGGACCAGGCGCAGGTCAAAACGAACGACTACGCGCAGCGCACGAAGCGATGCAAATCGCAGTCGCAATGGGGTGGAATGATCATCGCCGCGCCTTTAGCCATTACGCTATGGGTCGCCTCAATATGTCGAGCGATCTAAAGAAAGCCCGCGAGCATTTCGCAATCGCAGCGCGTCTTTATGGTCAAAACCCCTCTACCCGCTTACACGCTGCCTATACTGCATCGCAGCTTGCGTCCTTCTACATTGCCGAAGGCAATGGCAACGCGGCATTACAGCAGATCGGACCGCATTTGGATACCGCCGCGCGCTATGAGAACGCAGCATTGATGTCCACACTGATGTTGCAACGCGCAGAAGCGTTGGACCTTGCCGGAAGAACCTCAGAAGCACGTACCATTCGTATGGACAGTTTGGGTTGGGCGCGATACGGCTTTGGTCCAGACTGGGCTGTGCGGGCCAAATTGCGTGAAATTTCATCGCTTAGCCCGCTGAAAAGAGGACGCGGCTAGAAATGATCTACACAATCGCGGGGCTATTTGGCATCGCACTGGGCGCATTGCGCGCAAAAAAAGCAGGCGGCAATTGGGCTGATATGGCCCAATATGCTGCTGGATTTGGCATCGCTTTCTTGTTGATCGGCTTTATTATCACGCTGATTGTGCACCGCATGGCGGTATAACGCGATGTTTCTCCCCTTCTTCGACAACCTACGCAACGGTGGCATTCCCGTTTCATTGCGCGAATATTTGTCGTTTCTGGAAGGGGTCAAGCGCGGCCTTGCCACCTACGACATCGACGCATTCTACTATCTCGCGCGCACCTCAATGGTGAAAGACGAACGCAACATCGACAAATTCGATCGCGCGTTTGCCTCAACCTTTAAAGGGTTAGAGGCGATCAGCACTGAAGAAATGCTGAACGCAGTTGAGATTCCCGAGGAATGGCTGCGCAAAATGGTGGAAAAACACCTGAGCGACGAAGAAAAAGCCGAAATTGATACGCTTGGTGGGTTCGAAAAACTCATGGAAACGCTGAAAGAACGTCTCAAAGAACAAGAAGGCCGTCATCAGGGCGGCAACAAATGGATCGGCACTGGCGGCACCTCTCCTTTTGGGGCGTATGGCTATAACCCCGAAGGAGTGCGGATTGGTCAGAATGAAAGCCGCCACAAGCGTGCCGTGAAAGTTTGGGATAAGCGCGAATTCAAGAATCTCGACGACAGTGTCGAGCTTGGCACACGCAACATTAAAGTTGCGTTAAAGCGCCTGCGCCGTTGGGCCCGTGATGGCGCAACTGAAGAGCTGGACCTGAATGGAACCATTCGCGCTACTGCTGAAAACGGCTACCTCGATGTCAAAACACGGCCAGAGCGCCGCAACGCCGTCAAAGTGCTGTTATTTTTAGATGTTGGCGGCTCCATGGATCCACATATTAAAGTTGTGGAAGAGTTGTTTTCTGCGGCACGCGCCGAGTTCAAACATCTCGAATATTTCTACTTTCACAACTGTTTGTATGAAGGCGTGTGGCGCGACAATCGGCGTCGCTGGGATGCGCAAACCCCGACGCACGAAGTTCTGCGCACCTATGGCCCTGATTACAAATGCATTTTTGTGGGCGATGCATCCATGAGCCCTTATGAGGTCGCCTATCCAGGTGGCGCAAATGAGCATTGGAATGCCGAAAGCGGTCAGACGTGGCTCACCCGTGCGCGCGAACAGTGGAAAAGCAACCTTTGGATCAATCCGCTGCCAGAAAAACACTGGGGCTACACACATTCGATCAAAATGATCCAAGACATTTTCGATGCGCAAATGGTACCAATGACACTTTCCGGACTTGAGCGCGGTATGAAAGACCTCACCCGTTAAGCAGGTCGTTACTCTATTTGAACATTGAGCTGTGCTGCGCCAAAGGTCTTTCGCTGAGGGTGTCATTTTCTCCTTAAAGTTCCGGTCAATTAGCTCTAAACGGCCGTGACTCTAAGGGAATGACAAGACATGGAACAAGATTGGATCATGGGCCTTATCGGCGGTTTGCTGATTGGCCTCGCGGGCGCTGTCTATTTGCTCGGGAATGGGCGGATTATGGGGGCAAGCGGGATTATCGGTGGTCTTATCGACGGTACGGGTCGCAGCGCTTGGAAAGAACGCGCAGTTTTTCTTGTCGCCTTGGTGATTGTGCCCCTGCTGATGGTGCCGTTTGTAACAGAGTCTGACACGCATCTGACACAAAATCCAATCCTGCTCATTCTCGCTGGTCTTTTGGTGGGAATCGGCACGCGCGTTGCGAATGGTTGCACATCAGGTCACGGCGTTTGTGGCATCTCGCGCCTTTCGCCGCGAGGAATTGTTGCGACCATAATCTACATCGGCGCAGGCGGTGTTACAGTTGCGCTGTTGCGCCATGCACTGGGAGTGATTTGATGAGATACCTACTCGCATTGATCGCAGGCGGCTTGTTTGGCGCTGGTTTGTTAATTTCTGGCATGACAGACACCACAAAAGTGCAGGGTTGGCTCGATATTTTTGGCAATTGGGATCCCACACTCGCCTTTGTTATGGGGGGCGCAATCATTCCAATGGCGATTGCTTGGCAGCTCACACGTGTGCGCACGCCGCTTGTCGGTGGCAGTTTCCCAAAACCCGCAGATCCAAAGCTCGGTCGTAATCTGATTGTTGGATCCATTATGTTCGGCATGGGTTGGGGACTTGTTGGGCTGTGCCCTGGACCAACGATTGCCTCGATTGGCTTTGGCGGCTGGCAGAACATTATGTTTGTCATCGCGATGGCCGTTGGAATGGCGCTTGCGCCCTATTTCGGTCGTGCTCTGGACGCGCGGCTTGGCGCTCGCTAAAAACGCGATATGCATATTAAAGCCATCACCCCGACCTACGCCGTTTCCGAACAAATTAGCCCCAGCGATTTTACCGCAATTGTTGAAGCAGGGTTTTCAACAGTGATTTGCAATCGCCCCGACGAAGAAGTGCCCGCGCATCTGCAAGTCACTGCTATGGCGCAGGCCGCCCAAGCGGCAGGCGTTGATTTCAAGGTGCTTCCGCTTACTCATGTCACCATGACACCCGAAAATATCGCCAAGCAATTTGATATGGTTGATGCCGCTGGAGGCCCTGTTCTTGCCTACTGCGCGTCGGGTACACGATGCTCTGTCGTCTGGGCGCTTCACCAAGCAGGCAAGCAATCTGCGGACGATATTCTAGCACAAACTGCACAAGCTGGTTACGATCTGTCGGGCCTGCGCAACGCTTTGGGCTAGGGTTCTCTCGCTCCCTAACTGCTACTCGTCGCCAAGAGGGCGTCTAATTCATCGCCCTGTGCACTAGGATTGGGCACAGGGTCTGAGGACGCAGGCGCGATGTCTTCTGGCATCTGCGTTTTGGGTTGCAGCGTTTCAATCGCTTGTGGCTCTTGACCCATCATTTCATCAGCTTCGCTATAAACCAACCGCACGGCACGCATGCCGTGAAGTTGCCCTAGGTTGACCGCACGAGACGTTTGACCGGAGTGATCCACAAGCTGGGCTTGCGCCGCAGCGTTCTGGGGCAATCGCACCAATTCACCTGCTTTAAGGGTGTTCAGTTGAGACAGCGGCATCGTCACCTTACACATGATTGCATCTAACTCCACCGTTGCCGCAAGCGCGGCACCGCGCATGGTCTTATTGCTAATCTGATCTTTGTCAGGGCGGTTTTTCTTTTTGGCTTTGCTAGCTTCAGCAAGCGTCGGCTGTTGTTCTTTTATCGGCAAAAACAGACGCATCGAGATTGATCGATCCAAACCGGACACCTCACACGAAATATCAAAGCCGCGATATTCACTGGCATCTAGTAATAAGACCATCAAATGACGGCTATGTACGGCATCTTCCGCGCGATAGCCTCGGGTCCAATAGGCTGTCGGCGCGCCTAGAAGTGACTCGTCAAAAAGATTGAAAAACACTTCAAGAAACGCCCCAACCAATGCTTTGTCCGTGCGCGTCAAAGGGCGTGCTTCTTCATCCGACGGATTTACACTGCCCTTTGTTTGACGCTCCATAAACGCGATGACGCAGGCAGGGTCGAAACACATAACACCAATGGACCCGTCATCGTTGACCAATGGATAGATTGCCCATTCCTCTTCCAGACTTTCAACGACATCTGCAAGATCGAGCCGACTTTGGCGGATAGCATTCACACGCATTGGAAGTTCAAACGCTTTGTCCGCCGCACGCGCGAGACTGAGGCGCGCAGCTTTTGCAGGCGAGACCGCTTGCTCCTGTGCGCTCGCAGGCTCAGAACGCAACTTACGTCGCAGAATGCTGGGAATAGGTTCTATGATCGATTCTCCGGCTTACAAACCCCGTCCACGTTACAAGGGGTTCGGTACGCACTAGAGCAAGAAGCTTACTAAAAACTTACACACTTGGCTGAATTGTGGTCAAACGTGCTGGGAAACGCACCCTAAATGCTCCGCCGTTTTGACCGCCAAGATAGGAAATATCACCGTCCAAGCGATGCATAATCTCGCGACAAATCGCCAAACCTAGCCCTGCACCGCCCGCCTGTGTTTCGCCCACGCGCGAGAATTTCTCGAAAATGACACTTCGCATATCTTCATCAATCCCTGCTCCGTTGTCGATGAAATCAACAATCACCGTACCATCCTGTTCAAAGGACTTAATGTGCAACGTCGGTTCCTGGGCGGTGCAATACTTAACAGCGTTAGAAATCACATTGATAAAAACCTGCGACAAACGATCAACATCCGTGAAGAGCATGACTTCAGTAGGCGGGTCCTCACGCGTCACTTTCAGTGTGTTGCTGTGAGAAACCCCAGAAGACGACACCGCGTTTTCTAGGACTTCAAGAAGCGGCTTATCGGTCAGGTTCAATGATACGCGTCCTGCTTCCAGCACAGCAAGGTCGAGCAAATCATCCAGAAGGCGGGTCAAGCGCAAGGTTTCTGAATGAATAATCCCCGCGTAACGCGCCTTGTCTGACGCCTGCATATCATCACTGTCTCGCAAAATCTCAGAGAACGCGCGGATCGACGTCATAGGCGTGCGTAACTCGTGACTGATCTGGCTGATAAAGCCGTCCTTTTGTACAGAAATCTGGGTAAGTTTTTCATTCACTTGGCGCAGCTGTTCTGCCGTTCGGGTCAGCTCGAAGGACTGCGCTTCGAGCTTGCTGGAATACTCCATGATCTGAGCCGTTTCATCCGCAACAGCCAACAAATCATCAACAGATACAGACATGCCCCCAGTAATTTGACCGATCATCGCATGGGCCGTCGCCGCGCCGACTGAACCTGAGAGTTTGCGCTCTAAGCTCTCCAAAAACTCAGGCGTCGGTTCAGGCAATGTTCCCTGCGCACCTTGCAGCCGCGCTTCCTTTTCAAACAAAGCTTGAGCTTCGCGCGCACCTAATATCCGTTGGGACATGATCATCAAATCTTCGGACTGAGCGGCCCCTTGTGACCAACCGCGGCTTGGTTGTGCTTGTTGAAACACATTGACGAATTGCGCCCCTTGCAAGCGCTCCATAGGCGCTGGAAACGTGCAGAGCGAGACAAGAACGAAAGCCGCACTGTTGAACAAAACGCTCCAAAGCAAACAATGCAAGATCGGGTCTAGCCCTTTGATGCCGAACAAAGCTTGCGGTGTGAGCCATTCAAGCCCCCAAGGGCCATTCGCAAGTATTGCATCGGAAAAGACCAACCCATTTCCAAGGCTGGGTAAAAACAGCGCGTAGGTCCAAATAGCGAAGCCTATTCCAAGCCCGCAAAGAGCCCCCAGTCGGGTCGCACCGCGCCAAAATATACCACCAATCATGATCGGTAGCGCCTGCGCAACGCCGACAAAGGACACAAGCCCCATTGCAGCCAAAGCAGAGCCGCCACCAGAGAGTTGAAAATAGAAATAGGCAAGCATAACAATCGCGCCGATAGACAAGCGCCGTGCCAGCAATACGACAAAGCGAACGTCCCCTGAAACGCTGACACCTCCGCCAGTAACCGACACCCAGATAGGCATAACGATGTGGTTTGACACCATCGTGGACAAGGCAATCGTTGCGACGATCACCATAGACGTCGCAGACGAAAAACCACCTAGAAAAGACAACATAGCCAAGCCGTTCTGTCCTTGGCTCAGCGGCACAGTCAGAACGAACATATCCGGATTTGATCCTTCCGGCAGCAGATCAAGCCCTGTCACCGCGATTGGCAGAACAAACAAACTCATAAGCAGTAGATAGGCCGGAAAGGCCCAAGACGCCGTGCGCAAGTGCCGCTCGTCATCGTTCTCCACCACCATCACATGAAACATGCGCGGCAAACAGATAAACGCCGCAGCAGACAAAAA
Source organism: Planktotalea sp. (assembly GCF_965659345.1). Lineage (GTDB taxonomy): Bacteria > Pseudomonadota > Alphaproteobacteria > Rhodobacterales > Rhodobacteraceae > Planktotalea. The sequence goes on along the minus strand of NZ_CBFHVK010000003.1, from coordinate 180,340 downwards.
TGTAAGGCCCGCCCAGCGTCCCCCGCTGACGTCCCAAGCTCCAATCTCAGAGGCATCGATCTTTTCCAGCATCGGCGCGATGCCACCAGAAAGGCCCCAAACAACGAACACCCCGACCGCCAGAAGCGCGATAAGCTTCACCACCGCTTCCACGGCAATCGCCATAACGACCCCGTCGTGACGCTCATTCACGTCCAGCTTTCGCGTACCAAATAAAATCGTGAAAAACGCAAGTCCGACAGCGATCCATAGAGCGGTGACAGTTTGATTGATCTCTCCCGTGCCGCCTTGGGAAGCTCGCGCGAAAACTGCGTAAGACTGCGTCACCGATTGCAATTGAAGCGCAATATAAGGCGTTGTGCCAGCCACTGCGAGCAACGTCAGTCCAATGGCGAGTAGATTTGACTTGCCAAAACGCGATGAAATCAAATCAGCGATAGATGTGATGCGTTGCGTGCGGCCAATGCGCACTAATTTGCGTAGGGTCCACCACCAGCCAAGCATGACCAAAGACGGTCCAAGGTAAATGGTGACAAATTCTAGTCCCGAGCGCACGGCAAAACCAACTGCGCCATAAAACGTCCAAGCTGTACAATAGATCGACAGGGACAATGTGTAGATCATGGAAGAGCGCAGCCATGTTGCACGCCCTGCCCGCGCTGCGCGTTCCGCCGCAAAGGCTACGATGAACAACACCATCACATAGCCTAAAGAGACGAAGATCAGCAGGTTCACCTTGCGGATCCCTGCGCATTGTTCGCGCCGTCGCTAGCTGGCTCTTCATGTGGTGCCATACGCCACGCTAAAAAAGCGCCAGCCGCAATCAGCGCAACCCAAATTGCAAACACATAAAGTGTCGCTTGGGCAGTCCCAATCGCTCCGTCCTCTCCAGCATCAGGCCAAATTAAAGGTACAAGCCATAACAGTAACCCAACAATCGGCAGAATGCGTGCAGCGTCGATTATGCGACGCTGACGATACCCGCGCCGTTCTAAAAAGAGACGACCACCGGCGTCCGGTGCATCGTAAACGGAACCGCGATCGCTCAAGGCCCGCTCAACTCGTGCAATGTTTCAATGATTTCAGCATTTGAAAACGGTTTGGTCATAAAGCGCGTCGCACCCAAACGCTCGGCGCGTTCGCGGTCTTTGGTTTGTCCACGTGCCGTTAACATCAAAACAGGCACATCCATACAGGCGCCTTCGCTGCGAATATCTTCTAAAATATCGAATCCACTGCGCCCAGGAAGCATGACATCAAGCACCAACACATCGGGTTGCTTGGCACGGATCACATCCGCTGCGTCATGACCATTGGAATGGGTAGAGACGCTCCATCCATCGCGTGACAGCAAGAAACTTACCGCTTCGATGATGTTTGGCTCATCCTCGACCAATAGAACATGTTTGTTCACGCGACCCTCCCAGTTCGACGTTTTGCGGTGTTATCACATTAGACACGCGCGCACATTTTGCAATGCTACACACCGCCCGCAAGGATGGAGGGCTCACGCCGGCCTATGCACTCACCTCGTGGGCAAATTCTACAACTGATCCCAATCGGGCGAAGTGGCTCAAGGTTTTGAGCCGCGCCGCTCGCGGACAGCGGGATCATCAACATATGAGCCTCAAGCAAGGGCACTGCACCGAATTGAGGGGCGCTGACAGGAGCCGCTAACGCCAATGTTTCGAACGGTGCGCCATCACGGCCACTGAGCTGGGAGCGCTCGCGCAGCGCAACAAGGGGACGCGATAGCGCCTGGTAAAGCGACCAAAGCGGGCATGCTGCACCAAATCTTGGCAGGGCAAACCGCGGCAAGGGTTTTCGCATCGTGAGCGTGCCGGAACTATCGCAGACAGCTAGCCCTATACCAGCCTCGGCGATGTCATAAGGACTGTTTTGCAAAAGTGGGCGCAAAACATCGCCTGGAACGCTCGCAAAGCGGCGCATAACCAATCCGATATCTATATTGTATTTCGCGGCAATTGATGCAGGCTCCAAGCCAACATTGGACACTTCATCCAACATCACATCAAAACCGAAAGCCTGCGCATCAGACCAGTAGCGTATGAGCAAACGCTTAACTTGCGCGCGCGCTGAGGCGGACACCAACAAATCATCTGCATTTTCAAGCATGCTTGCTATCGCATCGTGAGCTTGCGTGTCAGAGCCGCCATTCTCCAACAATGCAAAGTGATATCCGTGGCGTTGAAAAAACGCCTCTATCTCGTCTTGCGGCGTTGTCACTTGCTGATGCTCTGATGTTTCATCGTTGAGGTACGCCACCAGCGCCTGCGAGCCCTCCGTTAAACGCGTCGCATCCTCATTTAAATTGCGATGAAAGCGATCTTGCCATTCCGGCTCTAGTTTATCCGTTTCCACGAGGATGGAGGATGTCGAACGAATAGCCGTTACCGCGCCCAACATGTCATGCAAGGCTTCTGCCAATTGCGGATCATGGGTCATACGATCCGTCAAGGAAACAACGGTTTGCTCCAGTGAGCTCTGGCGTTGCGCCAAAGTTTCGATCAAACTGGCCCAGCCCGGGAAACGTCCTGCAAACTCTTCAACCCGTTCCAATTCGCTCTGTTCAACGGGGTGCATCGCTGCGACTTCGCGTAACGCGCCCAGCAACGCGGCTTCCGCCCCTTCACTCAAGCTCATCGGCTCAACCCCAAGCACAGACGCAATGTCGAGCAACAACTTCCCGCCGATTCTGCGGCGATTATGCTCGATAAGGTTGAGATAGGACGCGGAGATTCCGGCCTTGCGCGCAAGATCAGCTTGCTTTTGTCCATTGATCAGACGGCGTTCGCGGATACGGCTACCTGTTAATGTCTCTCGTCTCATTATTTTCTCTTACAGTTTCAACGTGTTTCTGCGTCGCAGAATAATTTCTTTACAAAGTATACGACGGCATTGTGCATTCGTTTACAAAATAATTGTTTTGTTAAAAGCATTTGTTGCGAAGTTTTCTTACCGAGCGTCTTATAAGACAGCACTTTTGTGCATCGCGGGTCGGTTTGTTGAGGAGCATGCCCCCGCATTTTAGAAAAAATGGGAGGATTTTCATGTCCACAAGTAACTTCACACGTCGCGGTCTTTTGAAGACAAGCGCCGTTGCTGGTGCAGGTCTGGCATTGCCAACATACCTGTCAGCAGCAGGTCACTCCGGCTTCACCAACGCGCCAGAAGGCGACACGGTCACGCTTGGTTTTAACGTTCCACAATCTGGTCCTTACGCGGATGAGGGTGCTGACGAGCTGCGCGCATTCGAGCTTGCAGTCGAGCACCTCAATGGCGGCGGCGACGGCGGCATGATGAACACATTCAGCTCGAAAGCGCTGAAGGGTACAGGCATCCTCGGCAAGAAAGTCGAGTACGTCACAGGCGATACACAGACAAAGTCTGACGCGGCGCGCGCATCTGCGAAGTCGATGATCGAAAAAGACGGCGCAGTGATGATTTCCGGTGGCTCCTCCTCCGGTGTTGCTGTTGCGGTTCAGGCGCTTTGCCAAGAAGCTGGCATCATCTTCATGGCTGGCTTGACGCACTCCAACGACACAACAGGTAAAGACAAGAAGGCAAACGGTTTCCGTCACTTCTTTAACTCCTACATGTCCGGTGCGGCACTCGCGCCAGTTCTGAAGAACGCATATGGTACAGATCGTAAGACCTATCACCTGACAGCGGACTACAACTGGGGCTACACAACTGAGGAAGCGGTTCGCTCTTCCACAGAAGCAATGGGCTGGGAAACTGTTGCAGCGGTTAAGACACCACTGACACAGACTGACTTCTCTTCCTACATTGCGCCTGTTCTTCAGTCCGGTGCCGATACTCTGGTTCTGAACCACTACGGCGGAAACATGGTTAACTCCTTGACCAACGCTGTTCAGTTCGGTCTGCGTGATAAGCAGGTTGACGGCAAAGACTTCCAGATCATCGTTCCACTTTACTCTCGCTTGATGGCGAAGGGTGCTGGTGAAAACGTGAAAGGCATCTTCGGTTCTGCGAACTGGCACTGGTCTTTGACAGACGAAGGCTCCAAAGCATTCGTTAAGTCGTTTGGTACAAAGTATGGCTTCCCACCGTCACAGGCGGCGCACACATGCTACGTGCAGACAATGCTCTATGCAGACGCTGTTGAGCGTGCGGGTTCCTTCGCACCTTGCGCAGTTGCAGAAGCGCTTGAAGGCTTTGAGTTCGACGGCATGGGTAACGGCAAGACGCTTTACCGTGCAGACGATCACCAGTGCTTCAAAGACGTTCTCGTCATGAAGGGTAAAGAGAACCCAACATCCGAGTTCGACCTTCTTGAGATCGTTGAAGTCACACCTGCAGCGCAGGTCACGTATGATCCCAACCACCCACAAGTTGCGGGCGGTAACTTGGGCACATGTAACAACGGCGCATAAGCGACGTTGCCTCGTAGGGTGCGTGTTATCACGCACCCTACTCTACACTTTCTGCACATATACATTCGTTCTTTTAACGCGCTGCTTTGCTAGAACGCTTCCCGTATGCCGATCCTAAAAGGTGGGACCATGGACGCAATACTCCTTCAAATTCTCAACGGCCTCGACAAAGGCTCAGCCTATGCGCTGATCGCTCTTGGTCTGACGCTGATTTTTGGCACCTTGGGTGTCGTCAACTTTGCACACGGTGCTCTGTTCATGATCGGCGCGTTCTGTGCTGTCACATTGAGCCGCATTCTGACGACAAGCCGCACCATTATCGATGAGACGCAAAAAGACTTCCTTGGCAATCCGCTTAAAGTTGAAGTTCCTTATGTCCACGACTGGTTTGGCCAAGCAACAGGTGATGTGATCATTGACTGGGCGGTGCCGCTGTCCATCTTCTTTGCGATTCCAGTGATGATCTTGATTGGTGTCATTATGGAGCGCGGCTTGATCAAGCACTTCTACAACCGCCCGCATGCCGATCAAATCCTTGTGACCTTCGGCCTTGCGATCGTTTTGCAAGAAATCATCAAGTTTTATTATGGTGCGAACCCAATCCCAACACCTGCGCCTGATGCCTTTAAAGGATCCTTCGACTTCGGCGCGATGCTTGGCTTCGATCCCAACACGATCATTTACCCTTACTGGCGTCTCGTCTACTTCGCCTTCGCGGCTGTGATCATCGGTGCAGTATTTGCCTTCTTGCAGTTCACCACTTTTGGTATGGTTGTGCGCGCGGGCATGGCCGATCGTGAAACTGTCGGCCTTCTGGGTATCAACATCGACAAGCGTTTCACCATTATGTTCGGCCTTGCTGCCGCGGTCGCTGGTCTTGCAGGTGTGATGTATACCCCGATCAACTCCCCGAACTATCACATGGGCATGGACTTCTTGGTCCTTAGCTTCGTTGTTGTTGTTGTGGGTGGCATGGGCTCGCTTCCGGGCGCGGTGCTTGCAGGTTTCTTGCTTGGTATTCTCGAAAGCTTTGCTTCTATGCGTGAAGTCATCGAGATCATCCCAGGCATCAACCAAGTGATCATCTACCTTGTCGCAATTATCATTTTGCTAACACGTCCACGTGGCCTGATGGGTCGCAAAGGCGTGATGGAGGACTAAGCAATGCTAGGACTACAGAAAAAAGACGCATCGCTCTTGTTGCTCGTATTTGCGCTCACGATGCTCGCGCCTTTCATCCTAAACCCCTTCCCTGAAGGCTCTGGCTGGGCACAATTCAACGCAGGCTATCCTGACCTGATGCAACGTTTTGTTATCTTCGGTATCTTTGCTATCGGATTTAACATCCTCTTCGGCCTGACTGGCTATCTCAGCTTTGGTCACGCGGCGTTCCTCGGGATAGGGTCCTACTCAGCGGTTTGGATGTTCAAATTGCTCAGCATGAACGTGATCCCAGCGATTGCCCTCGCGGTCATCACTTCTGGTTTGTTCGCTCTGCTTATTGGCTACATCAGCTTGCGTCGCTCTGGCATCTACTTTTCGATCCTAACACTCGCGTTTGCGCAAATGTCCTTCGCACTTGCCTACTCCGTTCTGACACCTATCACAGGTGGTGAAACAGGTCTGCAGCTCGCCCTTAGCGATCCGCGCATTCTGGACGGTGCAGCTGAAGCAGGTAATCTGCCAGTACCAGGTCTGTTTGGTATGGAAATGCGCAATAGCACAGAGTGGGTCGTTGGCGCTTGGGTGTTTACATTCAATATCGGCTACTACTTTGCAGCGTTTATCATGCTTTGCTCCTTCTACCTTGCGATCCGCATTTTCCGCTCTCCATTCGGTTTGATGCTGCGCGCGGTGAAATCTAACCAGCAACGCTTGAACTACACTGGCTTGAACACACGTCCCTACACACTTGCGGCCTTTGTCATCTCTGGCATGTACGCTGGCTTGGCGGGTGGTTTGATGGCGGCGATGGACCCTCTTGCGGGCGCTGAGCGTATGTTCTGGACGGCTTCGGGTGAGGTTGTTCTGATGACCATCCTTGGCGGTGTTGGCACGTTGATTGGCCCAGTCTTGGGCGCGGGTATGATCAAATACATGGAAAACATCCTGTCCAAGATCAACTCTGACATCTTGCACACTTGGTTCGCATTCATGCCTGATGGCTTGGAAGATTTCGTCGTAGCGATCATCTATCCGTTCATCGGTAAAGGCTGGCACCTTACACTGGGTCTGCTGTTTATGATGGTTGTTATCTTCTTGCCCGGCGGCCTTGTTGAGGGTGGCCAAAAGCTCGCCAAGCTTTTCAAGCGAGACAAAAAAGATGACGACGGCGCGAAAACCGCCGATGCAACGACACCTGCGGAATAAGGAAACAAATCATGGGTATCCTTGACGTTAAAAACGTAAACAAACGCTTCGGCGGACTGCAGGCATTAGGTGATGTAAACCTTAACGTTGCAGAAAACTCGGTACATGCCATCATCGGCCCTAACGGTGCTGGCAAGTCCACCCTACTCAACTGTCTTGTCGGCAAACTGATTCCTGATACGGGCTCCGTGATGTTCGATGGGCAGTCTGTGCTTGGACGTAAACCGTTTGAGATCAATCAGATGGGCATTTCACGCGTTTTCCAAACACCTGAGATCTTCGGCGATCTTTCGGTGCTTGAAAACATGATGATCCCCTGCTTTGCCAAACGCGATGGCGCGTTCGAACTGAATGCCATCAACTCTGTTGGCTCGCAAAAGGACATCGTCGAGCGCGCAGAACAGATGCTGGAAGAAATGAATATGGCCGACAAACGCCATATGAATGCCGCCGCGATGAGCCGTGGTGACAAGCGTCGTCTTGAAATTGGCATGTGTCTTTCGCAAGAACCACGTCTGTTGTTGCTCGATGAGCCAACTGCAGGCATGGCGCGTGCGGACACAAACAACACCATTGATCTGCTCAAGCAAATCAAGGATGAGCGCGATATCACAATCGCCATCATCGAGCATGATATGCATGTTGTCTTCTCTTTGGCCGAACGCATTACTGTGCTTGCCCAAGGCACGCCACTGGTCGAAGACACGCCAGACAATATCAAAGGCCATCCCAAAGTGCGCGAAGCGTATCTTGGCGAGACGGCATAGGAGTTTTTCAAATGAACGTACAATCGAAAGCCTCCGCAGGGGTCAATCAAGCGAAAACCGCTCCTGCCTTTCTCGATGTCTGGGACCTGCACGCCTACTACGGCGAAAGCTACATTGTCCAAGGGATCAGCTTCAAAGTCCATGAAGGCGAAATCCTTGCGCTTTTGGGTCGGAACGGTGCTGGCAAAACAACGACGCTGCGCTCTATCGCACGTCTTGATGACCCTCAGGTCACGCACGGCGAGATCTGGCTAGATCACCAACCGCTTCACAACATGAAAAGCTATGAAGCGGCTATTTCAGGGCTAGGTCTTGTCCCAGAAGATCGTCGGATTATTCCGGGCCTCACGGTTGAAGAAAACCTCAAGCTTGCGCAAATTGCACCGCCTATTGGTTGGTCTATTGAGCGTCTCTATGACCTCTTCCCCCGACTCGGTGAGCGCCGTGCGCAAGAAGGTGTGACGCTCTCTGGTGGCGAACAACAAATGCTTGCTATCGCGCGCGCCCTTGCGCGTGACATTAAGGTATTGCTGCTTGATGAACCCTATGAGGGTCTTGCGCCTGTGATCGTCGACGAGATCGAAAAAACTCTGCGTTTGATCAAAGAGCAAGGCATGACAACAATCATCGTCGAGCAAAACGCCGTTCGCGCGCTAGAGCTCGCGGATCGCGCTGTCATCTTGGATACAGGCGGTATCGTCTTTGATGGCTTGGCCTCTGAAGTTCTTGAGAACGAAGAACTTCGCGCCGAATACCTCGCAATCTAAATTGAAAGGGTCCGGCCTGCTTTCAGCGCTGGACCTTTTTACTTTCACGACATTGAATGGCGCAAACAGGGACGTCGCTCCCTTCTGAAAGCGTTTTTACTGGTGGAGACTATCCCATGACCAATACCTACCCCCCTTCTGCAGAGTTTGCCAAAGCGGCGCATGTTGATGCGGCCAAATATGACACGATGTACGCAGCATCCATCGCGGACCCAGAGGCATTTTGGTCTGAGCAAGGTCAGCGCATTGACTGGATAAAGCCATTCACCAGAGTCAAAGACGTTAACTACGACTTTGGTAACGTGAACATCAATTGGTACTCAGATGGTACTTTGAACGTTTCTGCGAACTGTATCGACCGCCACTTAGCAACGCGCGGGGATCAAACGGCAATTATTTTCGAACCCGATGATCCAAATGCAGGTGCACAGCACATCAGCTACAACGAGCTGAGCAAAAACGTGAACCGCATGGCGAACATCCTAAAGGATTTGGGCGTCAACAAGGGTGACCGCGTTGTTCTTTACATGCCTATGATTCCAGAAGCAGCTTATGCGATGCTCGCGAGTGCGCGTATTGGTGCGATCCACTCTATTGTTTTTGCTGGATTTTCGCCTGATGCACTGGCAGCTCGGATCAACGGCTCCGAAGCTAAGCTTGTTATCACTGCGGATGAAGCCCCACGCGGCGGCAAAGCAACGCCGCTGAAAAAGAACGCAGACCTCGCACTTGCCAATTGCGGTGATGATGTCAAATGCCTCGTGGTTAAGCGCACTGGTGGCGATGTCGCTTGGAACGAAGGGCGTGATGTTGACTACAACGCACTCGCAAAAGACGCCTCCGACGTTTGTGCACCAGAAGAAATGAACGCCGAAGATCCGTTGTTTGTGCTCTACACATCCGGCTCAACAGGCATGCCAAAGGGCGTTGTCCACACCACAGGCGGCTACATCGTTTATGCCGCCTTCACTCATGAAGTTGTGTTTGATTACAAAGAGAATGACGTTTTCTGGTGCACTGCTGATGTGGGTTGGGTCACAGGTCACTCCTACATTGTATATGGTCCGCTTGCGAATGGCGCGACGACTGTGATGTTTGAAGGTGTGCCAACCTATCCAGACGCATCGCGCTTCTGGCAAGTGTGTGAGAAGCACAAGGTAAATCAGTTCTATACTGCGCCCACCGCGTTGCGCGCGTTGATGGGTCAAGGCAATAGCTTTGTTGAAGCCGCTGATCTGTCGTCCCTTCGCATCCTTGGAACAGTGGGTGAGCCCATCAATCCGGAAGCTTGGAATTGGTACAACGAAATCGTTGGCGGCGGTCGTTGCCCGATCGTTGATACATGGTGGCAAACGGAGACCGGCGGTCACTTGATGACCCCCCTACCCGGCGCGCATGCGATGAAGCCCGGTTCTGCGATGAAGCCCTTCTTTGGTATCGAGCCTGTGATCCTTGAGCCGACAACGGGCGAGGAAATCAAAGGCAACCCAGCTGAAGGTGTTTTGTGCATCAAAGACAGCTGGCCCGGTCAAATGCGCACTGTCTTTGGCGATCATGAGCGTTTTCAGCAGACCTACTTCTCTGATTACAAAGGCTATTACTTCACTGGTGACGGTGCCAAACGCGATGAAGACGGCGACTACTGGATCACTGGCCGCGTCGATGATGTGATCAACGTCTCAGGTCACCGCATGGGCACGGCCGAAGTCGAAAGCGCGCTTGTGGCACATGAGAAAGTCGCCGAAGCGGCTGTGGTTGGCTTCCCCCATGATATTAAAGGTCAGGGCATCTATTGCTACGTGACTTTGATGAATGGCGAAGAGCCAACAGAAGAATTGCGTAAAGAACTGCGCACTTGGGTACGCACAGAAATCGGCCCGATTGCCTCGCCTGATGTTATCCAATGGGCACCGGGCTTGCCTAAAACGCGCTCTGGTAAAATCATGCGCCGTATTCTGCGCAAGATTGCCGAAAATGACACGGGTGCGCTTGGCGACACATCAACTCTCGCCGATCCTTCGGTCGTGGATGACTTGATCGCCAATCGCGCTGGCGCATAACCAAACACTGTTTCCAAACCTCAGCCTCGCTTCGAAAGACGCGAGGCTGAAGCCGTTTTAAAGCATTGCTCTCAGCTCAGTCTTCAAGACCTTGCCATAGTTGTTCTTAGGTAACTCATTGAGTTGCACATACCGCTTTGGACGCTTGAAACGTGCGATATTCCCAAGGCAATGCGCGTCGAGTTCGGTGTCATTCAAAACTACGCCTTTCGTAAGAACAACGAAAGCAACGACTTCCTCACCCCATTCTGGATGAAACGCTCCGACAACTGAGGCTTCAGAAACATCGGCGTGTTGCAGCAAGACCTCTTCTACTTCCCGCGGATAGATGTTTGTGCCGCCAGAAATGATCAGATCTTTCGAACGATCAACCAAGCTCACATAGCCATCAGTATCAATAAACCCCAGATCACCGGTCTTGAGCCACCCATCCACAAGTGTCTTAGCGCTGTCCTGCGGGTTGCGCCAATAGCCTTGCATCACGGTATCACCGCGCACCTGGATCTCACCGGTGTCATTTGCGTTCAATATTTCATTTTTCTCATCAGCAACACGCACTTCGACCGAAGACTGGGCTTTCCCAACCGATCCTAAACGGTCTTTCCAGCGTGTGTGATAGCGATCACTCACATCCTGTCGCGACAAAACGGTAATGCCCATTGGACATTCCCCTTGCCCATAGATTTGAACAAAGATGTCGCCGAATGTGTCTGATGCGGCCAAAATGTCCGCTTCATACATAGGGCCACCAGCATAAACGATGGTGCGCAACCCCGCCCCGTCCGCACCGCTCACGTTTGCCGCATCTGTAAGACGTTTTACCATGGTCGGAGCCGCAAACATATGTGTGGAGCCAAATGTACGTGCGAGCTCAAAAATCTCACCGGCCTCAAACCCGCGCGACGCTGGGAAAACATGCCGCGCCCCTCTGAGCACGTGCACCATATTATAAAGCCCTGCCCCATGTGACATTGGGGCGGCATAGATGGCAGTGTCTTCGTCGCTTACTGAATCGACGTCTATGAGGTAATTCATCGACATCGACACAAGCATGCGGTGCGTGATCATCACACCTTTGGGCTGACCCGTAGTGCCAGAGGTGTAAAATAGCCAAGCCAAATCATCTGGCTTTCGAGGTTCATACTCCGCTTCAGAGTGCGGAGCAGTTTCACTGCAAACCAACCCAGCATCGACTATTTGACCCGCAATGCCCGCGTCCATCAAAGCAGTCATCTTATCCGCACTCGCGAAGCTTAAAGTCACGTCTGCGTCTTCAATGATCCAGCACGCTTCCTTGGCATGAAGTTTCGCGTTGATTGGAACCACTGCGGCCCCTGCATACCAAACCCCATATAAAACGAAGAGGTAATCAGGTCTGTTCTCCATAAAAATGGCAACACGATCACCGGGTGCGACGCCTTGATCCTTCAGCCAATGCGCGACGCTACGCGCACGCTGGTCGAATTCTTGATATGTCGCGACACAGTCAATCCCATCAAAAACCGCCGCGTATTTTGGTGATTGGCGCGCACGGCGCGAGAGCCAAGACCCTATATTCAAATGCTTTTCCTTCCGCTGGCTTGCCCCCATGAGGCCAGAGCAAAGATATAAGGTCAATAAAAATTGGAACATGCCAAGGCAAAACAACGCTTTGTAAGTCACCTCAATCATTGTGCGATTTAGATGCAGCAGCGCGGCTTCCAAACTATAACGTCTTGCCCTATAACAAACGCCAGTCGCGCTTCGCAGAAAGCGCAAATACAGCCCAGGGACATTGAGGGATAGCATGACAAACAAATCAAACGATGCCGATGTTGCATTCATCCAAGCGCTTGCAGAACTTTTGCGCGAGAATGATTTGACAGAATTGCAAGTCAAACGCGCCTACGCAGAAGATGATAGCATTAACGTCCGTGTTAGCCGTACATCGCAACAGATGATTGCGGCCCCTGCTCCCGTTGCTGCGGCTCCTGCAGCTGTCGCCGCCGCACCAGTCGCAGCGGCTCCAGCGCCTGCGAGCGATGATCCCTCAAGCCATCCCGGCGCAGTTACGTCGCCAATGGTCGGCACAGTTTACATGCAAGCTGAACCCGGCTCCCCCGCATTTGTGAGCGTTGGAGCGCAGGTTTCAGAAGGTGACACCTTGCTTATTGTCGAAGCCATGAAAACTATGAACCATATTCCAGCACCGCGCGCAGGCAAAGTGACACGGATTATGGTCGAGGATGGCTCAACAGTTGAGTTCGGCGCTCCTTTGGTCATCATCGAATAAGGCTCAGATATGTTTGACAAAATTCTTGTCGCTAACCGCGGCGAAATCGCGCTTCGGGTTATTCGTGCCTGCCGCGAAATGGGCATTGGTTCTATCGCTGTACATTCAACCGCCGATGCGGATGCAATGCATGTTCGCATGGCTGATGAATCCGTTTGCATTGGCCCACCGGCCGGAACTGATAGCTATTTGTCCATCCCAGCAATCATTTCAGCCTGCGAAATAACAGGCGCACAAGCGATCCACCCCGGCTACGGATTTCTGTCTGAAAATGCGAATTTCGTACAGATTATTGAAGATCATAACCTGACATTCATTGGACCCACAGCAGAGCATATCCGCACAATGGGTGATAAGATCACAGCAAAGGACACGATGAAAGCGCTTGGCGTGCCATGCGTTCCCGGGTCTGATGGTGGTGTCGCGACGCTCGACGATGCAAAGCGCATTGGCGATGAAATCGGCTATCCAGTCATCATCAAAGCCACTGCCGGCGGTGGCGGGCGCGGCATGAAAGTTGCACAAACAGCTGATGACATGGAAAGCGCGTTCATGACCGCGCGCGCCGAGGGAAAGTCGAATTTCGGCAATGACGAAGTTTATATCGAAAAGTACCTGACCACCCCGCGCCACATCGAAATTCAGGTGTTCGGCGACGGCAAAGGACGTGCGGTTCACTTGGGTGAACGAGATTGTTCTTTGCAGCGTCGTCATCAGAAAGTTTTTGAGGAAGCCCCAGGTCCGTCCATCAGTGCCGAAGAACGCGCACGCATTGGTAAAACCTGCGCAGATGCTGTTGCCAAAATTAACTATATCGGCGCTGGCACAATCGAGTTCCTTTATGAAAACGGGGAGTTCTATTTCATTGAGATGAACACGCGTTTGCAGGTCGAGCACCCAGTGACAGAAGGTATCTTTGGTGTAGACCTTGTGCGCGAGCAAATTCTTGTTGCGGCAGGCCATGAAATGTCGTTCGAGCAGGACGATCTAGAAATCAATGGTCACGCAATTGAGGTTCGGATCAACGCAGAAAAGCTGCCGAATTTCTCTCCCTGCCCTGGCAAAATTACCCAATATCATGCACCTGGTGGACTTGGTGTACGAATGGATAGCGCACTTTATGATGGCTATTCTATTCCGCCCTACTACGACAGCCTGATTGGAAAACTCATAGTTCACGGGCGCGACAGACCAGAAGCGCTAGCGCGTTTGCACCGTGCCCTGGGTGAGCTCATTGTAGATGGCATCGATACAACCATTCCGTTGTTTCATGCGCTCTTGCAGGAAAAAGACGTGCTGACTGGGGAGTATAACATCCACTGGTTAGAGCATTGGCTCGAGACAAATCTTAACGCTGACGCTTAATTTTAGCTAAGCCCTTCACCTCGCATGACATTGGAGTAAACTGTCGTCATGCGAGATGATACTCCAGTTTTAACGCCACAAATGCTGCTGCATGCCTATCAGGCGGGTATTTTCCCTATGGCGGAGTCGCGTGACGATCCAGAACTCTTCTGGGTCGATCCACGGCAACGGGGCATCATTCCTCTAGATCAATTCCATATTTCCCGCTCTCTAGCGCGACATATGCGTTCGGCGAATTGGACGATCCGTGCGAATAGTGATTTCGACGCGGTTGTTGCCGCCTGTGCAGAGCGCAAAGATACATGGATCAGTCACGATATTGCGAGGCTTTACAGTCTCTTACACGAGATGTCTCATGCCCATTCGATGGAGATTTGGGAAGACGACGAGCTTGTGGGTGGCGTTTACGGCGTCACTACAGGGACCGCGTTTTTCGGTGAAAGCATGTTCTCAAAACGAAGAGATGCGTCCAAAACAGCGCTCGCGTTTCTAACAACGCATCTTTTGCGATGTGGGTTTACCCTGTTTGACACTCAATTCTTGACGGAGCATCTCTCAACCCTTGGAGCAATCGAAATTTCGCGTTCTCAATATCACGCTTTGCTACACGATGCGCTACAGGACGTCGCAGATTTTGATGCGCATCCCCTGCCCAGCCTTCAAGACGTTTTACAGCGCAGAACCCAGACGTCATAGCGTGAGTGCTCCATAGCGTTCAATGCAGGCGAAGATGCGATCATCCAGCCCCCAAAAACCGGCTGCGCTGTTTGTGTCTCAACAACGTCAATATAGGCAAACGCGTCATTGGCCGGCGCGCCTTCTGGAAAGCGACAAGACCGCAAAGAAATAGTCAACATGCCAAGTTCCATCGAACTGCCACTTGCCAACTCGTAGTTGGAGCTTTGCCCACTGACTTTATCCAGGACACGCAACTGCGCCCCAGTGCCGGAAGACACCTGCTGCTGCGCCAATGATGCTGACGCCGATGCAGCTAAGATTATCAAAACGCTAAGGAATTTGATCATTCACCCGACCCTGACACAAACTTTAGCAAGAGCGACACAAGGCTAACCGCGCTTTGCGTGTCTTCAATCTCAGAAGATGGATCATACATAAATGGAGATCCACCTGGAACGATCTCGACAAAATTCCCGCCAAGCAGGCCTTCAGATGCGATTGTAATCGCGCTGTCATCAGGGATTTCGATACCGTCTTTGATACTGATAATTGTATCCGCGCGATACGTTTCAGCGTTTAGCGTCACCGAGTTCACAGAGCCGATCTTGACACCGGCCAAGCGTACATCCGTGCCAACGCTCACGCCCTCCAAAGATCGAAAGCTGGCTGTAAGGGGGTAACTACCAGCGCTGGAACTGACGCCGGTGATCTGCGCCGCATAGAGCAAAAAACCAATCGCGGTGGCCATCACAAGCCCACCGACCATTACTTCGGTTTTGTTCTGCGTCATATTTTGTCCCCCACTACCCGCGAATTGGAATTATTCGGGGACCCAAGCCTCGTAATCACTACGATCCGCGGGCTTCGCTTGACGAATAGAACCAGCAGGCGCATAGGCCGCCACAGTACCGGTCAGGTTTTCCTGATGCGGCTTTTGCCATGATTTGTGAACCAATGGTTTATCGCTTGGTGTTTCATCCCAAGTGTGATGTAGCCAGCCATGCCAATCTGGACTGATTTTGCTTGCTTCAATCTCACCGTTGAAAATCACCCAGCGCTTTGATTTCTCGCGATTTTTATAGAAAACGTTGCCTTGGTCATCTTCGCCAACGCGTACACCTTTGCGCCATGTGAACAATTGTGTGTTCAACGTTTGGCCATTCCACCACGTGAGAACACGTAAAATTTTGCTACCGATGCCCATGGATCACTCCGCTCATGTTTATTCAGATATGCCTCATCAAAGCGCAAAGGTCTAGAGAGACCGCAACGCAAAAAGGCAGGCATTTCGCCTGCCTTTGCTACAATTCTGTGATCAAGCGTTAACCCGCAGAAGCGGGCTCTTTTTCCGATTCACCGTGTATCATCAAAGGCTGCGCATCAGACGTTACCGCCTCCTCGTTTACAACCACCTCTGTCACAGTATCCATGCCTGGCAGGTCAAACATCGTATCCAGAAGAATTTCTTCCAAGATCGAGCGCAGACCACGTGCACCCGTTTTACGCTCGATAGCGCGCTTAGCGATTGAGCTGAGAGCATCTTCGGTAAATGTAAGCTGTGTGCTCTCAAGTTCGAACAGGCGTTGGTATTGCTTGACCAAAGCGTTTTTCGGCTGTGTTAGGATGGTAACAAGCGCGTCCTCATCCAAATCTTCAAGCGTTGCCAAAACAGGCAGACGACCCACAAATTCAGGGATCAGGCCAAACTTCAACAGATCTTCCGGCTCGAGTTCATTGAAAATCTCACCGATTCCACGGTCATCATTATCACGTACATCGGCCCCAAAGCCCATCGCAGAGCCTTTGCCGCGCGCGGCGATAATCTTGTCTAGGCCCGCAAATGCGCCACCACAGATGAACAGGATATTTGTTGTATCCACTTGCAGGAATTCTTGCTGCGGATGCTTGCGGCCGCCCTGCGGAGGTACAGAAGCAACTGTGCCTTCCATAAGCTTCAAGAGCGCTTGCTGAACCCCCTCTCCAGACACGTCACGCGTGATGGATGGGTTTTCGGATTTGCGCGTGATCTTGTCGACTTCGTCGATGTAGACGATGCCGCGCTGCGCTTTTTCGACGTTATATTCAGACGCCTGAAGCAGCTTCAGGATAATGTTTTCAACGTCTTCGCCAACGTATCCCGCTTCGGTCAGCGTTGTCGCATCGGCCATCGTGAATGGTACATCTAGGATACGGGCCAAAGTCTGAGCAAGCAGTGTTTTACCACAGCCCGTCGGACCCATCAGCAAAATATTGGACTTCGCCAATTCAATTTCACCGTTTTTCTGGGCGTGGTTCAGACGTTTGTAATGGTTGTGAACCGCAACGGAAAGCACACGCTTCGCTGTCGCCTGACCAATTACATAGTCATCCAAAACCTGACAAATGTCTTTCGGCGTTGGCACCCCTTCAGAGCTTTTCAAGCCTGCGCTTTTCGTCTCTTCGCGAATGATGTCCATGCAAAGCTCAACGCATTCATCGCAAATGAAAACAGTCGGACCAGCAATAAGTTTACGCACTTCGTGCTGACTTTTACCGCAAAAGCTACAGTAGAGCGTGTTTTTGCTATCGCTGCTGGAGTTGCTCGCCATGGATCACCTTTCGGGCGATTTGCCCTTAAATTTCGTAAATACGACGACGTCTGTCGTATCCTTTTGACAGTAGTTTATGGGAGCCAGCCCAAAGCCACAATCGCAAATATGAACGCGCTGACATGACTGTCAACGCGCTCGTTTTGTTTAGCTCTCGTCTTCGCCAGTTTTTGGGCGTGTTTCGAGAATTTCGTCAATCAAACCGAAGTCCTTTGCCTCCTCTGGAGACATGAAGTTGTCACGCTCCAGCGCCGCTTCAACCTTCTTCAAGGTCTGGCCAGTATGGGTGACGTAGATCTCGTTCAAGCGCGTCTTTAGCTTCTGGGTTTCTTGCGCATGGATCATAATGTCCGTCGCTTGGCCCTGATAGCCACCAGAGGGCTGGTGCACCATCACGCGCGAGTTCGGCAGCGAAAAGCGCATGTCTTTTTCACCAGCCGTCAACAAAAGCGAACCCATCGACGCCGCTTGTCCAATCACAAGTGTCGACACTTTGGGGCGAATGTATTGCATCGTATCGTAGATCGACAGACCAGATGTCACAACGCCGCCTGGGCTGTTGATGTACATTGAAATCTCTTTGGACGGATTTTCCGCCTCAAGGTGCAAAAGCTGCGCCACTATCAAGCTCGACATACCGTCATGGACAGGCCCGTTAAGAAAGATAATGCGCTCTTTCAACAGACGCGAGAAGATGTCGTATGCGCGCTCACCACGGCTGGTTTGCTCAACCACCATAGGAACCAACGTGTTCATGTATGTATCAATAGGATCGTTCATATCTCGCCTGCCTGCTGCTGCTATCTCATGCTTACCACACGAAGCACTAACAGAGTCTTAGTGCTCACCCCTAGGGGCTGCAAGGGGGGCGCGCAAACTGCGTTTCACCGTACGGTACTCAACTTCATTGAAGCGTCGAAAAACGCACAACAAAAACTTGAAAATACGATGGTAAAAAAGTGATTAGGCCCAGTCCTGTAAACGCGCGACGTAGCGTGCCAGCGTATCGATCTCTAGGTTAACTGCGTCCCCTACTTTGGCGTCACCCCAAGTCGTTGCCGTTTTGGTGTGCGGAATAAAGTTAATTCCAAAGTCCGTGCCGCTCACTTCGTTCACAGTCAACGACGTACCATTGAGCGCCACTGACCCTTTAGGGGCCACGAACTTCGCAAGACTTTCAGGCGCTCGCAATGTTACACGTGTGCTATCACCTTCATCTTGCATCGCTATAATCTCTGCGACGCCATCTACATGTCCAGACACGATATGACCGCCAAGCTCGTCTCCGACCTTTAAAGCGCGCTCTAGGTTCAAACGACGACCAACCGGCCATTTGTTCGCGCCAATGTTTGTTTTGCTGACCGATTCCGCACTTATTTCAACATCAAACCAGTCGCTTCCCAACTCAATCACAGTCAAACAGACACCATCACAAGCAATCGAAGCGCCGATATCTATGCCGCTAGTCACATAAGACGTCGCGATCCGTGCCCGCAAATCCCCGCGCATTTCGGTCTCGCGCACTTCACCAATATCCGTGATGATCCCTGTAAACATGTGCCCTGGTTCCTCTAAAATGTGACGCTTTAAGATGGGGAAACTTTAGGAAAACTATGCCTTAATTTCTCCAAACAAGCAGTCTATGTCTGTTAACAAATAACGAGTAAACCGAATGATATGAGCACCGCAACGGCGAAAAAACCTGTTTTCCTATTTCTGCAAGGCCCTCACGGGCCATTCTTTCACCGTCTGGGGCGCATGCTTCAGCGCGCCGGTGCAGGTGTTTGGCGTGTCGGCTTTAATGCTGGCGATCGTGCTTTTTGGTTTCAGCCCTCCACATACATCCCATTTCGCGGCGCTTTGCTAGAATGGGAAGACACGTTTGACGCCCTGGTCGAAGACAAAGGTGTTACAGATATTGTGCTTTATGGCGACACCCGTCCTGTCCACGCCAAAGCCGTAGCACGTGCCAACGCGCTTGGTTTGCGCGTGCATGTGTTTGAAGAAGGGTACATGCGTCCCTTTTGGGTCACCTACGAACGCGGCGGCTCTAACGGAAATTCGCGTTTGATGAACACAACGGTACCAGACATGCAGATCGCGCTCGAACGCTCTGATATGGAAGCGCCTATGCCCCCGAGCCATTGGGGCGACATGCGCCAGCACGTCTTTTACGGTGCGCTATATCATTGGTTCGTGATGTTTCGAAACGGCGATTATCGCAACTTTCGCACTCACCGCGATATCCCTGTCATCAAAGAATTCGGTCTATACCTAAAGCGCTTGCTGCTTATGCCACTGCAAAGCATTGAACGTCGCATTGCAACTTGGCGTATTAGAAATGGCGGCTTTCCTTTTCATCTCGCGCTGTTGCAGCTTGAACATGATAGTTCGTTTCAGATGCACTCCCCTTTTGAGACAATGACAGATTTCCTCGAGTTGGTGGTCCGTGATTTTGCCAAGGGCGCGCCGCAGCATCACCACTTGGTGTTTAAAGCACACCCACTCGAAGATGGTCGCGTGCCTGTTCGTAAGTCTCTAAAAGAAATGGCCGCACGCTATGGCGTGAGCAAGCGCGTGCACTACGTACGCGGCGGCAAACTCGCACGGCTGCTCAATGATGCACGCACAGCGGTGACTGTAAACTCCACCGCAGGTCAACAGGTCCTGTGGCGTGGTATTCCGCTCAAAACCTTTGGTAAAGCTGTCTATTCCAAGCCAGAATTTGTCTCTGATCAGTCCCTTGTCCAATTCTTTGAGGCTGCAGAGCGCCCTGACAACCGCGCTTACAAAGACTATCGCCGTTATCTTTTGGAAACCAGCCAAGTCCCCGGCGGTTTTTATTCAACGCGCGGACGTCGCCAATTACTACGCCACGTTGTTGATATGATGCTCTCGTCTGAGGATCCATACGATGCACTTCGTTCTGGCACCGCGGCTCCAAGGCAACAGTTGCGGGTCGTGAATTAAACAACACTACCCCTAGCGGTAGCTTTTTATTCTGGATTCCAGTAAGTTTGAAAAAAAGACCGTGAGAGTCTGAGGCAGAGTAATAGGTCGAGGAGACCGAGCAGTGATATCCTTTACATCCAGATGGGCGAAATCCGCCTGCTTGCTGGCTGCTGTGGCGATGGTATCGTCATGTGGTTTGCCGCGTGTAGGACCCAATAAAAAAGAAATCTTTGAAGGCTCTGTGCAACGCTCTGGCGATGCATTTGTGGTTTCGGTCAATGATCGCGTCACGCGCGCCACATCTGTTGTGCCAAGCTTGGGCTTCTCCGCATCATTCCAAAACGCTGGCGAAATCGGTTCTGATACGATCCGCCCAGGTGACACACTTGGACTGACGATCTGGGAAAACGTGGACGATGGCTTGCTTGCGGGCGAAACATCCAATTCCACCCTGCTCGAAGAAGTACAGGTTGATGGTGCTGGGTTTATATTTGTCCCCTACGCAGGTCGTATCCGGGCCGCTGGCAATTCGCCTGAAGCGATCCGCCGCACAATCACCCGCAAGCTGGAAGAGCAGACGCCAGACCCCCAAGTCCAAGTCCGTCGCCTCGCGGGTGATGGCGCGACTGTATCGCTGGTTGGTGCAATTGGCGGGCAAGGTGTGTATCCAATTGAACGCCCGACGCGCACATTATCCGCTATGCTTGCACGCGCGGGTGGTATCGCGATTGAGCCAGAGATTGCCCAGATCACCGTGATCCGTGGCAACCAAAAGGGCAAAATCTGGTTCCAAGATCTCTACAACGACCCACGCATGGACATTGCTCTGCGCGGCGGTGATCGCATCCTTGTTGAACAGGACACGCGTTCTTTCACGGCCCTTGGTGCAACAGGTGCGCAAAGCCGCATCGTGTTTGAAAGCCAAACACTTTCAGCCGTGGAAGCGCTTGCGCAAGTCGGCGGCTTGGTCAGTACATCTTCCGACCCGACCGGCGTGTTTATTTTCCGCAATGAGCCTGCAGAACTCGCAAACCGTGTTCTTGGGCGAAATGATCTCGTTGGCGCGCAGCGTTTTGTCTACGTGCTCGACCTCACCCGCCCGAACGGCATGTTTGAAGCGCGTGACTTTGTGATCCGTGATGAAGACACAGTCTATGTCACAGAAGCGCCATTCACACAGTGGAGCAAAGCGATTGCAGCTGTCACAGGTTCGCTCACAGCCGTGGGTAGCCTGAGCACAACAGCGACCACACTTGGTGTTGGTGGAGCTGCAGCGACAGCTGGCACTGGCGGCTAACCCCAATGCGGGCCAAGCCCTTGAAAACCGCCGTCGACGCACAAACGCGTCGGCGGCTTTTTATCTACAACGGTGGCTTTCTTAAAGACCGACGCGTGCGCCGCATCCTTTCGCTTACGGGATACGATATTTCGTTGGGCTTACCAAAGAGCGGCGATGAGATCGGTGTTTGGGGCCACAGCCCCACGGCTCATCGTGGCGAAGCGCTTGCCAAAAAACGCGCAGCACCAATTGTGCGGATCGAGGATGCGTTTCTTCGCTCTGTCCTCCCCGGTCGGAGCGGCACCTCGCCAATTGGTCTGACAATTGATCACAAAGGCATGCACTACGATCCGACACAGCCGTCAGAGCTGGAAGAGTTGCTCGCGACACATGCGTTAGATGATACCAATCTGTTGAACCGCGCACGCGCGTGCATTGCTCGCCTGCATGAAGCGCATTTAACCAAGTATACCGGATTTGACCCCACAACACCCTGCCCCGAGCCGGGCTATGTCCTTGTTCTGGATCAGACTTTGAATGATGCTTCAGTACTTAAAAGCAATGCAGATCGCGCCACATTTCTTGAGATGTTGGTGTTCGCACAAGAAGAGCATCCGGGCAAAAGGGTTCTGATCAAAACCCATCCAGACACGCTTGCAGGCCATCGTGAGGGGTATTTCATCCCCAGTGACGTCAATCAAAACGTTAAGTTCTTTACCGATGCAGTGTCGCCTTGGGCCCTAATGGAAGGGGCCGCCGCAGTTTATACGGTGTCATCACAACTAGGGTTTGAAGCAATCTTTGCAGGTCACAAACCACGTGTGTTCGGCCAGCCTTTCTACGCGGGCTGGGGCCTTACAAATGACGAAAGACCCGTCCCAAGACGTCAACGCAAACTCACCCGCGCGCAACTTTTTGCAGCGGCGATGATCCTCTATCCCAAATGGTATGATCCCTATCGCGACGAACTATGCACGCTAGAGACAGTGATCGATGCGCTTGAAGCAAAATCACGCGCTTGGCGTGAAGATCACAAAGGTTGGGTGGCAAGTGGCGTCAAGCTCTGGAAACGAAAGCCTTTTCATCAAGTCTTCGGTCACATCACCCCGCTGCGCTATGAGGATGATCCAACAAAGCTTTCCAATGCGATTACTCATGGTCGTCGTCATATGGTCTGGGCTAGCGCCAAAAATACCCCCATTACCAATCAAACAGTGCGGGTTGAAGATGGCTTCCTACGATCCAAAGGTCTCGGCGCAGATCTGATTGCACCGCTTTCTTTAGTGCTCGATGATCTGGGGATTTACTACGATCCCACGCGCTCCAGCCGCCTAGAAGAACTGATCCGCGTGCGCGCCTTGCTTAGGCCAGATCAAAAAGAACGTTCAGAGCGGCTCATAACAGCGCTCAAAACCGCAAAACTTAGCAAATATAATGTGGGTCAGACAGAGCTGGCGGATCTGCCTGTGGGCCCACGAATTCTAGTGCCCGGTCAGGTCGAAGACGACGCATCAATCCTTACAGGCACCAAAGCGATCAGCACAAATCTGGAACTTTTAAGCGCTGCGCGCAGTGCGCATCCAGACGCTATAATCCTCTATAAGCCGCATCCCGATGTTGAAGCCGGTTTGCGCAAAGGAAGCATTTCAGACGACGATCTGAGCACTCTTTGCGATGTTGTATTGCACAAAACAGATCCCATCACGGCGATTGAAGCCGTGGATGAAGTTTGGACAATGACATCTCTGCTGGGCTTTGAAGCGCTGTTGCGAGACAAAAAAGTGACCTGTCTAGGCACCCCCTTTTACGCAGGTTGGGGGCTGACAACGGATCTCGGTGCTGTGGCCGCAAGACGTAGTTTGCAAATCAGTTTGGAAAGCTTGGTCCATGCAACACTGATCGATTACCCGCGTTATTTTGATCCCATATCAAAACTCGCTTGCCCTGTGGAAGTTGTGCTGGAGCGACTTGCGACGGATACACTGCCAAAACCCGGACCGTTCAATCGTATCACCGCAAAACTGCAAGGTGTCTTTGCAGGCTACGCTCATATTTGGCGTCGCTAGAGCTGCCCGCGCTCCCAAATATGTTCGATATCAACGCCAAGTTTGCGATGTGAGACCAGCTTGAGTCGCGCAACATGAGCAAGGATGTCCTGCGCCATTGGTGCAACCCCTGCTCGACCATCACCACCGATCACAACACCGGCCGTATGGATAACAAGCCGATCTACGAGATCCGCTTGCAACAAACTTGCCGCCAGTGACCCGCCCCCTTCGCAAAAGATCCGTGTGAGCCCGTGTGACCCTAGAGTTTGCAACATACTGTTCGGATCAAGACCAGCGTCATTGCTCTCACACGCGATCAACTTCGCCCCTAAAGTACGCCACTCAGCTTGTTGTTCAACAGGTGCAGATGCGCCATGACACAGCCACACAGGAATATCAGACGCCGTTCGCGCAAGCGTGCCGTCGCGCGGGATATTCAAACCTTGCGCTGCAACAATGCGTGTTGGTTGCTGCGAGACCCCCAAACCACGGACCGTCAAGGATGGATCATCTGCGCGTGCAGTCCCTGCCCCGACCAAAACGGCGTCATGCCGTGCACGCATCATATGTACTGCGCGGCGCGCGATAGCGCCTGTGATCCATTGACTGTCACCCGTGCGCGTCGCAATCCGCCCATCAAGGGTCAAAGCAAGCTTCAGCGTCAAAAACGGGCGACCGGTTTCCGTGCGTAGAAAAAAGCCTGCGTTTAGCTCTGCTGCCTCTTGAGCACAAAGACCAGTCTCGACCATGATCCCTGCCGCGCGCAAGTGTTCGAACCCACGCCCCGAAACGCGCTTGTCACTATCCTGCATCGCAACAACAACACGCGCGATGCCCGCTTTGATCAGCGCCTCACTACAAGGCGGAGTTTGCCCATAATGTGCACAAGGTTCGAGCGTGACATACGCGGTCGCACCCTTTGCGCGCTCACCCGCTTGAGCCAAAGCAACAGTCTCTGCATGAGGACGACCACTTGGCTGCGTCCAACCGCGACCAACAATCCGTCCATCACTTACAAGTACACAACCCACGGCCGGGTTAGGCCAAGTCACGCCAAGGCCCCGCCGCGCAAGCGACAGGGCCATTTTCATGTAAGCTTGGTCGCTTAACTTCACTCTTCCGGTGTTACGTCTGGACGCAACTCAGAAACGAATTTGTCAAAATCGTCGGCGGCTTGGAAGTTTTTATAAACACTCGCAAAACGCACGTAAGCCACCGTGTCAATCCGCGCGAGCGCCTCCATCACGATCTCACCGATTTGTTTGGAGTTGATGTCTGTTTCGCCCATGCTCTCCAAACGGCGCACAATGCCCGAGATCATCTGATCCATCCGCTCTGGCTCAACTGGACGCTTCTGCAAAGCAATCCGAATGGAGCGTTCTAGCTTGTCGCGATCAAAATCTTCACGACGACCGTTTGACTTGATCACAACCAAGTCGCGCAGTTGCACGCGTTCGTATGTTGTAAATCGCCCACCACAAGCCGGACAAAACCGCCGACGCCTGATAGATACGTGATCCTCAGCAGGACGTGAGTCCTTCACCTGAGTGTCTATATTTCCGCAAAATGGGCAGCGCATGGCCGTCCCCCTATAACTGTCTCTGCCTCTGGCTGTGGGTTTGCCCCACTTATCCACAGGCTTTATAGGTCTCCCGCTAGGATTTGGGTAGAGTGTATTTCGAGACCCTGCATATAGTGTGGCAGCTGGGACTCACGCGAAAGCATTTATCCATTCGCCTCGATCATCGCTTTGAGACTCTCAAGACCCTTTTCGTAGTCCGCGCCAACCATACGATCCATCAAAAGCCCCATGTAACGCCCCACAGGGCTAGCGCCCATATCAGTCTCTAAACTCCAAGTCACATTCGTTTTTTCGCCAACATCATTAAAAGTAAACGCGGCAATCGCCGCTCCTCTAGCGCCGAAATCAAGCTCTGAAACAACCTTTTCGTTTTCGACCATTTCGATAATTTCTTGCGCGCCACTCCCGACGTTGGGATGATCAGAGTTCCAAACGAGCTTCGCGCCAACGCCAGCTTCAGGACCCGAATAATCAAGTTTGATGTCAGGATCGCTCCCCAACCATGGCGACCAGTCTGCCGTTGATTTCAGCCCATTGAGCTGAGCAAAAACAACCGAAATTGGCGCATCAATCTCAATAGATCGTTCTACTTTGACCTGTCGCGGAAATACGAAGGACACACATGCCAAGACTACAATAAGTGCAATCAAAATCGTTAGAATGCGTTTTAACATGCGTATAAGGCGCTCCCGTTTTCCGAAAGAAAAGCAACGATGGAATGCCTTCGTCAAGCAGCGCTAGTGACGCCGACCCCCTAAAACAGGCGCTCGCCCATCTGATCGATCATCTGTTTCGCCTTGCCAATCGCGGCTTCTCGGCATTGCTCGACGTCGCCGATTGTGTCTGCACGGATGAGACGATGTGTTTTCAACTCGCCCGCAACTTCCTTCTCAATGACCGCGCAAAGACGATACCCTTGCGCTTCTTTCATAGGTTCGGGCGTAATACGAAACCCCAGATATTCGACCGAAGTCTCTTTTGGAGTTTCGCTAGATTTAGAACCGAACAAACGCGACAGTAGCGACATTTAAGCCTCCTACTGATCGAGGAAGCTGCGCAACTTGCGAGAGCGGCTTGGGTGCTTGAGTTTACGCAGTGCCTTCGCTTCGATCTGACGAATACGTTCGCGCGTCACGCTAAACTGCTGACCCACTTCCTCAAGCGTATGATCGGTGTTCATGCCGATGCCAAAACGCATACGCAAAACACGCTCTTCCCGTGGTGTCAGGGATGAAAGAACCCGCGTCGTCGTTTCTTTCAGGTTTTCCTGAATGGCACTATCAAGCGGCAGAACAGCGTTTTTATCCTCGATGAAATCACCGAGCTGGCTGTCTTCTTCATCACCAATCGGTGTTTCCAAAGAGATCGGCTCTTTCGCGATTTTCATCACTTTGCGCACTTTTTCCAAAGGCATTTGCAGCTTTGCCGCCAATTCCTCTGGCGTAGGCTCGCGACCAATTTCGTGCAGCATCTGACGCCCAGTCCGCACAAGCTTGTTGATCGTTTCGATCATGTGCACAGGAATACGAATTGTGCGCGCCTGATCAGCAATCGAGCGTGTGATCGCCTGACGGATCCACCATGTGGCGTAGGTCGAGAACTTGTAGCCACGGCGATACTCAAATTTATCAACCGCTTTCATCAAGCCAATGTTGCCTTCCTGAATAAGATCAAGGAATTGGAGGCCACGGTTCGTGTACTTCTTAGCAATCGAAATAACCAAACGCAGGTTCGCTTCGACCATTTCTTTCTTGGCCTGACGCGCTTCTTTTTCGCCCTTCTGAACCTGCTGCACGATGCGGCGGAATTCAGAAATATCAAGACCAACATACTGACCGACTTGCGCCATGTCACCGCGAAGCTCTTCAACTTTGTCGGTCGAACGCTCGATGAACATCTGCCAACCACGGCCAGATTTTTCACCCATCTCGTCAAGCCAATTCGGGTCAAGTTCACGACCACGATAAGCATCGACAAATTCACGACGGTTGATACGTGCTTGGTCCGCAAGTTTTACGATAGAACTATCAATGCTCATGACGCGGCGATTGATGCCGTAAAGCTGGTCGATCAAAGCTTCGATACGGTTGTTGTGCAGGTGTAATTCATTGACCAACAAAACAATTTCAGAACGCAACTTTTGATAACCATCTTCTTCACTAGAAGAGAAACTGTCGTCTTCATTTAAAGTCGCAGAAATACGGCTGTCTTGCATTGCAGACAACTTTTCGTAATCGCCTGCAATCACATCCAACGCTTCAAGCACTTGCGGCTTTAGCGCGGCTTCCATCGCAGCAAGCGACATGTTCGCCTGCTCGTCTTCATCATCGTCGTCGTCATCGGATGCAATCGGGTTACCGTCTGCATCAAGCTCCGTGCCGCCCTCTGCCTTTGGGGCCGTTGCAGAATTTGCTGCAGTTGGCACAACAGGCGTTGTTTCTTCCTCGCCCATTTGATCGCCGAATGTCGCTTCAAGGTCGATCACATCGCGCAGCAAAATGTCCTCAGACAGAAGTTCGTCGCGCCAGATTGTGATCGCTTGGAAGGTCAAAGGGCTTTCGCAAAGCCCTGCAATCATCGTGTTGCGACCTGCTTCAATGCGCTTCGCAATGGCGATTTCGCCCTCTCGCGAGAGCAGCTCAACAGAACCCATTTCACGCAAGTACATGCGGACGGGGTCATCTGTGCGATCTAGTTTTTCTGAGGTACCCGCAGAGACGGCAACATCTTTGTTCGTGCCAGCAGCGACAAGGTCCGTTGTTCCCTTGTCTTCTTCTTCGGCATCTTCATCTTCTTCGGTGACTTGGATACCCATTTCAGACAGCATCGACATCACGTCTTCGATCTGATCGGAGCTCACCTGATCTGGTGGTAGAACAGCATTAAGCTGATCATATGTGATGTAGCCGCGCTCTCGCGCATCGGCGATCATCTTTTTAACAGCAGTTTGGCTCATATCGAGCGTATGTGCCGTTTCCTGATCGTCAGATTTACGGTCGTCATTGTCCTTGGCGGCCATGCAGATGCTCCCTTTTGAGGCGTTAACCTCGAATTGCGGCGACTGTGTCGTTTGGGTCTTCAGGCGAATGGCTGATTCGCTTGAAACGAATCATAGTACTCTGAAGTGATTCGAAAACCCGTCTACCCTGATTTCTTTACCTATTCCTCACCAAAATGCCAATTCATGGCACTTTGGGAACATTCAATTTTCCCAAAAGCGCGTCAAAAGCGCTTTTTTCGTCCCGACTGATTCGCGCGCCGTTTGGCGCGGTGTCATATTCGGCCTTGTCTTCATGCTCGCTACGCATCGCGAGGTTGCGCGCTTGTGCAGCCTGTCCCAAACGCCAAGTGACACTTTCATCGGCGAGCCCCACAAGGTCTTCTGCCGCTTCAGCAACTTCAGCACTTAACCCTTGCTCCGCTTCCAACTTGGCGAGTTCTTCAGAAATGGTCATCAACGCCATCTCCGTATCGCCCGGCTTTCGCACACAGGGAGTGATAGCGACATGGCCTGCGTTGAGCAGCTTTTCAAGGTTTTCAAACCCGCGCGCGTCGATAATCTTTTCACGCAACGCGTCTGCACCCAAATCCGCATGGCTCAAAACCAGCCCAAGCAATTCGTTATGCTCTTGAGTGCTCAGGTTTAGCTCTTCCAGCTGCCCTTCAAATTCTGAAACAACACTCGGTGTGCAAATCAAGCTTGCAATGATCACTGCCTCACGCATCTGGCGCTGGGTATCTTCCCCGGCCCCTGCAAGAAGCGAGGCTTTTGTATCAGCCGTCGCTTTGGTTGGCGCTTTTTGACGCCAATCCCCTTTCTTCCAGTTGTTCTGCTTAAAGCCCCCCCCCGCGCCAGAGCGGAACAACTGCCAGCGCATGTCTTTGATCGCTTGCCCGTAATGCGAGCGAATAGATGGATCGCGGATCAGCATGATCTTCTCTCTCAACGCCTTGTCGAGCGCCGCTTTGCGTTCAGGGCTGTCAAAATTTCGGCCCTCGGTCTCTCTGTCCCAAAGCAACTGGACCATAGGCATCGCTGCATCCAACACATTTTTCACAGCATCTGGCCCGCTGGCGCGAATCAAATCATCGGGGTCCTTGCCATCTGGCATAAGCGCAAATCGCAGGCTCTTGCCCGCCTCAAGAAGCGGCAGCGCCAAATCAATCAAACGTTGGGCCGCACGCAGACCTGCTTTGTCACCATCCAGCGCGATGATCGGCTCGTCCGAAATGCGCCACAATAGATGCAACTGATTGTCCGTAATGGCGGTACCAAGGGGGGCAACACAGGCCCCAAAACCGCCCTCCACCAAGGCTATGACATCCATATACCCTTCTGCGACGATCAAGGGTGCGCCTTTTCCAGCGGCCTCGCGTGCGGGGCCGTGATTATAGAGGCTGCGGCCTTTATCAAACAAAAGCGTTTCTGGAGAGTTAAGATATTTCGCGTTGTCATTAGGGTCCATGGCGCGCCCGCCAAAGGCCGTGCAGCGCCCTCTTGCATCGCGAATGGGAAACATGATGCGATTGCGAAACGTATCATACGGCTTGCCACCCTTGCTGGATGGCTTGCCAAGTCCAGCCGCAAGTATCTTCTCAGGCGAAACACCTTTGCCGATCAAATGATCCCAAAGACCCTGCCATGCGTCCGGCGCAAAACCGATCTCAAACCGATCCTGCGCAGCACCAACCAAGCCTCGCCGCTCTAAATAGCCTCGCGCATCAGCACCACCGCCCGTGCGAAGTTGCAACCGGAAAAACTGCACCGCTTGCTCCATCACCTCCGCGAGTTCTGTGCGCTCATCCGCTTTTTGCTGCGCTTGTGGGTCGCGTTTGGGAACTTCTAGACCAGCTTCCCCTGCGAGAATTTCAATTGCCTCCATGAAACCCACATTCTCGGTCTCACGCACAAATGAAATCGCGTCGCCTTTGGCCTGACACCCAAAGCAATAATAAAAGCCTTTGCGATCATCGACATGAAAAGACGCCGATTTTTCTTGGTGAAACGGGCAAGGTGCCCACATATCACCCTTACCCTGATTGGACTTTCGTGAATCCCACATGACTTTTCTGCCCACAACCTGTGACAGGCTGAGACGTGTGCGAAGTTCATCAAGGAAACCGGGGGGCAGACTCATTGGGCTAGTATCCGTCGCGCGAGGATCAGAGTCCAGTTAGCCTGTGTAGCCTTTGCACTGCTCTGAAAATGCTGTTTCGACATCCGCCGACAACTGCTCTTTCGTCAGGCCATAAACGAATGCACTTAAATAGGGCATCATCTGCAAATGTGTGACCTGATCATCGTCATATTGCGCGGCAACCATCAAACGCGCCTCTTCTTCAGAGCTGCCATCAATACGCAAATCCGCCATTTGCTGACTTGCATAGGCCAGCTCTTCGCAGAATTTATCTTTCTTTGATTTCGCAGCAGCTGGCAAAGCAGCAAAGGTCGCAATGACGGTCAAGGTGACCAAGCGCTTGAAAGGACTCATAACAAATCTCCCGTTCTCTTGCGTCAGTATGTAAGTCACCCGTGCGCGAAAGTCACCCGCGCGCGTCCAAAAGGTCCATCGCGCGCGAAATTTCGTGCACCATTGTCCCCGCCATCGAGCGAAATGACATAAGGCGAAATGCTTCTTTACCCACACGCGTAATGTGCAACGGCATATGACCAAGCTTGGATCGCAGAACGTTGCCCTGCTTGAACGTAGATGCACGCAGATCAACAGGAACAAGCCGCGCCAACACCGCTTCGCTTTTGCTTCCCTTTATTTCAAGAGCACACCAAGCATCGCTCTGGTTTGTGATTGCAGCTTTGCCCATCACAGCGTCAGTTGGATCAAACCCAATCGCTAGAAATTGGCCTTGGCTAAACCAAACCAACTCCTTGCCTGCTTTTGCAACAGAACCACCGACCTTTGGCAATTTTATGCCCAGCGCAGCTTCTACACCCTCGGCCTGAGCAGCAAACGGAGCAATTGATATAACCTGCTCCAGCACAATCTCATTGAGGGTTACGCCACTTCTAGACGTCGGCAAAAGGCCCTCAGCGGGGGTTGTTGCTATCAATTCAACCACGTGTCTTGCCTCCTTCTGGATCATGGAACACAGGCCCACAGACCTCACACAGGGTTTCAATTCCACGCATATGATCCACCAATTTCACCGTCTCTCCATGTCGTGCACGCCCATTTTTGAGAAAGCCAAGCCCGAGAAAGCTTTGCTCGGTCGGGGAAAAACCGACAGACGTCACATAGCCTTGGGAATTGATGCGGTTCACTTCAGCCTCTGCTTCAAACAGATGCGCACCCGCGGTAAGTTGTTTTACAGCCCCTACAGGTTTTAACCCAACAAGCTGTTCTCGCTCGGGTCCATTCACGCCAGGTCGCGCCGCCATTGTTTGCCCGATGCAATTCTTTTTCGCGGACACCATACGCTCCATGCCAATATCAAAGGCCGTCACACGCCCATGAATCTCTGCATGCGTGATGAAGCCTTTTTCGATCCGCAACACATTCAGCGCTTCCATGCCGTACAGTCCACCGCCCAATGCAGTCGCTTGTTCGTTCAAAACATCAAACAAGGCAGCACCATAACGCGCAGGTACAGCAATCTCGTAGGCATGCTCACCTGAAAAAGAAATACGGAATAAACGCCCCTTCACATCGCCAATGGAGACATCACCACAGGCCATGAACGGAAAGCTATCATCATCAACCGTTTGATCCAGAAGTCCATCAAGCAATTCACGCGATTTAGGCCCCGCAACAGCAAACTGCGCCCACTGTTCGGTCACCGAAATCATCGATACGTCTAAATCCGGACGCAAACATTGATGCACATATTCCAAGTGGCGCATCACATTGCCTGCCGCAGCCGTCGTTGTGGTCATCACGTAGTGCGTATCGGACAAACGCGCAGTGGTTCCATCATCCATCACTGTGCCATCTTCGCGCAGCATAAGGCCATAGCGCACCCGCCCCGGCTTTAGCGTGCTAAACGTGTTGGTATAGACAAAATCTAAAAAGGCCGCAGCATCCGGCCCTTGCACGTCAATCTTGCCAAGGGTGCTGACATCGCAAATGCCGACACTTTCGCGCACCATATTCACTTCGCGATCACAGGACTGACGCCAATGCGTCTCTCCCTCAATCGGGAAATAGCTGGGCCGATACCACATGCCTGCCTCGATCATTGGCGCGCCCAGCGCCACCGTTCTTTTATGCGATGTGATCATGCGTTCCGGTGCAAAGCCCTTGCCTTCAGCCCCCGCCCCCATCGCTGCAATCGGCACAGGAGTATAGGGTGGGCGGAACGTTGTTGTCCCAGTCTCAGGAATGCCACGCCCCGTCACATCTGCAAGAATGGCAAGAGCTGCGACGTTGGAATTTTTGCCTTGGTCCGTCGCCATCCCTTGTGTCGTGTAGCGCTTCATGTGCTCGACTGAACGGAAATTCTCCTGCGCGGCTTGTTTGACATCCTTCACAGTCACATCGTTCTGAAAATCGAGCCACGCACGACCCGTTCCACCAACCGCCCAAAGTGGCGTCATCCGCGTCGGTGCATCTTCTGCCGCTGGCAAATCAGCCGCAGTTGCACGCTTACCAAGCGCTTTCAGTGTTTCTAACGCAGCCGCCTGTCCCTCGCGCAACGCGCCATCTGTCGAAAATGTTCCATTACAGGCCCCCGCAGTCAGCATGCCGGGGATCATTCCCTCTCTGGGTACAAAGCTTGCGATATCAGCGCGCCACTCAGGCCGCCCATTCATGTGACACGTCATATGTACCGACGGGTTCCACCCCCCAGACATTGCTAAACAATCAGTTGCAATTTTCTCTGTACCGCTCTGCGTGCGTACCGTCACAGCTTCAAGCCCCTTGCGCCCAGCGCTCCCACAGACTTGCGCACCTGTGAAAATGGGGAAATCACCCGTCGGCGTGACGTCCCAACGACTGTCAATAAGTGCAGCCACATGAACGCCCGCATTTTGCAGATCATGCGCCGTGCGATGCGCGTCATCATTATTGCCAAACACCACCACATCACGTCCCGGCGCAACTCCCCAACGATTAAGGTATGCGCGCACAGCACTCGCCGTCATGATCCCAGGGCGATCGTTGTTTTGGAATGCGACAGGCCGCTCAAGCGCGCCTGCTGTCAAAATCGAACGCTTCGCGACAATCCGCCAGAAACATGCACGCGGTGCTTTGCTGCCTTTGGGCAGGTGCCCATTCACCCGCTCAAGCGCACCATAAGTGCCTTGGTCATAAACGCCTGTCACAGTTGTGCGGCTCATGATGCGCACGTTATCCATGCTCTCAAGCTCAGCAACCGCTCCAGCAGCCCATTCATGCCCAGCGCGTGCGTCTACTTCATAGGTTTCGCTCAACAAACGCCCACCGGCTTGCCTGTCCTCATCCGCAAGGATCACATCCACCCCTGCGCGCCCGGCCTCCAAGGCAGCCATCAGACCAGCTGGCCCGGCACCTATGATCAGAACATCGCAAAACGCATATGCCTTCTCATACTCTGCGTCATTGGATGTGCCACTTAACCCACCAAGACCAGCAGCACGCCGTATCACGGGTTCATAGAGCTTTTCCCAAAATGCGCGCGGCCACATGAATGTCTTGTAATAGAAACCTGCACTCAAGAACGGGGCTGCAAAATCGTTGACGGCCAATGCATCAAAGCCAAGTGAAGGCCACGCATTTTGCGAGCGTACAACTAACCCTTCATAAATCTCCTGCACACTTGCACGCACATTCGGCTCTACATCACTTCCACGGTACACACTGATCAAAGCGTTGGGCTCTTCGCTCCCTGCTGTCAGTACCCCCCTTGGGCGATGATACTTGAAAGAGCGCCCCATAAGCCGCTGATCATTTGCCAACAAAGCTGACGCGACAGTATCTCCAGCGAACCCTTGATAGCGGTTTCCGTCAAATGTGAAATTTATGCGCTGCGTGCGATCGATCAGACCCTTGTGATCAACTCTCATGACATCGCTCGCTTTACGTCTGCGGCCAAGGCGGTCTCTAGAACCTCATGGCTTACCGTGTTGCGCGTAACGACAATCCACGCGGCACAGCCCGCTTCGTGCAGCCACAGATCGCGCGTCACACCCGCTGGATTATCGCGATTGTGGACATAGTCATCCCAAGCCGCCTCTCCAGCTTCTGGATCGGGACGCGCCAAAGCAACCGCATCGCCCATATAATAGAACTCTCGAAGATCCCGCTCTCCGCACACCGGACAAGTCAGACGCATGTCATCCCCTTTAGCGCTTTGTCGCACTTCATTTTTCTAAATAAACTCCCGCCGGAGGCTCCCATACTCTCAACCCTCCTAGTGCAAGTTATGCTGAGAGCCGGTGCCCTCTTCATCCATCAAACCAGCACCCGTGCGGAAACGATCGAGCCTGAACCCCGTCGCCTCGCTATGATACTGATCCGTTGCAATAAGATGTGAGAAAACGGAACCCGAGCCAGGCACCGCCTTAAACCCGCCATAGCACCAACCGCAGTTGATATAGAGACCGTCGATATGGCTCTTGTCGATGATAGGGCTGCCATCAGGCGTCATATCCATGATCCCCCCCCAAGAACGCAGTACTTTCGCCTCGCCAATCATCGGCATCAGTGTCATTCCCGCCTCCATGACATGCTCTTTCATCGGAAGGTTCCCGCGCGACGCATAGGACGCGTAGAAATCAAGATCGCCACCAAAGACCAAACCACCTTTGTCCGATTGGCTGATATAAAAGTGCCCCATTCCAAAACTGATCACATGATCAATAACCGGCTTGAGCCCTTCAGTCACAAATGCTTGCAACACATGGCTTTCAATCGGCAAACGCATGCCCGCCATTGCCGCCACTTGGCCAGAGCGCCCGGCCACGGTCATGCCAATCTTTTTCGTTTTGATAGCACCACGTGTGGTTTGAACACCTGTCACAGCGCCATTTTCGATGTCGATGCCCGTCACTTCACAGTTTTGGATAATATCGACACCGCGCATATCCGCGCCGCGTGCAAACCCCCAAGCCACCGCATCATGACGCGCCGTACCACCACGGGGATGCAAAAGCCCACCGTAGATAGGAAAACGCGCATTATCGAAATCGAGATAAGGCAGATGCTTTCGCACCCCCTCGCGGTCCAGCAAAATCGCATCATCACCTTGATTCACCATGGAATTGCCACGCCGTACGAACGCGTCACGCTGGCCGTCCGAATGGAAAAGGTTAATCAATCCGCGCTGCGAATGCATAACGTTATAGTTCAGATCTTCTTCGAGACCTTCCCATTGCTTTAAAGAGTGGCTGTAAAACTCGGAGTTGCCATTGAGGAAGTAATTGGCGCGCACAATGGTCGTATTACGACCAACATTACCTCCGCCAATATAGCCTTTTTCAAGAACCGCGATATTGGTCAGCCCGTGGTTCTTCGCCAGATAGTAGGCCGTCGACAAACCATGCCCACCTCCGCCAATAATAATGGCGTCATATTCGGCCTTTGGTTCCGGATCACGCCAATGCGCACTCCAACCCTTGTTGCCTGACAGACCTTCTTTGAGAATGCGTAATGCTGAGAACCGCATGCCTCTCCCTCCGACGTTACAGAGTTTTGAATTAAGCGGGATTCGAAAAGACACGCAACGCCACAACGACATTGCGTGTCTCTTTTAGGCTTTTATTAAGTTCAAAGTCTGGTCGCTCGCTTATTAATAAAGCTTAAAGACCCTTCGCACGATAGCTTGCGGCAACTTTACTGATCGAAACAAGATAGGCCGCCGTACGCAGATCTTCAACATCATCACGGCTGTGCCAAACATCGGCCATCGCTTGATAAGAAATGCGCATCGTATCATCGAGACCAGACCGAACCAGTTCCAGTTCATCTGCGCCGCGCAAATATTTTTCTTTGAAATCTGGCGACAACTCCCACCCCAAATTGGTATCCGAACTAAGACGCTCAAGCTCATCAACAACGAGCTGATGCCGGCCCTCTTCCTGACGACGCTGCATGCGGCCAAATCGGATATGACTAAGGTTCTTAACCCACTCAAAGTAACTGACCGTCACACCCCCAGCATTTGCATACATGTCCGGTATGATCACAGTACCCTTCTTGCGCAGTATTTCATCTGCACCAGCCGTAACCGGGCCATTCGCAGCCTCAATGATAAGTGGTACGTTTATGCGATCAGCATTGCTAAGGTTAATGACCCCTTCCAAGGCTGCGGGAATAAGAACGTCACATTCTTCTTCCATTAGAACTGCACCATTTTCGACATAGCGCGCGTCCGCATAACCAGACACACCGCCATTTTCAGAAATCCAAGTGCGCACAGCCTCAACATCGAGGCCCTTATCGTTGAACAGACCCCCGTCATGTTCAATTATGGCGATAATCTTGCTACCGTCTTCTTCACTCAGAAACTTTGCTGCGTGATATCCAACGTTGCCAAGTCCTTGCACTATGACGCGTTTGCCATCTAGCGTTCCTGTAAGACCTGCCTTTTCAACGCCTTTGGCATCCCTAAAAAAGGCGCGCAGCGCGTATTGTACACCTCGCCCGGTTGCTTCGACGCGTCCAGCAATACCACCAGCATTTAACGGCTTACCGGTCACACATGCCTTTGCGTTGATGTCAGTCGTGTTCATGCGCGCGTATTGATCGGCAATCCAAGCCATCTCACGCTCACCTGTTCCCATATCAGGGGCAGGAACGTTCTGGGCTGGGTCAATCAAATCGCGTTTTATCAGCTCATAGGCAAAGCGGCGCGTAATCAGCTCAAGTTCATGCTCTTCGTATTTTCGAGGATCGATACGCAGGCCCCCTTTCGAGCCACCGAAGGGTGCTTCGACCAGCGCACACTTATAAGTCATCAAAGCGGCCAGCGCTTCCACTTCGTCTTGGTTAACACCCATAGCGAAACGAATTCCGCCTTTCACAGGCTCCATATGTTCGGAGTGCACAGAGCGATACCCTGTAAATGTCTCAATCTTGCCACGTAATCGAACGCCGAAGCGTACCGTATAGGTTGCATTGCAAACACGAATCTTTTCTTCAAGTCCCGGTGGGAGGTCCAACAAGGCAACTGCACGGTTAAACATCATATCGACGCTCTCGCGGAAGCTTGGCTCTTGTGTCGTGGTCATACCTATCTCCAAATATCCCGACGCGGGCGACTGCCCCGTCGCTAATCGAACTCTATTAGGAATCCATTAAAGTAATCCACTGAAGTAAAGCGATCTAAAAGATAATGTCCTTCATACCTTAAGTTTCAAAGGCGATTCTTTCGAGAATCCACCTAGGATCGCCTACTTTGGCAACAATACCTTGCTTGCCCCCCCTTTCTGTTTCCAATTGCGAAATTCAAGGCACGTAAACTCCCGTTTGCTGCCCCAATTTCGCCACAAGCCGAGAGCAAACCGATTGTCGGACGAATACGCCCCCACCCAGTTCGTTAACCGGGGGAAAGACATGAAAGGACCGGCAAAAATGCGGGACATAACTCACCATTCAGGCCAAGAGCCGCAAACAGGGACCGCTAGAAGGCGCGAACTTGTTACGTCGTTTAAAGGCGATGAGAATGGCAGCCTTGTCATTTTCGCCGTTATTATGATTTTGATGATCCTGACCATGGGCGGTATCGGCGTTGACCTGATGCGCTCCGAGCGGGATCGCGCCACGCTTCAACATACGTTAGATCGTGCCATTCTTGCTGCCGCTGATCTTGATCAAGATCGCGCACCCGAAACCGTCGTGAACGATTACTTTGAGGCGGCAGGGCTTGAAAGCTTTCTGTCCAATGTCAGCGTAAGTCAGGGCCTTAACTACAAAACAGTTGGTGCTGAAGCGCAATCTATCACGACCACGGCTTTCATGAACATGGCGGGTGTTGATACGTTGAACGCAACCGCACGCGGTGTCGCTGAAGAGCGTATTGCCAATGTCGAAATATCAATGGTTCTGGACATCTCTGGTTCAATGCAGGACGGCAACAAGATGGCAGAGATGCGAACAGCGGCAACGTCGTTCGTGAACACTGTCTTGAGCCCGGAAAATGAAGACCTCGTGTCTGTATCGCTGGTGCCCTACTCCCAGCATGTGAATGCGGGTCCAAAGATTTACAATGAGCTCAACGTCAATCACCGTCACAACTATTCGCACTGCATCGAAATGGATGACTCTGCGTACGACGAAACTGAGCTTGATCTAAGCGTTCAATACGATCAGATGCAGCACTTCCAATGGAACTATCCAGGCTGGAACCAGCTGTCTGATACGATTTGTCCACGCTACGACTATGAGCGCATCACCCCCTTCAGCCAAGACGCAAACGCGCTCAACGCACAGATCGCACAGATGCAGCCACGCGCTGGTACTCAGATCTTTATGGGTATGAAATGGGCCGCTGCAATGCTCGATCCTGCATTCAACCCTGTTGTTAACGCGCTGGTGAACAGCAACGATATCGACAACGCGTTTAGCAGCCGTCCTGCAGCGTTTAATGATGTGGAAACGCTCAAAACAGTGGTTTTGATGACAGATGGTAAGAACAGCTCCGCACAACGTATCAAAAGCTGGGCATACGACTCACCTTCGGATTACTACCACTGGAGCCGCTACAACCTTTGGTACTACCTCTACCGCAACGTGAACTCTTACTACCGTGGAAACTACTACTGGTGGAAGTACGACGCTGCACAGGGCGATGCCCTACTCGACAATATCTGCGACGCTTCTAAAGAAGCAGGTATCGTGATCTGGTCCATCGGTTTTGAGGTCGACGATCACGGCGCAAACGTCATGGAGAACTGCGCCTCTTCGCCAAGCCACTTCTTCCGAGTTGAAGGTATCGAAATCTCCGAAGCATTTGACGCAATCGCGCGCCAGATTAACCAGCTGAGGCTCACACAATGATTAAGCTTCTCAACACAATCCGCCGTTTCCGCCGCGCTGAGCGTGGGAACGTAACGGTAGAATTTGCACTGGTGTTCCCTGTGTTCATCATGATCCTAACCTCAAGCATCGAGATGGGTGTGATCACGATCCGCCAAACCCTGCTTGAGCGTGGCCTTGATATCGCAATGCGTGAAGTACGTGTTGGCACAGGCGCAAATTATACACACGACCAAGTCCGTGCGATGATCTGCGATGGTGCTGCAATCTTTGAAGACTGTGAACAGAACCTGCGTCTGGAAATGGTCCCAAATGATCCACGCAACTACACCAGACTGCCAAATACAGTGGACTGTGCGCAGCATAGCACTGGTGGTAATGAAGTGTTGAACCCTGTGCGCAACTTCGCGGCGGGCCAGTCTAACGAATTGGTCATTGTTCGTGCTTGCATGCTCTATGATCCGATCTTCCCGACGTCTCAGCTCGCTCTTGAGCGGACCACGGACCAGAACGGCAAAAGCGCGCTTGTTGCTGTGTCGGCCTTCACCCAGGAACCGAGGTAATCGCTATGAAGAATTCTGTCCTGACAAAACACTTGATCCTCGACAAGCTGCGCAGCTTCGTCTCTGAGACCAAGGCAAGCGCCTCTGTCGAAGCGGCGATCATCTTTCCAGCGGTCTTTTGGGCCTATGCGGCGATGTTCACCTATTTTGAAGCCTTCCGCGCACAAGCGGTCGCAGAAAAGTCTGCATACGCCATCAGCGATATGATCAGCCGTGAAACGCAACCGATCACGCCATCGTATATGACGAATGCGCGCAACATCTATAAAGACCTCTCAGGTCTAAGCCCGGGTGAAACCGCTCTTCGCGTTACTCTGTTGCGCTGGGACGCCCAAGGCAGCGTATTCAAAGTAGACTGGTCAAAGCGTCGCGGCGACATTCCACGTCTACGCACACGTGACGTGACAGAATACAACACGTTGCTCCCAACATTGATCGACAATGAGCGGATCATCCTTGTAGAAACTGCGTCTGACTATGACCCAGCCTTCAGCGTTGGGCTGGAGCCTAGGGTGATTGAGACGTTCGTCTTCACCCGCCCACGATATGCACCGCAAATCGTTTGGGACCAAAACGGGTAAGCTCTCTATAACTTGATTAAATCGCCGCGCTGACTTGTTCAGAGCGGCGCTTTTGTGTTGGGCGTCTAGGTTTTGCTCTTTAAATCGCGCTCAGCAATAAGAACTGCAATTGCTTCTGCCATGCCTTTGCTTTGGGGCGCACCCGTTACTCCGCCAATGCCGATCCGACGCGAGAAACACCAATACATACCGGGTGACCACCGCTTAGGGCCGCTGTCTTTGGTGGTGATCAGAAAACCGTTCGAGGGTTTGAACGCGAAGGCTCCGCGCTCGACCTGTACGATGTCTGCGAGCTTGGCAAGCACCGCCCCATCTTTCACACGCAACTCCGTTTGGGTGAGCTCTATCACTTGTGCCGTAGCCACAAACAAACGACTTGCCGAAAACAG
This sequence comes from Planktotalea sp., assembly GCF_965659345.1. Lineage (GTDB taxonomy): Bacteria > Pseudomonadota > Alphaproteobacteria > Rhodobacterales > Rhodobacteraceae > Planktotalea. The sequence continues at coordinate 139,748 of NZ_CBFHVK010000003.1, read as the reverse complement.
GGCAAACACACCGCAGAGTAACAGGATGAGTTGCGAAGCGCTGAAAGAAACAGACAAAGCCAGATAAATCAGCAAGCCGCCCAAAAAGCTCAGCATCACGGTGCCCGTCCAACGACGTGGCGGCGACGCTGTAAGAGTGGCAATAACCGGATCAGACATGGGAACACCTTGCGCGAAGTTTGCTTTGGCGCTCCCCTATCTGCTCTGCCTCAAAATTGCGAGCGCTCTTAGAGCCCGGCGGCACTAACGTCGCACGATCACTTCGGCACCCCTTTCCTCGGGTTCGTCATCTGTCATTTCTGCAGGAAAGCCGGGCGCGGTGACGTCCAGTCCGGTGACTTCCTCCAAACGCTTGATAATATTGGGTGAAAGTTCTCTCTCTCCAAACCGCTCGATTCCATCGTTGAAGATATCAATCAACAATGGGTTCAGTTGCAGCGGCACATTTGCACGATCTGCGACGGCTTGAAACAAACCAATATCTTTCGCCACAAGGTCCATCGTGAACGAAATATCGCGACTTCCGTTCAAAATGACTTGGCTCTCGGTTTCATGCACAAACGAATTGCCCGACGAAATCCGAATGGCTTCAAACGCTGTGCCAAGATCCATGTCTGCGCCCTTGGCCACTGTTAGTGCTTCTGCAACTGAAACGAGGTTGGCAGTCGCCAGATAATTTGTGATGACCTTTAATATGCTCGCGGATCCAAGTTCGCCTGTGTGCAAAACACGTCGCCCCATTATCGTGAGAAGCGGTAAAATGCGCTCAAAGGTTTCTCGCGCGCAGCCTGCAAAAATCGCAATATTGCCTGTGTCAGCTCGGTGGCACCCACCAGAGACCGGACAATCAACCGCCGCTCCCCCTGCAGCAATCACTTGCGCCCCAAGCCGTTTGACTTCGGCTTCGTCCGTTGTGGACATTTCCATCCAAATTTTACCCGCCCGCACTTCTGGCAACATCTCTTGCATAACCGCATCTGACGCTGCAGGGCTTGGCAAACACGTGATCACCGCATCACAGGTGCGCATAAGCTCTGCAGGGCTTTCGCCTCTTCTCGCACCTTTCTCAACAAACGCGGCCACCAGATCAGCGTCCAAATCATAGACCGCAAGATCGGCACCGTTTCGCAACAGGCTGCCAGAGAGCTTTCCGCCAACGTTTCCAAGTCCAATAAATCCGATTTTCATGTCTTTCTCCCTATGCGTTGCCCAATATGTGAAAGCGTCGCTACGACACGTCGCGTCTATTCGCGACCGTTCGTCATGACCCATCTCGCTCGACAGTAAGTTTATTTGGAAAAATGAAGCGGAAGGACAGGGCCTAATCTTCATTTTTCCAAATAAACTCAAACCCCAAGCTTGCAGCAAGAGTTGCCATGGGTAAGCTTGGCGCATGAACGCACACCGCAATGGCCCAAAGTCTTTTTCAGACTCAGATGCTGGCATAGACATCACAGACGATTTTGAGCGTTTTAGCCAACGCAACGATATCTTTAGCCGTGCATTTTGGGACGAGCGCATACGTAGCGCCAAAACTGACGGCTTCTTTGCGTCTTATCGGATGGAAGCGGCACCTCGTCGTGGCGATGGCTTTACGCAACGAGATTTTGCGCTGAGAAATGCATCTTGGTTAAGTTCTGACATTCTTTCTGAGCGCGGCGCTGCGGACGGCAAGCGCGAAGGCTTTCAAGCCCCTATTGCGTACGACACACCTGTTGCGGCTGAGCAAATGGAAATAGGCGACCCACAGCGCATGAGCAAAGAAATCAAACGCATCGCAGAATTCTTTGGTGCTGATCTTTGCGCTGTGACCGAGCTGGACGACCGCTGGCATTATGAAACGCGCGTCGACACACGCGATATGAGCGCGGCCCCTAATCACCTCCCGAGCGGGATCACGCATGTCATTGTGCTGGGCCACGAAATGGACGCAGAATTGGTCGCCACCTATCCTTCCGCCCTTGCTGGGGCTGCCACAGGTCGTGAATACAGTCATGAAGCCGCTATCGTGATGCAACTCGCTGCCTATATCCGCAATCTCGGCTATGAGGCCGTCGCGTCGATGAACGACACAGCACTGGTTATTCCTTATGCGTTGAAAGCGGGACTTGGTGAATATGCGCGCAATCAAATGGTGATCACGCCTGAATTTGGGCCGCGGCTCAGGTTTTCCAAGATCTTCACATCCTTGCCGCTTCACAGCGATCAGCCTAAAAAGTTGGGCGTCGCTGAGTTTTGCAATATTTGCACAAAATGTGCGGATGCATGCCCGGTCAAGGCATTGCCATTTGGCCCGCCGGATGTGTCAACGCAAACCTCTTCTATCAAAGGAGTGCGAAAATGGACGTCGAATGCAGAAAAGTGTTTTGGGTTCTGGGCTAAAATGGCCTCTGATTGCGCCATTTGCCTGCGCGTTTGCCCTTTTAATCGCGACTTTTCAAAGTGGCGGCACAAGCTTTGGCTTAAGCTCGCCCTGTCACCGTGGCGCAAGTTTGCGCTGACTTTGGATCGTCACAGAGGCGCGCGCATCAAGCCATCCACTTGGTGGGCGCGCACAAAGTAAGTCAGGCACTTATTCCTGAGAATGATCGCGAATACGACGCACCATCCACCAGACCAGCAACACAACAGGTAAGGTCACAGCCGCCGTTAATAGACCCTTACTCGTGCCAGTCAGACCTGTGAGCGGATAAAGCAGGTAACTCACCAAAGAGACTGCGTAATAGCTGATTGCAACGACAGAAAGCCCCTCAACCGTTTGCTGTAAGCGAAGCTGTAGATCGGCACGTTTGTTCATGCTCTCCATAAGCTTTTGGTTTTGCGCAGATCGATCAACATCAACGCGCGTTCGCAGCAAATCAGAGGCGCGCATGGCACGTTCTGACATTGTCGCAAGGCGCGTTTGCGTGGATTTCACAGTACGCATGGCAGGGTCAAACCGGCGCATCATAAATTCCGCGAGGGTCTGTCGCCCTTCCCAAGGCAACTCCCGCAGGATATGGATACGTTGGTTCACAATCGCTTCATAAGCGCCCGTTGCCCCGAAACGAAATGCGGTCTTGGCCTGCAATCCTTCCAGCTCTGTTGAAATGCGCAGCAGTTCATCGAGCTGACCCGCAGCATCGTCACCAGTGGTTTGCATTTGCTCCATCAGCTGCGTCAACTCTAGGTCAAGCGGCCCCATACGGCCGGACAATTCACGCGATTTTGCAAGGCCCAGCATGGACATGGCTTTGTAGGTTTCAATCTCGAACAAGCGCTGCACAATACGGCCCGTTCGGCCCTGCCCCACGCCCTCCGCAATGAAAATCGCAAACCGCGAGTGACCCGCAGGATCAATATGAAAATCACCAGCAACGATCGCAGAGCTGTCCAATACAGAGCTTGCCGCGAGGCTTTCGCGCACGAACCATTCCGACATCTTTTCACGCATGACACCAGTATCGTGCTGCGGTTCGATGCGCAGAAGGCACGATGTAATCCTAAGACCCGGTGCTTCGGAAAGCCAATCTTCCGGGAAAAATTCAAAATCAGAGGAGTCAAACGCGCGCTCCCCTAAACCGTCTACCAGCAATGTGAAGGTCACAAACTCCGTGTGTCGTTCCCATTTCAATCGATGCTTGCCAAGTTGGCCAAAGTAATGAGTTGCCCCTGGCTGCGGATGTGGTGCTCCGTGACGATCCAACAGTTTGATCAAGTGATCCAGATCCGCCTTGGCTGCCTCTGGATGGGTCGCATCCTGATGCTTTAGCGCCAAAAAAATCGCGCGTGAGCCTGCAGTTAGGGTCGGAAAAGGACGCGCATGTAACTCATTAGAGAGTTGAAAGCGCAAAGGGTGGTCTTGAACGGGGGGCACGGCGTTTACCTAAGTACTGAGGGCGTTTGACTTTAACCTAGTTCGCCATCAGCATTTTGAAAAGGAAAAAATCGTTAAATTATAATGCGTTAAGGGAATGCAAAGGTATACACTGCATTCCTTTGAAAGATTAGGAGTTACAACCGCTGTTCGCAAGCACAGCCTTGGCATCGGCCCCGAATGTCGCGGCCTTTCGTTCGCCATCAGCCATAAGGACCACAGACGCACCCGCGATTTCTCCGCCATTCACAGTGATTTCGCGTGCGCCGCCTGTGTCATCGACGTCTAATGTGAAGGCCACTGTCTGCCCTTTTGGCAAGGCGCTCAAACCGATACTCAGTGCCTTATCGCCATCCATCACGCTTGGCGACTGTTCTACAAGTGACCCGCCTGAAGTCAGCTCAAAGGGTTGGAACACTTCCACCCCTGCCCCAGCCGCCGTCGTGTCAAAGATCAAACCACCTGCGGAACCATCCAAGTTGATTGTCACCTTCACCGGCCCACTCAAGCAGTCCGAGGTGGAAGTGATCTCGAAACGATCTTTCGGCGCACCTTCGATGAAGCGGGCAGAGATATCGGCTTGCACGAATGACGCGCTGCAAATGGCGAAAGCTGCGAGGGTCAACGCGTGTTTAAAAAACATTAAATAAGATCCTTCATTATTACGAATGACAGGTAGATCGCAGCTGTCAAAAAGAAAGCCCCACTAAATAGCGGGGCTTTCTCTATCACTTAAAGTTGGCGGTTGATCAGTCGATCATTGGCAAAAGCTTGTCGAGGCTCTCTTTCGCGTCACCATAATACATCCGCGTGTTGTCCTTGAAGAACAGCGGGTTCTCGATGCCAGAGTAACCCGTACCCTGACCACGCTTGGAGACGAACACTTGCTTGGCTTTCCAGCACTCAAGAACTGGCATGCCTGCAATCGGGGAGTTCGGATCATCCTGCGCCGCTGGGTTCACGATGTCATTGGAGCCGATCACGATAGCGACGTCCGTATCAGGGAAGTCTTCGTTAATCTCGTCCATTTCCATCACGATGTCATAAGGCACTTTTGCCTCAGCCAGCAGAACGTTCATGTGACCTGGCAAACGACCCGCAACAGGGTGGATCGCGAAACGCACGTTTTTGCCCTTCGCACGTAGCTTGCGCACCAATTCCGCCACGGTCGCTTGCGCTTGTGCAACCGCCATACCGTAGCCTGGGATGATGATGACGCTATCGGCTTCATTCAGCGCTGTCGCAACACCATCAGTGTCGATTGCCACTTGCTCGCCTTCAACCGCCATCTGCTCACCCGCAGGGCCACCGAAGCCACCCAAGATAACGCTGACGAATGAACGATTCATCGCCTTACACATGATGTAGCTGAGGATCGCGCCGGAGGAACCAACAAGCGCACCAACAACGATCAACAGGTCGTTCCCAAGGGAGAAACCAATCGCGGCAGCCGCCCAACCAGAATAGCTGTTCAGCATGGACACAACGACAGGCATATCCGCGCCGCCGATGCCCATGATCAAATGATAGCCGATGAACAAAGCTGCCAAAGTCATCAAGAACAATGGGAAGAAACCGCCCGTGTTCATGTACCAGATCAAGCAGACCGCCGACAGGATCGCCGCGCCCGCGTTGAGCATGTGACCACCGGGAAGCTTCGTTGCCGCGCTATCTACTTTGCCCGCAAGCTTGCCATACGCAATGACAGAGCCTGTGAAAGTGATCGCACCGATGAAGATACCAAGGAACAGCTCAACCCGCAGAATGCCGATCTCAACACCGTCTTTCTTGGCCAGAAGAGCAGCAAAACCCTCAAGGGATTTCTTTGCGGCATCGTCCATCGCCAAAACGCGGCCCAACTCGATATGCGCGATCAAGCCGACGAATACCGCCGCCAAACCCACAAGCGAGTGCATCGCAGCGACCAGTTCTGGCATCTGCGTCATTTGCACTTTCGTTGCCAGTTGGTAACCGATTGCACCACCACCAATGATCATCACAAGCGAAACGAACCAGTAGCCCGAACCGGGGCCAACAAGCGTTGCTGCCACCGCGAGCGCCATGCCCACGATGCCATACCATACCGCGCGTTTCGCGCTTTCTTGGCCTGACAGTCCGCCCAAAGACAGAATGAACAGAACCGCTGCAACTACGTAAGCTGCTGTTGTAAAACCAAATTCCATTGAACCAGCCCCCTTACGATTTCTGGAACATGGCGAGCATGCGCCGTGTCACAAGAAAGCCGCCGAAAATATTGATGCCTGTCATAAAGACCGACAGCGCTGCGAGCAGGATCACCAAGAAGGAACCCGATGCAATTTGCATCAAAGCGCCCAGAATGATGATCGAAGAAATCGCATTCGTCACCGCCATCAGTGGTGTATGCAAGCTGTGCGCGACGCCCCAGATGACTTGGAAACCCACAAACACGGCCAAAACGAAGACGATAAAGTGCTGCATAAAGCTTGCAGGCGCGATAAGACCAACGCCCAAGAGCAAGGCCGCACCAACCGCGAGCAATGTGACTTGCTGTTTGGTCTGCGCTTTGAATGCTGCTGTTTCAGCCGCGCGCTTTTCTTCAGGCGTCAGCTCTGGCACCACTTCCTTAGGCTTGGCAGCAATCGCCTGTACCTTCGGTGGTGGTGGTGGGAAGGTGATCTCTTTGTCAAACGTGACTGTCGCGCCGCGAATGACGTCGTCCTCCATGTTGTGATTGATTTGGCCGTCCTTTTCAGGTGTCAAATCAGTCATCATGTGACGGATGTTTGTCGCGTATAGCGTTGACGCTTGTGCCGCCATCCGTGATGGGAAATCGGTGTAGCCGATGATTGTCACGCCGTTGTCCGTGACGATCTTCTCGTCCATCACAGTCATCTTGCAGTTGCCGCCCTTTTCGGCGGCAAGATCGACAATAACAGAGCCGGGTTTCATGCTTTCGACCATATCTTTGGTCCAAAGCTCTGGCGCTTCGCGGTTCGGGATCAGCGCTGTCGTGATGACGATGTCCATGTCCGGCGCAATTTCGCGGAACTTGGCAAGCTGAGCCGCGGCGAACTCTGGGCTGGACACAGCGGCGTAACCACCCGTCGCGGCACCATCTGCCTGCTCTTCTTCAAAGTCGAGGAAGACAAACTCGGCTCCCATGCTCTCGACCTGCTCCGCCACTTCTGGACGTACGTCGAAGGCGTATGTGATCGCGCCAAGCGATGTGGATGTACCGATTGCCGCGAGACCAGCTACACCAGCACCAACCACCAGAACCTTCGCTGGCGGAACCTTGCCCGCCGCGGTGATCTGGCCTGTAAAGAAGCGTGGGAAGTTGTTGCCCGCTTCAATCACAGCGCGGTAGCCCGCGATATTCGCCATCGAGGACAGCGCGTCCATCTTTTGAGCGCGGCTGATACGTGGGACCATTTCCATGGCAATCACGTTCGTGCCCTTTTTCTTCGCCGCATCCATGCCTGCGTCGTTCGCGGCAGGTGTGAAGAAGGAAATCAAAGTCTGGCCTTCGCGCATGCGTTTCAGCTCAGCCGTTTCTGGCTGGCGCACTTTTGCGACGATGTCCGCGTCTTTCCAAAGTGCGGCGGCGGTCTTTACGACTTCAACGCCAGCCTCTTTGTAGAGCGTGTCAGAAAATCCAGCGTTGGCGCCAGCGCCCGCTTCGATGATGCAGTCATATCCGAGTTTCTGGAGTTGCTTCGCGCTTTCAGGCGTCATGCCTACGCGGTTTTCTCCCTCGAACACTTCTTTAGGTGTTCCGATTTTCAAAGATCTGCCCCCTTTGTAATAATAAAAGCCAAATCACTGGCCGAGCGGCACAATGTTGCTTGAGTGGTTAATGGGCGCGCGGTGAAGGCGCAAGCGTATGTCGGATTTTAGCGTCTCTATGTCGCGAAATAAGAATAACAGCTAGACCCAACGCCTAACCGACTGACAATACTTGAAAAAATCTGCCTTGAAGGCGCTGCGAAGACGGTTTTCTTCCGGAATAATAAAGCGTCGTTCCAGTATACTTAAGAATACCGGAATGATCGGGAGCGCTAACACTGCATCCCATCGCAGAATCAGACCCGAAAGAAGCAAAACATCGCCCAGATAGATCGGGTTGCGGGAACGCTTGAATATTCCTGTTGTCACAAGTTTTTGCGCTTCAAGATGTGGAATGACCGTCGTGCGCTGTTTCCGCATCTCTGTAACCGCAAGAAGCATCAAAATAAGACCTGCGCCAATCAACAAACCACTCAAAAGATCCGTGAACCAGCTTTCGATGCTTAGACCAAAGCTGAGGTGCTGACTTTGAAGCCACGCCAGACTGCACACACCAACCAACCAGACGGGTGGAATGTCGATCATCTTGGCGATGGTTAAGTTTTGCACGCGTGACGTCTTTCTAGCTAGTCTAAGGTATACCAAATTAGAACCATCACATCAAAAACGAAAGGAACATTATGCTAAGTCGCGACGCAATCAACGCCTTTTGTAGATCCCTGCCCAAAACAAGTCATGTCGTGCAGTGGGGCAATAGCGATGTGTGGAAGCTCGGCGGCAAGGTCTTTGCCATTTGCGGTTGGTCGGATGGCGAAAGCGCTGTTTCGTTTAAAGTCAGCGATCTGGCATTTGAGGTGTTGAGCGACATGCCCGGCATAAGGCCCGCCCCCTACCTCGCCTCTAGAGGTATGAAATGGGTGCAAGTGTATGAGGACCCGGGCTTGCCCGACGTGGAACTCAAAGCACATATTGAGACCAGTTATGAGATGATCAAAGCCAAGCTTACCAAGAAATTGCGTGCGGACTTAGGGCTCGAGTGAACGTTAGCTGCAAATGTGGCGTACTGGCAAAGATTAAGAACGCAGTCCTTTACCCAAAAGCTGCGCCAGTTGCGAAGTGCGCGCCTTGTACACCTGATAGCTCGGGCGCGGGGATTTGAGCCCATAGTAGGATGACAGAATTGTCTGTGCTGTAATATCTGGCGCAGCGCATATGATGCGGTCCTGTTCAGACTCATCTGACAGCCAATTTGTTAAGCCCTTCAACATGTTCGCTTCAATCTGTTGTATTTCAGTTTGGACGCTCTCGTTTTTGACGGTCATCAGTTCATCCCCGTGCTCTGCATCTAACAACACTGCCATCACACCGTCTGGATCAAAGGCATCAAAGACATCACTTAGCAAAGATGTCGGATCCGCGCCTGGGACCAAAAGGGTATGTATCTGCGCCTCGACCTTTTTGAAAAAGCTTAAGACCAGAAAACCAAAGACATCTTCTTTACTTTGGAAATGCAGATACAGCGCGGGACGCGACATTTGCGCTTTTTGCGCGATCAATTGCATAGAGGTCTTGCGAAATCCGTGCTCCGCAAAGACAGCAAACGCTGCATCTGCGATGATTTTTTTCTTATCAATTTCAAGTCGATCACTGCTCATCCGAAATTCCTGACAAAATTTATGATTTTTGTCAATTGACACGCTGACACAATCACCTACTTTTGTCAGAACCGTTAGAGGAGCAAGAGCATGGCCACCACGATAACAGTCAATGGAACAGAACGCAGCGTCGAGCTGCCGGACGACGTGCCCCTTTTGTGGGTGTTGCGAGACGAGCTGAACCTGACAGGCACCAAGTTTGGTTGCGGTGTGGCCGCGTGTGGGGCCTGCACCGTCCATATAGATGGTGTTGCCGTACGGTCCTGCCAAACAGCTTTGTCGGATGTCGACGGCGCTGTCACGACGATCGAAGGTCTTGGCACACCTGAGAGCTTACATGCATTGCAAGCCGCTTGGGTCGAACATCAGGTCGCACAGTGTGGTTACTGCCAATCCGGGCAGATCATGCAAGCGGCCAGCCTTTTGGCAGAGAACCCCGCGCCAACGGACCAAGACATCGATGATGCGATGCAAGGGAACTTGTGCCGCTGTGGCACCTACCCACGCATCCGCGCCGCCATTCACACGGCTGCAAAAGCCACGCAGGGAGCATAGATCATGGCCTCTTTCAAAAAGATCGCGCGCCGCACATTCCTGATTGGCTCTGCTGCCATAGTTGGTGGTGTTGCCTTTGGTGCCTACAAATACACACGCCCCTTGGAAAATCCGCTTGAGGCCGGCCCGAACGAGGCCGCGCTCAATCCATTTATCTTCATTGACCAAGAGGGCGTCACAATCATCACGCCACGCGCGGAAATGGGTCAAGGGGTGCACACGACCCTCGCGGCACTTGCCGCAGAAGAGCTGGACGTAGCCTGGGAAGATGTACGCGTACTGCACGGCCCCCCTGCGAAAGCCTATTACAATAGCGCACTCATGGGGGCTGTTTTACCAGTGCCCGAGTACTCAAAAAGTGCGTTGATGCAAACCATGTCCGAAGCCATTGGCGAAGTGAACAAGCTACTTGGTATGCAAATGACGGGTGGCTCCACGTCGATGATGGATGGTTATGACCGTCTGCGTCGTGCCGGTGCAACCGCACGCGAAACCCTCAAACTAGCAGCCGCTGATGCGTTCAATATCAGCGCACACAGCCTGAAAACAATGAACGGTCGCGTTTATACGCCAGATGGGAACTCTATCTCTTACTCTGATCTGGCTGCAGCAGCGGCAAAGATTGACCCGCCTCAAGTTGAGTTGCGTCCGCAGTCAGAGTGGAAATACATCGGTAAAACCATGCCGCGCGTTGACATGCTTGGAAAAGCCACTGGTACCGCTGAGTTTGGTGTCGATGTGCGTGTTGAGGGAATGAAATACGCGACGGTGCGCATGAACCCACGCCTTGGTGCGCCCATGGAGTCGATGGATGCAAGCGCGGCGGAAGCAATGACAGGCGTAGAAAAAGTGATTGCGCTCGAGGATGGTTATGCCGTCATCGCCTCGAACACATGGCTTGCGTTTCAAGCCGCTGATGCGGTTGAGGCGGACTGGGCCGACGCACCCTACCCCGCCGAGCAAAGCGAGATCATACAAGCGATTGAAGAAAGCTTCGCGGGCAAAGCCAACTCGACACTGCGTGATGATGGCGATGTGGAAACAACAATCGAAGGCGCGGACGTCATCGAAGCCGAATACCGTATGCCTTTCCTTGCGCATTCAACAATGGAGCCGATGAACGCCACCGCCCATTTCACAGGGGATGCGTTAGAAGTCTGGTGTGGCAATCAAGCGCCTACGTTGATGCGTGATCAGTGCGCTGTTGCGGTTGGGCTCGAGCCTGAACAAGTGACTTTGCACACCACACTGATGGGCGGCGGTTTTGGACGGCGCAGCGAAACAGACTTTGGCGTCATCGCTGCAAAAGTCGCAAAAGAGATGCCTAATGTTCCAGTAAAAGTGACATGGACGCGCGAAGAAGACATGCGCCATGACATGTTCCGCCCAGCCGCGATTGGGCGCTACACGGGTGCCGTGAAAGATGGCAAAGCGGTCCTGCTTGACGGGCGTGTTGCAGGACCGTCTGTAACCGCAAGCGCTATGAAGCGTTTGATGGATTTCTCTGCGGCCGGCGCTGATAAGGTCCACGTGGAGGGTGCCTTTGATCAGCCCTACCAAATTCCGAACTACCGTATTCAAGGGTTTCTAACCCCGATGAATATTCCGCTCGGCTTTTGGCGCTCTGTGGGCAATTCGGTCAATGGTTTCATGCATGACAGTTTCTTGGATGAACTCGCCCATGCAGCCAAGGCGGATCCACTGGAATTCCGCCTTGATATGATGCGTGACGAACATGCGCCCTCTGCTGCGGTGCTCGAAGCGGTGCGCGATATGTCGGGGTGGACAGGCAAGACCGAAGACGGCATCGGGCGCGGTGTCGCTTTTGCGCATAGCTTTGGAACCCCTGTTGCGATGGTGATCGAAGTTGTGGATGAGGATTCAACAATTCGTATCAACAAGGCTTGGATCGCCGCAGACTTGGGCACCATCCTTGATCCGGGCAACCTTGAGGCCCAGCTGTATGGCGGCATGATCTATGGTCTCTCCGCTGCAGTCTATGGCGAGATCACCTTTGCAGACGGCGCTGTTGAGCAAGGAAACTTCCCGGACTACGACGCTTTGCGCATTCACAACGCGCCTACGACAGAAGTAAAAGTCCTGGCGAGCGGTGGCCACATCGGTGGTGCGGGTGAACCCGGCACACCACCGTCTATGTCGGCACTTACGAATGCGATCTTCGATTTGACAGGTGAACGTGCCCGCACGTTGCCGTTGATGAACACGTTTGACCTTCTGATCTAAACGCAAACGTAAGTCTCGGCAAAGGCCAGAATAACTAGTCAAACCTTACGGAACGCGTCCACAGCAAGTTGGGCGCGTTTGTTGTTGGTTCGGAAACAACCTTGCCGTTGGTTGAACACAATTGGCGCTAAATTTTCTGAAAAAGGTCCCAATTCGCGCGCAAACGCGCCCAGAACCCACTGTAGCCATTTTGGAAACAGCACGGAAACGCATTGTTTCCGCTTTGCTAGATCAGAATGGACGCCGGTCATGCCCAATGGATATTTAGTCACGCTTGGTGATAGCTCGCTAGACGTAAATGATACGATCGATGCGAGCCAAGTCTTCTTCACCATCGCGAGCACAATCGGTGCAGGTGGTTGGAATTGGTCCGGAATCTGGGATGGCAACGGTTTATTCTATTCCAACATTAACGACACAGGCGTTTACTACGAAGGCACGGATGGCAGTGTCTATTTTATTCCTGACACATGGTACACAACCAGCGGTACCGCTTTTGTGACCTCTGCCCCAAGCTATTCCAATAGTTCTGTCGTAGCAGGGACCAGCGGCGCGGATGTGATCGATGCAACCTATGTCGACCTCAACGGCAACGAAGTTGACGCCGGTGACGGCACAGGCCCTTTGGGCAACGAAGATACAATCCATGCGGGCGACGGAAATGACAGTGTCGAAGCTGGGCTTGAGGACGATCTCGTCTACGGCGGTGGCGGCGCAGATACGCTGGAAGGTGGCTCAGGCAACGATACGATCTACGGCGACTCCGACGGCGTTTTACCCGGCGGCGTTGCTGGCGCTGACAGCATTCTAGGCGGCTCTGGCAATGATTTGATCTTTGGCGAAGACGGCGCTGACATAATCCGTGGCAACGGCAACAACGACACAATATATGGCGGCGATGGTGCAGATAACATTCGCGGCGATGGCGGCGCGGACCTGATTGAAGGCGATGACGGCGGCGATACCATTGCGGGCGACGGCGGGGCCGACACGATCCGAGGTGGCGCAGGTGCAGATAGCATTGACGGTAATGCAGGTGACGATCTTATCGGCGCGGAACCCGTTGCAGATGCGACAACGCTAGATTGGGCAAATGTTGATGCAAATGGCAGCTTTGATATGTCAGGTGCCACAGAAACGCTCAACGTTACCGTCGTAACCACAACCAACGCGTCGGGCCAAACTGCAAACACACAATCCAATGGGTCGCCAGCGGCGGACGGTCTTTGGGTGTCAGGCATCACAGATCCCGTCACCACAACGATGACTTTTGATGGCTTAATCGAAAATGCCAACTTCGAAATCTATGACATCGACCAAAACACAGGCAGTTGGGACGATAAACTGACCGTCGTCGCGCTTGATCAAGACGGCAATCAAACCACTGTCACCTTTTCAGACCTAGATGGTCTGCACACGGTCACAGGCGATGTGCTTGATGCCGATGGCAACGCAAGCGGCGGTGTCGAGACGACGGGCGCGGACGATTCTGTCACTATTGATATTGCAGGCCCGTTCGTTCAACTGATCTTTACCTTCGACAACGGCGAAAGCGCTACAAACAGCGGCCTGTTCGGTATTGGTAATATGACGTTTGATTTCACGTCAAACTATGATGCCGAACCTGACAATGACACGATGAATGGTGGCACCGGCAACGACACTATCTTTGCCGGCAGCGGTGACGATAGCATATCAGGCGGAACCGGCAGTGATCTTCTTGACGGCCAAGAGGGCAATGATTTTTTCAACGTGGGCGAAGGTGACACTGCAATTGGTGGCGATGGTGACGACATATTCCAACTTGTCGACTTGGGCGAAACCCCAGGCGCCGGAGCTGGCATTTTCGTGCAAGGTGATGAAGGCGACGAAACCACCGGCGATGTTCTAAATCTCGGAACGCTCGGCAATCGCAATGACATCATCTATTCTAACACCAATGACGCCCTTGGCGGGCTCAGCGGAACGCTTGTCCTTGAAGACGGCACCCTGCTCACGTTTGAGAACATCGAAAAAATTATCTGTTTCACACCCGGAACGATGATCGACACCCCCTTTGGTACGCGCGCAGTCGAAACGCTCAAAGCGGGCGATCTGGTCATGACACGCGACGGCGGGCCACAACCCTTGAAATGGGTCGGCGCACGCTCAATGCCCTGCACCCCTGACACAACCCCTATCTTGTTTGAGGACGGCGCCCTTGAAGGACAAACCGCGCCTTTGATGGTTTCGCCACAGCATAAAATGCTCGTGTCTCACTTTGCGGCAGAACTGTTGTTTGGTCACGATGAAGTCTTTTGCAGTGCGAAACACATGCTTGGATCCAAGATAAAACGTGTCGCGCAAAAAATGGTGACCTACGTGCACATCATGTTGGAAACCCATCAAGTGATCACCGCAAATGGTGTAGAAACCGAAAGTTTCCATGCGGGTCCTGAGGGCATGCAAGCATTGTCTAACGACGCTAAAGAAGATCTGTTCACGGTTTTTCCCGCTTTAAAAACAGACCCTTATGCGCACGGACGCACAGCATACACATGCCTCAAAGCACATGAAACCACGCTTCTAATGGAAGAAATTGCGATGGCCGAGGCGTGGCGCATCACCCAACAAAGGGCCGCTTAAGCGTTTTGCAGATGTTGCGCGTTTCGCGCAGCCGCAAATGCTTTAACCGCCTCACCAAAGGCATTGAACAATGGCCGCGACACAGGATCACCATCCGCGTTCCATTCGGGATGCCACTGCACAGAGGCCGTAAAACCAGGCGCGTCTTTGACATAGATCGCTTCGGGCGTGCCATCATCCGCGACACCGTCAATTACGATGCGAGGACCCGCTTGCTTGATACCTTGCCCATGAAGTGTGTTGGTCATCACTTCTTCAGCGCCAAAAATGCGGTGAAAGACGCTGCCTTTGCTAAGGCTGACCTTGTGGCGAATTTCGAATTTTTCCTCAAGCGTGCCATCTGGCGGCATGCGGTGGTTCATACGCCCCGGCAAATCGCGGATTTCGGGATAAAGGGACCCACCCATCGCAACATTCACTTCTTGGAAACCGCGACAAATACCTAAAAACGGCTGGCCTGCCTCAACACAGGCACGCACCAGCGGCAACGCTATCGCATCGCGCGCGCGATCAAATTCGCCGTGCGCGTCTGTCGCATCTTCGCCGTATTCCTCTGGGTGTACATTTGGACGCCCGCCCGTCAGTAGAAAACCATCACATGTCGCCATTAGCTCCGCAACGCTGACATGTGCTGGATCGGCAGGGATCAACATTGGCATACAGCCAGAGACCTGTGCAATTGCATCTGTGTTCATCACGCCACCCGCGTGAACCGGATATTGATCGTTCAACAAATAGGAATTCGAAATGATGCCGACGATTGGGCGCGCCATGCGGGATCCTCACAATGTGTTGGTTTATCGTTGCAATATATGGCCGAGATGCTCAGGCTTGCAATGCATGTCCTTAAATGAGCGGTCTGAAACATGGCATCCTTCAAATTGAATGACCCAGAATTCTTGCACAACCCGACGAAAACGCTCACGAATATGCGTGCCGCAGGAGCGCTTGTGCGCACCAAAATACCGATCATCGGGGCGTGCTGGGCAACGACAACAGATGCAGCAGCACGCGAAATTCTCAAGGATGAGGCGTTGTTCGCACGCAACCCGGCCAATGCAGGTGGCAAGGATATTTCGCGCTATTACTGGTTCTTGCCGCGCTTCATGCACCCGCTCACCCGCAATATTCTGAGCCTTGATGCGGATGAGCACAAACGTATCCACGCCGCAGTGGATCACCACTTTTCCCGCGTTGTGATTGATGCCCTACGTCCTGACATCACACAGATTGCCGATCACTACCTTGATCAGCTAGATCCTTCAAAACCTGTTGATATTGTTGAGGACTATGCCCGCCTCTTACCGCTTGATGTCATCAGTGCCCTGCTCGGAATTAAGCCTGAGTTGCGCGAAAAACTCGCGCGCGCCATTGTTCCTATTTCCAAACCGACGGGTGTCTTGGCGCTTTTGGTCGCGCTACCCGGCCTCTACAAAACGCAAAAATTACTGCGCATGGAAATTAAAACGATCAAAGGCACAGCGCGGGATGGATTGCTTAGCACGTTGATCCATGACCCAAGCAATGACTTGAGCGATGATGAAATTCTCTCGCTCGCTTTCGTCCTCTTTATTGCAGGCCATGAAACCACGCTGCATCTCATCTCTGACGCTGTTTACGCGATCACACAAGGCGCAGAGTTTAGCGATCCAACGTCGCGCGCGATCGAAGAATTTATGCGGTTTTTCAGCCCCGTTATGATGACGAAACCCCTATTTGTGCGCGAAACACACGAACGTTTTGGCCAAACACTTGCCAAAGGGGACAAGGTTATCGCCCAGCTCATCGCAGCCAATCATGACCCTGACCGCTTTGAAAACGCTCACAACACCGATACCGCCCGCCGCCCGAACGCGCATATCGGTTTTGGTTTTGGTCCACATGTTTGCCTTGGCATGCACCTCGCCCGTGCCGAAGCACAAATCGCGCTCGAACGCTTATTCGCGCGCTATCCAAACCTTGAACGCACCCCCAAAAACGCGCCGCCTGCCTACAGCCAACGCTACGGATTTCGCGGGATGAAAGCACTCAAGGTCAGGCTCAAACCCTAAACGCTTCCTTTCTCCATAAATATCCCGGGGAGTTTCAGCCAGCTGAGACGGGGCAGCGCCCCTCTTTAAGCGACGCTTGCCTTAAGTTCCAAACGACGCGCATGCAGCACTGGTTCGGTATAGCCAGATGGTTGCTCACGCCCTTTAAAGACAAGATCACACGCCGCCTGATAGGCAATCGTGTCGAACCCCGGTGCCATTTTGCGATACAGGTTATCACCCTCATTTTGGCGATCAACAACTTCAGCCATCTTTTCCATCGCCGCGCGCACTTGGTCCTCTGTAACGACCCCATGATGCAACCAATTGGCCAAAGCCTGGCTGGAAATTCGACAGGTCGCGCGATCCTCCATCAAGCCTATATCGTTGATATCAGGTACTTTTGAGCAACCAACACCTTGATCGATCCAGCGCACAACGTAGCCAAGGATACCCTGTGCGTTATTCTCAACCTCGCGCTGAATTTGCTCAGCATTCCACCGCGCATATTTCGCCAAAGGGATCTCCAAAAGCGTTTGTACATTCGCACGGCGACCATTGGCTTTAATACGATCCTGCGCCTTTAGAACGTCGATCATATGATAGTGCATCGCATGCAACGTTGCGGCGGTTGGGCTTGGAACCCACGCACAATTTGCACCAGCTTTCGGGTGTTCAATCTTTTGCTCCAGCATCGATGCCATCATATCCGGCATCGCCCACATCCCTTTGCCGATCTGCGCTTTACCCTGCAAGCCACACTCAAGCCCGATATCTACGTTCAGGTTCTCATAAGCGCCGATCCACGCCTTACGCTTGATAAAGTCTTTTCGGCTGAACGGCCCCGCTTCCATAGAGGTGTGGATTTCGTCGCCCGTGCGATCAAGAAAACCTGTGTTGATAAAGGCTACACGCGCTTTTGCGGCGCGAATACACTCTTTGAGGTTCGCCGATGTGCGACGCTCCTCATCCATGATACCGATTTTCACAGTGTTGCGTGGCAGGCCAAGAATGTCCTCCACCTTCGCAAAAATCTCATCGCTAAATGCCACCTCTGCAGGGCCGTGCATCTTGGGTTTCACAACATAAACGGAGCCATGCACAGAGTTACCGCTGTCACGCTTCAGATCATGCATCGCCAATGCAACGGTGCAAAGCGCATCCATCAAACCCTCGAAGATCTCAGCACCGTCACGATCCAGAACCGCAGGATTGGTCATCAAGTGCCCAACATTGCGCACCCACAAAAGTGCGCGCCCCTTGAGTGTCAGCTCAAATCCATCGGGGGCTGTGTAGCTACGGTCTGCGTTCAAGCGACGTGTCACTTGCGTGCCGCCTTTTTCAAATGTCTCTTCTAGATCACCGCGCATCAGCCCAAGCCAATTTGAATAGGCTACAACCTTATCTTCGGCATCCACACAGGCGACACTGTCCTCACAATCCATGATCGCCGATAGCGCGCTTTCCATCACAACATCAGCCAAACCCGCCTGATCACGGCTGCCGATCACATGGGTGCGATCAAAAACCAGCTCTACGTGCAACCCGTTGTTGCGCAAAATCACGGCATCAGGTGCCTTTGGATGCCCTTGATATCCAACGAACTTTTCTGGATCTGCCAGTGGAAGATCATCAACTAAAAGCGCGCCGTCTTGAACATGGTAGCGCCGTGCATCTGCATGCGAGGTCCCATTGATCGGAAATACATCATCCAGAAATACGCGTGCGCGCGCAACAACACGTGCCCCCCGGCCTTTGTCGTAGGGCCCCTTGGGTGGCAGGCTACCCATCGCATCGGTGCCATAAAACCCGTCATAAAGGCTGCCCCAGCGCGCATTCGCCGCGTTCAACGCAAAGCGCGCATTGGTGACGGGCACAACAAGTTGAGGGCCGGGCACTGTCGCAATCTCTGGGTCAACATTTTGGGTTTCAATTTGAAAACTGTCCCCCTCGGGCAGTAAATAGCCAATCTCGCGCAGGAATTCGAAGTATCCGTCGCGCGTGTCGCCACCCGCTTTATGATCCTTGTGCCACGCATCGATCTTGCTCTGGATCTCTTCACGCTCTGCCAAAAGCGCACGGTTCTTTGGCCCGAAGGTATGCGCCAGATCAGACAGTCCAGCCCAAAATTGTTCAGCATCGACATCAATCCCATTCAGCGCCTCTCCTTCGATGAAATCGACAAGGATTTTGTCTACTTGAAGACCATGCTTTTCGATCCGTTGCGTCATGTCGTTCTCCCGAAAGTGTATGCCGTTGAATACGTTGCTTTCGAGCAAATAAGGCGAATGAAGAGGTGAGGCAAGTAACCCAAGAGCAAAGGATGATCCAAGACGCGCCAAAGACCGCCGTTTCTATTTGGTACGCCTACATTTTTCTGAACAAAAGCGCACATTTTCCCAATCGCGCGCCCATTTTTTGCGCCATGTAAATGGCAGCCCACAACACGCACAAATCTTGCTTGGCAGGTTCTCTTTCTTCACACCCTTCGGCATTGCATTGTCCTTCTTTTCATTGCGCGTGCTCTCCGTTAGCGTGCGCCTAAACAACAGGAGCTTCCTATGCGTGACGCCGCACCACAAACGATTTTCCTCAAAGATTACACGCCTTTCGGCTACATCGTTCAGGATGTGCATCTCACTTTCAAGCTTGCCCCTCGGGCGACACGCGTCATTTCTCGAATCCGCTTTGCGCCAAACCCCGGCGCAGACAACAAGACCTTCTTCCTTCATGGCGAACAACTTGATCTGAAGTGGGCGAAAATCAATGGCGCTCAGATCAAACCGGCGATTACCCCTGAAGGGCTAAGCACTGACGTGCCAGAGGGCGCGTTTACCTTTGAATGCGAGGTTGAGATCAGCCCCGAAACCAACACAGCCCTCGAAGGGCTGTACATGTCCGGCGGCATGTATTGCACACAATGTGAGGCGGAAGGCTTTCGTAAAATCACATACTATCCTGATCGCCCAGACGTCATGAGCACCTTCACTGTACGCGTAGAGGGGCCACATCCGGTGCTGTTGTCAAACGGCAATCCAGCGACATCCGGTGAGCATTTTGCAGAATGGCATGACCCTTGGCCCAAGCCTGCATACCTTTTTGCGCTGGTTGCAGGCGATCTGATCGCCCATCCGGACCGTTTTACCACCATGTCGGGCAAAGATGTGGAATTGAACATCTATGTGCGCAAAGGGGATGAAGACAAATGTGCCTTCGGGATGGAAGCGCTCAAGAAATCAATGGTTTGGGACGAAAAGGTCTACGGGCGCGAATACGATCTCGACATCTTCAACATCGTCGCGGTTGATGATTTCAACATGGGTGCAATGGAGAACAAAGGTCTGAATGTCTTTAATTCGTCTTGCGTGCTCGCCTCTCCCGAAACCTCAACAGATGCCAATTTTGAGCGTATAGAAGCGATCATTGCACATGAGTATTTTCACAACTGGACAGGCAATCGCATCACGTGTCGCGATTGGTTTCAACTTTGCTTGAAAGAAGGGCTGACCGTTTACCGCGACAGTCAGTTTACCTCCGATATGCGCTCCGCGTCAGTGAAGCGCATCAGCGATGTGATCGATCTACGTGGCCGTCAATTTGCAGAGGATGGCGGCCCCCTTGCCCATCCGGTACGTCCTGATCGCTTCGTCGAGATCAACAATTTCTACACAGCTACCGTTTATGAAAAAGGTGCCGAAGTTATTGGCATGCTTAAAACCCTTGTTGGGGATGACGCATATGCCAAAGCGCTTGATTTGTATTTCGAACGTCATGATGGCGATGCCGCAACAATTGAAGATTGGTTACAAGTCTTCGAGGACGTCACAGGCCGCAATCTGAAACGTTTCAAACGTTGGTACACATCTGCGGGCACGCCACAACTTTCGGTCAAGGAAAGCTTCAAAAACGGTCGCTACAAACTGACGTTCCGCCAAGAAACACCGCCGACACCAGGCCAGCCACAAAAAAAACCACGCGTGATCCCGATTGCGGTTGGTCTTTTGGATGAAAGCGGTGCGGAAGTGCTGCCAACACAAATTCTTGAAATGACCAAACGCCAACAAAGCTTCAAATGGGAAGGATTGGCGAGCAAACCCGTGCCATCCATTCTGCGCGGATTTTCAGCGCCTGTGATCTTGAAGCGCTACACAGATGATGATGAGCGTGCGTTCTTGTTAGCCCATGACACCGACCCCTTCAATCGCTGGGAAGCGGGGCGCGAGTTAGCAAAATCCACCCTTCTCAACATGATCGAAGACGGCGCATCGCCTGATACCCGCTACCTTGACGGTATGCTCGCGGTCTTGCGCGATGATGCGCTAGATCCTGCCACGCGCGCGCTGATGCTTGGCTTGCCTAGTCAATCAGAGCTGGCTCAAACCCTTGCCGACAAAGGTGTCGTGCCAGATCCGCAAGCAATCTACGAAGCAGTGCAGACGCTGAACCTCGCAATGGCCCAGCATATGCAAGATACCTTGCCGCGGATCTATGCGCAGTGTCAGGTTGAAGGACCCTATTCGCCCGACGCAGAACCCGCAGGAAAACGCGAACTCGCCATCGCCACTTTGGGACTTGGCTCACGGTTGGATGGCGGAAAAGCAGCGAAAGACCAATTCGCAAGCGCCGACAACATGACGCTTCAGATCTCTGCGCTCGCAATATTACTGCGACAGAAAGTTGGCGATACAGAGCTCGATCAGTTTTACGCGCAGTGGAAGCATGATCGACTTGTGATGGACAAATGGTTTGGGCTGCAAGTCGGCGCCGCTGTTCCAGAAGATGCAGCATACATTGCTGAAAAACTAACGCAGCATCCTGATTTTGATCACAAAAACCCAAATCGGTTCCGCGCCACTCTTGGCGCGCTCGCGGCACACCATGCAGGGTTTCATCATATCTCCGGGCGCGGTTACACGCTTTTGGCAGATTGGCTCATCACACTTGATCCAATCAATCCACAAACAACAGCGCGCATGTGCGCAGCATTTCAGACGTGGAAACGCTACGATCCAAAGCGCCAAGAGATGATCTTGGCAGAAGTGGATCGCATTCTCGCGCAGCCCAATCTTAGCCGCGACACGGCTGAAATGCTGTCTCGCATTCGCGCGGCGTGAGCAACTATTCCTTCAAACGCTCCGCGCGCAGCGCGCGCGCGGTTGCCTTTGTTACACTTTGGTGGATTGTCCTATGGCAGCTCTATTTGTTTTTAGACGCTGCACCCTTAATCATTTTGGGCCTCGCACTTGTTAGCCTTCCAGCGTTGATCGACATCGGAAAAGGCGCAACATCAGGGTTGGACATCACGGACGCCGACGTGTCATGGCGCTCGGGTCGGCGCAGCGCGAAGTTGCCGCGTGGCCAGTTGAAGTCTGTGCGCCTTGATACACGGCTCGATCTTACCATCAGGATGACGCTGTTGACCTACCAAGGCGACAAAATCCGCCTACCCTATGAATGTGTACCACCTGCTGCGCAAATTGAAGCTGCGCTCAAAGATCATCAAATCCTGTACGAACGGCATCATTTTACGCTTTTGTCTTAGGGACGCGCGCGCGGGCGCACGGAATTAAGTTTGCGACAGTAGTTTTGCGAACGCGTCCAAGCCGAAATATCTTTGCGCTTTGAGCTAATCCGCATCGGCCCCCAATCTGCCGCGACCCCGCGCCAGCGTTTATCTTTATGCGCCATGACCTTATCGCGCGGCATAACAACAGTTAAAATACGCACAGCGCAGCTCAGGTTTGAGGGCCCATGTTTGAGCCCCTCTCGGCTAGGTGCCGCACATTTATACCCGCGCGCTGTGGCCGGCAGAATTTGCAAAAGACCATACCATCGCCCGTTTCCACCAACTGCGGCTTGACGATATGTGCTTTCATGCTTGGCAAGTGCCGACATGAAGCCAGCCCAAAATGCAGCGCGTTGATCCGGTGACGCATCGGGATAAGCAGGACACCAATCCGCAATGTCACGCGGAACCGTCTGCAATATCGGCTTTCCATGCGATTTCAACGCAGAAATCGCTGCGCGCGTCCAAATCCGGCCTGCAGGCCTGTGATCCCAGCGCGCACGCGGAACGACATCCCCATCTCTGCGGTTCGGGCGCATACTTTCTGTCGGCGCAAGCGTCACAGGCTGGCTGGTGTTAATACTTTCGTTTGAAATGGGTCGCAATATAGGCCGCGTAACCGCGTCATTCGCATTTGCGGCTATCGGCGAAATATTAAGCAAAACTGCCAAAAATATCTGATATTTTGATGTCTTCATAAATTGAGTGTCGCAGTGTTTCGCTCAAAAACGCAAGCCACAAGCTGCCGCAATCTGTCCATCTTTGAATTGGAAACAGTTTGTTCTTGCCAGTTGCGTGCCACGTTTGCGCCCGAATGCGGGTTCAAAAGCATACTCAATGCATCAATCGAATACCAAAGGCTGCTCAATATGTCCCTGCTCAAAAACCTTAAGGCCCGCCTTCCAGGAACCCGCGTTTCTGCGCGAAAGTCTCTACCGGAACGGACCGATACAGCAAAAGAACATATGCAAGCCCCTGATCTGGACAAACTGTTAGTGATTCCAGTCTCAAAAGAACCCCGTGAAGAGCAGATGCGCAGCTATCATTTTAACCAAGGACAGTTCTTGGCACGCCAAGAACGTTGGGATGATTTGACCACGATCGTTACTAAAGAAGACAACGCACGACGTGCGTCCGGTGGCGGCATGCCGATTGCGGAACTGCTATGCCAAGGCGCGCGTTCTGATGTAGTTGCGTTGGCCGAGCATCTTTTAATTGATGGAACACCAGAAGAAAATCGCCCTTTGAAAGACGCAATCTCTGCGCTTGAAGACATTTTAGGCGAATATCCGAACAACCATGTGATTGCGACAATCGTTGCGATGGCACATTTGGATATCGCCTATGCTTGGCGCGGTACAACTGCACTTCAAGACACCCCCGCGCGCAATCTGGAAGCGTTTGATTTGCATTGCAAACGTGCAGCTCAAGTGCTCGATGCGTTTTGTGGCATCGAATTAGATAGTCCACTCGTAACGTCTGCACGTTGTGCCTTGCTGGTCGGTTCTCCAGACGCGGCTGATCGCGCCGCAGATGATTATGAGGATCTGATTGACCTTGCTCCAAGTCAGCAAAGACACATGCGTGCTTTGGGACATCATATGTTGCCTCAGTGGTTTGGCAGCTATGCGACACTCGAACTTGAAGCTCGCCGCACAGCCGCCCGTACCCAAGATGTTTGGGGGGTTGGTGCCTATACTTGGGCATTTTTTGATGCCCTGCTGGTAGATCCCAAATCAGCAGCGATCTTGGATGTGCCGTTCTTTCTTGAAGGCTTACGTGACATCTTGGAACGCTCCGAGGATCAGCATAACGCAAACCTGTTCGCATCCTTTGCAGCCGTTTCAATCCCCAAAGCTGCACAACGTTGCACTGACGATCTGGCAGCCTCAGCCGCGTTAGAGAGTATCCATACCGCCGCTCAATGGATCTTGAGTGACCATTTGCACGAGCTGCATCCACTTATCTGGGGGCATGCGATGGAAGGTTTTGACAATCAAGCGCGAATTGCTTCCATCGACGCGCTTTTCAAGCAAGGGCAAGAAAAAGCGAACCAAGTGTTTGTGAATTTCTTTGGTGATCAGATGCTTAAAGGCAATGCACTGATCTTCACGCCGCAAGGTTTGTACGTCCAACGCGCATAGATTTATAAGACTAACTCACACGATTTAGGTTCATCAAGAATGAGGCTTTTCCAAACAACGCCTCATTGTTTGTGCGCGGCATATCTTTACTTGGGCGAACTTTCTCACGGTTCTTGTTTTTTGTAAGCCCTACATGGGCTTCACCTGTGATCGTCGCACTTTGATGAACGTTCCTGTTCTTCAAAACACCAATTTTCGCACGTTCGATCACCTCATCGAGCGTTTGATCCACAGCCCATTCAATCGCTTGAACATCGACAATGATGAGCTTTTTCATATCAGCGGAGAACTGAAACTTATCACTTTCAATCAACCTCTTAACAGTCTGTTCAAATTCATCCTTATGAAGATATTGATCCGAACTGAGCGGTATCGCTAAAGAAGATTCTCCAATCGAAAACGCCAAGTCAGCGCCCTGATAAGCGTCCTTCAAACGCATGTGCAAAAGACCAAGAATCTTGTCATGCCAAAAGTTTGGAACCATCGAATATAGAAAATTTGAATGACGGATGCGTACAATCAAAAGTCCAGCAGGGGTTTCCATCGTTCCAGCATTGACACGCAGTTTTACTTCACGCTCAAACGCTGGTTTCGTCCACGCCCCATGATCTGGATCATACATAATGGACGCCGCAATCCGCCCCTCTTTCGCGATACGTTTTTGCTCCGAGTTGAGCAAATAACCGCCAAGTGTTATGGACAGCGCGTTCAGAATGACAAAGGGAATAGAGGCATTCGTCAAAAACCAATTACGCACATCTTCGGGTAAAATCCATGCAGCGTTCAAATGCGCAGACACCAAAATGGACAGAATGAATACATGGTGCAATTTTCGATCTGTGTAGGAACGCGTCACTTTTGCCCAGCAGGCAGCAACACACCATACAATAAGCATTGCCAATATTGCCGGCGGCATACCAATCCCCCCAATCTGAAGTCGCGTTCCGGCAGCGAGAAGAAAACAAATCAAGGATGCGCGCCAACCAAGAAAGGCCGCGCAAAGCGCGAGCGGGACGTTTCTAAGATCAAGGATCAAGCCTTCCATAGGCTCTAACGGCATGTTCATTTGCACCCAAGCAACCCCACCAAACGCGAGCCCCATCAAAAGTCCTGCGTAATACTGACTAAGGAAAAGCCGCTGAATATGGCCGTATGTCATTGATAATAAAAAAATAAGTGACAATGACCCTATCAGATCAAACCAAACAGTTGCAGAACTCAACATATTTACTTTCCCCCTTCTCGCAGTCTGCTTTTAGTCAAAAAGCTTTAACGGCCACTTAAAGGATCAAAATTTAAACAACGTTCATTATTTCTAACGCAACCAGCCACATTTCGCTGCCCCTTGCCCCCTTTGCGCCTCTCGCATAAAACGCAAACAACCTCTTGATTTCGTGGATACACAACATGCTCGATCTGACCTTTGACAGCCCAAAAATAAAAACCATCGCAGGCGCGAAACACGACTGGGAGCTGGTCATCGGCATGGAGGTTCACGCGCAGGTGTCTTCCAAGTCTAAACTCTTTTCAGGAGCTTCCACGCAGTTCGGTGCTGAGCCTAATTCAAACGTCGCCTTCGTTGATGCTGCGATGCCAGGAATGCTTCCAGTTATCAATGAGTTCTGCGTCGAGCAGGCAGTGCGCACAGGTCTTGGTTTAAAAGCCGAGATCAATCTTTTTTCGGCGTTTGACCGCAAAAATTACTTCTACCCAGACCTGCCTCAAGGCTATCAAATCAGCCAGCTCTATCATCCGATCGTTGGTGAGGGTGAGGTCATTGTTGATATGGAACCCGGCATCGCGCGCCGTGTTCGGATCGAACGCATCCACCTAGAACAGGATGCAGGTAAATCGATCCACGACATGGACCCCAACATGTCTTTCGTTGACGTTAATCGTACCGGCGTCGCGCTTATGGAAATCGTATCACGCCCCGACATTCGCGGACCAGAAGAAGCCGCAGCATTTGTTGTCAAACTGCGTCAAATCCTACGTTATCTTGGCACCTGTGACGGGAACATGCAAAGCGGCAGCATGCGCGCGGATGTTAACGTGTCTGTCTGCTTGCCGGGTCAGTATGAAAAGTTCATCGAAACCGGCGATTTCGGTCACCTTGGCACGCGCTGCGAGATCAAAAATATGAACTCCATGCGTTTCATTCAGCAAGCCATCGACGTCGAAGCAAAGCGTCAGATCGCAATTATCGAAGCGGGCGGTAAGGTAGATCAAGAAACACGTCTTTATGATCCAGACAAGGGCGAAACACGCTCGATGCGCTCCAAAGAAGAAGCCCATGATTACCGCTACTTCCCTGATCCAGACCTGCTTCCGCTAGAGATCGAGCAAGCATGGGTAGATGATATCGCAAAGACCTTGCCGGAGCTTCCCGACGAGAAGAAAGCGCGTTTTGTCAAAGGCTTCGGGCTGAGCGAATATGATGCATCCGTCCTTACGGCTGATGTGGATAGCGCAGGCTTCTTTGAATCCGTTGCAGAAGGACGCGATGGGAAACTCGCCGCAAACTGGGTGATCAATGAACTCTTTGGCCGGCTCAAGGCGGATGAAAAAGACATCACCGCAAGCCCACTCAGCCCTGCACAACTGGGCGGTATTATTGACCTGATCAAGGCTGACACAATTTCTGGTAAGATCGCCAAGGACCTCTTTGAGATTGTCTATACAGAAGGCGGCGATCCCGCAGACGTCGTCGAAGCACGCGGCATGAAACAGGTCACAGACACTGGTGCAATCGAAGCCGCAGTCGATCAAATCATCGCAGAAAATCCCGCTCAAGTTGCCAAAGCAAAAGAGAACCCCAAACTCGCTGGCTGGTTCGTGGGCCAAGTGATGAAAGCGACAGGCGGCAAAGCCAACCCCAAAGCGGTCAATCAAATCATCGCAAAGAAGCTGGCCGAATAAATGAGCGCACCGCATCGCTCCTCCCTGCTTACAGTCAAGCCTGAATGGATTGATCACAACGGCCATCTCAATATGGCCTATTACAACGTGCTGTTCGACAATGCGGCTGATGAGTTTTTCGCAACCTTTGGCATTGACTTGAACTACATCCAAAGCACCGGCTTTTCGACCTTCTCTGCTGAATTTCACGTGTGTTATGTGCGCGAAGTGCATGAGGGCAACCAGGTCTACGTCACCTCGCAACTCATTGATTTTGATGAAAAACGCTTTCATTTCTTTCAAGAGCTGTATCACGAAGACGGCTGGCTCTCTGCGACAGGCGAAGGGCTCGGTTTGCACGTGGAACTCGCAGGTCCAAAGGTCGCGCCAATGCCGCCTGAAACGCACAACAAGATATCAGCGGTATTCGAGCAACATCGCCACCTTCCCCGACCGGCGCGCGCTGGTCGCGCCATCGAAATCAAGCGCAAGTAAGTGAGCCTTTCGAAGGGGATCAGGCCTTGTTAGACTCGCGAAAGAAAGTAGCCAAAGGGCAAACACATGATCCGTTACGAGTATAAAGTGATCCCCGCCCCCGCGCGCGGCTTGAAAGGCAAAGGCGTCAAAGGCGCAGACGGCCGGTTTGCCAATGCGCTAGAGCAGGTGATGAACGATATGGCCGCTTCAGGCTGGGAATATCAACGTGCGGATACCCTTCCATCTGAAGAACGCTCAGGCCTGACATCCAAAACCACTGTGTTTCGCAATGTTTTGGTATTCCGCCGTGCTGTCGAAACCTATGTCGAAGCGTTTGAACCCAAGCTGCTTGATCCGCCAGACCCATCCGAAGATGTCGAAGATGTTTCTGAAACCGAAGCGGAGCAGCTAGAAGAAGCCGACACGGCGGATCATGAAGACACACACTCAGAGAATGAACGCCCTTAACCCACACACCCTTCCTCTTTCTTTAAAGTATCCCGGGGGCGTTTGATTTTTAATCAAACGGGGGCAGCGCCCCTATCTTAAAAAAACCTGCGCCCTTTAGGGCACATCCAGATCCAGCGCCAAAGCATGGATGCGGCCAATCAACTCAGGCCCAAGCGCGCTGTGCACCAAGCGGTGCCGCGCAATACGGCTTTTCCCTGCGAATGCCTCACTGCGAATGCGCAGGTTATAATGGCTCTCACCGCCCTCTTGATACCCGCCATGACCGCGATGGCTTTCACTGTCATCCACCACATCAAGCGTTGTCGGGGCCAGAGCCGCCTCAAGTTTCGCACGAATTTCATCTGCCTTGGACATTTTTACGAAACTCCCCTTCTAACCTCTGCCAAATCCTCTATTGTTATGACCCTGATATGACGAGGTGAGCAATGCAAAAGAAAAGCGATCCCTTTGGTTTCGATATGTCTGTATCGTCTGCAAAGAAGAAAAATCCGCGTGGTCGTAGAGGGATGTCGGGCGAATCCGAGACATCTCAGCGTGTGTGCACCAAAGATGGCTGCGAGCTTCCGGGTAAATTTCGCGCCCCCCGCGCCCCTGATGTTTTGGATGATTTCATCTGGTTCTGCAAAGATCACGTGCGTGAGTATAACCTCAAGTGGAACTTCTTTAACGGCACCACAGAGGCCGAGCTGAACGCACAGCAATCCAAAGACAAAGTGTGGGAGCGCGAGACAAAACCTGTCAAAGACCCCGAAGCGGCCGCATGGGCCCGCCTTGGCATTGAGGATCCACATCAGGTCTTGGGCGGCAACGCCACTCGCAATCCAGGCAAAGGCAATGCTGCAGGCCGCCGCTTACCACCGACCGAAAAGCGTGCGATGGATATTCTGGAGGCCAAAGACTTCTGGACGAAGGCGGAAATTCGCAAGTCTTACAAAGCCTTGATCAAAGTGCTCCACCCAGACATGAACGGCGGCGATCGCAGCCAAGAAGAACAGCTTCAAGAAGTTGTCTGGGCGTGGGATCAGATCAAAGACAGCCGCAATTTCAAGTAAATCATGCGCGAAACCGATCTCTATCCCCCTGTGAAATCCTTTTTGGAAGCACAGGGGTATGAGGTTAAAGGCGAAGTCGGCAAGCTTGATGTGATGGCCATGCGCGGCGATGAACCGCCTGTTATTGTCGAGCTCAAGACAGGGTTTTCCCTCTCGCTCTTCCATCAAGGGGTTGAGCGTTTGTCGATCTGCGACACGGTTTATATCTGTGTGCCCCGCCCCAAAGGAAAAGCAGGTTTGAAATCTTTGAAGCGCAATCAAACCCTGTGTCGCCGACTCGGGATTGGCCTGTTGACAGTGCGCGCGTCCGACAACTTCGTTGAGGCCCACGTAGACCCAACACCCTACGTGCCGCGCAAATCGAAAAAGAAAACTGCAAAGCACCTGCGCGAATTTCAACGCCTTGTCGGCGATCCGAACACAGGGGGCTCAACGCGGCAGGGCTTGATCACAGCGTATCGTCAAGATGCTCTGAAATGTTTGGGGTTTCTAGAAGGGCATGGGCCAACAAAAGCTTCCGAAATTGCCAAAATCACCGGTGTGCCGAGCGCGCGAAACCTGATGGCGCACAATCACTATGGTTGGTTCGAAAGAGTCGAAAAAGGCATCTATTGGCTTAGCCCCAAGGGACAAGCCGCCCTTGGAGACTATGAAGCAGATCTCGATGCCATCCGTGATTTATACCCGACGCCTGAATAGAAGCGTCGAGTGTCTTTCAAGGTACTTATGCTGCTTTGAAAACCAGAGACACACCATTCAAGCAATGACGCTTGCCTGTCGGCGCTGGTCCATCATTGAACACATGCCCAAGGTGTGAGCCGCAACGACGACAATGTACTTCGGTCCGTACCGCAAACAGCTTGCGATCCTCCTTCGTCCCGATGGCATTTGGCAGGGATTGGTAAAAACTTGGCCAACCCGTTGTGCTGTCGTATTTCGTCTCGGACGGGTAAAGCGCCAGATCACAGCCGCGACAATGATAGGTTCCAGCCGCATAATTCTTATCAAGCGGTGAAGACCCTGCCCGTTCGGTCCCTTCTTCGCGCATCACTTTGTACTGCAAAGGCGTCAACATCGCCTTCCACTCTGCTTTGCTACGCGTCACTTCGAACGTGCCGGCCGCAGCAGAACTTGCGCGCGTTCCAAAAGCACCGAACACGCTCATACCAGCCAAACCTGTCGCCGCACCGAGGGATAAAAAATGACGTCTTTGCATAATAACTCTCCTTTGCACCAAGGTGCGCACCCCGGCATGGCTTTACAAGCCGACGTGGCGCACAAGAGCGTGAGAAGCGTTACACTGTCCATCACTCTGTTTGAACGCCCCTGAACTGTGCCGAGCCAAACAATGGCGTGCTGGGTGTCGTGTAGGGCGCAGCCGCTTTGTGTTCCTTAGAAACCGCAATGTTCTGGCCAGCGCCAAGCCCTTTTACAACGCTTTCGCTGACACGAAGAACACTGACCGATTCTTCAGCCAAGCGCCCAATCAAAAAAGGGGCATCTGCGCGCTCATAGCCCCAAACGACAAAAACCTTCCCGTCTTTTGCTGGCTCAACGAAGCGTTCAATCTGCAACAGACCTGTGTCGCTGCGCAGTGCGAAACGAAATTTGGGGTCTTGCGCGGCGCTCATAATTTCTGCTTGCATGACAGCTGTTACAGGCACTTGCCCATCGCTAAAACGAAAGACTACGAAGGCCATGGCTGCCGCGGCAATCCCACCCAGCGCGTACTCCCATATGCGAATGCGCCGGTTCCACGGTAGTTTATTCTCACTCCAAAGCTCGCGCTTGAGATGCCCCAAAACAGTCGCATCTGGCGAAACGTCATCAATGTTCATGCCAAGTGCCGTAAAGTGTTCTTGCCACCGTGCGACCTCAACGCGTAGCGCTTCGCTGCTGCTCAGCTTGTCCTGAAACGCCTTTAACGCTTCGCCCTCAAGCACCCCAAGGACGTATTCACGCGCAAAGTCGCTATCGTCACTAACAATAGGGTCTGCGTTGTATTTGTCGTCCATTCGTCTCAGGGCTCCGCCTTTGCAAGGTTATCGCAGTCTTTCGCACGATGTAGGTTATGTCAAAAACTCGCGCGCATCTGACTTCGACAGGCTTTGGTTTATCGAAAGCGAAAAAAGCCCGAACGTCATTTTGCAAGGTTTGTTTTTCCCCAGCCCTTCCCCTTGTCCTTACTCGCGATATGTTGCACCACTCAACGTAGATGATGCGGGTGCGCAAAGCGCATAACACGAAGGACAAAACAGATGGCTGACGGGATGCTGGATATCGACACGAAACCGACCGAGGACATCTCCGTCCGCGAGGTCTTTGGCCTGGATACAGATATGGTCGTCAAAGGGTTTGCAGATCGCACTGATCGCGTCCCAGAACTCGATAGCACCTATAAGTTCGACCCTGACACAACGATGGCCATCCTCGCAGGGTTTTCGCACAACCGCCGCGTGATGGTTCAAGGTTATCACGGAACGGGTAAATCCACCCACATCGAACAAGTCGCATCACGACTGAACTGGCCTGCCGTACGTGTAAACCTTGATAGCCATATCTCCCGTATCGACTTGATCGGTAAAGACGCGATCAAACTCAAAGACGGCAAGCAAGTCACTGATTTCCAAGAGGGTATCCTGCCGTGGGCACTGCGCAACCCGACAGCGATTGTGTTCGATGAATACGACGCGGGCCGCGCAGACGTGATGTTCGTGATCCAACGTGTTCTTGAAGTGGACGGCAAATTGACGCTGCTCGATCAGAACCAAGTGATCAACCCGCACCCTTATTTCCGCATCTTCGCGACGGCGAACACAGTCGGTTTGGGCGACACGACAGGTCTTTATCACGGTACACAGCAGATCAACCAAGGCCAGATGGACCGTTGGTCACTCGTTGCGACGCTCAACTATCTGAGTGTCGATGCCGAGAGCCAAATCGTTCTGTCCAAGAATGCGCATTACAACAACGAAGCAGGTCGCAAGACAGTAAAACAGATGGTGAAAGTCGCCGATCTGACGCGCACCGCCTTCATGAACGGTGATCTGTCGACGGTTATGTCACCGCGCACAGTGATTGCATGGGCGCAAAACGCGGAAATCTTCCGCAACGTCGGCTACGCGTTCCGCCTGTCCTTCCTCAACAAATGTGACGAACTAGAGCGCCAGACAGTGGCTGAATTCTACCAGCGTTGCTTTGACGAAGAACTCCCAGAAAGTGCTGCAAGCCTCACGATTGCGTAACTCGCGATTTTTCTAGAAAAATCGGCCCCTATCTTGGGGCCGTTTACTCCCAGAGAAGACGGTGAACATGGCAACGAACAACGACAATCCAGCGGATCCTTTCAAGAAAGCCTTGGCTGAAGCAACCAAAGTCATGGCGAATGATCCCGACTTGTCCGTGACCTACACTGTCGATCCTTCCGGCGTGTCCGGCGACACGATGCGCTTGCCGCAAGTCAGCCGTCGCATGACTCGCGAAGAAGTCCTGATCGCGCGCGGCACCGCTGACGCGCTGGCAATGCACCGTAAGTTCCACGATGGCAGCACGCATTCGCGCTATGTCCCGCAAGGGGAAGTGGCGCGCGAGCTTTACGAAGCCATGGAAACTGCACGCTGCGAAGCAATGGGCGCGCGCGATATGCCGGGCACTGCTGGCAACATCGACGCCAAAATTGGCAATGAAGCCCTGCGCAAAGGCTACGATCAAATTAAGGAGGCGGCGGATGCCCCTCTTGCAACTGCGGCGGGCTATCTCGTCCGTCATCTCGCCACAGGTCGCGACCTGCCGGAAGGTGCAGCGAATGTGATGAACCTATGGAAAGGGTTCATAGAGCAAAACGCAGCTGAC
Source organism: Planktotalea sp. (assembly GCF_965659345.1). Taxonomy (GTDB): domain Bacteria; phylum Pseudomonadota; class Alphaproteobacteria; order Rhodobacterales; family Rhodobacteraceae; genus Planktotalea. Next base: position 106,555 of record NZ_CBFHVK010000003.1, on the reverse strand, counting down.
ACGCTCAACGATATTGACGCGTTACTGGATGATCAAGCAGCCTTTGCAAAGCTGTCCCGTCAACTGATCCAGGAGCTGGGCTACGGCGATCAGCTTGGGGATGACCCTGACGATATAGACGAAGACGCTCAAGACGATGCGGAAGAAAGCGGCGAGGACGAGAACGAACCCGATAGCACAGGCCAAGACGATGAGGGCGAAGAGGCAGATGACGCCTCTGCCGAGCAATCGCAAGAAGAGCAACAAGACGCATCCCAAGCCCAAGTTTCTATGGATGATGTGTCCGAACAAGAGATGGGCGATGAGGCAGAAATGCCAGAAGGTGAAGCCCCGCTGGAGCCGCCTCAACCGCAGCCAATTTCAGACGCGGACCCGAATTATCAAGTCTACGATACGCAATATGACGAAGAAGTGCGCGCCGAGGACCTCGCCGAACCAATCGAGCTAGAGCGCCTGCGCGCTTACCTTGATCAGCAGCTTGAGCCGCTGAAGGGCGCTGTTTCGCGCCTCGCCAATAAACTTCAACGCCGTCTGCAAGCGCAGCAAAACCGCTCTTGGGAGTTCGATCTTGAGGAAGGCACGCTTGATGCGGGCCGCCTTGCGCGCGTCGTTGCCAATCCAACAACGCCGCTAAGCTTTAAGGTCGAGAAAGACACAGAATTCCGCGATACCATTGTGACGCTGCTCTTGGACAACTCTGGCTCCATGCGCGGCCGCCCGATTTCTATCGCTGCGATTTGCGCAGATGTTCTCGCGCGCACGCTTGAGCGCTGCAATGTGAAAGTTGAAATCCTCGGCTTTACAACACGCGCTTGGAAGGGTGGGCAATCTCGTGAAGCGTGGCTCAATGCAGGGCGCGAACAACAACCCGGCCGCCTGAATGACTTGCGTCACATCATCTACAAAAGCGCTGACAGCCCTTGGCGCCGCTCCCGCCCCAACTTGGGCTTGATGATGAAAGAAGGATTGCTGAAAGAAAACATCGACGGAGAAGCGCTTGAATGGGCGCACCGCCGCATGGCAGGTCGCCCTGAGGCGCGTAAAATCCTGATGGTGATCTCTGATGGCGCACCAGTTGATGACAGCACATTGTCGGTAAACCCCGCTAACTACTTGGAAAAACACCTGCGCGATGTCATCGCAATGGTGGAAAAAAAGCGCGCGGTCGAATTGCTCGCCATCGGTATTGGCCATGATGTAACGCGTTATTATGAGCGTGCGGTGACCATCACCGACGTTGAACAGCTTGCAGGCGCGATGACTGAACAGCTCGCCGCGCTCTTTGATAGTGACCCACGTGCGCGCGCGCGGGTCATGGGAATGCGCAAAGTCGGTTGACCCGAGCCCAGCTTTGCGGTCCTGTGAGCCAAATCCACGGAGGCCGCAATGTTCCAAAGCTTTGATACGACCAGCACCCCAGAACACGGCCCTGCCCGCCTTGCCAAACTGCGCAAACAGTTGGTGCAAGAAAAGCTTGATGGCTTTATCGTTCCGCGCGCGGACGCCCATCAAGGCGAATATGTGGCCCCCCATGATGAACGACTTCAGTGGCTAACAGGGTTCACAGGCTCTGCCGGCTTTTGCTGTGCTTTACTCAATAGCGCAGGCGTTTTCATCGATGGGCGATACCGAACACAGGTAAAATCCCAAGTTGATCTGGCACATTACACACCTGTGCCTTGGCCTGAAACCTCCCTCGCATCATGGCTGATCGAGCAATTGCCAAATGGTGGTATCGTCGGCTTTGACCCTTGGCTAATGACACAAGGCCAGCTCGAAACTCATGAGAAGGCACTCGCCAATAGCAACATCACATTGCGCGCCTGCAATAACCTTGTGGATGTGATTTGGGACGATCAGCCAGCGCCCCCAATGACCGCCGCCTTTGACTACCCCATTGAATATGCAGGAAAAACCTCTGCCGATAAACGCGCCGATTGCGCCGTTGATCTGAATGAGCACAATGAGGCCGCCGCCGTTATCACCCTGCCCGACAGCCTATGCTGGCTGCTCAATATTCGCGGTAATGATGTTTCCAAAACACCGCTGGTTCACGGGTTTGCCATTTTACGGGCAGACGCCAGCGTCGCCCTGTTCATCGCACCCGAAAAGATCAAAAACCTGACCCTCGATCCTGCGATAGATGTTTTAACGCCTGATGAGTTTCTAAATGCGCTTGCTGGGCTGACCGGTAAGATCCGCTGTGACAAAACCTCTGCTCCTGTTGCAGTGATCGACGCACTTAGCAATGGTTCTGCTGACCTCACATACGGCTCAGAACCTTGTGTGCTTCCTAAAGCGCGCAAGAACGACGTTGAAATTGCAGGCACGCGCGATGCGCATATCATCGATGCCACCGCCATGTGCGAACTGCTGTGCTGGCTTGATCAGCAACCTGCCGGCAGTGCCACAGAGATTGATGTTGTCACGCAACTTGAACAAAAGCGGCGCAATACCAACGCCTTGCAAGACATTAGCTTTGATACGATCTCGGGCGCTGGTCCCAACGGCGCCATCATGCATTACCGCGTCACACATGACACGGCGCGCACGTTACAGGACGGTGACCTGTTGGTGCTCGACAGTGGTGGACAGTATCTCAATGGCACCACCGACATCACACGCACTATAGCGATTGGCGCGGTCGGCGTTGAAGAAAGCGCTGCTTTCACACGGGTGCTACAAGGGATGATCGCAATGTCGCGTATGCGGTGGCCCAAGGGGCTTGCAGGGCGCGATATCGAAATGGCCGCGCGGATGCCACTTTGGCTTGCTGGACAGGATTTTGATCATGGTGTCGGTCACGGCGTCGGTCATTTCCTTGGCGTCCATGAGGGCCCACAACGCCTGTCGCGCGTGAGTGAGATCCCGCTGGAACCGGGTATGATCTTGTCCAATGAACCCGGCTATTACCGTGAAGGTGCGTTTGGTATTCGGATCGAAAACCTTTGCGTTGTGCGCAGCGCCCAGACACCTAATGGGGGTGACACCCACCGTACGATGTACGATTTCGAGACCCTGACCTATGTCCCGCTTGATCGCCGTTTGATCCGCAAAGATCTCTTGAGCCAAGCAGAAATCGATTGGATCAACAGCTATCACGCGCAATGCCGCACGAAACTGAGCGGCAAACTTTCTGATGACGCACAAAATTGGTTGGAGAACGCAACTATTGCGCTATAACTGTTCACTTACTTAACAAGAGGTATTCCCATGACAGATATTCGCATTCGCAAGGTTCAAGGTTTATACGTGGTCCGTGCGGGTGGCGCTGTTTTGGGCGAAAGCGAAAATGTTCTGGAATTGAGCGAAGGCAAATTAGCCCCAGTGCTCTATTTCCCCCGCGGTGATATTGCGATGGCCTTTCTCGACCGATCTGAAACGACCACGCACTGCCCTCACAAAGGCGATGCTTCGTATTTTTCGATCATCACAAAAAGCAAAACGATAGCCGACGTCGTTTGGTCATACGAAAGCCCCATCGAAAATGTCAGTGAAATCAAAGAATACCTGGCCTTTGCAGAGAGTGACGAAGTCGCTATCGAACATCTCTAAGTCCCAATAATCGCTAACTGTGTTCTTCCGCTGCCGTTGCAGCCAGCGCGCGATTATACGCTTTGAGCGCATCGACATGGTACAAAGCACCCAAAAGTTCTGGTGCTTGCCCCTCCCCTGACAAAGTCACGACAGGGATGAAAACAACAGCTGACTTGTCAAAAATCGGCATCGCTGCTTCTAGAGTCGCATTTCCGTCCACATAGACCCCATCGGCAATCATCGCCCAACTTGCGTCCTCATCTATACCCTCATCTGCTTTGCGCATCACGCCAGCGACGCGGAACATCGCCAGTAGATATGCCTGCGGTCCCGCCGCCAGATGAATATTGCGCCGCTCTAACTGCGTTAAGAAGAAAGAGCGATCCACAAGCCGCGATGCCAGTGCCGTAGAGAGCGAAACAGAAACCATCACAGCAAGCCCTGTCTGCCAGTCCCCCGTCAGCTCAAACACAATAAGCGTTGTGGAAATCGGTGCCCCCAAAACAGCGGCTGCCACCGCGCCCATCCCAGCCAATGCATACAAAGTGTGAGACCCGCTAATCTCTGGAAAGACACCTGTCGCAATAAGACCAAACGCCAGTCCGGTCAGCGCACCTAACATCAATGATGGTGAAAATATCCCACCGCCCATGCGCCCGCCCATGGTGATCGCCACAGCTGCGACTTTGACAATCGCAAAGACAACCGCTTCATGCAGCAAAAGCTGACCCGTCAACGCAGCAGAAGTCGTCTCATAGCCGACGCCAATAATATGCGGAAACCAAATTGCAATCAGACCCAGCATTGCACCCGCAAGCGCAGGACGCAGCCAATAGGGCATGCCCAAACGGTTTTGCAGCCGCGTTTCCATGTCATCTGCCCAGAACACACAACGCATCAACGTCACAGCTACCAATCCACAGACAAGACCAAGGATCAAATAAGCTGGCAATTCTGCGTAAAACTCTAGCGCGGTGGTCCCCGGCAGCGCAAATTCTGCGGTGTCGCCAAAAACGAGCCTGTTGATTACGGTGCCAGCCGCACTCGCAATCACAATTGGCGCAAAGGCATGCACTGCGAAGTGCCGCAAGATGACTTCTAGCGCGAACAAAGCCCCCGCAATGGGCGCATTAAAGCTCGCCGAAACGGCAGCGGCGACCGCGCATCCCAATAGATCACGACCCGTGATACCATCGGCGCGAATAACATTGCTCACCCAACTCGAAATCATCGCAGCGATATGAACAACAGGACCTTCGCGTCCGGTAGAGCCGCCTGTGCCAAGCGTGATCATCGACGACAGCGCAGATGCAATGCCTGCCTTCTTTTCCACGCGCCCCTCATTCAAGGCCGCGCCTTCGATCACATCAGAGACGGAGCGCACACGTCCATCCGGCGTGAAATGATGCAAGATGATGCCAACGACGACACCACCCATCATTGGAATAATCAGCACCCAATACCATGGCAGGCTTTCAGCAAAACTATGCAGCTTGGTCACATCATCAACGCCGTAAAGCGTTGTTTGCAATAATGAAATCCCAAACCGAAAGGCAACCGCAGCAAGCCCAGCAGCAATTCCGATCATTAAAGCAATAAACCAAAACTGGATCTGCGACGGCCCTCTACGACGCATATGCGACCAACCGCGCCCAAGGCTCTCTTTCATATCCAACAGCAACGCACCGAGACTTGTCAAAAAGGTGCGCCGCATTGTCTAGCCCGCCAAAAGTGAACGCGCAGCTGCGCGCGCTTCGTCGGTGATGGTATCGCCAGAAATCATCCGCGCGATCTCGTCCGTGCGTTCGCTGTCATCAAGTGGCACAACCGTCGACAGCGTTGCCTCATTCACCACACGCTTTTCTACGCGCCAATGGTGTCCCCCAAGGGCAGCAACCTGTGGCGAGTGCGTGACAACCAACACCTGTCCGCCCTCCGCCAAACTTGCCAAACGACGCCCAACCGCATCCGCCGTTGCACCACCGACACCGCGATCAATTTCGTCAAAGATCATGGTGATGCCTTGGCTCTCATTCGACAAGCAGACTTTCAACGCCAACAAAAAGCGACTGAGCTCACCACCAGAGGCAATTTTGTTCAATGGCCCACTTGGCGCGCCCGGGTTCGTGGCAACCGTAAACGCCACAGCGTCACATCCTGCTGCGCCCGCAGGTGCGTCACTCACTTGCGTCGTAAAAACCGCGCGCTCCATCTTGAGCGGCGCAAGTTCTGCTGTGACGGCCAAATCCAATTTTTTCGCAGCAGTCCGCCGCTCCTCGCTCAAATGCTGCGCAGCATCGTCATAGCTCGCCTGCGCAGCGCTCAACTTCGCACGCGCCTCGCCCAATTGCGCATCCCCCGCGTCCAAAGCAGCAAGTCGTGCGCGCAGCTCTATCGCAAAGCTGCCAAGCTCGTCCGGCGTCACATTATGTTTGCGCGCAAGTGCTCTGATCGCAAACAAGCGTTCTTCACAGTTTTCCAGATCAGAAGTGTTGAACTCAAGACTATCCAGACAACGCTCCACACCACTGCTGGCTTCGCCCAATTCATCTAAAGCACGGCTTAATCCGGCGACAACAGCGTCAAGTTGGCCCTCCGCTTGCGCAGAGACACCATCAAGCCAGCGGATCGCTTCACCGATCACGCCCTCTGCCCCCTCAAACCCAAGCATTGCATGGGCGCGCGCAACATCATCACGGATCTTCTCGGCGCTTTGCATTTTGCGGCGCTGCGTATCAAGCACCGCCTCTTCGCCGGGCTGCGGATTTAGATCATCAAGCTCCGCAACAGCATGGCGTAAAAAATCCTCTTCTTCTCTCACCGCTGCAATTGCCGCTTCCAAAGCATTCAAAGCTTTGCGCGCGTTTAATAGGTCTTTCCAGCAGCTTTGCGTCTTCGCATGCAGCTTTGGTTTATCCAAAAACGCATCCAAAACAGACATATGCCCTTTAGGATCTAACAAGCCGCGATCGTCGTGTTGCCCATGCAATTCCACCAAAGTTTCAGACAAAGCCCGCAAGACTTCACCAGAACAACGACGATCATTGACCCAAGCGGTCTTGCGGCCGTCATTGCGATTCACGCGGCGCAGGATCAATTCATCATCCACAGGCAAACCTGCTTCTTCGAGCACCGCAAACGCGGCGTGACCTGCGGGTAAATCAAACACTGCTGTGACTTCACCCTGCTCTGCGCCACTGCGCACAAGCTCAGCGCGTCCGCGCCAGCCAAGAACAAAACCAAGCGAATCCAATAAGATAGACTTTCCTGCGCCCGTCTCGCCCGTCAGCACATTGAGGCCCGGCTGAAAGCCAAGCTCAAGGTGATCAATGATAAGGATATCGCGAATATCAAGCGTGCGCAGCATTCACAAACCTCCGCTCGCGCTTCAAACGCGCTGACAGACTTACAGCCACTTGCCTTGCAACATTTGGCGATAGATTTGACGAAGCCAGCCATCACCCGCTGCTTTTAGCTCCAAACCACGGCCTGTGAGCAGCTTAAAGCTGTCTTCATACCAATCCGTGCCCTTGTAGTTATAGCCGAGGATCGCACCCGCTGTTTGCGCTTCATCGTTCAGGCCCAGCGACAGATAAGCCTCCACCAAACGGTGCAACGCTTCAGGCGTGTGGGTCGTGGTCTGAAAATCCTCAACCACCACACGGAAGCGATTGATCGCGGCAGTATAATGATCACGGCGCAAATAATAACGGCCGATCTCCATCTCTTTGCCCGCGAGATGATCGAAGGCGAGATCGAACTTCAAGATCGCAGAGCTTGCATATTCGCTATCAGGATAACGTTCGATCACAGTACGCAGACCCTGTAATGCTTGGAAAGTAAGGCCCTGATCGCGCCCCACATCCTCGATCTGGTCATAGTAGCTCAGCGCGAGCAAATACTGCGCATAGGCTGCATCTTCATCCGTGGGGTAGACATCGATAAAGCGCTGCGCAGACGCGCGCGAGTTTTCGTAATCTTTGTCTTTGTGATGCGCAAAAGCCTGCATGATCAAGCCGCGTTTCGCCCATTCAGAATAAGGATAAAGGCGCTCGACCTCACCAAAATAAAACGCTGCATCGTCGTCTTTGCCGCGCTCCATCTCAAACTCGCCGCGCTCGTAAATTTGCTCAGCAGAGAAGGTTTCAAGTGGGATAGTCGATTGACCACCAAGGATACGAGAGACCCCGCCCCCATTTCCACCGCCACAACCGGCAAGTGTCAGGGTTAACAGCGCAGCGGCTGTCAGCGTATGACGCGCAGTTTTGCGTTTCATTCCAGCACCTTTGATCGAACCTGTCAGAGTTTTATCCCTGTTTTCAACTTGGTCCTAGCACATAATATTCTCATGCAAAATGGCAATGCCACAAAATCTTGAGGCATTCGCAACTATCACACATGTTTGAGCTTAATGAGGTGCAGGTATTTCACTACGTGTTACGCCCGCACCTGGCAAATTAGCGTTAATTGACGCGTCGCAATCCACCATTTCATAGGCTGTTGGGTCCGCAAAGAGCGCGCGCAGCAAAGCGTTGGTCATTGAATGACCAGCCCGCATGCCAGTGTAACGTCCTAAAATCGGCGCGCCCGCAAGCGAAAGATCGCCGAGTGCGTCGAGCATTTTGTGCCGCACCGCTTCATCCGCATGGCGCAAACCGCCAGGACTCAGGATACGGTCCCCATCCACGACGACTGCATTTTCAAGCGTACCACCTTTGGCAAGCCCCTGCGCATACATCGCTTCAACATCAGAGTTGCGGCAGAATGTGCGGCTGTCACAAAGCTCACGGACAAACGTACCATTGGCCATGTTTAGGGCTTTGCTTTGCGATCCGATAGCCGCATCTTCGAATTCTATTGCAAAATCAATGGATAGATTGCGCGCAGGCTCAAGACGCGCCCAACCAAGATCAGTGTGAACTTCAACCGTCTTCAGAACGCGCAGCGCCCAACCATCTGCGCCCTGCTGGCGAACGCCTGTCGCCAATAATCCGCGCACAAACTCTGCAGAGCTACCGTCCATGATAGGCACTTCTTCACCATCAAGCTCGATCAGCGCATTGTTGATCCCACAGCCGGCCAAAGCAGCCATGATGTGTTCGATCGTGGAGACGACGATCCCATCTTGGTTTTCGATCTTAGTACACAGGGGTGTCGGGCTTACCGCATCCCAACGCGCTGGAACCATAGCGTCTACGCCGACCACATCCATGCGTCGAAACCAGATCCCATGGTTCGGACTGGCTGCGTGCACAGCCATAGAAACAGGCGCACCTGAATGAAGGCCAACGCCTTCAAAGCGTACAGATGATTTCACCGTCGTTTGCAAACTTGTCTCCAGACAGGCAAGAACACGTAGAATCCCCCACGCGTCGTTAAGAATGGGGTAACCTTGTGTGCAGAGTGTCTCAACTCAAACTTTGTAACGGTCTGAAACATGGCTTCTCTGCCCTTAGGCAGAAATTCGCTTAAGCTCTACAAAGCCACTGTTTTAAAACGAAAAAAGGGATGCCGGAGCACCCCTTTTCAAACCGCAAACGCTGTAACATTTGCGGTAAATTAATTCGCCTGACGACGCAGGAACGCTGGAATTTCAATACGCTCTTGCTCAGGATCACTCTCCGCTACCGGCTGAGGCGCAGGTGCTGGCTGCGTTGCCTGAACAGATGGCTGCTGACGCGCAGGCTGTGCTGGTGCGCCGTCTTGTCCCTGACCTGTCATACGATTGATCAGTGAATTGATGCCAAAACGTGGACGCTCTTCTGCCTCTGCCGGTGCTTGAGGCGCTGCCTGCTGATAAGGCTGCTCCTGCGCAGGTGCACGGTGAACCGCGGCTTGCAAACGTGCCATCGCTTCAGGCGAAGGAGCCCCCAAACCAGGTGCTTTTGGCGCGACATAGCTTGCTTGCTCTGGCTCTTGCATCGCCTGTGGCTCAAACGCTGGTGGCTGATATGCGGGTGGCGGAAGATCATCTGCTTGCGCAGCATGTGCTGTGCGTGGCTGACCACGATCCGCAATAAAGCTTGGCAATTCTGGCTGGAACGCGTCTGCTTCTTCCTCAAAGATATCTTCTGCTTGCTCAGATGCCGCAACTTGCTGCGTGTTCATCTCTTCAAACAAAGCTGGTTCCTGAGGCGCTACCGCTGGAGCAGTCGTCGCAACCGGTGAGATCGACATTGCTGGCGCTGGTGCAGCAGCCTGCTCTTCTGCTTGTTTCAAAGGTTGTGCCATAGAGCGACGTGGAACTGGGAGTTCGCTGTTTACGTCAACTGCGTCGATGCCTGTGGCAACAACAGAAACGCGCATGCCACCTTCAAGAACGGTATCAAGCGTGGAGCCCACGATGATATTCGCATCTGGATCGACTTCTTCGCGAATACGGTTCGCCGCTTCGTCGAGTTCGAACAATGTAAGATCGTGACCACCGGTGATGTTGATAAGAACACCCTTCGCGCCGCGCAGTGAAATTTCGTCAAGAAGTGGGTTCGCAATCGCCTTCTCGGCCGCTTGGATCGCGCGATCCTCGCCTGTTGCCTCGCCTGTACCCATCATGGCCTTGCCCATCTCGTCCATCACAGCACGTACGTCTGCAAAGTCGAGGTTGATCAAACCAGGGCGAACCATCAGGTCTGTCACGCCCTTAACACCTTGATAAAGAACATCATCTGCAAGCGAGAAAGCTTCAGTAAATGTCGTCTTTTCATTCGCAAGGCGGAACAGGTTCTGGTTTGGGATAATGATCAGCGTATCGACAACCTTCTGAAGGGCTTCGACACCCTCCTCCGCTTGCTTCATGCGCTTGCCGCCTTCAAACTGGAAAGGCTTTGTGACGACACCAACGGTGAGTACACCCAATTCACGTGCCGCTTGCGCAATAATTGGCGCTGCGCCGGTTCCGGTGCCGCCACCCATGCCTGCTGTGATAAAGCACATGTGTGCGCCGGCAAGATGATCGACGATCTGCTCAATGCTCTCTTCCGCAGCGGCTGCACCAACGACGGCACGCGCGCCAGCGCCAAGACCCTCGGTTACTTTAACGCCAAGCTGAACGCGGCTCTGAGACATTGACTGCTGAAGAGCCTGCGCATCTGTGTTTGCGACCACGAAGTCCACACCATCGAGCTCTTTCTCGATCATGTTATTGACGGCATTACCGCCCGCTCCGCCTACGCCAAACACGGTAATGCGTGGCTTCAAATCTTCCTGTCCTGGCACCGTGAGGTTCAATGTCATGCTCTGTCCGCCTGTGTCTGCCGACCCAATTTAGGGCCATTTTTGTTGCCTATTAGGCACCACACTAAACAACCGATTCGGAGACGTCACGCGAAAAAGCAAAAAAACCCACAAAATGTGCGAGTTTTTCAGCAATTTTCCGCCGTATTTAGCGAATTTGGATAAATGTAGGGGTTACCAGTTGTCCTTGAACCATTTTATGGCGCGTTTGAACGAACGCCCTTGATAGTTCTCAAGAATCTCGAAATCCCACCACTCGTCTTGTGGATGGGCGGCAAACAGGCACAAGCCAACAGCACTGGAAAAGCCAGGACCTGTGGTAGCGCCGGGCAATCCGTGAACGCGCAAAGGACGACCAAGACGCACTTGCTGACCTAGGATTTTGCTCGCAAGTCCATCAAGCCCCGGAATTTGGCTACCGCCACCTGTCAAAACAATCTGCTGGCTCGCCAGATGATCAAAGCCGGCAGCATCTAAACGCGCGCGCACATCTTCGAGAATTTCTTCAACGCGCGGACGCATAATACCGATCAATTCTGCACGGCTCACTTGGCGACGGTCATGATCCCAATCGCCTGTGTCACCACCAATATCAATCATATCGCGATCGTCCATGCCTGTCGCTACAACGCCGCCATTGACTGTTTTGATACGCTCGGCGGTTGTCATTGGTACCTGCAAACCCATCGAAATATCAGAGGTCACGTGATCCCCACCCATGCGCACGGCATCGGCATAAATCATGTGCTTTTTCATGAAGATCGACACACTCGTCGCACCGCCACCCATGTCAATACAGGCAGCGCCGAGTTCTTGTTCATCCTCAACCAGCGCAGAAATGCCCGACACATAAGCAGAGGACGCAACCCCTGCGAGCTCCAGATCGCAGCGGCGCACACAATGCGCAAGGTTCTGGATCGCAGCCGCATCGACCGTCAACATATGCATGTCCGTCTTTAAGTGCTGACCAATCTGTCCGCGTGGGTCATTGAGACCAGAGCGGTGATCAAGTGCGAAATTTACAGGCTGTGCGTGCAACACATCACGGCCAGGTCCAAAATCAGGCACATCGCATGACGACAACACGCGCGCGACGTCTTGCTCAGCCACCACGGTATTTTCAATTTCGACAGATCCATCCAACCCGTAAGAACGCGGCTCCGCACCTGAGAAACAAGCAATCACATGATCAACCCGGATCTGCGCCATTTTTTGCGCCGATTGCAAAGCAGTCCGAATAGCGCGCTCTGTTTCAGACATTGCACTGATTTCACCAAAGCGCACACCGCGCGACCGCGTTGTTGCAGCGCCAATGACACGAAAACCTGTTTGCCCCGCGAGAGAGCCGATACCATCGCCCTCATTCAGTTTATCCGTGCCATCAAAACGTAAGATCAGACAGACAATCTTTGAACTGCCAACGTCCAAAATCGCAACAACACCGCGCTGCATCGCGGCTTTTCGCATATTACGCATTGCGCGCTGTGTGCTATAAAGATCATTCATTTCCAGAGACTTCCACTGCTGTCGTCTTGATGCGCCATAGTTCTTTCACGGCGTTCTCGTTCATTCGAATTGTCGGGCGGTGCGCAAGGCGCATATCAACACGGGCCAAGTCACGCTCGAGCACGTCTTGCACCTGATTAAGCGCAATAACGCGCTCCAATGCACGCGCAGGGTCTTGTTCGGGCAACATAATGCGTTGCCCGCGGTCCAGAACCACGTCCCAACGACGCTCGCCCATACGGACCAAACCTTTGAGACGCGTGCCAAGCGGCGCCGCAACTTTCATCAGCTTGCGCGCTTCCGGCACTGCTTCATCAGCGCCGTCCCCTGCCAGTACAGGTAAATGTGGGAAATCGTTTCGCTCTAATGCAAGGCCGATGTAGACGCCGTCTGCATCAAGGCGGAACAGGCCATCATGGGTCCGCCACAACGCAGCAACACTGCGCTCGTCAACGACGACTTCTAAAACACCACCGGGCTGAAGGCGCACGTCCGCGTTGCGCACAGGGTTCAAATCCGTAACGGTTTTTTGAATCAACGGGAGGGAGAGATCAAAAGAACTGATCGGGAATGTGATCGAAACGATCTCATGAATTGCGGTTGCGACTTCTTCGCTTGCGCCTTCAATCTCCATCAACTGAACCATAAATTCAGGACGTTCTTCGATATTGGAACGCATTTGAGCGACAACATCTTGGAGTTCTGTACGCCTCTGCTCATCTGAGAGATAGACAAATCCGAGCGAGCACGTGAGCGCGAACGGTACGCCGACACGCAACGAAAAGCGAAACAGCGGTGTCAGCATCAAGCGCTGGAAACGATAAGACCAGCGCGATGGTGCTGGATCGCTTTTGCGCTTTTTGGAGCGGTTTACGACCCGTGCAGATTGGCCTCGTGCAGGCTGAGCACTTATCTGTTGCATGATGCGTCCTCGACCATCCAGTGGCACAATTCAGGGAAACTCATGCCAATCGCTTGCGCTTGCTCTGGCGTCAAAGAGGTCGATGTCATGCCTGGCTGGGTATTGGTCTCAAGCAAGATCAAGCCATCCAAGCCACGGCTTTCATCCCAACGAAAATCCGTGCGCGACACACCGCGACAGCCCAGAGCATCATGTGCCCGCACTGCATAATCCATGCAGGCATCCCAAATCTGCTGCGGAATTTGCGCAGGTACAACGTGGCGCGAACCACCTTCTTTGTACTTCGCATCATAGTCATACCAACCGTCCGTCAGAATGTCGGTCACCGTCAACGGACGATCGCCCATCACCGTCGTCGTCAACTCGCGACCTGGCGCAAAGGTTTCAACCATCACCATTTCTGGCATATCGTCATCAAGCTGGGGTGGCCCATTCGCAGCTTCATCCACCAAATAAACCCCCACGGAAGAGCCTTCATTGTTTGGCTTCACCACGTAAGGTGCATCCATCACATGACGCGCGCGCACCTCTGCGGCGGGTGCAATAATGCTCTCAACAACTGGCAGGTTGGCCGCGCGAAACACGTCTTTGCTGCGTTGCTTATCCATCGCCAAAGCAGACGCCAGAACACCAGAATGCGTGTAGGGCATTTGCAGCCACTCAAGAATACCTTGAACGCAGCCATCCTCGCCCCAACGCCCGTGCAGGGCATTGAAAACAACGTCAGGTGCAAGTTCGGTTAAGCGCGCCGCCAAATCAGCGCCCGCATCAACTTCTTCAACTGTGTAACCATATTCCCGTAGAGCTGCTGCGCATGCGCGCCCTGTGGACAAAGACACTTCGCGTTCAGCCGAAGGTCCGCCCATCAAAACAGCTACCAAACGGGGTTGTCTGCTCGACATTCCCAACTCGTGCCTCAAATACTAATTAGCGCTTAACGCGCGTTTTCCGCCTGTGGGCCCCGTTTTCGAGTGCCCTTATTTTTCAGGGGCCGGTTCTCCGACCCTCATCACTTCCCAGTGTAGCTCTATTGATTGTGTTTGGAAAACCTTTTTTCGCACCATCTCGCCCAAACCCTCAAGATCTGCGGCAGTTGCGCCACCCGTGTTGATTAAAAAGTTCGGGTGTTTGGTGCTCATCTGTGCACCACCAAGCATCGCGCCCCGCATATCCGCATCATCAATCACCTTCCAAGCTTTCAGCTCATGGGTGTCATCGGCCTGCCCCGTTGATGAGAAACCCGCAGGATTTCTAAAGGTAGAGCCGGCTGTGCGATCCTTTGTCGGCTGCGTCTCATCGCGTTTTTTCAGTTGCGCTTCCATCTTAGCATGCAATTCCTCCGGCGCGCCCTGCTCTGCATTCAGAACCACTTCCGTCAGCACCCAGCCATCCGGCAGGTTGCTCTGGCGATAGGCAAACTCCAGCTCATCCGCACCCAAAACACGCTCTTCACCGTCACGCGTGATCACAGTCGCTTCAACAAAATGATCCGCGACATAACTTCCATAGCAGCCCGCATTCATACGAACCGCACCACCAATCGCACCCGGGATCGTGCGCAAAAACGTCAGATCCAGACCCGCATCCGCGGCTTTGCGCGCCACATGCGCATCAAGCGCAGCGACACCGCAGCGCACATGATGGCCTTCGATCTCGATATGGTTGAACCCGCGTCCCATACGGATCACAGCCCCTTTGATGCCCCCATCACGCACAATCAGGTTCGAGCCGACGCCCATAGGGAACACAGACACGTCTAGCGGCAAACTCTTAAGGAAGGATTGCAGATCATCAGTGTCCGCAGGCTGGAAAAACATCTCCGCAGGGCCGCCAACACGCAACCATGTGAGATCGGCCAAAGGGCGATCACAAGTGATCTTACCGCGAATATGGGAAAAGTCAGTCATCGGGGAAGCTCGCTCAACCAAAGTTGCCCCTCTCTAATGTCTGAACCCCGCTTTGAAAAGAGTCCGGCCCCAGTTTGTCGTCTCTTAGCGTTGCGCCGCGTCCTGCGCCGCTTCACTCGGTTCAACCGCCTCCAGATCAACCTTATCTTCAAAAGGCACATCTTCACCGTCGCTTGGGTTTGCCTCTGACAAAACATCGCGCTGCACCAGTTTACGCGGCTCGGGGACCGCACGCTCACCCAGTTTCGCCGTGACACGCGCGTAGGTGTCGCGCAAAGGGTCCATAGTGCGGCTCACCCCAAGCATATTTGGCGCAGATACAGTTTTACTTTTCACCAATTTGGCGAAAATTTCATGGGCTACATCGGGTTTGAGTTTCAATTCACGGATCAGTGTTTCGGGCGAACAGGTCTTGTTCAGCCGCGCCGTATACCAACCCATGAAATACATATGCTCCGCGCTCGCCGCAGCGGTTGCAGTGCTTGCAGATCCGGCCCCAAACGCGGGCAAAGGAAGTGCAGGTGTCAGGCCAAAACTCGCGAGGCCGCGCGTAAAGTCACGTCTATTCATTGGGTTGAGATGGGGGTTTATTGAGGAAATACAAGGTTTGGTGTCAAACGGGTGGCGGACCACCTCCAAGCTTGTCAAAGAAATCGAGGATGTCTTGCAGCGATTTCCAGCGTTTGAAATTCTTAATCAAACCATCGAGCCAACTACCAACAACACCTGAACCCGATTTCGCTTTTTCAATGTAATGACCAGCATTCGCACCAAAGGCGCCAACCTTCTCTGCAAACCGTTTTAGAAGGAATGTCTTACGTTCGTCAGTCGGCGCAACCTGAATTGCACTTTCCAACTCAACAAGATCCTCAAACATTGAATCAAAAGCAGCTTCGCCTTCGGGCGACAATTTGATCAATGCATCATCACGTTGTTCACGAATAACGCTCAAACTTGCTTTCAGTTTTTCAAGCACAAATGCAGGATCATGTTCTGCAAGCTCTAGCTCTTTCAGTGGTGCCAATTCGATCAGCGCACCTGCGAGATGTGTTTGGCTCAGCGCCTTGATCTGATCAATTCGATCAAAAAGCATCTTCGCGAGCGTCGGCCCAAACTCGGCCTCTAAATCCGCTTCAAGCGCGAAACTGTTCAAATAAGCGCCCTTTTCGATCAAAGCACGAACCCGAATTGTGTCTTGCTCGCAGCATTTTTGCAGCTCCGACAACAGCTTTTCTGCAGCTCGAACGGTCAGCGAAGCGCTATTGCTGTTCGTCTTTGCGTCTTGGGCATAATCTATGAAGTCTTGTAGGTCATCGAGCAGTGTTGCCGCATCGTCTTTAAACGCCTCGACCTGCCCCTTCTCTTCGATCCGAGCAAGATCGCCTGAAAAACCGACTAGTTTCATCCAATAATGAATCGGATCAAATTCGTAATCGAAACTGCTCGCCTTCGAGAGAGCAGAACGAGAACCCGACTTAAACTCCGCCTCGATCCCCCCAATCACCCCTGCGATATGCTCAGGCCCTTGTGCCCACTCCTCATCTTCAATCAGCGCAACTTTAGTCTGCAAATCCCAGTTCAGCGGCTCTCCCCGCGTCGCGCCAAGCCACCAACGCGTCCAAAATCCCCAAACGTCAGGCGCATCCCGCCAAGCTTCAAGCATCACCACCTCGCCCGCTTGAAACCAATCTGGCGGCGTTTCAGCCCACAAGAGATCGGTTGAAAGGTCGCGTCCTTCTTCAAGCAAAATCGCATCTTTCACGATCTGTTTCCAAATGTCGGCAGCATTGGCGGCGGTATCGGCGGCATAGGCGGCGGCGAAGGCGGCATCGGCGGCGGCATTGGCGGCGGCATCGGCGGCACGACTGATTTCAGGGGTTGGACAGGTGCTCGCAACCCCTGAAATCAAATTTGACCGCAAAATCGGCAAAGCTGTCAAATCACGTTTGCGCGCATCCTCGCTCGCAAACCACTCCCAAGCTATCGAAAACACACGCATCGCCGCACGATGCGCAATACGCACCGCAACCTTACGCGCAGCCTTTTCATCCATCCCTTGGGATTTAGGCCACTCTTCCAGCCACTGCCTTAAACTCTTTTCGTCTTTGATATCTGTCGCTGCAATCATTTTTGCAGCTTGGGCGATCAACGCGACATCATCAAGGGCAATTCCCTCGCCGCACCGTGCACATCCGTTAACCTATTATTAATAAGAGAAAATTGTTTCGCGCGCGAAACATATCAAGCGAATAGACGCTTCACCCATTTCACCAAATATATCACAGGCCAGCGCAGCACGGACATCGCCGCGACCAGCACGATCAGCGCTAGCAAAACGCCGTTTTGCCACCAGACCCAGCCTAGCAAAGGCACGCCAATCGCAATCAACATATATGCGTTGCGCCAATGGTGATCTTTGGATGGGAACATTGCAATCACATTGGCTGTCACCAACCAAAGCAGCGCCAAAACCAGCGAAGGGCTCATTCTGGCAACTCTACGTGCACGCCGCGGGATTTCTTCCACAGGTAGCGCAAAGGATTACGGAACATCGACAGGAACGCGAGCATGCCAAGGACGAACCAGAACCAACCGTGTTGATAGCCTATGAATGCGAGCAAGAGCGGAGCCAGCAACAACATGATCCCCGCGGGCCAATATTGCCGACGGATCGGCAGCATTGCAACGACCGCAGCGCACAGCACGTAAATCGCTCCGAGTGTTAATGACCAACTCATCCTGCCGCTCCTTTTGAATTTTCGTCGAAAATGCGCGCCCTTAAGCCAATTTTGCGGGCAATTCGTTCGCCCAAGCAGAAATCGTACCAGCGCCTAGGCACACAACCATGTCGCCAGCGCTTGCTTGTTCTTTCACCAGTTTGGTCAAATCATCCTGCGTCGTGATAGAGCGTGCATGGCGGTGCCCATGACGGATCAAACCAGACACCAAATCGTCGCGTGACGCCCCCTCAATCGGGTCTTCACCCGCAGCGTAAATCTCTGTGATGGCCACAACGTCGGCCTCGTTGAAGCAGGCGCAGAAGTTTTCAAAGTGGTGATACAAACGGGTGTAGCGGTGCGGTTGATGTACGGCGATCACACGCCCCTCGCAAGACTGGCGCGCGGCTTTAAGTACTGCTGCGATCTCTGTCGGATGGTGGCCGTAATCATCAATGATTGTTACGCCGTTCACGTCGCCGACTTTGGTAAAGCGGCGGTTTACACCGCCAAACGCCGCCAAAGCCTCGCGAATTTCTGGGCCAGACATGCCGAGGTGTCGCGCAACTGCCACCGCCGACAAGGCGTTGGATACGTTGTGATCGCCGGGCATGGGCAAGGAACAGCCTTCGATGATTTGATCTTCGTTCTGCAAATGAATGTCGAACATCGCGACACCCGCTTTGTAATGCAGCCCTACCGCGCGCACATCGGCTTGCGCGTTGAAACCATATGTCACGATACGACGATCCGTGACTTTGCCCACCAGCGTTTGCACATCTGTGTCATCGGTGCAGCAAATCGCGAGGCCATAAAATGGAATGTTGGAAACGAAATCGAGGAAACCTTTGTGCAGATTTTCTTCTGTCCCCCAATGCTCCATATGCTCGGGGTCGATGTTGGTCACAATCGCGATGGTCGCGGGCAAACGGTTGAATGTACCATCACTTTCATCTGCCTCCACTACCATCCACTCGCCCTGCCCCATGCGCGCATTGGAACCGTAGGCGTGAATGATGCCACCGTTTACGACGGTCGGGTCAAAATTTCCCGCATCGAGTAATGTCGCCACCATTGTTGTTGTGGTCGTTTTTCCATGCGTTCCTGCAACAGCAATGTTGAGCTTGAGACGCATGAGTTCTGCCAACATCTCCGCACGGCGCACAACAGGAAGGCCGCGCAAGCGTGCTTCGTCCAGTTCAGGATTGCCCGGTTTGATTGCGGAGGAGATTACCACCACCTCAGCACTTTCGAGGTTTTCCGCTTTTTGACCGACGAAAATATGTCCACCAAGCTTTTCCAAACGTTCAGTAATCGGTGAACTTTTCAGGTCAGAGCCTTGAACCACATATCCATGATTAAGCAAAACTTCGGCAATGCCTGACATGCCAATTCCACCGATCCCGACAAAATGGATTGGCCCCACATCACCTGGGAGTTTCGTGGGGGGGCTAAGGGTATGGGCTGCATTCATTGAAGTGTCTTTCATGTACTTTACGCGGTTGCGAGCGTCTCCACCAAGGCAACCAATTGTTCTGTCGCGTCCGGCTTGCCGCAGCTGAGTGCGGCTTCGGCCATTTGTTGTGCGGCGTTTGGATTGGTCAGCACCGATGCGAGTTGCTCGCTAAGGGCGTCGACCGTGAATGTGCTTTCCGGCATGATGATCGCGCCGCCTGCGTCGCCAAGGCCGCGCGCATTGGCGCTTTGATGATCGCCCGTTGCCGCCGCGAAGGGCACAAGAATGGATGGACGCCCAATCACAGAGATGTCCGCCACTGAAGATGCACCTGCGCGACTGATCACCAGCTGCGCTTCCGACATGCGGTTGGGTACATCATGAAAGAAGGGCTGCACATCAGCATTGATGCCATGCTGAGCGTAATATTCTGCGACACGTTCACCGTCCTCATCGCGCGCTTGATGGCTGACACGCAGGTTTTGCAAAATATCCATTGGCAAGGCTGCGATTGCAGGTGGCACCACATCCGACAGAATGCGCGCACCCTGAGAACCGCCCATGACCAAAAGGCTCATGGGGTAGTCCCCCGGTGGGATATAGCCCGCCCCTGCGCGCTCCAGCACTGCGCCACGCACCGGATTACCTGTGTGGGCCGTATCGATCCCTTCGGGCAAATCGGTTGGCCATGTGCCGCAGGCAACCCCGCTGACACGCTTCGCAAAGATTTGGTTAACGCGGCCAAGAACGCCATTTTGTTCATGGATCATACGTGGACGGCGCAGCAATGTCGCAGCCGCGAGCGCAGGAATTGAGGGGTAGCCACCAAAGCCGACAACCACATCAGGCTTGTCACCGAGCATTTTGAAGACCGCGCCAATCACACCACTCGCAATCTTTGGTATCACTGCCAGCTTCGCAGCAAAGCCGCCACGCGCGAAAGTAGCGCTGGCGATTTGTTCGATCTCGACCGTATGCGGAAAACCACCCGTGTAGCGCGCACCACGCGCATCTGTGCTCAGCTTGACCCGCCACCCTTTGCGCAGCATCGCTTCAGCTAGTGCTTGAGCTGGAAACATGTGACCACCGGTTCCGCCAGCCGCAATCACCAAAAGCGGGGCTTTTTCAGTCATCAATTACGTCCTCTTAAAAGGTCACCAATCTCACCTTGGGGCCGCGTACGTGTGAATGCCAAGAGCATGCCAACAGCAATTCCCCCAGCGATCAGCGACGATCCACCATAGCTGACGAAAGGAAGGGTCATTCCCTTAGCCGGAAGCAGACGTACTGCGACGCCCATATTGATCATCGCCTGCACCGCAAACATGCAAGCCAAACCGGTGCCCGCGAGACGAATAAACGGATCGCGTTCGCGCATCAGGCGCAAAAGCGAGCGCACAATGATGATGGTATAGACCGAAATGATACAAAGCACGAGAATAAGCCCGTATTCTTCAGCCGCAACCGCAATAATGAAATCTGTGTGCGCATCTGGAAGGGACCATTTTACTTCCCCCTCGCCGACACCAACGCCAAAAAAGCCGCCTTCGCGGATCGCATTGCTAGCATAACCAAGCTGTGTGGTCGGATCGACGTCGGTTGAGAGAAAGCCGTCAATGCGGCGCGCAAAGTGTTCGGAGTTATTGTAAGCAACGACGCCCCCCGCAACGACAAGACCCGCAATGCCCAAAAGCAACGTCATGGGCGCGCCGCCCACGAAATACATCACGCCCCAGCCAAACAGGATGAGACACGCCTGACCAAAGTCGGGCTGCATTGCGAGGATGAGCACAATGGTCACGGTCAGGATGAAGGACCAAAGCCGCCCAGGAGGGCCACCAATGTCTTGTGACGCGGCCATCAACCAAGCGGCAACAACGACAAATCCGGGTTTCAAGAATTCAGAAGGCTGCACAGACGCGAACCCAAGAGAATACCAGCGCGTTGCGCCCTTCCCAAAGTCAGTCCCAAAAAACGGCAACAAGATCAGAGCGATAAAGGAAATGATAAAGCCAAGAACCGCAAGGCGACGCACCAGCACAGGGCTTAGCATTGACGTGATCAGCATTGCTGTCAGCGCAAGCCCACCAAAGAACGCCTGCCGCTGAACATAATGAAACGGCTCAAAACCGTTTTTGGCAGCCAATGGCGGAGATGCCGCCAGTCCAAGCAAAAGCCCAATGCCGAAAAGAATAAGGATGCACGACATCGACCACTTGTCGACTGTACGCCACCACTTTGGAAGGATTGGCTCGCCGTCCCGAACGGGGACGCTGCCATACACCATTTCTGTCATAGATCACCGCTGACCATTGCCTGTTGCGTCCTGTTATCTCAGGATCTGTCACTTGTTTAGCGAATCAGCCTGATAATTGCCAGTGTTGTTTGAACCACGTTGCGGAATGTCGCTAAGCGACATGCATGATGTGCATGGCTTTATGCCATGCGGAATGCCTCCGGCGGGAGTTTAGAGGAAAAATGAATTGCTTGAGTTCAAGCGCGTTGTTGTGCAAGTGAGCATGATGGAATTTGACACGATCATAATAGGCGCTGGAGCCGCAGGAATGATGTGCGCGGCGCATTCCGGTGGTCGCACATTGGTTATCGACCACGCCAAAGCACCCGGTGAGAAAATTCGTATCTCGGGGGGTGGACGTTGTAATTTCACAAATTTAGACGCCAAACCAGAGAATTTCATCTCGAAAAACCCTCATTTTTGCAAGTCAGCACTTAAGCGATACACGCAGTGGGACTTCATTGACCTGATGGCCAAGCATGAGATTGCCTGGCACGAAAAGACTTTGGGACAATTGTTTTGTGACGGTTCAGCAAAGCAAGTCGTGGCGATGCTATTGCAAGAGATGGAGCGCGCTGGCGCTGAGCTTTGGCTCAAAACATCTGTCGAAACAGTCGCACATACTGGCGATACTTTTGAGTTAAAGCTACTGCGCGAAGGCACTCCGATTGCGGTGAGCGCAAAGCACCTAGTTCTGGCGAGCGGGGGTAAATCCATTCCAAAGATGGGCGCGACAGGGCTTGCTTATGATCTGGCGACGCAGTTCGGCTTGACCCTCACTGATATTCGCCCTGCTTTGGTGCCCTTAACGTTTTCAGATCAGCGGTATGCCCCGATTTCAGGAGTAAGCACCCCTGTTCGCGCGCGCGCGAATGGCACTGCGTTTGAAGAAGCCTGCTTATTCACCCATCGCGGCCTATCTGGACCCGCGATTTTGCAAGCCTCTTCCTATTGGTGCGAAGGCGATGTCGTCAGCTTGGATCTTGATCCAGAGGGTGGTCTGTTTGAAGCTTTGCGTGCTGCACGGCAAGAGCAAGGAAAGCGTGACATCACAACCATTCTGACCCGGCATTATCCTGCGCGTTTGGTGCAGCATTTGAGCGAGGAGATGCAGATCAAAGGGCGCATCGGAGATCAATCGGACCCAGCACTTGAGCAGTTGTGCGCGCACATTCGCAACTGGAAACAACGCCCAACGGGTAGCGAAGGCTATCGCACCGCAGAAGTCACTTTGGGCGGCATTGACACTGACGGTCTGTCTTCAAAAACCATGGAAGCCAAGACGCTCAAAGGGCTTTATGTGATAGGTGAGGCAATGGATGTAACCGGTTGGTTAGGCGGATATAATTTCCAATGGGCATGGTCTAGCGGCTGGGCTGCCGGGACAGCTATTGCACAGCGCTCGAATTAGACTTTCGGATCTGGATTAACTGTGTGTCCATCGACGGCAATGACTTGCCCCGAAACCATCTTAGCCCCGTCACTCGCCAAAAACACCGCCATATTGGCAATGTCGTCAGCGCTTACGAATGCGCCCAAAGAGGTGCCACTTGCATAGCCTTCATACACCTCATCGCGCGTCATGCCTTTCGCGCGCGCTTCGCGATTGAGAACACCTTCCATGCGCGGGCCTTCAACCGCACCGGGGCAGATTGCATTGGTACGAATGCCGTGAGGTCCAAGCTCCATCGCAAGGGTTTTCATCAAGCCGATCACACCCCATTTTGCAGCTGCGTAAGGCGCACGATTTGGGTAGCCGTATTGGCCTGCTGTGGACGATGTCAGTATGATCACTCCCCTGCCCGCTTGCTTCATCAATGGGCTCGCATATTTCGCTGTTAGAAACGCACCGCCTAGCGTGATCGCAAGACAAGTGTTCCAATCACTCAGCGCAACATCTTCGACCTTGACCGTCGGGCCTGCGATGCCCGCGTTGGCGCAAACCACGTCAAGGCCCTGCCATTCGCGTGTTATCTCTTGGAACAGCGCTGCCATTTGTGGCTCATCCGAGACATCCACATGTAAGCACTGCCAATGCGCTGGACAAGCGGCGAGAGTCTTAGCATCGACATCTGTGACCCATACCTGAAACTCAGCCTTGTCAAAGGCTTGCGCCATCGCAAATCCGATGCCGCTTGCGCCCCCTGTTATCAGAACCCTGCTCAACCGCGCACGCCAACGGAAGCGCCAGCCGCGTCAGGGCGCGGCAGGTGAGCATGCCCCTGCGCAATACGCGAAAGCGCTGTTTCGATCTGATCACTTGGCGTCGAGGGGCGGCGCGTTTCGAGGCTCACGTGGATCAACATATGTTCAGCCGTCGCCAACAGACGCTCACCCGCATACATCTCATGCCAAAGGTGCATTTTCTTACCCTCACCGAGCAGCACTTGGGTCTTTACGTCGATCTGCGTGCCCGCGCGCACTTCATCAATGTGCCGGATGTGGGTTTCTGCCGTGAAATAGCTGCCGCCGGTGGCGATATAATCCGCATCGCAGCCGATCATCTCCATAAACTTATCAGTCGCATCCCCAAAGGCCTGGAGATAGCGTGCTTCATTCATGTGACCGTTATAATCCACCCAATCGAGCGGTACGGTACGTTTGGACGTTACAATCGGCTGGCTGGCATCAAGCTCTGCCGCTCTCACATCAAGTCCGTTGAGGGCTGCGAGGTGTTTATCGTGCGCTTTTGCCGTTGCACCGGCCCCCCAATCGCCACCGCGCAAGGAACGGATGATGCCAACAAGGTTGTTGTCGCGCACGCGCTCAAGATCGCGCGGCGTGAGCGGGCCAGATTGAGTGTCACACTGATCGCCCACCATCTCGACGAAATCATCCGTCAACTCGGGGACATCCATAAGCTTGGTCCATGGCCATTTGAGACAGGGGCCAAACATTGCCAGCATCGCGCGCATGCCACCCTCACCCCCCGCAAGGTGGAAGGTCTGCATCGTCCCCATCTGCGCCCAACGTAAGCCCGGCCCGTAGGCAATAGCAGCATCGAGTTCCTCCGCCGTCGCGACACCATCCTTGAGAAGCCAAAGTGCTTCGCGCCAGAGCGCTTCTTGCAGGCGATCTGATAAGAACCCTTCGATCTCGACGCGACAATGCAAAGGGTGCATGCCGATGGAATTGTAGATGGCTTTTGCTTTTTCTATGTGAGCAGCGTCGGTCAACTTGCCTGCCACCAGTTCAACAAGGGGTAGCAGGTAGACCGGATTGAACGGATGCGCGACGATCAAGCGCTCTGGATGCTTCAACTCGCTTTGCAGATCACTCGGCATAATACCAGAGGTAGACGAGGCGATGATGCCCGTTGTGTTGGCGGCTTCGATTTCTGCGTAGACCTTGTGCTTAATGTCCAACCGCTCCGGCACGGCTTCCACGATCAATTCACTACTTGAAACCGCCTTTTCTATTGTATCACAATGGCTTAATGATCCGTCTTGAGGGAGCGAGATGTCCGTAAGCCCAGGCAATGCACGTCGTGCATTTTCAACGACAGCTTCGATTTTACGCTGTGATTGTGGATCAGGGTCAAAGATCTTGACGTCCCATCCGTTGAGTAAGAACCTCGCGGCCCAACCACCCCCAATAACACCGCCACCAACGATCGCTGCCACTTTAGTCATATCTTTATCCTAATTCTGAAGAACGTCTTCTAACTTACTGACATCGTAACCATTATTGGCAAGAATTCCTTCGGCCAATGCGCGTTGTTTGGCGCTGATTTGCTGTGTTCGCGCTAGAATCCAACCTGTCGTTCCTTTTGGGTTTCCAACGACTGCCATGCTGTAATCCGGCGCAACATAAAGAACCCAATAGTCACCGCGCGCAAACGGCAACCAAGGTACGAACGTCACCGACAAGCGCCCAGGCGCTTCAACGCGAGCACTGCCATCTGCAACGGTTACTTTGCCATCAAGAGTGCCTTCACGGCATGTATTCACGACCCGCACATCCCCATCAGAGCGCATGGAATACTCTGCCGTGACGCCGACACACCCGCGTTCAAAACGATTGGGAAAGCGCGCAATTTCATACCACTTTCCAAGATAGCGGTTTAGGTCCAGCGCGCCCTCTACTGTCATCGGAACTGAGGTATCACGGTATTGCGCGGCACTTGCGGGAAGTGCGAGAGCTACCAGTAATATCACGCTTAATGCTTTGAATAAGGAACGCATCCGTCTTCTCCTAGTTTGATGGCGCTCGTTTAGTCAGGCCAAGTTTCTCGCGCACAGCTTCTGGGCCAATGACGCGCGCGCCCATGTTTTCGATAATTGTGACTGCGCGATCAACCAATTGTTCATTTGTCGCGAGTACGCCCTTCTCGAGCCATAGATTATCCTCAAGACCGACCCGCACATTACCACCCGCAAGAACCGACGCCGCCACATAAGCCATCTGATTACGTCCTAAACCGAAACCACTGAACGTCCAGTCATCAGGAACATTATTAACCATCGCCATGAACGTATTGAGATCATCAGGTGCGCCCCACGGCACGCCCATGCAAAGCTGCACAAGTGCGGGACTGTCGAGCACGCCATCGGCAACCAACTGCTTTGCGTACCAAAGATGGCCTGTATCAAAGGCCTCTATCTCTGGCTTGACGCCTAGTTTGGTCATCATGCCGCCCATCGCGGTTAGCATCCCAGGTGTGTTGGTCATGACATAGTCAGCTTCTGCGAAGTTCATCGTGCCGCAATCCAGGGTGCAAATCTCCGGCAAGCATTCGGCAATATGCGCGACACGCTCGGTCGCACCAACCATGTCCGTGCCTGCTGCGGTCGGGAACGGCTTTTCCGCGCTGCCAAACATGATGTCGCCGCCCATTCCTGCGGTGAGGTTAAGGACAACGTCGACCTCTGCGTCGCGAATTCGGTCAGTCACCTCGCGGTAGTAGGTTAAGTCACGCGAAGGCGCGCCGCTTTCTGGATCACGGACATGGCAATGCGCGACGGCCGCCCCTGCTTTTGCGGCTGCAATAGCACTGTCGGCGATTTGCTTTGGTGAACGGGGGACATGAGGGCTGCGATCTTGCGTTCCACCAGATCCGGTAACCGCACAGGTGATAAAGACGTCTTTGTTCATAGACAGGGGCATAGCGTGGCCTTTGTTTGGATATTCGTGTCAGCGTGCCGCGAAACCGAAGCTTGCGAAACCACAAAAGCGACCTGCAATGAACTTCTTCGCCAAAGCCTTGCATTCATTGCAATACGGGTTTGCGATTTGGCCGGTTGTTTGCGCTAACAAAGCCGCCATATGCGTCTGAGAAGAGAACTACAGAAAGAAATGACATGATTGCTTTTTTTGAGACTATGAAAACCCGCGCTCGTCAGGCACAGCAATACCGTACGACAGTATCAGAATTGAAACGTCTTAGCATTCACGACGCACTCGATTTGGATATCTATCACGGTGATATTCCGGAAATTGCACGCAAAGCCGTTTACGGTTCTTAAGGTTTTGATTCGAGGTCCAAAAGCGCGCGTTTGCGCCAAAGGCCCCCAGCATACCCCGTCAACGTGCCATCCGCTCCGATGACGCGGTGGCAGGGAATAAGAATTGCGATTTGATTGGCCCCATTTGCACGTGCGACGGCACGAACCGCCCCGGGATTACCCAGCTTTTCCGAAAGCGCGCCGTAGCTTGTGCTGGTGCCAAAAGGCAGCTCGAGCAGAGCGTTCCAAACCGACTTTGTAAACTCGGTTCCATGCAGTGCGAGCGAAAGGTCAAAGCGCTGTAGCGTTCCATCAAAGTAACGCGTTAGTTGATCGAGCAAACTGCGCGTCACCTTGGTTTGACCCGGCGATATCGTTCCTGATGAAGCCCCCAACCTTTTCAATTCTTTTGGTAATTCTTTGCGATCTGCAAATTCCAAAAGGTGGAGCCGATCCGCGTCACAGACCGACACCATCGTACCCAAAGGGGTTTCAATCGGATGTGCAAACAGGCTTGAGACCCCTTTTTGGGGGCCCATCCACTTGCCTAGTGTTTTCTGAAAATCCTGAGCAGTCTTGAACGCCGCCTCGTATTCGGGGATTGGATCTGGCCCCAAATCAAAGCCAAGCTGGGTCATGCTCAATACACCATCGGATACTGACGATGTACGTCATTTAAGGCGTCTAAGACCTCATCGCTTAACGTTACATCAACAGATGCTAGGATATGCTTCAACTGAGCGGTGCGAGTCGCGCCGAAAATTGCAGACGCCATGAAAGGACGTGTCCGACACCATGCCAAAGCCATGTGCACTGGATCTAACCCATGTGTCCGTGCGACGTCCAAATACGCATCGACCGCAGGAAAAACACGCTCTGATACACGCCCACCAAGTTCCGCGGAAACGGAGCGGCGCGAACCATCTGGAATGGCACCGTTCTGGTACTTACCAGTCAAGAGCCCTGTCGCAAGAGGAGAAAACGCAAGCAAACCAACGTCTTCATTCACGCTTAGTTCTGCAAGATCAGTATCATAAAGCCGGCATAGCAAGGAATATTCATTTTGGATGGAGGCAACACGCGGGCCATTGCCTGCCTCGGATAGGCGCAACCACTCTGATGTGCCCCAAGCGCTTTCATTGCTGAGCCCGAAAGCGCGGATTTTACCTGCATCGACAGCGTCTTGCAGTGCGGCAAGGGAACTCATCATGTCATCGAGCGTTTTTGCACGATCTTGTTGAGACGGATCATACGTCCAGTTCTTGCGAAACATGTAAGAACCGCGATTGGGCCAGTGAAATTGATAAAGATCGATATAATCTGTCTGCAAACGATTGAGTGAGCCTTCAATTGCTTCAGGAATGCTTTGCGCTGTAATGTCGGCCCCATCGCGCACGTACTTGATCCCATTGCCGGAGTGCTTGGTGGCCAAGGTCACCTCATCGCGACGTTTCGTCTTGGCAAACCAAGTGCCCAGAACACGCTCGCTATCCCCTTGCGTTTCAGCGCTAAGCGGGTTCACCGGATACATTTCCGCAGTATCAAGGAAATTCAAACCAGCCTCGAGGGAGATATCAATTTGCTCGTGCGCTTCGGCCTCGGGGGTTTGTGTGCCAAACGTCATCGTTCCGAGGCAAAGCTCTGGCACCATGATGCCAGTACGGCCAAGTGGGTTCATCTTCATAGGATAAGTCCTTTTTCGTAAGGAATGTTACTTGCGCCGCACGCGCGGGATTCCGGTTTTACTCAGGTCATACTTTGCCTCTGGATGAGGTGGCGTGCCTTCGGTGCGCTCCCAAAATGAAAAGCCACCCAAGCGGGCGAACAGTGGGATGGTCAGTATCAAGCCCACTACGAACCCGCCAGCATGCGCCCAGTAGGCCACCCCGCCTAAATCAGGGTCAGAGATGACGCCATTGCCAACTTGCAGTAGGAACCAAAGACCCAGCATGATCCACGCGGGGATCGGAAATATTTTGAAGAATATGATTAATATCAGCAGGATATCCACTTTCGCTTTGGGGAAAAGCAAAAGATACCCCCCCATCACGCCTGCAATAGCACCAGACGCACCGATGGTGACGACTTGGGAGGCTGGTTCAACCACCCACTGAGCAAGTGCCGCAAAAACACCGCTTGCCAAGTAGAACAGAAGAAACGGGATATGGCCCATTTCGTCTTCCATATTATCGCCAAAAATCCACAAAAACAGCATGTTACCAGCGATGTGCATAAAGCCACCATGCAAAAACTGCGAGGTTACAAGGCTGTAATAATCCTGCCCCGCAGAAATTTGCGCTGGCACCATGCCCCATTCATAAAAGAACAGGTTCAGCGCGCGCCCTTCCCCAAGACTAAGGTTGAATGCGAGAAAAATTAACACGTTAATAACTATCAACGTGTAAGTGATATAGGGCCGACGGCCAGACGGGTTGTGATCGCGAATAGGTAGCATTCGGGCAGGCTGATGTTTGCCCGCCCAAACGTCAAGAGCGCTTAGGCATCTGGTGCGCTTTCTGCGAGCAATGCAGCATTGCCACCTGCGGCGGTGGTATCGACGCAAAGATGTTGCTCTTCCAGCACGTAACCCGCATTTGGCATTCCGCTCAGCAAGGGGAGGATCGCACCGCTACGTTTGGCAAGAGCTTGGGCATATGCACGTTTTGACGCGACATCACCCCAGAAGAGAATGCCGGAAATGCCGTCAATCTCGACCAGCGTTTGTGGTGTAATCACGCCTTGAGCCACGATGGCACGCCCCCCGAGCGCAACAACCGCCTCTTTTTGCGCGGTTGCGGCTTGCACACCTGGCCCCATGCAAAGGATTGGCCCGCGTGCGTGTCGGCTGAGCTGGTTCAATTCCCCAGTCGGACCCGGCAAGATATCTTTTGTTAGAGTTGCAACGGTGTTTTCGCTTTTGATTGCAACCCTCAGCGTGTCTGTCGCCATATCTGCATCAAATGCGCCATCACTCTGCAATGCATCGACTTTGCGGAAACGCGACAGATATAGCGGCCCACCTGCTTTTGGACCCGTGCCAGAAAGACCCGCGCCACCAAAGGGTTGCGAGCCAACGATGGCACCAATCTGGTTGCGGTTCACATAGATGTTGCCGGCTTTGATACGCTCGGACACGTGCTGCACGCGATCGTCAATACGGGTTTGCAGGCCAAACGTCAGACCGTACCCAGTGTCGTTAATGTCATTGATCACCTGATCCAAATCCCCAGCCTTGAAGCGCGCGATGTGCAGGATGGGGCCGAAGACTTCGCGCTCTAGATCAGAGATTCCGTTGACGGAGAGAAGCGCGGGCGGCACGAAATATCCTGTTTCACACGGGTCAAGCTCGTATAAAACGCGACCTGCCTCGCGGGCCTGTGCAACATAGTCCGCAATTTGGCTTTGCGCCTCTTGGTCGATCAATGGGCCAACGTCAGTTCGCAAATCCCACGGGGCAGCAAGGCACAGCTCTTTCATCGCGCCGATCAGCATTTCTTGCACAGTGTCGGCAACATCTTCTTGCACATAGAGACAACGCAGCGCGGAGCAGCGTTGGCCCGCAGATTGAAACGCGCTTTCGACGATTGCAGTCACCGCTTGCTCCGGTAAAGCGGTGCTGTCGACGATCATCGCGTTAAGGCCGCCTGTTTCCGCCAACAAAGGTGCGTCCGGCGCGAGGTGTTTGGCCATGCTTGCGCGGATCAACTTTGCCGTTTCAGTTGAACCCGTAAATGCTACACCCCCGACACGCGGGTCAGAGGTTAACACAGCCCCAACATCGCCAGCGCCAAGGATCAATTGCAAGGCGGCACGCGGCACGCCTGCTTCGTGCAAAAGCGATACGGCGAGATGTGCGATCAGCGGTGTTTGCTCCGCAGGCTTTGCCAAAACAGCGTTACCAGCAGCTAAGGCGGCGCTGACTTGGCCCGTAAAAATCGCCAGTGGAAAATTCCACGGTGAAATACATGTAAACGTACCGATGGGTGTTTCATCTGTCGTACGTTCTGCATAATAGCGCAAGAAATCAACGGCTTCACGCAGTTCACCAACACAATCGAGCAAGGTTTTTCCAGCTTCGCGCGACAGCAGCGCGAAGAGCTCACCGTATCTTTCTTCATAAAGATCAGCCGCTTTGTGCAAGACGGCGCGACGCTCTGTCAGACTTGCAGACCAAGGCGCTGCGCCATCAAGGGCAGCTTCGATTTGTGCAGACGAGGCGAGCGACGCGGTTCCAACACACTCGCTTGGATCAAACGGATTGCGCAGCTCGATGCCCTGCCCTGCTGGCACGTTGGCAGCGATAAGCGATGCCGCTTGCCATTTATGTGTTTCAAACGGGCTACGTGCGGCCTCGATCTGTTCAAGATCTGGCGTGTGGCTTAGATCAAACCCTTTGGAGTTTGTACGCTCCGGCGCGAAAAGTTCCGGCCCTGTCGCAAGCCAATTGTCCGCGGTGAGGGCCGCATCAAACGGATCAACGGCAATTTCTTCGGGGCTGACGTCCTCATCCACGATCTGATTCACAAAGGAGCTATTGGCCCCATTCTCAAGCAAGCGGCGTACAAGATAAGCAAGCAAATCACGGTGCGCACCAACCGGTGCATAGATGCGGCAACGGGTATTTTGCGCGGCCATCACAAGGGTGTGCATCACTTCGCCCATGCCATGAAGGCGTTGAAATTCATAGTCCGACGCATCAGCGCCCATGTGCAAAATCGCACTGACCGTGTGGGCATTGTGGGTCGCAAACTGTGGATAAATCCGGTCTGTCATGCCAAGTAATTTGCGTGCGCACGCAATATAAGAGACATCCGTCACAGCCTTTGATGTGAAGACGGGAAATCCGCTAAGCCCCTCTACTTGTGCGCGTTTTACTTCTGTATCCCAGTAAGCACCCTTCACAAGGCGCACCATAATGTTGCGATCAAGCCGCGTTGCAAGGGCGTGCAAATGATCGATCACAAAGGGCGCGCGTGGACCATATGCCTGCACCACGACGCCGAAGCCGTCCCAGCCTTTGAGGGCGCTTTCGCTCAGCACCGCCTCGATCACATCCAGCGAAAGCGTGAGGCGATCCGCTTCTTCCGCATCGATGTTAAGCCCCATATTTGCCGACTTGGCCAAAAGCGCGAGGGAACGAAGACGCGGCACCAGTTCTTCCATAACGCGTTCGCGCTGCGCCACTTCATAGCACGGATGGAGCGCGGAGAGTTTGACGGAAATGCCTGGATTTTCACGGCTGTCCGAGGAATGACACGCCTGTGCAATGGCAGAGATCGCACGGCTGTAGGACAGGTGATACCGTTTGGCATCCGCATCGGTTTTCGCCGCCTCGCCCAGCATATCGTAGGAATATGAGAAGCCTTTGGCTTCCATCTTGGACGCACGTTCCATCGCGCTGACGATGGTTTCACCCAGAACAAACTGACGGCCCATTTCTTTCATCGCGCGACTGACGGCTTTGCGAATAACGGGTTCGCCCAAACGCTTGATCGCGCCGCGCAAATGACCCACTGGGCCGGGTTGTTCGTCTTGCAAGACCCGGCCCGTCAACATCAGCGCCCAGGTGGATGCATTCACCAACGAGGATGCAGATTGCCCAAGATGCTGGCCCCAATCGGAGGGTGCGATTTTGTCTTCGATCAATGCATCAATGGTTTCCGCGTCCGGAACGCGCAACAAGGCTTCGGCCAAACACATCAGCGCGACGCCCTCATCCGTCGAAAGGCCGTATTCAGCGAGAAACACTTCCATCAATCCGGGGTTATCTGCGCCGCGAATCTGAGTGATCAGGTCAGCCGCACTTGCAGATATCTCAGTGCGATCTTGCTCTGACAGTTGCGCCATCTCGACAAGTGCTGCAACGCGTTGGGATTGCTCAGCAAAAGTATGCGGATCAATTGCGGGGTAACGTGGAATATTCAGGCTCATGCGCACACCTATGCTTCAGGATTTTTTTAAACCATACCCAAAAACAGCAATTCGTTTTGTTTGACTTGAAGCAAAAAACACTCCATTTAGTCTATAATTAGGGAGATTTTCGATGCAAATGAACCGTTCTGACTTAGACAGCTTTGACCGTAAGATTCTTGGCGTTGTCGCCGCTGAAGGACGCATCAGCGTGACCGATCTTGCAGGACGCATTGGACTGTCCAAGTCACCGACCCAAACGCGCCTGAAACGGCTTGAAGAACAAGGCATTATCAAAGGCTACCGCGCGATGCTCGATCCGATCCAACTGGGTCGCGAGCACGTGGCGTTTGTTGAAATCCGGCTATCTGATACTCGTGAAAAAGCGCTTAACGCGTTTAACACAGCCATTCGCGCGATCCCTGAAATTGAGCAGGCACATCTTATTGCTGGAAATTTCGACTATTTGTTAAAGGTGCGCGTGCAAGACATGAGTAGCTATCGGCAGGTCTTGGCAGAAAAGCTCTCGACCCTGCCATACGTTGCGAGCACGTCGACCTATGTCGCGATGCAGGCCATTAAAGAAGAAAGCAGTGCGGCGTTTTAAACAAGGCTTTGCTTGACGGAAACGCGTTTCGCGCCATCATGGTAGGTATGAAAAGCATTGTCACAGCCGCCCTGCTCATTTGCACCGCATCCAGCGCAGTTGCAGAGTGCCCCGCCGCACCGGATCACAGTTTGCGTTTGGGTGAACTGATCACGTCCGCACAGATCGCAACAGATGAACGCGCTGCACAGGCCGTTTCAAACCGAATGTGGGAACTTTGGGTAGATGCCCCAGATGACCGTGCGCAGGCCTTTCTTGATGAAGGCATGGCGCGGCGCGAAAGTTATGACTTTGCGGGCGCGATTTCCGTTTTTGAAGATTTGATCGAGTACTGTCCGAACTATGCGGAGGGCTACAATCAAAAGGCTTTCGCGCATTTCTTGCGGCAGGAATACGACATTGCGCTTATTGAACTTGATAAGGCCATAGAACGATCGCCCAACCACATCGCCGCGATTTCGGGGAAAGCACTAACTTTGATTGGCCTAAAGCGCGATGATGAGGCACAGATCGCGCTTCGCAAAGCACTTTCGCTTAATCCTTGGCTAAAGGAACGTCAGTTTTTGAAAGGTGAAATGCCTGTGCCAAAGACTGACTTGTAATCGTGCATTTTTCCACATTTTAACCGCTCTATTCGGATTGTGATCATCGCTTGAGGACGCTAAAGATGTCGACACAGGTTGAATCTGCGGAAACAACCTGTCTGCGGGCGTGATGGAATGGTAGACATACCAGACTTAAAATCTGTTGGGCGAATGCCCGTGGGGGTTCGAGTCCCCCCGCCCGCACCACTTAATTTTTAGGCGTGGACATTCAGTTTTGCGCGAATTCTTGCAGCGAGCTAAGGACTTGAAAATGCCCAAAATGCAGCCCACCGATCTTCGTTCACGTCAATGGTTCAACAACCCTGAAAACCGCGAAATGACGGCGCTGTATCTGGAACGTTATCTGAATTACGGGCTGACGCGCGAAGAATTGCAAAGCAACAAGCCAATCATCGCGATTGCACAAACAGGAAGCGACCTGTCGCCCTGTAACCGCCATCATATCGAGCTCGCAAAGCGTGTCCGCGACGGCATCATTGCAGCAGGCGGCGTGCCCTTAGAGATGCCTGTTCATCCTATCCAAGAGACTGGAAAGCGCCCTACGGCATCACTCGATCGCAACCTTGCATATTTGGGCTTGGTCGAGACTTTGTATGGCTACCCTGTTGATGGCGTCGTGCTGACAATTGGCTGTGACAAGACGACCCCTGCTCTGCTCATGGCGGCTGCAACGGTTAATATTCCTGCGATTGCTTTGTCAGTTGGCCCAATGTTGAACGGATGGTGGGACGGTGAGCGCGCCGGGTCTGGCACAGTGATCTGGAAAGCGCGTGAAAAGCTCGCGTCCGGCGAAATTGATGAAGATGGGTTTATGGAAATTGCTGCGGCTTCTGCCCCCTCGGTTGGCTATTGCAACACGATGGGCACCGCGACAACGATGAACTCACTGGCGGAAGCGCTTGGCATGCAATTGCCAGGAAGTGCAGCAATTCCAGCGCCTTATCGTGAGCGCGGGCAGATCAGCTATGAGACAGGCAAGCGCATTGTTGATATGGTTTGGGAGGATTTGCGCCCCTCTGACATTATGACGCGCGAAGCATTTGAGAATGCGATCGTTATCAACTCCGCTATTGGCGGCTCTACGAATGCACCAATCCATCTTAACGCGATTGCGCGTCATTTGGGCGTTCCTTTGAACAACGATGATTGGCAAAACGTCGGTCATGATGTGCCACTGCTGGTTAACCTGCAGCCCGCAGGTAAATACCTTGGTGAAGACTTTCACCGTGCAGGGGGCGTCCCCGCGGTGGTCAGCGCTTTGCTAGGTGACGGCTTGCTGCCGCATCCTGACGTGGTGACTGCTAATGGCAAAACCATGGCTGAAAATTGCGCGCTGCGTCCGTCCACGAATGACGATGTGATCTTACCGATTGCCGCGCCGCTGAAAGAGGCCGCTGGCTTTATCAACCTTAAGGGCAATCTCTTTGACAGTGCGATCATGAAAACCTCTGTAATCAGTCCGGCCTTTCGCCAAAGCTATCTCAGTAACCCAGAGGATATGAACGCCTTTGAAGGGCGTGCCGTGGTGTTTGACGGGCCTGAAGATTATCATCACCGGATTGATGATCCTGCTGAAAAGATCGACGAAAACTGCATTCTTGTGATGCGTGGCGCAGGTCCAAAGGGCTACCCGGGTGGTGCAGAAGTCGTGAACATGCGCGCGCCTGCATATCTGTTGAAAGCGGGTGTTGAAGCGCTGCCGTGTATCGGTGATGGGCGTCAATCCGGCACATCCGGCTCGCCTTCAATCTTGAACGCGGCACCGGAAGCGCCTGACAACGGTGGTTTGGCCGTGCTGCAAACAGGCGATACGATCCGCATCGACCTGAATGATTTTAGCGCCAACATATTGATTTCAGAAGAAGAATATACCTCGCGTCGTGACGCTTTGATTGCGGATGGTGGTTTTGCATCACCTGAAAGTCAAACACCGTGGCAGCAGTATTTCCGCGAGCTGGTGGAACCGTTTGATAAAGGCATGACCTTGCGCGACGCGGACAATTACAAGGACGTTGCGCGCAAAGGCATGCCGCGGGACAATCACTAAACGTGCCACGCCCGAAACGAGACTTACAGCGCGCAGACCTGCGCGTTGACTTTATCAGCGGCGCGGTCGCACATCGCTTACGTTTTGGCGGTGGTCGTGGTCAGGACTTGGCCAAGGCAATGGGCTTTCGTGCTGGCAAAACGCCGCACGTCATTGATGCAACAGCAGGCTTAGGGCGCGATTCATTTTTGCTCGCTTCACTTGGTGCTGAGGTCACGATGATAGAACGCTCCCCTCGTATGCATGACTTACTGCTCGCAGGCATGGAGGAAGCCCGTCTTGAAGGCGGTAAATTTTCCAAAATCATCGCGCGCATGACGCTGATGCTTGGGGATGCGAAGGAGCTGCTCCCATCGCTTTCTGGTGAAGCGATATTGATCGATCCAATGCATCCCCCGCGAAAAACCACAGCCCTTGTGAAGCAAGAATTACGCCAAGTGCGAGAGATTGTAGGCGTCGATGAAGACGCAGCTGATTTGATGCGTGTCGCTTTGGAACATGCAACGAAACGTGTTGTTCTAAAGTGGCCTGCGAAAGCTGATCCTATCGAAGGTATTCGGCCCTGCTCACATCAAATCATAGGAAAATCAACGCGTTACGATGTCTTCATGACTGTCTGAATCGACGGACTGCGCAGCGGCTTACGCGATGAACTTTCTGTATCCAGCTTCATCAATATAGTCATCCAACTGGGACGGATCAGACGCTTCGATCTTGATAAACCAGCCCGCACCAATTGGGTCTTCGTTCAAAAGTCCAGGCGTGTCAGCGAGGTTTTCATTCACCTCAACTACTTCGCCATCGATCGGCGCTAAAAGGTCCGTTGCGGAATCGCTGCTCTCGATCACGATGATTTCTTCATCTTTTGTGACGGTTTGTCCAACTTCGGGCAGATCCACAAAGATCACTTCCCCGATTTCTTCGATGCCCGGCTCGGAGATCCCGATCAAGATCGCGTCGTCTTCTTCACGCAGCCAGAGGTGTTCTTCTGTGTATTTCATTCTGGATGCTCCGTTCGCTTTTTCAAGTGCGCTGCGGGTATCATATAGGGAGTGGAACTGACGGGGTAAATGGGGAGTTGTGGGTAGGAACGTAACACCCGTTTCACACGACGCTCTGCTTTCGAACACGATCAGTCGTTCTCGCAAACAGTGAAGACTTGGGCGCTATTTACAGCGCCCAAATCCATTTTGATTATGCCGCAGCGGCCACAGCGCGGCCGGTCATGACCTTGATCAGATGCGCGCGGTATTCTGCGCTGCCGTGGAGGTCTTCGATCAGATTGTCCGCGGATGCGCTCAGGTCTGCGAGTGCTTCAGCAGAGAAGTTGGCGCTCAGTGCGGCCTCTGCTTCCGTCCAGCGAAAGACGCCCTCGTTGGAGGCCCCAGTGACCGCCACGCGTACGCCGTCGGCGTATTTAGCGACGAAAACGCCAACCAATGCGAAGCGCGATGCAGGTTGGACGAACTTCTCGTAATGCGATTTTTCAGGGATAGGGAAGGTGACGCCTGTGACGATTTCACCCTCGTCCAGCGCTGTTTCGAACATGCCGACGAAATAGTCATCCGCTGCAATTTCGCGCGTGTTGGTCGTGATCGTTGCCCCCGATGCAAGTGCTGCCGCTGGATAGCACGCGGATGGGTCGTTATTGGCGAGAGAGCCGCCAATCGTCCCACGATTGCGCACAGCGGGATCACCAATGTTGGACGCCAACGCTGACAAGCCAGGGTATGACCCGTCAGCAGCCACGGCCGCGTGGTTGGTCGCGCCACCGATGGTAACGCTTCCCCCTGCTGCATTGATGCCTTGCATTTCGCTCACACCGCTAAGGCTGACCAAAGTAGAGGGTGACGCAAGCCGCGCTTTCAGCGTTGGGATCAGTGTTTGACCACCGCCCAGCGCTTGGGCTTCATCTGCCCCTAGTGCAGCAACAGCATCGGCCACAGTTGATGGGCGTTCTATGTCAAATGAATACATGTCCGCGCTCCTTAATTTGCGTTGTTGATTGCAGACCACACGCGATGTGGGGTCATAGGCATATCGATATGGGTGATGTTTTTACCGCCTGATTGCAGCGCATCGATGACCGCGTTGACGACAGTGGGTGGCGATCCAATCGCACCCGCTTCACCGCAGCCTTTCACGCCCAATGGGTTGTGTGTGCAGGCATTGCCTTGGCTGTGATCCACCACGTAGAAGGGCAGATCATCAGCGCGCGGCATGGTGTAATCCATGTAGCTCGCCGACAGAAGCTGACCGTTTTCATCGTATGTGGTGTTTTCAACCAGTGCTTGACCGATACCTTGACCAAGACCGCCATGCACTTGCCCTGTCACAACCAGCGGGTTCATAACGTTACCGAAGTCATCCACCGCTGTCATGCGATCCACGCGGACTTTGCCTGTCTCAGGATCGACTTCAACCTCGCAGGCATAAGCACCCGATGGGTAGGTAAAGTTGGCCGGATCATAGAACGCCGTTTCTTCCAAGCCCGGCTCGATCTCTTCAAGCGGGAACTCATGCGGGATATAGGCCTTTAGCGCTACTTCGCCAAAGCTCACCTTGCGGTTCGTGCCCGCAACGCTGAATTCGCCATCAGCGAAGTCGACGTTGGATGGCTCCGTCTCGAGCATATGCGCCGCGATGCGGCTGGCTTTGTCGATGATCTTTTCCGTGGCGCGCACGATGGCAGAGCCACAGACCGCGAGCGAACGAGAGCCGTAAGTACCCATTCCAAATGGGATTTTCGACGTGTCGCCATGTACGATGTCAATCACAGACGGATCGATACCAAGCATGTCACCCACGATTTGCGGGAAAACAGTCTCGTGCCCCTGCCCGTGACTGTGCGCACCGACCATGACCGACAGATTGCCTGTCGCGTTCACACGCACAGTCGCCGCATCGTAAAGAC
Organism: Planktotalea sp.; assembly: GCF_965659345.1. GTDB lineage: Bacteria > Pseudomonadota > Alphaproteobacteria > Rhodobacterales > Rhodobacteraceae > Planktotalea. Next base: position 67,454 of record NZ_CBFHVK010000003.1, on the reverse strand, counting down.
CGACGCGAGAGCCAAGGATACCCACAAGGTTGGACGGCGCGATACCGCAAGCCTCGATATAGGCGTTTACACCAAAGCCACGCAGCAGGCCTTTGGCCTCGGACTCAGCGCGCCGTGCTTCAAAGCCCGCCGTGTCAGCGACGCTTTCCATACGGTCCATCAGGGCATCGTAGTTGCCGCTGTCATACTCAAGACCCGCCGCAGAGGCGAAAGGATATTGATCCGGCTTGATGAAGTTTTTCCGACGCAGCGCAATCGGATCCATCCCGATTTCACGCGCCGCTTTGTCGATGACGCGCTCTAACGAATAGGTCGCCTCTGGTCGTCCAGCGCCGCGATAAGCGTCCACAGGGGCGGTGTTGGTAAAGACCGCTTTGACGTTCACATAGACCAGCGGCACCGTGTAGTTGCCTGCCATCAATGTACCGTGCAGGAAGGTTGGTGTCGCAGTGGAGAAGTTCGACAGATACGCGCCGACATTGGCCATTGTCTCTGTGCGGAACGCGAGGAAGTTGCCCTCTTCGTCCATCGCAAGTTCGATCTTCGTCACGTGATCGCGGCCATGCGCGTCCGTCAGGAACGCCTCTGTGCGATCCGCAGTCCATTTCACCGTTCGGCCAAGCTTTTTAGCCGCCGCCAGTACCAGCGCTTCTTCACCATAATGGTAAATCTTGGAGCCAAAGCCGCCGCCCACATCAGGTGCAATCACTGTCAGTTTGTTCTCTGGGATGCCCATAACAAACGCACTTAGCAAAAGACGCGTCAAATGCGGGTTTTGCGAAGTTGTATGCAGGACGTAATCGCCCGTGCCTGTGTTGTAATGACCAATGGAGCAACGTGGCTCCATCGCGTTCGGCACCAATCGGTTGTTAACCAATTCCAGCGTTGTGACGTGATGCGCGTTTTTGATCGCCTCATCTGTCGCTGCGCGGTTGTCTTCGATCCAGCCCCAATCGAAACACTGGTTCGTTTCAATTTCGTCGTGCACATAGTTGGTGCCAGACAAAGCGTCGGCCATATTGATCACGGCGTCATGCTCTTCGATGTCGATCTCAATCGCCTCAACCGCGTCTTTGCCTTGCTGAACCGTCTCTGCAATCACCGCAGCATAAGCGTCACCCACATGGCGGACTTTACCGTGCGCTAGCACCGGGCGCTTTGGCTCTTTCATTGGCTCGCCGTCGCGGCTGACGATGGCCCAGCCTGCTGGATTGCCACCGACTTCGACAAAGTCTTCGCCCGTAAAGATCGCCAAAACGCCCGGCATTTCCGCAGCAGCACTTGTGTCGATTGATTTGATTGTTCCATTGGCCACGTTGGAGCGCGCAAAGACCGCGACGCATTCACCCGCTGTCTGGATGTCGTCGCTGTAGTTGCCTTTGCCGGTCAAAAACCGGACATCTTCGCGACGCTTAGTTGAAGCGCCTATTCCACCATCTTTTGGCATTTTTGTATTCCTTCCGTGAGGAGGCGATTTTTTTTAGAAAAATCAAGCGCTCCAAATTTTCTAGAAAATTTGCTTACTCAGCAGCTATCGCAGAGACGTCCTGACCAGATGCGGCCATGATCGCTTTGACGATGTTGTGATAACCTGTGCAGCGGCAAATATTGCCCTCAAGGTATTCACGTACTTCCGTCTCTGTTGGTTTTGGATTGTCTTTCAACAAAGCCGCCGCAGACATCACCATGCCGGGCGTGCAAAAGCCGCACTGCAAACCGTGGTGATCCTGAAACGCTTGCTGGATCACGTTCAATGATCCATCGCTGAGAGCCTGGCCTTCGATCGTGCCGACCTCTGCCCCATGCGCTTCTGCTGCGAACATTGTGCAAGACTTCACCGCCTCGCCGTTCACATGCACCACGCAAGCGCCGCACTGTGATGTGTCACAACCGATATGCGTTCCCGTAAGACGCAAGTCTTCGCGCAAGAACGCTGAAAGTAGGGTATTGCCGTCTACAGTGCCGGAAACAGACTTGCCGTTCACCGTCATAGAAATCTCTGTCATGCTATCCTCCCAGATCATCCAGATGATTTGGATCCAGTCTGCGGTGAAACGCGACGACATGCTAACATTTTTTTGCACATCAGCCGAACTTTGTGGAACGACCTAACGTTTTTTGGGAGTTACCAGTTCAAACGACGCTTTGAATTTTGAAATGTGGCAAAATCTTGGCAAGCTCGACACGTGCTGGTTAAAAAGGTGGCGAAACCAAGAATGGACGCAAACCTCAATCTTAAAAACTAGCCTTTTCAAAAGCTTAAAAACATTACCGAAAAAACAGAAACAGTGTGTTTATGGGTGAATTGTGTCAAATGTGTGTTAAGTGTATCTTAAGATACTGACTCGTTCATTGCAGGTCGCCGCGGCGAATGAGGTAAAATATAAGAATAGGTCGATAAAACGCCGGCCTAATTTGATGAGAAAAATCGCGATAGCGCGCCTGCTTGCCGCTAATGTGAACTATTTAAAGCGTCTGTCTGGTGCGAGTACATAAAATTGACTGGGGAGTTAACCAAGTGCCGAATTTTACCCTTCAAGGGCCTGATGCCTTTTTGTTCGAAATTGATCCGACGACAGGCGAGATCACACTTAAGAGCTGGTTCACCCCTGATTTCAATGACGCTTGGGACGTGAACGAAGATAACACCTATGAATTGACGGTTGTCGATACAGAAAACGCAGACGCTGGCGCTGGCACGTCCGAGATCGAATTTCGTGTGACACCCAACGACGCAGTGTTTGTCGCCGCAGACGCAGAACCTGTACTGACAGAGTTCTCTATATCCGGTCCCGACACGGTAATGTTTGATATCAACACCTATACAGGTGAAGTGACTGTCAAAGATTGGTTTGCGCCGACGGAAGGCGACAATTGGGATGCGGACGAAAACGGCGTCTACGAATTTACGATCACCGCAAACGCGCCTGATGGCACAGTCACTGACACGCCAGCGTCTTTGACGATCACAGCAGAGGGCGAATACATCTTTGATGTACCCGATCCCATTGTTTTGCCCGAACCAGAGCCAGAGCCTGTCATTCCAGACCCGGTTCCCTTTGGAACCGTTTTCACGCTTAGCGGTGACGACGCTGTTGTCTTTTCTATTGACGAAACCACAGGTGCCGTAAGCTTAAACGATTGGTTCACTCCTGATCCCGGCGACAACTGGGATTTGGATGAAAATGGTGAATACCTGTTCAATATCGTGGCGACTGCGCCAGACGGCACTGTCACGGTGATCCCAGGTACATTAGACTCCAATGCGGATGGCACGTTTGAATTAAACGCCCCGATTGTCGAGGTGCTGCCAGATACGACTGATCCGGTCGATCCTGTTGATCCAGTGGGCCCTGTCGATCCGGTAGACCCAGTTGATCCTGTTGATCCTGTTGATGCTGTTGATGCTGTTGATGCTGTTGATCCTGTTGATCCTGTTGATCCACCCTTAGTTGGCACGCAACTGCTTATTAATGGTGAACTGGATGCGGGTGTTGGATTTGAATCCAATGACGCAGCCGCTGATCTTGCCGGCTGGACGACCTCTAGCGGAACCACGGATGTATGGGGCGACGGCTTCTTTGGTGTGAACACACCAGACGGCGGCAACTTTGTGCAGCTAGATACAGGTGCCGAGGGTGGCATTGATACCCTCACGCAGTCTGTGCGCACGATTGAAGATGATGAGATGGAGCTTCGCTTTAGTGGGGCCCAACGCTTTGGCGAAAGCGAAAGCATCGAAGTCTACTTTGGTGGTGAATTGATTGACACAGTCACGCCAACAGGGAGCGAGAGCTGGGACACCTACTCTTATACTGTGACAGGCACAGGCGGTATCGACACATTGGAGTTCCGCGAAGTTGGAGCTGAAAGCGACGGCTCAGGTCCGTTCGTAGATAACGTAAGCCTTGTCAGCGCCTCCCCTGATGCGCCAGCGCTTGAATTGCTGCCAGATCTGACCAGTGATCTACTGGATTCGCCCGATCTACCCGTAAGACCAACGCCAACACCGGAGCCGGAAGGCATACCGGGCCAATTGTTCACAGGAACGGCCGCTGGTGAAACCCTAACAGGAACAGCAGATGACGACACACTGAACGCTGGAGAAGGCGATGACGTGCTCAATGGCCTTGCAGGCAACGATATTCTTGTTGCGGGTGCCGGAACCGACGCCATGGATGGTGGCGCGGGCGCCGATACATATGACATCGACAATTCCCCAGTGAACACCGTTGGGGTGGATGTCGATCTCACAGCAGGCACTGCGGGTGTTGATACGCTCGCGAACGTTGAAAACGTGCTCGGCGGTGACGGCGATGACACAATTGCCGGTTCAGCTGGTGACAACCTCCTCTCTGGCGGCGCAGGCAATGATGTCTTGTCGGGTCTTGCAGGCGAAGACGTGTTGCTTGGTGGTCTTGGCAACGACACGCATATCGGTGGTGAAGGGGACGACATCCTGATCGCGAACGAAGGCGTGAATGTTTATCAAGGTGGCGTTGGCGATGACGCGCTGATCATCAACAGCTCAACTGTTCAAGCCACAGCGTTCAACATCAACCTTGAGACGGGAACCGACACCTTCGGTAACACCTATTCAGGCATCGAAAACATCGATGGCGGTCAAGGCGATGACAGCTTCACCGGTGACGCAGAAGCGAACGTGCTGATCGGTCGTGACGGCAACGACACGCTGAACGGTGGTCTTGGCGGCGACGTCCTTGAGGGCGGGTCTGGCAACGATGCACATCTTGGTGGCGACGGCGACGACCTTCTGATCGCCAACGTGGGCAATGACAGTTTTGCGGGTGGTGCCGGCATCGACACCTATGACATTGATGCCTCTGTTGATTTTGAAACGGACTACGCTGTCGATCTGTCGACCGGTTCTGACAACCAGGGCAACTCCTACAGCGGAATTGAGAACATCAATGGCGGCTGGGGCGATGACACACTGACAGGCACTGCAGACTTCAACATACTGGATGGCGGAGTTGGCGATGACGTGGTCAGCGGTGGCGCAGGCGACGATTCCCTTGCTGGCGGCCTTGGCAACGACATGCTCAATGGCGGTGCCGGAAATGACGTACTCTTTGGTAGCTTCGGTGTGGACACATACGACGGCGGTGACGGCGTTGATATGATCGACATTGGTGGGTCTGCTGCTGGTGAAGCTGATTACAACATCGACCTCACAGTTGGTCAGGACCAATACGGAAACACCTATTCCAACATTGAAAACGTCAACACTGGTGCCGGCGATGACAATATCTTTGGCAATGCGGCTGACAACCAGCTGCAAGGCAACGAGGGTAATGACACCATCAACGGCGGAGACGGCAACGACTTCCACAATGGTGGAAATGGCGATGACGTCTTTATCGCCAACGCTGGCAGCAACAGCTACTTTGGTGGCAACGGGATCGACACGCTCCAAATTGAAGGGACGACCGAAGATAGCGTCAGCTATGCGATCGACCTTCAAGAAGGCATCGACGATCAAGGCAACACCAGCTTTGGGGTTGAGAACATCAATGCAGGATCCGGCAATGATGCGTTGACAGGCAGCACCGCAGACAACGCTTTGAGCGGTGGCGCAGGTGACGATACGCTTATCGGTGGGGGTGGCGCTGACACGCTCACAGGTGGTGCAGGCAATGACGCCTTCGGTATCAGCCTAGAAGCAGGCAGCATTGAAATTACCGACTTTACGCAAGGCGCTGACCAGATTGATCTAAGTGGTGTCACCGATGTGGCGAACTTTGACGATCTTGCGGACTTCTTGCTGACGGGGGGCGGGTCTTCCACGTTGACGTTTGATCTGGACGGTACGGATGCGTTGAGCGTGATCATTCAAGGCGAAGAAGAGCTTGAAGAAGCAGACTTCATCTTCGCATCGACGGACCTGCTCTAATCGTATTATAGATTTAAGCTAGCGGCCCTCTGAGCACACTCAGCGGGCCGTTTTCGTTTGCACGATCCAAACGATGGCATCTTCCAACGCTTTGGAAAGCCCTAGGTCAGGGCCAGCGCGTACTCCTATGCCAGCGCTTAGCGCACCTTCAAGGTCGCTAGACCAATGATCGCAAGAATGAGTGAGATGATCCAAAACCGAATGACGATTTGCGGTTCAGCCCACCCCTTCTTTTCGTAGTGGTGATGGATCGGTGCCATCAAAAATACACGCTTACCTGTGCGTTTGAAATAGAGCACCTGAATGATGACCGACAATGCTTCGACCACAAACAAACCGCCCACAATGGCGAGCACCAATTCGTGCTTGGTTGAAACTGCAATCGCCCCCAATGCACCGCCAAGCGCGAGCGATCCCGTGTCGCCCATAAAGACGGCAGCGGGTGGTGCATTGTACCAAAGAAAGCCAAGCCCCCCGCCAAATATACCAGCCGTAAAGATCAAAATTTCACCAGTTCCGGGCACATAATGCACATCGAGATATTCAGTGAAATCGACGCGACCCACCGCATAGGCGATAACGCCAAGCGTTCCTGATGCAATCATCACCGGCATGATAGCTAGCCCATCAAGGCCATCTGTCAGGTTCACGGAATTTGCAGCACCCACGATCACGATCACAGCGAAAGGGACAAACAGGTAGCCAAGATTGATCAGCGTATCTTTGAAAATCGGCAACGCGAGTTGGTTTTGTAACTCTGGTGGGTGATATTGTGCCGCCCAAAAGCCAGCGATCGCGGCAATGGTGAAGCCCAAAAGCAAACGGACCTTGCCAGACACACCCGCAGTGTTTTGCTTGGACACTTTCGCGTAATCATCGGCAAACCCGATTGCACCGTAAGACATTGTAACAAAAAGAACAATCCAGATAAACGGGTTATCAAGTCGCGCCCACAACAGCGTAGATGTCAGCAAAGCCCCGACGATCAAAAGACCGCCCATTGTCGGCGTTCCTGCTTTGACGAAATGTCCCTCGGGACCATCATCGCGGATGGGTTGGCCTTTGCCCTGCCGACGGCGCAGCACATTGATCAAAGGTTTGCCAAAGACAAATCCGAAGATGAGCGCCGTCAAAAACGCCCCGCCTGCACGAAAGGTGATGTAGCGAAAGAGGTTGAAAAAATCGCCCCCATCAGAGAGAGCGGTTAACCAATACAGCATTTAAACATCGTCCTTTTCGGAGGTCTTTGGGGTCGTATGACCCAATTTAGCAACAGCGTCCACCACGCGCGAAAGACCCATCGAAAGGGAGCCTTTTGCGAGCACAACGTCACCTGCATCAAGGTCATGACCGACAAAACCAGCCATTTCTGTGCTGTGCTCGGTCCAGTGACCTTTTTTCGCATCAGGCAGCGCATCATAGCAGTGGCGCATCAAGGGGCCAACGCAATGCACAATGTCAATTTGCGCAATGCTCTCCAGCTCTGCCACCGCTTTGTGCATTGCAATCTCATTTGGGCCAAGCTCTTTCATATCGCCAAGGTAGGCAATGCGCCGTCCTTTGGAGACCCGACCAATATCATGGGTCACTTCAGCCGCGGCCAACACATCCAATGCCGCGCTAAGCGAGGTCGGATTGGCATTATACGCGTCATCAATCAATTCCAGCGTCATGCGACTGTCCGCAGGATCAAGCGCAATCACCTCGCGCGCGCCACGCCCCGTAAAAGGTGTCCAAGTCGCGATGGATTGTGCGGCCAGCGCAAGATCAGCACCAAGCGCTTGCGCACAGGCCAGCGCCCCCAGTCCATTCATTGCGAAATGTTGACCTGCGCTTTGGACTTTGAACAACAAAGGCGCGCCCATAGCATTGGCCTCAACAATAGTTGTGTTGCCCTTTAGCACACTGTTTTCGAGAGCATACTCCTTGGCCTTCTGACCAAACCAAACAGCACTCATGCCAAGACTTTCAGCGACGTTTTCAAGAATTGCAGCCGTTGCAACATCCGCGTTAAGAACTGCAAGCCCGTTTGGCTCTAGCCCTTCCATGATAGATGCCTTTTCAGCGGCTATCCCTTCGATATTGTCGAAAGCTTCCAAATGGGCGGCGGCAACAGTGGTCACCAAACTCACATGCGGACGCGCCATTTTGGCGAGCGGTGCGATTTCACCCGGATGGTTCATCCCAATTTCGATCACGGCGTATTCCGTATCTATTGGCATGCGTGCAAGGGTCAGCGGCACACCCCAATGATTGTTGTAACTCGCAACCGATGCATGAGTGCGCCCTTGCGCGCCAAGCACATCGCGCAGCATCTCCTTGGTTGAGGTTTTGCCAACAGAGCCCGTAATTGCAACAACACGTGCCTCGGTGCGCGCACGTCCTGCGCGGCCGAGATCTTCCAGCGCGCTCAACACATCATCTACAATGAGCAAAGGCGCATCTTGCGCAACGTCGTCTGGGATATGGCTCACAAGCGCCGCCCCTGCCCCTTTGGCTAGTGCTTGCGCGACGAACTCATGCCCATCGCGTGCAGCTTTCAACGCGACGAACAGATCGCCTGTCTCAATCGTGCGTGTATCAATAGAAATTCCGGTAACGTCCCAGTTCCCAACGGCTTGACCACCTGTTGCAGCGGCCGCGTCTTTCGCGCTCCAAAGGCTCATGCGCGATCTCCTTCCAATGCAGCGACTGCAACGCTTGCTTGTTCACAATCATCAAAAGGGAAGATCGTGTCTCCAACGACTTGCCCTGTTTCGTGACCTTTGCCTGCAATCAGCAAAACATCGCCCGGCGCGAGCGCATCGACTGCACGAAGGATCGCTTCGGCGCGATCTGCAACTTCTATCGCTTCTGGCGCGCCCTCCATCACTGCCGCGCGTATCAATGCCGGATCTTCAGAGCGCGGATTGTCATCTGTTACAAACACCAGATCAGCATTTTCAGCGGCCGCTTTCCCCATAAGCGGCCTTTTTGAAGTATCGCGATCCCCACCAGCACCAACAATCGCCAACAGCCGGCCCATCACATGAGGGCGCATCGCTTTGAGTGCGGTTTCGACCGCGTCCGGCGTATGTGCATAATCCACATAGACCGATGCGCTATTGGCGCGCGTTGCTGCAAGCTGCATACGCCCATGAACCGTCTCAAGATCACTCAGGGTGTCAAAGACGCGAGCAGGGTCTTCACCACACGCAATCACAAGACCAGCTGCGAGCAAGACATTTTCCGCCTGAAAACCACCGATTAGGTTCAGACGGGCCTGAAACGGTCTATCGTGCCATTTAAACAAAACGTCCTGCCCAGTGCCGTCAAAGCGTTGACCGAGCAGACACAGGTCAGCTTCAGGATCGCGACCAACACCTATCAATTCGTGGCCATGGGACTGCGCGATCATCGCAACCTCTGCGCCCTTGGGATCATCAAGGTTTACGACGGCAACACCGTCATCTTGCAAAACACGCTTAAACAGCCCCATTTTAGCGTCAAAATACGCCTCAAACGTGCCGTGGTAGTCCAAATGATCTTGGGTAAAATTTGTGAAACCCGCAGCCGCGAGGTCAACCCCATCCAAGCGTCGTTGATCAAGGCCATGTGAAGACGCTTCCATCGCCGCATGAGAAATACCTTCGTGCGCCAGTGTCGCAAGTGTGCGGTGCAGCGTGATCGGTTCAGGCGTCGTGTGTGCCAGTGGCAGATGCAAGCTCCCTTCTACACCCGTTGTGCCAAGGTTCACGGCTTCCAAATCAAGCAGGTTCCAAATCTGGCGCACAAAGGTGCTCACGGAGGTTTTGCCATTCGTTCCTGTGACAGCCGTCATGACGGGGGGGTACGCGCCAAAATAAAGCGCTGCCGCAAATGCCAGTGCGCCGCGTGGATCATCCGTGATAATCACGGCTGAATCCGAACCTGCCAATTCTTCCACAGCAATTTCGGCGCCGACCGCATCTGTCAGAATCGCGCTTGCGCCCATGCGCAGCGCATATTGAATGAACTCACCACCATGCACTTTTGATCCGGGCAGTGCCGCGAACAAAAAGCCACGTTTCACGTCGCGACTATCAACCGCAATGCCGGTAATGTCTGGGTTGCGCCCATCCGCTGCGGTTAATCCGAGCTGCTGCAAAGTCTTTGTTGCTGCCATGGCCAGCCCCTACATCTTGCGGTTCGCGCGTACGCGCACCCCTTAATTCGATGTGAGCGTTATACCAGCCAATTCACCCGGTTCAATCTCTGGTCTTAGTCCCAGAAGCGGCGCGACACGTCCAATTATCTCTGCGGCGACTGGAACAGCCGTCCAACCAGCAGTTCTGCGCGGTTTTTTGCCGGAGGTTTCAGTCGGCTCATCGAGCGTGACCACCAAAACATATTTTGGGTTATGGGCTGGAAAGAGTGACGCAAAAGTAGCGATGACCTTGTCGTCATAATACCCACCGCGTGGTTTTGGCTTATCGGCCGTGCCGGTTTTGCCGCCGACTGCGTAACCCTGCACTTCGCCAAAACTCGCCGTTCCGTCGGTGACAACCTTACGCAGCATCTGTCGCGCGTAGCGTGCTGTGTCCTCTCGCATCACCCGCGTGCCTTCTGGCGCGCCGGTACGCTTGATAATCGTTGGTTTAATATACGTGCCGCCGTTGGCCAACGCCGCGTACCCTGCCGCAAGATGCAGTGGCGAATTAGAAATTCCGTGGCCGTAAGAAATGGTAACGGCGCTCAGATCTGTCCAACGTTCAGGATAAAGCGGCTTGCCGCCTTTCGCTTCAACGATCTCAAGCGGTGTATAATCCATGAAACCCATTGCTTTCATAAACTCTTTTTGGCGCTTCACACCAATTTGCAGCGCCATGCGCCCCGTACCACGGTTCGAGCTTTTGACGATAATGTCTTCGACACTCAGCACACCGTAGTTCTTTTTCTGAAACTCACCGATGTTGAACCCGCCAACGCGCAAAGCCTTGCCCGTGTCTATCATCGTTTGGTTGTTCACAAGATTCAGGTCCATCGCCTGAGCAGCGGTGAATATTTTGTAGGCAGAGCCAAGTTCATACACGCCCTGAACCGCGCGGTTGAACAAAGGGCTATCTGAGGCATCGCCTTCGGTCAGCGGGCTTGGACGCGCGTTTGGATCAAAGTCTGGCAAACTGACGATGGAAATGATTTCGCCTGTGTGCACATCCATCAAAACAGATGCTGCGCCCTTCGCGTTCATCAGCTTCATGCCACCGTAAAGCACCCGCTCCGCTGCGGCCTGCACTGTTAAATCGAGTGACAACGCCAAAGGGGCCCCTTGGCGCGCCGGATCGCGCAAGACGTCATCATAATACTTCTCGACGCCGGCAACACCGATAACTTCGGCAGCATGCACCCCCTCGCGACCAAAACTCGCGCCGCCCATGACATGCGCTGCAAGCTTGCCGTTGGGATATAGACGCATCTCTCGTGGGCCAAACAAAAGACCAGGATCCCCAATGTTGTGAACCGCTTGTTTCTGTTCTGGGCTGAGTTTCTTCTTGATCCACAAGAACTTACGCTTGCCTGTAAAGTCTTTCAGCAGCTTGTCTTGTTTCAGATCTGGAAAGATTGCCGCGAGCTCGGCTGCGACGCGCTCTTTGTCGATCATCTGCAAAGGCTGCGCATAGAGCGAATGTGTCTCAAAGTTCGTCGCCAAAACACGGCCATGGCGGTCGGTTATATCTGCGCGTTGCGCAAGGATTGCGCTGCCCGTGCTCGCGGCGCGTGGCTCTGCGGGTTCTGTCGCGGCCAAGACGCCCATACGCGCGCCAATGACGCCAAAGGCACAAAAGAAAATAACGGACAAAATCAGCAAACGGCCTTCGGCACGCCCGCGCGACGCATCGCGCATTTGTTCATGGCGGATGCGCAGGTTTTCACGTTCAATCGCGTCAGGGTTTTCACCGCTGGCGCGCGCTTCAAGAATTCGAGCTAAGGGGCGTAGAGGTGTGCGGATCATGGGAACGTACCATCTCCGCGCGTGACAGCTTCGCCACCATTCATGCCGGACACATCCACTGGATTGTTAATGATCAATTCAGGTTCTATCGGCTGTGGGAATGCCACTTGATCGACTTTGCCAAACTGATCAGGACGCAGCGGCAAAAGGCCCAAACGCTCAAAATTCACATCCGTCAGGTCTCGCAAACGATCGGGGCGGTTAAGATACGCCCACTCTGCGCGAAGGACAGTCAAACGCGCGCGCGCTTGACCAATTTCGCGATTGATTTGTTCAGTTTTGGCAATTTCTGCCTGTGTTTGATAATTTTCACGGTAGGCCCAAAAGGCCAGCCCGATCACGGCAAGGGCAGTCACAATATATAACAATGAACGCATTTAACGGTCCCTTCGTAGCATAGGCATGCCAAGCGCTTTCGGCGCGATATCACCCGCAGGTGCATCCGTGCGGCGCGCAAGGCGCAGTTTGGCTGAACGTGCGCGCACGTTTTGTTCCAGTTCTTGTTCTGTCGCTGTGATGGCTTTGCGGCCAAGTAATTCAAACGCGGGCTTTTCAACTTCAATCTGCGGCGCAAAGCGATTTGGATTACCAGTGGTGCCTGCACGCGATTGCAAAAAGCGTTTCGCCATGCGGTCTTCGACAGAATGAAAGGTCACAATCGCGAGCAGTCCACCTGGTGCCAATGCACGCTCGGCGGCCATAAGGCCTTGATACAGCTCACCATATTCGTTGTTCACCGCAATGCGCAAAGCTTGAAAACTGCGCGTCGCAGGATGGCTTTGACCCGGCTTTTTGCGTGGCAGGCATTTCTCGATCAAACCGGCAAGTTGTAGCGTTGTGGTGATTGGCGTTTCAGCGCGCATTTCTAGGATCGCGCGCGCGATGCGGCGCGATGCGCGCTCTTGGCCGTAGTTATAAAGGATCTCAGCAATTTCTTCCGCGTCATATTCATTGACGATATCCGCAGCGCTTTGCCCGTATTGGCCCATACGCATATCAAGCGGACCATCGCGCATGAAAGAAAATCCACGCTCAGCGATATCGAGCTGCATGGAAGAGACCCCAAGATCAAGAACAACGCCATCAAGGTCTTGCGCAAACTCTGCCATATCGGAAAAGACACCGCGCTGTTGTATCAAACGAGCACCGTATTGATCCGCCCAAGTTGCCGCCATTTCAAACGCGAGAGGATCACGATCAACTGCAATGATACTTTCGGCCCCTGCATCAAGCAAAGCGCGCGTGTAGCCGCCAGCGCCGAACGTTCCATCAAGCCAACGGCCACTGATTGGATCAGCGGCTTTCAGAATAGGGTCTAAAAGGACCGGTATGTGAGGAGCAGTGGTGGCAGCCTGCGTCATAAATCACTCCGCAGGACTGGATGTTGGAGCGCCGTCAAGAAACTCGAGCGGGTCGAAATCATCGGGCAGCTCTTCCAGCCACTCTTCTGTTTTCGCCAGCTCTTCCGCTTCGTAGGTTTCCGTCTTCCAAATCTGGAAGGTGTCGCCCGCCGCGATAAAGAATGCTTCTTTGTCGAGTTCGATCTTTGAACGCAGTTTTGCTGGCAAAACCAAGCGACCTGTTTCATCAATCGTTGTCGGGAATGATTGGCCATGAAAGAGACGCTGAAGCATTTTACGCGCTTGGGATCCACGTGGGAGGGCGTCGATCTTGGCATCCACCTCCTCGATCGCTTCCATGGTGTAACACTCAAGGTAATTGCGACGGTGATCGCCATACACAATGACCAGTTCCGGGGCCAAGCCTTCGGTCCAATTGGGGTCTGCCGCTTCGATTACACGACGAAAAGAGGCTGGGATTGAAACCCGCCCCTTCGTATCCACCTTATGGTGGCTTTCGCCTCTGAACCTGCGTGACACGCCTGATTGTCCCTTTTCGTATTCCAGAAAAACTGGCCCTAAAATATTAAAGGCGGATCAAGCTGCTGCCACTGCTTGATCCGCCGACGTCCCGTTGCCGGGAGTGTCCGATCGCGCGCGCCACCTGGGGGGGATGTCTGCTCGCTCGCGCGCCGGATCTGGTTGAGAGGGTTAAGGCGGGTGCCCGTATGAAACCTGACTTAGTGGTTTTTATTGACTTGGGATCGTTTGGCGTCCCGTTGTTGTGTTACCCGCTTTCCTCTTCTGCCATTAGGGATGACATGGGAATTCATGGCAATCAATAGGAAATGTAGGGCAGAGATTTATAGATGTTGCTTTTGAAGGAGCTGGAACACAACATTTAGCAAGAACACTTCAAGAACACGATCCAGTGATAGCGAAAAAGTGATGGTGGGCCACTATATGTTGATCGGAAACAATCACTGAATTTTTTCCCACATTTTCCCAATTTCCTGCACAACAGAGCCATTAGTCACGAATTATGGACCGCTTTTCCCGCTCTTGAGCTACGAATCACATCTGAATCGCGGTGTAAATCGGGATCACAGAGAGGATTCACGCCTGAGTCTTTGACGTGACACCCGCTTTAAACCTCGCTTTGACAGGTTTGGCCCATGAAATCCCACGCCGCCCATGAATTCCCAAAGGCGCATCACTTTCCACGTGCCCTGCCCCGAGTGCAGCGTTGAGTTCCCCAGAATTACCTGCAACGGTGCCGCAAAGACCATTTCAGCCCAAAGCAGGACGCCCCATGCCAGAGTTTGCAATCTATCCCAGCCTGAACGCCAAAACCGTCATCGTCTCAGGCGGCGCACAAGGGATTGGCGCAGAAATGGTAAAAGCGTTCGCGGCACAAGGCGCGCGGGTCGGGTTTTTGGATTTGAACGAAGACGCCAGCGCGGCGTTGGCCGAGAGTTTGGAGAACGTCACCTATGAGATCTGCGATTTACGCGATGCGAACGCGCTGAAAGCGTCCCTTGGCAAGCTGACGGATCGATTGGGGGCAGCGCATGTTCTGGTAAACAATGCCGCGCGCGACGATCGACATGATTGGCAGGACGTCACGCCCGAATATTGGGACGAACGTCAAAGCACGAATTTGCGCCATATGTTCTTTGCCATTCAAGCGATCGCGCCCGGTATGATCGAAGCAGGTGGTGGCTCTATCATCAACATGGGATCAAATTCTTGGTGGGAAGCAGGGGGTGGATTTCCCGCCTATGCCACTGCAAAGGCCGCTGTGCACGGTTTGACCCGTACAATGGCGCGCGATTTGGGCGATCACCGCATTCGTGTAAACACCGTTGTCCCCGGCTGGATCATGACAGAGCGGCAAAAAGAGCTTTGGGCGACACCAGAAGCCCTTGAAGCGCACCGTGCGCGCCAGTGCTTGCCCGATCTTATAGATCCGGTCTACGTCGCGCGCATGGTTTTGTTTTTAGCATCTGATGATGCTGCGATGTGCACAGCTTGCAACTATATGGTTGAAGCAGGTTCTATCTGAAGCGGGGTGGCGATCACGCCATCCCCCCTTCAATCAAGCCTTTAGCGAGCTTTGCATAAGCTTGCGCCATATCTCCGTCACCCGCAGCAATAGGTGTTCCACCATCTCCCGCTAAACGCGTGTCGAGGTCAATCGGCAAAGCACCGAGAAGCGGCACGTTCAAGCGTTCCGCCTCAGCAGCAACGCCGCCTTGCCCAAAGATCGCATGCTCTGATCCGCAATCAGGGCATTTGAACATCGACATGTTTTCGATCAATCCCAGTACTGGGGTTTTGAGCGTCCCGAACATATCAAGCGCTTTGCGGGCATCTAATAGGGCAACGTCCTGCGGTGTGCTTACAACAATTGCACCCGTTACCTGACTTTTCTGGCACAGCGTCAGTTGCACATCACCTGTGCCGGGTGGCAGATCGACGATAAGCACATCAAGCTCACCCCACTCCACCTGGCCCAACATCTGCTGAAGCGCACCCATCAACATAGGCCCACGCCAAACGATTGCTTTGTCGGGGTCCATCATCAGGCCAATGGACATCATAGTGACGCCATGCGCCTTGAGCGGAATGATGGTTTTGCCATCTGGGCTGGCGGGACGTTTGTTCACACCCATCATGCGTGGCTGGGACGGTCCGTAGATGTCCGCGTCGAGCAAACCCACACGACGGCCTTGTTTGGCGAGCGCAACCGCAAGGTTTGAAGACACGGTGGATTTCCCCACACCCCCTTTGCCAGAGCCAATCGCAAGGATACGGTCCACACCAGAGACAGGTGCTGGTCCGCCTTCCTGGGGTTTGGGATGACCACCAATCTTCAAACTAGGCGGCGCAGGTTTGGCAGGTGCAGGCCCATGAGCGGTCAAAGCTGCAGCAACACTTCGCTTACCCACGACGGCAGCAACCGCAGCCTCCGCCGCTTGGCGCAAAGGTTCCATCTGTTGCGCAATCGCAGGGCTTGGCGCTTCGATCACAAAACGGACCGAATTATCATCTACAGACAAAGCCCGGATCATATCGCGGCTGATCAGATCACCCCCATCAGGCAAAGCCAAACGTGCAAGGGCATCTTTAATATCGGTTTCAATCTGGCTCATTGCTCTCTCCCATAGGCGTTTTGATATACCTCGCAGCTTTGCAGGCAGGTGCAAGGGGAGCGCGCATTTTTTTAAAGCGCTAAAAAATTAAGCACATGTTTCCTGATACTTAACCTTACGTCGCCCATGCAATTGCTGCATAGCAGCATTGCGGAGATGGCCATTGTGCACGCGCAGCATTAGCTCCATATTCATCACAACAGCAAGGCAGACAGTCTCGCTAAGTAGTGAAACGTTAACAAAGGATGATCGACATGGCGTTCCTTACAGATACATTCTCCGCTCAAGGCACATTGGGTGACAAGCTCGTCGTTCTCTGGGCAAACTTCAAAGAAGCACGCACCAAGCGCGCAGTTTACCGTCAGACATTCAACGAGCTGGCAGGACTTTCAAACCGCGAATTGGCAGACTTGGGCATTGCACGCTCTTCCATCCGCCGCCTCGCATATGAATCTGCCTACCTGAACTAAGAGTTTTAAGAATTCAATTTGGCCAACTCCTCCCAAATCGGTCAAATTGAAAATGGCAGCGGCTATCTCCTCCCAGAAGGCCCTGCCATAGAATACCGATCCAGAATGGATCAGGCTTAGCGTGATGCGCATCTCCTCCCGAGTGCATTCCGCTTAAAAAGAACGGCGATGTGTCCTCCCACACATCGTCGTTTTTCTTTTTTGGGGCGGTTCTTTTCAAGACAAATGAAGCCGCAGGCGGTCCTTTAAATACGGCAAGCGCGCTTGCGCCTTTGCGACCAGCGCATGATCGAGATCTGCGAACAGTATCTCAGGCCCTGCCGCTGCCCTTGCCAATTCGCGCCCATCTGGTGTTGCGATAACGCTTTTGCCCAAGAACGACATATCGCCTTGCTGACCAGCGCCATTCGCGTAAGCCAGAAAAACGCCGTTTTCATAAGCACGTGTGGGGATCATCGTCTCGGCTACCCAATTCCAATCAGCGCCAAGCGCTGTAGGCACCAAAACCAGCTCTGCGCCGAGTGCAGCCACATGCCTGAACGTTTCAGGAAACTCCGCGTCATAGCAAATCAAAGTCGCAATTTTGAAACCACGAAATTCAAACAACGACACGCCATCGCCCGGTGCCAGAAAGTTGCGCTCAAACCCTGGCGGAATTGCCAATTTGCGTTGATGACCAAGTAAAACACCGTCTGGCCCAATGCACATCGCGCTATTGTAAAGCGTCTCACCACTGCGTTCAGCGTAGCCACAATGGATTGCAAGCCCATGCGCTTGAGCAAGTTTTTGAAGCTGCTTGGCAGTTACACCATCACAGGGCTCGGCGCGTTCTTGCAGTTGATCGCCAATAAAATAACCGCAAGCAAACAGCTCTGGCAACACAAGCAAATCCGCACCCTGTGCTGAGACCTCGGGTAAATGCGCTTCAAGCCACGCCATACGCGCAGCCCAATCAGCTAGATCAGACGGCGCTTGTGCTATTGCTATGGTAAGCATCGGTCTAATTGGGTGTGACGAGCAGCTGGCGCGGATAATTGGTCAGATATTCAGCCCCATTTTCTGTCACCACAATACTGTCGCCGATTCGCCCAGCCGTCACACCATCCACCGAAATGCCGCCATCCACAGCAAATGTCATTCCGGCTTGCAAAATCGTCGTATCACCCGCTTTCAGTTCAGGCGCTTCGAGATAGGCAACACCGATTGATCGGCCCGTACGATAGCCTGTTGCGTAGCCGCGCTCGGCGTAAATCACATCGGCGGCCGCTGCGACGCTTTCTGCCGTGACACCTGGTTTGATTGCAGCAATCGCCGCCTGTTGCGCGTCAATCGCGGCTTGCTGAACGCGTGCGGCTTCGTCAGTGACGTCGGCCACGTGAAACATACGGTCAAAACCAAGTTTGTATTGCTTAAACTGCGCCATATTGCAGAAACAGAAATAGACGGGATCTGCTTTTTCGTAGGCTTTCACAGATGCGCGGCGATGCACCATAGACGTATCACGCCCGCTTTGCAGAATTTGTAAGTTATGGATCATCGGGGATACAAACCGCTCCCAGCCTTGATCCGTAAGAAACCCAGCCGCTTTGCGGGTGCCGGCATCAATCACAGCCAGCGCGCTTTCATATTCCTGCGCGCCAACCCGAAGCGAGCCATGCGCCGCCGCCATCATCGCGCCTGCGATTTCGCCTGCTTGCTTCATAACCTCGATCTCAAGTGGTGATTTGATCATCCTTTGCGAACCAAGAATCGGTCCGATATCGCAAAGCTCAACGCCGCGATACTTTTCATCAATGTAGTGGCGCACAATTGCGGGCACATCCATTTGTTCGATCCAGATTTGGTCAGGTGCATCGGGCAAACACGCCGACAAAGCCCTGCCCCAAGAATTTTGACCTGCATCTTCCCAGCGGTGGATATCTTCAACCCAAGTCATTTCAGCGACCATTTCGCTCTCCATGAGCGGCGTAATCACACTTGGTTCAGCATTAGCGCGCACAACAAGCATGCTCGGGCGGCCAAACTCGATCCCGAGATAGCCCCAAAAGCCCGCAAGATAAGCAATAGAACTTTCTGACGTGAAAACGGCATGGCTGATACCACGCGCTTGCATCTCGATTTGCAAACGCTCGGTGCGGTGTTTGGCTTCACTTAGCATGCAGTATCTCCCGTTTGATAAGGATATTTAGCAAGCTATCGGCAACAAGACTTCAAAAAAGCGACGAAATATGTCGCTTCAGTGAAGCACGCGCCGTTTGCCTGCAGCGCCGCCGCGTCGCTTCGGACTTGGCAGCGGTTGACTGGCATCGCGCAGATAACCCACAAACAGGTCTGCGGCCTCAGCCGTGTGGGAAAAATCGCCAAACAGGGGCAATGCAAGTTGCGCCTCTTTGCAAGCGTTTGACCCTTTTGGTAATGTCATAGCCCATTCAAGAAACCCAGCTTTTGCAGCCTCGACATGCGCGTGGGCGCTGCCATCGACATCTTGCAATGCTCTAAATATTTGTTGTGCCGTCATTTTTGCTCCTTATGCCCACACCCCGGGGCGACGTTTTGGTGCGAATGACTGAGCAGAGGAAACACATCAAAGCCAGCAAGAGCAGCGCGTGTTTCGCCTGCTCCGCCACCCGCGGTTTCGGTTATCTGCAAGGCTGGTTTCCGGGCTTAGGGCGAGTGGTTAAGTGAATAACCCTGATCAAACACCTTCCCAGAGCGCGTGCTCCAGTGGTCTGGTTCAATCTCTCACCCACACCGTTGCGGGGGCAGCACCGGATTTCCACCGGTTTCCCAATTCTCCACCCCTACGACAGGGCAGCACCTTGTAAGATCATGCTAATTAGATTGCAGAGCCCTGCGCAAGGCTAACTTGCGCCGCACTAAGGTTCAAAAGCGGCTTTTCATTGCGAATATGGCGCGCAATGAGCTGTTTTTGCTGAACGCGCGCTGGAATCATTTGAGCAGGCTTCATCACACGTTTCTTGCGGGCAAGATGCGGGAAGAGCGTCAGAACTTCACCACGCGCATCAGGATTAAGCGCGGCAATTGCTTCACGGCCAGTATAAAAGCTCTCGGCCGGTGC
Source organism: Planktotalea sp. (assembly GCF_965659345.1). Taxonomy (GTDB): domain Bacteria; phylum Pseudomonadota; class Alphaproteobacteria; order Rhodobacterales; family Rhodobacteraceae; genus Planktotalea. Next base: position 47,525 of record NZ_CBFHVK010000003.1, on the reverse strand, counting down.
GCCTTCTGCAAGAACAACCTGATGATGATCAAAGACCAAATGATAATAGTCCAACGCGTTCTCGTTCGGATCAATATAGATGCCCGGCATTTCAAGCAGTCGAACCGCAGCGACCAGCACATCAGCCTCACCAAACATACGCGCTGCAATGGGCGAACTGACCTGTAAGCGATGCTGACGCGATACACGCAAATCCCGCTTGGGCAACCCTTCGCCAAGCGCACCAGCTGTAATATGAACAGGGCGCAGGTTTTCATATTGCTGCATTTGTTGCGCTGAAATCTCACTGAGCAGGTTCAATCGTAATGGCGCAAAACCACCACCTGCCAAGGCGATCAGCGTATCTGGTTCTAAAGTTTCAACCGCACGCGCACCTTGATCAGTTTCAATCAAAGTGCCTTCGGCAAAACAAACAACCGAAGAATAAGTCCAGCCCGTCGTATGGCTTTGATAGGTCCCGAGCGTGGCGCCAACCGTAAATGCAGATCCCGGTGCAGGAACGAAATACCAACCTGATGGTGCGGCACTTGTATTGAAGAAAAAGAACGTTTCCACGTGTGGATTGCCAAGCGTGTCGGTGAAACTCACATCAATCGCGTAAGGCGCAGAATTGGTACTGCCAGCCGCGCCCCCATTGATCGTTACGGTCTCTGACGCATCGCCGCCGCCTTGATAACTGCCGTCATTGTCATCCAAAACAGCAGTGTAGGAGGTATTGTAAATCGCGTTATATCCCGTACCGCTCCAGCGAAATGCTTCTACAGTATAGGTTGCCATTTCTAGTTCTGCCCGGCTTTGGCAGCACGCAATTTCGCTTTCCGCTCAAGATCAGCGGCGCGAAACAAAAGCCGCTTGCCCCCTTGCGAGAGTTGAAACGCAATCGCGCCTGTGCCGAGGTCTTGTTCAATGTCCAACACCGCCCGCGCGGGAGGAGCCTCACTGTGTTCGGTGCGTAAACGTTCTGAAAATGCCTTGTGACGCTGACTCAACACGCCTTCTTTATTATTCATAGTACCACCCATACGCGCTAAAAAACTGCGCAAACTAACAAAAATTTTGGGTGCAGTTGACCGCTCGATCCTCTGCCAAGTTACGCTCTTTTGGCGCTTATTCAAAGTAAGGTAGCATAAAACTCGTAAACCGCCAATTCAGTTAGTTACATTCTGCCCCGGCGGTGTTGCAAAAAAACTTAAGCCATTGTCAAAGGACTATTTTTTGACCGCTTCTTCGGCGTCTTGCGCGATTTGAGCTAGGATCTTAAGGGCATCATCTGCGCGATCTTCGGGAATAAACAAATGATCGTGGTAAAAACCCGCAACAGGGTTCACGCCCATTCCAGCGGCAGCAAGTTTGGTTGCAATCAGCGCAATGAAGCCAACCGCATCTAAAGCGGAATGCACGTTCAGCGTGATCATCCGCGCAGGGAATTCAAAGGCGTAACCCTGCGCAATCGCCTCCTCTTTGAGCAGGATAAGCGTTGTCCCCTCACCCTCTTGAAACACCATGCGCGGCGTAACCGTGGCAGGCACTTCGCGACTGGGCAAAGTCACAAAGACGAAGGTGCCCTCGAGCAATGTCGCAGACATGCTGCGCAGCAAAGTGTTGAGATCATGTTCACCACTCATGGGCGTTACCTTTAAAACGGAATGTCATCTGCTGCATCTGCGGCGGCAACGAAACGAGACACGACTTTCTTTGTGCCCGCTTTTTCGAAATCGATCTCAAGCTTGTCGCCCTCAATCCCGATAACCGCGCCATAGCCGAACTTCTGGTGAAACACCCTTTCACCCATGGAAAAACTCGACACCGCAGTCATGTCGATTGTGATGTTCTTTGCTTCAGTCGGTTGGCTCATCGGGCGTTGATCTTTGCGCGCTTGCAAGCGTTTCCACCCAGGAGAATTATACACATTCGCATCCTGAACGCGCTGCTCCAAATCTGATTGAGTACGTGTAGCACCGCTCATCCCCATGCCCGCAGCACCATAATTGCCACCGTAAAGACCGGGCGGTGTGAGCACATCCACATGATCCTCTGGCAATTCATCAATGAAGCGTGACGGCAGCGCGTTTTGCCATTGGCCAAACACCATGCGATTGGCTGCAAAGGAGATTGTGCAGATTTCTTCTGCGCGAGTGATGCCAACATAAGCGAGGCGGCGCTCTTCCTCTAACCCCTTCAGGCCACTTTCATCCATGGAGCGTTGCGAGGGGAACAGCCCATCTTCCCAACCGGGCAAGAAGACCGCAGGAAACTCAAGACCCTTGGCCCCGTGCAATGTCATAACGGAGACTTTGGCACCATGATCATCCTGCTCATTGTCCATGATCAAGCTGACGTGCTCAAGAAACCCTTGAAGGTTTTCAAATTGTTCCAGTGCTTTTACGAGTTCCTTAAGGTTTTCGAGCCGCCCTGGCCCTTCGGGTGTTTTGTCGTTCTGCCAATGAGCTGTGTAGCCCGACTCATCCAGAATAACCTGCGCGAGTTCGACATGGCCCATCTCTGGCGGACCATACTCGGGTTGGGTAAATGTTGGGCCATCATCAAGCACCGCGTCATCGTCAACCACATTCGCCATAAGTGGCCCACGGGTTAATGCGGACCAGCGCGCTATTCCATCGACAAGCTTGCCAAGTTCCGCGCCGCCTTTGCCACCGATCCCTTTGGTTTCGACGACAATGCGCGCGCCCTCAAGCAAACTCACACCATTTTCGCGCGCAGCCATTTGGATCTTTTGTTGTGCTTTGTCACCAAGGCCCCGTTTTGGCGTGTTGACGATCCGTTCGAATGCAAGATCATCATCAGGCGATGTGACAACCCTGAAATAGGCCATAGCATCCCGAATTTCCATGCGTTCGTAAAAGCGCGGACCACCAATCACGCGATAAGGAAGACCGATGGTGAGAAAGCGATCTTCAAACGCGCGCATTTGATGCGATGCACGCACAAGAATGGCCATATTGTCCAACGACATTGGTGACAAACCACGCGTGCCGCTCTGCATGGCTTCGACCTCTTCACCGATCCAGCGCGCCTCTTCTTCGCCGTCCCAATGACCGATCAGGCGGACTTTTTCGCCCTCCTGTTCTGCAGTCCAAAGGTCTTTGCCAAGGCGTCCTTCATTCCCCGCGATCACATTGGACGCGGCGGCCAGAATATGGGGAGTAGAGCGGTAATTCTGCTCAAGTCGCACGACCTTCGCGCCCGGAAAATCCTTTTCAAACCTTAGGATATTGCCGACTTCTGCACCGCGCCAACCATAGATTGATTGATCATCATCGCCAACACAGCAGATGTTTTTATGCCCCCCTGCGAGCAAACGCAGCCAGAGATATTGCGCGACGTTCGTATCCTGATACTCGTCCACCAGAATGTAGCGGAACCAGCGCTGATATTGGTTGAGCACATCGTCGTGTGTCTGGAAAATCGTGACCACATGCAGCAACAGATCACCGAAATCGACCGCGTTGAGTTCCAAAAGCCGATTTTGGTACATCTCGTAAAACTCGGTGCCGCGGTTATTGTAAGCCCCAGCATCCGCGCTTGGTACTTTGTCCGGCGTCAAAGCACGGTTCTTCCAGCCATCAATCAGGCCCGCCAACATCCGCGCAGGCCAACGTTTGTCATCGATATTCTCGGCGCGCAAAAGCTGTTTCAGCAGACGGATTTGATCATCCGTATCAAGAATCGTGAAATTGCTTTTAAGGCCGACCAGTTCCGCATGGCGGCGCAGAAGCTTCACACAGATAGAGTGAAATGTGCCAAGCCACGGCATTCCTTCGATAGATTGGCCAAGCATCCCACCGACACGGTTTTTCATCTCGCGCGCGGCTTTGTTGGTAAAGGTCACCGCCAAAATTTCATTAGGCCGTGCTTTGGCCGAATTCATCAGGTGAACAATGCGCGTTGTCAGCGCTTTGGTCTTACCCGTCCCCGCCCCCGCCAACATAAGGACTGGGCCATCCAAAGTTTCCACCGCTTCACGCTGCGCGGGATTAAGGCCATCCAGATAAGGCATCGGACGCGCAGACATCGCGCGTTGAGAGAGGGGCACGGAGGCGCCGTCAAAGGCGTCCATTTCATCAAAATTGCTCATGGGCAGGACTCTAGCGCGCAAATGCCAATAGGAAAAGAGAGGTTCTTGATCTGTTCTGCATTCTTTTGCTAGACAAATGCCGCGACGCAGCAAAGACTGCAGTCATGGATTTACACTCAACCTACCCCGCAATCTCTGATTTGCGCACGGCTGCAAAGCGGCGTATCCCGCATTTTGTTTGGGAATATCTCGATAGCGCGACAGGCAACGAGGCCACGAAAGCACGCAATCGGGCCAAGCTGGATGAGGTGTTGATGATGCCCTCGATCCTGCATGGCGAGATGGTGCCAGACTTGAGCGTCAACTTGTTGGGTCAGACCTTACCCCTACCCTTTGGCGTCGCGCCTGTTGGGATGTCTGGGTTAATCTGGCCCGATGCGGAACGTCTGCTTGCGTCTAATGCGGCAAAACTTGGCATCCCGTACACGTTATCGACCGTGGCCACCCGCACACCTGAAGATGTTGCGCCCCATCTTGGGGCTCAGGGTTGGTTTCAAATGTATCCGCCGCGCGACGATGGGATTCGTAGTGATATGCTGGCGCGCGCGAAATCAGCGGGATTTCACACATTGGTGCTGACCGTTGATGTGCCTGTCGCCTCCCGCCGTGAGCGCCAACTCAGGGGTGGCTTGCAGCAGCCGCCAAAACTCACACCACGTTTGCTGGCTCAGGTGGCCATGTGCCCGAGTTGGGCAATCGGAACAGCGACGCTGGGCATGCCGCGTATGCGATTGATGGACAGCTATGCGGATCACGTGAAAGGTCAGACCGAGGGTCTCAGCAGCACCGCCCATGTCGGATATTTACTGCGCACATCACCAGATTGGGACTATCTGACTGACCTTCGTGCTGAATGGGATGGTCCTTTGATCGTCAAAGGCGTGCTAAACGTCGCTGATGTGGCCCGCCTTGAAAGCGCAGGGGTGGATGCAATCTGGCTGTCCAATCATGCGGGGCGTCAGTTTGATGCGGCCCCTGCTCCAATTGAAATACTGCAACACGTTCGGGCCGCGACGAAGCTTCCTTTGATCTTTGACAGCGGCATCGAAGGCGGGCTGGATATTTTGCGTGCCCTCGCTCTGGGCGCAGATTTTGTGATGCTTGGACGCGCATGGCACTATGCGCTTGGCGCACTTGGCGAAAAAGGGCCTGCGCATCTGGCCGATATGCTGAAATCAGATCTAGCGGCCAATATGGGCCAAATCGGTGCGCAACGCTTGAGCGATGTGCCCAAGACGATTCTAACTCCGGGTTAAGTCGACCCGTTGACAACTGATGTTAGCGTTAACATAAGCACTTGTTACCGCTAAACACCCAGAACTACGAATATCGCGCATAGGTTTTAGTGTGTAAAAACCGCGCAACAGACCAACTCGGGAAGGCTAACATGACTGAATTCAACAAAATCCTCATCGCTAATCGCGGAGAAATTGCGATCCGTATTATGCGCGCAGCCAACGAGCTCGGAAAGAAAACCGTCGCCGTTTATGCCGAAGAGGATAAACTGGGTCTGCACCGTTTCAAAGCAGATGAAGCTTACCGTATTGGCGAAGGTCTCGGGCCTGTCGCAGCTTATCTCTCGATCGACGAAATTATTCGCGTCGCAAAAGCATCTGGCGCGGATGCCATCCACCCGGGCTATGGTTTGCTGTCGGAGAACCCCGATTTTGTTGACGCCTGTGATGCCAACGGGATCACATTCATTGGCCCCAAGGCAGCAACGATGCGCGCTCTTGGTGACAAAGCCTCCGCGCGGCGCGTGGCAATTGAAGCAGGTGTTCCAGTTGTGCCTGCAACAGAAGTGCTTGGCGACGACATGGCTGCAATCAAGAAAGAAGCGGGCGACGTTGGGTACCCGCTGATGCTTAAAGCGTCATGGGGCGGTGGCGGTCGCGGCATGCGTCCGATCCATTCTGAAGACGAGGTCGAAGAGAAGGTTCTTGAAGGGCGCCGTGAAGCTGAGGCCGCTTTTGGCAATGGCGAGGGCTATCTTGAAAAGATGATTATCCGCGCCCGTCACGTCGAGGTTCAAATTCTCGGGGACAGTCATGGCGGCATGTATCACCTGTTTGAGCGTGATTGCTCTGTTCAACGCCGCAATCAGAAAGTCGTAGAGCGCGCCCCTGCCCCATATTTGAGCGAAGAACAACGTGTCGAAATTTGTGATCTTGGTCGCAAAATTTGTGCGCATGTGAATTATGAGTGCGCTGGTACTGTCGAATTCCTGATGGATATGGACAGCGGCAAGTTCTACTTCATCGAAGTGAATCCGCGTGTACAGGTGGAACACACAGTCACAGAAGAGGTGACTGGCATTGATATTGTCCAAGCCCAGATCAAAATCGCCGAGGGCAAAACGATTGCTGAAGCGACGGGCAAAGCAAGCCAAGAAGAGGTGCGTTTGAATGGACACGCGCTGCAAACGCGGATCACCACCGAAGACCCGCTGAACAACTTCATCCCCGATTATGGCCGCATCACAGCCTTTCGCGAAGCGCAAGGCATGGGCATTCGTCTTGATGGCGGGACAGCTTACTCAGGCGGCGTGATCACGCGCTACTATGACAGCCTTTTGATGAAAGTGACCGCCCATGCACCAACACCTGAAGCAGCGATTGCACGTATGGATCGCGCGTTGCGCGAATTTCGCATTCGCGGCGTCAGTACAAACATCGCGTTTGTGGAGAACCTGCTGAAGCATGAAACGTTCTTAAGCAATGAATACACAACCACATTCATCGACAACACGCCGGACTTGTTTGATTTCAAAAAGCGCCGTGATCGTGCGACGAAGTTGTTGATTTATATTGCCGACATCACTGTAAACGGCCATCCGGAGACTGCTGGCCGCGCGTTGCCAGCCGCAGATTTGAAAACACCTAAGGCCCCAGTGGTCACAAATGACGCCGCACCCTACGGCACGCGCAATTTACTAGATGAAAAAGGTCCGCAAGCGGTTGCCGATTGGATGGCTGCCCAAAAGCAGTTGTTACTAACAGATACCACAATGCGGGACGGTCATCAGAGCTTGCTCGCCACGCGGATGCGTTCGATCGATATGATCCGTGTTGCTCCGACGTATGCCTCTGAAATGTCGAACCTTTTCTCTGTTGAATGCTGGGGCGGCGCAACGTTTGATGTGGCGTATCGCTTCTTGCAAGAATGCCCGTGGCAGCGCTTGCGCGACATTCGCCAAGCGATGCCGAATGTGATGACGCAAATGCTTTTGCGCTCGGCCAATGGGGTTGGGTACACGAATTATCCCGACAATGTCGTGCAGGAATTCGTACGCCAGGCCGCAGAAACCGGCGTAGATGTGTTTCGCGTGTTTGACAGCCTTAACTGGACAGAAAACATGCGTGTCGCGATGGACGCGGTGATTGAGGCGAACAAGGTCTGTGAAGGCACGATTTGCTACACTGGCGACGTTTTGAATGCTGATCGCGCGAAGTATGATCTCAAGTACTATGTGCAAATGGGTAAAGACCTGAAAGCTGCGGGCGCGCATGTGCTTGGCTTGAAGGATATGGCCGGATTGCTGAAACCCGCATCTGCGCGCGTTCTTGTGAAAGCGCTGAAGGAAGAAGTCGGACTGCCAATCCACTTCCACACACATGACACCGCAGGCATTGCTTGTGCGACGATCCTTGCAGCGTCCGAAGCTGGCGTTGATGCTGTGGACTGCGCAATGGATGCATTGTCGGGCAACACCAGCCAAGCGACCCTTGGCACGGTTGTTGAATCTTTGCGGCATACTGATCGTGACACAGGTCTAAATATGGATAGTGTGCGCCGCATTTCTGATTACTGGGAGCAAGTGCGCGCGCAATATGCTGCGTTTGAAACAGGTCAGCAGGCCCCCTCTTCCGAGGTTTACCTGCATGAAATGCCCGGCGGTCAATTTACCAACCTCAAAGCGCAAGCCCGCTCAATGGGGCTTGAAGAGCGTTGGCCCGAGGTTGCCAACACCTATGCCAATGTAAACCAGATGTTTGGTGATATCGTCAAAGTCACGCCAAGTTCGAAAGTTGTTGGCGACATGGCGTTAATGATGGTCAGCCAAGGTCTCAGCCGTGAAGAGGTTGAAGATCCCGAGACCGATGTATCCTTCCCTGACAGCGTAGTTGATATGATGCGCGGCAATCTGGGCCAACCTCCGGGCGGCTTTCCCGCTGGGATCGTTGCAAAGGTTTTGAAAGGCGATGAGCCGAATGTAGAGCGTCCTGGTAAATCTTTACCGCCTGTCGATCTTGAGCAAGAGCGCGCCAAGCTGAGTGAATTGCTGGACGGCAAAGAGATCGATGATGAGGATCTCAATGGCTATCTGATGTATCCCAAAGTGTTCTTGGATTACATGGGGCGGCACCGGATGTATGGCCCTGTACGCACCTTGCCAACACGCACATTCTTTTACGGAATGGAATCGCGCGAAGAAATCTCGGCCGAGATTGACCCCGGGAAAACCCTTGAGATTCGCTTGCAAGCAGTCGGTGAAACCCTTGATGACGGAGATGTAAAAGTCTTCTTTGAGCTTAACGGTCAGCCGCGGGTTATTCGTGTGCCAAATCGCTCAGTCAAAGCTGCAACAGCTGCGCGCCCTAAGGCCGATAGCAGCAATGAAGATCACATCGGAGCGCCTATGCCAGGTGTCGTTGCATCTGTCGCGGCAAGTGTTGGACAAAAGGTAGCGCAAGGCGATCTGTTGCTGACAATCGAGGCGATGAAGATGGAAACAGGTATTCACGCGGAACGCAGCGCGGTTATCGAAGCGATTCATGTGAGCGCAGGTGCTCAGATTGACGCAAAGGATCTACTGATAGAGTTTGAGTGACTTTGTGGAGCATGCTTAAGCATGCGCTTGATGAGCGCTAACGCGCCTGATTGAGGCTCTGCCTCAAACTCCGAAGTTTATATAGAAAAATGAAGATCGCCCTGTCATATCTGATGGGGCGATTTTCGTTTGGGGGCATTATGCTTGAGATCACATCACTTTACGCCAGCTTTCTTGCTTTGCTCTTTTTAGCTTTGAGTGCACGTGTCATCGTGTATCGGCGTGGCAATAAGATTTCTATGGGCGACAATGGAGACAACAGTTTGCTCAAGCGCATGCGCGCGCAAGGGAATTTTGCCGAATATGCGCCTTTCGGATTGCTCCTTTTGGCGCTGGTTGAACTCTCCGACGCACCAAATATCGCGGTGCATCTTCTGGGGTTGATGTTGTTGAGCGGTCGCCTGTTACATGCTTGGGGGTTTTCAGCCTCACCACCTGTCATGAATGGGCGTGTTCTGGGCATGGTTTTAACGCTTACAATGATCTTGTTAAGCGCACTTGGGCTTTTGCTACACAGTGTGTTCTAGGGCAATTTTCATCTTTCTAGAAAAAAGTTCGGATAGAGTGATTTTTCCTCTTGCGGGCATCCGGCCACACGCCTAAATACGCCCTACCAAACGGTGCGGGCGTAGCTCAGGGGTAGAGCATAACCTTGCCAAGGTTAGGGTCGGGCGTTCGAATCGCCTCGCCCGCTCCAATTTGGATCAGCCTACCCAGCTGATACGGCAAGGCCTCCTTCGGGAGGCCCTTCGTCGTTTTAAGGGTATGAAATGTAGGTAAGATTTTGACCTAAGCTTGCAGCACACGATCAACAAGCGCCTATCTATTCGGCGCGCAATGTCTTGCGGCTTAGCGCGCCACCGCTTCTTGAACCGCGATCTCGGCCATTTTGCGAATTGCTTCATAGTTAGAAGCGACCGCGATGAAGCGGCCATTGTGACAGAACTTTGCGCCCGCCACACCGCTCGCTTTCTCAAGCGCATCATCGGTTAAACCTGCCCAAGCAACTGGCAAGTCTGCACGATTGTCAAAAGTATCATCGCCCAAACGGATCGTGGTCAGGGACCAATCAGTGCCCCTTGGATGGATCACAAACAACAGGTGATCTGCACCTGCCTTTTCAACACCCGAACGGAAAGGCATGCCCATAGGGAGCTCCAATACGTGGCCCTCACCCGCTGCCGTGATCGCGGCTAAAACCATATCTTCTGCGCGAAATTTGGCGGCTTTGCGCTTGATCTGCGCTTCCACAAAGGCGCGTGCTACGGGCAGTGCAGCTAAAAAAGCGCGATCATCCGCACCCTCTTCGCGATCATCGAACACAGTTTTCAGACTTTCCAGCAAGACAGGTAGCGTCATACTCGCAAATAGTGGACCAGCTTCAGATGTGTTGACTGTGCCGTTGTCGACCAAGTCAACAGGCAGCACAAAACCACGATCAAAAGACGCATGAATTGCGGCGATATCTTTCTCTGGCACATCCATTGCGCTGAGATAGACCTGTCCATACTGCGCCCAAATCAAGCCAAATGAGCTGTAGGGTTGGCCATCGTCGCGCAGCGGATTGGGGCGCTGGTGGTGATCAAATATCTGAGCTTCGGCATCGAAATCACCACCTACATCGTAAATGATGCGCTGCGCATCGGGTGTGATCCATGCTTTGTCACGCGTACGCTTCAGTTCTGCGTTTGGGAACAAACGTGTTAGAATGACCGAGGACAGCAGCTCATCCGCGTGAAAACCACCCGAATGGGTTACGAGGTGTGTGATGGTCATCGAGGTGGGCTCCTACGGCGTCGCGCATACCATTCACGGCTGTTGACAACCGCGCGCGTTGCGCTTTGAAATTTGAATTGAGAACATGCAAACGGTGAACGCTGACTGCAACATAGTTAAACTGAAACCGCGAAACGGGGATCACACCGGATACAGCCGCGTTTCAGGCTTGTTTAGTGCGTCCAAGCGCCACGACGGTTGGTTGCAAAATTTTCAGCATAACCGCCTGCGCGAATGTTCGCTTTGCGCTTGTTTGGTTCACGTACAACCGCATCAATGTTATTTGCTTCAGCGTAGGCAATTGCAGCCTCTTTGCTGTCAAAGCGCAGTTTAACCTGCGCCTGCGTATCATCCGACGAAGTCCAGCCCATAAGCGGGTCAACCGCGCGCGCATTTGCTGGAGCATGCTCAAGGATCCATCTGTGCGTCTTGGCCGTGCCAGAAGACATGGCCGTCTTTGAGGGTTGGTAGATACGTGCGCGCATGGCAATGTTCCAAAATGATCCGGTTACTAAGCGCTATTATCGCGGATACGGCAGTTTTTCGCAAGGGGACGATCCGCGTCTAAGGGAACAATTTAGCTGCATTTATGGGCCCTCACAAAAGCAAATGAAGACAATGCCGGTTTTGGAAACGCTGATGTGATAGCTCTTTAATTGAGATGAATGGTCTTTTCATGTAACGCCTCACGCAGCGATCAGGAGAGTTTGCTTGCTTCGGTGTTATTTCGTTCTTCCCCTTGCGGTGTGCGTGAGCGCGTGCGGCTCTACTCAGGAGACGGCGATTGCGCCCGAGCAACCCCAAGTTTCAATCCCGAATTACGACCCCTTGCTTGGCAGCGATACGAACAACTTGAGCTTTTTAAGCGGCAGTGTCGTGACAGCGCGCCAAAGTTCCGCACAGGTCCGCCGTGTTTCGGGCCGTGTTCGTCATGGTGGCGGAAAGCTGGTTGTCGATGATGGGCTCTTTAAATTCGCCGACGAAGACGGATTTGACAGCGACGGCGAAGCGGAAAACGAAGGTGTGGTGTTGAGACTGGTAAATCCAGGCGGGCGATACGAGTATGCTTCGCTCTATTCGATGGAGTATACAGTCGACGGTGAATCCTACTCTGCGGTCGGGGCCATAGGGGTGGCAACGCGGCTTGAAGATATGCCCACAAGTGGCACGGCCCGCTACACGGGCGATGCGGTCTATGCCTACACAAATCAATCGGGCACTGGATTTGGCGGGCTTGGCAGTTACGACGCGAGCGTGGACTTTGAGCGCGCTACTCTGGATAGTGTTGTGACGATCAGAACCGCGCAAAACCCGTTCACGCGAGAAAACGTTACAAATCCAGATTTTGACCGGATTGACATGCGTGGTCTGGAGATAAACGGCACTGCTTACTCCGGCACGAACATGCAATTGATTGCGAACAATCGTGTCGTTCAGCTCACCGGTGCGAATTCGACGGCGCAGGTCGAGGGCCAATTTTACGGTGCAACAGCTGACAGTCAGGATCGGATCATCCCAGATGAAGTTGCTGGCGAGGCACTGCTACAAGGCGATGACGGCAATGTTGTTTTGTCTTTCATAGGCGATTGAGACAGCGCGAGAATTGTCGCGGCCCTACCCTTGAATGTGAACAAAAAGTGATCAATTTTAGCGGTAACCCCTAAAAGCGAGTCGCCTATGTCTTTTGTGAACAACGACGGTTCTGACACTTTGTTAAACGCACCTAAAGGCGACGTACGTGAGCGCGCAAAGCTAGAGGGGGGCATCGCGTTCAAACTTCAAACAGAATTTGAACCGGCAGGCGATCAACCAACTGCGATTAAAGAGTTGTGTGAGGGGATCGACAGCGGCGAGCGTGATCAAGTTTTGCTGGGTGCGACGGGAACTGGCAAGACCTTCACTATGGCGAAGATGATCGAGCAGACGCAGCGCCCTGCCATCATTCTTGCGCCTAACAAAACGCTCGCAGCGCAGCTTTATGGTGAGTTCAAAGGCTTTTTCCCAGACAACGCTGTCGAATATTTCGTCAGCTTTTATGACTATTATCAGCCCGAAGCCTATGTCGCGCGCTCTGACACGTTCATTGAGAAAGAAAGTCAGATCAACGAGCAGATTGACCGGATGCGCCACTCTGCCACGCGCGCATTGCTGGAACGCGATGATGTGATCATCATCGCCTCTGTGTCGTGCATCTATGGCATCGGATCTGTAGAAACCTACGGCGCGATGACGCAGGACCTTGAAGTTGGCAAAAATTACGATCAGCGCGGCGTGATGCAAGACTTGGTCGCGCAACAATATAAACGCAATGATTCTACATTTGCGCGTGGCTCTTTCCGTGTGCGTGGCGATAGCCTCGAGATATTCCCAGCGCACCTTGAAGATCGTGCATGGCGCTTGTCGTTTTTTGGTGAAGAGCTTGAAAGTATTGTAGAATTTGACCCGCTGACCGGCGAAAAGAAAGACACTAAAGAACGCGTGCGCGTCTATGCTAATTCGCACTACGTGACGCCGAAACCAACCATGAACCAAGCGATTGGCAAGATCAAAAAAGAGCTGCGTGTGCGGCTAGACCAGCTTGTATCAGAGGCCAAACTGCTTGAAGCGCAACGCCTTGAACAGCGTACGAATTTTGACATCGAAATGTTGGAAGCCACGGGCGTTTGTAATGGTATCGAAAACTATTCGCGTTATTTGACCGGTCGCGCACCGGGCGAGCCGCCCCCCACCTTATTTGAGTTTATTCCTGACAACGCCATTGTGTTTGCCGATGAAAGCCATGTGTCGGTGCCCCAGATTGGCGGCATGTACAAAGGGGACTTCCGCCGCAAAATGACACTGGCGGAGCACGGATTCCGCCTGCCCTCTTGTATGGACAATCGCCCGCTTAAATTTGAGGAATGGGACGCGATGCGCCCACAATCTGTGTTTGTTTCCGCAACCCCCTCAAAGTGGGAAATGGAACAAACAGGCGGCGTGTTTACAGAACAAATCATTCGCCCTACTGGCCTGCTTGACCCGATGGTGGAAATTCGCCCTGTAGAAACGCAAGTCGATGATTTGCTTGATGAAGTGCGCCGCGTCACCGCTGATGGGTTTCGCACGCTCGTCACCACTTTGACCAAGCGCATGGCCGAAGATTTGACAGAGTACATGCATGAGCAAGGCATCAAAGTGCGCTACATGCACAGCGATATCGACACCATTGAACGTATCGAAATTCTGCGCGACTTGCGCCTTGGGGCTTTTGATGTGCTGATCGGAATTAACCTTTTGCGCGAAGGGTTGGACATTCCTGAATGCGGTTTGGTCGCGATTTTGGACGCCGACAAAGAAGGTTTTTTGCGCTCTGAAACCTCACTGATCCAGACAATCGGCCGTGCAGCGCGAAATGCTGATGGCCGCGTAATTATGTATGCGGACAAGATCACCGGCTCGATGGAGCGCGCATTGGGTGAAACAGATCGTCGTCGAGCGAAGCAAATCGCTTACAATGAAGAGCATGGCATAACACCAGCGACCGTGAAGAAGAACGTCGAAGACATTCTAGCGGGGCTCTACAAGGGTGATGTGGACATGAACCGCGTCACCGCGAAGGTCGACAAACCGCTTGCAGGCGCGAATTTGCAAACGGTGTTGGATGGATTGCGCGTGGATATGCGCAAAGCGGCTGAAAATCTTGAGTTCGAAGAAGCCGCCCGTCTGCGTGATGAGGTGAAGCGCTTGGAAACCGTTGATCTCGCGATTGGTGCTGATCCTATGGCGCGTCAATCGGTGATCGAGGACGCTGTGAGCGAAGCGCATAAGATGTCAGGTCGCTCCACAGCGGGTCGCCCAGGGCAACGCGGTGGTGTAAAGCCGCGTCGTAAGCGCTCTTAACATGCGCGGTGCCATCATTTTTGGCTTCGTTGCTGCAAGCCTAGTGTCGGGTACAAGTGCTGATGCTTGGGAGTTTTCGCCAAGCCCTATTTGTACCGTGACCGACAACGGATCAGACACTGATTTAAAGCTTACCTACGACGGTACGCTCTATACGCTCGAGTTGACGCACCCGGAGGGTTGGACAAACGCTGAGATTTTCGCAATCCGTTTTGCGCCAAACGGACCTTTCATCCAGACGACGCGGCACCAGATTACCGGTTCAACGTTATCCGTTTCCGACACGGGTTTTGGAAATGTTTTGATTGGGTTGCAGAACAATGTGATCGCTCAAGCAATACTTGGCGAAACCATCCACGAGATCGCGCTCGATGGAGCGTTTGATCCCGTGGAAAAGTTCAAAAGCTGCGAACCCGGTGCTGCTCTGTCCTAGCTGGGGTTAACCGCAGCGCAGACCTGTCACGATGCCATTCGCATCGACAATAACTTCCATGCGATCAGCCATGAAATCTGTGGTCACAACACTGTCAGGGAAGATAACGCGATAGGTCTGCGTCAAAGGCAATTCAGCGTTGTTGATCGGGGTTCCAAGCAAAGCTGCGAACTCGCTTTTCGCGCAGGTATCCGGCCCAGCTTGCGCGACTTGCGCCGTTTGCGGAGCACTTTCAGGTGACACACAGCCAGCCAAAATGAGCGCGAGCGCGCTTAAAGCAACGCCTTTCATATCATCGGAACCAAGGGTACGCCGCACCCTGTCAGCGCCAATCCAACGACAATTAACATCAAAACTCTATACATTCGGTTCTCCTTGCAGACCCAACACTTTACGAAACCCTGTCCAATAGGCCGGCAACTTGGGCGGGGCTTTCATTTCTGGTATCGCCTCTTCAGCCCAACGCGGCATAGCGCGGCGCGCAAAATCCTGTCCCCACTCAAGAAAGCGATCACTGTCGTGGGGTCGCAAACGGCATGCACTACCAACAAGTCCAACAAGCGTTTCTGGCGCAGAGTACCATTCATCCTGAATGCCAGTGACCTTGGTTTGCAAGAATGGCCCGACCCAGCGCATCAAACGCTTGTCTGAAAACGTTAGCAGCATTTTACCCATTTCATCACGGCTGTAGTGGATGAGCGGAGGAAACGTATCAAAGAACAGCGCTTTTCCATCAAGATAGGCGAAGTTTCGGATAGAGGGGTGAAAACCAACACGTCCCTCAACCTTGTCAGCGTTATTCCAAAACGTTGCGATAACCTGACCCGCAGCTTCCATCATTTCAACTGCACCCTGCAGGTCAGCCGCAATGATCTGAGGACGCATCATGCTATCGCTCGGCAGCGCTTCTTGAACGATCACAGGGATGCGCGCTCCATCTAGCTGCAACAAATGGAATTCCGTCTCAGGCAAATCAACTCCGGTCAGCGCGAGTGCTGCGACATAGTCGTCGTGACACTCTGCAAGGCGTTCCAACTCCGCGACATTGCGTAAGCCGCGGTAAACTTTAATGACTTTGTCGCTTAACGGGCCTTCGTTTGGACGAAACGGGGCACAAAAATAGCCAAGCTTGCTTACCGCTTGCCCGCGCTCTGCACTGTCTGCTCTAATCAGCCGTTCAAGTTCTGCCAAATCGCTCATGCACTGCCCTCTTCTTGCAGGCTCACATACAACGCATGACGGGCTATGACCAGCATCACGCATAACCCTTAACCGTTTCTTCACACTCTCGCGCCAGTTTGGCGGGTGATGTTAACGATTATGAACAGCTTTTTGCGCGTCGCGGGTATTCTCGTGCTTGTCTTCGCACCAGCATACGCCACGGCAGGTGCTTGGCCGCGCGAAAAGGGCAAGACATTTCTAGCAGTCTCGGCAAGTGCCGTTTGGCCTGATAAACGCCCGATTGAGCTGCCTGACATCTATGGCAGCACGTATGTCGAACATGGCTTTGGCGCAGGTGTGACGCTTGGCCTTGATCTGGGTAGCCCAGATGCAACACGCAAGGATCGCCTGAAAACTGTTGTTTTTATGCGCTACACACTCACACCCTCGTCTGCCAAACATCAGCTTTCGCTCGATCTTGGGGCTGGAACATATGAAGGCTCAAACGTCGTGCGATTAGGCGCCTCTTACGGCAAAGGGTTCCAGAGCTTTAATCAAAACAGCTGGATCACCATTGACGCCTATGCTTTGCATCATCTCTCGCAACACAGAACAAGCATTTGGGTGGATGCCACTTACGGTATTTCATTCACACGCGGTAAACTCATGGCCCAAATTTCAGCCTTTCAGAAATTTGACGGCACTCAAACTTCGAAATTCACACCCTCTTACGCCCATGACATTGGGAACGGACGCCATATAGAAATCGGTATGAACATTGATCTTCAAAGCGCACCAGACCCCACCTTGAAACTTGGGATCTGGCAAGAATTTTAAGTTAGATGTTAGTTGTCCATGCGCGCCGTGATTGTGACGGTACCTGCCACCTCTTTCTCCCATGCGACCTCCACAACATCGCCATTCGTGCCACGTTCGGGCGTGATCCATGGTGTGGTAAATTGATTCACGTTCGCCACAGATTTGATTTTGCTGCGGTTCATCACGGATGACACCCGCTGCGCGCGCCCTCCGAATGGTAAACGCCCCGCAAAAGGTATGTACCAAGTCGAGGCGTGATTGCTCTGTGTATGATCCAAGGTAATTGGATTTTCGCTGCCCGTAACCACGTTCAGGAACATATTTCCATTCACCAGAAGATCGCGCACAGCAGACAAATTGAGCGTCGCAAAAGTCGCATTAATACGCTCGACGCGATCAATCGTGCCTTTAGTCGACCGGAACATATTCCCCGTCATCGTAAATCCGCGCAGCGTATGACCTGTGCCATATGGCTTGATCACCACAAAAGAAAACCACGGTGCCACATCGCTACATAAGAACACGTTATTCGTAATCGACAACGCGCTAAACGAAAAGCCACCCGAGTTATCGGGAGACGCCGTAGATTCATTCGTCCATTCCACGTGACAATTATCAACGTAATTGGCTGTAAATGTGTGGTTCACATTTGTTCGTGTAAAAACGAACCCAGCAAGACGCGCACCATCGCTGTTGCTATCACCTTGAAACACGTGGTTGCCTGAAATGACGTAGTTCTGGCCACCTAAAATGGCAAAATGGCGAAATTGACTCGCACGATTGTTGCGAATTTTCAGATCGTTTGCGTTCGCGTTCATTGCAATACTGGTGCGCGATTGCGCATTGGCGCCACCCTCATTGGTAATGAACTGGCACCCCTCCACAAACATCCCCTGACAGCCGCTTCCAATAGACGTCAGCGCGCGATCTTTGGGGCGCGTGATGAAGCAGTTTTTGATCGCATTGGCAACGCCGGAGCGCGGCAACATAATGCCAGAAGCAAAGCCGCGACACAGGATTTCAAGATCAAGCAGCACCAACTGACTGAACAAATCAAAACCCGAAAAATCGAGCACATATTTGAATCGTTGAAAGCCGAACGTTTGACGCCCAACTGCATCATAAAGAGGGCCAGATAAACGGACCTCTGCCGCCCCCACATTCACTTCACGCACGTACACTTCGCGCCCGACACCGGTTCCCTGTACCAACGAACCGACCTTGATATTCGCTACATTTGTGACAGACGTCAGCCTATCATCATTTGACGCGACATATGTGGCTGCCGAGGTCGTCACATCCACATCCCATGCTGCACTTTCAGTGACATAAAGTTGACCGTTTCGAATGACACGACGTTGCGCAAAACTCGTACGTGAGCCCTCGATCGCTTGCAGATCCAGCGGTTCGCTGATCGTGACACGCCGCCCGCCAAGGTCCAAAGTTTCATGATCCGCGTTGTTCAAAAGCGCCTGAAACGCTTTTCGAAACGCCAACTCTTCATCACCGCCAAATGCATCGATGTATTTAGGTAAATTGTAGTCTTTAACGAGCGACAAAATATCGCTCGCATCCATGCTCAGCTTGCCTTCAAACTCCACACGTTGGTTCAAAGTTAGCGATGATCCTAAACGAAACGTTCCCGAAGGAACAAAGATGTTACGCCCGTCTGCCGCTTGATCGGCTGCAACGAAAGCACCGTGATCATCCGTCAGCCCGTCGCCGACCGCGCCATAATCTCGCACATCCACAACACTAATCATATCGCGGTGAAACGCGCTCGTAATGTCCTCAATTTCGATATCGTCAATGCGAACAACGCCGCCATTGGGCCCCGTCAAATCCAACCCGAAATGCCCAAAAAGGGGTGCGCGTCCCCAGACCATATCAACACCGGTGCGTTGTCCCGAGCCGACAATCGCGCTTACTTCAACGATCTCACCATAAGAGCTCA
The DNA here is from genome assembly GCF_965659345.1 of Planktotalea sp. Lineage (GTDB taxonomy): Bacteria > Pseudomonadota > Alphaproteobacteria > Rhodobacterales > Rhodobacteraceae > Planktotalea. Next base: position 28,576 of record NZ_CBFHVK010000003.1, on the reverse strand, counting down.
AACTCACAGAATTACCGGTCTCATTCAGCCCACTCACATGAGCCCCACCTGACCCACCAGCCCATCCCGCGATGCGCACAGTTGGCAACGGACCACTCATCGCTTTAACCTTCGCTGTAATGCGCAGGTAACAACCAGGTAGAAGCGGCGTTTCCCCCATATAACGAAGCTTTTGGGTGGCATCCGTTTTTTGAATTTCAAGACACCCACTGAAATCCAAATCAGCAGGCACAAATGCCGCAGTTGCCGTGCCTTGATATGTATCGGAACCGGCAACCCCATCACCGCGCGCCCAAACGTTCAAACCCTGAGAGAAGCTCGGCGGTTGAAGCACGACGCCGTCGGTTATAGCCTTGTTCATAATGTCTTCCTCTTGCGCAAGGGCAGCGCAAAATGCTGCCTGTTTCCGATCGCAAGCGCGCGAAACCGCTGCTCTTGCGAATGCGTAAGAGTGATTATGAAGACTTAAAAATTGCTGAGAGCACCGTCACGGTGCCCTGTAATCTGTTTCAAACTTGAAGATTTAAGCAGACAAGCCAGATGGCTTAATCAACTGTACTCCGTTGATTTTCCAACCATTTTTGCCTTCGATCATCTGATAGTCCAAAAAGTGAATTTGGCCGGATGCATCGCGCACTTGAACTTTCTGGTACAAAGCTCCGGCAACTGACCGCAGCTCTAAAAAGCGAACATCCTCTGCGCGGTGCACCATGGGATAACTGCGTGCCACCATGACACCAAAGTTCTGATGTGTTCCAAACAATTGCTTTATGAACGGGCTTGCATAGGTAAAGGCGGTTTCAAAATCATCAGATGAAAACGCATCAAACTGGTTTTGGATGGTCCCAGTGATCTGTGGCTTAGCGTTATCTTGCGCATGCGCAGCGCTGCTAAATGACAGCGTCAAAAACAACGTCAAAATTGCAAAAACTCGAGTGAACATAGCTTCGTTTTCCCTCTCTGTGTAAGAGAAAAGCTAAGCCATGCACCCTTCAAGTCAAATCAGACGAGTTCACCCGCAAGCGCGCTATCGATCAATGCAATGGTTTCATCAACGCCATAAAGGGCGATGAAACCACCAAACCTAGGGCCTTGGCTCGCACCAAGCAGCACTTCGTAAAGCGCTGTAAACCAATCCCGAAGCGGGTCAAAACGTTCGCGACCACAAGCAAAGACGAGGCTTTGCAACTCTTCGGCATCCAATCCCTTGTCCCAATCTTTTAATCCATCACGCAACGCAACCAAGGCCTCGCGCTCCAGATCAGAAGGCGCACGAAACACTTTCGCAGGCTTCACAAAATCATTGTAATAGCGCACCGCAAATCCGGCCGCTTGATCCAAATCTTCATGGGTTTCTGCATTTGCCTCTGGAGCATAGCGCTGGATAAAGCCCCAAAGTTGATCCTTATCCTCAGCGCTCGACACCGACGCGAGGTTCAAAAGCATCGAAAACGGCACAACCATCTTGCTCTCTGGCACTTCGCCACCGTGGATGTGCCATACAGGATTGTTCAATTGCGCTTTGGTGTCTTGTCCAGCAAAGGCGCGAAGCTGCTGGTGATACTCATCCACTGCTTTTGGGATCACATCAAAATGCATCCGCTTGGCCGTCTTTGGTTTTTGGTACATGAAATACGACAGACTCTCTGATGACGCATACGTCAGCCATTGATCAATCGACACACCGTTGCCTGAGGTTTTGGAAATCTTCTGACCATTTTCGTCGAGGAACAATTCATAGGTGAAATGCTCTGGCGCGGGCATCCCCAAGATCCGGCAAATCTTGTCATAAATCGGCGTGTTTGTAGAATGGTCCTTACCATACATCTCAAAATCAACCCCAAGGGCCGCCCACCGCGCGCCAAAATCGGGCTTCCACTGCAGTTTCACGTTGCCGCCGGTGACAGGTACGGTCCACTCGCGACCCTCCTCATCATCAAAGGTAATCGTATAATCATCACGGTTTATCGACTTCATAGGAACGTACAAAACGCGTCCGGTCTCTGGATGAAACGGTAGAAAGATCGAATACGTCTGACGGCGCTCTTCGCGCAGCGATGCCAGCATCACTTCCATGATGGCGTCGTATTTATCGACTGCGCGCTTCAGCACTTCATCAAACTTGCCATTTCCGTAGAACTCGGTCGCGCTGATAAATTCATATTCAAACCCGAAAGTGTCCAAGAAACGGCGCAACATAGCGTTGTTATGGTGACCAAAGCTCTCGAATTCACCAAACGGATCAGGGACCGACGTGAGCGGCTTTTGCAAATGCTCCGTCAAACCATCGGCATTCGGCACATTGCTCGGCACCTTGCGCATGCCATCCAGATCATCGGAAAAACAAACAAGTTTCGTCGGATAATCGCTTATTTCCTGAAACGCGCGCATCACCATGCTGGTCCGCGACACTTCACCAAACGTACCGATATGAGGTAAACCAGACGGACCATACCCTGTTTCAAACAGCACATAACCCTTTTCCGGCGCATCCTTTTTGTACCGTTTCAAAATGCGGCGCGCCTCTTCAAAAGGCCAAGCTTTTGAGCTCATTGCAGCGTCGCGCACATCAGACATATCAGGTCTCCAAAAAGAAACCTGCCCCAAACGGGCAGGCATATGCGCACTCCCTATTGAACGTGGGGGTTTTCGTCAATATTCTGCAACTGCACAGTTAAGTGCCAGCAAACGAAAGTGAGCCTTCCCGTGAATCAATCCGCGCCTCATCCACTTAGCCCGCAAGATTGTTTGGTCGCTCTCATGATCGCTGTCTCCGCATCTGATGAAGACATACGCACGGTGGAATTAGTAAAAATCCAGAGCGCTGTGAACAACCTTCCGGTCTTTGCGTCCTATGACATCGACCGAATGAACACGATGGCACAGACGGTTTTTGATCTGTTTGAGCAAGTCGATGGCCTTGATGCGCTCTTCGGTCTCATTCGTGAAAACCTGCCAGAACGCCTGTTCGAAACCGCCTATGCCCTTTCGTGCGACGTTGCTGCCGCAGATGGAACGCTGCAAGAAAGTGAGCTGCGCATTCTTGAAGAAATTCGGTATGAGTTGAACCTCGATCGCCTTCACGCAGCCGCTATCGAGCGCGGCGCGCGCGCGCGCCACATCACCTGACCAAAGCTGAGTGTAAAAAAAGACGCAGCACCAAACGGTGCTACGTCTCTCCGTGAGTGAGGCAAGAATCCTGGAGGTCATCTTGATCCCAATGCATTCATAACACTCAAACGCGCGAAAATCTTCCTCGCAAATGCATAAAAGACAGTTCAAAAGCGTATCACACTCTCCTTTTGAACACGCCAAACGGTCTCCGACGCCCCGAACAGACTTGGCGTCACACTCGACATATACGCTTTAGCTGCGTATCGAGCGCGCGAAACAACAAGAAGCCAGCGCATGTATCCTAGCCCAAACCGCTCTTACCGCCGTGCCGATATGGCAGTGCATGCGGTTGGCCTAACCTTTATTCTTGTCGCTGGCACAATGCTGATTTTCAAAGCAGCAGCGACACTTTCGACGGCGCTCATCCTTGCAGTCTTTGTCTATGTCGCATGCGGCCTTGTGTCCAACTTGTCGTCCTGCGCATACCACTTCGCCCCTTGGCATGAGCAACGCACGCTTCTTCGCCGCATCGATCACGCGGCGATCTACATCAGCATCACAGGCACCTTCACCCCCCTGCTCGTCCAAGCAGGCACCACGCGCACTTACATCATACTCGCCCTGTGTTGGGTGCTGGCACTCGTGGCGATCTGGAACAAAATCACCAACCCAGAAATCAAATCAAAATGGTCCACTGCCTCCTATCTCGCACTCGGGGCCATCGGCCTGCTCGCCCTGCCCGATCTCACAGGCGTACCCGCCATCACGCCCAAACTCATCCTCGCTGGCAGCGCGGCCTACGCCATCGGCACGATCTTCTATGCGCGCAAAACCTTACCATTCCGTTACGCAATCTGGCATTCTTGGGTCACACTCGGCGGCATGCTCATGTTCGCAGGCATCTGGCTCGCACTTTTCTAAGGATCGACCATGGCTGGCAAAAAACTCACCTGTCTGAAATGCGCACAGCTCAACCGCGTGCCGTTCGACAAGCTCACCGATAACCCCAAATGCGGCTCCTGCGGCGCGGCGTTGATGCCGTCCAAAGCGGTTGAAATCACCCCCGCCGTGCTCGCCAAAGCCAGCGCCAACGACGATGTGCCGCTGGTCGTGGATTTCTGGGCCCCGTGGTGCGGGCCTTGCAAAATGATGGGGCCGGAATTCGAGAAAGCGGCTGGCAAACTATCAGGCCAAGCGCGTCTGGTGAAACTCAACACGCAGACCCATCAGAGCGTCTCTGGCAAGATGCGTATCAAAGGCATCCCGACCATGATCGCCTTTCAAAACGGCCGCGAAGTGAAGCGTCAGGCGGGTGCTATGAAGATGGGGCAGATTGTTGGGTGGGTGCCTGTTTAGACTAACACATATTTAACGAAAAGGGCGGCTCAATGAGCCGCCCGACCTTCACAGAAAAAATCCGATCAGGGTTATTATTAAGGCAATGGTACCAATCACGTCGCCGTAACGAACCTTGCCTTCCAATTTCCAAGAGAACCGCATTAGAACACTCCAAAGCGGGCTCACTCGAGTGAGCGTTGAAATACGCTCAGTGGATTTGACTGCCCTAATTATAGCAGCTGGCTTTCCCTATGATCACTCAGGAAGACCTTTCGACGACCCCCCGCTCAAGTTGCTCTGAAATCCCTTCAGAGTCCTGTCGGACCGCCTTAGCCTACTACCCGCAAAGGTTTCGACACAGCGCCGCTAAGCGCTCACCAGACGGAGCAGAGAGCAAAAGTCATCGACTTATACGCTGAACGGTATGGCTATAGAGATAATACCAGAACAAAATGGCATCGACAAGAGAAAAGTGAACGCAAGGAGAACAAAATTTTCGTGCGAACGCGAATTGCCCAAGAGCAATCCGCTGCCTCGCACCCGATATGTTTAGCTGACGCTAAACTTATCGTGCAAATTTCTTATGCTTAATTCGCTTAGGCTCCAAAGCATCCGCGCCCAAGCGGCGCTTCTTGTCTTCTTCGTAGTCCTCGAAATTCCCCTCGAACCACTCCACATGCGCATCCCCTTCGAACGCCAACATATGCGTACAAATGCGGTCCAGGAAGAAGCGGTCGTGCGAAATCACCACGGCGCAGCCTGCGAAATCGACCAGAGCGTCTTCCAAAGCACGTAGGGTTTCAACGTCCAGATCGTTCGTAGGTTCGTCGAGCAGCAGAACATTGCCGCCTTCTTTGAGCAAACGCGCCATGTGGACACGGTTGCGTTCACCACCTGAGAGCAGACCGACTTTCTTTTGCTGATCGCCGCCTTTGAAGTTGAAGGACGAACAGTACGCGCGCGAATTCACTTCCGCATCGCCCAGCGCAATGATCTCGGAACCTCCGGAAATCGCTTCCCAAACCGTCTGATCATCGCCCAGATCATCGCGGGATTGATCGACGTAGGACAGCTGCACCGTATCGCCGTATTCAACCGTACCCTCATCGGGTTTTTCCTGCCCTGTCAGCATCTTAAACAACGTGGACTTACCCGCGCCGTTCGGGCCGATCACGCCAACAATACCGCCGGGGGGCAGATCAAAGGACAGGTTTTCGACCAAGAGCTTGTCGCCCATCGCCTTTTTCAGACCTTCAACCTCAATCACTTTGTTGCCAAGACGTGGACCGTTCGGGATGACGATCTGCGCGCGGCCAACCTTGTCGCGCTCGGACTGGCCTGCAAGCTCGTTATAGGCGCTGATACGCGCTTTGGACTTCGCCTGACGCGCTTTCGCGCCTTGGCGCATCCATTCGAGTTCACGCTCAAGAGTCTTTTGTTTGGATTTATCTTCGCGCGCTTCTTGGGACAGACGCTTCGCTTTTTGCTCCAGCCACGCGGAATAATTGCCCTCGTAAGGGATGCCCTTGCCGCGATCCAATTCCAAAATCCAGCTGGTGATATCGTCAAGGAAATAACGGTCGTGCGTGACGCAAAGGATCGTGCCTTTGTAGTCAATCAGGTGCTTTTGCAGCCAAGCAATCGTTTCCGCGTCCAAGTGGTTGGTCGGCTCGTCGAGCAGTAACATGTCAGGCTGTTCCAGCAGCAATTTGCACAGCGCAACGCGGCGCGCCTCACCGCCAGAAAGTGTCGTCACATCCGCATCATCTGGCGGGCAGCGTAGCGCTTCCATGGACACATCAATTTGGGAATCCAAGTCCCATAGGTTCTCCGCATCAATCTTATCCTGCAATTCGGCCATCTCATCCGCCGTTTCGTCAGAGTAATTCATCGCAAGTTCGTTGTAGCGATCCAGAACCGCCTTTTTGCCTGCAACTCCGAGCATCACATTGCCGCGCACATCAAGCGTTTCATCGAGCTTGGGTTCCTGCGGCAGGTAGCCCACATGCGCGCCTTCCGCCTTCCACGCTTCGCCACTGAAGTCCTTATCCCAACCGGCCATGATCTTTAAAAGCGTGGATTTACCTGCGCCGTTGACACCCACAACACCGATTTTCACACCGGGGAGAAAATTCAAGTGGATGTTTTCAAAACACTTTTTACCACCGGGATACGTCTTTGAGACGCCTTGCATGTGATAGACATATTGATACGCGGCCATAGGATCGTTCCTCACGCTGAATTCAGTTTGCATCCACATAGTGTGATGCGAAGGTAGGCGCAAATGGATTGGGAGTTTCGAATGCGTTGGTTGGCTTTGATCTGCACTTTGCTCACCCCTTCGGTGGTGAGCGCACAGGCGAATGATGCCCTGCCCCGTGAGTTTGGCTGCATCACACAAGGTGAACTGAGCAACGATATGCACCCGTCCGAGCTAGCGCGTATCGTGCGCGCGTGTGCGGCTGAGCAGCGCTATGACGACGCTGTGCAAGTTTACTACACATACTCCTCTTACGGCTTGTTCGATCAGCAGCGCGTGCGCGATGAAAGTGCGCATGTGGTTCTTGGGGAATTGTCACAATGGATGTTCGCCTTCCTTGACCGCACGACAATGACCGGCATTCGCGCAGCCATTGATAAACTACGGGATCCTACGCATCCATTCTTTCTTGACACATGCGTGGAGATCGAAGCCCTCGGCCCGCCAAACTACAGCCCCGGCTACATGATCCGCTATGGCATGATGCCACGCAAATCCGAAGATGACTGGCAGCACGATACATTTGATGCAGCAACAGCATGGCGCAAAGCGGTGAGCGAGATCAACGACTGCCCCATGCCCTAATTGCATCGTCGCGCCCTCAGCGTTAAACGGCCCTATGCACCCAACAGCGCACACCACACGCGGCAGACGCATTGGCCTTTTGGGCGGCTCTTTTGACCCAGCCCACACTGGACACGTGCATATCACCCTGGAAGCTCTGAAACGGTTTGATCTGGATGAAATTTGGTGGCTCGTCTCCCCCGGCAATCCACTTAAAGCGCGCGGCCCCGCGCCCATGGCGCGCCGGATGCAGCGCGCAAGCGAAGTGATGCAGCACCCGCGGGTCCACATATCAGACATCGAGCAAACGCTGGGCACGCGCTACACAGCGCAAACCCTGCGCGCGCTGCGCCATAAGTTCCCTTTCGCGCGCTTCACATGGCTTATGGGCGCGGATAATCTGGCGCAGTTTCATATGTGGAAAGACTGGGGCGAGATCATCGAAACCGTTCCAATCGGCGTTCTCGCGCGCCCTGACGAGCGTATTGATGGGCGCACTGCGCCTGCGGCTCAAATCTATCGCAATGCCTTGCTGAAAGGTCGCGCTGCGCGCCGGCTGTCGCATATGAAGGCCCCCGCATGGGCTTTTGTGAATGTGCCGATGCGCGATATCTCGTCAAGCGCGCTACGTGCGCGCGGCGACTGGCAGACGTGATTGTAAAAATGCACTAGCACATCCGGCAAAGATGACCACGCTCATACCAAGAACGACAAACACATCCGGCCACTCACCAAAAATCAACCATCCTAAAACAACCGCTGAAATCAATTGGAAATAGACAAAAGGCGCAAGTTTGCTCGCCTCCTGCATCTTGTACGCAAACAACATCAAGACATTCCCAACCATCGATCCAAGCGCACTTATCACCGTTAGCTTAACAATTTGTGGCGTAAACTCGGGAAACTGGCCAAACACGAAGGGTGTCACCAAGACCACTGAGCCAACCATCTGCGTAATCATCAAACCACCAAGAGCAACTGAGCCTGCGAGCCACCTCGATGCGGTTAAAAATGCGCCGTACAAGCTTCCTGCGAGCAATGCCCAGCCAAGCCCTGCCGTTACCGTAAAGCCAGGGCGCACAATCATCAAAACACCGACAAAGCCCAAGAGCACCAAAAACACCTGAACAGCGCGCGCCTTCTCTTTCAAAAGCCAAACAGACAAGACAAAGCTCACCAAGGGCCCGATGAAAAACGCGCCAAAGACATCAGCCAAAGGTGCCAACTGCAGTGCGCGAGTGATGCAACTGATGCCCAACGCAATCAGCAACGCGCGAAACCAAACCCGCCAATCGCGCCAAACAGAGAGCCCTGCCCGCCAAGTGAACGGCAAGATCACCAATCCGCCAATCAAGAATCTTGTCCACACCACATAAGTTGGCGCAACACCAAGCTCCGAGGTCAGAATCTTGCTGGCTGCGTCCCCCGCAGGAATAGCGCTCATTGCAACGAGCATGATCAACATCGCTTTCAACATACGCGCCCCTACCAGATAGAAATCGCCATCAACAGTGCGCGCACGCAGTATCCTTTTAAGATTTGCCATCACAATGCCGTAAAAAGCCCAATTCTTGCTCACCTCGGGCCTTGTTAAGCACACAACAATTTGCATTAACTTTTACATGACCAAATTTTTATCCAGACGCTTTTTCCTAACCGCTGCTGCATCCGCCTCATTTGGGCATGTCGCTTTGGCCAACGCCCCGTTATCGTCCATACGCCCCACTATGCGTGGCGGTGCAGCGGCTCCTGCGAAAGGTGCTAAAACAGTCACGGTGAGACCCGCAACACCGCAGGCGCTTATTGACGCCGCCCAACTTGGCGGCACCGTGGGGTTTGCTGTCGCAGATCTGCGCAGTGGCAAACTTCTTGAGACGAATAAACAAACCACTGGCCTGCCCCCAGCCAGCACAGCCAAGGCAATAACAGCGCTTTACGCCCTTGATGCGCTTGGCCCGAACTTTCGATTTGGCACGCAAGTCTCAACCAACGGCTCAATCGCCAATGGCATAGTGAGCGGTGATTTGTTTTTGATTGGCGGCGGTGACCCGACGCTCGATACCAACGCGCTTTTTGATATGGCCGCAAAGCTGAAATCACTCGGTATTCGCGAAGTGCGCGGACAATTCTTTTATGTCGACAACGTCTTGCCAAACTTAAACGATATCGACCCATCCCAGCCTGATCATGTGAGCTACAATCCAGCGGTGTCTGGGCTGAACCTAAATTTCAACCGTGTTCACTTTGAATGGCGCCGTGGTAGCAATGGCTACAGCGTTTCGATGGATGCGCGCTCCAACAAACATCGCCCGCGCGTGTATATCTCCAAAATGTCCATCGCAGCGCGTGATTTGCCTGTTTATTCGTACAAAGACGCCGGTGGCGTTGATCAATGGAGTGTTGCGCGCAGTGCACTCGGCAAGAGCGGCGCGCGTTGGTTGCCTGTTCGCAAACCCGGACTTTATGCAGCGGACGTTTTTCAGACCTTCGCGCGTGCGCAAGGTATAGTTCTCAAGAACCCGAAACGTTCCACGCGTGTTCCCCAATCACGCGCGCTCGTGACGCACACAAGCGCACCGCTCAGTACCATCTTACGAGATATGCTGAAGTTTTCGACCAATCTAACTGCTGAAGTCGTTGGCCTCACCGCAACGCGACAACGCGGCGGTCGCGCCACGACACTCAAAGCCTCTGCAAAATTGATGAGCCGTTGGGCCAATGACGCCCTGAGCATGGGCAACGCCAGCTTTGCAGATCATTCGGGCTTAAGCGATGCGAGCAAAGTCACAGCACAAGGCATGGTAAACGCCATGCTCGTTGCAAGACGGCGCGCAGGATTTGCAGAGCTGTTAAAACCCGTCGCGATGCGCGATGCAAAACGTAAGGTGATCAAGAACCACCCGATAAAGGTAAACGCTAAAACAGGAACGCTTAATTTCGTAAGCGCGCTCAGCGGTTACATGGTCGCGCCTGACGGTAAGCAGCTCGCATTTGCAATGATCTGCGCCGATACAAACCGTCGGCGCAGTATCAAAAAGGCCGATAAAGAGGCCCCACAAGGTGGTCGCGCATGGAACCGTCGCGCGAAGGCTCTGCAACAGCAACTGATCGAACGCTGGGGCGCAGTCTACGGTTAATTCTGAACCACTATTCGGGTGTTTTTGAACCCGTGCTTCTTAACCAGTGAAAACAGCTTAGCTGCATTTGACGTATGAAGGCGCACGCATCCGGCAGAGGCAGGGCGTCCTAATTTTGACGTTTGGTTTGTCCCATGCACAGCGTAATTGCCCCGAAAGAAAATAGAGTACGGCATTGGCGCATTATTATAGAGGCTGGATTTATGATACCGCGACAGGCTCTTGGGTGAATAGCTTCCGCGCGGCGTGTACTTGCCTTTGCGCGCAGTTGAGACAGGCCAACGATGGATCACTTCACCATAACGAATAACCGTCATCGTTTGGCTTGAGACATCAACCTTCGCAACAAGAGAAGCGGCCGAAACCGCTATTGGAAAACTCAAGGATAGAATTAGTACAGCAATAATATGACGCAACATATGCCCCTCCAGAAAGACGTAGTAACTAAATAAGGTATTGTGAAAACAAAAAGCGCTCTAAGTCAAAAGTTAATTAATCCGGACGTCCTGAATAAGACGAATACCTGTAGGCAAAATTCCAGCACCACCTTCTACCAGTGCCAGAATATCTTCTCCGATTATTATAATCGCGTCATCCCCGCGGTCTCGCGTATCCAGAACGGGGGCATCCTCACCTGCGTATTGAACTGCGATAAAGTCGTCTGTGGCGGTGTAGTCAACGATGCGCACGGTGTTCTCATCAACCATATTCTCGTTGAGTACAAAAAGATCCTCGCCATCTCCGCCTTGTGCTGTGTCACCGCCAGCAAGGATGAGCAAATCATCCCCGTCTCCGCCGCGAAGATCGCCACCTTGGGTTGGCTCTGGTGCCTCTTCTAGAAAAGAAACATCAACACCATTCAATGCCCCCTCAGCACGCAACGCTTCAAAATCAACAGCTGCCAGATCCTCCTCTGGAGTGTTTCGCACGACGGCAAGCGCAGTGGCACTGATGTCTTGTTCGCCCTCCTCATCGAGCACGACATTACCGCTGATCAGCACATCATCACCTGGGCCACCGTTCAAACTATCTTGGCCGCCACCGCCAATCAGTAAATCATCGCCTGCACGCCCCAAAAGAAGATCATCGCCACCATTGCCAAGCAAAGCGTCGTCTCCTGCTTGGCCGTTCAGAAGGTCAAATCCGGTGCCACCGCCAATGATGTCATCTCCAGCACCACCAAACACGGTGTCATTATTGCTACCAGCTTCGACCAAATCATCGCCGGACAGCGCATTTACAAGATCCGCTTGGCCAAGTGCGAACAAAGCGTCTTCTCCGTTTGTCCCGGTCAGCGTGTCCGGTGTATTGGTCCCGAACTCAACCTCACTACCGTCAAAAATTGATGGTTCGTTTGGATCAAAATCATTCAACCCGTTCTCTTCCGCAATACGCTCAACTTCCGCATCAAAAAGGCCGGAAAATGCGATCGCCAAGGCCAGCGGAATCAATATCAATGCAAACATAAAAGGCCCCCCAGCCCAGTTTGTTAATCAATTTACTCGTTTAACAACAACACTATAAGCAACACCTGAGGTGTTCAAAAACAACTCTTCGTCAGGCGAGCGCCGAGACTGAATTATCCCCGCAGCCTTTTCCAACGCCACAAAATATTGCTCCGTCTAAAACAAGCTGCAAGCGGAACATAAAAGTAACTTCAGCCAAGTCATGGCAACAGTCAACGCTGTGCGTGACACTGTCTCCGCTTCAGAAACAATAGCGTAAAATCAGAGCATTCAGAACAGAATTGGAAAAAGCCACTCACGCTAAGAAGGTAAGTGGCTTTCTTCGCAATCGTATTCAATTCGGTTACTTTTTCTTCTTTGGCGGCATCAAGTCTGTGATCGTTCCCTCAAACATTTCAGCCGCGAAATTCACCGTCTCTGACAATGTCGGATGCGCATGGATGGTGTGACCTAGATCCACTGCATCAGCCCCCATTTCAATGGCAAGCCCGACTTCAGCGATAAGATCACCCGCGTTTACCCCTACAATGCAGCCACCGATGACGCGTTGATCCTCTGGGTTAAAGAGCAACTTTGTAATGCCCTCTGAGCGCGCGTTAGACAACGCCTTGCCAGAGGCCGCCCATGGGAACACACCCTTTTCATATGGAATGCCTTTGGCCTTGGCCTCAGTTTCTGTGACGCCGCACCATGCAACTTCAGGGTCAGTGTAGGCGACCGATGGGATGAGCTTGGCATCGAAGTGGCGCTTGTGTCCGGCGCAAACTTCAGCGGCGACCTTGCCCTCATGAACCGCTTTATGTGCAAGCATCGGTTGACCAACCAGATCACCAATCGCAAAGATATGTGGCACACCTGTGCGCTGCTGGCTATCCACAGCGATAAACCCACGCTCGTCTACAGCGACGCCAGCGGCCTGCGCGTTGATTTTCTTGCCATTGGGCGTGCGGCCCACAGCAACAAGGACCTTATCAAAGGTGTCGGTTGTGAGCTCACCCTTGGCATCCTCAAACGTCACCTCAAGACCCTTCTTTTGAGCCTCCATCGCAGTGACTTTGGTTTTCAAAAGGATGTTTTCATAGCGCCCTTTTATGCGGTTGTGCAGCGGCTTAACGATGTCTTTGTCAGCCCCTGGAATAATTTGATCCATGAGCTCGACGATGGTCACTTGCGATCCCAGCGCGTCATAAACACATGCCATTTCCAAGCCGATAATACCGCCGCCCAGAACCAACATACGCTTGGGGATGTCTTTGAGTTCAAGCGCACCAGTAGAGTCGATCACACGGTCATCATCTTGGGGCAAAAACGGCAGGTTCACAGGTTCAGATCCCGCCGCGATGATGCAATTGTCGAAGCTGACGGTCGTTGTTTTACCGCCCTCAACCACTTCGATCATGTTTGGCCCAGTAAACTGTCCAGTGCCCTTAATGGTCGTAACTTTGCGCGCTTTCGCGAGACCCGTGAGACCGCCAGTAAGCTGCCCTACAACGCTGTCTTTAAAGCTGCGCAGTTCGTCCAAGTCGATTTTAGGCTTGGCGAAACGAACACCATGCGCGCCCATGTCTTCGGCTTCTGTGATGACTTTCGCCACGTGCAGCAAGGCTTTGGAAGGGATACAACCAACGTTTAAACACACACCACCAAGCGTTGGGTTCTTTTCGATCAAAATCACTTTCTTGCCAAGATCGGCAGCGCGGAACGCAGCCGTATAGCCGCCCGGACCAGACCCAAGAACGACAACATCGGCATGATGATCCCCGGCACCTTTTGCGGTGCCCGTTGCTACAACTTGCGTCGGTGCCGCTTTCGTAACGGAAGCGTCTGGCATTGTCTGAGCGGGTTCCTCAACAAGAGCGCCCTCGAACACCATAATCACACTGCCTTGAGAGACTTTATCACCCTCAGACACTTTGATTTCTTTCACAACTCCAGCAGCCGGCGACGGGACTTCCATCGTCGCCTTGTCGCTTTCGAGCTCAAGAAGCGGATCTTCTGCCGCGACAGTATCGCCAACAGACACAAGAATTGTGACAACAGGAATATCTGTGAAATCACCTATATCGGGAACTTGAATCTCCATCAATCGATCTCCCTTACCACATCAACTTGCGCATATCGCCGAGCAAGGTCTTCAGCGTTACAGCAAAGCGTGCGGCCAAAGCACCGTCGACGGCGCGGTGATCATAAGACAAGGAAAGCGGCTGCATCAGGCGCGGCACAAATTCGGTGCCGTTCCACACAGGCGCCATCTTTGAGCGCGTCAGCCCAAGGATTGCGACCTCAGGCGCATTTACAATCGGCGTGAAGCTTGTGCCGCCAATGCCACCCAGCGACGAGATCGTGAATGTTGCACCTTGCATATCTGCGCCTTTGAGCTTGCCCTCTCGGGCGGCAGCCGACAGGCTCATCAGCTCTTTGGAAATCTCAACAAGACCCTTTTTGTCAGCGTCTTTGATCACCGGAACCATCAGGCCCTGCGGTGTGTCAGCGGCGAAACCGATGTTATAAAAGTCCTTCTTGATTAGCTTGTCACCATCGGGATGGATCGAGGAATTGAACTCCCAATGCTCTTTCAACGCAGAAACGGACGCTTTGATCACAAAGGACAAAAGCGTGACGCGATAGCCTTGTTCTTTGGCCATGGTGTCCATTTCTTTGCGGTATTTATCGAGCTCGGTGATGTCCGCTTCATCGTTGTGCGTGACATGCGGAATGTTGAGCCAGGAACGGTGCAGCGCAGGGCCAGACAGCTTCTTGATACGCGGCATCTCAACGTCTTCGACAGGACCAAACTTTGAAAAATCCACAACAGGGATCGGTGGGATCCCGATTCCACCAGCAGCAGCACCGCCAGTTGCAGTTGGCACAGAACTCGCTTTGAACGCTTTGGTGATATCTTCGCGCAGAATTCGGCCTTTGCGACCAGTGCCATTCACTTTGGCCAGATCAATTTCAAGGGTCCGTGCAAACGCGCGAACAGATGGGCTGGCATGTGCTTTACCAAAGCCTTCATCAGTGACCGCTGGCGCTGAAGCAGTTGGTGCTGCGGCAACGGGTGTTGGCGCGGCTTGTGCCTTTGGCGCTGCTGCTTCTGGTGCCTTAACCGGTGCGGGTGCAGCACCCTCGCCTTCCAAAATCAGAATCAAACTGCCCATTGAGACGTTGTCGCCCTCAGACACTTTGATCTCCTTAACCACGCCCGCCGCAGAGGACGGCACTTCCATCGTCGCTTTGTCGCTCTCTAACTCAACGATCGGATCTTCTTCCGCGACCGTATCCCCTACGCTCACCAAAACGGTCACAACTGGGATATCGGTGAAATCACCAATGTCGGGGACTGTTACTTCGATTGCCATATCTTAATCTCCTCTACCCTATCAAACGAGACGCGGGTTCGGCTTAGCGCCGTCAATGTCATACTTGGAAAGCGCGGAAGTCAGGTCTTTCTCAGACACAGTGCCTTCCTTGAAAAGCTGCACCATCGCGGCCGCTGCAATGTGGTTCGCGTCCACCTCAAAGAAGCGGCGCAAGTTCACACGACTGTCCGAGCGCCCGTAGCCGTCCGTTCCGAGCACCACAAACTCCTGCGGCACATATGCACGGATTTGCTCGGCGTAGTTCTTCATGTAATCGGTCGCACAGATCACAGGACCTTTGGCCCCGCTCAAGGTTTGGGTCACATAAGGCACCTGCGTGTCCGCCAATGGGTTCAAACGGTTGTGGCGTTCTGCGTCCTGACCGTCGCGCGCCAGTTCGTTAAAGCTGGTGGCAGACCAAATATCAGAGGTCACACCGAAGTCTTCTTCCAGCATTTTCGCAGCTTCCATCGCCTGCACAAGGATCGTGCCAGACCCCATCAGGTTGACGTGTTTCTTCGCAGGTTTGGCTTCTTTGCTCAGACGATAGAGACCTTTGATGATCCCCTCTTCCGCACCCATAGGCATTTCAGGATGGCTGTAGTTTTCATTCATCAAGGTGAGATAGAAATACACATCGTCCTGATCCACATACATACGTTGCAACCCGTGATGTACGAGCACTGCAACTTCAAAGCTGAAGGTAGGATCGTACGAGATACAGTTCGGGATCGTGCCCGCGAGAATGTGGGAATGCCCATCCTCGTGTTGCAAACCCTCACCATTCAGCGTTGTACGCCCTGCCGTGCCGCCCAGCATAAAGCCACGCGCGCGACTATCGCCTGCGGCCCAGCACAGATCGCCTATGCGTTGGAAACCAAACATAGAATAGTAAATAAAGAAGGGCACCATCGGAACGCCATGGTTGGAATAAGACGTCGCCGCCGCGATCCAATCCGCCATCGCGCCCGCCTCATTGATGCCCTCTTGCAGCACCTGACCGTCGGTCGATTCCTTATAGTACGACATCTGATCGCGGTCTTCAGGCGTGTAGTTTTGACCCATCGGGTTGTAGATGCCGACAGAACGGAACAGGCCTTCCATACCAAATGTGCGGCTCTCGTCCGGTACAATCGGCACAACCTGCTTGCCCATGTTCTTGTCGCGCAACAAAGTCGTCAAAATGCGCACAAAAGCCATAGTTGTCGAAATCTCGCGATCACCTGTGCTTTTTAGTTGAGCTTCGAACTTTTCAAGCGGCGGAATCTCAAGCTTGGGCGTTTCGCGCCATTCACGCTTGGGGAATTCCCCGCCCAACTCTTTGCGCTTCTCCAAAAGATACGCTTTTTGCTGATTGTTCAGCGAAACAAATGGTGCCTTTGGCAAGTCTTCATCGCTAATTGGGATTTGAAAACGGTCGCGGAACGCGCGCAACTGATCTTCGGCCATTTTCTTTTGCTGGTGCGTAGTATTTTGCCCCTCACCGGCTGTTCCCATGCCGTAGCCTTTGACCGTTTTGATCAAAAGACACGTCGGTTGGCCTTTGGTCTCGGTCGCGCGCTTGAACGCCGTGTAAACCTTCTTTGGCTCATGCCCACCCCGACGCAAGGACCAGATTTGCTCGTCCGACCAATCTTCAACCAGCGCTGCAGTCTCAGGGTATTTTCCGAAGAAATGCTTGCGAATATAGGCCCCGTCTTTGGATTTGAACGTTTGGTAATCGCCATCGACCGTCTCGTCCATCAACTGACGCAAACGTCCTGTCGTATCCTTCTCGAGCAAGGCATCCCAACCTTTACCCCAGAGCAGTTTGATTACATTCCAACCCGCCCCGCGGAAATCGCCCTCAAGCTCTTGCACGATCTTACCGTTTCCGCGCACAGGTCCGTCAAGGCGCTGCAAATTGCAGTTCACAACAAAGATAAGGTTGTCCAACCCCTCGCGCGCCGCCAAATCAATCGCACCGCGCGATTCAGGTTCGTCCATTTCGCCATCGCCAAGGAACACCCAAACTTTACGATCCGCCATATCGATATGCCCACGGTTGTGCATATACTTCATAAAGCGCGCTTGATAGATCGCCATTAGCGGACCTAAGCCCATGGAAACAGTCGGAAACTGCCAATAATCCGGCATCAGCCAAGGGTGCGGATAAGAGCTAAGACCACCCCCATTCACTTCAGAGCGAAAGTTCTCCATCTGCTCTTCACTTAAGCGTCCTTCCATGAACGAACGCGCGTAAATGCCTGGGATCACATGGCCCTGAAAGAACACAAGATCACCGCCATGAATTGCAGATTTGGAACGCCAGAAGTGGTTCAGACCGATGTCATACATGACAGCCGAAGACGCAAAAGATGCGATATGGCCACCGTATTCGCTCGACACTTTATTGCGACGCACAACTGTCGCCATCGCGTTCCAACGATTGATCGTTCGAATGCGCCATTCCATGTCCAGATCACCGGGAATATCCATCTCGTCATCGACAGGAATTGTATTTTGGTAGGGTGTTGTGGCTGAAAACGGTAAAGTCGCGCCAGCCGCGCGTGCCTGTTGCACAGCCTTGTCGAGCAGGTAGTGCGCACGATCCGCGCCGTCGCGCTCAATCACATCGGATATCGCGTCTTGCCACTCACGTGATTCAACAGGGTCTATATCTTTAAAGTCTTCGCTCATACGTCTCTCTCCCCGCAACGCTTGCGTAGTAAAGGTTAGTTTGACGTCAAACTAATATTTACACAACGCCAGTTCAACTTGGAACGCAATGCGAATTTCGCCGCAAGCCTTCCGTTGAGGTTTGATTAGCAAAGACTTTTGAAGTTAGGTAGGGCTCCTAGCGAATAGCGCCATGCGCTGTGCGCATAGCGTATTGTTTAGCGTTAAATTAATTTCTGTTTTCACTTCGTTTTTTCTGCAAAAGCACGTTGGCCCAAGTCAAACGTTAGGTTTCGCCGCGAACCCATTAGCGCCAGTCGCCTGAGAAGTCTTTGGGCACCAGCAACACATCTTGATCAAGCTCACTGATCACGCGCTTCCCACACAGTGCCATAGAGACATCAAGCTCTTTGTGGATCACTTCAAGCGCCCTAGTCACACCAGCCTGCCCCATCGCGCCGAGCCCATAGACAAAAGCGCGCCCAATGTAGGTGCCGCTCGCCCCCATCGCCAAAGCCTTTAGAACGTCCTGTCCAGAACGAATACCACTGTCGAGATGGACTTCAATCTGATCTCCGACCGCATCTAAAATTGACGGCAACATCTTGATCGAACTCATCGCTCCATCCAGCTGACGCCCCCCGTGATTGGATACAATGATTGCATCTGCACCAACTTTCAGCGCCATTTTAGCGTCCTCGGCATCAAGGATGCCTTTTAAGATAACCTTACCGCCCCACATTTCCTTGATCTTGGCTATCTTGCCCCAATCAAGAGCAGGATCAAACTGTTCTGCAGTCCAAGCCCCCAGATCCGCCGCATCTGAAATACCGTCCACATGCCCGACGATATTGCCAAAACCACGGTTCTTCGTACCGAGCATTTGCAGCCCCCACGTCCACTTCGTTGCCAGATTGGCAATCGTTTTCGCAGTCAACTTGGGGGGCGCGGATAGGCCGTTTTTCAAGTCCTTATGGCGTTGCCCCAAGATCTGAAGATCCAGTGTAATGACCAATGCAGAACATTTCGCCGCCTTCGCACGCTCGATCAAGCGACGCACGAAATCTTCGTCTTTCATGGTATATAATTGGAACCAAAAGGGCTTTGTCGTTTTTTCTGCGACAGCTTCAATCGAGCAAATCGACATCGTGGACAGGGTGAATGGCACACCAAACTCTTCAGCAGCTTTTGCGGCTTTTATCTCCCCGTCAGCATGCTGCATCCCGGTCAAGCCAACAGGGGCCAGCGCCACGGGCATTGTGACATCTTGACCAATCATCTTGCCCGCAGTTGATCGTCCCGTCATGTCCACCGCAACGCGCTGGCGTAATCGAAGCTGATCAAAATCAGAGGTGTTTTCGCGAAAGGTTTGCTCTGTCCAACTGCCGCTTTCTGTATAGTCATAAAACATCCGCGGCACGCGACGCTCGTAAATACGCTTCAAGTCGTTAATCTCTGTAATCACAGCCATGCCACCACCCTCGCATCAATTGGTAAAAATAGTTTACCGCCCAGCACGCGAACTCGCAAATAAAAAAGAGCGCGCCTCATCAGCACGCTCTTCATAAATCTAAGTTTAGCCCAAGTCAGGCGCTATGTGCACCATCCGAGAGTGTTTTTACAAAGGCCAAAACATCGTTCGTGCTGTCCCCAGCCGCAATTCGCTCAACAATCGCTGAGCCAACCACTGCACCATCAGAAATCGCCGCAATCTCGCGCGACTTCTCTGGCGTTTTAATTCCAAACCCAACAATGATGGGCAAATCTGTCTGCGATTTGATCCGCGCAACCTCAGGACCAACATCTGCCCCTTCTGCGTTGGCCGCACCAGTGATCCCTGTGATCGAAACGTAATACACAAAGCCCGACGTGTTTTGTAAAACGCGCGGCAAACGCGCATCATCCGTTGTGGGCGTAGCAAGACGAATAAAGTTGAGCCCCGCAGCCTGCGCAGGAATGCAAAGCTCTGCGTCCTCTTCTGGCGGTAAATCTACGACGATCAAGCCATCAATGCCCGCGTCCTTTGCATCTTTCAAAAATGCATCAACACCGCGCGAATAGATCGGATTGTAATATCCCATCAAAACGATTGGCGTATCAGCATCGTCTTCGCGAAACGCGCGCACCATATCGAGGGTCTTTTGCAAGGTCATGCCACCTTCAAGTGCGCGCTGACCTGCAAGCTGAATAGTTGCGCCATCCGCCATAGGATCCGTAAACGGCAATCCTAACTCGATGATATCCACCCCGGCCTCTGGCAGACCTTTCATGATTTCCAAGGACGCAGCTGCATCAGGATCGCCCGCCATGATATACGAGACAAAAGCTTTCTTACCGCTCGCGCGCAAACTTTCAAATTTGGCATCAATCCGGGTCATATTGGTGTCCTTCTACAAACCTTGCATGCATGTGCCTTGAAATCTGGAACTTTCGCAAGGCCCTCTCTCAAAAAAGCAACGCCATCATTTAAAAAGCGTGCTTCCTCTTTCCGTAAATATCCCCGCCGGAGGCACCGGCACGCCCAAAGGCGTGCTCACAAAAGCGCGCGAAAGCGCACAATTTGGAGAACTTAACACCTATATCGACCTTTGCACGCCGCATTGCGGCACAGCGGCGTTGTTTTCGCGCATGGATCGTCTCGCATCACCTTGCATGACGCTAAAAACCTGCCATATGGAGGCGGGTCGCAAGAATGAGCCACAAAAGGAGAGCGTCATGGGTTTCAAAATGGGTATCGTCGGACTGCCGAACGTTGGTAAATCCACGCTCTTTAATGCGTTGACCAAGACCGCAGCGGCGCAGGCTGCGAATTTTCCATTTTGCACGATCGAGCCCAATGTAGGCGATGTGGCCGTCCCTGATGCACGCCTCGATACGCTCGCTGAAATCGCAGGCTCTAAGCAAATTATCCCGACGCGTATGACATTCGTCGATATTGCGGGCCTCGTTAAAGGGGCATCCAAGGGCGAAGGTCTTGGCAATCAATTTCTTGCAAACATCCGTGAAACAGATGCGATCGCTCATGTTCTGCGGTGCTTTGAGGACGGTGACGTTACTCACGTTGATGGCCGCGTGAACCCCGTTGAAGATGCTGAAACTATTGAAACCGAATTGATGCTCGCGGACTTGGAAAGCGTCGAAAAACGCCGCCAAGGACTAACGCGCAAAACACGTGGTGGCGACAAAGAGGCGCTCCAGCAAGATCGCCTATTGGAAGCGGCACAAAATGCCCTTGAAGATGGCAAACCCGCGCGCACCGTTGAGGTAGACGAAGAAGATCAACGCGCTTGGAAACTGTTGCAACTTCTGACGTCCAAACCAGTGCTCTACGTCTGCAATGTTGGCGAAGCTGAAAGCGCAACTGGCAATGCCCATTCAGAAGCTGTCGCCGCCATGGCCGCAGCGCAGGGCAATTCTCACGTTATCATCTCTGCACAGATCGAAGAAGAAATCAGTCAGCTTGATGCAGAAGAAGCACAAATGTTCCTTGAGGAAATGGGCCTAGAAGAAGCCGGCCTCGATCGTCTCATTCGCGCTGGCTACGATCTTTTGCACCTTGAGACCTACTTCACAGTTGGCCCGAAAGAAGCCCGCGCTTGGACCATACGCGAAGGCACAAGCGCGCCTAAGGCCGCAGGAGTGATCCACGGTGACTTTGAGAAAGGCTTCATTCGCGCAGAAACCATTGCCTATGACGACTATGTTGCCAACAATGGAGAACAGGGCAGTAAAGAGGCTGGAAAAATGCGTGCAGAGGGCAAAGCCTACACCGTCAAAGACGGCGACGTCCTGCATTTCTTGTTCAACACTTAATTAGTCAGCGCTGATCTTCAGATAATTGGTCCGTTAGCAGCTGCATCAAAGCAGGATGCGGGAAACGACGGGGCACAGTAATCGCGTAGAAGGGCTCAAATATGCCCAGATCGAAAGGTGCGGTCGTTAAAAGGCCACTTTGGATCTCATCGGCGAGCACAACTGTCGGTGCAATCGCCAGACCGACACCTTCACGCGCTAGTAAGCGCACCATCGCCATATCATCCACATGCGCGACAACATTGGGCTGAATACCCAGTCGCGCAACAAGGTTTTCAAACCCTGTCTGAATAACACTTTCTGTCGGAACGATCAGTGGTTCATGTGCCAATAAATGCGCAAGCGTTGGGTGCTTCAAACGCTCGGATGAGCCGTGCACGCGTACGGGTTGTTGCGCGATCAACTGTGCCGCATAGCTTTTGTCACCTTTGTTTTCGGGGATATGGGTGCTTAAAACCACATCAAGACTAAGCGTTTCCAACTCATCAAAAAGCGCTTGCCCCTGCCCTGATGTCAGCGAAAACGTATAGTCATCAGAACCAAGTAAAGGCCGCAAGAACTGGAGCTGGAAGTTGCGGGACAGCGTAGAAATGGCCCCTATGCGCAAGACCGGTTTAGCCGTGCTGGACAGTTGCAACGTGGCTAGCAACTCATCGCCTGCTTTGAAGATTTGATCTGCATGGTCAAGCACAATGCGTCCTTCTTCGGTCAGCACCAGCTTGCGCGCGATACGTTCAAATAAGGCAACGCCCAGCCGGTCCTCGAGTTGGCGGATTTGCACAGACAATGCAGACTGCGCCACGTTTAAACGCGCCGCCGCTTGACCCAAATGCCCCTCAATCGCCACTTCGCGGAAATACCGTAAGTGATGGTAGTTTAATCGATTTATCATTCGTTTATATAGAATGATTTTTTGCAAAAGATATATTTTTATTATCCTGCATGGCGACGTATCCGAACAGAGACATCCAGAAGGAGCCTCACCATGGATATTCTCGCAACCATAGCCAGCACTGTTTTTGAACAGATGCAAAAACCAACGCTTGCGTTTTTAATGATGGGTGTTCTGCTTGCCGCCCTTGGCAGTAAATTCGAAATCCCAGAGCCCGTTTACAAATTCATCGTCATCCTGCTGCTTTTGAAAGTGGGAATGGGCGCCGGCATTTCTATTCGCGATGCTGATCTTTTGTCCCTCATCGTTCCGGCTTTGGGTGCGGCATTCGTGGGTATCGCTATCGTTTTGATTGGCAGTCGCACTTTGGCGCGCTGGCAAGGAGTTTCACACATTGATGGCTTTGCAACTGCGGGTTTGTTTGGCGCTGTTTCCGCCTCTACCCTTGCCGCGGGCATGGCGATTTTAGACGAAAGCGGGGTCGCCTACGAAGGATTTATCGGCGCGCTCTATCCCTTTATGGACATCGCAGCCCTTGTGACTGCGATTGCGCTCGCGAAAGTCAGCGCTGCGCGTCAACAAACAACAAGCATTACCATCAACGCCGACGGCACAGTCGCGGCAGGTGGTCCGGAACGTGCGAACGCACCCCTCAGCGTTGGCGATAACGGGTCCATGGTGCGTGGCATTTTGATCGACACCTTTAGAAGCCCAGCGATTTCAGCGCTTGTGGCGGGCCTTGCCCTTGGCGTCTTTGCGCAACCCGATGCGGTTTTCAAAAGCTTTTATGAGCCCTTGTTCCGAGGCCTGCTATCCATCTTGATGTTGATCATGGGCATGGAGGCGTGGTCCCGCCTCTCTGAGCTTAGAAAAGTAGCGCTCGCATATATCCTGTATGGCCTTACCGCTCCGATCATCCACGGTTTGCTAGGATTTGGCGTGGGCTTGATCGCGCATGAACTGACGGGCTTCTCTGCTGGCGGCGTTATATTGCTGGCTGTGATGGGTGCCTCAAGCTCTGACATATCTGGCCCACCAACGATGCGTGCCGCCCTGCCAGAGGCGAATTCATCTGCTTATGTCGGCACATCTACCGGCCTTGGGACACCCGTCGCAATCCTGAGCATTCCTTTGTTCATCGCCCTCGCGGAGGTGTTTATCTAGCACTCACGTAACGGACCTGCATGACGTTCAAATGCGAGTCCGTCTTAAAAGAAAAGCGTTAGCCCAACCATGGACACGACAAGGAACAATAGCGTCATGATGCCACCTGAGCGCACAAAATCCACCACACGGTATCCCGCAGGTCCCATGATCAATGCGTTGACCTGATGGGTTGGGATCAAGAACGAGTTTGACGTTGAAATGGCAACCGTTAGTGCAAAAACCGCCGGATCGCCGCCCGCGGAAATCGCTATGGATATTGCCAATGGCACAAGCAAAACCGTAGCACCCACATTTGACATCACGAGCGTGAATGCGGTGGCAAGCACCGCAAGGCCTGCTTGCAAGGACCACAACGGCCATCCGTCAAGCAAGATTAAGATTTGTTCCGCAATCCAGGTGGCCGTACCTGTGTTTTGAACCGCTTGTCCTAAAGGAATCAAAGACGCGAGCAGGAACACAGTACTCCAACTTACCGCCTCATACGCTTCATCAATCGACAAGACGCGCGACAGGATCATGCCAACCGCCCCCGACAACAACGCAAGCGACAGCAAAAGGTCTGTGAAAAGGATCAGGCCAAGGGTCATCAAGAAAAACCCAAGCGCCCAGTTTACCTTATGAGGTCGCAATTCTTCCCGCGGAAAATCAGAGGTCACAACAACAAAGTCCTGATCCGATTTGACCCGCATCAGACGCTCCCATTGCACATGCACAACCAACGTGTCGCCCGCTTGCAAATTCACAGCTCCAATATGGGTCGCAACGTGATCTTCGCTTTCGACATGGCTCATCGTTTCTTCGCCGCGATGGATTGCCAGAACAGACAAACCGTGTGTTTGGCGCAAGCGCAACTCAATAGGTGTTTGACCGATCACTGTTGAGCCTGGTGGAATAACAACTTCCGCCACGCCAGACTCAGTTGCCGCGAAATCGTCGGCAAACACATCCAGCGCCGGCAGAATTTCAAGACCATATGGCTCGGCAAACTCATCCTCAAGCACACGACGCAAGCCCAAAATAGCCAATCGCGCAGGTGCTTCAATCAGCGTATCCGCCATCGGCGCAATTACTTTATGCCCTTTATATGAGGTCCCAAGAATATACAGATGGTGCGCCACCATAATATCCGAGAGCGTTTGACCGATCAAAATGGAGCCTTTCGGAACACGCACCTCAAACAAATCTGCGCGCAATCCATATGTGCTCTCCACAAAGGTTTGCATCGACCGCGCGGCACCAGCATCTGCCCCTCGTCCACGTTGGCCAGGCAAGATCCAACGCCCAAGCAACATGAAGTAAAGCACGCCCGTCAGCACCAGCATGATGCCAACTGGCGTCACCGAAAACAGGCTAAACGGCTCCATCTGTTGCCCAGCAGGCAACGTACTATTTGCAGAAATCAACAAATCGTTCAGCAAAATCAACGGCGAAGAGCCGACCATCGTAATTGTGCCACCAAGAATAGCGCAAAAGCCCATGGGCATCGCCAACCGGCTCATGGGAATCTCTGTACGTGCGGAAATGCGACTGATCACAGGCAAAAATAGCGCTGCCGCCCCGACGTTTTGCATGAAAGAGCTGATCACCCCAACGGTGCCAGACACAATAGGAATGATGCGACCTTCAGTGGTGCCACCGCGTTTCAAAATCAAGGCGGCGACTTTGGACATGAGACCGGTCTTGTCCAACCCCGCCCCGATGATCATGACCGCTATAATGGAAACAACGGCATTTGACGAAAAACCAGAAAACAACTCACTGCGATCAGCGAGGTTGCTCAATCCGGGCAAGGTGCTCAGCACGCCCAAAATAACCATGACCAAGATTGCGGCAAGGTCGATCCGTATGATCTCGGAAACGAACAAGAATACGGTAAATGCCAGCAAGCCAAGCACCGTCATCATTTCGTAATTTAATACTGTCGCGTCCATTGCGTCTCCCGATGGCAAGACTAACGTCAGTTTTTCATTCTGCAACGCTCTATCCTGCGAAAAGCGTTATATAAAATCGAGGACGCGGCTGAGGGCGGTTCTACCAGACCGCTCACCAACTTGACGCGTTTGCGCGCAAAATGTCCATTGCACCTATCGCCTTAAACCCTCAGCATATGCCTGAAACAATGGATACGTAATATGACTCAACCGATCAAACTCATCATCGACACAGATCCCGGCATCGATGACGCTATGGCTATTTTTTATGCTGCGGGCGCACCAGATATCGATCTTATCGGGCTAACGTCAATTTTTGGAAATGTTACAACGGAACAAGCCACACGCAATGCGTTGCGCTTGCTGGAGTGGGCTGGCTTAAACAAGGTGCCCGTCGCACAAGGGGCAGCAAAGCCACGCACCCTGCCCGCGTTTCCGCCCTCTCACAACGTCCATGGTGATGAAGGTTTCGGCACAATCGCCACTGCAACACCGCAAGGTAAAATGAGCGACGAATCCGCCGCAGCCTTCCTTGTGCGGATGGCACGCGAACACAAAGGTGAGCTGGTCATCTGCCCCATAGGGCCGCTTACGAACATCGCGGAAGCGCTCGATTTGGATCCAAAGTTTGCGAGCAACGTCTCGCGTATCGTGCTCATGGGCGGTTCACTGGAAGAAGGTGGCAACATCACCCCACATGCAGAAGCAAATATTTATCATGACCCTCATGCAGCTGAACGCGTGTTCGCATCTGGTGCAAAGATTGTCATGGTTGGCTTAGATGTGACCCACCGCATTTTGTGCACAGCAGAGGATTTCGACCGGCTTGAGGCAAATGCCCCTCGTTTGGGCGGTTTAATCAATGAAATGAGCCGCTTTTATCTGCATTTCTACACAACTGTCGGCAAACACGATGGATGCTCTTTGCATGACCCTGCGGCGGTAATTGCATGCACGCACCCGCATTTGTTTGAAACACGCGCAGAGCCTATTGCCGTGTCTTGTCTTGGCGAGACCTCCGGCGCAACGCTACTTTCTAACGATACTCGTGCCAGCACAGATGTTTTGATGCGCGTTGACGCGGAGGCGGTGAAACGTCAGTTCTTCAAAGTAGTGAACACGCTTGACTGATGGAGCAGGTTTTTTGCAAATCTGAGCAATTTGTCACTTGTATCCCCACATACTTCGAGGCTATCCCCATCAACGGAGACGTGGCCGAGTGGTCGAAGGCGCTCCCCTGCTAAGGGAGTAGGCCCGGAAGGGTCTCGAGGGTTCGAATCCCTTCGTCTCCGCCACCACCCCTGTACGATAACATTCACCATATAAATAAGGGGTAACATGACTGGCGTCGAATGGTATACCACACACGTTAACCACACACGTTGACCACACACGCTCTCAACCAAATGCTATTGAACCGTTTTGACAAATGAACGCCCCTAGTTTGCCCAGCGCGTGAAACAGCTAACGACCATGAAGCATTCCGTTGTTGTGAACAGTTGTCAGCTAGCTCACAGGTTTTCACAAACGTGCATACACTCGCTTAGCGGCTCTAATGGCCATTTCATTTGCATTGTTGTCGTTTATTTCATTGATCGACTTGCACGGTGGTGGGAGGTCAGGGTTGGCGTGTTTAACGTTAGCACACTCGAAAAGCTTGACATAACAAGGAACGTATAGGCACTATTTCTAACAGCCCGTTAGCGTACCTGCTGCCCGGGCTTCATAACGGTTGGTATAATCGTGAGCAAACATCATCTCTAGTAACACGCGGAGAAACATACAAAATGGGTATTTCAAGACGCAACTTTTTCTACAACACCGTTGCGGCGACTGCCGTGGGACTAACTGCCACACGGGCCAAGGCAAATGTGTGCACGATGCCAACGGCAGAACGGCAGGCTTCCCTCACGCCACAAGGCGTAGTGGATGAATTGATGGCGGGCAACGCGCGGTTCGTGTCAGGCAACATGGTTAATTGCGACCTCGCCGCCCAGATACGGCTAACCTCCGAAGGACAGCACCCAATTGCAGCTATCGTAGGCTGCATTGACAGCAGAGTGCCGCCGGAGTTGGTCTTCGACCAAAATATCGGTGACATTTTTACCGCTCGTGTCGCAGGTAACTTCGTTAATACCGACATTATAGGCAGTCTAGAATTTGCCTGCTTTGTCTCCGGTGCCAAGTCTATCGTCGTGCTGGGCCATACGGAATGTGGTGCGGTCAAGGGCGCGGTTGATCAAGTCGAACTGGGAAACCTTACAGCGACGCTGAAGAACATCGAACCCGCCGTCGCAGCAGCAGGCCCCGTGGCAGTGCGCAGCTCTTCAGATGGCGAATTCGTGCAGCGCGTTGCGGATAAAAATGTGGCGATAGCAGTTCAGAACATCCTCAACTCAAGCGAAGTTCTATCTGGCATGGTTGAAGCGGGTGAGCTTGCCATCGTCGGTGCGATGCACGACATTTCCACCGGTAAGGTGACGCTAATGTAACGGTGAGGGGCATTATCATTCCAAGTTTCATTAAGCCGGCAGTTTGCAAGGAACACCTAATGAATTACCTGTATTGGCATAACATGAGATAGTGTGGGGGGAGCTCCGAACTTCTAAAAGAGAGGTCGGGGCCACCTTTAGACCTTGGAATGATATGATCGACGTGAAGGGCGACCTGATCCTCATGTCCTCCGCATAGCTCACAGCGGTGTTTTGCACGTTCAAGTACGTTGTAACGGGTGCTGCCTGATACATAGCCACTGTCTGGCCCTCTATGGCCCCATATGGCCTCACCACGCTTGCTTATGTATGCGTTGATAGCTTCATCACACATGGCTTGTAGGGAGGCTCTCTGGGCGTCTGTGTGGGTCGCTTCAGTCAGGCG
>NZ_CBFHVK010000002.1:0-239025 GCF_965659345.1 Planktotalea sp. | reverse complement strand
CAAGTACCGTGGCTGTAGGCTAAATCCGTCTGGGGTAAGGGGGAGATCGGCCTCAGACCGATTTGTGCAACAAAGCCTTGTTAGGGTTTGAAAAATCCGAAGAAAGAAGTGTGCCGCACATCTATCACCCGCGAAGTCTATGCGATTTTCAAACCACGGAATTCGGGAAAATCCGAATAGCGCTTTTGGCGCATCGTAAGTGGTTCAACGGGCTCAGCAAACGCCTTTACCAACGTACCCTTTGGCGCAATGTAGCTGTCTATCCGTCGGGGCGTGTCAGGTCGCCAAGACAGATTGAAAGCACAGAGCTTTGGAAAGAACCAGACCTCCGCAAAAGGGAGATGATCATAAAGCCAATAGGCCAAATCACGCCAGTCACGCCCATGGGCATAGCGGTCTTCGAACCAAGGTATTGCAATAGATGCGCCTGCAATCTCGACATTTTCGAAATCCCAAATGTGGCATTCTAGCGGATACTCATTGCGCGCGCAGTTCAGGCGGTTTTCGTTGCCAAAACGGTTCAATTCAGGCGCGCGGTAGCCTGAACGAACCCCAATGCGTCCAAATGTTTCTTCTAGCGGATCAAGAAGATTGGTGCAGAACGCCCGTCCCCTTTCAATCGCGAGATCCGGATTCTCGGGAATATTTTGAATGCGATGAATATTGCCAATTTCAGAATAGAGGAATTCACGCATGTAGAAGTATTTAGACAATCGCACCCGCCCCAAAGTCTCGAGCGACCACATGGAAGCAGGTTTGCGCATTACTCGTAGCCGCCGTTCCAACGAAATGCGCCATCTTCTTTACGAAGTGGCGAAAATGGATTGTGCGCAACCTCCCAGATATGCCCGTCTGGATCTGCAAAATAGCCGTGATGCCCGCCCCAGAACACGTCGGTTGCGGGTTTCAGAATGCGTGCGCCAGCTTTTTCAGCAGCCGCCAAGACGGTCGCAACATCAGCTTTTTCACGACAATTATACCCAAGCGTCGAACGTCCTGTTCCAAGATCAGCGACATCAATCCCAATATCTTTTGCAAGCATATCGAGTGGATAAAGACCAAGGGTTTGCCCAAGCAAATCATAGGCGACAACGCCATCATCGGTCTCTACGCGCACCCACCCCATCGCATCGTAAAACGTGGCAGATGCATCCATATTCGTGACGCCAAGTGTGATTAAGCTTACGCGTTGTTCCAATGTTCATCTCCTCAATAGGTTATTTCAAAACACTTTTCGCCCAATCGATCATTGCCTGAGATGCGCCTGCCGTTTGTCCAGGTGATAGGATATCCCCCGCAATAACATGGCTATAAGGGTCATCGCCCTCCCCCATACTTAGGATTTCAAGGCCGCTTTCGCCGCCCCATTCTTCAGCCACTTCGCGGTTTTTGGTCGCGCTCACAACCTGATCTTGATCAGAAATCATGAAGAGCGCTGGAATTTTCGCTTGGCCAAGATCCAAACCATCAACCGCTTTCACCAAAGCGGCCATGGGCATCAAAGCAACGGTTGGATAGCTGTTAGTCCAATACGCGGTATGGCCGTCATTAAGCGTTTCAAAGCTACGCTGCGCACCCGCAACTATCGGCCCCCACCAGCGCACCGCTGGCCACGTTAGGATCACTGATGCTGGCGAGTTTAAAGCAAAGTTGGGGGATACAAACACCGCACCAGCAACGTTTTGCATCAGATCTTCGCGCAACGCTGCAGCGGCGACCAATGTGCCACCTGTGGAGGTTGAAATTACGATCACTTGCTCACCAACTTGACGGGCTGCGGCCAATGCTTCAGCCGTGTCATGCATCCAATCTGCGGCACTAGCTTCTGCCATCGCATCACCGCTGCGTCCGTGTCCGGCGAGCCGCGTGTAAACAAGGTTTGCGCCCAGCGCCTCCGCGACATTATCCGGCACAGGGCGAATTTCTTCGGATGTCGCAGAAAATCCATGGATATAGAGCACTGATACAGGTGTCTTAACCCCGGCTTCACCCGCCCAAATGACGCGCTTTTCTGTGCCATCTACAATATCATCAAACGCACTCTCTTGCGTGACGAAATAGGCATCGAGGTCGTCGCCCAAAAGCGCTGGATCAAAACTTGCATTTAAATCGACTTTTTCGCGCGGCCCAAACACAGCAAGTGCTGCGATACATAAGACGAGCAGTATGATACCGCGACCAACCCACTTGAAAAACGTTTTCATAACGTGTTTTCCCCTGCCATTATGACATCCTCAACGGCTTGCTCGATCAGCGCTAAACAGGCATTGTCAGAAAAGCGATGGTCTGCGCCGTCTACCAGCGTCAATCGCATGTCTGAGCCGCTCGCGTGCGCCAAAAGCTTTAGGGCGAGCGACATATCAACATCTTCGTCAGCCGTGCCTTGCAAGAAACGTGTTGGGAAAGGAAGTTCTAACGGATCGCGCAAAACAAGCTGGTTGCGACCATCTTCTATCATGCGCTTGGTAATGATGTAGGGCTCACCATAGTCCGAGGGCAATGCGACCTGCCCTTTGCTCGTGAGCTCTTCGCGTTGAGCTGCATCAAAGCTGGCCCACATGCTGTCTTCTGTAAAATCGGGGGCCGCAGCGATTGTCACCAACCCTGCTATCCGCTCTGGCGTGCGCTTTGCCGCCAACAAGGCCTGCCATCCGCCCATAGAGGAACCGACCAAGATAAGCGGACCATCCGTGAGCTTTTCAAGCGCTTGCGCCGTGTCTTCAGCCCAATCGCCAATGCAGCCGTCTGTGAATGTGCCGGAACTTTCACCATGCCCAGAATAATCAAACCGCAGAAACGCGCGCCCTTTTGCAATCGCCCAGTCTTCTAGGTGAATGGCTTTGGTGCCTTGCATGTCTGATTTCAAACCGCCCAGAAACACCACAGTAGGGCCTGAGCCGTCGGTCTTCTCATAAGCAATTGTTCGCCCCTGCGCTGTCTCAAGAACCGCCATCGCACCCTCCCATTCGATTGGGTCGGATCATGCGGTTCTTAGCGTATTTTCGCAAGGGCCACGCAGGGTTAACCGCTGATATAGGTACCGTTCTTGGGACGGTAGAAAACCTTTTGATTATGCAAGCGACCCAATAGATCATGGATCTGGCTAACCTCATCGCAATTGGGCGCATTGTCTGTATTTGCGGCAAGCGCGTCATTTCGCAGATTGGTCTTCACTTCACGCAGCGCGCTTTCGATCACCTCGAGGTCTTCAACAGTCAATTCAAATTGTGTGTTGTAACGTGGCATATCAGTGCTCCAGCATGTCTGAAATGGGGTTATTTCTGTCGTTAATTGAGCATATCAGGCTGTTATCCGCCAACTCAACCCCTAGGACGCACAATAATATTCATTCAAAACATGAGCTTAGCTCACCTACGACAGTATTCATCAGCATACAACGCTGCATACTTTTGTACGCAATCAAGCACTTAGCCGACTTGACGTGATTCCCGCATATGGTCATAGAGGCGGTGCAGATAGCACAAACCCGCAACCGGGCGCTTTCGTAGGCGCCAAACTGACGAGGAGCGCCGATATGGCTAACGTCACACTCACTTTCCCTGATGGCAACAAACGTGAATACCCAAGTGGTATAACTGCCGCTGATGTTGCTGCGGATATTTCCAGCTCACTTCGTAAAAAAGCGATCAGCGCCACAGTGAACGGCGCGCATTGGGACCTGCAATGGCCGATTGAAAGCGACAGCAGCATCGCTTTGAATACCATGAAGGACGAAGAGCCCGCGCTTGAATTGGTGCGTCACGACCTCGCCCACATCATGGCGCGCGCGGTGCAAGAGATTTGGCCAGATGTGAAAGTCACCATCGGACCTGTCATCAAAGATGGCTGGTACTACGACTTTGATCGCAAGGATCCATTCACGCCTGAGGATTTGGGCGTCATCGAGAAAAAGATGAAAGAGATCATCAACGCGCGCGATGCTGTGCGCACTGAAGTTTGGGACCGCGCCCGAGCGATCAAGCATTATGAAGATAACAATGAACCTTACAAAGTCGAGCTAATCGACGCCATTCCAGGCGACGAGCCTTTGCGCATGTATTGGCATGGCGAATGGCAAGACCTGTGCCGTGGGCCGCATTTGCAGCACACCGGCCAAGTTCCGGGTGATAGCTTCAAATTGATGAGCATTGCTGGCGCGTATTGGCGCGGTGATTCAGATCGCGCGATGCTTCAGCGTATTTATGGCTGCGCCTTCTTGAACAAAGAGCAGCTTAAAAAGCATATGAATATGCTAGAGGAAGCGGCGAAACGCGATCACCGCAAGCTGGGTCGCGAGATGAACTTGTTCCACATGCAAGAAGAAGCCCCCGGTCAGATTTTCTGGCACCCCAATGGCTGGCGTATTTATACAGAGCTTCAAGACTACATGCGCCGCAAGCAATATGCAGGTGGTTATGTTGAGGTGAACACGCCGCAAGTCGTGGATCGCAAGCTGTGGGAGCAATCGGGTCACTGGGAAAAGTACCAAGAGAATATGTTCATCGTTGAGGTTGATGAAGAGCACGCGCGCGAAAAAGCGGTGAATGCTTTGAAGCCGATGAATTGCCCCTGCCACGTGCAAATCTTTAATCAAGGTCTGAAATCCTACCGCGACTTGCCGCTGCGCATGGCGGAGTTTGGCTCGTGTAACCGGTATGAACCATCGGGTGCGCTGCATGGCATCATGCGCGTACGCGGCTTTACACAGGACGATGGGCACATCTTCTGTCGCGAAGATCAGATTGAGTCAGAGACAGCTGTTTATATCGACTTCCTAAGCTCGGTTTACAAAGACCTCGGCTTTGAAGAGTTCCGCGTGAAATTTTCGGATCGCCCTGAAAAGCGCTCTGGCTCGGATGAGGTCTGGGATAAAGCTGAAGACGCCCTGCTCAAAGCGACACG
This sequence comes from Planktotalea sp., assembly GCF_965659345.1. Taxonomy (GTDB): domain Bacteria; phylum Pseudomonadota; class Alphaproteobacteria; order Rhodobacterales; family Rhodobacteraceae; genus Planktotalea. Next base: position 234,123 of record NZ_CBFHVK010000002.1, on the reverse strand, counting down.
CGCGGCGGGCATCGAGCCAGAGATGAACCCGGGCGAAGGCGCATTTTACGGGCCCAAGCTTGAGTTTGTGTTAACCGACGCGATTGGTCGCGATTGGCAGTGTGGCACGCACCAAGTGGACTTCGTTTTGCCAGAGCGCTTGGATGCAAGCTACATTGGCGCTGATGGCGATAAGCACCGTCCTGTCATGTTGCACCGTGCAACGCTTGGCTCTTTCGAGCGATTTATCGGCATCTTGATCGAATCCCATGCAGGTAAACTGCCGTTCTGGATTGCACCGCGTCAGGTGGTTGTGGCCTCGATCATCTCCGATGCAGATGACTATGTGTATGAAGTTGTCGCCGCCCTAAACGCAGCAGGCGTGCGCGCAGAGGCAGATATTCGCAATGAAAAGATCAATTATAAGGTCCGCGAGCATTCTGTCGGCAAAGTTCCTGTTATTTTGGCCGTTGGTGCGCGTGAAGTAGAAGAACGCACAGTGACCGTTCGACGCCTTGGCGAAAAACAAACTAAGGTAGAAACGCTGGAGTCTGTAATATCTGCACTTTCACTCGACGCGACCCCCCCTGATAAACTGTAACATTCACCTGTTATACGTCAGATCTTTTGCAACAAAGCCCGCCCCTTTCGGCGGGCTTTCCTTATTTTTATAGGGTTTGATTGATTTTCAGCCTCACATCAAACCAGAATTTCTTAACGCGCGCATGACACACGGACGCGTGAATAGATTTTGCTCTGCTTCAAAGGCTAGGGTTATTTCAGTCGCCACAATCGGCGCTGAACCAAACACTTAACTATTTCAACTCTAAAGGAACACATCATGTCCAACGCACTCAAAACACTCGCAATCGTCGGCGCAGCAGCAGCAGCTTTCACAGCACATGGCACAACTGAAGGTCACGCAGCAGGCAAAGAAAAATGCTTCGGTGTGTCCCTTGCCGGTAAGAACGATTGCGCAGCGGGCGCAGGCACAACATGCGCAGGTACATCCACAGTGGATTATCAGGGCAACGCATGGACATTGGTTGACGCAGGCACATGCGAAACAATGGAATTGCCGGGCGATCGCATGGGTTCCTTGAAAGAACTGAACCGCGACCTGCCAGCATAAGCTGAAATACTGTAGGGTGCGTGATATCACGCACCCTACTCATCTAGGATCCCACTATGTTTGACGCGAACACCACTGCCCTTCTGCCAAACGCGCCTGGTGTCGGCTATAAGCCCCAGCACTTTGCGGATATCCTAGAAGCGCCCCAGCCCGTTGAGTGGCTCGAAATACATGCAGAAAACTATATGGGATTGGGCGGTCGCCCTTTGGCGCAATTGCGCCATCTCGCCGAACGTTTTCCAATTTCAGTACATGGCGTCGGGTTAAGCATCGGTGGTGAAGGACCGCTGGATCGTGAGCATCTCGCGCGGCTAAAAACCCTTTGTGATTGGCTCAAGCCCGCAAGCTTTTCCGAGCACCTCGCATGGTCCTCACACGAGAATGCGTTTTTGAATGACCTCCTCCCATTGCCTTATACGCAAGACACATTGAACCGCGTCGCAGATCATATTGATCAGGTGCAAGACGTTCTGGGTCGCCAAATGCTACTGGAAAATCCCTCGAGCTATCTGGCATTTTCTGAAAGCACGATGAGCGAGACCGATTTCCTAAGCGAAATCGCGCAGCGCACCGGCTGTGGTTTGCTATTGGACGTCAACAACGTGTTTGTGTCCGCGACGAACCTCAAGCTCGATGCACGCACTTATATTGACAACTTCCCATTGGAGCAGGTGGGTGAAATCCACCTTGGCGGCCATGATGAAGAGACCGACGATCACGGTGCCCCCCTGCTGATCGACAGCCACGGCGCAGAGATTGCGGATCCCGTTTGGACCTTGCTTGACTACACTTTGGAACGCTCTGGCCCGAAGCCCTTGTTGATCGAATGGGACACGGATGTCCCTGAATGGCCGATCCTTGCAGATGAAGCGAAACGCGGCGCGCGCGCGCTTGCTCCAGCACTGGCTATCGCGTCATGATCACGACGCAGACAGAATTTCGCGCCGCGATCTTTGATCCTGAAATGGCGATACCCACCAGCTTGATAGATGGAGTGGAGCAACCCGCAGGTAAGCGCTTCAACGTCTACCGCAACAATGTCATCGTCAGCCTGAAAGAGGCGCTGAGCGAGAGCTTTCCCGTTATTTCCAAGCTCATCGGCCCACAGAATTTTGCCAACCTTGCCGGGCTTTATGTGCGCAATCATCCGCCTTCTGACCCGCGCATGATGCTGTATGGCGCCGAGTTTCCGGCTTTTTTGGAAAGGTTCCAGCCGCTTCAACATGTTGAATACCTTGCCGATGTCGCCCGTTTAGAGCTGGCTCAAAGATACGCATATCACGCGGCTGATGCCATGCCGATCAACCCCGCGATCTTTGGTGAACTCCCGCCGGAAGCGCTTTCCAGTGCAACGGTAGAGTTCGCACCCGCAATGCACATTATACGATCTTCGTGGCCCGTGTTGGATATTTGGCACTTCAATATGACAGAGGGCGCACCGCAACCAAGTGCTAGCGCGCAGGATGTATTGATTGCGAGAGCAGAATTTGATCCTGTGATGCTTTCTATGCCTGCGGGGAGCGCAGAGCTGATTGCGCTGTTACAAAACCAAACGACGCTTGGTGACGCGCTTGAAATGATAGAGCAAAGCCATCCTGATTTCGACTTCTCGGCCTTGCTTGGGCTGCTTTTACAAACGGGTGCGCTTGTCGCGCTCACCCCCTCCCAATAATCAATTACGACCACAAGGAAGACCCAAATGCGCAGCCTTATTGCACTCCAAGACCGCCTACTTGCCCCGATTGGCAATGGCGACAATGCACTCCCGTTTGCTGCGCGTTTTGCTTTTGCTGCTTCACTGGCGCTATATTTCTTTAACTCTGGCCTGACGAAACTTGGCGATGGGATTTTCGGGTTTCTTCAACCCTCCCTTGGCGCTTATGCGCAAATCTTTCCACGCGCGATGGAAGCCGCAGGTTATGACGTCAGCCAACTTGGCATCTTTCATTGGGCCGTCGTCACGGGTGGCACAGTCGCAGAATTCGTCCTGCCGGTGTTGATCATCATCGGCTTGTTTGCGCGCCTTGCTTCAATCGGAATGATCGGCTTTATCGTCGTTCAAAGCCTGACAGACCTGATCGGTCATGGCGCTTGGGACGACAAGGCAGTGCTGGGCGCATGGTTTGATCGTATCCCAGACGGCATTATTCTGGATCAACGGATGTTCTGGGTACTTGCGCTATCGATCATCGTGTTCAAAGGCGCAGGCTGGCTGTCGCTTGATCGTTTCTTTGCTAGATCAGAGGCCTAACGCCGCCTGAACGTCCTTAGTCCAACCAAGATACAGGGTCCCATTGGCCTCGATCAATGGGCGTTTCATCAGGGCTGGGTGTTCTTGCAACAATTCAAGTGCGGGGCGCGCGCGTTGGCTATCATCCAATCCGCGCCAGGTCGTGGAGCGCGTGTTGAGCAAAGCAGCGCCAAACTGGGCCTCAGCCGCCTGCAATAGTTCAAAAGAAATACCATCAGCACGCACGTCGACGAGATGCGCGTCAGGTAACGCCCTTAGCGCTTTACGACAAGTATCGCAGTTCTTAAGGCCATAAAGCTTCATCATTTCCTCCAGATTTTGATCAAAACATGCGTTCATAACGAAAATGTCAACACGGTCTCACCCCGTTTTGCTTGATTTTCACAAATGCACGCTAAGCTCTTCAACACTACATCGAACAAGGAGTTTCGGACATGCCCAATGGCACCGTCAAATGGTTTAACACAACAAAAGGCTTCGGCTTCATCGAGCCTGAGGATGGCGGCAAGGATGTTTTCGTGCATATTTCCGCTGTGGAGCGTTCTGGACTGACAGGTCTTGCAGACAATCAGAAAGTCTCTTTTGAGATGGAAGCGGGTCGCGATGGTCGCGAAATGGCTGCCAATCTGACACTCCTGTAAGCATGCAAAAAGCCCAGCAAATCATGCTGGGCTTTCGTTAATAGAAGCGTATTTCGCGTTTAGTGCGAATGATACGTCGTGTGCGTTGTTATCGTAGTCACATGTTTGGTGACGTGCTTGTGCTTTTTCTTCATCGGTGTGTAACCACGTGCTGCGGTACCGCAGCAGATGACGCCGCCCAGAACGACAGGCTGCAAACCCGCTGGGCAATAATTAGGACCATGATATGCGACCGGGCCTACGCTATTGGGATTATGCGTGCCGTCACCCATATACATATCACCCCATGCAAGCGCCTGAGATCACATAGCGACTGTCGCTGCGATGGCGACTGCGAAAACGTTTGAAAACATGAAACTGCCCTTTTCGATTACTGCTCAAGATCGTCTTTTTATAAGAACTAGAGGTAACATGCGGCGAAATTAAGTCAATTTGAGCAGAGGTTTCTCGTGCTTTCACGAGCTATTCCACTTCGGACCTGTGATTCTTTTGCCAACAAATCGGCTGATTTCCACGACATTACGCGCGCAAATACTCAAAGACTGTACAGCTTGGATCATCTTCGCGCAGATGCGTTTCACCGATGATTTGCCAGCTGTCGGGCGAGATTTCGGGAAAATAAACGTCAGGTTCTTTGACGTCCAGATCGACCTCGGTGATCAAAAGCCTGTCTGCAATTTCGATCATCTCGCGATAAATTCCAGCACCGCCGATCCCGTAAACACGGCGATACCCTTGTGCATAGGCTGCATCAACCGCGTCTGACACGCTGCTACAATCCAGCTCGGCGCCGCATTTTTGCGAGGACACCACGATGTTCAATCGGTTCTTCAACGGCTTGAACGGTAAGCTGTCCCAAGTATTGCGCCCCATGATGATCGCACCGCCAAGAGTTTCGCGTTTGAAAAATTGTAAATCCTCAGGCGCATACCAAGGGATTTCATTCCCCTTTCCGATGGCCCCGTTCTTGTCGCGCGCAACTACCAGTGAAATCATCTGCTAAACCGCCACAGGTGCGCGAATTGCGGGATCTGGCTCGTAGCCTACAATCTCAAAATCATCAAAGGTGAAGTCAAAAATCGAAGCGACAGTCCGCTTGATGCGCAGTTGCGGCAACTCTTTTGGCGTACGTGCAAGCTGTGTTTGCACCTGCTCCATATGGTTGGAGTAGATATGCGCGTCGCCAATAGAATGGATGAAATCACCCGGCTCATAGCCTGTGACATGTGCTAGCATATGCAGCAAAAGCGCATAGGACGCGATGTTAAACGGAACGCCAAGGAACATGTCCGCCGAGCGTTGATAGAGCTGAAGATGCAATTTGCCGCCTGCTATGCGCACCTGCCAAAGTGTGTGGCACGGTGGCAGCGCCATGTCAGGGACTTCCGCGGGATTCCATGCAGACACGATCAAGCGGCGACTGTCTGGAGTATTTTTGATCGCCTCCACAAGGTCAACGATTTGATCAATATACCCTTTGTCGTTGGGCGCTGGAAAGCGACGCCACTGAGAGCCGTAAACAGGCCCTAGATCACCATTCTCATCGGCCCATTCATCCCAGATAGAAACGCCATTCTCCTTGAGGTATTTGATGTTCGTATCGCCCGCGAGGAACCATAGAAGTTCATGAATGATGGATTTGAGGTGTAGCTTCTTGGTGGTAACCAACGGAAAGCCATCGGCCATGGGGTAGCGGCATTGCAAACCAAAATGCGAGGTCGTGCCCGTCCCTGTGCGATCTGTGGATTGCACGCCCAGTTCCAAGACGTCGCGCAAAGCTTGATGATATTGTATCACGTGATGCTCCCCAATTTACTCGGTCCATAACCTGCGTAATTTATACAGACAAGGTCGCCTGGACAGCACGATCCCAACGCGCATAACGCTTGGCCCGCGTGTCTTCGTCCATGTTCGGCTCAAACTTTTGCTCCAACGCCCAAGTCGCCGCAAATTCATCCATCGCCGGATAAATTCCAGCCCTTTGTCCTGCAAGCCACGCGGCTCCAAGTGCTGTTGTTTCCAACACTTCTGGGCGATCAACTGGCGCACCCAAAATGTCTGACAGGAATTGCATCGCCCAATCTGACGCGCTCATCCCGCCATCAACACGCAAAGCCGCTTCCTCTGCGTTTGGCCAATCTGCGTGCATCGCTTCCAAAAGGTCACGGGTTTGAAACCCAACACTTTCCAGTGCCGCTTTCGCAAGTTCTTCGGGACCGGAACCACGCGTCAAACCGTAAATTGCCCCGCGACATTCCGCATTCCAATAGGGCGCGCCAAGCCCTGTAAACGCTGGTACAAGTACCACATCCTGCCCTGCATCCGCATTGTCAGCCAAAGGCTGGGTTTCTTTCGCATCGCGAATAATTTTCAAACCATCGCGTAGCCATTGAACGACCGCCCCTGCGATGAAGATCGATCCTTCAAGTGCATACGTTGGTTGGCCATCAAGTTGATAAGCTATTGTTGTTAAAAGGCGGTTCTTAGATGTAACAGGCTCATTGCCGGTGTTTAACAGCGCAAAACACCCCGTGCCGTAGGTCGATTTCAACATACCCGGTTTGAAACATGCCTGCCCGACAGTCGCGGCCTGTTGATCGCCCGCGACCCCCAAGATCGGAATTTCACGACCAAATAAATCGGCGCGCGTGACACCAAAATCGGCAGCACAGTCCTTTACTTCGGGCAACATGCTCATTGGGATGTCGAGCAGATCGCACATTGTCTTGGACCAACGTCCTTTACGAATATCGTAGAGCATCGTTCGCGCGGCATTCGTCGCGTCCGTTACATGCGACTGGCCACCCGTCAGGTTCCAAATCACCCAGCTGTCAATCGTCCCGAATGCCAATTCGCCCGCCTGCGCGCGGGCGCGCGCGCCCTCCACATTATCGAGCAACCATTTGAGCTTTGTCGCGCTGAAATATGGGTCGAGCAGAAGGCCAGTGCGCTCTGTCACCGTCGGTTCGTGCCCTGCGGCTTTCAAAGTTTGACACAGCTCAGAGGTCCGACGATCTTGCCAAACAATCGCGCGGTGCAGTGCTTTACCAGTTTTGCGATCCCAAATCACCGTGGTTTCACGCTGATTGGTGATCCCTATCGCAGCAATTTTTTCCGCACTAATCCCTGCTTTCTCAATCGCACCACGGCAGGTCGAGGCGGTCGTAGACCACAAATCGCTCGCCTCGTGCTCAACCCAGCCGCTTTGTGGAAAGTGCTGCTCAAACTCTTCCTGCGCAGACGCGACAGGTTGCATATCTGGTCCAAACAAGATCGCACGCGTAGATGTCGTGCCTTGGTCAATTGCGAGAATGTGGGTCATAGGATCTTTCAATACTTAAGTTTAGGACGCCAGCGTCGGCAGCCAAAGTACGATACCAGGGAACGCGACAAGCAGTGCAATTGTCACACCATCGGCGATGAAAAACGGTGTAACGCCTTTGAATACGTCCTGCACAGTAAGATCATCACGCACCCCAGCCACAACAAAACAGTTGAGACCAATGGGTGGCGTGATCAAACAGAACTCCGCCATTTTGACCACCAAAATGCCAAACCAAATCGCGCACATAGGTCCTGACATACCAAAGGCACTATCGGCAGCACTCACAAGCTCCCCCCCGTTTAGCGCCATGACCGCGGGATAAACCACCGGCAAGGTCAGCAATAGCATTCCAATGGCGTCCATGAACATGCCAAGCACCGCATAGGCCAGCAAGATACATATAAGGATCGTCAAAGGGGCCATGTCGAGCGAGGTGATCCAATCCGAAAACGCATCCGGCAATTTGGCAAACCCTAAGAAACGCACATAGATCAAAACACCCCAGATAATCGTAAAGATCATTACGGTCAGTTTAGCAGTTTCAAGCAAGGCTTCCTTGAGCTTCGGCCAGCGCATCCCACGATAAAGCGCCATGCAAAAGATGATGAAAGCACCAATGGCACCACCTTCCGTCGCTGTGCCCCATGCGTCACCAAAAGGGTTGTAGACGAAGAAAATGATAATCACGACGACCGCCACGATAGGCAGTGCGGGCGGCAGCGATTCAAACCGCTCACGCCAGGTGAAACCACCCACCGGCGGACCGATATTCTTAAAGCCGACCGCGAGACCGATGATGAGGACCGCATAAACAATCGCCGAAAACACGCCTGGAATAAAGCCAGCAAGCAAGAGTTTACCCACGTCCTGCTCGACAATGATCGCATAGATCACAAGGATTGCAGATGGCGGGATAAGCGATGCTAGTGTCCCGCCCGCCGCGACAACACCAGCGGCAAAGGCTTTGTTGTACCCAACCTTGAGCATCTCTGGGATTGCAATGCGCGCGAACACCGCAGCGGTTGCAACAGAGGCACCGGAAACAGCCGAAAAGCCCGCTGTCGCAAAGACCGTCGCGACCGCGAGACCACCTGGCACCCAAGCAATCCAGCGTTTGGCGGCCTCAAACAAAGCAACCGTAAGCTTTGCGTGATAGGCAAGATAGCCGATCAAAATGAACACAGGGATCAAGCTAAGGACTTGCGCGCTGACTTTGGAATGCGGGGTGAGACCCGCGACCTTTACGCTGATCTCAACCGCTTTCCAAAAGCGTTCGGGATCATAGTCAAATCCGTTCCACCGCAACCAGACAAGGCCGACAAACCCCGCAAGGCCCGCCGCGAATGCAACGCGCATTCCAAGCAGAACAAAAACCAACATGCCGCCGCTGACCCATAGGCCAATTTCAATGGGTTCCATCAGTCGTCTCCCATCAACGATTTGGCTTCAATTTGCGCTTGTTCCGCAACACTTAACGTCAGTGGAACCGCAACAGGATTTTTCAGTCCCAGAACAAGCGCACGGCCATATCCAACGGCCTGCAAAATCAAGCGTAAACTCAGCACACCAAAGGCGATTGGCACCACGAGCTTTGACGGCCAGATCGGTATTCCAACATCGATAGAACTGTCTCGGCTACACAGCGGCCTCGAACAGTCGAAAGAGCGGTCAAAATGCTCCCAAGCGCCCCATGTCAGCGCCACGATGAGCAACAAAATCAAAAGAACTGAGATCAACTCAAAGAGCCAAAGCACACGGCCACTCAATGCCGAAACCAGCATATCCATACGAATATGCGTGCCATCGCGTTGGACGTAAGAGACGCCCATAATCGCAATAATGGGCATAGCCGCTTCGATATAATCCACATATCCCATCATGGGGGAGGCGAAGAATTTTCGCCCTGTGACCGAATAAACTGCGAGAAACATCAGCGAAAAAATCGCAAGGCCGCTCAGAAGCGCGCAGAATCTTTCGAGCGGTAGCAGTGCGCGATCAAGCTTGCTGAGCAAGCTGGAATCTTCAAGGACGGCTGCGGAGCCTGCCATGTCATTAATCCCGAAATGTTATGAATATGAACGGATCACAAAAGTAGGGTGCGTGGTTTCCCACGCACCCCAGCTTCATTTACATCTTTGCATCAGCAAGTGTTTTGACGACAAGATCATAAAGCTCCTGACCCGGCAGGCCTTGTGCTTCCATATCTTTGATCCATGCATCGCGAATAGGATCTGCCGCTTTCGCGCGGAACTCAGAGATGACGTCTTCTGCAATCTCAACCTTTTCGACGTTCTTCTCTGCAAGAACACTGTCCCAGCGCTCCAACAGCTCGCCGTAGTTCGCAAGGTAGTGATCAAGCGATTCCTTTACAGAGCTGTCCAGTACTTCGCGATGCTCATCGCTCAGGCTCTCATATGCATCAATGTTCACCACAATCGGGCAGTTCACAGTTCCTGGGTTCAAGTTGGCCGTCCACCAAGTCGCTTGGTTGATCGTGCCAAAGCTCAGGTGCGCGTGCTGGGCAAATGCGACTGTATCAACAACGCCGCCTTCCATCGCTTGATACGCTTCTGAAGACGTCACAGACGTTGGAACCGCGCCAACTGCCTCAAATGCGTTGCCGATACCGCCTGTTGCACGCACACGCATGCCCTCAAAATCAGCAAGCGTTTTACGCGCTTCGCCAGTTCCGACCAAGTTGTACTGTGGCATAGGTGACGTCATCAAAAGTTTTGCATTCCACTGCGCCATTTCTTCTGTGGCTGCGGGATGCGCATAAACAGCTTTAGAAACCGCAACTTCTTGCTCAAGGTTCTCGACGCCCAAGAACGGCAGCTCCAGAACAGTAATCACACGGTTCTTGTCGCGGTGATAACCCGCACAGAACTGCGCCATTTCGAACGCACCGATGGAAATTCCATCTAGGTTTTCACGGTTCTTTGAGAGACCTCCATAAGATACGTTCATGGTAAATTCGCCGTTGGTCTTTTCCGACACCAGCTCGGCAAGTTTCTCAACATGCTCAGTAAACGCGCGACGCTTGCCCCAAACTGATACGTTCCATTCTGTCGCAGCAGCCTCAGCACCCAAGGACGCAATAAAAGCTGCTCCAACGAGCTTTGCAGATAAATGTTTCATTTCTCTCTCCCTATTATGATTGGCAGGAGACTAGCGCCACAAACGAAGGGCGCAACGGGATTCTTGAAAATTGCGCAAAGTAAGCACCATCAAACCTGCGCGGAGTCAGCTATAGCAAACTTTCAAAGTGGGCAAAAAAATCCAATTGACGGGAACCATTCTGGCGCAGGTTTGAGAACCGTTACAAAACGCACAATAAGGTTCTACTAGAATTGTCAAGGCAGTGGGATGTGGTGGCGATGCAGGGATTTGAACCCCGGACACGCGGATTATGATTCCGCTGCTCTAACCAACTGAGCTACATCGCCAACAGGGCGTCGGATACTGGACTGCAAAACGTCCGTCAAGTTAGAAAAGCATGGAATTCGGTGAAATTCTTCACAGCACAAGAATCGCGTTTTAGCTTGGAGCGATTGCGCTCGGTGGAACTGCATTTGCTTTCAGAACGGCCCATATGCTTTGCCCCACTTTCAGCTCCATCTGTGAAAGCGCACGGGCGGTGATGCGCGCGAGCAAACGATCGGTTCCTGCGCTTAGTGCAATCGCAAAACCAGAGCTTACGCCTTCTTCAATTGCAGTGATTTTCGCTTGCAGGATATTCTGACTGGACATGCCTTTTGGCTCGCTTTGTGACAAGATCACATCCTGCGCGCGGATGCGAATGCGTACAGAGGTGCCCACAGCGACATTCATTCGTGGCGCGAACAACATGCCTGCGCTCAAACGGATGCCGCTCAGCCCATCTTCGGCATGATGATCAACGACACCAGTGATCAACGCCCCCGCATCTTGAACACCTATCAATTTCATATTTGCGGGATTTGCCAAAACGTCTTCAGCGGTCCCTTGCGCAACGCTTCTGCCATTGCGCAAAACGCATAAATGATCGGCTAGGCGCACAATTTCGCTCATGTCATGGGTCACATAGATCATTGGCGGCCCACCCTCTGCGCGCAGGCGTTCGAAATATGGAAGTATCTCTTGTTTACGCGGCACATCAAGAGCTGCAAGCGGTTCATCCAGAAGCAATAAGTTTGGCGCGCTCAGCAACGCGCGACCAAGCGCGACACGTTGTTTTTCGCCCCCAGATAACGCAGCAGGCCGGCGCTGTAGCAATGCGCCAATTCCGAGCATTTCGATCACTGCATCACGCTGTTTCACAGACAAAGGATCCTCTGCGTATTCCGCGCCAAAATCAATATTATCCGCGACATTTAAATGCGGAAACAAGCGTGCGTCCTGGAATACGTATCCGATGCGGCGTTGGTGCACAGGAAGATTCACACCTTTCTGAGCATCAAAAAGCGTCTGATCATTCAAAGTTATGTAGCCATTCTGAGGAATCGAGAGCCCTGCGATTGCATTGATCAGGCTGGTCTTACCGCTTCCGGAACGCCCATAAATGACCGTTGCCCCCTGCCCTGCGCTCAGCTGTATATCTAGCTTAAACGCGCCAAGCGTGCTCTGGAGATCGACCTCTAAGCTCATAGCCCCGCCACGCGTTTAATTGCACGCCTCGCCAACCACTCCGATATCGCCAAAGCGAGCACCGAAACCACGACGGAGATGGCAATCAGACGCAGCGCATCCGCTTCGCCACCAGGCACTTGCAGCAATGTATAAATGGCGGAGGGTAACGTTTCACTTTCGCCCGGAATTGACGCCACAAACGTAATCGTTGCACCAAATTCCCCCATCGCTTTGGCAAAGCCAAGCACAGCGCCGGTCAGCAAGGCAGGTGTGATCAATGGCAAAGTCACGCGAACAAACACAGCGTTTCTTGGGGCTCCCAGCGTTGCCGCAGCCTCTTCCAAACCTTGATCTACTGCTTCAAACCCTAAACGGATCGCACGCACGATAAGTGGAAACCCCATGATCGCTGCTGCAAGCGCAGCGCCAGTCCAGCTAAATGCAAATGTGATCCCGAAAAGCGTTTCAAACAGCGCCCCTAGCGGTCCTTGGTTGCCAAACAAAAGTAGCAGCGCGTAGCCCGTCACGACGGGCGGAAGGACCAAGGGCAAATGCACAATAATATTTAGGATTGATTTGCCAAAGAACTCACGGCGCGCCAAAAGCCATGCGATCCAAATCGCAAACGGCAAACTCAAAAGCGTTGCAACCAGTGCAACGCGCAAAGATAAAGCGACAATCGCCCATTCAGCCGCGCTCAAGATCATTCGCAGCGCCCCACTTCCTGTGCCGGTACAGCGTTAAACCCTTGTTCCGCAAAGACTTCATTTGCACCCGCAAGCACTTTAGCAACAGCCGCGCTTTTAGCGCGCGCGTTTGCAGTAATAGCCATAGGATATCGTATCGCGGGATAGGCGTCGGGATCGGGAGTAAAGACAACGCGCACGCGCGGCTCTGCGGCGACGTCGCTAGCATAAACAAAACCAAGCGGTGTTTCCCCCCGCGCGACAAGAGCCAAAGCCAAACGCACATTCGATGTCTCGGCGAGATGAGGTCTCACCACCTCAAGCCAGCCCATATTGCTTAGATAAGCCCGCGCATATTGCCCTGCTGGAACAGAACGCATTTGCCCCAAAGCCAGACGTCCACCATTCAAAGCTGCGATCAGATCATCAGCAGTTTGAAAATCATTCTCAAGGGCATCATTGAGGGCCGCAATGACCAAAGCATTGCTCAAAAGATTACATCGGCTTTGGGGATGTAACGTGCCTTGCATGGCGAGCCAATCCATCCAATCGGTATGAGCAAGAATGACAATATCAGCTTCAGCACCCTGTGTGATTTGACGCGCAATCGCAGCGCTGCCACCATAAACCGGCACTGCATCGAGCGAATGTGTTTCGATGACCTGATCCAGCGCTGTTTTCAGGCTGGACGCTGCAAAGATTGTCACTGGCTCTGCCCAAATCGGAGTGGCGAGCGCAACGCTGGTACAAAGCGCGGTTATTAAGGAGCGAATGGACGTCATGGCGCGACTATTTCGAATGGCTGCACGAGGCGCAAGCGCTTGCTTGCGTGACATACGCGCGCTAGGGCTGAATGCACTGACCTGAACGCGAAAGATCTTAGTTTCAATGCTGCTTTACCGTTGCTTATTTACGCTTGCATTGCCGCTTGTGGTACTTGCCTTGTTATTAAGGGTCGTGCGCCGTGTTGAAAGTTTTGTCGACTTTCAAGAACGGTTGGGACTTTGGCCGGAACTTTCGAACGAACCGATTATCTGGTGTCACGCGGCCTCGAACGGGGAGCTAAGCGCAGCGCGCCCGATGATAGAAAAACTAAAAGAAACCAATGCCCTGCTCATTACGTGCAACAGCGTAAGTGGCAAACGTCTTGTTCAATCCTGGGCTTTAAAGAATACACAGTGCCGCCTTGCCCCGCTCGATCTAACATGGCTGCATCACCGGATCGTTCAGAAAAACAATTGTCGTATGTTCACCCTGTTCGAAGCAGATTTTTGGCCGAACCGTTTGATTGCATTAAAAAATGCGAACGTTCCAGTTTCGTTGATTGGGGGGCGTATTTCTGAAAAGAGCGCAAAAGGTTGGGCGCGCTTTGGTGGGCTGGCATCACGCGTTTTTGGGAGTTTTGATCTTATTTGCGCTCAAGATGGTGCATCTGAGAAGCGTTTGCGAAACTTGGGCGGACAGTCTTTCGGCCCACGCATTGCGCTGAAATCTCTCTACCAAGCCCCAAGGCCCCACACGCGCAATCCAGAGCGCGCGAGCACTTGGCTGGCGGCCTCTACTCATCAGGGTGAAGACGAGATTTTGCTCACGGCGCATAAGCAAATCTTAGAACGCGCACCGCACGTCAAAATGATACTCGCCCCGCGCCACCCAAAGCGCGGTGACGAAATAGCGAAGTTTGCGCAGACCCTAGGGTTTGAGGCCAAGCAACGCAGCAAAGTCGCTAGCTTTGATCAAGCGAACGCGCTTTTCATAGCGGATACGTTGGGTGAGATGGACAAATGGTATGCAGCTTCGAGCATCTGCTTTGTTGCCGGGTCTTTGGTCGCCAAAGGCGGGCACACACCGTTTGAACCGCTCGCCCATGACTGCGCTATTTTACACGGCCCGCACCTTGAGAATTTCGCCGAGCCATACGCAGCGCTTGCAACGCATGAAGGCGCGCGCATGTGTTTGAATGCGGAAGACGTTGCCAATAATGTGCTTACTTTGCTTGAGAACGACGTCGCGACGCGGCAGCGTCACAACGCGCGAAACGCGCTTGGGGCTGCACAAACGCTTGATCAAGTTCTCGATGCCCTTCAACACACCTTGAAAAGCTGATATAACGAACAAAAATAAGGATATGCCCACATTTCAACGGCATCATTCATGAGCGGACGAGGCAAAGATACACGCGATGAAAGAGCATCGGGCCAAAGAAACCCCTTTTTCCCCAATTGATTTAATGGGGGCTAAAAAAACTGGTTTGCGCACGCAATTTGCTGCACTTTGTTATCGGTTGCGCAAAGGTAAGCCAGAAGTGTTGTTGGTTACATCGCGTCGTAGCAAACGTTGGATCATCCCGAAAGGATGGCCACAAAACGGTATGCTGCCCGCTCAAAGCGCTGCGATTGAAGCGTTAGAAGAAGCAGGTGTTGAAGGCAAACTCAACAATGAATCGCTAGGGATTTATTCCTACACAAAGCATCATGTGTCTGGACGCCTTATTCCTTGTATCGGTATTGTTTACAGCTTGAAGGTCAAGACGGTTCATGATCGCTACCGCGAGATGGGCCAGCGCAAACGCAAATGGTTTAGCTTGGCAGAAGCGGCGCGCAAAGTCAGCGAACCTGAACTTGCGCACATCATTTACACTTTTAGTCCAAAACAAGCGCGCAAAAGTTAAAACACCTCGACCACAGATTTTTAACTCTATATCGTTGAGCTATGATCCAATACGCCCTCAAATGTTCCAACGCCCATCAATTTGACAGCTGGTTCCAATCCGCAAGTGCGTTTGACAAGTCGCAAAACGCAGGAATGGTAACTTGTGCGATTTGCGGCGTTGCGCAAGTTGAAAAAGTATTGATGGCCCCTGCGGTGCGACCTGCCCGCAAAATTGCCGAAACATCCGGCCCCAAAAGCCCGGGCCCCTTGTCAGCACCAGCGACCCCGGCAGAGCAAATGATCGCAGAAATGCGCGAAAAGGTCGAAGCCAACAGCGAATATGTGGGCGGTGAATTCGCCCAAAAGGCACGTGCGATGCACAACGGCGATGCGCCTGAAGCGTCCATCTATGGTGAAGCCAACTTGGAAGACGCTAAAAAATTGGTCGAAGACGGTGTTCCGGTGCTTCCGCTTCCCTTTAGACCGTCCAGAAAGGGCAATTGATGCAAGTTATACTGACAGGTGGCAATCGTGGCATTGGCGAACACATAACAACGCAACTGCGCGCGCGCGGCGATACGGTTCTAGCAACGTCGCGTGACAGCAGCACGGGCGATATTTTGGACGTAACGAATGCAGAGCAAATTCAAAATCTTGCTGCCAGTTATCAACCTGCCCTCGACTTGTTGATTTGCAATGCGGGTGTCTACCTCGACAAAGGCCATGCGCTTGAGAGCGGTTATGACCCGCAAATTTGGGCAGATACTTTTGCAGTAAATGTCACTGGTGTCTTTCAAACGATACAAGCTTTGCTACCTGCATTGCGCAAAAGCACGGCACCCAAAGTGGCGATCATTGCCTCCCAGATGGGATCATCTGAGCGTGCGGGCGGCAACGCCTTTGTCTATCGCGCGTCCAAAGCCGCGGCGGTAAACCTCGCACGCAATCTCTCCATCGATCTCAAAAGCGATGGAATCGCTGTCGGTGCTTATCATCCCGGCTGGGTCCAAACAGAAATGGGCGGTGCAGAGGCAGATATTGATGCTGCGACCTCTGCTGCAGGATTGATTGAGCGTTTTGATCTGCTGTCGCGTGATCACACTGGTGTTTTTGAGAATTATGACGGCGCGTTGATGCCTTTTTAGGTCAGGCTGTCGCGTTATCGCCCCCACCTCTTGCTCTTACAAGCATAGCGCCGTAAATGCGTGCCAACTTCTCCTAACAAGGACGCTGGTATGCCCGTTCTCGTGATGAAATTCGGCGGCACGTCTGTCGCAAATCTTGACCGCATCAAACGCGCAGCAAAACGCGTGGGTGTCGAAGTCGCAAAAGGCTATGACGTCATTGTCATCGTTTCTGCGATGTCTGGCAAAACCAATGAGTTAGTGGGCTGGGTGAATGAGACGTCGCCCCTTTATGATGCGCGCGAATACGACGCTATTGTAAGCTCGGGCGAGAATGTGACCGCAGGTTTGATGGCGCTGACGTTGCAAGAGATGGAAATCCCCGCGCGCTCTTGGCAAGGGTGGCAAGTTCCTGTGAAAACCACCTCTGCCCATTCCGCCGCGCGGATCGAAGAAATTCCAGACGAGAATATCCGCGAAAAGTTCGCAAACGGTGACCGCGTCGCTGTTGTGGCAGGTTTTCAAGGCGTAAGCCCCGAAGGTCGTATTACGACACTTGGGCGTGGTGGTTCCGATACAACGGCTGTTGCCTTTGCTGCAGCATTCGACGCTGAGCGTTGTGATATTTATACGGACGTTGATGGCGTTTATACGACAGATCCACGCATCACAGACAAAGCCCGCAAGCTCGACAAGATCGCGTTTGAAGAAATGCTCGAGCTGGCCAGCCTTGGCGCGAAGGTCTTGCAAACCCGCTCTGTTGAGTTGGCCATGCGCTACAAAGTTAAGTTGCGCGTGCTTAGCTCATTTGAAGAACAATCAGACACCGCAGGCACGCTTGTTTGCGCCGAGGAGGAAATCATGGAATCCAACGTAGTTTCAGGCATCGCCTACAGCCGCGATGAAGCAAAAATGACCCTCGTATCAGTGGCTGACCGCCCTGGCATTGCAGCAGCGATCTTTGGGCCTTTGTCAGATGCTGGTGTGAACGTGGATATGATTATCCAGAACATCGCTGAAGACGGTCGCACGGACATGACTTTCTCCTGCCCCACCGATCAGGTGAAGCGCGCAGAAAAGGCGATGGAAGATGCCAAAACCGCTGGTGAAATCAACTATCATGATCTGATAGCTGACACAGATGTCGCGAAGATTTCTGCAGTCGGTATCGGGATGCGTTCACAATCTGGCGTGGCGGCTAAGATGTTCAAAACGCTTAGCGATGAGGGTGTGAACATTAAGGTTATTGCAACGTCTGAGATAAAGATATCCGTTCTGGTTGATCGCAAATATATGGAGCTCGCGGTTCAGGCCCTTCACGACGCGTTTGAATTAGACAAAGCCTAAGCGCAAATTCAAACTTGCTAATAGTAATTGGCGTATAAGCTTCTTGCGTGAGACAAGCGCGTTCGAAAGCGACGTTCTCAAATGTTGCGTATCATATGCGTTTGCTCGCCATTTCGTTCAATTCATCTTATGCTAAGCTAAGGGACGGTTTTACCGCTCAAGTATTTGCCGAAAAGGGCACGAGATCGAATGCCGCAAAGACGCGAAAGTGAAAGCCGAAAGTTGCTTGGCCGTCTGCGTGATGCAATGGCTGAGGATGGCGACGGCCAACAAAGGTTGGACAAAATTACCGGTCTCATTGCGTCGTCAATGCAGACCGAAGTTTGCTCAATCTATCTTTTTCGCGATGCCGAAACACTCGAACTTTGCGCTACTGAAGGTTTGAATCCTGATTCCGTGCACCAAACCCGTTTGCGCCTAGGCGAAGGGCTTGTTGGGCGCGTCGCCAAACGTTCGAAAACAATCAACACCGCAGATGCGCCGTCGGAAAAAGGGTTCCGCTACATGCCGGAAACAGGCGAGGAAATTTTCTCGTCATTCCTTGGTGTTCCTATCCAACGGCTTGGCGAACGTCTTGGCGTATTGGTCGTTCAGTCCAAAGCCGCACGCTTGTTTTCAGCGGATGAGCTCTACGCGCTAGAAGTCGTCGCGATGGTTCTGGCTGAGATGACAGAGCTAGGTGCGTTTCTAGGCGAAGGTGAAGCACTTTCTGCGCGCCATCAGCAACCCGTTTTGGTGCGTGGCACCACTGGTCAAGAAGGCGCTGCGATTGGTCATGTGTGGCTACACGAGCCACGCGTCGTCGTAACAAACGTTATTGCAGAAGACCCCGACACTGAATCCAAGCGCCTAACGGATGCCGTCGAAACCCTGCGCGTGAGCGTTGATAAACTGCTCGCTGGGGCCGCTGGTGGGGATGGTGAACAACTTCAAGTCCTTGAAGCGTATCGCATGTTCGCCAATTCCAAGGGCTGGATGCGGCGTATGGAGGAAGACATTTCCAACGGCTTGTCTGCTGAAGCGGCTGTTGAAAAAGAACAAACTCAAGCGCGGACCCGTTTGGGCCAAGTATCAGACAGCTATTTGCGTGAACGCTTGCAAGATCTTGATGATCTGTCCAACCGTTTGCTACGTATTTTGACAGGCCAAGGCGCGATTACAGGTGCTGAAATGCCTGCTGATCCAGTTCTGATTGCGCGTAATATCGGCCCCGGCGAATTGCTGGAATATGGACGATCTTTGAAGGCTATTGTCCTTGAAGAGGGCAGCGTTGGCTCACACGCGGCGATCGTCGCGCGCGCATTGGCCATCCCTTTGGTGGTGCACGCAGACGCGATAACACGCGAGGCGTTAAACGGCGATCAAATCATGGTCGATGGCGATCAGGGCATCGTACACTTGCGTCCCGATGACACTGTGAATGCCGCGTTCCAAGACAAAATCGCCATGCAAGCGGACGCGCAGGAACGCTACTCTGCAACGCGTGATCTGCCTGCGACAACAGTTTGCGGAACGACTATAAGCTTACAAATGAACGCCGGCTTGATGGCAGATCTTCCATCATTGGAAAGCTCTGGTGCCGAAGGCGTTGGCTTGTTCCGCACCGAGTTACAATTCTTGATCCGCAATCAAATGCCGCGGCGTTCTGAGCTCAGTGCGCTTTATAAACGCGTACTTGATGCATCGGGCGACAAAAGAGTGGTCTTTCGAACACTCGATATCGGGTCGGACAAGGTTCTGACCTACATGAAACCGAATGATGAACCCAATCCTGCCCTCGGCTGGCGCGCCATTCGCGTTGGGCTTGATAAACCTGGCGTTATGCGGATGCAGTTGCAGGCGCTTTTACGCGCCGCTGCGGGACGGAACCTTTCTGTCATGTTCCCGTTTGTTGCGCAGTATAGCGAGTATGTCGCCGCAAAAGCCGAGATAGCGAAAGCAATGGATCGTGAGCGCAGACTCGGCCATCCATTGCCAGAAAAGCTCGAAGTTGGGGCGATGCTAGAAACACCATCACTTGCTTTTGCACCGCAAGCATTTTTTGAAGACGTCGGATTTCTTTCGATTGGTGGCAATGACCTAAAGCAGTTCTTCTTCGCGGCAGATCGTGAGAATGAGCGGGTCAGACGTCGCTACGATACGTTGTCCATCTCCTTTTTGAGCTTTTTACAAGGGATTGTAACGCGTTGCGATGTGGCGGGAACCCCGTTGTCATTCTGTGGTGAAGACGCAGGACGCCCTGTCGAAGCGGCGTGCTTTGCAGCAATCGGATTGCGCTCGCTGTCTATGCGACCAGCGTCAATCGGGCCGGTGAAGCACATGTTGCGCAACGTCGACCTAAACGTGCTGCGTGGGATCATAGAAAAGTGCCATGAAAGCGGTGAGCAATCTGTGCGCGCGCCTGTGATGGACTATCTTAAAAGCGTTGCGCGCTAGAGTGATTTAATCGCGTCTGACAAACGAAGCACCAAAGTCTCGCGCGGCAAGTCATGCGCTTTGCCTGCTTTCATCAAGCCAAAATGGACATGCGCCATTTCTTGGTAATAGCTGGTGTAGGCGTAATTGGTCGCCGCCCCTGCGACTGCTCCGATAATCGGCACGGTTTGTGCCGCGAGTTTCTGGCCCAAAGCCGCGCTCAAACGCGGAGCCACGCGCGCGATAATGCCATGCACCGTCGCGCCAGATAGGGTCACACGCGCACTCAGAAAGCCCATGTCAGCACCATCATCAGCAGCAAGTGGACCTGCGGCAGCAAAAACTTGCAAGCATTCGGCCTGAATGTCAGGTTCGCTTGGATCAAAGCCGTATTCCGCTGCAATCCCTTGGATAGCACGCAAAAGGACCGTGGTTGTCACTGGCAATTCGGCAAGTGCTGTGGGCAAGCCGCCTGCCCCACCTGCCGCGCCCATAGCCGTTGCTGCAGCTGTGTTGAGCCATGATTTCTGATCTGGAACTACACCGCGGCTTCTACTCGCGGCGCTCAAAGCAACGTTCAAGGCTTTGGTTGTCGCATCCTCGAGACGGTCTTTGACCGGATCAGGTAAACGTTCCATCAAATTCTCAGCTTGCCCGCCAACAAGGTTGAGCACCTGAATACCGACGCCCCCCGCCTTGCGGTAACGCTTTGCGATCACACTGATGTCGCGATCTAAATCAGGGGTGCTTAAATCTGTGGCCATGTCCCTAAGATCAGCACGTGGCGCATTAATTTCAAGCGCTGCGCGTCACCTTTCCCTGCACATCTTCCCAGACGGCCGCATCTGCATTCAATCCCAAGACGCGTTCAGGATTTGTTGGCGGAGGCATCAAAATGCCGTTCAAACGCGAGAAACCGAATTTTTGATAGTACGGCTCATCGCCGACCAGCATCACCCTGCGCCACCCATTCTCATCTGCGCGCGCAAGGCTATCACGTATCAAAGCACTGCCCAGTCCTTCGCCTTGGCGGGTCGGGTGGACTGCCACAGGACCAAGCAGCAACGCCTGATGCATCCCAATAAGAACGGGCCAATACCTGATTGCACCAGCAAGAATGCCATCGCTGTCACGTGCTACACTGCTCAAGCCCTCAACAGGTGGCACGCCATCGCGTAAGCGATAAGAAGACAACGCCTCTCGCCCCGGCGCAAAGCACAAATCATAAAGTGCTTCGACCTCCCACCAATCCTCAGCTGTTTCTGGTTTGAGCGCGTACACCAATCTGCTTTCACGTTTTTGCTGGCATCGCGCCTAGCATGGCGGTAGCGATTGGGCAAACAAGGAGTCCCTATTGATGTTTTATCGCCCCGAAGACGGTCACGACCTGCCCCATAACCCTTTCAACGCCATCGTTACACCTCGACCAATCGGTTGGATCTCCACACGCGACAGCGAGGGCCGTGACAACTTAGCGCCCTATAGCTTCTTCAACGCAGTCGCTTATGTGCCGCCACAGGTCATGTTTTCTTCGACCGGTGTAAAAGATGATCGCGGGGATACCAAAGACAGCGTTGCAGTCATCCGCGAAACAGGCGTCTTTTGCGTCAACATCGTATCGGCCGCATTGCAAGACGCCATGAACGCGTCAAGCGCTACGTTGCCCGCTGGCAGTGATGAATTTGCACATGCAGGTTTGGAAAAGCTTGAGTGCGAAAGCATAAACGCGCCGCGCGTCGCGGCGTCCCCTGCATCGCTTGAATGCAAAGTGACGCAAATTATCAAGTTAGAAGGCGCGAGCAATCATCTGGTACTTGGCGAAGTCACGGGCGTTCATATGGATGACGCTTGCATCAAGGACGGTCGCTTCGATGTCACGACCTTCCAACCGCTTTCGCGCTTGGGATATCGCGATTATGCCGTTGTGAAAGATCTGTTCGAACTGTCCCGCCCTGACGATTGAGATGAATGGGCGGTCTAATGGCCGCCCAAAATACCTGTACGCACTTGATAATCGACCGCGACTTCATAGTCAGGATCGTCATCACTATCGATCATCAAATGCCCTGCTGTCGTCAAAAGCTGGTGACAATCGCGGCTCAGATGGCGCAGCTGAATGCGCTTTCCTGCTTCCTCGTATTTTGCTGCTACAGCCTCAATCGCCTGCAGGGCTGATTGATCGACGACACGACTTTGGGCAAAGTCGACGATCACCTCTTTTGGATCATCTGCGACGTTGAATAGCTCAATAAACCCGTCTGAAGACCCGAAGAACAAAGGTCCTTGAATTTCGTAAACTTTCGCGCCCTCTGATGTGGAAGATGGACGCTCAATCGCGTGAATGCGGCGCGCGTTGTTCCACGCATACGCCAGCGCGGAGACGATAACACCGACAACAACCGCCACCGCGAGGTCAGAGTAAACTGTCACGACCGTCACGAGGATGATAACAAACGCATCCATCTTTGGAACGCGGCGCAAAATAAGCAGGGAGTTCCAAGCGAAAGTCCCAATCACGACCATAAACATCACACCAACAAGTGCGGCCAACGGGATCAGCTCGATCACAGAGGAGCCTGCAACAATGAACAACAGCAGGAAAATCGCGGCTGCAATGCCCGCAATCCGAGTTCGGCCACCCGACTTTACGTTGATCATCGACTGACCAATCATTGCACAACCACCCATGCCACCGAAAAAACCAGTGACTGTATTCGCGATACCTTGCGCAATACACTCTTGCGATGCACCGCCACGTTTGTTGGTCATTTCACCCACAAGATTGAGCGTAAGCAGGCTTTCGATCAAACCAATCGCCGCCAAAATAACCGCGTAGGGCAGAATGATTTGGAAGGTTTCCCAGTTTAGCGGGACCGTAGGAATGTGCCATGTCGGCAATCCACCTTGGATCGAGGCGAGATCACCAACGCGCGGCACGTCTAGTCCAAAAGCAATCACAACCGCCGCGACGATACCAATACCTGCCAAGGGCGCAGGAATAACCTTTGTAATGCGCGGAGTTACCCAAATGATCGCCATAGTACAGCCGACCAGAATAAGCATTAAGATCATCGGCATTCCCGTAAGCCACTCACCACCGGTCATACCGTGCCCATCACTGACGACGGTTCCAGGCACTTTAAATTGAG
Source organism: Planktotalea sp. (assembly GCF_965659345.1). Classification (GTDB taxonomy): domain Bacteria; phylum Pseudomonadota; class Alphaproteobacteria; order Rhodobacterales; family Rhodobacteraceae; genus Planktotalea. The sequence goes on along the minus strand of NZ_CBFHVK010000002.1, from coordinate 210,814 downwards.
TCAATTGTGCTAAGAAAATAACGATCGCGAGGCCATTTACGAAACCGAGCATCACAGGATGCGGTACCAAGCGAATGAACTTGCCCCAGTGCATTGCACCAAAGAATATTTGTAAAAGCCCCATCAAAACAACGGTCGCAAACAGATATTCAACACCGTGTTGAGCAACCAAGGCGACCATAACGACGGCCAAAGCCCCCGTCGCGCCAGAAATCATGCCCGGACGACCACCAATCAACGCCGTGATCAAGCCAACCAAGAACGCAGCGTATAAGCCGACCAAGGGATGCACACCCGCAACAAAAGCAAAGGCAACCGCTTCAGGGACCAGCGCCAAAGCAACGGTCAAACCCGATAGCAGCTCAATGCGCAAACGTGAGATAGTGAAGCCTTCGTCCGGCATCCAGCGTAAGTCAGGTGCGGTCATATGATTGGCGAATGCACCGAGAATTGCTCGTTTCATGAATTTAACCTGTCTTTGGGGGGACGTTCTATTAGCGCTGCGTAAACTATGCTGCGTCCAAAGAACACCCCTGCCCTCACGCCAATTTGGCTCTCCTTTAGCGATTCTTGCATTTTCATTGGACGCGACGCTCGTTAGCTTACTGATAAACTGCACATGACAGGACATAATGAACATGACTGATACTATGATCGCCGTGATCGGCGGCTCTGGCATTTACGACATTGACGGTTTGGCGGACGCCACTTGGCAAACGGTTGAAACGCCTTGGGGCGATCCTTCGGACCAGATCCTGACAGGCACGTTAGATGGCATAAAAATGGCCTTCTTGCCGCGCCATGGCCGTGGGCATGTGCACTCCCCTACAACCGTGCCGTACCGCGCGAATATAGATGCGTTGAAGCGGCTTGGGGTTACCGATGTGATCTCCGTTTCAGCCTGTGGCAGCTTTCGCGAAGAAATGGCACCTGGTGATTTTGTCATCGTCGATCAGTTCATTGACCGCACTTTTGCGCGCGAAAAATCCTTCTTTGGAACAGGATGTGTTGCGCATGTGTCCGTGGCACACCCAACGTGCCCACGCCTCTCTGAAGCTTGCCACACCGCCGCAAAGGATGCAGGCATCACCGTTCACATGGGCGGCACGTATCTCGCGATGGAAGGCCCGCAGTTTTCCACCCTAGCAGAGAGCAAAATGTATCGCACAAGTTGGGGTGCAGATGTGATTGGCATGACCAATATGCCCGAAGCCAAACTCGCCCGTGAAGCAGAACTTTGTTATGCATCCGTTGCGATGATCACCGACTATGACAGTTGGCACCCCGATCATGGGGAAGTTGATGTCACAGAAATCATCAAAACCCTCATTGGCAATTCAGACAAAGGCCGTGACCTGGTTAAACGTTTGCCCGCCCTTCTTGGTGCTGAACGGGACGATTGTCCGCATGGCTGCGATAAAGCATTGGAATTTGCGATTATGACAGCGCCGGAAAAACGTGATCCAGCATTGCTCGCGAAGCTTGATGCCGTGGCCGGTCGGGTACTGGGCTGATGGATCTCTCGCTCTGGCTTGCTTTTGTCGCCGCATCCAGCGCGCTTTTGCTGATCCCTGGACCAACGATCTTGTTGATCCTGAGCTATGCGCTGACCCAAGGACGCAAAGTTGCGATTGCGTCAGCATCTGGTGTCGCCTTGGGGGATCTGATTGCTATGACCGTATCCCTTATCGGTTTGGGCGCGATTATCGCAACCTCAGCGACGGCCTTCATGATATTAAAGTGGGTCGGTGCACTCTATCTCTTTTATATCGGGATAAAAATGTTTCGCTCGGCACCGAGTGAAGGTGCGGGACTTGTGAAAACAGACCGACAAGCAACGCCGCGCCAAGTGTTCCGACATGCGGCCATTGTCACAGCGCTCAACCCCAAGAGCATCGGGTTTTTTATTGCGTTTGTTCCGCAATTTATCTCGGTTGATGCTGCATATGGCCCACAAGCGGGCATTTTGATTGCAACATTTGTCACCTTGGCAGCGCTTAACGCGTTTGCTTTCGCACTTTTGGCCGATCTGATGCGCACACAAATCGCGCGTCCAAAAGTAATGCGACGTTTGACGCAAGCCGGTGGACTTACATTGATTGGCATGGGTGCCGCGACAGCGGCACTGAAGCGCGCATGATCTCGCGCGCACTTATCCTTTGGCTTGCGCTTTCGAGCCAAGGGTATGCGCAAGAGTTTCTGAACAGCGACACAGCACTAAGCGACGATGATTTTTACCGACTGGTCGCCTGCGCCGCCCCCGCCAATGGTGAATGCGGCAAACCTTTCGTGCGCTGGGCTGACGCTAATTTAACAATTGGCATTACAAAGATGGAGCGCGCTTATTTGGGGGGCAAAAAGAAGCGCGCAGAAGCAGCGCTTCAACGTGCGATCGACGAAATAAACGCTGCCGGCTCTGCCGTTCAGCTCACAAGAAACGACGGCAATCCAGATATACCGATCCTTTTCCTCGATATCCCATCACGCAGCAAAATCAAAGGATCTGGCTTTCGAGCACTTGAAGGAACACCCATTTCCGGCGCGGGTGTACGTGTTTTTACAAAGGATGGCGTGATCCTTAAATCTGTCATCATCTTTACGACAGGCTTGCAAATACGTGCCTATGAAAGCGCGATGCTTGAAGAGATTATCCAAGGGCTCGGATTGCTTACCGATGTGGGTGGCACGTACTATGAGAGCCGCTCTATCTTTTCACAAAGCAGCAACGCGCTCACAAAACTGGGTCAACAAGACATCATGGCCCTTGGCCGTCACTACCCACCGCGCTAGACAGCGGTGCAACGCTAAAGGACGCAAGCCCATGAAAACCGTCAAAGACTACATTCGCACTATTCCTGATTTCCCTCACGAAGGGATTATGTTTCGCGATGTGACGACGCTTTTTAGTGACCCGCGCGGGTTTCGCATGGCGATTGACCAGCTTCTACATCCCTATGTGGGCGTTAAAATCGACAAGGTCGTCGGACTCGAAGCGCGCGGTTTTATCCTTGGGGGTGCGATTGCACATCAACTGAGCATTGGCTTCATTCCCGTGCGCAAAGCCGGTAAATTGCCTGGTGCTGTGATTTCTCAAGATTACAAACTTGAATACGGCGAAGCGACTGTTGAGCTACACGACGATGCGATTCAAGCGGGTGAGAAGATCCTCATCATCGACGATCTGCTCGCGACTGGTGGGACTGCCGAAGCCGGCATTCAACTCGTGGAGCGTTTGGGCGGCGAAATCGTCGGTTGTGGGTTCGTGATTGATCTGCCCGAACTCGGCGGACGCAAGCGCCTTGAAGCGCTTGGCGTCGATGTGAAAGCCCTGTGTGCCTACGACGGTCTATAGTGCCAGTACGGCACCGGGGTTCATAACCCCATTGGGATCAAGTGCAGCTTTAATTGCACGCATTGCTGCCAATTTTGCAGGGTCGCCATATTTCTCAAGATCATCTGTCTTGAGACGTCCGATGCCATGCTCAGCGCTCACGGAACCACCCAGCTCATGCACGAGATCATGCACGACGCGTTTCACTTCATCTCGCTCCGCCAGATAGTCTTGGCGCGATTTGCCTGCATCGGGGAACACGTTGTAGTGCAAATTTCCATCACCCAAATGACCAAAGCAATTAATACGCAACGGCCCAAGCTTTTCGATCACCTTCCCCGCACGTTCGATAAATTCCGGGACCAAGCTGATCGGAACCGAAATATCATGCGAGGAGATAGAGCCGACAAGACGGTTCGCCTCTGGAATGTATTCCCTCACTGACCAGAAATCGGTTCGCTGACCGACAGACTGCGCGATGAGCCCGTCGCTGACGAGTTCCTTCTCAAGCGCTGTTTCAAATAGCGTTTCCAGCGCTTCTTGCGGATCGAGCCCGCGTGCCAAGCCCACCTCAATGAGAACACACCATTCCGGCTTTTCCTCGAAAGGCACGCGCACGCTTGGCAAATACTCCTCAAGGAAATCGAGGCCTTGCTTATGAACAATCTCAAATGCACTAATCCCGTCACCAAGTTGGCTTCGCGCTTCAGCCAAAAGGGAAATCGCAGCTTTTGGATGCTCCACAACCATAAATGCCGTTCCTTCACCCGCAGGGCGCGGACTAAGTTTTAGAGAGGCAGCCGTGATAATCCCGAGCGACCCTTCGGAGCCGACAAGTAAATTGCGCAAATCATAGCCTGTGTTGTCTTTGCGCAAACGTGATAGGCCGTTCCAAATTGTCCCGTCAGGTAAAACTGCTTCAAGACCAAGGCAGAGATCACGTGCATTACCATAACGCAGCACATTCACGCCACCTGCATTCGTGGCAAGATTTCCACCAATACGCGCTGTCCCTTCGGCGGCCAGTGACAATGGAAACAGCCGATCCACATCCTGCGCAGCGGCTTGAACATCTGCGAGGATCGCACCGGCCTCTGCGATCAAAACATTTTCTTCAGGGTGCACCGATCTAATCGCATTCATCCGCTCTAAAGATAAGATCAACGGCGCTGGCCCCTCTGGTGCGACTTGCCCGCCAACCAATCCGGTGCCGCCGCCATAAGGTACGATCCCGACGCGCATTTCATTGGCAAGCCGCACAATCCTAGAGACTTCTTCAGTCGTTTGGGGCAATGCCAATAGACCCTCGCGCGTTTCATAGCGCCCGCGTGGCTCTTCTAGGTAGCGCGGCTCAGCAGCACGCACAGAATGCTCTGGCAAAATGGCGCGTAAGGCTGTTTCGAAAGCTTCGGTCACAGGATTAAGCACAAGTCAGACTCCAAATGGTTTATTGATCCCTATCGCGCAGCCACGAAGGACGCAGCAGGAAAATAGTTGGGCGCTTGGGCAATGTGGCCAAAGACACCTCAATCGAAGAGCCACCAACGCGCTTGACGTCAAATTCATCAATCATGCCAGAGACGAAATTTTGCAATCCAAAATCGGTAAACCAATGCATCGGAATCACGACAGAGGACCGTAGGCGTTTCAGGACACGAGTCATCGTCGACACGGGCAAGGTATACCCACCATCCACCGGGGCCATCACAACGTCCAAACGGCCAATGGCCGCATATTGGGCATCATTTGGTTCATGGTGCAAATGACCAAGATGGCCGATACAAAGGCCAGCAACTTCAAAGATAAAAATAGAGTTTCCGCGCATTTCCTCGCCACCAAACTGCGAGCGAATGTCCGTCGAAACGTTACGCACCAGCATTTCATCCAAGTCGAGATTATGATCAACGCCTTCACCAAACGGCCCCCACCCCTTTAGGACATGTGGGATCGCGGGGTCTGGGTTCGCGGTCCAATGGGTGTCATGGGCATGATTCATGGTGACGACGTCAGGAATAAGGTCCGTGGTCCCAACAAAACCAGTGAAATCGGTTACCGCGTTCAAGCCGCCTTGGGTCTGAATTAGAAAACTTGCGTGCGCGATATAAGACAGACGAACCGTATAATCAGGTAAAGGATCCCGAAAGCTCGCCTTATGCAGATAGCTAAGACCCGGCGTTGAGTTCGCAATCGCGATACAATGGCTGGGTCGTCGATCTTGCGCAATCAGTTGGGTCGCGCTGAAAAGAAAACAGAAGATTAGTGATAAACGGATCATGGCAGTCTCCCCCTTTGCGAAAGAGGATAGCGCATTTCGATCAAAAGTCAGCCAACGTCCGTACGACCGCGCCGATCCATACGAAGTGCCGAATAAAGAACGTGGCTTCGCCAACGTCCATCAATCTGCAGATAAGCTTGTGCCACGCCTTCATATTTGAAGCCCGTTCTCTCCAACAGGCCACGCGATGCTTTGTTTTCAGGCAAGCACGCAGCTTCCAATCGCGACAAGTCCATCCGCTCGAAGGCGTAGTGCACGATGGCTGCAATCGCTTCGCTCATATATCCGTGACGCGCGTAATGATGCCCGATCCAATAGCCAAGCGTGCCGCTTTGCGCAGGGCCACGTCTGATATTATCAAGCGTGATCGCTCCCATGAGTGCACCATCTTCGCGACGTTCAAGGAACAGTGGTACTGCCGTGTCACCAGAAATAGATCGCTGCGCCCAATAAACACGATTGGTAAATGCTTTGCGCGTTAAATGATTGCTCGCCCACGTGGGTTCCCACTTGGTCAGAAAATCTGAACTTTCATAGCGCAGTTTAGCCCACTCTCGAAAGTCGGAGTGAATGGGTGGACGCAACGAGAGGCGTTCTGTCTCCAAACGTACTTTTCGCTTGATGCGAAGCATTACGCCGCACGACCTTTAAGCATCTCTGCAAGCTGGGGCGCGCGTTCAACTGGCCCATAAAGCGCAAGCGCTGCTGGTGCTTGGCTCGCAAGGTTGGCTGCAAATTCCTTAACGCCTCCGGTTGTAACCGCATCAATCTGCGCAACGGTTTCTTCGAGCGCAGGGATACGTCCCCAGATTTGCATCAAACGCGCGAGGCGTTCTGCGCGGCTCGATGGGCTTTCGAGGCCCATGAGCATCCCCGCTTTCATCTGCGCACGTGCTCGCGCGACCTCAGCGTCGCTCATATCTTCAGAAGCACGGCCAAGCTCTTGGATAGTTAAACTTGCCAATTCAGGAAGCTGCTCCCCGCTTGTGCCCGCGTAAATCGTCATCATACCAGTATCAGAATGTGCACCGGTTTGCGCGAAGATTGTATAACATAGCCCGCGCTTCTCGCGCACTTCTTGGAACAAACGGCTCGACATCCCGCCGCCCAAAGCGACTGAATAAATTTGTGCTGTATAAATTGCATTGTCGCAATACCCGGGGCCTTCAAAAGCCAGCGCAAAATGCGCTTGTTCTAGTGTTTTGACCTCGCGCCGCTCGCCACCTTGGAACGTCGCAAGGATAGGATCATTTGCGACCCGAGCCTGCAAGCCACCAAATAGCTTTTCAGCTTCGCGCACAATTGCATCGTGATCTACATCGCCTGCTGCCGACAAGATCATCTGCGACGGACCATAGTGCTCATGCACAAAGCGCTTCAAATCTTCACGGCTGAAGCTGCGCACCCGTTCCTCTGGGCCAAGGATCGTGCGCCCTATAGGTTGGTCTGGATAGGCTTCATCCTGCAACCAATCAAAAATCACGTCATCGGGCGTATCAAGCGCTTGGCCAATCTCTTGCAAAATCACGCCGCGTTCGACTTCGATCTCATCCTCATCAAACACGGGATTAAGCAAAATATCTGAAATCACATCAAGCGCCAAAGGCACATCGCCCCCGAGCACACGCGCATAGTAAGCGGTGACCTCGCGGCTCGTATAGGCGTTGATATAGCCGCCCACATCTTCGATCTCTTCCGCGATCTGCAAAGAGGACCGTGTCGTCGTCCCCTTAAAAGCCATGTGCTCTAAAAAATGGGCAATTCCATTTTGCTCAATCCGCTCATCGCGGCCACCTGCTGTCACCCAAATCCCGATAGACGCGGATTGAAGCCCCGGCATTTTTTCCGTGACGATGCGAAAGCCATTAGCCAGTGTGTGTGTTTGCACGCTCATGAAGAAATACCTTTGCGTACAATATCTTGCAGCGCTTTTAGATCATTCGGGGCGCGGGTCACGCGTTCATCGCGCTCAAACAAATCTGCCATGCGCGCAGGTAGCGCTGGCCGCGCGCCTGTCGCAACCTCTACCGCATCCGGGAATTTCGCAGGATGCGCAGTAGCAAGTGTGATCATTGGCGTATCACCTAGATGGCTCTCTGCCACAGCAACGCCAATCGCAGAGTGGGGGCAAAGCACTTCGCCCGTCTCTTTTAGCGCACGCGTTATCATCGCAGATGTACCCGCCTCATCGAGCATGCCGCTGTCGTAATGTTCTTGCAACGCACCCATGGCATTGTCTGAAATCGCGAAGCTCCCATTTGCAGCTAGGTCTTCCATAAGACCCTTGATCGCTGTTCCATCTTGATCATGTGCGAAAAACAAAGCGCGTTCGAAGTTAGACGATACTTCAATATCCATAGACGGAGAAATCGACGGTTTCACCCCAGACTTCGTGTACGCAGAAGTTTCCATGCAGCGATGCAAAATATCGTTCTGATTGGTCGCGATGACCAAACGCTCGATCGGCAAGCCCATTTTTTTGGCGATGAACCCTGCAAAAATGTCCCCAAAGTTACCTGTCGGAACCGTAAAGCTAACTTTACGATCTGGTGCACCAAGCGATGCAGCGGTGGAGAAATAATAAACAACCTGCGCCAAAACACGCGCCCAGTTGATTGAATTGACGCCCGCCAGCTTTACGCCGTCACGAAACTCAAAATCATTGAACATATCTTTCAAGCGCGCCTGACAGTCGTCAAAGTCACCGTCCATCGCAATTGCGTGTACGTTGCTTTCAGTCGGCGTGGTCATCTGACGGCGCTGCACTTCGGACACGCGGCCATGCGGATAAAGAATGAATACATCCACGGCGTCTAGGCCACGAAAAGCTTCTATCGCGGCAGAGCCCGTATCACCTGACGTCGCACCCACAATGGTGACGCGTTGCCCTGAACGTTTAAGGGCAAGTTCAAACATTTGTCCGATAAGTTGCATCGCGAAATCTTTGAACGCGAGGGTGGGACCGTGAAACAGCTCCATCAAGAAGTGGTTTGGCGCGAGCTGCACAAGCGGAGCACGAGCCGTATGACCAAAGCCCGCATAGGCCCGCTCGATACATCCACGAAATTCGTCATCTGTGAACGTGTCGCCAACGAAAGGTCGCACCACTTTGAACGCAATCTCTTCGTAGCTGGCACCACGCATCGCGGAAATGTCGTCAGCACTGAGCTGTGGGATGGTCTCTGGAACATACAGGCCACCGTCACGCGCAAGACCGGTCAGCATCGCTTCTTCAAATGTGAGAACCGGAGCAGCGCCACGCGTTGAGACATATTTCATGATGTGCCCTTCTGCGCGCCGCGTGCGCGCCAAACGAAAGTAAAAGTCATAAGGATCCAGATCAGCGCGAGCGAGAACCACGTCAGCGCATATTGCAAATGATCATTTGGAATACCCACGGTATCAACCGGAAGCGGCGCAACCGGGTCATTGTCAATCGAAGTTTCGCGTGCCACGAGCAAAAGTGCTTCGGTATTGAGATGTGCAGCCATCGCGTCAACATCGCGCGCAAACCAAATCTCTGCCTTTAGGTCCGGCTCAGGAATAGAGCTCCCCTTTTCATCAGGCCAATGCAGGTTTCCGATAACCTCCGCAGCGCCAGTTGGGCGATCTGCGGCTTTTTGATCAACCTTGATAAACCCGCGATCCAGCAAAATGCGGCGACCTGTGTCCGTTTCGAACACAGCGATCACACGGTAGCCCGCGCCAATATTCTTTTGCGACACAAGAACGTGAATTTCTTCGCCAAATACTGTGCCCGCGGCGACCACAGGCAAGAAGCGATCTGCTGCGGGATCTGGTTGTTCCGGCAGCGCGGCAGGCTCAGCAGCAATCCGGCGTTCAATGTTGGACAGGATATCTTGTTTCCACTCAAGGCGCTGCAATTGCCAGACGCCGAGCCAAATGAGGATCGCCGCACCGAGCAGGCCAAAAAGCAGGGAGAAGAGCAGTGGAGTGCGCATGCGCGTCATCAAGGTCCGTCAAATGAAAAAGGCGCAGAAAGGATATTTCCTGCGCCTTTGCTTTTGTCGTTTTGCACTTGGGATTTCAAGCCGCAAATGCTGCAGTCAACGTGGTCTAGCCGCCCCAGACATAGACAGCGGCGAACAAGAAGAGCCAAACCACGTCAACGAAGTGCCAGTACCAAGCCGCAGCCTCAAAACCGATGTGCTTTTCTTGCGTGAAGTGACCGCGCTGAAGGCGCAACAAGCAAACGAACAAGAAAATCGTACCAATCACGACGTGAAAGCCGTGAAAGCCCGTCGCCATGAAGAAATTTGCGCCATAGATATTGCCAGAGAAGCCAAAGGCGGCATGGCTATACTCGTAAACCTGGAAGACTGTGAAAATCAGGCCAAGCGCAACGGCAAGGATAAGGCCGTTCTTCATGTCTTTGCGGTTGTTTTCATGCGCAAGAGCGTGGTGCGCCCAAGTAGCAGCTGCACCGGAGCAAAGCAAAATCAACGTGTTGATCAACGGTAGATGCCATGGATCGAACGTCTCAATACCAGCTGGTGGCCAAATACCGTCCACCGCAGGCGACTGTGGCCCCATTGGATACATCGCGTGCTTGAAGAAGCTCCAGAACCATGCTGCGAAAAACATGATTTCAGACATGATAAACGTGATGAAGCCATAGCGCAGACCAATACGCACGACAGGCGTGTGGTCACCCACATGGCTTTCGTCGACAACTTCTGCCCACCAGCCATACATGACGTACAAAACGCCTGCGAGGCCGATTAGGAACATCCATGGTCCGCTGTCATGGAACCAGAGTACCGCGCCAAACAGCATAACAAATGCGCCGATTGAGCCCAGTAATGGCCACAGCGAGGGGTTAAGAATATGATAGTCGTGATTTTTTGCGTGTGCCATGGGTCCCTCGTCGGATAGGCTTAGTTGTTGTTCGTGTCTGCGGGTTGCTCGAGAGCGGCCTGTTGGACCTCCTCGGGCAGATCGATTTCATAGAAAGTATATGAAAGCGTTATCTCTTGGGTATATTTTGCGTCGCGGTCCGTGACAATCTCTGGATCGACGTAAAATGTGACGGGCATCTCGACACGCTCGCCGGGTTGCAAGACCTGCTCTTCAAAGCAGAAACATGCGATTTTATTGAAGAAATAGCCAGCTTGATATGGGGCTACATTGTAGCTTGCCTGACCAGCGACAGGTTTGTCAGTCGGATTATAGGCCTCATAAAAAACAAGACCTGTCTCACCAATCCGCATTTCTATCTCGCGAACCATGGGTTTGAACTCCCAAGGCATGCCACGTTCTTTCGAAGCATCGAATCGCACAGTGATCTTTTGGTCTAGAATTTCATCGCTGCCGGTGTCGGATGTGTTGGTCACGCCACCAAAGCCCGTAACACGACAAAACCAATCGTAAAACGGCACCGAAGCCCAAGCCAAAGCGCCCATAAAGACAACAAGTGACGCGGCTTGAAGCACAGTTTTTTTCTTAGGATCCATAGGTTGGCGCTGTGTGGGGTTTTGATCTGACATTATTCTTGCACCTCCCCACGCGGAGGTTCGTGGTCACCGCGCGTTACCTTTACGACCGTCAGGCCGAAAATAATTGCAATGAACCCTGCGAGCAGAAGACCAACACCAACGTTACGGCCATAGCGGCGGGTGTGAATTTCATGTTGCTTACCAAGCGCCATTACCACCCCCCTATGCCAAAGCGCTGCATGACCGCTTCGACCAAGATCGCACCGAAATGCAGGAAGAGATACATCAGTGACAGTTTGAAGAAACCGCGCTCAGCTTTGAAATTATCGACTTCACTCATCTCTTCGTCTCGGTTCAGAATGTCCCAAGCCCCTTTGACGAAGAGAATGTTAAGAACAATCGCAAACGCCATGTAGACTGGGCCACCGATTGACGTAACACCTGCGCCAAGCGCAAGAGCCGCGAGCAATAGAGTATAGACAAAAATGTGGATCCGCGTAGAGCGGCGACCATGCGTTACTGTCAACATGGGAACGCCTGCGTGGTCGTAGTCTTTGCGCATAAATAGCGCGAGCGCCCAAAAATGCGGGGGCGTCCACATAAATGTCAGACAAAACATCAACACCGATTCAATGGAAATACCACCTGTCGCAACAGCCCAGCCGATCATCGGGGGGAACGCACCAGCCGCGCCACCAATAACAATGTTCTGAGGTGTCCAGCGCTTGAGCCACATCGTGTAGATCACGACGTAGAAGAATATGGTGAAGCCAAGCAAGCCACCAGCAACCCAGTTTGAAGCCAAACCCAGCATGATCGTGGACAGGCCCGAAAGCGCTATGCCAAATCCAAGCGCTTCGCCTTCTGTCACTTTACCTGCTGGGATAGGTCGTTTCTGAGTGCGCTTCATCACTGCGTCGATGTCCGCGTCCCACCACATATTTAGTGCACCGGATGCACCACCACCGATGGCAATAAACAAAATCGATGCAAAAGCGATCATTGGATGCACGGGCGTTGGTGCTGCCAAAAGCCCAACCAACGCAGTGAAGACCACCAGCGTCATCACCCGCGGCTTCAAAAGCGCGAAGAAATCGCCGAAGCTTGCTTCAGGCGCTAGGCTGGCACTATTTGCGCTGGCGTCGCTCATCATGCTCTCTTTCAACTCGTTGGCTTGAAGCGCGCGAGGGTACAGACCCCGCGCGACTATTTTGTCTTTGGCTTACTTAGCGTCTGCAACCTTGTACGGCTGTGGAACACCTGCGTATTCTTCGATCGCACCATTCAGCCACTGCTCATACGCTGCTTCGCTGACGACTTTGACCGTGATTGGCATATAGGCGTGGTCTTTGCCGCAAAGCTCAGAACACTGACCGAAATAGATACCTTCTTTTTCAGCAGCAAACCAAAGCTGTGCAATACGTCCTGGAACCGCGTCTTGCTTCACACCAAACGCTGGGATCGTCCAAGAGTGGATGACGTCCGCACCAGTGACATTCATAACGACTGTCTTGCCAACAGGCACAACAACCGCTGTGTCCGTTGCGAGCAAATACTGCTCAGGTGCGTAGCCAGCGTCTGCAAGTTCTTCTTTGGCAAGCATGAAGCTGTCAAAGCCAAACTCGTGATCGACGTACTCATAACCCCAATACCACTGGTACCCGGTCACTTTGATCGTGATGTCGGCCTTTGGGATTTCTTGCTGCTTGAACAAGATAGGCAGCGAGAATGCACCGATGAAGACAAGCACGACAATAGGAATAACCGTCCACGCCACCTCGATCGGGGAGTTGTGCGTAAACGTCCCAGGTGTCGGGTTCGATTTGCGGTTGTAGCGCACGATGCAATAAATGATCAACGCGGTTACGAACAGCGTAATGACAGTAATGATGATATTCAGCATGCCATCAAGCCAGCGGATATCGCGCATAAGTTCTGTTGCAGCAGGCTGAAAGCCGATGCCGCCTGGGATCGGCTGGCCGATCACTTCAAGACCTTCTTGCGCCATAGCAGGAACTGCTGCGAATGCTGCCAAAAGGCCGGAGAGAGTTTTTTTCAGTTGCATAGTACACCCTGATCGATAGTGGCGAAATGCCAGTCTAATCTGTTATAGTCGTTTATTTTCAAGTAAACGTCCCTGCCCTCCCGTGATGGCGAGTCACGGACGTTGTCTTTGAGCTGTTTAAAACCATATCCTTACTACTAAATAAAGACTAGGCGTTGCGGCAAACGGACGCTTCTATGATTTCGCCAATACACGAGAGAGACCCCCGCATGACGCATCAGCCCTTTCGCCCCTTTCAGGATCACTTTTCTAAAGAAAGTGCGCTGAAAATTCTGCAAAATGCCTGTTCTGGCGCGGATGATGGTGAGTTGTTCATTGAGCGCCGCACATCAGAGGGCTTGGTTTTTGACGACGGAAAGCTGAAAAATGCCTCGTACGATGCGTCAGAAGGGTTTGGGCTACGCGCAGTTTTGGGTGAAGTCGCAGGTTACGCGCACTCAACTGAAATTTCCGAAGCCGCTCTTTTGCGAGCGTCTGAAACCGCGCGATTGGCTGTCGGCGCTGGTGGAGGCATGTTGGCAGATGCACCGCGCGCAACGAATACCAAACTGTATAAAGACGTCGACCCAATCTCCGAAGTCACCTTTACAGCTAAACTCGACACGTTACGCGAAATCGATGCGTTTTTGCGAGAACTTGATTCGCGTGTTGTTCAGGTCAGCGCCTCAATATCGGCCTCTTTACAGGAAGTCACGATTTTGCGCCCTGACGGCGCAGAGGTCAGCGATACGCGCCCGATGACCCGGGTGAATGTATCCGTCATTGTTGAACAAAACGGACGTCGTGAAAGTGGATCAGCCGGTGGTGGTGGGCGAATCTCGCTCGGCGGTTTGATCACGCGAGAAGATTGGCAACCCAAGGCACGTGAAGCTCTTAGAATCGCTTTGGTGAATTTGGAAGCTGTCCCTGCACCAGCTGGAGTGATGGACGTGGTGCTTGGCCCCGGTTGGCCCGGCATTTTGCTGCACGAAGCTGTTGGGCACGGTTTAGAGGGCGACTTCAACCGAAAAGGCTCCAGTGCGTTTTCAGGACTTGTGGGGCAACGCGTGGCTTCAAGAGGCGTGACTGTTCTTGATGATGGAACCATCCCCGATCGCCGCGGCTCAATCACGATAGACGATGAAGGCACGCCATCGGCCAAGAACGTGCTCATCGAGGACGGCATTTTGATGGGCTACATGCAAGATCGCCAGAACGCGCGATTGATGGATGTGAAACCGACTGGCAACGGGAGACGCGAAAGCTACGCGCATCCGCCTATGCCAAGGATGACGAATACTTACATGTTGGGTGGCGACACAGATCCTGCAGATATCGTCGCAGACTTGAAAGACGGGATTTATGCGGTTGGTTTTGGCGGCGGCCAAGTCGACATTACCAATGGCAAGTTTGTGTTCTCCTGCACAGAAGCCTACCGCGTTGAAAATGGCAAAGTTGGTGCGCCTGTAAAAGGAGCAACTTTGATTGGCGATGGTGCTGCGGCGATGCAACAAATCAGGGCCTTAGGCAACGACATGGCGCTTGATCCAGGCATGGGCAATTGCGGCAAAGCGGGCCAGTGGGTGCCGGTTGGCGTTGGTCAACCGACACTTATGATTGGCGGTTTGACCGTTGGTGGTGCTGGTTCATAGGGCTTTGCCTCAAACTTTCTAAATTCGATTTACGCGCTATTAACCTCGGCTCTGATAGGTCTGATTCTGCAAGCAGACGGGGCCGAGATGAACGCGTATACCCATTCTTCCACTCACCCCCTACTCCCACCCGCCACGGAAGAAGAACGTCTAGATTGGCTTCGTCTCTTGCGCTCTCGTCGCGTTGGAATTGCCACATTTTACCGCTTGCTCGACGAACATGGCAGCGCAGCTGATGCGCTAAAAGCACTACCCGCGATCGCGTCAAAAGCGGGATTAACCAAGTATACTGCCGCAACGCGCGAATTTGCCGAGTGCGAATTCAAAGCTGGCAAGCAAATCGGTGCGCATTTGATTTGCCGCGGTGAAGAACGCTATCCCAGTTTATTGGCAGAAATTCCCGATGCGCCGCCAATGCTTTGGTTGCGCGGAAACCCAGAGGTTTTGAAGCGGCCGATGGTTGCGATTGTTGGCGCGCGTAATGCTTCCTCTTTGGGCACACGCATGGCGCGGACACTGGCGGGCGAACTTGCAGAGGCCGGATATGTTGTCGTGTCTGGCCTAGCCCGTGGAATCGATACTTGCGCGCACGTCGCTGCGGCACCCGCTGGCTCAATCGCTGTGCTCGCTGGTGGCATAGATGTGGTTTATCCCGCAGAAAATCTGACGCTTGCAGAAAGCCTTTTGAAATCAGGTGCGCTCGTTTCCGAACAACCGATAGGAATGGCTCCAATCGCGCGGCATTTTCCGATGCGAAATCGCATTATTTCTGGCTTGTGCAGCGCTAGTGTCATAGTCGAAGCCGCTGGTAAATCTGGCAGCCTTATCACCGCACGCGGTGCGCTTGATCAGGGACGTGATGTGCTCGCCGTACCCGGACATCCGTTCGATGCACGTGCATCTGGTTGCAATATGCTTATCCGTGATGGTGCCACTTTAGTCCGAAATGCTGAAGACGTAATAGCCGTGCTTCAGACGCAAAAGGCTTTGAATGACGGGCAAGCGGAACAAATTCCTTTACCTTTGGAGCGGCACGTCCCCCATCAGCGCAGCCTTACTGAGACAAGGGAACTCCACCAACAGATCCTAAATCGATTGGGGCCAAGTCCTATCGCGGAAGACCAACTGCTACGCGATATCGGAGCACGAAGCAGTCAGATGATTCCGGTTCTGACCAACCTTGAAATGGACGGCCAGATCAGACGCGCACCCGGCGGCCTGATCAGTCGCGCTTAATTTACGCCTTAGCAATAGTCTTTAATTACGCTGACATAACGGCGACAAAAAGGGCCATAAGCGAACCAAACATCTGTAGGTCCAATCGCCCAATGTACGGCCACCCAAGTCTCGCCTGAACGACGCATCAAAGCTTGCATGCTGGTACCGTCCATAAAATCAGGTTCGAGCGTTCCGTTTTGAAAACCAGGCGTCGCGTATAGATCGATTGCACCACCGCCAGGACGCTGGGCTTGTAAAGACGCAAAGCCAAACCGGCCCGCGACACGCAGTTCGTAAACAATAAATTCAACCGGATCACCAAGCTGTTCTTCAGCATGCGCCCGTACCGCATCGAGCATCGCAATGCGATCTTTGCTGCCGCGCGCGGGCTCAGCATACTCAGCCGAAAGCGGGATGATAGACATAAAAAGCACAACAACTGCGCTGCAAATAATATTGAAAAAACGCATCGAACAGGCCTTTTCTAGAATGAATAAGTTCAAGTTAACCTAACATTGACACGCTTGTCTTGTTCCAATTTCAACAGTGCCAAAGGACTGTTTTAATCGGCATGATTGACATTATGGGCTTTCCCCACACATGTAACGCACCCATAAGAAACGTAATACTTGAGACGAGTCGTAAGGAAATCATATGCCTGTTGTAGTTGTCGAATCCCCCGCTAAAGCCAAGACAATCAACAAGTATTTGGGTCCAAACTACACCGTCCTCGCCTCTTATGGCCACGTACGCGACCTGCCCCCCAAAGACGGATCCGTCGACACCGAAGCCGATTTCGAAATGAAATGGGAAATCGGAAATGACAGTCGCAAACATGTCAAAGCCATCGCGGACGCCCTGAAAGACGATAACGAACTCATTCTCGCGACCGACCCCGATCGCGAAGGCGAAGCCATTTCGTGGCACTTGCAAGAGGCCCTGACAAAGCGCCGTTCGATCAAGAAAGATACGCCCGTCAGTCGTGTCGTCTTCAATGCGATCACCAAGGCGGCTGTAACCGAGGCGATGAAAAACCCGCGCCAAGTTGATCAACCCCTTGTTGAGGCATATCTCGCGCGTCGCGCTCTAGACTATCTCGTGGGCTTTAACCTATCACCCGTTTTGTGGCGCAAGCTGCCCGGCGCGCGCTCTGCCGGTCGCGTTCAATCTGTGTGCCTGCGCATAATCGTCGAACGTGAACAGGAAATTGAAGCATTTAATGCACGGGAATACTGGTCCGTCAAAGCGCTGCTCGCGACACCACGTGGTCAAGAGTTTGAAGCGCGTCTGACAGTAATGGGCGGCAAGAAGCTCGATAAATACGATTTGGCAAATGAGACCGCTGCCGAACTGGCCGTTCAAGCGGTTACGTCGCGCGCACTGAAAGCCACGTCGGTCGAAGCAAAACCCGCTGCACGCAATCCGTCTGCGCCATTTATGACGTCCACGTTGCAGCAAGAAGCGAGCCGCAAGTTCGGCTTTGGCGCACGCCAAACAATGAACATCGCACAGCGTCTTTATGAAGCGGGTCACATCACATACATGCGGACCGACGGCATTGACATGGCGCCAGAAGCCATCACGCAAACGCGTGATGCTATCGAGGAGCGATATGGCAAGGACTATTTGCCAAGCAGCCCGCGCGAGTACAAAAATAAAGCAAAGAATGCGCAAGAAGCGCACGAATGTATTCGCCCGACTGAACTTACCAAAGATGCCGCCAGCCTGAAGTTGGGCGAACCTGACCAGCGCAAACTTTATGATTTGATCTGGAAACGCACGATCGCGTGCCAAATGGCGAGCGCAAAGATGGAGCGCACGACAGTCGATCTTGGCTCTGATGACGGTGAAGTCGTGTTGCGCGCGACAGGCCAGGTTGTTCTTTTTGATGGCTTCATGAAGGTTTATGAAGAGGGCCGTGACGATGCGGTCGTCGACGATGATGATAAGCGTCTTCCACAAATTGCGCAGGGTGATGCGATGGATAAGAAGTCCATTTCACCAGAGCAACATTTCACTCAGCCCCCGCCCCGCTACACCGAAGCCACACTGGTGAAGCGCATGGAAGAGCTCGGCATTGGCCGCCCTTCCACCTATGCGTCGATTGTGACCACGATCCAAGACCGCGAATATGTGCGCAAAGACAAGAACCGCCTTTTCCCTGAAGATAAGGGCCGAATTGTTACGATCTTCTTGATGAATTTCTTCCGTCAGTATGTGGGGTATGACTTCACCGCTGATCTGGAAAGCCAGCTCGACGATGTTTCAGCAGGTGACGCAAATTATAAAGAGTTGCTCAGTAAATTCTGGCGCGACTTCCATGCCGCTATTTCTGAAACCTCTGAATTGCGCATCTCGCAGGTTCTGGATGTTCTCGATGAAGCGCTCGCGCCACAGCTGTACCCGCCACGCGAAGATGGCAGTGATCCGCGGGTTTGCCCGAAATGTGGGCTCGGTAATTTGCATCTGAAAACATCACGTACTGGTGGTTTCGTTGGGTGTGGCAACTATCCTGAGTGCACCTATACCCGCCCAATCGCAGGCGAAGGCGCGGATGGGGATGAACGTGTGCTTGGCGAAGATGCCGGCGACGAAATCTGGCTCAAGTCCGGTCGCTTTGGCCCGTACGTTCAGCGCGGCGAAACCACACCAGAGAATAAGAAGCCGCCGCGTGCGTCCCTGCCCCGAGGTTGGGAAAAGGATGACATGGATCTCGCCAAGGCGTTGACCTTGCTCAGCTTGCCGCGCGAAATCGGGGAGCACCCAGAAGGCGGCATGATCAAATCGAACTTTGGTCGATTTGGTCCTTATATTATGCACCAAGGTCCTGAAGACGCGAAACCCGTTTATGTGAACGTCAAAGATCCTAATGATGTTTTTGAAATTGGCATGAACCGATCCGTCGAATTGCTGGCTGAAAAGCGCGCGAACCCGGGGCGTCGCGGTGGTGGAACCGCTGCAAAACCGCTCAAAGAGCTTGGCGAACACCCAAGCGATGGGGGTCCAGTGAATGTTATGGAAGGTCGCTATGGCCCCTATGTGAAGTGGGGAAAAATCAACGCGACCATCCCGAAGGGCACTGAACCCGCAGATGTGACCATGGAAATGGCAGTAGAGTTGATCACTGAACGCGCCGCCAAGAGCGGTAAGAAAAAGGCAGCGCCCAAGAAAAAAGCTGCGCCGAAAAAGAAGGCCGCTGCGAAAAAGCCTGCGGCCAAGAAACCGGCAGCAAAGAAAACGGCTGCGAAGAAAGATGCCGATTAAGTGCCCTAACTTAAAAGTGAATGGCAAATGATCGCACATTCTGAGAAGGCTGCATGAGAATGCAGCCTTTTTTGTGAGGTATTATGACAAAGATTACATTTTCGCGCCGTGCAACGCTTTTGGGTTTGAGTGCAACACTCGCCGCGCCAAGCATCGCACGCGCACAGCTATTAGCACCAAACGCCGTTGCCCCTGCGCGACGCAACGCATCTAGTTTTGTCACACAAGACTGGCGTGATCATTTTGAAACGCTGGGCAAAGGTGTGATTGTAGCCGATACTTTCTCGCGCGCTTTGCACTATTGGAATTCTGACGGCTCCGATTACCGCGTTTATCCAACCTCCGTCCCAATGACGGATGAATTAACAAAGCGCGGATACACGGAAGTGGTTCGCAAGAAAGTCGGCCCAACTTGGACCCCGACCAAAGCCATGCGTGAGCGTGACCCGACCTTGCCAAAATTCATGGAAGCCGGTGACGGTAATCCGTTGGGAAGTCATGCAATGTATTTGAGCTGGCCTGCGTATTTGATCCACGGCACGCATGACACGCGAAAAATTGGCCGTCGTTCGTCATCTGGCTGCATTGGTCTTTACAATGAAAAGATCGCCGAACTCTTCGAGATTACGCCGATTGGTACACAAGTTCGCGTCCTGTAAGCGCGCCGCAGCGCAGCATTGACATTGACTCTCTCTTGACCCTTCGTCACACCTTCTGACGATATTAAGGGTCAGGAGAAATTACTCATGAAAAAAGTCTATGGCAGCGCTGCCGAGGCTCTGGACGGCGTGCTTTTTGACGGCATGTTTATCGCGTCTGGCGGTTTTGGCCTCTGCGGCATTCCCGAATTGTTACTCGAAGCGATCAAGGAAGCGGGCACTAAAGATCTCACATTTGCATCCAACAATGCAGGAGTTGATGATTTCGGCATCGGTATTTTGCTTCAGACCAAGCAAGTGAAAAAGATGATCTCAAGTTATGTGGGCGAGAACGCTGAATTCATGCGCCAGTATTTGTCTGGCGAGCTAGAGTTGGAATTTAATCCTCAAGGCACCTTGGCTGAGCGTATGCGCGCTGGCGGTTGTGGCATCCCAGGTTTTTACACAAAAACAGGTGTGGGCACCGTGATCGCAGAAGGCAAAGAGCACAAAGACTTCAATGGTGAGACCTACATTATGGAAGAAGGCATCTTTGCCGATCTTGCGATTGTAAAAGCATGGAAGGCTGATGCCACAGGCAACCTTGTATTCCGCAAGACTGCACGCAACTTCAACCCGCCTGCTGCGATGTGTGGCAAGGTCTGCATTGTTGAGGTTGAGGAGATTGTGGAAACAGGCTCGCTTGACCCTGACAGCATTCATCTGCCCGGTATTTACGTGCACCGCATTATTCAAGGCGATCATGAAAAGCGCATTGAACAGCGCACAGTACGGGAGGCTTAAGTCATGTGGGATCGTAATCAAATGGCCGCACGCGCGGCACTCGAACTGCAAGACGGCTGGTATGTGAACCTCGGTATTGGCATCCCGACGTTGGTCAGCAACTACATTCCTGAGGGCATCGAAGTGACGCTGCAATCAGAGAATGGCATGCTTGGCATGGGCCCTTTCCCGATTTCGGGTGAAGAGGATGCAGATCTGATCAACGCGGGAAAGCAAACGATCACGGAGCTGCCTCAGACGGCTTATTTCGATTCAGCGCAGTCCTTCGGCATGATCCGCGGCGGCAAAATCGCTATGGCGATCTTGGGCGCAATGGAGGTTGCTGAAAACGGCGATCTGGCAAACTGGATGATTCCGGGCAAGCTGGTCAAAGGTATGGGTGGCGCGATGGATCTGGTTGCTGGCGTTGGCCGTGTGGTTGTTGTAATGGATCACACCAACAAGCATGGTGTCAGTAAGGTTTTGAAAGAGTGTACGTTGCCGCTGACGGGCAAATCCGTTGTTGATCGCATCATCACAAACCTCGGTGTTTTGGATGTTGTTGAAGGCGGTTTGAAGATTGTCGAAACGGCTGAAGGCGTGTCCGAGGACGAATTGCGCGCAGCAACGGAAGCCACAATCGTATAAATCAACGTAAGGTGCGCGCTATCACGCACCTTACTTTACCCACCGAGCTGTTTGAACACACACCCATCTGTCGCGAGTTGCGGCGGCGTCATACAAAGCCCGCGCGCGACTTGGAACGCAGCAAGGACCTTAGGCACATAGTCGCGGGTCTCTGAAAAAGGCGGCACACCGTTATTCTTACGCACGGCCCCCTCCCCTGCATTGTAGGCTGCCAAAACCAGCACTGGATCATTTCCAAACTCGCCCATAAGCCAATCAAGATACGCAACGCCACCAGAGATATTTTGCGCAGGGATATTTACATCTGTGACACCAAAACGAGAGGCCGTTGCGGGCATCAATTGCATCAAGCCTTGTGCCCCCGCAGAACTGACGGCATCAGATTTGCCTGCTGACTCGACCGCGATAACCGCAAGAACCAGCGCTGGTGACACTTTTTTCCCGATTGTTGATTTCAAAATCTCGACGCCATGCGCTTGGCTGATTGTATAAAGCGTCTGCAATCGTGGCGCACGCACACCGCTGCCAGCGGGCGGATTGTTCAACCTATTGAGCGCCGCTTGATAACGACCACCGCTTTTGTCGAGCGCGGTCGGAACTGTGTCCCAGAACCATCCATAAGAGCCTGACGCGCTTGGCCGTGACGACCCACTTGCGCCACTTGATGCACCACCGCTCACAATTGCACCCGCTTTCGGGCCTTCCGGCGTGATCTGAATAGTGATGCGTTTGCGCGACCCTTTTTTAGGTGGCTTTTGACGCTTGGCAGAAAACTCTGGAAATGGCTTTGGTTTTGCCCCTTCTGTTTGCGCATAGCTCTCAGGCGCACTGAATACCAAAGCGCTCGCCAAGATATATGCCGTCGTCATTCGTCCGATAAACCGGTAAAATATCATTGCTCAATCCAATAAACGTCTTTTGCGTTTTTTATGACTATTGAGCATCGAACGACTTTTTGCACTTAAAACCGTCATTTTTCCTATAATTTATCAATCTCGTCTCGAAACACACACACTCACAAATTCACAGATTACCTTAGACCTGCCTTTTTCATGTCTAAATTTTCACGCAACAGCAATCAGCGGGTCTGCGAAAAGGCCTTTGGATTTACCGCTCGACCTGCGCGTCGAGACATTATGAAAGGCAATTGTATGAAAAAGTTCATCTCGTCGTTCGCTCAAAAAGAAAGCGGCGCAATCACGACTGAGTTCTTGGTTATCTGTGCGGCCGTCGTCGGCCTTGGCATCGTAGGTGCGGGCGGCTTGAAAGGTAGTGCGCCGGAGCCAGAGCCAGATGTTAATAAAACTCTGAACCGCTTTACCGCAGGTTTTGAGTGAGTTTCAAACTCCCCTGCCCGAAAAGAAAAAGAACCGATCTGGAAACAGGTCGGTTCTTTTCGTTTACTGCGCAATATACCTATGCCGCCTTCCCGCAAAAGAACGGCTTAACAAAATATTAACATTTCTTAAAAAACCGCATCTCTGACAAATTCGCGCCCGAATTGTATTTGATACAACCTAAATCAGGTAACGGACCGCAGCGCTACGAGGCGGAGCAGACACCAGCGCTTGAGTGAACACAAACCTGATCCTTGAAAGGGACATACTATGACAAACTTTATCAAGAACTTCGCAAACGACGAAAACGGCGCCGTAACAGTTGACTGGGTTGTTTTGACAGCTGCCGTTGTTGGCCTTGCAGTTGCTGCATATGGCTCCATCCAGACCGGTGCTGGCAACTTGACAGCGGCAACAGACACCACAATGTCAGGCATGACAGTTGGTAACGTTGCTCTCCCAACAGAGTAATTTGAAATCACCTCAAGTGTGATTGTTGATACAAAGGGCGTTTCTGGAAACAGAACGCCCTTTTTCATATCATTGTGCAAAACTTAAGACATCATCGCGAATTTTTCACGAATTGAGACTGAAGTCGCCCCAGAGCTGCCCAAATCGCGCCTCATTTGAAGTCGATACAAGTTTCATCAAGTTAAGGACGACAGCGTGGTGAGAGGCGAGGTCGAGCACACCGAAGCTTGAATGACTTTAAAATCAAATCCTGGGAAGGAATATAACATGACTAACTTCATCAAGAACTTCGCAAACGACGAAAACGGCGCCGTAACAGTTGACTGGGTTGTTTTGACAGCTGCCGTTGTTGGCCTTGCAGTTGCTGCATATGGCTCCATCCAGACCGGTTCTTCCAACCTGACAGCAGCGACAGACACAACTCTGTCCGGCATGACAGTTGGTAACGTTGCTCTCCCAACAGAGTAATCGCTACATTTCATAGCCCCCTTGGGCGTGACGCGAAGGGTCGATCTGGGAACAGATCGGCCCTTTAGCGTTTTCGCCCAGGCTTGGAACAAGACCCCCTCATTTTTGAACAGAGTTCTGATAAATATCATTAATTTTTTTTAAAAAAATCTTAACAGGTACTTAAAAGGACGCGTTGCTTCCCCATTCGCGCCCCAATTGCAGGTCAAACATAATACATCAAACGATGAGCAGCCCCGAGGTGAGAGGCGGATCTGCATAACCTGACTTTGATAACAAACTGAGAAACCTGATCCTTGGAAGGACATACTATGACAAACTTTATCAAGAACTTCGCAAACGACGAAAACGGCGCTGTAACAGTTGACTGGGTTGTTTTGACAGCTGCGGTTGTTGGCCTTGCAGTTGCTGCATATGGCTCCATTCAGACCGGTGCTGGCAACTTGACAGCGGCAACAGACACCACAATGTCAGGCATGACAGTTGGTAACGTTGCTCTCCCAACAGAGTAATCGCTTAGCGCGATAGCGTGAATTGAGCGGCTTATCCTTCGCTTGCGTTGGGTAAGCCGTTTTTCGTTGAGCTTCCTTCAAAACAGTTGAAACCGCAGTTACACAAAATTGCGCGCGTTTTGCCCTCGTTTTGCCAAAGTTGAGCGTCATTCACTCAGAACCACGTGTTTTCGCAATAAAGCAACGACACTTTAAGGCCGCTCCACACAGGAAGGCCAGGAGACAACAATGCTGCATTCTCTTTTCAAATTTGCAAAAAATGAAACCGGCGCTGTAACAGTAGATTGGGTTGTTTTGACAGCTGCGATCGTTGGTTTGTCAGTCGCGGCGTACACAACGATCAACGGTGGCACGACCTCCATGAGAGCCAATACAGACACGGCTCTTTCAAACATGGAAGTTGGAAACCCTGTTATTCCTAACTGATCTCTGCCTAACGTCTTGAAAACAGCGCTGAGCAAAATCTGTTTGGCGCTGTTTTTTTGTCGCGCAATTCGCACAGCTTTGCCGACATGTCGCCACAAAGGGCTGGCAAGATTTCAATCATTATAGTGTCGCCAAGATTCGAGTGTTTTGAGTTTTGGCACAGCGAAAGGGTAAGAAAATGCGAATGATCTTCGGAGTCGTCTTATTGATCGGAATCGCCCTTGCTGGGGTAGCCGTTCACATGACGCAAAAGTATGTTAATCAGCACAAAGCCGCGCTCGCGAATGCGCAGGCAAACAAGGGCCCTGTTGTTCCGACGGTTCCGGTGTTTGTAGCGAATCGTAAGCTTAAATACGGTGAAGAAATAAAGCTCCAAGATATCGCAGTTGCGCAATGGCCCTCAAATGCGTTGCCAGATGGCATTTTCAAAACGAAAGAAGAGCTTTTTCCAGCTGATACGCCGGGCCCTCGTTACGTAAAACGCGCGACAGAGAAGTTTGAAGCAATTTTAGCCGTAAAGATCACGGAACCCGGTAAAGAGGTCGGCCTTCAGTCGCGCCTCGAGCCAGGTCAAAGCGCATTTACGATCAAAGTTGACGTAAGTTCAGGTGTTTCTGGCTTCTTGCGCCCTGGCGACAGCGTCGATGTGTATTGGACCGGAAAGGTGCAATCACCTGGCAACGAACGTAAGTCACGCACCGTCACACGCCTCATTGAGAACGCTGTAAAGATCATTGCGATCGATCAGAGCTCTAATGAAGAGGTCAAACAGGCAACAATCGCGCGTACTGTAACTGTCGCCGTGACGCAGCTGCAAGGCGCGTCCTTGACCCAAGCTCAAAGCACGGGTCGCTTGAATTTGTCCCTCGTTGGAGAGCAAAGCGAAGCAGTGGCTGGGCTTATTGAAGTAGACCAGAAACAGTTGCTCGGCATCGAAGAGGCACAACCTGTAGCTCAGCAGGTGGAGAAAAAGGTCTGTACCATCCGCATGCGTAAGGGCGGTGAAACGGTCAATATCCCGATCCCATGTGCCGAAGGTTCTTGATTAAAATGACAACAAAAACGGGGGGCATCGCGATGGCGGTGCCCTCTTTTGTTCCCGACCCTGTTGCTCAAGACACACAACAAGGTCGCATCAGAACCCATTGATTCTTGCAATAAAATCCAAACTAGCGCATGTTTCACATCAAAAGCGGGCAAAAGACCCGCACCCGAGGCGTGATCGGAGAGGCAGGTCACATGAAAAAGTTTAATACCCTAAAAGCGGCTTTCTTAGGCTGCGCAGTATTGTTTACCGCATCCGTCGCACCGGCGTATGCGGACACATTGCGTATCGTACGATCTGGCAGCAGCTCGACCTTACCCATTCCAATGAACCGTGCAGTTGTAGTTGAAAGCGACGTTCCTTTTGCGGAACTGAGCATCGCAAATCCATCTATCGCGGATATTTCGACGCTGTCGGATCGCACTGTCTATGTGCTTGGCAAATCGCCCGGTCTAACGACGCTCACCCTGCTCGATGAAGCTGGGCGTTTGATCACAAACGTCGATGTGCGCGTTTCAGCAGATGTGAGCGAGTTCAAAGAACGTCTTGGGCAGATCCTGCCAGGCGAGAAGATCGAAGTGCGCACAGCGAATGACGGCATTGTGCTATCAGGTACAGTTTCCAGCGCTGGTAAAGTTGATCGCGCGATGGATCTCGCACAGCGATATGCGCCTGAGCGCGTGACCAACCTTTTAACAGTCAGCGGCGTACAGCAAGTCATGCTGAAAGTCCGTTTCGCTGAAATGCAGCGCTCTGTTTCCAAATCGCTAAGCTCATCGCTTGCTCTCGGTGGCAGCGCGCTGGGTGGCAATTTAGGTGTTTCTGGCGGAACCAACACTCTAACAGGGGCTGAATCCGTATCTAATGCTCTGAGTGGGTCAACGCCTGCAGCGAATACAAACAATGGTGCCACACTCTTTGGCTTTAACGCAGGCGGCCTCGAAGTTGGCATATTGCTTGAAGCCCTTGAGAGCAAAGGCATGGTGCGCACGCTTGCAGAACCAAACCTAACGGCCTTATCGGGCCAAGAAGCCAAGTTTCTCGCAGGTGGCGAATA
Source organism: Planktotalea sp. (assembly GCF_965659345.1). Lineage (GTDB taxonomy): Bacteria > Pseudomonadota > Alphaproteobacteria > Rhodobacterales > Rhodobacteraceae > Planktotalea. Next base: position 184,189 of record NZ_CBFHVK010000002.1, on the reverse strand, counting down.
TCCCATTCCTGTCTTAAGCAGCAATGGAGTGCAGATTCAGTTCAAACCCTTTGGTGTGCAACTTGCTTTCATTCCCCGGGTATTGGACGATAAGGTGATTAACCTTGAGCTAAACGCTGAGGTTTCCTCGCTCGATGCTGCGAATGGTATTGTAAACGATGGTTTCGCGATCAGCGGTATGAAAGTGCGTCGTACATCGACCACTGTTGAGATGCGCGATGGGGAAAGCTTTGCGATTGCAGGTCTTTTGCAGGATGACTTCACTGATCTCAGCGGTCAGGTTCCTTGGCTGGGTGACATTCCAGTTCTGGGCGCGCTTTTCCGCAGTGCAGATTACAAACGTGAGCAATCCGAACTTGTGATCATCGTTACGCCACATCTGGTCACTCCGACCCGTGGTGAAGCGCTCGCGCTGCCAACAGATCGCATCAGTCCACCGACGGAAAAGGATCTATTCCTATTTGGACGCGTGACAGGAGACTCTCGTCGTCCTAAGAAGGGGGCAGCGGCTGAAGTTGCTCGTCAAGACTTCACCGGCTCATACGGATACGTAATGGACTAAACATGGCAAAGCGCACCTTTCATACACACGCTGCTTTATTGCTCAGCTCCGCAGTTTTGCTGTCGGCCTGCGCCCCTCGCCAAGCTGTTTACAGCTCTTGGGGCACGGAAGCCGGATCAATGCTGGACACTGGTGCGTTTGGTAATGCCACAATGAACAACACGCAGTTGATGAGCGGTGAAAAGCAATACGCCTTTGATCTGTCATCTCGTTTCGCGAGCGAAGTTTTGACAACCGTCAACTTTGCGTTCAACAGCGCCCAACTTGACGCTGGCGCGCGTGACACATTGCGTGAGCAAGCAAACTGGATCCGTCAATTTCCAGAAGTGCGCTTTCGCGTTTACGGACACGCAGACGCCGTTGGATCAAATGGCGCAAATCAAGCATTGGGCTTACGTCGCGCCCATGCAGTCGTGAACTATCTCGCCTCACAAGGCATCAACAAATCACGCCTTGAAGCTGTTGATTCGTTCGGCGAAGAACAACCAGTCGTGCTGAGCGATGGGCGCGAGCGTCGCAATCGTCGCACTGTTACTGAAGTCAGCGGTTTTGTTGGAAGCCATCCAAATGTGATGGATGGACAATATGCGCGTGTTGTCTACCGCGAATATGTCACGAGCGGCACCGCGATTTCCGCGGTTAACCCACGTACACCAAACTAAAAACTTAAGCTTTTAAGAGATAAACAAGCGGCGCAAACAATTGCGCCGCTTGTTTTTTGTATTCGCACAATCGCGCCCATTCGGCCCTAATGTTGCCTAGATTGCCCACGATATCTGACGTCAGCGGGGCAAGTATGCCTTGCAGGAAAAAAGAGCGAACCGGCGACACGCAAGTGTGACGCCATATCGCCAAGCAGGATTTAGGCAATGTCAGGCAATGACGCGAATGAATATGACGACAGCCCCCTCCGGGCCTGTACGATCAGCCGAGATGTTCAAAATTTCGATCTTTTGATCGAAGATATGGAAGCCGTCATGGGCGAAGCTTGGGGAGACCTTAGCTTTGGCGATTCCATTGCGTTTCTGGAACAATTGCCAGCCAAAGGTATGGAATTCGTCGCCATTGCCATTGATTACGAAGACGAAGAGAACCTCGGTCTACTAGCGCGCGTTATCTCCGCCGCCAAATCGCGTGATATAAAAGTCATCTTGATTGCCGAAGATGTTACTCCGGCCTCTTTGCATCAATTGTTGCGCGGTGGCGCGGATGAATTTATCCCCTACCCGCTCCCAGAAAATGAGCTGCGCAATGCGGTTGAACGCTTGCGCAAACCACCGCCCACGCCCGTGGAACAGGCTCCAAACGGCACTGCCGTCGCGTCGCACACTGGCGATTCACGCAATGGCGCTGTGATTGCCGTGCACGGTTTAGCTGGCGGAACAGGGGCGACAACGCTTGCGGTAAACCTTGCTTGGGAACTCGCTACGTTTGAAAAAGAGGCCTCACCTTCTGTCTGCATTCTAGATCTAGATCTACAATTCGGTTCCGTTTCAACGTTTCTTGACTTGCAGCGCCGCGACGCCGTGTTTGAGCTTTTGACAGATACAGAAAATATGGACGATGAAAGCTTCCGTCAGGCGCTTTTGATTCATGAAGAGCATCTGCATGCGCTCACCTCCCCTGCGGACGTGATTCCGCTGGATTTGATCCGGCCTGAAGACATCAGCGTGATCATTGATCTCGCAAAAGCACGCTTTGACTATGTGATCGTCGACATGCCAACGACTTTGGTTCAATGGACCGAGACTGTACTGAACGCGTCGCAGATTTATTTTGCGACACTCGAGATGGACATGCGCTCAGCCCAAAACGCGTTGCGCATGAAACGCGCTTTGCAATCTGAGAACTTACCCTTCGAAAAGCTGCGCTTTGTTTTGAACCGTGCGCCGAAATTTACTGATCTTAGCGGCAAAACGCGCGTGAAGCGGCTTGAAGAAAGTCTTGGCATTACCATCGAAGTTCAGCTGCCAGATGGCGGCAAGCCCGTAGCTAACGGTGCGGATCATGGTCAAACGCTGGCCAAAACTGCACCGAAAAACCCGCTTCGCAAAGAAATCAATAAACTCGCAGCTTCCTTAAAAGAACTCGGGCAACAAGCTGATGCAGCTGCTTAAGGAGTACCACGGGGATGTTTTCCAGATACAAAAAGTCTGATGCTCCAGCACCGGCAGCCGCGATTGAAGCCGCGTCAGCCACGCCTGTTGCTAATATCGAAGCTATGGAACCCGCAGCGGCGGTATCTATGCGCCGTCCGGCGCAGACTGTGCCAGCGAAAAGTGCCACGGCTGACAAGGACAAAAAGCGCAAAGAACGCTTGAGCGAGATCAAGCTAGAGCTGCACCGCGAGCTTTTGGACAACCTCAACCTTGCTGCGTTGGAAACCGCGACGGAGCAAGAGCTACGTGCAGAAATCAATGCCATTGCAGCTGAAGTGCTGCAAGAAAAGGGTATCGTTCTCAACCGAGAGGATCGGACCTCGCTCAGCCAGGACCTTTTTGACGAGGTTACGGGCCTTGGGCTCCTTGAGACGTTGCTCAAAGACGATGACGTAAACGATATTCTCGTGAACGGTCCGCAGCAGGTCTTCGTTGAAAAACATGGTAAGCTCACGCTCAGCGATGTGACTTTCAAAGATGAAAAGCACCTTTTGCGCATCATCGACAAAATCGTTTCCGCTGTGGGTCGTCGCGTCGACGAAAGCAACCCTTATGTTGACGCTCGCTTGAAAGACGGCTCGCGTTTCAACGCAATGGTTCCCCCTGTTGCGGTTGATGGATCACTGGTTTCCATTCGTAAGTTTAAGAAAGACAAGCTTGGAATTGACGATCTCGTAGATTTTGGAGCGTTTTCTGAAGAAATGGCTGCATATCTGCAAGCTGCTGTCGCGACGCGCCTGAATGTTATCGTTTCGGGCGGTACCGGTTCTGGTAAAACGACGACGCTGAACGCGCTGAGTTCTTTCATCGACAACGCCGAACGTATCCTGACCATCGAGGACACCGCGGAACTTCAACTTCAACAGACCCACGTTGGTCGGATGGAAAGCCGTCCGCCAAACGTTGAAGGCAAAGGCGAAGTTTCACCGCGCGACTGTCTAAAAAACGCCCTTCGTATGCGACCAGATCGCATCATCGTGGGTGAGACGCGTGGCGAAGAAGTGATCGACATGCTTCAGGCGATGAACACGGGTCACGATGGATCAATGACCACGATCCACGCCAACTCTGCGCGCGATGGTGTGTCACGTTTGGAGAACATGATTGCGATGTCGGGTATTGAGATGCCCCTCAAAGCGATGCGTAGCCAGATTTCATCGGCTGTAAACCTGATTGTTCAGGCATCGCGCCTTCAAGACGGCTCGCGCCGCATGACGTCGATCACAGAAATCACCGGCATGGAGGGAGAAGTTATCTCTATGCAGGAATTGTTTAGGTTTCAGCGTGTAGGCCTGACACCAGAGAACAAAATTATCGGTCACTTCACCGCAACGGGCGTGCGTAGCCACTATGCCGAGCGCTTTCGTATGTGGGGTTATGATCTACCAACCAGCATCTACGAGCCAACAAAGTTAGACGGATAAACTCATGAGCCTTACAGCTGAACCAATTATCTACGCGCTTGTTTTTATTGGCGTTCTTGTGCTTGTTGAGGGCGTGTACCTCACAATGTTTGGTCGTTCGATCTCGCTAAACAACCGCGTGAACCGTCGTTTGGAAATGCTTGAAAAAGGCGGCAATCGCGAAGAAGTGCTGGAAAAACTCCGCAAGGAGATGAACCAACACATCCGTGGACGTTCGATCCCCCTTTATTCAATGCTTGCTGACAAGGCGAACAAAGCTGCAATCGCGTTTACGCCACAGCAATTGATGGGGATCATGGGCGCTTTATGTGTCTTCGCGTTTCTTGGATTGACGATTGGAACGCAAACCAGCGTACCTGTGCGCATAATTGCTTCTATCGGCATTGGCGTTGGCGGCGTGTTCATGTGGATCAGTCACAAAGCCAAAAAACGCATGTCTATGTTGGAAGAACAACTCCCTGATGCAGTCGAACTGATGGTGCGCTCTTTGCGCGTCGGTCACCCGTTCTCGTCCGCGGTGCAGATCGTTGCTAAAGAAGTACAAGATCCACTTGCCTCTGAAATGGGTGTGATTGCTGATGAATCCGCTTATGGACGTGATGTGGGTGAAGCTTTGAAATCCATGGCCGAGCGCTTGGACAATCAAGACCTTCGTTTCCTCGCAGTTGCGGTTACAATCCAACAGCAATCAGGTGGTAACTTGGCCGAAATCCTCGCAGGCTTGGCTCAGGTCATTCGCGCACGCTTCCGTCTTTTCCGCCGCGTGAAAGCGATAACAGCTGAAGCGCAATGGTCTGGCAAATTCCTGTCCAGCTTCCCGCTTATGGCGCTGGTTGTGATCAACGTGGGTGACCCGAACTACTATGACCCGGTGCTGGATCATGAATGGTTCATTCCCGCTTGCTTCCTTGTTGCCGGTTTCTTGGGCGTCAACCTGATCGTCATGCGCATGCTCGTTAATATTAAGGTTTAGGATCAAACTCATGGAATTTTTCAACAACTTCATGGATATGATGTTCGCCACCTTCGGGCCGAACGCCCAGCTGGTCCTACTCGCGGTGCTTGGCGGCTTACTGTTGCTTCTTGCCCTGCCCTTCATCATGTCCAAAGAAGAAGATCCGCTCGAAAAGCTAAAGGCCCAAGCACAAGGCAAGGCCAGCAGCGGTGACGATCGTCAGCGCTTGCGCACCGCAAAGGGCAATAAGCAGCTTGGCAAATACGCAGCCTTGCTTGAGCCTAAAAGCGAGGAAGAATACTCTGCGATCCGTCTCAAATTGATCCAAGCGGGTTACCGCGACAAAGATGCTGTGCGCTTGTTTCACTTTATGCAAATGGCGCTTGGTGTTTCATTCTTGGTGATCGGTTTGTTGTATTACACGTTTGTAATCAGCGGCGAAAACGCAACGACGCAACAGATGCTCATGTATGTACTTGGCCCCGGTGGTGCTGGATATTTCTTACCAAAATACTGGATCACACGCCGGATCGATACGCGTAAAGAGCAGATTGAGGGCGGTTTTCCAGATAGCCTCGATATGATGTTGGTCTGCGTAGAAGCGGGCCAATCACTTGATCAATCTATCGTACGTGTTGCAAATGAGCTACATCACTCCTACCCGTTTTTGGCGGATGAGTTCGAGATCGTCGCGCAGGAAATGAAGGCCGGAAAAGACAAGATCGCCGTCCTGAATGACATGTCTGAACGCTGTGGTGTACAAGACGTTGCCAGCTTCGTGACCGTTTTGATCCAGTCGACCAGTTTTGGTACCTCTATCGCTGAAGCTTTGCGCGTTTATGCGGGGGAAATGCGTGACAAACGCGTGATGCGTGCAGAAGAGAAAGCAAACAAGTTGCCAACCAAGATGACACTTGCCACAATGATGTTAACCGTGCCGCCACTGTTGATCATCCTTGTAGGACCTTCGGTCGTCGGCATTACAGAACTGGGCAATATGTAAGAGTAGGCAATTCCACATGGCGCAAACGCGTAGGGCAACGCCCCTGCTTTGCCTAAGTTTAAGCTTTGCTTTAGCCGCTTGTTCGTCAGGCGGCTTTGGCACGTCATTGAGTACGCCCTCGAAAGACTCGCCATTCGCGCCTGCGGTCAAACGCAATGCGCAAGGTGAAGACCCGTTGATTGTTGGACATCGACTTTCATCTGCAGGCGAACATGAATTGGCCCTCAAGTCGTTTCGTTTAGCCGCCGCCGATCAAGGGTTAACTACAGAAATCATCTCTGCAATGGCGTCTGTCAACCTCGGACTAGGGCGTTTGGGACAAGCTGAAACGCTGCTGCGCCGCGCGACTAATGCGGATGATGCGACACCAGAGGACTATAATAACTTGGGTGTTGTTCTGATGGAACGTGGAAAAACAGCTGAGGCAACACAAGTTTTCAAAAAAGCCTTCGCGCTTGATGATGGCAGAAGTGACTCAATCCGTCAGAATTTAACAATTGCGCTCGCAAAATTAGAAAATGTTGATTATGGTGAGCAGCAAGAACAAGACTACAAATTGGTGCGGCGGGGGACGAGTGACTTCTTAATCCGTAAGACACCATGACGAACAGAGGCAAGAGCAGTATAAGGACGCAAAAAAATGCGCCATCCTTTCCTTTTTTCGCTATGCATGTTTGGAGTCGTTGCAACAGCAGCGTGTGACAAACCAAATAGCGGGAGCGTGGAACGTTCAATTGCGGGTGTAAACGTAATTGACGAAACCAATTTGAACGACGTCATGTTGACGGTCGCTGATCCTAACGAGTCCGTCTCTTATTTTCAGCGCGCCGTCTCCGATGACCCTGATCGCATTGATCATTTGCGCGGCCTAGCCAGCTCACTTGTGAGAGCAAAACGCTCAACCGAAGCAGTTGGCGCATGGCAACAAGTCACCAGACACCCTGACGCAACAGACATTGACCGCGTTGATCTGGCAGATGCCAACATCCGCGCGAATAACTGGAAAGAGGCAGAAGCGGTCCTTGATCGCATCCCGCCAACCCATGAAACATACAAGCGCTACCGCCTTGAAGCGATGATTGCGGATAGCAATCGTGAGTGGAAAAAAGCTGACAGCTTTTATGAAACTGCAGCAGGTATGACCACGAAACCTGCGGGCGTTATGAACAACTGGGGTTATTCCAAGCTGACGCGCGGTGAGTTTAAATCAGCAGAGCGCCTTTTTGGCGATGCAATCCGCCAGGATCAAAAGCTCTTTACTGCAAAGAACAACCTGGTCCTCGCGCGAGGCGCGCAGCGCAATTACGAGCTTCCCGTCATCCCAATGGATCAAACAGAGCGCGCTCAGTTGCTTCACACCCTTGGTCTTTCGGCCGTAAAGCAAGGTGATGTTGAGACTGCAAAAGGCCTGCTGCGCGATGCCATCGAAACGCATCCACAACACTTTGAGGCCGCTGTGCGTTCTTTGCGCGCGCTAGAAGTGAACTAAGGACGCCAGATAATGATGCTAGAACTCAGCAACTCGGCGGTCTTTGCGCTTTGGTCTTTGCCTTTCATTCTCCCGCTTTGCTTTATCGTTGCGTGGTCAGACATGCGCGCAATGCGCATCCCGAATTGGTGCGTTTTGGCGATGTTCGCTACTTATATTGTTATCGGCATATTCACCCTACCCTTCACAATGTTTCTTTGGGGCTTCGTCAGCTTAATCGTCGTTTTGCTTGCCGGATTTGTTATGAACGCTGTTGGCATGATAGGCGCAGGTGATGCGAAATTTGCAGCAGCTGCAGCGCCTTTCATTCATTTGGGCGATACACGTTTTTTCGTTGCCCTTTTTGCGGCTAATATCGTCGCGGCATTGGTGACACACCGCCTGACCGCGAAGACAAAGATGACCGAACTTGCGCCCAAATGGGACAGCTGGGAACGCATGTGGGAATTTCCTATGGGATTGTCCCTAGGCGGCACCTTAGCGATCTATTTGATTTTAAGCGCACTCTTAGGAGCCTAAAGCAGGCCCCTTACACGCCACAATTTGCCCAAACTCGGTTGATAGCTTGAGCCCAATTCAAGTATTCAATGGGGCTTCAAGATGAACATGCAAACCAGCGCCGTGATGGCACCGCCGCCACCCAAGGGCTTGCAGCAGATGAAGCTTTCTGTCGTCATGATGCGCGACATTATGCTGAAAACGATGTTTCGCAAGAACGTCGACACTGCTTCGGAAGTTGCACGCGCAATTTGTCTGCCCCTTCAAGTAACGCAAGAGCTGATCGACCTCGCTCGCGAGCAAAAACTGCTTGAGGCAACAGGCACGCTCAACGCCAATAATGGCGGCGAAATGGGTTTCCAGCTGACCGATGCAGGCAAAGCGCGCACAATGGATGCGCTTCAGCAATCCGAGTATTTTGGTGCCATGCCCGTACCTTTGGATGTCTATCGCGAGCAAGTAAAGAGACAATCAATCCGCAATATCATGATCACACGCGGTCAATTGACCGATGCCATGGGGCACTTGATCCTGCCTGACGATCTGCTTGGCAATCTTGGACCTGCGGTCAGTTCGGGCCGCTCAATTCTCATGTATGGCCCGCCCGGAAACGGTAAGTCTTCGATCTCAAATGGTATTCGCGACGCACTGGGGGACAAGATTTATGTGCCGCGGGCTATTGAATATGCTGGCCAAGTTATCACCGTTTACGATCCGATTGTGCATAGTGCTGTTGAAGCACAGGTAGACGATCCAAACCAGCTGCGCCGCAAAACCGCTTTCGACACACGCTATGTTAAATGTCAGCGACCCACGGTTATCACTGGCGGTGAGTTGTCACTCGACATGCTCGATCTTGTTTACAACCCGACTGCGCGCACCTATCAGGCACCGCTGCAGCTCAAATCTACAGGTGGTATTTTCATTGTGGACGACCTTGGCCGACAAGCTGAACCTCCGCAATCACTGGTCAACCGCTGGATTGTTCCACTGGAAGAAAGCAAAGATATTCTTGCTCTACAATCAGGTGAAAAATTCGAGGTCCCCTTTGATACGCTGGTAATTTTTTCGACTAACTTCCACCCGAATGAGATTTTTGACCAAGCTGCCTTGCGCCGTATTTTCTACAAGATCAAAATTGATGGTCCGTCTCAGGAAAACTTCCTTAAGATTTTTGCATTGGTCGCAAATAAGAAGGGGATCCCGTTGACTGAAGATGCGTTGATCCATCTTTTGCAAACGAAATACCCGACGATTGATAATGTTTATGCGAACTATCAACCCGTTTTCTTGATAGATCAGATGATTGCCATTTGTGAGTTTGAAGGGATCCCAAACCAAATGTCGCCTGAATTAATTGATCGCGCATGGGCCAATATGTTTGTCAAAGACGAAGTCATTGTGAAGTAAACAAAACCCGTTTTGCAACGCGCAAAGTGCGACGTGGCTTGCACTTTGCTTTGAACGCGATATGTCCAAAGGATGAAGCCTGTTCACCCTTTGATCTCAGATTGGTTTGTCAAACAAGGATGGTCGATCCATCCGCATCAACAAGACATGCTTGATCGCGCGAATGACCCTGCAACTTTGCTCATCGCGCCGACAGGCGGCGGGAAAACCATGGCGGGTTTTTTACCAACGCTGAACGAACTCGCAGACGCTTCTCACGAAGGTCTACACACGCTCTACGTTTCGCCCCTCAAAGCGTTAGCCTCTGATATTAAGAGAAATTTGCGCCGTCCCGTTGATGAAATCGACCTACCAATCAGGATTGAAGACCGCACGGGCGACACCTCTGCGAGTCGTAAAAAGCGTCAACGCGCCGACCCGCCGCACATCCTTTTGACGACGCCCGAAAGTCTCGCGCTCCTAACATCTTACGAAGACGCGCCACGGATGTTCAAAGGGCTCAAGCGGATCGTGATTGATGAAATTCATGCGCTCGCGGACAGCAAACGCGGCGATCAGCTGATGCTTGCGCTAAGCGCGATCCAAAACATGTGCGAAGATCTGCGCCGCGTAGGGCTCTCCGCAACTGTTGAGGACCCTGCGGCCATCGCACATTTCCTCGCGCGTCATCCCGACCCTTGCGACATCGTGCTCGCCGATCCAGGTCCTGATCCAGACATTTCCATGCTGAATATTGCCGAGCCTCCCCCCTGGGCGGGTGGCGGTGCAGCCTATGCCATTCCCGCAGTGCTGGAGCAAATCAAGCAACATAAAACGACGCTTATTTTTCACAATACACGTGCGCAGGCCGAAATCTTCTTTCACAATCTCTGGCTCGCCAATGAAGACAGTTTACCAATCGGTATTCATCACGGCTCGCTCGATAGGGTGCAACGCGAACGGGTTGAAGCAGCAATGGTGCGGGGAGATCTTGCAGCGATTGTGTGCACGGGCTCGCTCGATCTTGGGATTGATTGGGGCGATGTGGATTTGGTTATTCAAATCGGCGCGCCAAAGAACGTGAAGCGCCTCGTGCAACGAATTGGGCGTGCCAACCACCGTTATAACGCCCCCTCGAAGGCGCTGCTGGTGCCAGCAAATCGCTTCGAGGTCGTGGAATGCGTCGCGGCTTTGCAAGCTGTTAAAGAACATGAACTTGATGGCGATCCACGCGGTCACGGGCCCTTAGATGTGCTGTGCCAACACATCCTGATCCGTGCCTGCGCGGGCCCGATTGACCCCAGTGCGCTTTACCATGAAATCAAAAGCGTCGGTGCTTACAGCATGGTTACCCGTGCGCAGTTTGATGACTGTTTCGATTTCTGTGCAACCGGCGGCTATGCCTTGCGCGCCTATGATCGATGGAAGCGACTGCAAGAACGCAGCGATGGAACTTGGGCGCTACGCGACCCGCGCGCGGCGCAACGTATTCGCATGAACATAGGGACGATCCAAGATACTGATACGCTCAAAGTACGTTTGCAAAAAAGTCGCGGCGGCAAACCCTTGGGCGAAATAGAAGAAGGTTTTGCATCCACGCTTACGCAGGGCGATACCTTTCTGATCGGAGGCCAAGTCGTACGCTATGAAGGCCTGCGCGAAATGACAGTCGAAGTGACACGCCGCGCTGACAAGAAGCCCAAAGTGGCGACCTTTGGCGGGACGAAGTTCGCCACTTCGACACAACTGAGCCAACGCATATTACGCATGTTTCAGCAAGACGAATGGCCTGATCTTCCAGCACATACCGCTGATTGGCTGACACTTCAAAAAGGTGTCAGTATCCTTCCACGCCCAGGTCGCCTGTTGATCGAGAGCTTCCCGCATGAGCATCGCAGTCATACAGTTGTATATGGATTTGCAGGCCGGAACGCACAACAAACCTTGGGCCTTCTTTTGTCCAAGCGCATGGAGGAGCTGGGCTATGATCCTCTTGGTTTTGTCGCCACGGATCACGCAACGCTTTTTTGGGGTTTGAGTCCGATTAAGGACCCCGATGCGCTCATGGATCCGAAAACAATCGAGCAAGGTGTTGAACACTGGCTCGCCGGTAATGCATTGATCAAACGCACATTTCGCGCATCTGCAACGATTTCCGGCTTGATTGAGCGCAACCTTCCGTCGCAACGAAAGAACGGGCGGCAGGCAACCTTCAGCTCTGACATTCTCTACGACACGCTGCACAAATATGACCCCGACCACCTGCTCCTACTCATCACCAAACAAGAAGCGCTCAGCGGTCTCGTTGATTTTGGACGCATTCGTTTGATGTTAGAGCAAACCCGCGGGCGCATAGATTTCATGACACTTCCGCGGGTCACCCCACTAGCAGCGCCGATGTTTCTAGAAATGGGCCGTATTCCTATCAAAGGTGCTGCGGAGGAACGTCTTCTCGCTGCTGAAACCGCCGCACTGATGAGTGCTGCGGGATTGTCATAGGGACCGCAAGATGAGCCATTACGCGTTTTCTTTTAAGGGTGAAACTCTTCATGCGCTGCCCTCTGGCGCGCTCTTTTGGCCTGCGCAAAACTTGTTGTGCGTTTCGGATTTACACTTTGGCAAAGCGCAGCGATTTGCGCTGCAAGGCGGTGGAGCACTCCCCCCCTACGAGGTGCATGATACGTTAATGCGTTTGGATCATGACATCACAACACAAGCCGCAACGACGGTGGTATGTCTCGGTGACAGTTTTGATCGTCTGGGGGCGAGCGTTGATCTTGAGCCCGCTGCACGCGACTGGATTATACGGCTGCAAGCAGGACGAAAGTGGATCTGGATTGAGGGCAATCACGATCCTGGACCTGTCGATTTAGGGGGCACCCACTTAGCTGAATATTCCTGCGATAACCTTGTGTTTCGCCACATCGCACTGGGCGAGGCAGCACAGAGCGGTGAAATTTCGGGCCATTATCATCCCAAGATGACCTTGAATTTAAAGGGACGTTCACTCACGCGAAAATGCTTTGCAATAGATCAAGGTCGTCTGATCATGCCTGCGTTCGGAACCTATACAGGCGGCTTGAGTGTCCGCTCTGAACCACTAACAACACTGCTGAGCAATCATGCCATCGCAGTGCTCACCGGTGACAGTGCCCTCCCCGTTCCAATCAACGCGGGTTAAGGCCCTTGGTTACGCAATATCCAACGTTGGAATGCCGAATTTTTCGACTTTAGACATATTGGTTTTACTCACTGGAATTTGGCTATCATTCTCTAGCAACACATATGGTTTTTTAGCATCGGGAACCCAACCACGTATTGCATCACGATGAACCCAATGTGAGCGATGGACCGTCACACCGTATGTGCCATCAAGTTCATCCACGGCGTCCAGAAATCTCATTCGCGTCTGATACGTTTCCGAACACGTCTGAACCTCTACAAAATGGCCTTTTGCCGTAATATGGATGATGCGAGAGCTTTGCGGAATATTAAGCCGCTTCGCCAAACGCGAATGCGCTGGCAAAGAGGCAGGAGCCAAATCGACGATCGGTGCGACAATTTCTTGCGTCTTTTCATCTTCCTGCAAGAAGAAAACAAAGTGTATGAATAACATGAAAGCTACACTTAAGAACACGTAAAGAGTCAGCATCCAAAACCCAGGAATCTCTGCCTCGTCCCCTCCCAATATACTGATCAATATAAAGTTGATCAAAGTCGCTATGATTGGCGCGCAAATTAGAACAAAAGTAATTTTTTGTGCGAATTCGGACAACTTGGCAAAGAAAGCGGTACAAATTTCATGTACGATATAAACAGCAATCGTAGACATGCCCAACAAGATCGACCATGTTAGAAAAAGCTCATAAACGGTGTTGCTGCGATAAGTTCCGAAAGGTCCACTAAAAGCCGCGACAACTGAACACGCGAACCAAATCAAAAGCGTTTTGGGCTGCAAAGCGCCCACAACACCATACATTATAGCGTTTCGTAGTATTTTGAAAAAACTGGGTTTTAAATGGTCTTCTAGGTCCAATACTTCAGTTCCTTGCTCTGCTCTGTCTCCCAATTTTGCTTGTAACAAAAGTGTGTTACATGGGAATTACAGAAAGTATTCCCCTTTGCTGTATTATCAATCATTTAGAAATGTCCCAATGAAGACTATTTCCATATTGATACACGAGTATTTGAACAGCTTTCCGATCCAATGTCATCCTGATCTTGCGACGTAATGCAAGAAAGGCTGCGCAGTGAACTGCACAGCCCTTGAATTCAGTTAGCTGGTTAGGTGGTATCAGGCGGTCAAACCGTCAGGCTCTGCCAAACCGTTCGCACGGCAACACGCCGTGACCGTATTGGCCAACAAGCAAGCAATGGTCATGGGACCAACGCCGCCTGGAACAGGCGTAATTGCGCCTGCTACTGCTGAGCATGATGCGAAATCAACATCACCAACAAGCTTGTTTTTCCCATCACGTTCGATGCGGTTGATACCAACGTCGATAACCGTCGCACCCTTTTTGATCCAATCACCTGGTACCATCTCAGGGCGTCCAACCGCGGCAACAACGATGTCCGCACGACCGACGACTTCGGGCAGGTCTTTGGTACGCGAATGTGCGATTGTGACTGTGCAGCTATCGCCAAGCAAAAGCTGCGCCATCGGCTTTCCGACAATGTTTGAACGCCCAATCACCACCGCGTTCATTCCAGAAAGTGAACCATGATAGTCACGTAACATCATCAGGCAGCCAAGCGGTGTGCAAGGCACCATGCTTTTCTGACCCGTGCCAAGCAGACCCACGTTTGAGATGTGGAAACCATCCACGTCTTTGGCTGGGTTGATCGAATTGATCACCAGATCTTCATCAAGATGTTTGGGCAAAGGCAATTGAACCAAAATGCCATGAATAGTGTCATCATTGTTCAACTCATCAATAAGCGCGAGCAAGTCGGCCTCTGACGTCGCTTCATCAAGCTTATGTTCGACACTTTTCATGCCGACTTCGTTTGTCATTTTGCCCTTAGAACGCACATAAACCTGCGACGCAGGATCTTCACCGACCAGGACCACCGCAAGGCCTGGCGTGATACCGTGTTCCGCCTTTAGAGTCGTGACATGTTCAGCCACTTGGCCGCGAACTTTGGCAGCAAATGCTTTGCCATCTATAATTTGTGCGCTCATGGTTGCATCCTTTTTTAGTTCCTTAAGTACCTAAGTGGGGGTGCGTGCAAAAGCACGGCACCTTACAAACTAAACGCCCGTAAGGTGCGTGAAATCACGCACCGCCCTTTTTGCTTAGAACAAGCCTTCGATCTGACCGTCGTCATTTAGGTGGATATTCTCAGCAGACGGCACGCGTGGCAGGCCCGGCATCGTCATGATCTCACCGCAAACAACCACAACAAATCCCGCACCCGCTGACAAGCGCACTTCACGCACAGGGACAGAGTGACCCGTAGGTGCCCCGCGCAAAGATGGATCTGTCGAGAAGCTGTATTGCGTTTTCGCCATACAAATCGGCAGGTTACCGTAGCCCTGCTCTTCCCAAAGCTTCAATTGATCGCGAATTTTCGTGTCCGCAATAACATCATCCGCGTGGTAGATTTTCTTCGCAATCGCTTCGATCTTGGACATCAATGGCATGTCATCTTCGTAGATCGGTGCGAAATTGGATGCACCGCTTTCTGCAATCTCTGCAACGCGCGTTGCCAAGTCAGCAGAGCCTTCAGAACCAAGCTCCCAATGACGCGACAGGATCGCCTCAGAGCCTTGCGTTGCAACGTAATCCTTAACCGCCTGCACTTCTGCGTCGGTGTCCGTGACGAAGTGGTTTATCGCAACAACGACAGGTACGCCAAAGGACTTGAGGTTGCCAATGTGACGCCCCAAGTTCGCGCAGCCCTCTTTGACGGCGTCCACATTCTCTGCACCAAGGTCAGCTTTTGCAACGCCGCCATTCATTTTCATCGCGCGCACAGTCGCAACCAAGACAACGCAATCAGGTGACAAGCCAGCTTTGCGGCATTTGATGTTCATGAATTTCTCAGCACCAAGATCAGCACCGAAACCCGCCTCTGTCACAACGAAGTCAGCAATCTTAAGCGCTGTTGTTGTCGCAATCACAGAGTTACAGCCATGCGCGATGTTGGCGAATGGGCCACCGTGCACAAAAGCAGGGTTGTTTTCAAGCGTCTGCACAAGGTTCGGCTGCATCGCATCTTTCAGCAACACAGTCATCGCACCTTCTGCTTTGATATCGCGGCAGAACACAGGGCTGCGGTCACGACGATATGCAACGATCATGTCGCCCAAACGCTTCTCAAGATCCTTAAGATCTTTTGCGAGGCACAAGATCGCCATGACTTCGGACGCAACAGTGATGTCAAAGCCTGCTTCGCGCGGGAAGCCGTTCGCAACACCGCCCAAAGACGCTGTGATCTGACGCAAGGCACGATCATTCATATCGACGACGCGCTTCCACTGCACACGGCGAATGTCGATGTCGCACTCATTGCCCCAATAGATGTGATTGTCGAGCATCGCGGAGAGCAAAGAGTGCGCAGATGTAATCGCGTGGAAGTCACCTGTGAAGTGCAGGTTCATGTCTTCCATCGGTACGACCTGAGCGTAACCACCGCCCGCAGCGCCGCCCTTCATGCCGAAGTTTGGCCCAAGGGAGGCTTCGCGAATACAGACAGCCGCCTTTTTTCCGATACGGTTCAAGCCATCGCCAAGACCAACTGTTGTTGTCGTCTTACCCTCACCCGCTGGTGTTGGGTTGATCGCAGTCACAAGGATCAGCTTACCGTTCTTATTGCCTTGAACACCATTGATGAATTCCTGAGACACCTTCGCTTTGTCATGGCCGTATGGCAGCAAGTCTTTGCTTTCGATGCCAAGCTTCGCGCCGATTTCTTGGATTTGCTTTTTATCGGCTTCACGCGCGATTTCGATGTCTGATTTATATCCCATGGGTCTTACTTCCTGTTGAAAATTGGGGCTGCTTATTCCGCAGCGATTGTTTGAACGGCCTCGACGCGCACCGCCGAGAATTTGAATTCGGGGATTTTCCCGTATGGATCGATGGCTGGATTGGTTAGCACATTGGCCGCTGCTTCAACGTACGCGAATGGCACGAACACCATATCCTCAGAAACCGCGCGATCTGCGCGCGCCATGATATCGATAGAGCCACGGCGCGTTGTCAGGCGCACCATGCCTCCCGGCTCAACGCCCAAAGCGCGCAGCGTTTTGGGATGGAGCGAGCAGTTCGCCTCAGGCTCGACCGCGTCCAGAACCATAGCACGGCGGGTCATTGACCCTGTGTGCCAATGTTCCAGTTGACGCCCCGTGGTCATAATCATCGGGTATTCCGTATCCGGCGCTTCGTCCGGAGCAATCACAGCCGCAGGCGTAAAGCGCGCACGCCCATCCGCACGCGGGAAGCCATCGCCGAACACAACAGCCTGACCAGGGTCCGTCGGGCTAAGGGACGGATACGTCACAGTTTCTGTCTTAAGACGGTCCCACGTGATGTTGTCGAGCGATTTCATCACTTGCTTCATTTCTGCAAAGACTTGGCTTGCGTCAGTGTAGTCCCAATCGAGACCCAAACGCTGCGCAAGCTCCACAGTGATTGCCCAGTCTTCACGTGCTTGACCGGGTGGCGTCACCGCAGGGCGCACGCGCTGAACTTGGCGATTGGTGTTGGAAACGGTACCGTTCTTTTCATAAAGCGCTGAGGCAGGCAGTATCACATCCGCGAAACAGGCGGTCTCGGTGAGGAAGATGTCCTGCACGACCAGGTGCTCCAGTTTCGCAAACGCGTCGCGCGCGTGCTCCACATCAGGGTCAGACATGGCTGGGTTTTCGCCCTGAATATACATCCCCTTGATGTTGCCCGCATAAGCCTGATCCACAATTTCCGTAACCGTCAAACCACGTTTGTTCGACCAATCCTCATCACGGCCCCAGACGCCAAAGATATCCTCACGCACTGCATCATCCTCGACAGAGCGATAATCAGGCACAAACATCGGCACGAGACCTGCATCAGACGCCCCCTGCACGTTGTTCTGACCGCGCAGCGGATGCAGGCCAGCGCCCTTACGACCCACTTGTCCGGTCATCAGCGCAAGCGAGATCAAGCAACGCGAGTTATCCGTGCCGTGGATATGCTGGCTGACACCCATACCCCAGAAGATCATGCCCGCCTTGGCACCCGCAAAGGTGCGCGCAACATCGCGGATCACATCGGGCGCAATGCCACAAATCGGTTCCATCGCTTCGGGTGTGAAGGCCTTAAGGTGCTCCTTCTCAGCTTCCCAATTTTCGGTGTAAGCGTCGATATACTGTTGATCGTAGAGCCCTTCTTCAACGATCACATGCATGATCGCGTTGAGCATGCTCACATCTGCGCCGGGGCGGAATTGCAGCATATGACTTGCGTGTCGCTTAAGCCCCTGCCTGCGCGGATCCATCACAATCAGCTTGCCGCCGCGTTTGGTGAACTGCTTGAAATAGGTCGCCGCAACTGGGTGGTTTTCCACAGGGTTCGCACCAATGACGATAGCCACATCGGAGTTTTCAATCTCATTGAACGTCGCCGTCACTGCGCCAGATCCGACGTTTTCAATCAGCGCCGCAACGGAGGATGCATGGCACAAACGCGTGCAGTGATCGACATTGTTATGCTGAAAGCCTTGGCGGATCAGCTTCTGGAACAAATACGCCTCTTCGTTAGTGCATTTGGCGCTACCAAAGCCTGCAACCGACTGACCGCCATGCGCTTGGCGAAGCTTGGCGAGGCCACCAGCGGCATGTGCCATCGCCTCTTCCCAACTCGCTTCGCGGAAGTGCGTCAGCACATCGCCCGGATCGACGTTTAGCCCCTTCGCAGGCGCATCATCGCGGCGGATCAGCGGTTTGGTCAGGCGGTGCTCGTGATGGATGTAGTCAAAGCCAAAACGACCCTTAACGCACAGACGACCCTCGTTCGCAGGGCCATTGATGCCCTCAACATACTTAACTTTGTTATCTTTGACCTTGAGCGAAACCTTGCAGCCGACACCGCAAAATGGGCACACACTTTCGGTTTCGGTGTCGAAATCAGCGCGATCGCCAACTTGGTTTTCGTCAACCACGGTGGACGGCATCAGAGCGCCCGTTGGGCAGGCCTGCACACATTCACCGCAGGCCACGCAAGTGCTGTCCCCCATCGGATCGGCAAGATCGAAGGTTGGATAAGCGTTCTGTCCACGACCGGACATGCCAATCACATCGTTGACTTGCACTTCGCGACACGCGCGCACGCAAAGACCACATTGGATACAAGCATCAAGGTTCACGGACATCGCAACATGACTATCATCAAGCAGCGGAATGTGACCGTCTTCGAGTTTAGGGAACCGCGAGGCATCAATGCCATTCGCCTCTGCCATATCCCAAAGATGCGCGGATTTATCATGGGCAACATCACGCTCTGGCTGGTCCGCCAAAAGCATCTCGACAACCATCTTGCGCGCACTTGTTGCGCGGTTCGAATTGGTGGTGACAACCATGCCCTCGCTCGCTTCGCGAATACACGAAGCAATCAAAGTACGCTCGCCCTCGACCTCAACCATACAGGCACGGCAATTGCCATCGGGGCGATAACCAGGCTGGGGTTTGTGGCAGAGGTGCGGGATGACAAGGCCACGCCCGTTTGCGACTTCCCAGATGGTAAGCCCCGCGTCCGCTGTGACTTGCTCACCGTCGAGCGTGAATGTTACTTGATCAGACATCAGTTACACCTCATCCGCAAAATGTTTCATCGTCATCCGAATGGGGTTCGGCGCTGCTTGTCCCAAACCACAAATCGACGCATCGCCCATCGCCGTGCAGAGTTCTTCGAGCAGCGGTTGATCCCATTTATCGGCCTGCATCAGCTTGACCGCCTTCTCGCAACCAACACGGCATGGTGTGCATTGACCGCAGCTTTCATCCTCGAAAAAGCGGAGCATGTTTAGGGCTGCACCACGGGCGCTGTCTTGATCTGACAGGATCACAACGGCAGCGGAACCAATGAACGTACCAAGCGGTTGCAGCGTGTCGAAATCCATTGGCACGTCGTTGATAGATGCGGGCAGCAGACCCGCAGAGGGGCCGCCCGGTTGATAGGCTTTGAACGTGTGACCCTCAAGCATGCCACCGGCAGCCTCGATCAAGTCCATGATTGTGGAACCTGCGGGGAGCAGATGCACACCGGGATTATTAACACGGCCAGAGATAGAATATGAGCGCAGACCTTTGCGGCCATTCTTTTCTGTAGAGGACAGAACCTCAGGACCCTCGCGCACAATACGCGTAACCCAAAGCAATGTTTCTACGTTATGCACCAGTGTTGGCTTGTCGAAAATACCAACCTGCGCCACGAAAGGTGGGCGGTGACGGGGCAAACCGCGTTTACCCTCGATGCTTTCGATCATCGCGCTTTCTTCGCCGCAGATATATGCCCCCGCGCCGCGACGCAGATCAATGTAGCCTTTTTCGACAAGGCCAGCCTCTTCAAGCGCTTTGATTTCTTCGGCCAAAATGTGCAGGACAGCAGGATATTCATCGCGCATGTAGATAAAGCAGGTTTCCGCCTCGACCGCCCAAGCGGCTATCAACATGCCTTCAAGAAACAAATGTGGTGTGCGCTCTAAGAAGTAGCGGTCTTTGAATGTGCCGGGTTCGCCCTCATCCCCATTGACGGCCAAATAACGCGCACCTTCATTGGCGCGCACAAAGCCCCACTTTTTGCCAGAAGGGAACCCCGCACCACCAAGTCCGCGAAGACCTGCGCTGAGTACATTTTCCTGAACCTGCTCCCAATCGCCATTCGCGCGCAGCTCTTTCAAAGACGCGTAGCCGCCCGCCGCCTCATAGGCCGCGAAATCCTCATAATCCGGAATATCCGCGTGTGTGTGATTTGCAGAAATCGCAGCGTTCACCTTTTCAGGCGTCGCGTGATCAATGTGGTGGTGGCCCAGCTCAAGCACAGGCGCGGTATCGCAGCGGCCCATGCACGGCGCACGCAATACGCGCACTTCTGAAGCATCCAATCCGCCTTCGAGCGCAGATTTCAAAGCTTGTGCACCTGCAAGTTCGCATGACAATGAATCACACACGCGAATGGTCAAAGCAGGCGGCGGTGTCTCACCTTCTTTCACCACATCGAAATGTGCGTAGAACGTCGCAACCTCGTAAACTTCAGCCATGGACAGGCGCAATTCTTCAGCCAAGGCGCGCAGGTGTGCAGCACTCAAATGCCCAAAAGCATCTTGGATCAAATGCAGGAATTCTATCAACAGATCAGAGCGACGTGGACGATCGCCCAGCAAGGCACGCACTTCATCCCATGCTTGATCCTCTAGCTGGCGACCCTTGGGCGTATGACGGCCCTTACCTTTGCCAGATTTCCAAACGCCTTTGCGATCATCAAGCGCCATCTGCGATCCCTCCAAAGTGGCGCTAAATGCACCGAATCCAATGACTCCTTCCTACGCCATACAGTCGCATACAATCGCTGATTTAAGACACGATTTGTCGGAAAAACGGTCTTGGGTTCTAGTGCGTTTAGGACAGTTCAGACCAGACCGGCTGATCAGGGATATGCAAACGCAATGTCATGCCCAGGCTTAATGTTCCAACACGTTCAACACTTGCAGTAACGCCGCGACGGCCTTTGGCAGCCGCTTTGAACGCCTTGCCCTTGCCGGGGTTCTCCGCCTCGATGAAGGGCGCGGGCAAATGGCAAGGTCGGTTTTCCATATCAATAACAAGCCCCGGACCATCCGCGGCGACCAAGCGCGAGGATGGCGGAACATGGCTCCAATCTGGGATGCCTTCAATCACTAAAGATGCACCGACCAACTGCGGAGCGAGCTGCGCAAGCCCCATCTCAGCAGCGATCAGGTCCAATTCTTCTTGCGACACGATAGAAAGCTGGCGCGCGTTCTTGATCTCGGTAAAGCGCGGATATTGCTGCTTAACGCGGGAGCAAGATGGGCGCGTGAGACCTGCGTGAAACTCAGCTTCAAAACCCGCGAAGGTGAGAGGCATTTCGACGGTTGGCGTCGACGTCAAATCCGTTTCGCTGTCTTTGACAGAGCCGAGCCATTTGACTGTCGCATAATAATCTGTCGGTTTGAGTGCTGGCATGTGTCACCTATTCATTTTTCTTGCGCTGACACTGCCGCAGCAACCTGTTGCGTACAATCCAAAAGCTGTCATTTCAAATATCACAGTCTGGAATGAAAAACCCCGGCGCGTGGCCGGGGTTATTTGTCTTATGCTGTTGGTTCAGGTTCCATGCCACCCGTGGGCTTTGCCCGCGGCTTGGTCTTGGGGATGGCCGTAACGCTTGGCGCGCTGCCCTGATCCGGTGTGTCGTCCTCATCCGAGCCTGAGTTCGGCGCTTCGCCGTTCATCACCCGTTTGATTTCATCACCCGTTAGCGTTTCATACTCAAGCAAACCCTGCGCAAGACGCTCCCACTCTTCGTTCTTTTCAGTGAGGATCCGGTGAGCAGTCGTGTAAGCATCATCGATCATGCGCTTCACTTCGGATTCAATCAGCTCTTTCGTCGCCGCAGAGATTGAAAAACCACCCGCGCCATTGCCGTTGTATCCTTCGTGGGCCTGCTCATAATCGATATTGCCGACTTTGTCAGACATACCCCAGCGCAAAACCATTGCACGCGCTAAGCCCGAGGCTTGCTGGATATCACCTGCAGGACCGTTGGAGACATTGTCTTCACCGTATTTGATGATCTCCGCAGCTTTACCAGCCATCGTCATCGCCATCTTCTCTTCACATTCAGAACGATGCCAATTCAAACGGTCGATTTCTGGCAAGGACACAACCATGCCCAAAGCACCACCACGTGGAATGATCGTCGCCTTATAGACCGGATCACATTGCGGCAGCTCTAGCCCTACGACCGCGTGACCCGCTTCGTGATACGCCGTCTTCTCTTTTTGATCCTGCGTCAGCACCATAGATCGACGTTCGGCGCCCATCATAACCTTGTCTTTCGCGCTCTCGAAGTCTTCCATCGTCACGAAACGTCGCCCGACACGGGCCGCCATAAGCGCTGCTTCATTGACAAGGTTGGCCAGATCAGCACCCGAGAAACCAGGCGTACCGCGCGCTATGATGCGCATGTCAGCATCTGGGCCAAGCGGTGTTTTACGCGCATGCACGTTAAGAATTTTCTCGCGACCTTTGATGTCCGGGTTAGGCACAGTGACCTGACGATCAAAGCGACCAGGACGCAACAAGGCTGGGTCGAGTACGTCACGACGGTTTGTCGCAGCGATAATAATCACGCCTTCATTTGCTTCAAAGCCGTCCATCTCAACAAGAAGCTGGTTCAGCGTTTGCTCACGCTCGTCGTTACCACCGCCGTAGCCTGCGCCCCGGTGGCGACCGACCGCGTCGATTTCGTCGATAAACACAATGCACGGCGCGTTCTTTTTCGCCTGCTCAAACATGTCGCGAACGCGGGATGCACCTACACCGACGAACATCTCAACGAAGTCGGAACCAGAGATGGTGAAGAACGGCACACCTGCTTCGCCCGCAATCGCACGCGCCAGCAAGGTTTTACCAGTACCAGGAGGACCGACAAGCAAAGCACCCTTAGGGATCTTGCCGCCCAGGCGCGAGAATTTCTGCGGGTTGCGCAAGAACTCAACAATTTCCTCAAGCTCTTCCTTGGCTTCATCAATACCAGCAACATCGTCAAACGTGACACGACCTTCTTTTTGGGTGAGCATTTTAGCTTTGGACTTGCCAAAACCCATTGCCCCACCTTTGCCGCCGCCCTGCATACGGTTCATGAAGTAGACCCACACACCGATCAACAGAAGGAATGGAAGAAGCGATAGAATAAATGTCTGGAAACCAGATTGCTCTTGCTGCTCTGCGCGAACTGCGACGTTCTGCTCGATCAAGAACTCAGACACGTTCGCGTCCGCTGGCTTAATCGTTACATAGTCACTGCCGTCTGATCCACGGAACCGAATACGCTCTCCATCGAGCGTTACGTTAGTGACATTGCCACCGTTCACATTGGAGACAAACTCAGAATAGCTGATCTCTCTGCTCTGCAAATTGGCGTTGTTGCCACTAAACAGGTTAAACAATGCCAGGATCAACAGGAACAGAACGACCCAAAAGGCGATATTTCGTGCGTTACCCAACGACACTCTCCTTGATATATCTTTGGCGCGAGCCCTAGCACGTCGCCGTTGAAACTAAAATAGACACATCGCAGTGATGTTCAATGAAGCGCAGCGTTCAAAAACGATCAATTCTCCAAATATCGGGAATTTACGCGCTTATTCGCTGACTTACGTGGGACTTAGAGCTTTGAAGAAATCACACCAGTGGCAAAACCGCCCATGCGCAACTCTCCAAACAATCGCTGATATTCGATTTTAGGACAGCGGTTCTGGATCACATTTAAACCTGCACCTTCTGCTTTGACGGTGGCTTGTGCATGCTCAACCCCAATCTGCATCCAAAGCGTTTTAAGCTTAGGAAGATGCGCCAGGGCTTCATCCAAGACCTCTGGCACATGCTCGGAACGGCGAAAAATGTCCACCATATCAACGGGTTCACTGACCTCGTTTAAATCTGCCCGAATAGTTTGGCCGAATAGCTTTTGCCCCGCATAGACTGGATTTACAGGGATCACGGTGTATCCCTTCAAATCAAGGTAGCGTGCAACGTAATAGCTCGGGCGCACTGGATTGGTCGAAACACCAACAACCGCAATGACCTTGGTGCGCTTCAGTATGTCGCGCAAATGTGAATCAGAATAGCTCATAGGCGTATTCACGCTAGTTTTTTCAGAAAGTTCAAAAGAAAAATGCGCCCGCGGGAGGGACACCCGGGGCGCAAGGTATGGAACGAGGGACAGTCGAGGGACGCTAAAGGTTCCAATTTTGGCGTCTCTGGTATTCAAATGGGCACTTCCAGCGCGTCTTAAAGGTCTGCTCGAGATTTCGTGAACACGCGGCTGAAATCCGCTGATTGCTCGCTATACTGACAAATACGTATCACGGATTTCCGGCTGAGCGTTCAGTTCCGCAAGCGTACCTTGATACTTCGCCGTGCCGCTTTCGATGATCACAACACGATCGGCAACCGCCTGCGCGAAATGCAAGTTCTGCTCTGACAAAAGTACCGTCAGCCCGTCTTTCTTTAGACGTAAAATGACCCGCGCCATTTCCTCAACAATCACAGGCGCGATTCCCTCCGAGGGTTCATCCAGCAGAATGAGACTTGGATTGCCCATCAAAGTTCGCGCAATCGTGAGCATTTGTTGCTCGCCACCGGACAACTCTTTGCCCCTATTCGTGCGCCGCTCTGCAAGGTTCGGGAACATATCAAACAGCATATCCTCAGACCATTTGACCGTGCCCTCGCGCGCTGGCTGTCGGCCTACTTCAAGGTTTTCCATCACAGTTAGATCCGTAAAGATCCGCCTTTCCTCTGGCACATAACCAAGACCCATTTTTGCGACTTTATGGGGCTGCGTGCGCGTGATGTCTGTGTCTTGAAACGTGACCGAGCCTGTTTGCGGAACAACAAGTTGCATCACCGATTTCATGGTCGTCGTCTTGCCCGCACCATTGCGCCCGAGCAGCGCCACCACCTGCCCCCGTGCCACATCAAAGCTCAGATCATTGAGGACATGCGCCTTACCATAAAAGCTGTTGATGCCTTTTATCTCAAGCATTGGCGCTCTCCCCGTCGTGCTTGAACAATGTGCCACCGCCAAGATAAACCTCACGCACGCGCGCATCATTTCGGATCTCATCAACGGACCCATTCGCGATCAGCTGACCACGATTGAGCACCATCACGCGATGCGCATGGGCGAAAACAACGTCCATGTCATGTTCGGTAAAGAGTACGCTCACCCCACGGCTTTCCACGATATCGGCCGTGAGTTGCATCAATGCAATGCGTTCTGCGGGAGCCATCCCAGCTGTCGGCTCATCCATCAACAAAAGCGTCGGTTCATGCGCCAGAGCGATTGCAAGTTCGAGGCGCTTCAAGTCGCCATATGCCAGCACTGCACAGTGCCGTTCCGACTGATTTCCCATCCCCACAAGATCAAGCAGCGCCATCGCTTCGTCGCGATACATTTGATGCGCGCGCGGTAAGAGTGAATAGATCTTTCGGTGATGTGAGATCAAAGCCATCTGCACGTTTTCGATCACGGTCATTGATGCGTAAGTGCCAGTTATCTGAAACGTGCGCCCGACACCAAGTCGCCAGATTTGGCGCGGCTTCAAACCTTTCAGGTCTTTGCCTGCAAGCTTAACAGTGCCGCCAGAGGACTTCAGCTGGCCCATAAGCATGTTGAAACAGGTGCTCTTGCCAGCCCCGTTTGGACCAATGAGCGCGAGTAACTCACCCTTTTGAAGGGTAAAGCTTACATTATCGACGGCTTGGATCGCGCCAAAAGCTTTGGAAAGCCCATTCACTTCGAGAACCGCACTCATGCTTGATCCTCCCGCTTCATCAAACCGATTTTCTCGGCCCATTTGCGCAAAGTTCCTGCGATGCCATCCGGTGCCACAATGACGACGAAAATGATCAACAAACCAAGCAACAAACGCCAGTATTCAAAGCGTGTAATATAATCTTTTGCACCCTCCAAAGCGGCCCCGCCAACAACGCCCCCCGCGAGGGTTTTCACGCCGCCGAGGAAGACAACGATCAAGGCATCGAAACTGCGCGCTATCTCTAACTCGTTCGGAAAGATCGATCCTTTAGAGAAGACAAATAAGCCACCTGCAATTCCGGCCATCGCACCCGCAAAGCCAAAGGCAACCCATTGCACATGTTTGGTGTTAATTCCTGTCGCTTCCGCCTGACGAGCAGAGTCCCTCGCGCCGCGAAGCGCATACCCGAAAGGCGAATGCGCGGTGTGACGCAGCATGATGATGCCACCAATACACAGCACCAACGAAAGGTAGTAGAACGTAGTTGTGCCAGAGGCCCATTCAGATGGCCAAATGTCCACAAGTCCATCGTCGCCCCCCGTGAAATCGCCCCACTGAAAGACCAGTGACCAAAGAAGCTGCGCAAAGGCGAGCGTGAGCATGGCAAAGTAGACACCGGTTAAGCGCAAACAGACCCAACCAAAAATGATTGCCGTCAAACCCGCAGCAATCGGGGCGAGGATAAGGGCAAGCTCCATAGGCGTGCCCGCATATGTAACGAGCAGCGCCGCTGCATATGCGCCGCCCCCGAAATAGGCCGCATGTCCAAATGATACGAGACCGCCAAGCCCTAGAAGAAAATGTAAAGACGCGGCAAACAGACAAAAAATTGCAATATCCGTAATGAGAACCTGCAAGAAACTGTCACCCACCAAAGGCAGCACAGCGAGTGTCAAAAGCCCTGCCATCACAATCATCCGTGCCGTTTGTCCTGCGGGTTTGATTGGGCGCTCTGGTTCGCCGACTTGTCCATGCTCTCCGGCGACCTCTTCGCGCCCGAATAGTCCAAAGGGTCGGAAAATCAGTACAACGACCATAACAACAAACATCAAGGCAAGCGTGGATTGCGGCAAATAATTCACGCCAAAGACGTTGAGCACAGAAATAAGCACAGCCGCCACATAAGCGCCGGGCAATGAGCCCATACCGCCAATCACAACAACAACGAAGATCGCGGACAGAATATTGAAATCCATCAACAAATCTGCGCCACCTTTTGGCAACTGAACCGCGCCACCCAGACCTGCAAGAGCGCAGCCAAGGAAGAACACACCTGTGAAAAGCCAAGCCTGATTGACACCTAAAGCGCCAACCATCTCGCGGTCTTGTGTTGCGGCACGCACAAGAATGCCAGTGCGGGTTTTCGTGATTAGCCACCAAAGCGCGAAAGCGACGAAGGGCGTCAACGCGATAAGTGCAAGGTCATATTTCGGGACAGGTTCCCCCATGATCCGAATGATCCCTTTCAACCCTGGCGCGCGCGGGCCAAGCACGTCATCAGCGCCCCAAACCAACAACGCAAGGTCTTGGATCACGAGGATCACACCAAAGGTTGCAACAAGCTGAAACAGTTCAGGCGCTTTATAAACGGGACGCAGCACAAGGACTTCAACGACAATCCCGATAAGCCCAACCACAAGACCCGCAAGCAGAATTGAGGTCCAAAACCCCCACGCCCCCGGCAAAACTTGCATGAAGGAATAGCCAACATACGCGCCGAGCATGTAAAAAGAGCCATGGGCAAAGTTTACAATGCGCGTAACCCCGAAAATCAGCGAAAGGCCAGAGGCAACCATAAACAGCGCACTCGCGTTGGCGAGGCCCGTGAGGATCTGCGCAATAAAGAAACCCATGTTATGACCTTTGGTAGGAAAGTTTAGGACGGCCCGCCACGTTTGGCGGACCGTGTTTCGAATTTTCTAACGAAATTCGTACGCTTAGTTGCCAGAACCGCGAAGCTTCATGACTTCTTCGTCTGACAGCGTGTAATCCGCGCCATTTTTGTAAACCCAATCGACCAACGTGCCTTTACCGTCTTTCAAAGCAATGGTTCCCACGTAAGCGCCCATCGTCGCTTGGTGATCTTGTGAGCGGAATGTAATGTCGCCAACGGGTGTGCTGACTGGCAAATCAGCAAAGGCCGCGCGAATTGCCTCGCTATCAGTGGTACCTGCTTTTTCCAAAACCGCAGCAATGGATTGTGCAGTCATATAGCCAACCAAGGACCCGATACGAGGGTGATCATCGTATTTCGCCATATATGCATCCACAAAGGTTTTACCCGGACCTTCTGTAATTTCAGACCATGGATAGCCTGTTACAACCCAACCCTCTGGTGCTTCGTCACCGAGCGGATCCATATACTCTGGCTCACCTGACAGCAGACCATATACATTGCGCCCCTCAAACAAACCGCGGGTGCCGCCTTCGCGCACAAACTTGGCAAGATCCCCGCCAAAGGTAACGTTATAAATTGCGTCAGGTTTTGCACGCTCGAGGGCCTGCGCTTCCGCGCCCGCGTCAATCTTGAACAAAGCTGGCCATTGCTCGGCCACAAACTCAACTTCTGGCTTCAGCTTTGTCAGCGCTTTCTTGAAAGCAGCAACCGCATCTTTACCATAAGCGTAGTTTGGCGCGATTGTCGCATAGCGGATCGCATCGGTTTTAGCGGCTTCTTCCGCAAGCATCGCAGCCTGCATGTACGTGGAAGAACGCAGACGGAAAGTATAGTCGTTGCCCTTGGACCATGTGATCGCGTCAGCAAGGGGTTCGGAGGCGAGGTATACGTATTTCTTCTCCGCTGCGAGCGAACTAATCGCCAAACCCACGTTTGACAAGATCGTTCCTGTCAGCATCACCGCGCCGTCGCGTGTCATCAATTCTTCCGCGATCTTCACAGCTTCGCCTGGCTTGCCTTGGTCATCACGGAAAATGAATTCCAGCGGCTTGCCCAGCACACCACCATCAGCATTGATTTCTTCCAAAGCCATCTCGATCCCGAGCTTATAAGGGCCAGCAAAAGCCGCCATGCGCTTGTAGTGATTGATCTCACCAATCTTGATCGTTTCTTGAGCAAATGCAGGTAGACCCACTGCGGCAATCGCAGCTGCGCCCATAAGGCTTTTCAAAAATGTCTTTCTTTTCATGTCGTTCCCTCTTCTGTTGGCCCGACTCTCACAGCGTCAATCGTGCTGTACAAAGGTCGGATGGAGCGGCGCACCGAGATCTTCGGTCGCCTCCGCCTCCACAAGGTCGCGTATTCTTTTGCGATACACATTTGGTCCCTTGTCGATGGCAATTCTGATCGGCTTGCGCTTTTGTGGGCGCTGTTCTTCGATGTGGATGGCCTCTAGCACTTCTTTATCTTCGGCAAAGGCAATGCGGAACATTTTGTCCATGTTTTCTGATGCAGCCTCATCGCCAACCGCCGTGTTGCGCAGGTGCATCCAATGATCGATTGTGTAATCTTCAGTCACAGGCGTCACGAAATGAAGTGCGAAAATACGAACGCCTTTGTCACGCTCGTCTTCTTCCAGCTTCGCTTCAACCGCGGCACTACCGAAATCAATTACAGCGGTGCTGGGAAGGTGCAGATAGTAGTAATGCCAGCGGTCCACATTGCCTGTGAAATCACCAAAGTTCTGGAAAAAACCAACCGGCGCAGAATCCTTGATCCAACGCCACGCAACGATCTGATCCCCAGACGTCGACACATGCACAGGCACGTTTTCTGACGCGGCACTGCCAAGCGTCGTAGGATGCACAAAACTCACATGCGCCGGATCAACCAGGTTCTCCGCCACGTTGAGATAATTAGCCTTAAGGTGCAGCCCATCCCCATGATGCGCATGCCAGTTCGGATCGCTGAACTCGGGCATATCAAAAACAGGCGTATCCGCCGCCAAAGCCGCTTCACCGGGCCAAACCCAAACGATGCCATGCGCTTCATACACCGGAAAAGTATCCACATATGCGGACGCAGGAAGATTGTCCTGCCCCGGTACGCGCACGCACTTGCCGTCAATGCCAAAGGTCATGCCGTGATAGCCACATTGCACAGTATCGCCGATCCGCTTGCCTTTCGACAGCGGCAAAAGGCGATGCGGGCATCGATCCTCAAGCGCGACGATACGACCATCAGACGCACGGAACATAACCATGTTTTGTTCTGTAATAGTAATCGCGCGCAGCTCTTCGCCAAAGTCTTTGGACCAACCGGCCACGTACCATGCATTGCGCACAAACGGCATATTGAGTGTTCCCTTTAAGTCTTGGCAGACGAGTTAATTGGGACCAAAAACTTGTTCGTTGTCAAACAAATTATGCGCGCATATCCTTAGCAAACACCTATGAGGGCATCAGATGGACCAGAGCGAGGCAAAAAGCGCGTATAAGCTAGAAGACCAGATTGGTTTTCGGCTTCGTTTGGCTAATCAGAAACACTTAGAGCTCTTCGCTGAAATCATGCCCGATGCAACGCCGACGCAGTTCGCCATTCTCGCGCGCTTGTTTGAGGACGGCCCTTTGTCGCAAAACCACCTTGGTCGCCGCGTTGGCATGGATGCTGCGACGACCAAAGGCGTTGTTGATCGTTTGAGAAGCAAGGGGTGGGTCAAAAGCACCGCCTCCAAAACGGATTTACGAAGGTTAGAAATATCTTTGACTCCAGAGGGTAAGGGTTTTACCAAAGATGCCATTGATCGCGCGCAAGTCGTGTCGGAGCAAACCACGAAAAACCTTAGCACACGCGAGACAGAACGCCTTTTGGCGCTACTCGACAAGCTCTAGTCAACGGATTCAACGCAGAAAATGGCCTTAACGTAGGCCGTCTTTGCCTTCCGCATCCGTATGCGTCAAACCACCCACGCGGGGCAAAGGCCGACCACTGTCTGTAACTGCGATGGCGACTAAAATTTCATTTGAACGCGGCGCATCATTCAAACGCACCTCCACGCCATCAAAATGGGAACGTACATAGGCCGCGTCTTTATGGCCAAGGGGCACATCCAAATCCTGCCCGGGACCACCCATCTTTTTGGATGATGGCACCAAGGCCGCGCCCTTTTCAACTTCTTTGCGCAAAGGTGCACCCATCTTTGGATGAAGCAAAGCGGCCGCATGTTCCAGCTCGCCATTCTCACCAACCATCGCAGCTTTGCCGTAGCTTTCCGCTTGCTCTGGTGAAATGCCCAACGCTTCGACACATCGTTTTCCGAGCGTTTCGCCAAGCTCTGCCCCGATCTCCATTAACGGTGACAGGTCTTCAACATATTTTCCCGCAAACGGATTCGCGATAACAGCAACGGCGACCGCTTTGCGCGTAGCGGGCGAAATTGCTCGTCCCGCTTCTTGATGCGTTTCTTCAACCCAAACAGCGATTTTTCGAATGTCAGCAGTCATCGTAGACCATCCTCACCTTTGATATCCGCGGCGCTCAAGCCGCCAGCACGGTCGTGAACACGCGCTCCTGTGCTCATCACAAGTACAAAGGCCAATTCACTTGCGCGCGGCGCATCGTTCATACCCACTTCCATCGCATCGAAATGTCCACGCACATACGACGCGTTGATATGCGTGATCGGCACATCAAGGCGCACGCCCGCAGCGCCCACTTTCTTTGTAGAGGGCACAATCGCCTTCGCGTCGCCCAAAAGCTCACGCATCGCATACCCACCTGGGGCATGCCAAAGCGCACCGTGTTCCAACTCACCTGCAGTCCCCACAATGGAACCTTTTCCATAACCTTCGATCATCGACGCATCGCCGCCCAGCGCATCAATAAGCTTTTGCGCCATTTCGAGCCCCAAAGGCTTTAAATCTTCCATGAATGGCTGAATATCTTCGACGTAAGCGCCGGCAAAGGGGTTTGCGATCACCGCAATGACAGCGCCCCGCTTTTGCGGCACGTTGGCGCGTGGCCCGCCTTCATGAAAGACTTCTTCGATAACCGTTGCGATCTTGCGCACCACGACGTCAGGCATGTTCCAGCACCTTTTCCAAATTCATTTCTATTTGTCTACTTTGGCCGCGCAAATGCAAGCTTGCCGCTTGAATGAGGCCCTGTTGTTGCATCTGCTTTGCCCGCTGAACACCAAATTCAAGCGCGCTTGAGACATCCTTTGCACCAAGATCACCGACTTGGGTCACCACCTCGCGCGCTCCCAAATCACTGCCCTCGCGTATTTGCTTAGCGGGCGCACGTAGAATGGCAGGGTGGTCCGGCACATCAACGGCCCCTGCGATCAACGTTGCAGCGACATCTGCCATGCTTGCCGTCTTGGCCAGAACCGTCACGCTTTCAGCGATCCCGAAGGACAAGCTGCGCCCACCTTGACCGCTCGTCGCAATGCCCCGAACTTCGCTATCAGAGTTTAAGGTTATCTTGCCTAAATCCGCGCCCGCCAGACCAGAAATCGCAATATCAAATGTTGCGTTATGACTTAGGTGCAATGCGATATCGCCACCGTTGTTTACATAGGCACGGCGAAGATCAGTGGTGCTACGCATGGCCTGCAAAACTGCCTCGGCGACGGTACCAGCCACTGCGGCCATAGGCGTGACAAAACCTTGATACGCTTGCGCCGCGCGCCACATCTTACGAGCAATAGCGCCCTTGGGAGAGGGCCCATCGTGCCGCTGCAACAGATCAATCTCATCCATCAATTCTGCTAAAACTG
The DNA here is from genome assembly GCF_965659345.1 of Planktotalea sp. Lineage (GTDB taxonomy): Bacteria > Pseudomonadota > Alphaproteobacteria > Rhodobacterales > Rhodobacteraceae > Planktotalea. Next base: position 151,482 of record NZ_CBFHVK010000002.1, on the reverse strand, counting down.
TGCTCAGTCGCAGTTCTGCGGCTTCAAATGCACGCGTACGTGTGCCATCTGCGCCGATGATCAGATCAATCGGTCCATGCTGCAAATGCAAACGGTCACCTGACAGCAAGGCGCGCTGAACCTGCATCACCAGCGCCCTTCCCTTTTGTTTCGCTGGGCTTGGTGCGGATCGGGCTGACAGCGCACGGGTTTTACCTTTCGTACCTCAGGGGTAAGCACTGAGGCAGCATCTTGAATATGCTCCATGTGACCACCCAGCGCTTTATAGTCTTCGCGGCGCAGCGTGAACTCGATTGGGGCGACCAAAGCGGGGGTTGGCACGTAACCGAAAGAGTTAGTTGGCATTTCCATGACATCGACCATCACCGTGATCCCACCGCCGGGCCAAACATAAGCCTCTGCGCCGCCGCAAGATACGTAGGTCAAAGCGTCTTTGACTGAGCGCGTGAGCCGCACTGGGTTTTCTGTTACACCGGCCCGCAAAGATCCGCCAGCTCCGCCCATGAAGAGCACAGAACACAAAGACGGCTCACAATTCTCGGCAATACGATCTGCACTTATGCGCAGAGCCTCTGAAATCTGAGCCGGTTGCGGGATCAATTCTTCATCTAGCTCGTAGTAAGCCCATTGCTCACCCGTGGTAGACACCATGAGTAGCCGCAAACCCGCCCAAGCTTTTTTCGGATCGGCAGGCTTAAGGATGGTCAGCGGATCATCAACATCAGTGCCGCCCCATCCGGTGCCCGGTTCGGCCACTTGGAAATACCGTCCTGGCGTGGACCGGCGTCCTTGGATCTTAATTCCAGACGGGCGCATATCAAGCTGCTTGCCTGCTTCATGCTCGGTCAAAACGCCGGTGATGTGATCATCTACGACGATGACCTCATCCACATGTGGCTCCCACTGTTTTGCAAACATCCCAATCGCCGCGGAGCCACAACCAACGCGCATTAGTTTCTCGCGCTCACCATTGATGATCGGCGCTTGCCCCGCTTGCACGACAACTTCTGCGCCATCGTCTATTTGCATGCTCACCGCTTCGCGATTGCACAGCTTCATCAAAGCATCACAGGTCACGCGGCCTTCAGACTTGGTGCCGCCAGTTAGATGTTCTACCCCACCAAGCGAGAGCATCTTTGAGCCATACTCAGACGTCATCACATGACCAATCGCTTCGCCACCCACGCGCACAACTGCGCGTTCGTGACCGATGAAACGATCTGTGTCGATCTTCACTTTCACGCCGCAGTACGAATAAATCCCTTCGGTCACGACTGTCACCATATCTGCGCCATCCACCTCCTGAGAGACAATAAAGGGCGCAGGTTTGTAATCGGGGTATGTTGTGCCAGCACCCACGGCCGTCACGAATGTCCGGGATCCTTGCAGAATGTCACCGTTCCAGTCCTGAGCGTTATTCCCCTGATCCAGAAACGCGACCGCTGGCGCGCCACGTTCGATCACCGTCAACGGATCAAGTCGCACCAATTCACCGGAATGATTGGCATAGCGATCACAAGCCCCTGCTTTTCCTTCGGCGATAAAGCACATCACAGGGCATGCATCGCAGCGAATTTTCTCGGGCTTAACGCGTGTTGTCTCAGTCATACCCGAACTCCTTCAAAGCGGCGCGCACGCGGTGTGGTAACGCAGGAACATGACGCAAACGTACCCCTGTCGCATTATGAACGGCATTCAGGATCGCGGGAGCCGTGGGGATTAACGCGTGTTCCCCCAAGCCTTTCGCGCCAAACGGACCATGTGCGTCCGGCTCTTCAACAATCACCGTTTCAATGGGAGGGACATCCCCAATCGTTGGGATCAAATAGTCGTGCAGATTGTCCGTGCGCCCCGGAATGAACTCTTCCATCAAAGCCATCCCCAAACCCTGCGCGACGCCCCCTTGAACCTGCCCTTCCACGAGCAACGGATTGATCGCTTGACCAACATCATGGGCTGCAACAAAGTGAATTGGCTTAATCGTCCCAAGCTTCGTGTCCACCTCAACCACCGCAAGATGCGCCGCATAGCCAAATTGCGCATAAGGGACGCCCTGCCCGTTTTCATCCAATGGGCTCGTGGGCGGATCGTAGCTCGCAACTGCGCGCAGCACATAGCCGTCCTCACCAACGTCCATGCGCGATAAATCAATCTGATGTCCCCCGCTCAACTCAATCTGGCCATTTCCAAGACTTATCTCTGCATCTTCAGCAGCGTTCACCAAAGTCAGCACTTGGCGGCGCAGGCTTTCCCCCGAAAGTTTTGCCGCGTTGCCGCTTACAAATGTTTGGCGCGAGGCAGAGGTCTTGCCCGCATCGGGCGTAACGTCCGTGTCCGCTCCGACGCGCGCGACCTGATGTACAGAAACCCCAAAAGCCTGTGCAAATATTTGCGAAATGACCGTGTTGGACCCTTGCCCGATATCAACCGCACCTTGATGCAGCACCAATGTTCCATCTGCTTTCAAGCCGCATTTGATGGTTGAGGGGTTCGCCATTGATGTGTTGCCGCACCCATACCACCCCGCCGCGATTCCAACGCCCCGCTTGAGATGTGTGCTGTTTTCGTTGAACGTCGCGCAATCTTGCTGGCCAGTTTGCCAAGCAGGTCGCAAAGCCTCAAGGCAGGGCTTCACGCCGACGCCTTGTTCAAACACTTGCCCCGACACCGTCGGCACCCCGTTATCAAGCGCATTCAAGATACGAAATTCTAACCCGTCCATGCCAATCTCAGCGGCCAATTCGTCGAACAGAGTTTCTTGCGCAATGGCTGATTGCGGGACTCCGAAACCACGAAATGCACCGGCAGGCGGGCAATGGGTATAGATCCCTTTGGCCTGTGCGCGGTAATTGGGAATGCGATAGGGACCAGACGCATGCAATGGCACACGATTGGCGACCGTCGGCCCCCAACTGGCGTAGGCACCTGTGTTGAAATCCCCATCGAACCGAAGACCTGTCATCGTGCCATCCTTGCGCACACCACCTTTTACCGTGATGCGACCAGGATGGCGCTTGGTTGAGGTCGCCATGCTCTCGACCCGTGAATAGGCAATGCGCACAGCGCGCCCTGTCACCAGCGCACCAAGACACACATAAGGGTGCACTGTCAGATCCAGTTTTGAGCCAAAACCACCACCAACAGCCGTTGGTACAATGCGAATATCTTCTGTATCGAGCGCGAGGATCCCTGCCAGCGCTTCTTGATTCATTACAGGACTTTGCGTGCACACATGCAAATGAACGCGCCCATCCACCATTTCAGCAAAGCCTGCTTCAGGTTCGATGTATGCGTGCTCCACAAAGGATGTTTCAAACTGCCGTTCAAGGACAACATCCGCCTGCGCAAGGCCCGCATCCACATCACCACACGCCACAAAGCCGCCGCACATGACATTATTTTCAGATCCTGTGTGAAGCTGGGGCGCATCGCTCTTTTGCGCCTCTGTGACATCCTGCACTGGCGTAAGTTCGCCCCATGTGACTGGGAAGTCTAACACGCGAAATGCCGCAATCACGTCGGCTTCCCCGATCAAGGCCGCAACGGCTTCGCCTTTGAAACGGGTTTCCTTTTCAGCAAAAACAGGCTGATCAATGAATCCGGGAATTGTGCCAAAGAGATTTGATCCAGGAATATCTTTCGCCGTAAGGACTGCTTCAATACCGACACGCGCGCGTAACTGATTAAGGTCGCCAAACTCAAACGCCGCATGCGCAAAAGGCGAGCGGATCACAAGAGCAACCAAAGCACCCGCTGGAGCGACGTCATCGCCAAAGCGTTCGGTGCCATCCACTTTCGCGGTGCTGTCTAGACGTGCGATTGCGTCGCCAACATCGCCCTTAGCCTGCGTTTCGGGATTATCAGAACCAAGCGCAACAATGGCATCAATGATCTTGCGATACCCCGTGCAGCGGCACAAAACGCCGCCCAATGCATCTTGGACTTGCTCTGCGTTAGGTTTCGGAACGTCGTTTAGCAAAGCCGTAGCGCTGATCATCATGCCCGGTGTGCAAATCCCACATTGGGCCGCTTGATGTGCGGTGAAACTGGCCTGCAATCGCGCAAGCATCGCAGGGTCAATGCCGCGCAAGGTTTGCACATCACGACCTTTCGCTTGTGCAGTGGCGGTCAAACAAGCACAGACAGGCGCGCCGTTGATCAAAACTGTGCAAGCCCCGCAATCCCCTGCATTGCAGCCCACTTTCACCTCTTTTGCGGCCAGCTCTTCGCGAAGCGTTGCACTTAGCCGCGCGTGACCTGCGGCATGACTTTGCACAGGCGCACCATTCAGCGTGAAACCAATCGTTTCTGAAGAGCTGCGCTTATCCATGAGCTGCCTCCTGCAATGCGCGCAAGATCAAAGAGCCGACAATGTCCTTGCGATATTCCCCAGACCCACGCACGTCGTTTATCGGCGATAGTTCTTTCATATCAGCGTCTGCAATGACCGCCTCTGCTTCGTTCAGCGCAGTGTTATTCAACGCCTGTTCTAATTCAGAAAGGCGGGTCGCAACTGGGGAACAGGATCCGACTGCAATACGCAAGTCACTCAATACACCTGCCTTCACCTCGCAGCTCACAGCGACCATCGCGATGGAAATGACAAGATATTTACGCGCACCAAGTTTCGCAAAAGCACTTTTGCGCGTTTCGGATACGTTCGGGATTACCAGTGCCGTAACCAACTCGTCTTGCTTCAACGAAACACGGCGGACACCGGTAATAAAATCCGCAAGTGGTATCTCGCGGGTTTCGTGTAAGGAGCTGACTTCTAAAGCTGCATCAAGCGTGAGCAACGCGGGTACACCGTCTGCTGCAGGTGAGGCATTGCAAAGATTGCCCACCAAAGTTCCCGCATTTTGAATTTGTACGGATCCAACTTCGCGCGCGGCAGCTTTCAAACCGTCAAACGCTGACGGTAGATCAGCGTTGATGACGTCGCTCCATGTGCTCGCAGCGGCAATGCGCCAGCCTTTTGGGGTCTTTTCAACACCACGCAAACCCGCAATGCGCGTGATATCAAGCATGTCACATTCGATAGGACGCTCGCCTTGTGCGGGATACCAATCCGTGCCGCCAGCAATGATGCTCATGTCGCGCACGCTCAATGCCTCCAGGGCATCTTTTAGGGTAGTTGGTGTCAAATAGTCCAAAGATGGTCTCCTCGGCGCGTCAGAAACTTGTTTGTATACGAATAGAATATCGCATCGAGGATTCTGTCAAATCCTTTCAACAGCCCCTTGATCGAAGCAGCACTTCTGTTAGCGTTCAAATGAATTTGAAAGGAACGCCTGATGTCTGAAGCGCCACAAAAACTCGTCATTCGCAACATTGGCCTGATGCTGTCAGGCAAGATGGAAAACCCGATCTTTGAGGCCGATTGCATCATCGCGCTGGACGGCAAAATCGCCGAATGGGGTCGCGAGAAGGACATGGATATCAGCGGCGCTGATACTGAGATTGATGCGATGGGCGTTACCCTTGCCCCGGGATTGATCGACAGTCACATCCACCCCGTCGTTGGGGATTATACGCCGCGCCAACAGCAGCTTCATTGGATCGACAGCACGCTACATGGAGGCGTCACAACGCTCATATCTGCGGGAGAAGTTCACATGCCCGGCCGTCCAAAAGACGTTGTCGGTCTGAAAGCAATGGCGATCGCAGCACAGCGTTGGTACGAAAATTTCCGTCCCTCAGGAATGAAGGTCCACGCTGGCGCACCTGTGATCGAGCATGGGATGGTCGAAGAAGACTTCAAAGACCTCGCCGCAGCTGGTGTGACTTTGCTGGGTGAAGTCGGCCTTGGGACGGTTAAAGATGGTAAAACAGCTCAGCAAATGGTCGGCTGGGCGCGTAAATACGGTATCCAAAGCACGATCCACACAGGCGGCCCGTCAATTCCAGGATCAGGTTTGATCGATGCGGATATGGTAATGGAAACGGGTACAGATGTCATCGGGCACATCAACGGCGGACACTCTGCACTGCCTGATGATCAGATTATCTGCCTATGCGAAAGCTGCAAGGCCGCGTTCGAGATTGTGCACAATGGAAATGAACGCGCGGCGGTGTTGACCGTTAACACCGCACGCGAACTTGGCAAACTTGATCAAGTGATCCTTGGCACCGATGGGCCTGCGGGTTCTGGCGTCCAACCACTTGGAATTTTGCGCATGATTTCAATGCTCTCCGCCTTTGGAAATGTCCCTGCAGAGATTGCGTTCTGCTTTGGGAACGGCAATACATCGCGTCAACGCAAACTCGATACTGGCCTGATCGAAAAAGGCAAATGCGCTGACTTTGTTTTGATGGATCAAGCACAGCATGCACCTGGTAAAAATATCTTGGAAAGCGTGCAACTGGGCAATCTTCCGGGCGTTGGCATGACAGTGATTGACGGCGTTGTAAGATCAGAGCGCAGCCGCAATACGCCACCTGCAAATAGATTGCCGCAGATTGTTTAAGCAATGTATTTCGCGCGGCATTGCTGTTAGTGCGAGGGATAGACTACCCACCTTGCTATAGAAAGTTGAGCTGATGGCTGGCGCGCGCGATTACGACCTAACGACCGGCTCCATCGGGAGCCATTTTCGCAAGCTTGCAATCCCGGCGGCGCTGGGGATGCTATTCACAACGCTTTATAACGTTGTTGATGTCTATTTTGCAGGACAACTTGGCACCCAAGAGCAAGCGGGTCTTGCCATAGGCTTTCAAGCGTTTTTTGTTCTGGTTGCTGTCGCTTTTGGTCTTTCCTCTGCGATGTCTGCCCTTGTTGGCAATGCGCGTGGCGCAAAAGACAATCGCGCAGCGCGGCGCTTGGCTGTGCAAGGTCTGGCTTTTGCGACCTTGGCCACAATCGTTCTAATGATTTTTGCGATCTGGTTTGGACCGCGCGCTATCATCTTGATTTCTGAGCCCGGCGCATATCGCGATGCTGCAACGGGTTATTTCTACTGGCTGGTCGCAGCGCTGCCTGGGTTCATCCTCGCTTTCTCAGCCAATGGTATTTTGCAAGCTCATGGCGATAGCGTGACGTTGCAACGCGGTCAGATGGTGGCATTCTTCGCTAATATCGTGCTCAACCCCCTGTTTATTTATGGCATTCCAGGCGTCATTGGCGGAATGGGGTTCAATGGCATCGCGCTCGCTACCATTTTAAGCCAAACCGGTGTGATGATCTGGATCCTATGGACCGTCTCCCGCCTAGAAATCATGAAAGGCGTAGAGCCACGTCACGTGCGTTTGGAAAGCGCAACAGTAAAAGAAATCCTTGCCCAAATGTTGCCTACAACGACCGCAATGTTGGTGATGTTTGTCTCAGGTTTTGTTGTGCAATACGCGCTCAAAGGGTTCGGAGAAGAGGCAATCGCGGCCTACGGGATTGCACTGCGCATTGAGCAAATCTTGCTGTTACCTATCCTTGGCATGACGGGCGCATTACTGCCTATCGCTGCGCAAAACTACGGCGCGAACGATCATGCACGCGTGCGCGAAGCGCTCTGGTTTTGTTGGAAGCTTGGTTTTTTGATGACAGCGCTTGCCGCCCCGATCCTTTGGTTCGGCGGTGGTTTGGCCATGCGGATCTTTACCGATGACACAGAAGTTATTCCAATCGGACAAAGCTATTTGCGCGTCGATGGGTTTTTGTTTCCGCTCTACATGATGCTCTTTGCGATTAATTCGCTTTTGCAAGCGCTGAAAAAACCCGTCTACACCCTTTGGATTAGCCTCTATCGCCAAGGGTTTGGCATAGCGTTCTTTGTTTGGCTTTTGATCGGCGTTTTCGGAATGGAGGTTTGGGGCGTTTGGCTTGCCATTGGCGCGTCTGTCAGCACTGGATGGGCGATTGCGCTCTGGCTCACCATTCGCATCTCTAACGAGAAAATCGGCGGGCTACGCGGCTAAACCAGCCTATTAGTTTTGCGTGAATTTCTTGTGTGTACTGACGTGTTTTGTTGACCCCCAATAGTTTGCAGTGCGAGCTTAGACGCAAGCAAAAGCGAGGGCGGCAAGATGAATTCGAAGAAAACACGCGGCTGGAACAGCTACCTCGACTGGGCTGCGTTGCGCGCTGGCGCATATGGTGCAACGCCGCCTGAACTTTGGGAGCCTGTCTTTGTACGCAGCAAAGATGCGCAGATCAGCACCGCCGACTTCTTTGCAACGGTGGATACTGAAGCCGATTATTCCTATGATCCATTCGAGCAAACCTACAACGATGAATACCGCGTTGCGGGAACCCCGATCGAAGCCTTTTTGTTGCGTAGGCACAAGAAGACCAGATCGAACAACGCATTCGAAGCGAGCATGACAGTCCTTCACGTTGGAGCCCTCAGCCCACGCAGCGACATCGTGCGACCGGCGATAAATCCGCCAACGCAAAGCATCCCAGCTGCGACCGCAATTGGGATCATAGATGACGGCATCGCTTACTTGCACCCACGTTTCCAAAATGGTCTTGGCCAGACGCGCTTTGCCGCTGCGATGTTACAAACCTTGCCCGCACTCACAAACGGCGGGCTTGAGTTAAACGAGGCGGACATCAATGCCGATCTCGCACAACTCAACAATGCGAGCGAAGAAGAAATTTACAATGCAAGATGCACTGATCTGTATGATCCACTAACCCGTCACAGTATGCGCCAATCCGCAACGCATGGCACGTTCATGCTGGACCTTGCAGCTGGTGCAGACCCCCTCGCCAGCGACGACGCGGCAATGCGCGCCGTGCCTTTGTTGATGGTGCAACTGCCACCAGAAGCATTTGACGATACTTCTGGCGTACGCATGCAAACCCACATTCTTCAAGGCCTGCGCTGGATGATCCACCGCACGTTTGCGACCAATCTATCAGATGAATTGGTGCTAAACATCAGTCTCGGAATTACGGCTGGCGCTAAGAATGGAAAATCGTTCCTGTCACAACTGATCAAACGTGAAATCGAACGCGTGGCGCAACATTATGGTGGTCGCAAAACGTTGGAAATCGTGTTTGCCTACGGCAATGCTTATGACGAAGGCCTTATCGCACGTGCACCCTTGGCTCCCGCGGCAACGAGGTCCGTTTCGCTTGCGCTGCAACCCGATGATCACACAGCTAGCTTTGTTGAACTGCGCCTGACAGATCAAAGCGCAGAAACGAAACCCAAGCGGATTGAGGTCACGCTCACCTCACCAGACGGAACGTCAAAGACGCGTACATTGCGCAAGGGACGCCATGCCACGTTCTTTGGAACAAAAGAAAACCCGGTCGCACGCCTATATCACACACCCGCGTGTGAGATTTTGAATGGCGAGAAAGACCCCGCCTTTCTTACCCTCGCGTTTGCACCAACAACATCGGAAAAACCGGACGAAACGCTTGCGCAAAGCGGACTGTGGACGATTTCTATTCGTAACACCTCGAGCACAGCGATGGATCTCAGCATGCAGGTGCAGCGCGACGATAGTCCCTTTGGGCGAAACACAGGTGCGCGCCAAGCATATTTCGATGATGCTGATGCGCGTGCGTGGAATGAAAATTTACGTGACTATTCAGGGATTGCGCCGACCAGCGCGCTTACGAATGAGGGCAGCAATTCCGCGTTTTCAACGGTCTCACATGACAACGTACATACCGTCGGCGCTGCTATTGTCCGCCACCATGAGGTCGCCCCCGCCAATTACACTGCGCAAGGGGCAAACTGGTCAGGCGGTGCCCCAGACGCAAGCGCCATCGCAGAAACGGGGCGCACAACAGCGGGCGTTTTGGCCGCTGGAACGTTTGCCAACGGAACCGCGCGATTAAGCGGGACCAGCGCTGCTGCGGCAACCTACACGCGCCATCTGGTCCAACCTGTCGACACGACGCAAATCTCCGAAAACTTTGATCGTTTAGGGACAATATGCGTGTTGGAAAACCCATCCATCAAAGATCAAAGACGAGGCTCCCCGCCTTTGACCGTGTGAAGCTTAGGCTTTCGTTGTCATTTCGCCAACGGCGGCACCCCAGACCGCTTTGAGCAACTCATCCCGCGCAGCAGGCGCTTGAACAAAATCGACCTCTGTTCGCGTGCCTGATGTTAGCAATGCAGCGAGGGACCCTTGCGTCAGCTCGGGATTTTCACTCGTGGCTGGCGCAGCCATTTGATAACTGTACGTTCCGCTCGCACCGCTCAAGTAATTCACCAAAGCCTCACCCAGCGAAATGCCGAGCAGCGATCCTGCCATGCCATCATGGGGATAGTGCACACCTGCCACAACGCGATTGTCTGCAATCCGCATGGCGATGCGCAACAAAAGATTGCCAAGCTTTTCATCGCTATTGCTCACCGCATGCATAGAAAACAAAGCAGCGTCATCCGTTTGGCGATACAGCAAGCCTGTCAAAACTGTCGCAATTGCGAAGGCTTCCGTAGCGTGGCCAGAGGGCCAGCTACCGTGTGTAGGTGTTTCAATTATCGGCATCACCCGCGTAGACAACTGTGATGGACGTGCGACATTAAAATGGAATTTCAACGGAAATTCAATGTAGCCGCATAAGCGCAGAACGGCACTCAGCGTTTCGAAGATCCAATCAGACCGTGTCTCATCCAGCTGCAAAGCGGAGGTGAAAAATGAAATAATATCATCAAGCTGAATATCGATTTCGCCCATGCGGTCGCTTCGCAAATCTGCATACGAGCGCATATGCATCAACTGACGTTCAAAAAAGGCCCCGTCAGGTGAAGTCATCGACATAAGCGGCGTCGCGGCTCCCGCTGTCTGGGTGAGTTCAGTCAAAAATACTTGCGCACCGGCGGGTTGAAAGCGCGAAAACAAGCGCTCATCCAGAACAAACTCTCTTGGCGTTGGCGAGAGCGATTTCAATTTTTTAAATTCGCTCGGCGCAGTGGTAGTGTTTAACGAAAGATCTGCCGAGCCATCCCAAAATGGCAAAACACCTTCGCGCGTCGTTAAAAGGGCGTCCGCCAAACCTATATCGTCAACGACGAAATCACCGCGACCCGCACGTCCGGCGCGACCTGCTCTTCCTGCGCGTCCAGCCCGCCCTGCTCGACCCGCGCGCCCTGCTCTGCCGGCACGACCTGCTAAATGAGCCATAGAAATCTCCCCTATCTAAATGAACTGAAAGTTATTGGTTGGATCGCTGCTATCGCTGTCAACTAATCTGAGTTATTTTTTATATTTTTATACAACTTTTAACGCAGGCTTTGCGTACGCGTACAATTTGCGTATCATATTGACATATTAAGAAAGCTACGTTCATGACAAACAAATATAGCGTGACTTTTTATGGCACATTTGCGGTGCATGACCCTGAAGGCAGAGATGTTACGCCCAAAGGTAGCAAGGCCAAAGGCGCGCTGGCGATGATTTGCGCAACGACAGAAATGCGCCGTGGGCGTCGTTGGCTTGAGGCAAAACTTTGGTCCAACCGATCCGCGGGACAAGCAAGCGGAAGTATGCGGCAAACGCTAAGCGAAATAAGAGGTGCGTTCTCTTCACACGAGGGGGTTTTCGACGCCAATCGGCTTGACGTTTGGATAGACCCAGAGCGGATTGAGACCGATTTAGACGCGACCACCCAAGATTTGCCTAAAGATCGCGAGCTCCTTGAAGGCCTAGAAATTCGTGATCCTGCGTTTAAACAATGGCTAAATGCGTTTCGGGCGCGTCACAATGGCTTTAACCCCGCACCTGATGGTGAGCTTGAAGCGCCCTCACTTGGTGATACGGGTCGGATTAGAATAAATGCAATTGTGACCGAGCAAGGGTCGGCAATTGAGCGTATCGCCGGCAACATTATTGCCGACCAAGTTGCCAAAAGCTTAGAAGAACGGCTGAGCACAGACCGCTTTGCCCTTTCCAATTCAAGTGCGCGATCGTTGGCACCGGCTGATCTGGAAATTCGATGTAATGTAGCAAAAGATGGTGGCCAAGGGATTGTATTTTTGCAGATTCACCACGGGCTTGATGGGCGCATTTTGTTCTCAGGCCACCGAAGCCTAAGCGACGGAATTTCAAGCGCGTTTTCAGAAAACGTAGTGCAAGGCTTGATACATTCAGCGGTATCTAAACTTAACCATCGGCTGCCGTTTGTTTTTGACTTGAAAAGACCAGAAATTGCTGCGGCTGGCTTCAACAGTCTCGGTCTTAAAAAGCTCGCTAGATTTGATACCGAGGGTTTGGCCGACGCTAAATCCTATTTCGAGCAAGCGCATAATGCTGATTCAAACGGCATTTATTTGGCATGGCGAGCTTTCGCTTTGATGGCTGAACTCATCGAGGGTGCTGACAGCGACCGTGAAGCGCAGCTAGAAGAAGTTCAACAACTTACTGCAAACACGTTACAAAAATCCGGGGACAATGCTTTTGCGCTTGCCTTAGTGTCGCTCACGCGGATCATGCTGGATGATGATTTGAACGCACCCGCGGAATTAGCTGAACGCGCGATCAAATCTAATGAAGACAACATTTTCGCGCGTCAAACGCTCGCCGTTGCGCATAGTGCCGTTGGGGATACCGAAAAGGCATATCTACTGTCCAAAGCATGCCAGCAATCCAATATTCAAGATGACTTCGCTCATCTTTGGGATCTGTATCACGCGTTGGTTTGCATTAGCTCTGGCCGATTTGACGAAGCGCGCATCGCGGCAACACGCGCCACAAATGCCGCGCCAAATTTCATCGCGCCACGACGTCAACTCATTGCCCTATGCGCAAATGCAGGTGACCTTGAAGGAGCGCGTACGCACCTTAACGTTATGCGATCCTTAGAACACGATTTTTCGCTAGATCGCTACTTGAACGACTTTGATTATCCGGTCCTGACACTCCGAAACGCCGGCCTTATAACGCCGCTCAAACGTGACGACTTTGGCGAATAGCCTAGTTCAGCGAATTGATCATGGCCTGCACGTCTTTGCGACGCCACACCACTTGGAGGCGCGGCGCACCTGATTGCTTGAGCCGCAGCAAATGCTCCGTCTTAAGGCCAGAAAGCCCTGTGAACGCATCAAAAAGCGCATCCGCGCCTTCTGCACTTACGGGAATTTGTAAAGTCGCGCCTTGGTCGGGCACCAAAAGCCAGTGGGCAGGTTTGGAGCGTCCATCAAGACTTAGCGCTGCAAGTTCCGATATCGCCACAGCACCGCCAGTCAAAGGACCATAGTAGCTCACTTGCCCTTCGATCACCTGCACAACGCCTTGGCCACCACCACGCCCGCGAAATCGCCCGCGCTGGATGCCTGTTAAGATCAAAAGCACCGCAAATGCGAGTAAAACCAGCGCAAGAATGCGCAGAATACCAAAAGCATTAAAGGCCCAAAGCCCCGCGAGCGCCGCTAGGGCAACGCCAAGCAACACTTCACGCCAATGCCAAAGAGCCGCTTGCGCTTCTGGCCGCACGAAACTCACGCCCAATCCCCCAAAGCTGCTTGCCAGATTGTCATTGCGGCGACCGCAGCTGTGTCTGCGCGTAAAATACGCGGGCCTAGGCTGACCACATGTGCCTGAGACATCGCGTGCAAACGGGTGCGCTCTTTCGGAGAGAATCCGCCCTCAGGTCCAATCAAAATCGCCCAAGGTCCGCGTGACGCAGACGCGAGCGAAGTCGCGGCCCCCAGCTCGGTCTCATCGCAAAACATCAGCTGACGGTCTTGCGGCCAATGATCAAGCATCGCACTTAACTTTTTAAGCTGCTGCACTTCGGGGACATACGTGCCACCGCATTGCTCTGCCGCTTCAACCGCGTGCGCTTGCAAGCGCTCCTGCTTGATACGTTCGGAATTAGTGAACTCCGTCTGGATAGGACAAATCTTTGCAGCACCCATTTCAGCCGCCTTTTCAACGATGAAATCTGTGCGGGTCTTTTTGATCGGCGCAAAACAAAGCCATAGATCCGGCGGCATTTGCAACGGTTTGGTTTGCTCTGTGCACTCCAACTTACCTTTGCGCTTGCCTGCAGCTACAATCTCGCCGCGCCATTCACCCTCAATTCCGTTGAACAGTGACACAGCATCGCCAACCGCCAAGCGCATCACACCAAAAAGATAATGCGCTTGCGGCTGGGACAGGGAAACGCGGTTCCCAAGGCCGAGCGGGTGGTCTACAAAAAGGCGAGTTTTAGCAGTCATGGACCCTACATATGCAAGGCGCATCGCAAGAACCAGAGGGCAGTTTCACAATTGCTGACGCAGTCACTGGAAATTGGGTGGACACAGCTGCGCCCAATTGGATGAAGCCATATTTGCGCCTGTCTCGGCTAGATCGCCCGATTGGGACGTGGCTCTTGTTACTACCATGCTGGTGGGCGCTTGCCCTCGCAATGCTGTGGAGCGATGAGGCCAGCTGGTTTGATGCTTGGATTTTCGCCGGATGCGCGATTGGTGCCACGCTCATGCGCGGAGCTGGTTGTACATGGAATGATATTACGGACCGCGATTTCGACGGTGCTGTTGAGCGTACGCGCAATCGTCCGATCCCATCTGGTCAAGTTAGCGTAAAGCAGGCCGTCATTTGGATGGTGATCCAAACAGGTGTTTCGCTTGGGATACTTTTGACGTTTAACTGGGCCGCAATTGCGCTTGGCGTGCTCTCGCTTCTGCCCGTTGTGATCTACCCTTTTGCAAAGCGCTTTACGTGGTGGCCGCAAGTGTTTCTTGGCCTGGCCTTTAACTGGGGTGCCCTGTTGACGTGGACTGCACACAGTGGCTCGCTTGGATGGCCCGCCGTTACGCTTTATGCAACGGGTATCGCTTGGACGCTGTTTTATGACACGATCTATGCCCATCAGGACACCGAAGATGACGCGCTGATCGGGATCAAAAGCACAGCGCGCTTGTTCGGAGATAGCACCCCGCGTTGGCTGCTGTATTTCCTTGTCGCAAGCGTCACACTCTTTTGCTTTGCTGTTGTTCAAAGCGCGAGCGAACGTTCGGTCTGGTCGCTCATTGTGGCTCTTTGTGCCCCTTGGGCATTTGGCTGGCACCTGAATTGGCAACTGCGCAAGTACAATCCAGAGGATCAAGCGGGATTGATTACGCTTTTCCGCTCTAATCGCGATGCGGGTCTTTTGCCTGTGCTGTTTTTCGCCATAGCATTATTGCTGTGATTGAAACCTGTGCCGACTGGGCGTATCACGCCAATAAGGTCGAATAGTCTGGATGCCAATGCGCTTGTCTTCTTACATCACTATGATCGCAACATTTATTGCCGCCGCTGCAATTTGCATCGTTGCTGCGGGTTTTGCTGTGACATTGATCGAGGATAACTCGAAAACTGCGGTACGCCGCGCCCTTGATAAAGAAAGCCTGACCTGGGCCGATGCAGATACCGATGGTCTGCAAGTGTTCTTGATCGGCACCGCTCCTAATGAGGCAGAGCGTTTCAAGGCCGTGAGTACTGCGGGAAGCATCGTCGATGCGGCAAGAGTGATTGATCAGACAGAGGTCGCTGATCGTAAAGCTTTCGCGCCCCCCCGCTTTTCCGTTGAAATCCTAAGAAACGATAGTGGGATTTCATTAATCGGACTTGTTCCAGAAACCGGCGCTAGCGTGGATATGCGCGAAGACGTGAACCGCTTGGCCCGCGACGGGAAAGTCAGTGATCTGCTCGAAAGTGCTGCATACCCTGCCCCACAAGGCTGGGCCGCCGCAATGGAACTTGGGATGGATGCTTTGCGTCTTTTACCGCGATCCAAAATATCTATTGATGCAGGCAACGTCTCCGTCACGGCGATGTCTGACAGTGAAGAAGAAAAACGCCGCTTTGAGCAAACTTTGCGCCGTGCGAAACCGTCCGGCGTCGAGCTTGCGATGAACATTTCGGCACCGCGCCCTGTGATTAGCCCCTTCACCCTACGTTTCCTGATTGACGAAAATGGTGCGCGATTTGATGCCTGTAGTGCCGATACGGAAGAGGCGCGCGCCCGAATTGACGCAGCTGCGCGCCGCGCTGGTATGACGACAGAACACGCGTGCCGGATCGGGCTTGGCGTTCCCTCTCGCCAATGGTCACCTGCGGTGGCACTCTCAATTGATAAGCTTGCAGAATTGGGCGGTGGATCCATTACCTTCGCAGATGCTGACATTTCGCTCATCGCGTTAGAGGGCACGGATCAAGCCTTGTTTGATCGTGTGGTTGGTGAGTTGGAAACAGGACTGCCTGAAGTGTTTGCCTTGAACTCTGTTTTGCCAGTTCCACAAGACGCAAGCCAAGGCCCACCCGAATTCACCGTGACCCTCAGCCCTGAAGGGCAAGTACAGATGCGTGGACGTGTGCTAACAGAATTGGCCCGCGAAACCGCCGATAGCTACGCCAAAGCTCGTTTCGGTTCGGCCAATGTTTATACTGCAGCGCGGCTTGATGAAAACCTACCACGCGATTGGTCTGTGCGCACGCTTGCCGCGATCGAGGCTCTTTCGCAACTGGAAAATGGAGCCGTCACGGTGACCCCCGAACGCGTGCGCGTCTTTGGTGACACAGGCATTCCAGCAGCGAAATCACAAATCACTCGCCTTTTGGTTGATAAGCTTGGCGATTCAGCGGATCTCGCGATTGATGTTACATATCAAAAGAAGCTTGATCCGGTGCTAGGACTACCCACCGCAGCGGAATGTGAAGAACAAATTACTGAAATTCAAACAACGCGTAAAATTGCGTTTGAACCGGGGTCCGGCAATCTTGATGCCTCTGCTGAAAAGATCCTCGATGATATTGCGGAAATATTAGTAAAATGCCCTGAAGACATGCGTATGGAAATCAGTGGTTATACAGATAGCCAAGGTCGCGAAACAATGAACCAGGAATTGAGCCAAGCGCGTGCTAATTCGGTTCTAAATGCGCTGCGAGAACGTCGCGTGCTCACATCGCGCTACACGGCCAAAGGCTATGGCGAAGAGAACCCGATTGGAGACAACGGCACGGAAGCGGGGCGTGAAGCCAATCGCCGCATCGAATTTAAAGTGATTTTGCCCAAGCCAACGGTAGAGACTACAACAACGCTTGAAGCTGCCGCAGAAAGCGCGCAAGACACAAGCGAGCAAACAGGCACTGAAGGAACAACCGATGAGCAGAACTGAGTTCATCATCGCAACGGCGATCATTCTATTCGTAGCCTTCTGTATGGGCTGGTTTGCAAACTGGCTGATCCACCGTTTTACGCGCGTGTCTCGCTCCGACGTAGGTGAGCTAGAGCGCATGGCGCAAGAGCTGCATGAAGCCGAAGAGACCCGCGATCAAGCGATCACATACTTGCAGCAGCGCGAGGCAGAGCTGACAAATCAAATGGCTCAGACCGAGGCAGAGCTTAACGCTGCCATGGAAGGCTTACGCGACGCACGCCACGAGGCGGAAGAGCTGCGCGCCTACATCGAGCGCGCGCAGCAAGGCTAGATCTAAAAGACCCCCATCTTTTTGAAGTGCTCCCATACGACAGGATCGCTCCAATAGTGGCTATGTCCTTTGGCGCGGATCTTGTGGTTTTGCGCCTCTGTTCCATGACCAGTCACATGGGTGCCGACAAAATCATCACCGCGATAAATGTTGTGCCACGCCTTGAGCGCACCGTTTGTTTCAAGCGTGAATTGATAGTTATCTTTGAAATAATGCCCGTAGATACGTGTCAAAGGCGAGCCCATCGTGATGAGGGTCGGCTCC
The DNA here is from genome assembly GCF_965659345.1 of Planktotalea sp. Classification (GTDB taxonomy): domain Bacteria; phylum Pseudomonadota; class Alphaproteobacteria; order Rhodobacterales; family Rhodobacteraceae; genus Planktotalea. The sequence goes on along the minus strand of NZ_CBFHVK010000002.1, from coordinate 133,839 downwards.
ACAGGCATATCTTCGGCAATTTCGGCCAGCCCCTTGGCTGCGATCACGGTCCCTTGTGAATGGGTTAAAAAGGTTATGCGCGAAATATCTGCGTCCCGTTCCTGCGCAATCATATGTGACACAACCGCGTGAAACCGCGCTTGGATTTCATCGGCAAAAACATAGACATGTTTTTCATCGTCCAGCATCGGATTATCGCGCTCGGAACGAGTCAAAGAGGTTGTCACATCCCGTGCAATGCCTACGCCGCTGGCGATAATGCTCGAGAAGTTGAACATGATGAACCCGATGGCCGTTATCACAAAGAAGGCAACGGTTTGCCATTGCTTCACCCTCGCATCGAAGGCATGCGCAGTTTGATAGATTGTTTGCAGCGTATTCGTTGGTATCCAATCTTTCGGATCATCGAAGACAAACTCCGCGAAGGCGACATAGGCTGAAAACGACAGTGCTGCGATGCCAATGATCAATGCAATATTAAGCAAAGGGTTCAGGATAACCCGCCCATATTTCTTATCAATGTCGGAATGTTCAGAGCCAGTTGCGCTCAGTTGGTCACGTAATTTACCGCGCCGCCACGCGACAAACATCCCGACCCCCACCAACATGACCAAGCAGAACACCCCATAAACAAGTGTTTGTGTCGCTTCTTTGAAACTCATGCTGATGATTTCTTTAGCAGGTGCAGTATCACCCAACGGAAGGCTTTCAACCGCTTGCACAAGCAAAGCCCAAATCGCCACCGTGAACGTCATCCACAGGATGAGCATCCCTGAGCAAACCGCCAAATAGATCGAGCGCTTGTCCCACAGGTCCTTGTTAAAACCACCCAAGGATGCGAGCGCCATCACATTCAAAACGAAAATAGCAATGAGCCAAGACCCTTGAAGCGCGAAAACCCCAAGGCCGGTGAAACATTTAAGATTGTTGACAGCCTCGAGTTTGCTTTCAGATGCTGACTGGTTTTGGCACAATTCCGACGCAAAATTCAAAAAGCCCAAAGGCACATTCGCCAGAAACAGGACCGCAAAAGCCATCATGATCGCGCCGCACACCGCAAGCCCGCGCATGATCATACGATCCAGATACGTCTTGGCTGAACCGGCCTGCCTATGGCCAAAGTAGGCAAAGAAAATGCCGATGGCTGCGAAAACAACGTAGGTGCCAACTGCATTCTCACTAAACTCAAACACAAATGGATCAATCAGCAGCGCGCTGGCACCGACCAACAGAAACAAATTCAGCGGCGCGATCACCGCATAGAACAGCCAAACGAACCACGGCAGCGCATATCTCACAAACGGGCTGGCGTTTGTGCCATTGTTCTGCACATTGTCTAAAGCAATGTAGCCCATCCCCAAAACAAGGCGCAAAAGATCAAGCGCGGTCGCGGCGAAACCTGAGGGCGCAGGCGAGATATCTGCCCAATGCACTTCGGCGAAGACCAATTCTTCGTCCTCATTGGGACCGTTCATGCGTCTTTGATGGCTCGGAAAGAGGTTCAATATATCCTCTTTCTGATCGGATTTTTTGGCAAGGTGGAGCGTGTTGTTCACGACAGGTCCATCGAGATCAAGTTGCTCACAGGCCGCGCCCACGACCTCATCAACGGTTTCACCGGGAACTTGCTCACCCAAGCCATGGCATAGAAAAACGACATGCTTTTTCATCAAAATCACCTCTATAAACTGCTTTAAATAGAGGTAGATTATCAACTATAGGCGGTATTGATAGGGAAAATGCAGCTAAACTAGGAGCGCGACCAGCGCTTCAAAGCGTCTTCATCATCCTGTTTGGATGCGACCCAATCGTCAGAAGTGAGCGTTTGTTCTTTCTTCCAAAACGGCGCACGGGACTTCAGGAAATCCATCAGGAAATCTGCTGCCTCAAACGCGTCTTTGCGATGTTTAGACGCTGTTGCAACCATCATAATGGGGTCTTCTGGCTGCATTCTTCCGTAACGATGAATGACCAATACATCCCCCAGATCCCAGCGCGCCATTGCATCCGAAGCGATCTGTTCCAACGCGCGTTCTGTCATGCCTGGATAGTGCTCGATGTCCATATGCTTCAAACCAGCACTCACATCACGCACGATGCCGGTAAAGCTAACGATGGCACCCATATTGGATTGCGCAGCAGTAAAGGAATTCAGCTCACTGCCACCATCAAAAGGGTCTTTTTGAACGATGATGCGCAAGGTTTAACCCCCTGTCATAGGTGGAAAAAACGCCACTTCCCCTGCACCTGTGATGGATGCATCAAAATCAGTCAGCTCTTGATCCACGGCAACGCGCAAGGCGCTCAAGTCTGAGAACGCAACCGCGTACCGTTCTTCGCGCAAGCGTAGTTCCTCGATCAAATCCAAAACAGTTGCGGCATTGGTTTCTAGCGTTTCTTTCGGCAGGCCAATGCGTTCACGAACCCATGCGAAATATAACACGTCCATTATGCATCATCCTTCAAGTGCGGCAAAGCTTTGCGGAAATAATCCCAACCGGTGATCAACGTCAAAGCTGCGGCAAGCCACAACAACCACAAGCCAACACGACCTGACCAGATCATACCTTGGTACTTCCACCCAAGGCCCAACACGTCATCTTCAGCACCACTTAAGATGGCTTCAAACATTTCCTGATCCATGCCCCATGCGGACATCGCCAGATAATGCTCAAACACGCCCTGACTGAAAAGCACCGCAATCGCCACCATTTGTGCGGTGGTTTTCCATTTCGCCAGTTTGGTCACTTTCAACGTGCCAGCGGTGTCACCCAAAAACTCCCGCAGACCAGACACAAAAACTTCTCGAAACAGGATCATGGTCGCAGGCAATACCAACCACGCTGACCAAGATGAGAAACCGATAATCACCATCAGCGCGATCACAACCATTGCCTTGTCAGCGATTGGGTCAAGCATCGCGCCCAGTTTGGTTTCCTGCTTCCAAGCGCGTGCAAGATATCCATCTACCCAATCCGTCAGCGCAGCCAACACAAATAGGCAAAGGGCAAACCAGTCAGCATAGGGGCGCGTGAAATAAAGGAACATCACAGCCACGCCGGGTGCGGCAAGCAACCTAAGAACAGTGAGCATATTGGGGATCGTCATATTCATCCCCAATATCTATGCGTCCTGAATCGGACCCGCAAGCCCGCTTAAAGCCTGCCTTAGGGTTTGGCTTAGGGTTTACGCGGCGCTTTGCGCATTGGCTTGGCGTCAGGACCTTTGCCCGCACGGGTTTTCACCTTGTAAGGCTTGCTTTCGCCACCTTTGGGTTTGCCAGCGGCCGCTTTCGCACGTGCCTTGCGATCCCCCATCGGCTTGGAAGGATCCATTGCCCCTTTTCGCGACTTAGGTTTTGGGGCAGCACTTGTTTTGTGCGCGACTGCACCTGTATCCACGGGGTTTGGTGCGCGCGCGGGCTTGGACGTATTTGGTGTCCCGGACTTCGCCGCATGTTTTGGTGGACGCGGATCATTCTTGCCAGGCTTGCCTGCTTTGTAAGGGGCCTTGCCCTTAGGTTTGTCAAACTTCGGCTTGTCCCCGTACCTTGGCTTTTCACCGCGTGGCTTGTCGCCATAGGACGGCTTATCGCCACGGGACTTTTCGTATTTCGGTTTATCGCCGCGTGGCTTATCATAGCGCGGCTTGTCTCCACGTGGCTTGTCTGAGCGCGGTCGATCCTCACGAGGCCCTTTATTGTAGGGTTTTGACGCGCCATCCGCTGGCGGACCATTGGGCGATGCATCAAAGTCAGGCTTGCCGGGCAACTCAGTCAAGCTCGCACCCTGCTCAAGGTTCAACCCTTCGCCAAGCTCTTTCTTCATGCGCTCAACCGCAGACGTCTGAACTTCAACAAATGTCTCTTGATACTGAACCCGGATGGCACCAATATCATCCTTGGAGATATTGCCGTTGCGACACAACATCGGCAGCAACCAACGTGGCTCTGCTTTATGTTTGCGACCCAAGGAAAGTGAGAACCAAGAACTCGGCCCGAAATCACGCGGTGCACGAGGCTCTCGCTTATCGCGCTTGTCGCGTGGTCCACTGTCTTTTACTTCGCCCAGCTGCTCCGGCGCAGAGTGTTTGGAGCGGTGCAACCTTAAAAACGCAGCTGCGATCTGCTCCGGTTTATACTGAGCAAGCAGTTTACCAGCGAAGCTTGTCTCATCCTCAGTCATCGCCTCGGACCAAGACGGATCATTCAGCATACGCTCTTCATCGCGCGCATTCACATCATCCGCAGAGGGTGCATTGCTCCATTCAGCCGTCAACTTGGCAAACTTCAACAAACGCTCCGCTTTGGATTTTTGCCGCCCCGGTACGATCAGGGCAGAGATACCTTTACGACCCGCACGGCCCGTACGGCCAGAACGGTGCAACAGAGTTTCACCATTTGACGGAAGGTCCGCATGGATCACCAATTCAAGGTTCGGCAAATCAATTCCGCGCGCGGCGACATCCGTCGCAACACATACACGTGCACGCCCGTCGCGCATCGCTTGCAACGCATGAGTACGCTCATTCTGGGACAGCTCGCCGGAAAGCGACACAACAGAAAAACCTCGGTTTGAGAAACGCGCCGTCAAACGCGCAACCATGGCGCGCGTATTGGCAAACACAATTGCATTCTGCGCCTCATAATAGCGAAGCGTATTGATGATCGCGTTTTCCGTATCAGACGGCGCAACCGTCATAGCGCGGTAAGTAATATCTGCGTGTTGTGGCCCTTCGCCAATCGTCTCGACGCGCTTGGTATCACTGCGCTGATACTTCTGCGCCAGTTTCGCAATGCCGCGCGGCACGGTTGCAGAGAACATCAAAGTGCGGCGGTCTTGTGGGGTCGCATCCAGAATATATTCCAAGTCCTCAGAGAAACCCATATCGAGCATCTCATCAGCCTCATCCAATACGACGGCACGCAACGCCGACAAATCTATCGCGCCGCGCATGATGTGATCGCGCAAACGACCGGGCGTCGCGACAACAATATGTGCGCCCTGCTCAAGGGAGCGGCGTTCCGTGCGTGAATCCATCCCACCAACAGTAGAGGCAACAACAACGCCCGCGGGCGCAAACAACCAGTCAAACTCACGTTTGACCTGCAACGCCAATTCACGGGTTGGCGCAATCACCAGCGCAAGCGGCGTCGCTGCACGCTCAAATCGGCCGTTCTCTTCCAAAATCGTAGGCGCAATCGCCAAACCAAAAGCAACTGTTTTACCTGAGCCCGTTTGCGCAGACACCAACAAATCTTGATCCACAAACTCCGGCTGGGACACCTCCACCTGAACCGGCGTCAGCGTTTCATAGCCTTTGGCCTTCAAAGCCTCATTCAATGTAGGGATTACGTTTTCAAAATCAGTCATTGCATACCTGCCGTTCGAACAAGCTTTGCGCATAGGCCTATTAAGGTCATATGTATACCCCCTAGACCAAAAATGCTGCACCGCAGCACCTTCATCTTTCCAATTAGACTCTGGGGTTTGGGGCAAAGCCCCATATCGCCGCCTTAGCGGCTCATAAAGTGCGCAGGTATGCGCGCAATTTGATTACCCGCGCTCATGGAAATAATCATAGATTACCTGAGCCAAAGCCGCTGAAATCCCATCTACCGCTTTCAAGTCCACCAGATTCGCACGGCCTACGGCCTTGGCTGATCCAAAATGCGCCAACAAAGCCCGCTTTCGACCTGCACCCACGCCCGGCACATCATCAAGCGGTGTCGCGCCAATCGCCTTGGAACGCTTCGCACGGTGGGTTCCAATGGCGAACCGGTGCACCTCGTCGCGCATGCGCTGAATGAAATACAAAACAGGATCGTTATGACGTAACGCAAATGGGCGCTGGCCGGTGCGGTAAAACTCTTCCTTGCCCGCATCGCGATCCACTCCTTTGGCCACACCGACCATTGGAATATCGCCAACACCATAGCTCTCCATGATTTCGCGCACCGCACTCACCTGCCCTGCACCACCATCGATCAGCAACAAATCCGGCCAATCGCCTTTCTCACGGTTTGGATCTTCTTTGATCAAACGCTTGAAACGACGCGTCATGACTTCCTTCATCATGCCAAAATCGTCACCGGGCGTAAGATCTTCACCCTTTATATTGAACTTGCGATAGGCATTTTTCACAAAACCCTCGGGTCCAGCGACAATCATGCCCCCCACTGCATGCGCACCTTGAATATGCGAGTTGTCGTAGACTTCGATGCGTTGTGGCACTTTCTCTAGCCCGAAGGCGTCCGCGACCCCTTTAAGCAGCTTACTTTGTGCCTGCGTTTCTGCCATTTTGCGTGCAAGGCTCTCACGCGCATTGCGCACAGCACCGTCCATAATTTCGGCCTTTTCGCCACGTTGCGGCACAATTAATTCAACTTTTTTCCCGAGCTTTTGCGCCAAAGCATCCATCATCAAGTCTTCATTTGCCAAAGCATGGCTCAGCAAAATTTGTCGTGGCGGATCTTTGGAATCGTAAAACTGCCCCATGAACGCTTCGAGCACTTCCGCCTCGTCAACGTCTGCCGCCAATCTCGGATAGTAATCCTTATTGCCCCAGTTCTGGTTTGCACGGATAAAGAAGACCTGCACACAAGCTTGCCCACCCTCCATGTGAAGCGCGATCACGTCGGCCTCAGAGACACCGCGCGGATTTATGCCTTGAGCGGTCTGAACCTGCGTAAGCGCTTTGATCCTATCGCGCAAAGCAGCGGCACGTTCGAACTCCATCTCCTCAGAAGCCAGCGCCATCTGTCCTGCTAGCTTCTCCTGAAGTTCCGTTGATTTTCCTGCTAAGAACCGCTCCGCGTCGCGTACCGTTTCTGCGTAGTCTTCTTCGCTTATTTTACCGACACAAGGCGCGGAGCACCGTTTTATCTGATGCTGCAAACAAGGACGTGTCCGCACCTCGAAGCTGGAATCACTGCAATCTCTCAGCTGAAACGCGCGCTGCAACTGGTTCAGCGTCCTATTCACCGCACCTGCAGATGCAAACGGCCCATAATACGCGCCCTTTGCTTTCTTTGCGCCGCGGTGCTTGGAAATCATTGGGTAGGCATGATCTTTGCTCACCAAAATGTTCGGAAAACTTTTATCGTCTCGCAGCAGTACGTTATATTTGGGCTTCAATTGCTTGATCAAGTTTTGCTCAAGCAAGAGCGCTTCTGTTTCTGTCTTTGTTGTCAGAAACATCATACTCGCAGTGTGCGAGATCATGGTAGCGATCCGACCTGAATGCCCCGTTGGGCGCGCATAGTTGGACACGCGTGCGCGCAAATTACGCGCTTTACCTACGTACAGCACACGGCTCTGCTCATCGAGCATGCGATAGACTCCCGGAGAGCTATCAAGTGTCTTAAGATAACCCTGAATAACTTCAGTGCCGCGCGGCTGAGTTTCGCTCAATTTTTCGGATATTTCGCTCATGGTTGGAAGATATGATTCTTCAAACTGCGCTGCAATGGTACAAGCGCATGATCAAGAGCAAAGACATCCACGATTCCTGTGGATAACTCTGCGGATAAATTACCTTGATCCCGAATTTTCCTTTGTATTTGGCTCACTTCGTTGAAGTGCCTATTTTTTAGGCACATACACAAGCAACTGAAAACAATCAATAAAATTTTCCCTAGATCGTAAATATCTGAAAACATTAAGATTTTACTAACGATGATCTCACACAGCTGTACACAGTGCAAAACTTCCGTCCAACTTGACCAAAGGGCAACTCGCTGAAGCTCCCCAGCCTCAACGTTTCAGGATTTAAAGCAGCACAATCGCGATGTAGCAGACATATGCAGCGCTCAACCCGATGCCCCATGCGCGGGTGATGTTCCAACCCCAGAAAACGAACGGGGTAAGCAAAACCGATGCCCCTATCATGACCCACAAATCAAATCGCAAAAACTCGGGCGCGACGGGAATGGGGCCGATCAAAGCTGCAACACCAATGATGGCCAACAAGTTGAACATGTTCGAGCCAATCACACTTCCAAGAACCACATCAGCCTGACGTCGTAGCGCCGCCATCGTCGTTGTTGCCAACTCAGGCAAGGATGTGCCCAGCGCCACCAACGTAAGGCCGATCACCGTCTCGCTCACACCGTATTCGCGTGCAATCAACGACGCATTGTCGACCAATAGATCCGCACCAAGTGGAAGACCAATCAAACCCAACAGCAAGAACACTACGATTTGCCACCACGGCATATTCGGGTCCGCACCTTCGACTTCTTCTTCTTCGACTGCGTTAGCCGCCGCATCCTTGCGGTGAAGATGCGCGTCGCGAAACGCGTCAAACAAAACGTAGCCGAGTGCCGCCAAAAGCACCAAAGCTTGCCACGTTCCAAAGCTGCCCGTGAACGCAAGCGCAATGAAAAGTACCGTTGCAAGCATCATCAAAACATAGGTCTTGCGCGTATTGCATTCAGAGGTGTGAAGTGTTGCAAGGATAGCAGGGAAGCCAAGAACCAACAATATATTGGCTGTGTTGGAACCAACGACATTGCCCATGGCAATATCAGGCTTGTTTTCCAAAACAGAGTTGATCGCGATCAAAAGTTCAGGTGCCGAGGTGCCAAAGGCAACGATGGTCAAGCTCACAATCAAGGCTGGAATGCCGACGCGCAGACTTAGGTTCACGGCCCCTTTTACAAGCGCGTCGCCCGCCAAAAGCAGTATCACCAAGCCCAATGCGCATAGGAGCCATGCCATCATGATCTACCCTTTTCTCTTTCCGCAGCCGCATGGGCCGCGTCCGATCTTAAAACGACCGCACTTAGCACACTTAGCGTTGCGCAACTGCTTTTGGCCAGGAAGGGTGAGCTTCCCGAACATGGCAAGCACGCCCATACCAACGAGGAAAAGTGTGACAATTTTAAAGATCACGTCAAAGCCCAAACCGTGCGAATTGCGCGCGTTCTTCGATGCCTGACAATGCGTCATTTGCAAATTGCGCACCGAAACGGCTCATAAAGCTGCGTTTTGGCCCGTAGCGTTTGAACGAAACCTTATCGCCAAAACGCGCCTTCATTGACGGCACAAGATGAGCAACACCATCGATCAAGCCGACGTCTTTCGCGGCCTCACCCACCCAAATGTCGCCCGTAAACAAGTCGCGCGCCGTATCAAGCTTGTCTGCACGGCGCTTTTGAACGTGACGGATAAAGTTCGTATGGATTTGCTCAAGCATCACTTTCAGACGCTCTACATCTTCTTCAGCTTCGGGCTTGAACGGATCAAGCATGGATTTGGATGTGCCGGCAGTATAGACGCGTCGCTCGATCCCTTGCTTTGCAAGGAAAACATGCGCGCCAAATCCGGCAGAGATAACGCCGATTGACCCCACAACAGAGCTTTCGTCCACGAAGATTTCATCCGCTGCTGCTGCGAGCCAATAGCCGCCCGACGCGGCGACATCCTCGACAAAGGCGATGACCGGAATTTCTTTTTCCTCTGAAAGACGACGAATACGCGCACCAATCAGAGAGCTTTGCACAGGGCTACCACCGGGCGAATTGATCTCAAGCGCAACGGCATCCGGCTTGCCCCGCGAGAATGCTTTTTCAAGCACAGGTGCGAGCGACTGGTCGTTCAAAGACCCTCGCCCGGACCCACCAATCACGCCAGAGAGCCGCACAACTGCAACAGTCGGCTCGGACTTAATAAAGGGGATAAATCTTTTCATTTTCTCGATGTAGATCGCCCAAGTGCGCGAAACAAGGTGCGCTGATTTAATATTCTTGTCTGTCTCATCTGCGGCGTCACTTACGGATCCGCCAACCGGTCTTAAAGATCCACCAAACGCCAATCATGCAAAGCGCAGTAAAGCCAGCAATTGCGAGCAAACTCAGTCCAATTGGAACATCTGCCATGCCGAAAAACGCCCAGCGAAAGCCGGAAATAAGATACACCACGGGATTAAACAAAGTGATCGTTTGCCAAACTGGTGGCAGCATCGAAATCGAGTAAAACGAGCCCCCCAAGAACACTAAAGGTGTGACAATCAGCAAGGGGATGAGTTGAAGTTGTTCAAAATTCTGCGCCCAGATACCGATAATGAAGCCAAACAGCGCGAAACTCACGCAGGTCAGAAGCATAAAGGCCATCATTGCAACGGGGTGTTGGATTTGCAGATCAACAAAAAGCGCGGACGTCGCGAGAATGACGATGCCGATGAACAAAGCCTTCGTCGCCGCCGCTCCCACATAGCCGATTACTATTTCCAGAAAATTCACAGGCGCAGAAAGAAGTTCGTAGATCGTACCTATAAACTTGGGAAAATAGATCCCGAAAGATGCATTGGAGATCGCCTGTGTCATAACACTGAGCATGATCAGACCGGGCACAATGAACGCGCCGTAGCTCACACCATCGACCTGGTCGATACGACTGCCAATGGCTGCGCCGAAAACTACAAAGTAAAGCGATGTTGAGATGACGGGGGATATAAAGCTCTGCATCAATGTGCGAAAAAACCGCGCCATTTCAAAGGTATAAATTGATCGTATCGCTTGCCAATTCATGCTGCGTCCTCCGCGACGAGACCGACAAAGATATCTTCCAAGCTCGATTGTTTGGTCTGCAGGTCGCTCATACTCAGTCCGGCACTCGCAAGATCTGCAAGCAATCCAGTGATGCCCGTGCGCTCTGCGCGGGTGTCATATCTGTAGAGCAATGCCGTGCCATCTTGGACCAATTGTAAGTCATATTTGGAAAGTACATCGGGCACCTCGGTAAGCGGTGCGCTCAGATCGATCTGCAACTGCTTTTTCCCCATACGGGTCATAAGTGCTTGCTTTTCTTCGACCAAAAGCAATTCGCCTTTGGCGATCACACCGACACGGTCTGCAATTGCTTCGGCTTCTTCGATATAATGGGTTGTTAGAATGATGGTTGTTCCGCTCGCCTTGAGCGCTGCCACGATCTCCCACATATCTTTGCGTAATTCCACGTCGACGCCCGCAGTCGGTTCATCAAGGAAAAGCACCTCTGGTTCATGGCTCAGCGCTTTAGCAATCAACACGCGGCGTTTCATGCCGCCGGACAGCTCCATGATGCGATTGTCTTTCTTATCCCACAAGGAAAGCTCGCGCAGAATTTTCTCTAGATAGGCTTCATCCTTGGGCTTGCCGAAAAGTCCCCGTGAAAACCGCACGGTGTTGATCACCCGTTCAAACGGTTCAAGGCTAATTTCTTGCGGAACCAAACCGATCATACGGCGCGCGTCACGATACCCTTTGACGATGTCATGCCCCCCTACGGTAACGGTGCCGCTCGTGCCTTCAGTAATCCCGCAAATCGTTGAGATTAAGGTCGTTTTCCCTGCACCGTTCGGACCAAGCAATGCTAAGATTTCACCTTGCTTAATGGAAAGCGTGACACCTTTGAGCGCCTCAAAACCATCATCATACCGCTTCACCAGATCGCGTACGCTTAAAATTTCTGACATTTTTGGCCCCTTACTTGCGCTCTGCCTATCTGCTTCTGTTGGCAGTCGCAAACAGACTAGCGCTATCCCCGCAAGGCAGATAGGCACACACCATGACAACGCGCGACTCTTCAACGGCAGGCATCTTGTTCATCCTGATCGGTATGACTGCAATTTCTTTAAATGATGTACTGATAAAACAGCTATCAGGCGCGTATCCACTACATCAGCTTGTCTTCACGCGCTCTTTCATCGGGATCTTTGTCTCTATCGTTTTGCTTCAGGTAGAAGGCGGTTGGTCACTGCTTAAAACCTCGACCCCTGGCTTGCATCTGTTGCGCGCTTTTATGGTCGTTCTGTCCAACATGTCGTTTTTCGCAGCAATTGCGGTCCTGCCCTTGGCTGAAACAACTGCCCTCTTCTTCGCCGCACCTTTGATGATCACCTTGCTCTCGATCCCGATCCTTGGCGAGAAGGTTGGACCAATGCGGATGAGCGCTGTTTTGGTTGGCTTTATTGGCGTTTTGATCATGCAACGGCCTTGGCAAAGTATGGGAGATAGCGATGTAAATCGTCTGGTGTTGTTGTTGCCGATCATCGCAGCGCTCACCTACGCGATAAACCAAGTGATGACGCGCAAATTGGGTGTGAGCAGCAAAGCCTCAGCCATGGCAATCTATATCCAAGGGACGTTTATCATTATCTCAGCTGGGTTCTATTTTGTAGCGGGTGACGGTCGTTTTGCTGAAGGTGTCGAAAACGGCGCTGTCGAATTCTTGCTGCGCGCGTGGCAATGGCCACCCAAGGGCGATTGGCCCTTTATGGCCGGACTCGGCTGTTTATCCGCCATGATTGGCTATTGCCTAAGCCAAGCTTACCGTGTGAGCAGTGCAGCCACGGTTGCGCCATTTGAATACGTTGGCTTACCGCTGGCAGTGATATGGGGCTTTTTCATCTTTGGTGAGCTGCCCGATCTCGCGGTGAGCCTTGGCATCATCTTGATTATGGGCGCGGGTTTGTTCGTTTTCTTACGCGAACGCATGCTGGAGCGGCGGATCACACGCCCCACAAACATGCGCCGCTAAGCGCTCATGTAGGCATTAACGCGCGCGACTTGGGTTGGGTTCAAACGCAAGCCAAGCTTGCTGCGGCGCCACAACACGTCTTCACCCGTGCGCGCAAATTCATGTGCTTTAAGCCAGTCCAATTCATACGCTGTGATGGTTGCACCAAAATTTTCACCTAACTCTTCAACCGTTTTAGCATTACCCAAAATGTCCGCAGCATCGGTGCCATAGGCACGGACAAGACGACGCGCCCACGGCTCATCCAAAAACGGATAGCTGGCTTGCAGTTTCGCGATGAGCGCGGGCACGCCATCGACAGGAAAATCACCACCAGGCATCGCGACTCCAGCTGTCCAGTTACCACTAAGCCCATTAAATTGCGTACTGATCTTGCTCAACGCACTTTCCGCAAGGCGGCGATATGTCGTGATCTTCCCGCCAAAAATGTTCAGCAAAGGAGCCGCCGTATCATCTAGTTTCAACGTATAGTCCCGCGTTGCAGCTGACGCGCTATCGGCACCATCATCATAGAGCGGACGCACGCCAGAATAGGTCCACACGATTTCATCACGCGTAACAGGCTTTGCGAAATACTTCGACGCAAAGGCGCAAAGATAATCCTGCTCTTGTGGCGTGCACACAGGTTTTTCGGACGGATTGCTATGATCTGCATCCGTTGTTCCAATGAGGGTGAAATCACCCTCATAAGGGATAGCGAAAATAATCCGACCATCTTCACCTTGGAAGAAGTAGCATTTGTCATGATCATACAGCTTGGGCACCACAATATGTGAGCCCCTAACGAGCCGCACACCTTCACGACTGTTCAAACCCAAAGTGCCGTTCAGAACATCGCCCACCCAAGGGCCAGCGGCGTTTACGATCATCTTTGCGGTGACATTGCGCGCGCCCTCGGTATCTTCGAGCCTTACAGTCCAATGATCATCGCTGCGCTGTGCACCAATAACTTTGGTGCGGACCATAATTTCAGCGCCGCGCGCTTGGGCGTCACGCGCATTGAGCACCACAAGGCGCGAATCCTCAACCCAGCAGTCAGAATATTCATAGGCTTTGGCAAAGCGATCATCCAAAACGGCTCCTTCAACGCCAGAGCGCAAGTCGAGCGTGGATGTCGCAGGCAGTATTTTACGCCCGCCAAGATTGTCATACATAAAAAGACCCAAACGGATCAGCCAAGCAGGGCGGCGCCCTTTCATCCAAGGCATCACAAAACTTAATAGCTTGGACGTTGGCGTCGCACTCTCAAAGCGCATGTCTTTGTGATAGGGCAGCACAAACCGCATGGGCCAAGAAATATGCGGCATCGCGCGCAACAGCGTTTCGCGCTCTATCAACGCTTCGCGCACAAGACGTACTTCGAAATATTCCAAATAGCGCAGGCCACCGTGAAACAGTTTTGTCGACGCACTTGAGGTGGCAGACGCTAGATCGTTCATTTCAGCGAGTCCCATACGCAAGCCACGACCCGCTGCATCACGCGCAATGCCGCAACCATTGATACCACCGCCGATAATCAACACATCGTAGTCAAAGTCCTGCGCCATGAGAAATGCCCTTTACCGCTTCTGAGTCCACCTGATGTTGCTCATTTAGCGCAAACATCTCCGCTGTTCCACACTCGCACATCATTAGTTCACAATGGGCGCAATGATGTCAGTAGCAGCTTGCGTGATTTGATACCTTTTCAATGTGATATTATGCGCTGTATCAGTGTTTGAACTGCAAACGCCCAATGGAGAATGACCCTGCCCCGTGTCGAGCGAAATACAGAACGTGCGATACCGCAGGAACGCGATACGTCCATGCGTAGCGCGCTCTACACGTTTGAGATCTATGTGGGTAAAGGCTTTTGCGAATATGAAACGGCAGCCATTACGCGCACTTTGAAAATCGCGAACGAAGTCTTGGGCGGCCCCGTTTTTCATTGGCGATATGTTTCTGAAACGCCGGGTCTTTTGAATGGCGATTGTGGAATGATCGTGCGTGCCGAACCTGTGGTAAAGGATCACGAACTTTCGGATGTTTTGATCATTGTTGGCGGGCACAGTGGGGCCGACGCGCAGTGGTTCTCTCGGTTGCGTCAGATGACGCGTATCTCGCGCCTGTGCGTGTTGCTTTCCGATGCAGCAACTGCCTACATCAAACGCACTAAATCGCCCGCAGGCAAGGTCACGACACATTGGCGCGATGCCCTCTCATTAACGGAAACAGGCGATCACCCGAACCTAACCAACAGCCTATCGGAAAAGTCCGGTTCGGTCATTACGGCGGCAGGCACAGGCGCGACTGAAGAGCTGATCATCTCGCTCTTGCTTCCTCAATTGAGCACATCAGATGTGGCTGAACTAAGCAATCGACTTGTTTTGTCAATGGTGCGCACTGCCCACGCGGATCAACCCAAAGACATCACTAAGCTCCCTGCTCTGTCTGACACGCGCGTACGCTCTGCTGTCAAGGCAATGGAAGATTCCCTCGAAATGCCCTTCAATATTTATGAGCTTGCGAACGATATTGGTGTCTCCACACGCCACCTTGAGCGAATGTTTAAAGACGTTTTCAACCAAACCCCGGCCCGCTTTTACAAACAATTGCGCACCAAACGCGCGCGCGCATTGGTCGAGGACACTCAGCTTTCCATGATGGAGATCGCAGTGGCGACAGGCTTTGGATCTAGTAGTTCGATGAACGAAGCGATTAAAAAAGAATATGGGGTCACCGCGACAAAAATGCGTGCGCGGCGCTAAAAATCGTGTATGTGAGCGCTAACAATTTAAACTTCAGAGTGGACCAACGAAAATGATCTTGAATTGCGGCGAAGCGTTAATTGACATGGTCGCAGGCCAAACACGCGATGACCAAGCAGCATTTGTGCCTCATTCTGGCGGTGCTGTGATGAACACAGCTGTCGCTTTAGGCCGGCTTGGCGTGCCATCGGGGTTTTTCGCGGGCTTGTCGTCCGACTTCTTTGGAACACAGCTCAAAGCACATCTGCAAAAGAGCCATGTGAGCTACGACCTTTGCCCGATAAGCGACGCCGCAACGACGCTTGCCTTTGTTCAGTTGGTTAATGGCCAAGCAAAATACGCGTTTTTCGATGAAAACACCGCTCTACGCGGCCTATCTCAAAATGACGTTCCAGACCTGCCCGATGAGGTGAACGCCTTGTTCTTTGGCGGTATTTCCCTGGCCTACGGCGCGTGCGCTGAGACCTATGAAACGATGCTTATGAATGCGGCCGAAACCCATGTTACGATGATTGACCCCAACATCCGACCCAGCTTTGTACGTGATGAAACTGCATTTCGTGCGCGGATCGAACGGATGGTGAGCGCGAGCGATATCGTGAAACTCAGTGATGAAGACCTAGAGTGGCTTGCGGGCGCAGGCGATATCGCCACAAACGCGCGCGCATTGCTCGCCAAGGGCACGAAACTGGTCCTGATTACTCAAGGCAGCGAGGGTGCGACTGCATATCACAATGATTACGAGGTATTCGTTCCGACCGTACCTGTCGATCTAAGCGATTCTGACACGATCGGGGCAGGCGATACATTCAATGCGGGTGTGCTCGCATCACTGCATGAAGCGGGCTTGCTCAAAAAGGACGCCATCGCGCAGTTGAGCAAAGAGGACGCAGAAAACGCAGTCGCTTATGGCATGAAAGCAGCGCGCATCACTGTGTCGCGCAAAGGGGCGAACCCGCCATGGAAGAGCGAACTTTAACGTTCATCCAAGAATAAACATTGCATTTCAGACCACTGCTCGATCAAGGTTGTGAAGCCCGTATCGCATAGGTCTTTCATGTCTGACGATTCCAGTTCTCCGCGTCGCTCTGGGCGCAAAGCCCGCTTAAAGCAGCGTGCCGCACCACCTGTTGTCAACCCTGCCCCGCCTGGACAGATCGGGGGGATGTATCGCCCGTTGAGCGAAAAAGACATGCAGGATATTTACGCAACCGCCTTGCGCTTGCTCAGTGATTTGGGGATGGGAGAGGTTCCAGACCGGCTGTGGGACGATCTTGTCACCGCAGGTGCGCGTGATCTTGGCAATGGCCGGATCGGCCTGCCAAAATCACTTGTTGAAGACATTATTGCTGGTGCCGTCAAACGCTTCACTCTGTATGGACGCGACCCGGAGCGCTCTATCGAAATCGGCGGTGAAAACGTCTATTTCGGAACTGGCGGCGCTGCGGTGAACACGCTTGATCTCGACAGCGGGCTTTATCGTCCCTCAACCTTGCGCGATCTGCATGATTTCACCCGTCTGCAGGACACGCTCGATAATGTGGCATGGTTCACGCGTTGCTGCATTGCGACGGATGTGCCCGAACCCTTCGACCTTGATGTGACGACTGCTTACGCTTTGATGAAAAACACCAGCAAACCTGTCGCCACAGCCTTTACGCTTGCGCAACACGTCGATCCGCTTGTCGCGATGTTTGACATCGTTGCTGGTGGGGAGGGTAAATTCGCAGAGCAGCCTTTCTTGAAAACCCATATCAGTCCGGTCATTTCACCGATGCGTTTCGGCGAAGATGCGGTCGACGTTGTTTACAAATGCATCGAACATAACATCCCAATGTCTTGCATCACCGCTGCACAAGCGGGCGCGACCGCTCCTGCCACTTTGGCTGGCTTTTTAGCCCAATCCCTCGCGGAGACTTTGGCAAGCTTAGTGATGGTAAACGTAATTTCACCCGGCTTCCCAATGATCTTTTCGAATTGGCCGTTGGTCATTGATCTGCGCAGTGGCGCATTTGCCGGCGGTGGCGGAGAGACGACAGTGCTCAACGCAGCCTCCGCGCAACTCTCCAATTGGCTCGGATTACCTTCTGGTGTGGCCTGCTCGATGACAGACGCAAAAGCGATTGACGCTCAATATGGCGTTGAAAAAGGCATGACGTCGCTCGCGGCTGCCCTCGCAGGCGGCAACCTCATATATGAAAGCTCCGGCATGACTGCCGCGCTTTTAGGCGCGAGTTTCGAAGCTTTCATTTTGGACAACGATATGCATGCGATGACTTATCGAGCGATGCGGGGCATTGAAGTCAGCGAAGAAAACCTTGGCTATGATGCTATTTGCGAAACAATTTTGGGTGACGGTCATTTCTTAGGGTCTAGCCAAACACATGCTGCGATGGAACGTGATTATCACTACCCTAAATTTGCAGATCGCGAACAACCGCGCACTTGGCAAGAAGCTGGCGCGCAGAGCGCATGGAGGCGCGCCAACACCCGCGCACGTGAAATTCTAGCGCACCATCAACCGAATTATCTAAGCCCAGACCAAGACCGAAAAATTAGAGCGATTTTCAAAGTGCTAGATTAACCATTTGCCCGGTGCGATCAGGTTGGTGTCTTGCATCACCTCAATCAAATTGATCCCGCCCCGCGCACGTGCGTCACTTAGGGCCGGTCTAAAATCTTCGACATTTTCTACGCGTGCAGCATGCGCCCCGAAGGAGCGCGCGAACTCGCAAAAGTCTGGATTGATCATTTCAGTGCCAGACACCCTGCCCGGAAATTCGCGTTCCTGATGCGCTCGGATCGTGCCATAGCGCGCATTGTTAACAACGATCACAGTGAAACGTAAATTATGCTGCGCAGCTGTCGCAAGCTCTTGGCATGTCATCATAAAACACCCATCACCCGCGATTGCATAGACTTCCCGCTCAGGAGCCGTCACCGCTGCGCCAACAGCCGCAGGCACACCATATCCCATAGAGCCAGACGTCGGTGCGAGCTGCGAGCCCGCGCTGCGATACTTGTAAAAACGATGCAGCCAAGCTGCGTAATTGCCCGCGCCGTTGCACACAATTGCATCTGCGGGCAGCGCGTCTGCCAGATGTCCGAAAATCGATGCCAATGGATCATCCCCGAGCGTTTCGGGCGCCACGTAAGTCTCAAACTCTTGGCGCAAACGCTCTGTTCGACGCATGAATTTGTCAGGAGCGATTGGGCCCCATTCCGCCACCGCCTCACAAAAGCTCTCCATATCAGACGCGAGCGCGAGGGTTGGTTCATAGACACGGCCCAATTCTTCAGGCTCTGCGAACACATGGATCAAATCTTGCTCCGTCACAGGTGGCTTTAGCCATGTATAGCCCTGCGTGGTCATCTCCCCCAAACGCGGGCCGATCGCGAGGAGTAAATCCGTTTGGGCTAACGCATCCTTGAGGTAGGGCGTCGGGCCAACACTAAAGTGGCCTACATAATTGGGATGGTCGTTGTTCATTAAACTTTGGCAGCGCAAAGAAACCGTAACGGGCAAGCCCTGCGTCTTGGCGAAACTTTCCAGCGCGTTGATCCCTTTCTCGCTCCAGCCTCCCCCGCCTATCATGATCAAAGGTTGTTTGGCCGATGCCAAACGCTCACGCAACTCATCCATCGCATCCGGATTTGGTTGAAACCGCGGAGCTGCCGCTTTGCGCGGTGCTTTGGGCACAGCAATATCTTCATAAAGCATGTCTTCCGGCAGCGACAAAACCACAGGGCCCGGCCGTCCCGACAAAGCCACACGGTACGCGCGCGATATATATTCCTGAAGGCGCGATGGATCATCAATTTCCGCAACCCATTTGGCGACTTGGCCAAACATCCGACGGTAGTCAATCTCTTGAAACGCCTCACGCTCAACCATGTCCCGTGCGACTTGGCCGATGAAGACAATCATCGGTGTGCTGTCTTGATAAGCCACATGCAAACCCGAACTAGCGTTGGTTGCACCGGGTCCACGAGTGACCATGCAAATTCCAGGCCGCCCCGTCAGTTTGCCATGTGCTTCAGCAGCCATTGCAGCACCGCCCTCTTGGCGACAGGTGATAAACGAAATTTCGTCTTCGCGTTCATGAAGCGCGTCCAAGACGGGCAAGTAACTTTCACCGGGAACACCGAAAACGTGCGTACTGCCTTGCGCCACTAAGAGATCGACAAGGTGATCCGCTGCGCGGCGTGTATTGGCTTGAGTGGGCATGGTAGATCCTTATTGCGCGCTGTAAAACGTCTTTACAGTGCGACCATACTCAAGCCCTTGCGTAAAAGAAAAGCGGAGTCTTTCAGGATCGCTTAGCCATAGCGCCAGATACGTAATATTTGCGTAGTTCTATGATCAGCAAAGGCAGTGAACTGCGCTAGTCGTAGCGCAGTTCCGTCGCTTTTCCGCGAAAAATGTAGTAAGAAAGCACCGTATACCCGATGATCGCTGGCAGTACGAACAGCGTTCCCAGAAGAATGATGAACAAGCTTTCAGGCGCTGACGCGGATTCATAGATCGTTAACTTCTCAGGCACCACATAAGGGTAAAACGAATACGCCATCCCGCAGTAAGCCAAGGTGAAAAGCGCTGTTGCTGCTGCAAATGGCGTCCAAGACAAACGATCATTCTCAAAAGGCATGCGGCGCAATTGTACCCAAAGGAAGACCACTAGCAGACCTGATAGGATTGGCAGCGGCGATAGGTACACGATCTCAGGAAAGCTAAACCACTTATCAAAGATCCGCGTGCTTACAAATGGCGTCGCGAGCGAGATAGATCCGATGCCAAGAATAAGCCCCCACATGCCACCCTTTGCCCAACGCACCGCGTGTTTTTGTAACTCACCATCCGTTTTCCAGATAAGCCATACCGCGCCGATGAAACTATATCCTACCGTCAGAAACACTGCAGTGAGCAGAGCAAACCCCACGTGCGGCAAAGTCCATGTTAGCCCCATAACATACATGCCCAGCATAAAGCCTTGGCTCAATGACGCCATAAGCGATCCCGCGAAAAATGCAGCGTTCCAAACCGGCTTTTGGGCAATCGGGGCTTTCGCACGCATCTCGAATGAAACACCCCGCAGGATCAAGCCAACGAGCATGATGAACACAGGCAGATAAAGCGCAGTAAGGATCACACCGTGAGCAGGCGGGAACGCGACGAGCAAAAGGCCAATTGCGAGCACGAGCCATGTCTCATTGGCGTCCCAAAAGGGGCCAATGGATGCAACAAGACGATCTTTCTCATCCTCTTGCGCCAGTGGCATCAGTAGTCCGACGCCCAAGTCAAATCCGTCCAGCACAACGTAGATCAGGATAGACAATCCCATAAGTGACGCAAACGCCCAAGGGAGCCAAACAGCCGGGTCTCCGAAAAAATCCATTCTTATTCTCCCGGCTGAAGGACGGGCACATCAGTCGTACCACCGCGCGGATATTGACGACTGGTGAGCGGTTCACCGCGCGTCGCTTTGCGGGCGAGATATGTAATGACACCCATATAGGCGATAATCAAAGCAGCGTAGATCACCAGATAGCCAATCAACGTGCTTAAAACCATGCCAGCGGGCACATCACTCACTGCATCTTTGGTGGATAAAACACCTTGCACCAACCAAGGCTGACGGCCAATTTCGGTCGTGTACCACCCTGCAAGCGTTGCGATCCATCCACTGAAGCTCATCGCGCTAAATGCAATCAACGGCAGTTTCGGCATGTGTCCAGCACCATATTTCCGCAACAGCACTACGCCAGCCCAAGACAAAAGCAACATAGCAATGCCTGTACCGATCATAATACGGAAGCTAAAGAAAACCGCAGATACCCGTGGGTGCAGGATCGTGCCATCCTCGGCGACAAAATCGTTCAGACCCGGCACAACACCTTCGGCTTTGTGCTTGAGGATATAGGACGCACCATTCGGGATGCTGATCTCAAAGTGGTTGGTTCGGTTTTCTTGATCAGGGATCGCAAACAAGATGAGCGGGACGTTGGAGCTTGTTTCCCAGTTCCCTTCCATCGCCGCGACCTTCGCGGGCTGATACTCAAGCGTATTCAAACCGTGCATGTCCCCTGCAAGTATTTGTAGCGGGATCAAGCCTGCAGCAGCGATGATGCCGACCCGCAGCGCGGATTTCACGTCTTCACCCTTATCCCCCCAAAGCATTCTGAGTGCAGAGATACCTGCGATCAAGAACGCGACGGTCAAGCCAGACGCGAGCATCATGTGCACAAAACGGTACGGCATGGACGGGTTGAAAATGATTTCAAACCAGTTGGTTGCATGTACGACACCGTCAATCAGCTCATAGCCTTGCGGGGTATGCATCCAGGAATTCAGAACGATGATCCAGAAGGTAGACATGGTCGTTCCGAAGGCGACCAAAAACGTCGCGAGCGTATGCACCCAAGATTTCACTTTGGATGCACCAAAGAGCATGATTCCCAAGAAGACCGCTTCGAGGAAAAACGCTGTCATAATTTCATAGGCGAGCAAAGGACCGGCAACGTTGCCAACAGTCTCCATAAAGCCAGGCCAGTTTGTCCCGAATTGGAAGGACATTGTGATACCAGAGACAACGCCCATCGCAAAGGACAACGCAAACACTTTGACCCAGAACATGTAGGCGTCCATCCATTTACGCTCCCCCGTCGCGCTGAAACGCAATTTGAAGAACAGCAACATCCAGCCCAGCGCGATCGTGATTGTCGGGAAAAGGATGTGAAAGGAGATGTTTGCACCAAACTGGATGCGGGAAAGTAGAAGCGTGTCCACCGAAGGGTACTCCAAGTTTAAGTAAGTTTTTGTATTGATAAACAGGTAGTGTGAAAACGCCGTAAACAATATCTCTGCGACAATCTGCGCGAGACATTTCAGCTCCGATGACAGGCCTCAAACACCAACCTGATAAGGCGAAATATGATGGCTACTCTTTATTCATCTCAAAGAAGCGCGCGATGCTCTCAGCATAGCTATCATTGTCAGCATTGACGGCCATCGATGCGCGCGCAGCATCGCCCACGCCGTCGGGGAGTTTGGGCGCATACTCTTCAATTAAAGCAGTCATAAACGCATGGCTCATCTCTGGATGGTTTTGCGTCGTGTAGACCTTGTCGCCAATATGAAACTCCGTGATCGCACAGTTTTCCGAAACGCTAAGGACGGCTGCACCTTTTGGTAACTGCGTCACCGCTTCAACGTGCGCAGCATATTGCGCGAAGCGGCTTGGCAGGTGTGCCATCCAAGGCATCCGTTTGCGAACCTCTGAATGTGCAACGCCAAATACCCAACCCTTGGGATTGGCTTCAACCGCGCCACCCAATGCAAGCGCAATCGCTTGATGGCCATAGCACGCGCCAAACATCGGGATTTCATTTGCGTAGATATCGCGGATCAACGCGAGCAAGCGTGCAACCCAAGGGTCCTGATCATGCACGGATGCAGGGCTGCCTGTAATTATCACACCATCAAAAATTTGGATGTCATCAGGAAAAATATCGTCTTTTACGTTAAAAGACGTCACCTCCCATCCTGCACGCACACTCGCTATAAGGCGCGAAAACTTCTCACCGTCCTTTGGATGCTGCTGTGCAAAAGCGCTTTCATCTGTGTTCGTCATTAGAACGGCAAGGCGCATGAAAAGGCTTTCCTTTTGAAGACATCTAATTATGGTTTTGTAACCTAGTGCAGGACCGCGACAAACAAAATGACGATCTGGACCCCGACCGACGATGGCTTTGCTGACCTAACGAGCCACGACACTTTTACCAGTGGTCCGCCGCATAATACATTCGCCCGCCTGCGCCGCGATGACCCTGTCAGTTGGACAGATTGGGACGGTGGCAAAGGATTTTGGTCAATCACCCGCTACGACGATATTTTAGAGATGAACCGCAACACGAAGGTGTTTTCATCCGCTCAAGGCATCCGGATGGAGGACCAAAGCTACGAAGAATATCTCGCAAGACGTACCTTTCAGGAAACCGACCCGCCCGAACATATGCAAATGCGGATCAAGCTGGCCAAAGCGTTTTCTAAAGGGGTGATTGCACAGTTTGAAGAGGACTTGCGCGGGCTGTGCACTGATATCCTTGATGAGGTTCTGCAGAACGAGCAGTTCGACGCCACCAAAACAATTGCGCGCGAATTGCCGATGCGCATGCTGGGGCGCATCCTTGGTACACCGGACGAAGACTTGCCCTGGCTTGTGCAAAAGGGCGACGCCTTGATCGCCAATACCGATCCCGATTTCACCTCTCACGTTATGGACAAGATGAGCACGGATGAGTTCCGTATGATGCCCTTCAACTCCCCGGCTGGTGCAGAACTTTACGCCTATGCCAAGGATTTGATGGAAAAGAAAAACGCCAGCGGCGATACCGACGGTATATTGCATCTGATCTTGCAACCCAGCCCTGATGGCACGGTCATTTCAGAGACCGAGTTTCGCAATTTCTTTTGCTTGCTTGTGGCCGCAGGCAACGACACGACGCGTTACTCTATCGCCGCTGGAATGCAGGCGATGTGCTATCAGCCTGAATTGCTCGGCCAAATGCACGAAGGCGGCGCAATTTGGGACACTGCCGCAGACGAGATCATTCGCTGGGCCACCCCCGCGCTCTACTTTCGCCGCACTGCGAACCAAGACTATGACATGCACGGCAAAACGATCCGCGAAGGCGAAAAAGTGCTCTACTGGTTCGCGTCGGGCAATCGTGACGAGAGCTACTTCAAAGACCCCATGCGTGTCGATCTGATGCGCAACCCGAACAAGCATCTTGCCTTTGGGCTTGGTGGTCCGCACCTATGCCTTGGCATGTGGCTCGCACGGCTAGAGGTCACTGTTTTGTTTCAGGAACTCAGCAAACGGATCACCCATATTGAAGCGGATGGGGAGCAGAAATTCCTGCGTTCTAACTTTGTTGGCGGGATCAAATCATTACCAGTGCGCATCAAACGCGCCTGAAACGGGAGAAACTGAAATGAAAGAACGACTGCGCGCTGTGTTTTGCGATCACCTGAGCATCATGCGAGGGAAATATCTGCCGAATTCCAAGATTGGTGATAACGAAACGCGCTTTTGCCGATCCACGTTTGGCGTGCATTACGACAAAGACCTACTGCCCTCCCCCGGCTCCATGATGATGGAAGGTTTGCCCGACATGGAGCTGCGCTGGAGCGGTGATAACATTCGCCCGTGCTGGGAAAACGGTACCCAGATCGTTCTTGGCGATCTCTACGATGCTGACGGCGCGCCACTCGAAATGTGCCCGCGCGGTGCATTGAAGCGCGCGATCGCAGCTTGGGAGGCCAAAGGCCTGACACCCAAAGTCGGGATCGAGCTGGAAGCGTTTGCCTTTATCCACAATGACGCTGGCGAGTTAGTGCCCTATGACAGCCTTGGCGCGGTGGTATACGGCACCGGCCCGTTCACTGATCCGCGCGGCTTTAACGATGCGATCTGGGATGTGGCTGAAGAGTTGGGTTTCAAGCTCGATATGATCACGGCTGAATATGACAGCCCACAGTTCGAATACACGCTCACCTTCGATGACGCACTCAAAGCCGTCGATGACATCATCCTGTTCCGTCAAATGGCGCGCGAAGTCGCGTTGAGCGAGGGTGTGATCCTCAGCTTTATGCCGAAGCCTATTGTCGAGGCAGGCGGCTGCGGGATGCATATCAACTTCTCCTTCGCGGACAAAGACGGCAACAACGCTATCGCCTCTGGCGATAAGGGCGGGCCAGATCACCTCAACGATCTCGCACGTGGATGCCTTGCAGGGGTATTGCATCACCACAAAGGGCTGGCCGGTTTGATCGCACCCACTGCCAATTCTTATGACCGTTTACAGCCTGCTTCGCTTTCGGGTCACTGGCAAAACTGGGGTGGTGATCACCGCAATGTCACGACCCGTGTGAGCACAGAGGGCGGTGCAAAAGCGCGCCTTGAACATCGCATGGCCGATGCGTCGTCCAATCCCTACACGGCCGTTGCAGCGGTTTTGCAGGCCGCTTTGCTAGGGGTCGAGAACGGGTATGAGCTACAGGCGATGGAAACGGGGGATGGGTTTGAGCAAACCGATGCCACTGTTGGCGCGGCCGCAGATCTCGCGGGAGCGATTGCGGATTTGAGCAGCGATACGGCGCTCTCAGCGGCAATCGGACAGGGGCTCGTGGACAACCATGTGTTTATGAAAGAGGCGGAGGTCGAGAAGACCAAAGACCTCTCGCCCGAGCAATTGCGCGACTTCTACATCTACTACATCTAAGCGACAGCGCGCGAGATAAGCTGTTTTAGATTCACCTGCGCGCCAAGACGATTGACGAGCAGGAACATCCCGCCAAACTTGCGCTGAAGCAAAAGCACATCAATCGGCAAAGGTGGTGGAATAAACCCGTCATTCGCCAATTTGATCCCCATTTTTTGCATCTTTGCTTGCAGGGTTGGGTCTGTGAAATCGTAGCTTTCAGATTGTGTAATCGCCTCGAACACAAGTTCGATCATCGCGCTAATCTGGGCTTTATGGGTGTCTTTGGTGTCGCTTGAAAAGAAGCCGATTTGTTGAACAATGCTTTGCAAAGCGCCAAGATCTTTGGCGAGTCCTGCCCTAAAAAGTTCGTGGTACTGTGCCACGGTATTTGGCCCGATCTCTTGTGTCGCCCCAAAATCCAAAAGCACGATTTTTTGCGTGTCTTCATCAAATTGATAATTGGCAAAGTTCGGATCCGTTTGCATAACGCCAAAAGAAAACAGCTCTTGCAGGGTTAGCTCGATAAGTGCGCTTGCAATGTCATCCCGCGCCTGTTGCGACAGGTGGGTCATTTGCTCGATCGCTTTACCCGAAACGTGGCTCATGCAAAGTACCTGAGGTGTGCTCCACTCCGCCACCAACTCTGGCAGCACGAAATTACTATGGTCTCGCAAAAGATCATTAAAACGTTTCAGATTTTTGCCTTCGCGCAGATAGTCCGTCTCCTGATGCAACTGTTTACGCGCTTCTTCTAAATATGGGGCAAGCTCAAACCCTTTTGGCATAAGACCCGACATCTTAATCAATGCGCCCACATTGGCCACATCACTATCAATGCTCTTCGCGACCCCTGGATACTGCACCTTAATCGCCAATCTGCGCCCGTCTTTGAGCACCGCAGAATGTACCTGTCCGATAGAGGCCGCAGCAATGGGATGCACATCAAAGCTCTTGAAGTCTTTCAACCACCCTGCGCCCCATTCAGCGTTCAACACATGCTTTAATTGCGCGGCTGGCATAAAATGCGCATCATTGCGCAAACGGGCCATGATCTGGGACAACTCAGGTGGCAGCACATCCCCCGTATCCATCGAAACGAGCTGGCCAATCTTCATCGCCGCACCACGCATCTGTGCAAGTTGCTCTGTCACGCGTGTGATATTCTTCGGGGTCAGCAAAAGATCCCGCATGTTTGGCCGCTTGGCCTGAGCGAGCTGTGACAAGCCACCAAGCGCCATGTTGCCAGCCACGCCAGCCGTCATCGCGCCAAGCCCGCCCAAACGCGACAAGCGCTTTTCAGGGATACGTAACGCGCGAGAGAGTTTAGGATCGTTGCTCATGTTCCTGAGTTAGGTCTGAAGGTGACCTTTGCAACTTTAGAAACCTGCAATCTGACGCAAACAGCGGCGTAGCACATCTTGATCAGCCTGCGAAATATGGCTCACAAGATCCGTATCAAAGCGCGCGGCTTCCTTGCTCAAGTCAGCATAAGCGCTTTGGCCTGCACGCGTCAGGTTCAACTCTTCATGGCGGCGATCATCTGCGAGCTCAGAACGCGTTAAAAACCGTTTATTTTCAAGCGCAGCAACACTTCGCGACACTTTGGTTTTGTGAATACGTGCGCGTTCACAGATCTCTTTTGCCGTCATCTTTCCATAGCGCCCCAGATGAAACAACACGCGCCATTCCGTGCGCAGCATGCCATAGCGGTCTTTATAATATGTCTGAAAATCTAGACTTGACGCATCAGCGGCCTGATTAAGCAGGTAGGGCAGGAAATCCTGCAAATCAAAGATGTTTTTCTTATCCATTTTTCAAAATTAGCCGTTGTTAGTTACATAAACAACTAATATTTCGATTTACGAACTGAACCTATAGTATTGCTCACGGAGAGTGTTGAACATGGTCGCGGTAAGATACGAAACAGCTTTCAAGCTTTATCCTTATGAAAAAGTGCCTGCACAAAGTGGCGCAGTGCAGCGACATCCCGTTGTGATTGTTGGGGGTGGTCCTGTGGGCCTTGCCCTCGCTCTTGATCTTGGCAAAAAGGGCACACCTGCCCTCGTGCTTGATGATCATGATGGCGCGGGTTTGGGCAGTAAAGCAATCTGTTTTGCCAAACGCACGCTTGATATCGCGTCGCGTTTAGGGGCCAGCGCGTCAATGGTGGACAAAGGCGTCGTGTGGAACGTTGGCAAGGTCTTTCACGGTGAAGGCAACTTGTTCAAGTTCGATCTGCTGCCGGAAAGCGGCCATCGCAATCCTGCATTCATCAATTTACAGCAGCCCTATTTTGAGCGTTTTCTTGTCGATGAGATCCGCAATGCTCAAAAGGCGGGCGCGCCAATCGAAATTCGCGGTCGCAACAGCGTCACTGCAATGAAGCAGTTTAGCGACTACACAGCACTAGACATCCAAACGCCCGATGGACCGTATCAACTTGAAGCAGAGTATTTGATCGCTTGCGATGGTGCACGTTCTAGCATCCGTGACATGATGGGACTGTCGTTCGATGGACGTGTGTTTGAAGACAATTTCCTGATTGCAGACGTGAAGATGAAGGCCGACTTCCCAACGGAGCGTTGGTTTTGGTTCGAACCACCCTTTAAAGATAGCGGTCAATCAGCGCTGTTACACAAGCAACCAGATGATATCTGGCGCATTGATTTTCAGCTTGGCTGGGACATTGATCGCGAAAAAGAGCTTGATGCAGACCGCATCCGCGCGCGTGTGGATGCCATGCTGTCAAGCCAAGCAGGCAGCGTGCCAGAGTATGAACTGCATTGGACCTCTATTTACACCTTTCAATGTCGCCGCATGGAAACCTTTCGTCATGGCACAGTCCTTTTTGCGGGTGATAGCGCGCATCAAGTTTCCCCGTTTGGTGCGCGCGGTGCGAACTCGGGCGTACAAGATGCGGAAAATCTTGCATGGAAGCTGGATCTCGTCCTCAAAGGTTTGGCAGAGGATAGCTTGCTCGACACCTACGCGAGTGAACGTGAGTTTGGCGCAGATGAAAACATTCTAAACTCTTCGCGCGCAACGGATTTCATGACCCCTAAATCCAACGTCTCCAAGACATTCCGAAATGCGGTACTTGATCTTGCAGGTCGCCATGCCTTTGCGCGTCCACTGGTCAATTCTGGCCGACTTTCCGTGCCGTGCACCTATGATGGCTTTGACCTTTTCGGCCCTGACGCCCTTGCTGGCCCAGATATCACGCGCCCCGGTGCCACCTGCCCTGATGCACCTGTTTCTGAAGGGTATCTGCTAGATCACCTTAGTGGTGCATTTCACATTTTGAACATTGGGAATGGCACAGCGAACTCAGTGACGTCAGAGGGAATAACTGCTGATGTGATCAATATTGCAGAGCCGTCTAGCGAACTAAGCGCGCGCTATCTTGGCGATGCACCTTGTGCCGTCTATCTTATCCGGCCCGATCAACATGTGGTTGCGCGCTGGGCCTCTTTCGATGAAAAAGCAATTTCAGCCACACTTAAAAATTCTATCGGAAAGGGCGCAGAATGACGTTAATCCTAGAGCCGAATATTCCTGACCCTGATGGTTTTTATGATGAGCTTTTGCGCGCGCACGAAGAGCTTACGGATGACGAGAGCGAAGCATTTAATGCGCGTCTTATCCTTACCCTTTGCAATCACATCGGAGATCGCGAGATCCTGCGCGCAGCACTAGAGGCGGCAAAATGAACGAAACAGTCCTGTGGG
This sequence comes from Planktotalea sp., assembly GCF_965659345.1. GTDB lineage: Bacteria > Pseudomonadota > Alphaproteobacteria > Rhodobacterales > Rhodobacteraceae > Planktotalea. The sequence continues at coordinate 104,577 of NZ_CBFHVK010000002.1, read as the reverse complement.
ATTACCCTAAATCATCCGCCAGCTATCGCCTTCGGATCGCACTAAATCTTGCGAACATCGAATATCGCTTGGAAGGCGTTGATCTTTTGACCGGCGCGCATCGCTCGGCCGAGCATCTTGCCCGTAATCCCCAAGGTTTGGTGCCCGTGCTTGATATCGATGGCCATCGGCTCACTCAGTCTTTGGCGATCCTAGAATATCTGGATACCACACGCGAATTGGGTCTGCTCCCAAGCGATCCCTTTGAGCGCGCCAAAGTGACGGCCCTTGCGCACTCGATCGCTGTTGACTTGCATCCGGTCTGCAATCTGTCGGTCATGCTCCACGCCACAGGGGGGAAAGAACCCGGTCGTACCGATTGGATGAAGCGCTTCATCCGCCCCGGATTAGAGGCATTTGAAGCCCTGCTCGGTGACTTTGACCAAACGCCCTTCGCGACTGCGGCCGCACCCGGCCTCGCCGATATTTGCCTTATGCCACAACTCTACAATGCCAATCGCTGGGGCGTGGAATACGGAGATCTCTCGCGGATCAAAGCGGTTGAGCAAGCCTGCTCAGACCATAACGCGTTTAAAGCAGCGCATCCTGATCTGGTCTAGGCCTGCTGTTTAGCAGCCATTGCATCTAGCGTTTCATTGAACTCCGCAGGTACAATTTTTTCCGTCAGAGCCCGTGCGAAAAAGGCCTGTTGAGTTTCTGGCGCAAGGCCACCAATGGGCGGATCACTGTCGAGATTGGTGGGGAATGAATACCCTTCAGCCGCAGATGCAATTGCCGCGTTTAATTCTGAGGCGGAAAGCTTTGCCGCAAGCGCGTGCGGATAAAGTAACTTGCACATTTTACGGCGATCAATTGCTTCCAGAGCCCGACCAAAGGCGGAGGACACCTGCAATAGATTAGCAAAGCGATGAATACTGTCGCTGCTATTGGCCCCCGCCGCGTGAAAAATCGCGGGATTGAAAAAGAGAGCGTCGCCCTTTTCCAAGGCCAGTTGAACGAAGCGATCATTAAACACCTCGCGAAACGCATCTAATCGCCAAGCCGCATATCCGGGACGATAGGCTTGTGAAAACGGTAGCAGTTGAGTTGGCCCGCTTTCAATAGGCATATCACAATGTGCAATTGCGCCTTGCAGGGTTAAAACCGGCGACAAATCATGGACATGTGCCGGATATTGCGCCGCGATATCAGCCGTTTGAAACCCAAGATGGTAATCGCGGTGCGCTTGCTGCGCAGCACCGCCTGGATGCACCAAATTAACTTGTGCTGTCATTTGGTAATTGGGTCCAAGCCAAGCTTCACTCGCCGCCGCGATACAGGTGTTTGCAAAGTAACGCAGAAAAACCTCTGGATTTGCTTCGCATAACTTTTGTAACGCATTCCAAACGCGATCATTGGAACCGGCGGCAGCGAAATGGTCACTGCCACCCCCGCTTTTACGTTTTTCTTCAGCTATGATTTGTTCATAAATCGCAGTGGCTTCGTCCAAAACGACCGTGTCTTCATAGGCCCCTTTCAGAACAATCGCACCGGCACTTTTCAACATCACGCATGTCCATTCAGACATAATGCTTTTGCGGGTTTCGGCATCTTCGAGCAACGGGCGCAAACGCGTCATGTCATAGATCGGGATATTCTTTTGAACATCATCTGCAAAAGGCACCGACGACGGCTCGAGTGTCTGGCTCACCAACGCTTTGAACTCATCAATATCACAGCTTTTCGCGTCAAAATATCCCGGTGTCTGTTGCATATGCTGCCCCTCAGTACTGTTCGCTAACACTCTAAAAAGGAATCTCACCGCTTGCCAAGGCTGAACACACTTACATTACATGACGAGACGCTCTCGATTCTTGTAGGACGCGGTGGTCAATCTGAACTTAGCACTTTTGCAGTTATCGCGATGGCCAACTAACGCGCATTAGTCATCAAGCAGGATGCGTGCCGCATTGCCTTGCTCGTCATCATATTGATCGCTGCGTACCGTATAAATAAAGCCCCACAGCCCGATAGCGCCAAGAATAAGAGAAACAGGTATTAAGATAACAAGGACATTCATTGTGCGAACCTGATGCGTTGGGAATTAAGAAGGACAGTGATGGACGACAGCGACATGGCCAAGGCTGCTGCAAGCGGAGTGGCAAAACCAGCCAAAGCGATAGGAATTGCAATCGCATTGTAAATCGCTGCAATTGCAAAGTTCTGCTTGGACAGTCGGCTCGCGAGTTTGGCGACTTTAATCAGTAGCGGAAGTTGCGCAAAGCTCTCTTTCAGGATGACAACATCCGATGCAGAGCGCGACGCATCAAGCGCTGTTGCAGGCGCAATAGATGCATGCGCCGCCGCAAGCGCCGCAGTGTCATTCAACCCGTCACCAATCATCAAAACACGCTCGGATGCATCCGTAAGATCATTGAGATAGGTAAGCTTTTCGTCAGGACGCACATTCGCAAGCACTGGTAAAGATAACTGTTGAGCAAAGGCTTTTGCAGGAAGCTCTGCGTCGCCCGTTACGATCTCACACGGTAGATTGAGCGCTGCAATTGCGTCGGCGCTGCCCTCGCGCGGTGTTTCTGTAGTTTGGATCGCCAAAGCATCGGCGTCCCCGACTTTAAGGCCCAATTCAGTAAATGTCGCGCCAAGCCATGCACCGCGCCCAAGCCGCACAGATTTGTTGCCCCATATCGCTTGTACGCCCTCGCCTGCGCTCTCTTCAATCGCAGTCACATTTGCTGCCTTGACGCCATCTAGCGCGACAAGAAGTGCGCGTGACATTGGGTGATTGGAGGCTTGCGCGAGCGCCTTGGCAACTGCGCGATCTGTCTTTGACATCTCGCTTGGCAAGATAACGCAAGGCTGGCTAAGCGTGCCAGTCTTATCAAACACCACGCGCGTGACTTCTGCCAAACGCTCCAATGCGGTGGCGTGTTTCACCAAATAACCCATGCTGAACAACCGGCTGATGGCAGCGGTGGACACCGCTGGAACCGCCAGACCAAGTGCACAAGGGCATGTGATAATCAAAACGGCAATGGCGACGTTCAAAGCATGACGGATATCGCCTGTTGCCAGCACCCACCCCAGGAAAGCAGCGAGCGCCAAAAAATGCACGGCAGGCGCGTAAATCTGCGCGGCTCTATCGGCGAGTGCGGTATAGCGATTGCGGCCGTTCTCCGCCGTTTCAACCAACTCGGCCATCCGGCGCAATGAAGTATCGTTACCAACCGCAGTCGCGCGCATCGTGATCGCAGCAGCGACGTTGATTTCACCAGCTTGCAGGATCGCATTCCCATCGATCTCAACCGCTTCAGACTCTCCTGTCAAAAGCGAGCGATCCATCAATGCGTGATCTGATGTAAGATATCCATCAACCGGTATGCGCGATCCTGTAGCGATCAGAACTTCATCATCGATAGCGAGGTCACACACACGCACACTTTCGACGTGATCACCTGTGATCTTTTGCGCATGTTGGACTTCAAGCGCGGTTAATTCCTTCGCGGCTGAGCGCGCAGCACTGCGCGTGCAGTGATCCATGTAGCGACCAATGAGCAAGAAAAACGTGAGCGACAAAGCCGCGTCAAAATACGCGTGAGCGCCCCCTTGCAACGTCTCGAACAGTGACATCGCAGCCGCAAGAATAATTGCGAGCGAGATCGGCACGTCCATATTTAAGCGCTTCACACGCAATGCCCGCCATGCATTTTGGAAAAACGGTTGGCCGGAATATGCAACAACGGGCAAAGCAATCATTGCTGATATCAGATGAAACAAATCGCGCGTTGCATCCGCTGCCCCAGACCAGACCGCCACAGACAGCAGCATCACATTCATCATTGCGAAACCTGCAACAGCCATGCGCATCAACAAGCTGCGCCCAACAACGTCGCGGGCTTTGGTGAGCGATTCCAGATCAAGCGGATAGGCTTCATAGCCAAGATCGCTCAGCGCCGTTTCAATCTGTGTAGGATCGACCTGCCCCACCACTGTAAGGCGCTTCAGCGATAGGTTAACCCGTACCGAGATAACACCGTTGAGCGCGCCAAGCCCGCGTTCAATTTTACCAATGCACGCGGCGCAATGGATGGTTGGCAACGAAAACATCAGCCCCGGCGCAACATTTAGTTCCTCGATATCAGGAATACCCGCGCACGCGGGGCAAGCGGCTGTCATGACGAAACCTTCACAATAATACGTTGCTGAAAGAGAGTGCCGTCCTCTGCACGCGCTTTGAGGCGCAGGTTCCAGTTCCCTTCGCCCGCGATCACGTCAGCGCGCAATGCCTGACCGTCAAAGGAGAACTCTGGGGTTTCGTCAAACGCAACATTGGTTGCAAGCCCAAACGTCGCAGAGAGAATTTGCGGTGTAATCGCCACCCCGTCTTGGAGAATCTTCAGCGAAAGAACATGCCCTTCAAGATGCGCGGACACATCCCAGCCCAGTGCAAGTTGCGCGCGGCGATCCCTGTCAAACGATTGACTGGCAACATATGAATTCTTCACTTCCAAGCCCGGAAACGTCGCGACGGCTTTGTACGCCAAGGTCAGATTCACCGCGATGATGATGCCAAATGCACCTGCAAAACCGGAAAAAACGTGCCATCCTTTTACTTCGGTCATTGTTATTCCTTCCCGTTGAAAATTGTTGATTGGCTGGCTTTGTCTTCGTTGCCAAGATCTTCGACCCAAAACCGCAGATCAGTGCGCGCTTGGCTCGCGGCCGGATCCTGAGGGCGTGCAGTGACATAGACGCGTTGTAAGATTGTGGCGTCCGCAGGCATGGTGAAGGAAAGCAAATTGTTGCGGCTTTCCAATTCAATACGCAGGTTTTCGTCGCTGGTCAGGCTCAGGTGGAATTCACGATCCTCGCCCAGCTTATTGCGTAAACGCACGTCATAAATGTTGCGAATAGAGCCATCAGATTGCAACACATAGGTTGGGTTGCGCACAGGACTGACGGTCATTTCAATATCGCTGCGCACGAAAAGCGCATAGACAAGACCGACACCAATAAGGGACCAAACGGCGGTATAAAGTATCGTGCGCGGACGCAGGATATGACGCGTCAGCTTCTTCGGGGCCGCACCTGCGCGTTCGGCGTCTTCATCGGATAACGCAAGATAGTCGATTAAACCACGCGGCTTGCCGATCTTCGCCATTACATCATCGCAGGCATCAATGCACAGCGCACAGGTGATACATTCCATCTGTTGGCCATCACGAATATCGATGCCCATAGGGCACACGTTCACGCAGGCCATGCAATCAATGCAATCCCCTTGCGGCGCGCCTGCTTTAACTGCATCGGAATTCTTGCGATCTTCACCGCGCCAGTCGCGATAAGCGACTGTGATTGTTTCAGGGTCCATCATCGCCGCTTGAATGCGGGGCCAAGGGCACATATAAATGCACACCTGTTCGCGCATGAACCCACCGAACACAAAGGTCGTGGCCGTCAAAATCGCGATGGTAAGATAAGCGGCTGGATGCGCACTGAAGGTGAAAAGATTGGCAAGCAGCGTCGGCGCATCGGCAAAATAAAACACCCAAGCGCCACCAGTCGCCACAGCAATCAACAGCCAAACGACCCACTTGGTCAGGCGCAAACGCCATTTGTGCAATGTCCATTTGCCGTTCCAAAGACGCACGCGCGCATTGCGATCGCCTTCGATCCAACGTTCGACCAGAATGAACAAATCCGTCCAAACGGTTTGGGGACATGTATAGCCACACCAGACGCGCCCTAAGGCAGAGGTAAATAGAAACAGGCCCAAGCCAGCCATGATCAAAAGACCCGCAACAAAGTAGAACTCGTGCGACCAGATTTCGATCCAGAAGAAGTAAAAGCGACGGTGCGCCATATCGATCAGCACAGCCTGATCTGGCAAATTTGGTCCACGATCCCAGCGCAACCATGGGGTCAAATAATAGATCCCAAGCGTGACAGCCATGATCCACCACTTAAAGGTCCGAAAGAATCCTTTGACCTTGCGTGGAAAAATCGGCTCTTGCGGAGCATAGAGTACGGGTGGTGTGTCTGTAGACATAGCTTTGGTTTCCTGTTCGCATTTTCAATCTACAGCAGCCCGATTCCCGCTGCTTTGATCTGAATCAAAAAGCCCCAAGACGACACGTTTTGCGAACAGGGTCATCTTGGGGCTTTCGGTCTGCTGGCGCATTGCCAGCGACCATGTCAGCCAATCATTCGCCACCTCCCAGGGCGTGAACATAGGCTGAAACTGCGCGCACATCTTCATCCGAGAGACGTTGGCCCCACGCGGGCATCACACCAAAGCGCGCGTTCACAATCGTATAGGTCAGGCTTTCGCGATCCCCGCCATAAAGCCAGATCGCATCGGCGAGGTTCGGCGCACCCTGATCTTGATCGCCAAGGGCTGCATCACCGTGACAAGAGGCGCAATTCTCCGCAAAAAGCTCTGCACCTGTAGCGGCCAAGTCGCTGTCAAACTCGGAGTTTGAAAGCGAAACGACATATTCAACAGTCGCTGCAATCTCTTCCTTTTCCAACATGTCGCCAAAGGCAGGCATCTGCGACCAATGGGCATCATCATCGGTATCGTTGCGGATACCATGACGCACGGTATAGGCGATCTGCGCAATTTCACCGCCCCAAAGCCAGTCATTGTCCAGCAAGTTGGGATACCCTACAGCACCAGCCGCACCAGAGCCGTGACACTGCGAACATTGCGCACGAAACACAGCCCCACCGCGCGCAATTGCGTAGCGGTTAAGGTCCGCATTTTCGTTCAGCGTATCCAAATCTGTTTGCAAAAGTGCTGCGACAAGTTCGGCGTTTTGACCTTCGTGCTCCTTAATATCTTGGGCAACGTTGCCTCGTGTTGACCATCCAAGCGCACCGGTCGTTGCACCCGAAATCATCGGCCAAGCGGGATAGGCAATTGTATACCCAATGCCCCAAATGATGCACAGATAAAGCGTCCAAAGCCACCAACGCGGCAAGGGATTGTTCAGCTCTTCGATACCATCCCAGCTGTGGCCAGTGGTCTCGACGCCGGTTTCTTCATCGACTTTACGATCAGCCATGTCGGTCATCCTTTCAGCTCAAAGTTTGAGTTGGAGCTCGCGCAACTTTCGCATGTTCCTGAGCATGTTTTTTGATCACCACCGTCCCGCAGTGGGATCATGCTGGCATCCACGCGGGCTGCATTTTGACTGGGCAAGAACGCCCAGATGCCCACGCCAACGAAGAAACAGAACATCGCCAGAAGGACCCAGCTGTCTGCGATTTCTCTAAGGAGTGAATAAGTATCCATGTCTGCCCCCTATCGGCTTGCATCTGGTGTGAAGGTGGAGAAATCGACCATTGTGCCAAGCACTTGCAGATATGCGATAAGCGCATCCATTTCGGTCAATTCCGGCTGCCCGTCAAAGTTGGACACAGCCGCACCGGGATAGCGCTCAACCAGTCCATCCCAATCTTCATCTGGATCCGCCTGTACTTTGAAATCAGCAGAGGCCGACGCGATCTGCTCATCCGTATACGGCACACCTACGAAACGGTGCGTCTTGAGCAGCGTCTCAATATGTTCGCCATCAATGCGCGCATCCGCAAGAAAGGCGTATTTCGGCATGATGCTTTCTGGAACCACCGATTGTGGATCCATCAGGTGATCAACGTGCCACGCATCAGAATAACGCCCGCCAACACGCGCCACATCCGGCCCTGTGCGTTTTGACCCCCATTGAAACGGGTGATCATATTGAGATTCTGCAGCCAGTGAGTAGTGACCATACCGCTCTACTTCGTCGCGCATAGGTCGGATCATCTGGCTGTGGCAGGTGTAGCATCCCTCGCGGATGTAGATGTCGCGCCCCGTTAGCTCCAGCGGAGAGTAAGGTCGGACCCCTTCCACATCCTCAATCGTGTTTTCGAGCCAAAAGAGAGGCGCGATTTCCACGATCCCGCCGATCGTCACGACGAGCAAGGATGCGGTCAAAAGCAAGGTCGGGCTTTTTTCCAGGATGGCGTGTTTATCAAGAAAGGCCATTGTGTGCGCTCCTTATTCGGCTGGGATTGCGTGAGGGAGGGTAGTTGTGGCTGGCTTGGCCCCGCGGATTGTCATCCACATGTTCCAAACCATCACCAGCGCTCCACTGAGGAAGAGGACCCCGCCCAAGCCACGCACCACATACATTGGGAACTTGGCAGAGACTGTGTCGGCGAAGGAGTTCACCAAGAAACCTTGATCGTCCACTTCACGCCACATCAGGCCTTCCATGATACCGGTCACCCACATGGACGCCGCATAAAGAACGATACCCAGTGTCGCGAGCCAGAAGTGCCAGTTGATCGCACTCTCGGAATACATCTTTTCGCGGCCCCAAAGCTTTGGTGTTAGGAAGTAGATACAAGCGAAGGTGATCATGCCGTTCCAGCCAAGCGCGCCAGAGTGTACGTGCCCAATAGTCCAGTCAGTGTAGTGGCTGAGGCTGTTCACGGCGCGGATCGACATCATCGGACCCTCGAATGTGGACATACCGTAGAAACCCAGCGACAGAACAAACATCCGCATGATTGGATCGGTGCGCAACTTGTCCCACGCACCTTGCAGCGTCATCAGACCGTTGATCATACCACCCCAGCTTGGCATCCACAGGATGATGGAGAAGACCATACCAAGGGTAGACGCCCAATCTGGCAAAGCGGTGTAGTGCAAGTGGTGTGGACCTGCCCAGATATAAAGGAAGATCAGCGCCCAGAAGTGAATGATCGACAATTTGTAGGAATAAACCGGACGACCCGCCTGCTTTGGCACGAAGTAGTACATCATCCCAAGGAAGCCCGCAGTTAGGAAGAAGCCCACGGCGTTGTGACCATACCACCACTGCGTCATTGCATCTTGAACGCCGCTGAAGACCTGCACAGACTTGCTGCCCCAAATGCTGACGGGGATGCTGAGATTGTTGATCACATGCAGCATCGCAACGGTGATGATGAAGCTTAAGAAGAACCAGTTCGCAACATAGATGTGACGCTCTTTGCGCTTATAGATCGTGCCAAGAAACACCGCGAGATAAGCGAGCCAAACAACCGTGAGCCACAGATCGACATACCATTCAGGTTCTGCATATTCTTTGGATTGCGTCGCGCCAAGTAAGTAGCCAGTCGCCGCCAAAACGATGAACAACTGGTAACCCCAAAAGACGAACCAAGCGGTGTTGCCGCCCCAAAGACGCACAGCGCTGGTGCGCTGCACGACATAGAAGGAGGTCGCAATCAGAGCGTTGCCGCCAAATGCAAAAATCACCGCACTCGTGTGCAGTGGACGCAAGCGACCGAAATTACCAAAGGGTTGTGCCCAATCAAAATTCAGCGCCGGAAAGGCCAATTGAAACGCAATGAAGGTTCCAACCAAGAAACCCGCGACACCCCAAAAAGCAGTGGCGATGACACCTGCACGAATGACGCCATCTTCATAGATGCCCGTTGGCGCTGCTATAACTGGCTCATCGGTGACGCGCAAAACGCGGATAAACATGATGAATGCGATCACCATGATGATTAAAGCATGTATCTGGTAAGCCAGATCGTGGGCCCAGCTGGCAGCCAAGGCGGCTAGCAGCGTGATCCCTCCTAAAAGGATGAGCTTGACGTAATTCATAAAATGTCCCTCACGGTTGGTCGAGCCCCCTAAGGACGCTCCTGTTCGCAAGGATTAATTATGAGAGTGTCGGCCGCGATTCTTTGATCTGTGTCAAACGCCCGCGAAAAGTGGTGCAATTAGATAATCACACCACCATCGGCATCATCGCCTGTCGCATCGCGCAACGCTGCGATGTTGAGAACATTCAGATCTTTGCGGCCTGAAAAGCCAATAATGCCATCTTTTTTCATCGCATTTAACTGGCGGCTTACTGTTTCTAACGTCAGTCCCAGGAAATTTGCAATTTGGTCCCGCGTCATCGGAAGGTTAACTGCAATCTGCGTTGTCACCACATCCACATCACTGCGTCGCGCCAGCAATTCCAAGAACGTTGCGATCTTTTCCCGTGCTGTTTTACGTCCCAAAAGAATCATCCAATCGCGCGCCGCATCCAACTCATCCAGCGCCATTTCCATCAAGCGCTGCGCCACGTGAGGCGTCTCTATAACAAGTTTCTCAAAGGGTTTCCGCTCGAACCGACAAATTGTCAGATCAGTGGTTGCGACAACGTCAAATTCTACATGTGTACGTCCGGGACGCCCAATAAAATCAGATGGCAACAATAGTCCGACCATCTGCGTGCGCCCATCTTCCATCGTCTTGGACAAACTCGCGACCCCTGAAACCACAGAGGCTACAAATTCCATAGGTTCGCCGCGCCACAGTATCGTGTCACCCGCAGAGTAGGTCTTATAGGATTTCATCCGCTCGAGCATCAAAAGCTCTTCGCCTTCACACCGCGAGCAGACCGCACGATGGCGGATAGGGCAATCTCCGCATCTTTCAGCAGATAAGTCTAATTTCGACATTTTGATCTACATCAAAGTTGTTGGCTACTTTTTCAGATTACGTAGGTATATGGAAAATATCGACCCCTTTTTACGACATGGCCTGTTTGATGCGAAAGTGCCGCGTTACACAAGCTATCCTCCCGCCAACCACTTTCAGAATGATGTCGGTCATAGACATCAAGCCGAGTGGCTTTCTTGCGTAAACAACGGCGAAGCTATTTCGATTTACGTGCACATCCCCTTTTGCAAGCGCCTATGCTGGTTCTGCGCCTGTCGCACCCAAGGGACACAAACGATGCGCCCGGTGGATGCCTATGTCCAAACGTTGATAAAAGAAGTTTCGGCGGTTCGGGCCGCTTTGCCAAGCAAAATCACTATGGGTCGGCTTCACCTTGGCGGTGGAACGCCCACGATTCTTTCGCCTGAAACGATGAACACTCTGTTAAACGCACTGTTTGACGCGTTTGATCCAAGCGATGATTTCGAATTCTCCGTTGAGATTGATCCAACCGAAGCGAGCGAGCCGCTTTTGCAGACCTTGATCGATTTTGGCATGAACCGCGCAAGCATCGGCGTGCAGGACTTTGCACCAGATGTGCAGGCCGCGATTGGACGGCTTCAATCATTGGAGCAAACCACTACTGTTCTTGATTTCTTACGTGCTGCCGGACTGAAGGCGATCAACCTTGATCTGCTCTACGGCTTGCCATTTCAAACAGAAGAAAGCTTTCGACAAACGCTTGCGCATGTGGTTGACATGAACCCCGATCGCCTCGCGATCTACGGCTATGCGCATGTGCCTTGGATGTCCAAACGTCAGGTTCTGATCAAAGCAGAGACCCTGCCCGACACACAACAACGTTTCGAATTGGCCAACATCGCACGCGACACAATGCTTGCGGCTGGCTTTGCTGCGATTGGCATCGACCACTTCGCCAAGCCAACAGACAGCTTGTATAAAGCAGATCAAGCCGGAACGTTGAGACGTAATTTTCAAGGCTATACAGACGATCAAAGCGAAACACTGATCGGCTTCGGTGCTTCCGCAATTTCGCGTTTCAGGGGGGGATATCAGCAAAATGCAGTCGCGACATCCGCCTATCAAGAGCGCATCCTAGGCGAAGGCTTCGCAGCCCACAAAGGCTATGAGATGAGCGACACAGACACGTTATTGTCCGCAATGATCGAAGAATTGATGTGCAGGTTTCATTTGCCAACTAAGTCGTTGCAAACGCAATTCCCTGAACACGCGCAGCTTATTCGCCAAACCGTTATCGCATTGATGTCGCGCTATACTGATGTCTTCAGTATCAACAGTACGGGTCTTCAAATGCATCCAGAAACATACCCACTCGTACGGATTGTTGCGCACTATATTGATGCATTTAACAGCTCAGAAGTTGCCCATGCCGCCGCGATTTAGGTCCAGGCGTTTAACGTTGTAAATCGTCTTCGATATAGACGGCGATGATCTCGTCAAAATTTGCTTCTGAAACAAAGCCAAGCTCAATCGCACGTTGCGGATCAAAATCGCGTGGCCAACCATCAACCATAGACATAATCGCCTTGTCTGGAACAGGTTTGATCAGATCGACTACTTTCTGGCCAGCAGCACGGCGCAAAGCGTCGATTTGCTCTTCAACCGTGCAGCTATATCCCGGCAGGTTCAACGCGCGCCGCCCATCCAGCAGGTCGGTATCAAGCATCGCTGCATGGGTGATGAAATTCGCGGCGGACCTTGGGCTGGCGTGCCAGTGGCGCACACTATCGTGCACTGGCAACACCGCTTCGAGGCCGTTCAAGGGTTCGCGAATGATCCCGGAAAAGAAAGATGACGCTGCTTTATTTGCTTTACCCGGTCGGACGCAAATTGTCGGTAAACGCAATGAAATGCCATCTACAAATCCCTTGCGTGAAAAATCAGACAGCATCAGTTCGCACGCAGCTTTTTGCGCACCGTAACTTGTTTGAGGTGCCGAGAGGAAAGTGTCGCCGATCTTGTCCGGATAAGGCCCACCAAACACCGCAATGGAAGACGTAAACACAACACGCGGATGATACGTGCCACCAGAGGCGTCATGTTGATCTTTGAGTGCGTTAAGCAAGTACCACATGGACATCATATTGACGTCCCAACCCAACTCAAACTCTTGTTCTGCCTGCCCGGACACGACGGATGCCAACTGGAAAACATAATCAGGCTGGTTTGCAACAAGCCTTGCCGCCGTCAACGGATCGGCAATATTACCAGTTTGCGCATTCAACCCAAGATCACCCGTCGGGAACGCACGATCAAAAAGCGTTATTTCCGCTGCGCCAAAGGTCTTTTCACGCATAATTTTCTGCGCCAGCTTTTGGCCGATCATGCCACCGCCACCAAGGATCAAAATCTTGTTCAAGACACGTCGTCCCCTCTTGTTAGCTCACGTTACTTCGCCGTTCGCCGCAAATCAACGTAGCCAAATAAGTGCCGTGCGATCCACTGATTACGACAAGTAACGCTTGCCCAAACAAAACCCGAAGTGAGCTTTCACATTGCAAAAAATCGTTTTCGATCTTCACGAAAGATGGTCAAATCAAACATGCTATCCTACGCTCTTTAGAAAGATCGTGCCGGCGCGCTTGGCGCACTCTCTAAAAGGTTAAAAAAGGACCGATATGGGAAACAGACTACAAGGAAAGCGTGCGCTTGTGACAGCGGCCGCACAAGGTATTGGGCGCGCAAGTGCGCTCGCGATGGCGCGTGAAGGGGCACATGTTTTTGCGACCGATGTAAACACCGATGTTCTGGCAAGCCTCGCGGGTGAAGGTCTCCAAAACATCGAGGTCTTCGCGCTCGATGCCATGGATGCCAGCAGTATCCAAGACGGCGTCGCTCGCGCCAATCCTGACATCTTGTTTAACTGTGCCGGCTTCGTGCATAGCGGCACGATCCTAGATGCGAGCGATGATGACTTTGAATTCGCGATGGACCTCAACGTACGTTCGATGATGCGTACGATTAAGGCCGCGCTGCCTGGCATGTTAGAACGCGGCTCTGGGTCGATCATTAACATGTCCTCAGCGGCTGGCTCGGTCATTGGCGCGCCCAACCGCTTCATCTACGGCACGAGCAAAGCCGCAGTGGTTGGTCTGACAAAAGCTGTCGCCGCCGACTTTATTGCACAGGGCATTCGTTGCAATTGCATTTGTCCCGGCACTGTTGAAAGCCCCAGTTGGCACGAGCGTGTCACAGCGCTTGGCGAACAGCTTGGCAGCCGTGATGAAGCGCTTGCACAGTTTGTGGCGCGCCAACCTATGGGTCGCGTCGCCAGCGCCGAAGAGATTGCCGCCTTGGTGGTGTATCTCGCCAGTGATGAGAGCGCCTTCACCACAGGCCATCCTCATATCATCGATGGTGGGTGGTCGGGCCAATAGACCCGATGCACGACAAATTTGAACGTAAGGAACTGATATGAAACTTCTACGCTACGGAACACTTGGAGCTGAAAAACCTGGCCTTTTGGACAATGCAGGGCTGCTACGTGATCTTTCGGCCCATGTGGACGACGTTACAGGAGCAACACTGGATGACGCGACGCTTGCCAGATTGCGCGCTCTTGATCCCGCGGATCTCCCGATTGTCGAAGGCGAACAGCGCATCGGCACTTGCGTCGGCAATATTGGCAAGTTTTTGTGTATCGGACTAAACTATTCTGATCACGCCGCAGAAACAGGTGCTGCTATTCCCGAGCATCCGATCCTATTTTTCAAAGCCAATTCAGCCATCGTTGGACCCTATGACGATGTCGTTATGCCACGCGGGTCTGAAAAGACCGATTGGGAGGTCGAACTGGGTGTCGTCATCGGTAAAGAAGCAAAATATGTAAGCAAAGACAATGCGTTGGACTATGTCGCTGGCTATTGCATCGTCAATGATGTGTCTGAGAGGCATTTCCAAGCAAACCTGACGGGCCAATGGACCAAGGGCAAATCATGCGACACATTTGGCCCAACAGGCCCGTGGCTCGTGACGCGGGATGAAATAGAAGACCCTCAAGCGCTCGATATGGCGTGTGATGTGAATGGTAAACGGATGCAAACGGGCAATACCTCAACCATGATTTTCACAGTTGCCGAAATCATCGAACACTTGAGCCAACTGTTCACGCTTCATCCCGGTGATGTAATTAGCACGGGCACACCTCCTGGTGTAGGGATGGGGATCAAGCCTAACCCAATCTATCTGAAAAAAGGGGATGTGATGGACCTCACAATCGAAGGATTGGGCCATCAGCGGCAACGCGTTGATCAAGATGGCTGATTTGTTGCAAATCGGTGATGTGACCGACGCTATGAAAGCGCGGCTCTCGGCCGCGTTTTCCATTCATCGGCTCGAAGATTTTGACCCTGAAAAAATAACCCATGTGATTACCAACGGTCATGACGGCATTGACCCAGAACTCATGGCGTCGCTGAGAAATCTTCAACTGATCAGCAGCAATGGTGTTGGCTATGACGCGATTGATACCGCTGAAGCGGCGCGGCGCGGGATTAATGTGACGCACACACCCAACGTTTTGAACGCAGAAGTTGCGACAACTGCTATTTTGCTCATGCTCGCTTGCTACCGAGAAGTGCTGCGCGACGACGCTTATGTGCGATCAGGCAAATGGGAACAGCAAGGAAACCCAGCGCTGACACGAAGTGCCGATAATCAAACTGTCGGCATCTTGGGGCTCGGTCGGATTGGCCAAGAAATTGCGCACAAACTCGCGCCTTGGAACGCAAAAATTCTTTATCATGGTCGGACCAAAAAGGATGTAGCCTACACATACTATGACAACTTAACTGCGATGGCGCTGGATTGTGATGTGTTGATCTGTATCACGCCCGGTGGTCCTTTCACGCACAAGATCGTCACCAAAGAAGTGATCGAAGCGCTCGGGCCGAATGGAACGTTAATCAACGTCAGTCGTGGCTCAGTCGTCGATGAAGCGGCGATGATAGAGGCGTTACAAAGTGGTGCTCTGGGCTGGGCCGGTCTTGATGTGTTTGAGGCAGAACCAAACGTGCCACAAGCACTGCGCGACCTGCCCAACACAGTTTTGCTTCCTCATGTTGGCAGCGCAACCGTAGAGACACGCGCAGCAATGGGTGCTTTGACGGTCGATAACCTTTTGCAACATTTGAAAGACGGCACTGTGATCAGTCCAGTCCCAGAGTGTGCGCATTTGTGAAGATACAGGCCAACAGACATGATTGAATTCATCATTGCGGTAATCTTTTTACTTATCACACCGGGCCCTGGCGTGTTGACAACCGCGGGGATTGGCGCAGCATTCGGTTACCGCGCGGGGTTTGGCTTTGTGGGTGGGCTGATGTTGGGCGGCTTCATCAATATGATGATCGTTATCTCTGGCGTCGCGGCCTTGGTTCTTGCTGTGCCCTCCTTGCGCAATGTGCTTCTTATCGCATCAGTGGCGTATCTGATCTACCTCGCTTGGCGCATCGCAAGCGCTGGGGCAAAGGTAGGGTTTGCGCCAGCAGAGGCACCGCTTGGCTTCAAAAACGGCTTGATGCTGCAATTCATCAACCCCAAAGCGTACGTTGTGAGCACAACACTGTTTTCAGGCTTTGTATTTTTACCCGATAGCCCTGTGATCGAGGTGCTGTTGAAACTGGTTGTCTTCAACCTCATTTGGCTACCAGTTCATTTAGCGTGGCTCGCATTTGGTGCGAAAATTGGCAGTCTCAACCTGCCGCATAACCGTCAGCGTGCAATCAATATCGCAATGGCCCTTGCACTTTTGGTCGTTGTTGGCATCGCTCTGTGGACGTCATTGTGAGGTTGCAAAAACGCTTTTATCGAAAGGTTTCCATCCACTTCAAACTCTGCTCGGTTGCGCCAAACGGCTTGTATTCAGCGCCTAACGGCCGCTCCCACCCCAGCGCATCGATACGTTTAAAAATGGCTTCATAGTCGACATCCCCCCGCCCCGGCGCGCCGCGGCTGGGGACAGCGGCAAATTGAATATGCCCAATGATCGGCATCAACCGTTCGAGAGTTGTCACAACTTGACCCTCAGTCCGGCCAACATGATAGCAATCAAACATGAGCCGCAGATTTGGGGCATTCACCTCTTTCACAATGCGCTGCGCCTGCGCCATGTCACGCAAGAAATAGGTCGGTGCATCGACGGCATTCAAAGGCTCAATCAAAACAGTAAGCTCATGTTTTTCCGCCAGTGCGCAGGCTACTTTAAGATTGCGCACAAAAGTGTCATGCGCAACGTTCCCATGTGCGTTTCCAGCCATGACATGGATCGACCCTGCGCCAATCACGCTAGCGTAGGCAATGGACTCTGACAGCGCAGCAAATGCTTCTTCTTCACGGCCAAGCAACGCAAACAACCCGTTCTCGCCTTTTGGCACGTTACCACGTCGCGTGTTCAGACCAAGGACTGCCAAGCCCGTTTCATCCAGCGCCGCTTTCACGTCTTGCGCGGGCGTTTCATAGGGCCAATGGAGTTCTACGGCATCAAAGCCAGCAGTTTTCGCAGCCCGTACAGCATCTGGCAAAGGCAGCTCTGTCCATAAAAACCCAAGATTTGCTGAAAAGCGTGGCATACACGAACCCAAACTCTCGTTGTGAAAGCAATGCTATCGCTTTGCATGTTCTTTCAAATTCACCCTATAGCGCAGCGGAAAAAGCTGAATGTCATATCGCTCAACAATAAAGCCCCAAACGCCTTTGGGCGCTTTTAACATCACCACGATCGCCACAACGCCAAGTACGATCAGATAGGTCGTGCCAAGGTCGGCCAAAGTCTCGCGCAGCGCAAAGAAGATCAATGTGCCGATGATTGGCCCCTCAATAGTACCAATCCCACCGATTACGACGATGAAAATAACAAACGCAGTCCAATCATTGACCGAGAACGCCGCATCCGGTGATATCCGCAGTTTCTGAAGGAAGATCAAGGCACCAAGCATCGCTGTCAATCCGCTCGCAGCCACGTACACTACGAATTTGGTTCGCCAAATGTCGATCCCTAGGGACCCCGCCGCCAATTCATTGTCGCGAATGGCTGTCAGGGCCAAACCTCGACGCGAGCGCAGCATCAGATAAACGACGGTAATTGCCGTGACCGCGGCACCAAGTGCCATCCAGTAAGACAGGCTCTCGCGCCCTGATCGCGAACTTGCAAGCGAGCGCACGATACCCACAGGTAAGGAGGAACCTGATCCGCCACCCAATGCAGAGATTTGCGCAAACGACAATCGAAACACCTCTGCAATGACCCATGTGCCAATCGCAAAATACGCGCCGCGCAAGCGAAAGATCAGCGTTGCAACAGGAATAGCAATCAACGCCCCAAGGACCCCTGCCCCAGCGATTGCAAACAGCGGGTGCAACCCGCCAAAAATGGTAAGCGCAAACAGCATATAGCCGCCAAACCCAACATAGGCTTGCTGACCAACCGAGACGAGGCCCGCATAACCGGCCATCAAATTCCAAAGGCTTGCCAGAGCAAGGTAGAGGAACAACTCCCCCATAAGCCGCATGTCCGCGCGGCCCGCCCACCAAGGCGCTGCGACCAAGATGATTAGGACAAGCGTGCCAAGAACGGCTGCAACGCGGGCGGCTTGAGAGCTTCGTGAAATTTCGTGAATTTGACCGCTCATCCACTGACCCTCGGGAACAGACCGTTGGGGCGTATCGCAAGCACAACCAAAAACGCGATATGGCCAGCCAGCAGTTGCCAGCCCGGATCAATCTTTGCCCCGACCGTTTGCGCAACACCCAAGATGACACCGCCCACAAGCGTGCCCCACAGATTGCCAAGCCCGCCAATGATCACAGCTTCAAACCCGTAAATCAGACGCGCCCCGCCAGCCGTGGGATCAAAGCTCGTGCGGATACCCAAAAGAATGCCTGCAATCGCCGTCACCGCAAGTGCCAGCGCCATCGAGAGGCCAAATATGTGACGTTTGTTCAGCCCCATCAATTGCGCAATCTCCTGATTATAAGACACTGCACGGAATGAACGGCCCAAGGGCGTGCGATAGAAAATGAACTGCAACGCCGCAATAACAACGATTGCGATGCCAAAGGTCAAAAGCGGCAAAACCCCTAAGGACAAGCCACCAACGCTCACACTTGCGGTTTCAAGCGCGCCTGCATTCATCTTTTGTGGATCAGCGGTGTAGCCTTCAAGAAAAAGGTTTTGCAAAATCACTGACAGGCCAAAAGTTACTAAAAGCGGCGGCAAAATATCATCACCCAAGGTTTTGTTCAGAATGCCGCGTTGCAAGACATATCCAATCGAAGCCATCGTTGGGACCACGAAAACCAACGCCAACAGCGGATGCAGCCCCGTCGCCATGACAACCGTAAGTCCCAAATAAGCCCCCAAAACAATCAAATCCCCATGCGCGATATTGACTAAGCGCATGACACCAAAGATCAGCGAAAGCCCCGCAGCAAAGAGCGCATAAAGCCCTCCAAGCAGCGTTCCCTGAACGACAGCATTCACCCAATCCATCTATTCCACCCCAAAATATGCACGGCTAATGGCCTCGCGACTGATATCGCGGGAACGCCCCTCGAGCGAAACGCGCCCCTCCATCAAGCAATAAACCCGATCAGATACCGACAGTGCTTTGGAAACATCCTGCTCAACAATAATCGCCGACATGCCATCGCCAACAATGCCGGGCAAAGCTTCATAAATGGACTTGATAATAACCGGTGCGAGACCCAGTGATATCTCATCAAACAGGATCAGGTCAGGATTAGACATGAGCGCCCGACCAATCGCGACCATTTGTTGTTGTCCACCCGAAAGAGCCGTCGACGCAAAGGCGCGGCGTTCTTTAAGGACAGGGAATAGCTCGAATACAGCGTCAAGCGACCACGGCCCCTTGCGATTAAGCCGCCCGCCAATGAGCAAATTTTCCTCAACTGAAAGTGAGGGGAAAAGCTGCCGTCCTTCGGGCACCAAGGCAATCCCCAGTGCTGCAATTTCATCAGCGCGCAGAGCGCCGATAGGCTGTCCACGATAGACAACTTGGGCCGCATCGTTTGACATCAAACCAGACACAGAGCGCAACAGCGTCGTTTTGCCTGCACCGTTTGCTCCGATGATAGCCAGAACTTCACCCTCGTTAAGCGCCATTTCAACACCGTAAAGGGCTTGAAAATCACCGTAGTGCGCTTCGAGTTTGCTAAGCGATAAGATCGGCTCAGGCATCCACTTCGATCCCCAAATAGATTTCCTGAACTTCCGGGCTCGCCATAATTTCCTTTGGCGCGCCTTCGGCAATTTTTGATCCAAAGTCTATGACGATCAGGCGATCAACAACCGCCAACAACGCATGCACGACATGTTCGATCCAAATGATCGACACGCCGCTTGCGTGAATATCTTTGATGGTTTGAATGAGGGACTTACACTCACTTTCTGTCAAACCTCCCGCAATCTCATCAAGCATCAACAGCTTGGGTTTCGCACACAGCGCACGCGTGAGCTCCAAGCGTTTGCGATCCAGCAAGGTCAGGCTGCCCGCCAAAGTGTTCGCTTTGTTCAAAAGCGCGGTTTGATCGAGCACATCAAGGCATAATTGCTCCGCCGCCTGCCCTGACAGGCCAGATGATTGCGTTGCTGCGACCATTGCATTCTCAAAGACGCTCATCCCAGAAAACGGCTGTGGCACTTGAAACGAGCGTGCCATACCAGCGCGACAGCGCCGCGCGGCGGAGTGTTTTGTGACGTTTTCACCTTCAAACAAAATAGCGCCTTTGTCTGATGCCAGCGTTCCAGTGATCAGATTAAACATCGTCGTTTTGCCAGCACCATTGGGACCAATGACGCCCAGCGCCTCACCTTGTTGCAACGCAAAACTGAGGTCATCCGCGACCGTCACTGCGCCAAAGGCCTTACTCAGCCCATCGATTTGCAAAATTGGAGACATTTGTACTTTCAATAAAAAGGTGCGGCGCTCGGAGACGCCACACCCTAAGCGCTTAAATAAGCTTCAGCTCACCCGTGAGTGGAATGTCAGGTTGCGCAGAGTTGGCGACGATCTTCAGATCGAACGTATCCCCTTCTTTCTGCCATTGTCCGCCCACCAAAGGTGTTTTGGACACATTCTTAACAGGGCCATTCGACCAATCGACCGCGCCGACAATCGTGTCGAGCTTGGTGGCTGCAATGGCAGCTGTGATCGCTTCATAGTCCTCTAGATCATCGGCACGTTTGATCACGTCTGCAGCAACTTCAAAAAGCGCGTGCTTGAACCCGATCGGTTGTGTCCATGGACGACCCGTCGCAGCGGTGTAGCCACCGGCAAGATCTTTTGCGGTTGTTCCATCAAGCGAGGACGCAAACGGATGATGCGGTGACCACCATACTTCAGAAGTGAGACCATCCGCGCGGTCGCCGTAGCTATCAATTACAGTCGGGAAAAGCAGTGCTTTACCAACCGTAACAACTTTCGGCGCAAAGCCTTGTTGCGCAGCTTGTGACCAGAATGTGCCAAAGTCAGGCGGGATCATCACACCTGTAACGATCTCACAGCCCGCGTCACGGAACGCTGCGATCTGGTTCGAGAAATCATCCGAAAGCGGCTGATAGCGACCCGGATCAACGAGGTTATAGCCCGCACCTGCAAGCGCTGGCGGCATACCAAGCTGCGCATCGCCCCAGGCGTTGCCGTCTGCATCATTCGGGAACAAGCCCCCAACGTTTTTCGCAACACCGCTTTGGCCCCACATATCAAGAAAGACGCCGATAACGTCCTCCAGACCCCAGAAAAAGTGATATGTGCTTTGAAACCCTTCAGCAGGATTGCCGTTGCGCCCAAAGAAATAAGGCTGCCACGGCGCATCCGTGGTGATGCATGGTACTTCGTTAATTTCGCATTGATCAGCGACAGGGTTCGTCGTGTCAGGCGTCGCGGCTGCGAGCATGATGTCGACTTCTTCGCCAAGAATTAGGTCTGCCGCAACTTCAGCCGCTCGGTTCGGGTTAGACTGGCTGTCGCGCGTGATGATTTCAACGTTCCAGCTCGATCCGTTGTTCTCCAGCCCACCAGCAAAAGTTTTTCTGATCCCCTCAAGGACATAATCATCCGCTTCGGCGAAACCCGCGAGCGGGCCCGTCTTCGGGCTAACAAAGCCGATTTTCAGCGTCTTGCTCTGCGCATAAGCGCGCGTGCCAGATATGATCGCAGGTGCCACAACCGCGGCTGCGGTGCCTGCAAGAAAGCCACGCCGTGTCGGGCGCACAAGTCTCGTCTTTGTCATTTTCGTTTCCTCCCTTTAGTGGCCATTTTTGGCCTTCTTTCATCTTCTAAAGCGCGAGAACTGCGCTCATAACGCGCTTCAAGTCAGCGCTTGGATCATCGCTCAGCGCATCACTGCGCCAGCACACATGTTGATCAGGGCGTACAAGCAGACAGCCCGCATCGCTTACTTCGCGCGCGCGCGCCCAATCACCCGTGTGATCCACAAAAGTCTGACGTGGTCCAATGACATGACTTGCAATCTCAATGCCCAGCGCGTCGCCAACTATGTTCGCAGCCTCCACCCATGCTTCGCCTCCCAGACCTGTAAGCAGGGTGAACTTGCCCCCTCCGACCAGATCAAGCGTTGAGTGTTTGCCACCAATCGCATCGAAAACCCACGCATGCGGAATGCGCGCACCGGGCCAAGTTGTGGGTTGGTAATGCAGCTCTGCATCTTTGGTGAAGACGGGTTCGTCCTGATCATCTGTGACAATCGCATCCGAGCGATAGCGCTGGTTCATCTCTACACCATGCGCGTCAAATTCGTACTTCTTGAAAGCAATCGCAGCATTCAACGCTGTGCGTTGTGCCTCAGCCTTATCGTCCTTGCCACACCGCGCATCCATATTTGCTTTGATATTGTCGATATCGCTGCCGCCTGTCATGCCAAGCGCTTCAAAGATTGGCCCGAACTCGCCAATGGATTGGTTCGCCCGCGTGACGATCTGCTTCGCAATCGGTGCGCGCTCCGTGTTGTAACTGTCCAGAAGACCTTCGCCCGCGTGTCCCTTCAGAACACTTGCCAGCTTCCAGCACAGATTAAAGGAATCCTGAATGGAAGTGTTTGAACCAAGCCCATTGGACGGTGGATGACGATGCGCGGCGTCGCCCATGATAAAGACACGCCCGCTTGAGAGCTGCTCTGCATAAGCGTCATTCACGGTCCACGTGTTTGCGCTTAACAGTTCAATCTCTAACTCTGGATCGCCCACAAGTTGGCGTGCAACATCCGTCGCCATTTTCTGATCTACGACAGGCGCAGGTTCGTTGATGTCATAGCCCCAAACGATCAACCATTCGTTCCAAGGCCGGATCATGCGAACAAGGCCCATGCCAATCCCGCCAACATCCGCGCCGGGCTGCATCACCCAATAAAGCACAGAAGGCCGATGCGCGACGTATTTGCTCAAATCCGCTTTGAACAAAATGTTCATCGAGCCGCCGACGCCCATTTTGCCCGCAATGGGAAGGTTCTCGTGTTCTGCAACCAGTGAATTACCACCATCTGCGCCAATAAGGTATTTTGAGCGAATAATCAGCTCTTTGCCCGTCATGCGATCAAGGCAGGTTGTTGTCACACCATCCTCATCTTGCACGTGGCTCAGGTATTGCGTGCTCATACGAGCTTTGCTGCCACGGCTACACGCGGTTTTGAACAGCAAAGGCTCCATAAAGGTTTGCGGCAGATCGTTCATCAAGGTCGGGCTGCTCATCAAGTGTTCTGCCTTGGACAGCGGGTGTGTCCCCCAGCTTTTCATGCGGCCGATTTCTTCACCTGCCAAGCTTTCGCAAAAGACGTTCTCGCCCATGAGGTCTTGCTCGGTCGCAAAGAGATAGGCCTCTTGTTCTACGTCTTTACCAAGATCACGCAGGACTTCCATTGTGCGCTGGTTGGTAATGTGCGCGCGGGGTGTGTTGGCGAGCCAGCTGTAACGATTGATCACAACGTTCTCGATACCGTAACTCGACAACAGCGAGGCTGAGGAAGAGCCCGCTGGCCCCGTGCCGATGATGAGAACGTCCGTCGTGATATCAACCATTTTCATGTCCTTGTGCAGAATTTAGGTAGCCAGATGCCAACTTTCGAAAAGCTGGGCGCGCAAAACTCAAAGGCTACGCTTTGCGTGCAAGTGTTACATCAAATTCCACATGAAGGAAGTTTTCCGTAACTTTGCCCGACACCTCCATGCCCTCTGGAAATTCTGATGCTGGCTTTTCAACGTATGTCATCACCAAGTCCTTGCGCACGCCAAAGACCGTATCTTCGTCAAGATAAGGATCGTCATCAGGGAAAATCTCGGTCACGAGTGGCTCGAACCCCGGTGCTTTGACGATGTAGTGCAGATGCGATGGTCGCCACGGGTGACGACCACAGGCGCGCAAAATATCACCAACCGGACCATCGGAAGGCACAGTGTATTCGACCGGCTTTACTGTGGTGAAGGCGTATTTTCCGTCTTCACCAACGGTCATGAGACCATGGAAGGAATAGGTGTCTTGTTCTTGGTCCTGGCTCGCGTAAAGCCCGTTGGGCGCAGTTTGCCAGATGTCGATCTCTGCCCCTGCAATTGGGTTGCCATCCGTGTCCTTGATAACACCCTGTGCCAACAGCATCGGCCCGCCATAATGACGTTTCATATCCCCACCATACGCCAGCGCAGGGGCTCCAGAAACGTGAAAAGGTCCAAGCACAGAAGAGCTTGTCGCATCTTCGCTGGAGTTGATCATATCCACAAGTGAGGACATCCCAAGTACATCAGAGGCGAGCACAAATTCATGACGATCCTCTGTTTCAATCGCAGCACAGCCTTCAAGAAACGCGATCCCTGCACGCCACTCTTCGTGGGTCAGTTTTGTCTCACGCGCGAAATCATGCAGATGCTGCACTAAGGATCCCATTATCTCTCGCATCCGCGGACTGGTCTCCTCGGAGACATACCCCATGAAAACTTCGGTGATATTGTCTTTAGTGACAGTGCGCATGGGATGGCTCCTTTAGTTTTTACAAGGCCTAGGGCTAAGAAAATGGCTCTCGAGGGCTTCACGATGCGCATGACAGCGACGAAAAGCAAGGCATGCGCAGCGAGATCGCTTTTGCAGATACAGCGATGTTCGAACGCTTATATGAGCGCCGTTCATTCCCTCGCAAAAGTATCCGTTAACAATCACAGGTCATATCCTTACGCTCACCCAACAACGATTATTTCGCGCCAAACTCCTGATCTAATCGATCCAATTCAAAGTATGACACTTGATTTTTGCCGATGATCAAGCCTTATGTAAAGAAATATCGATATTATTTAGAGGGGCCGAAATGGTTGCCTGGTCAGACTATAAATCACAAGCCAAAGCGCGTGGCGCACTGGCACTTGAACTCTACGCCGCGCATTCAACCCCCGCGATGACGCCGGACGATATAGCCGCTAATTTGCCAGAACATTTAGCGTATCAGGCCAAATTGGAGCGCGCGGGCCAACTCGCCTTTGCAGGCCCCATGTCAGATGAGAGCGGCGAACACATGCAAGGTGTAGGGCTAATCATCTACCGTGCCGACAGTCTTGAGGCTGCACGC
Source organism: Planktotalea sp. (assembly GCF_965659345.1). Classification (GTDB taxonomy): domain Bacteria; phylum Pseudomonadota; class Alphaproteobacteria; order Rhodobacterales; family Rhodobacteraceae; genus Planktotalea. The sequence continues at coordinate 79,478 of NZ_CBFHVK010000002.1, read as the reverse complement.
GCATTGGCAGACGGCGATCCTATGCACAAATCAGGGGCGCGCAGCTTTGTGTTGCGTCGATGGCTGATAAATGAAGGCTCATTTCATTTGAGCGTCGGCTTATCCACAGGCGGCACAAAACTTGCTTAAGCCCCGCCTTTACTCGCGTTGGAACTTTAACCTTGGAATGTCGTTTTGAGTTTAGTGCATACCCCACCAAACAAAGAACGATCCGCGACGCATGGTTGCTATGTTCGGTTACGCGCTATGATCCTGACGGGTGAACTGCCGCCGGGACATAAACTGAAGATAGAAGAGTTGCGAAGCTTGCTCGATATTGGTGCCAGCCCCGTGCGCGAGGCATTGAGCTTGCTCACCTCCGATTTGTTGGTCGAGCGGATGGACCAACGTGGATTTCGTGCTGCACCTGTCAGTAAATCGAACTTTGAAGAGATCCTGGCGCTGCGCTGCATGCTAGAAGAAAAAGCATTGCGCGCCTCACTTGCCGTGTCCGACAACGATTGGGAAGAAACACTTGTTCTGTGCCATCACCGTATGAAAAAAGCCGCGCAATCAGACAATTCTGATTGTGAAGACGCGCATAAGGCGTTTCATATGGCCCTTATTGCAAACACGAATATGCCCATGCTCGCGCACTATTGCGCGCAACTCTATGACCTTAACATTCGTTATCGCAATCTTGCGGCACGAGGTCCGCATTATCGTACGCGCAGCGTTCAAAATGAACATCAAGACATTCTGGATGCGACGCTAACAGGGGATGCAGATCTTGCTGTGCGCTTGTTGATTGATCACTATCGCAACACCGGCAACTATCTCAGCAGTCAAATGGACAAATAAATGCAGAACACAGCTAAAACTCTGCCCAATGCGGACATCGCAATCATTGGCGCAGGTCCAGTGGGTCTTTTGCTCGCGATCTTGCTCAGCAAACACGGGATTTCTGTAACCGTTGTAGAACGTTGGCCCGATATTTATGACCGCCCCCGCGCGGTGACGATGGATGCAGAAGTCGCGCGCATCTTGGCGACCTTGGGCATAAATGTGGATGACGATCCTGCATTCGAGAACCACAAAGAGCTGTATTATTGGAAGAACGCCGACCTCTTGGATTTACAGATTGTCGATTGGGAAAGCCTCGCGCCCTCCGGCTGGCACGTAACCTATTGGTTCAATCAACCCGAGCTTGAAGCGCGTTTGATCGAGATGGCAAACGACATCCCGCTCATTACCATATTGCGAGGATGGACTGTGAACGACGTCACGCAAGATCCAGATGCCGTCCAGCTTCACATGAGCGACACCGCGAAAAGTGCAGAGCACCAAACACTTAGCGCGCGCTTTCTTGTGGGTGCCGACGGTGCGAACAGCTTTGTGCGCGAACATCTTGGTATTGGTGAGGTCGACAAAGGTTATTTCTTTGACTGGCTCATCCTAGATATGATCCCTAATGAACCCTACACGACATCCCCAGCACAGTGGCAGCTATGTGATCCAAAGCGCCCCACGACCATCGTGCCGGGCGGCCCCGGTCGTCGTCGTTGGGAGTTTATGCTGCTCCCGGATGAGGATCGCGAAGAGATCGCAAAACCTGAGGCCGCGTGGCGCTTGTTAGAACCTTGGGGACTGACGCAACAGAACGCCCAACTAGAACGCAGCGCCGTTTACAAATTCCAAGCGAAATGGGCCGAAACATGGGTTCAAGATCGCTGCATGATCGCAGGCGATGCGGCACATTTGATGCCACCCTTTGCGGGCGAAGGAATGTGTGCAGGCCTGCGCGATGCCGTCGCCTTGTCCTGGCGTTTGGCTGGCATTTTGGACGGATCCCTGCCGCAAGACGTGCTGCAAAGCTATGAAAGCGAACGCATGGAGCATGCAAAGCACTATATCCAGTTTTCCCAAGACTTGGGCGAGATCATCTGTATCACAGATCCCGACAAAGCAGCAGAGCGCGACGCGCGTATGATTGCAGACCTTAGAGCCCGTGATCACCTGCCCATCACTGGTGACTTGGTCAAGCTTGGCGCTGGCGCATGGTGCGAGGAGAGCGCGGGTGCGGGCGAGCTGTCTCCGCAAGGGTTTGTACGTTTTAACAAAATTGAAGATCGTTTCGATCAAGCCGTTGGGCAAGGCTGGCTCATCCTTGCCATCAATCAAAGCGCAGCCGAAATTCTAACGCCAACACAGTCTGAAATATTCGTGCAGCTCAACGGGTGCGTTTTATCTGTTGGTGATGGCGACTGCGATGTGCAAACCCTTGATGACAGCTACACAAATTGGATGCAAAACGTAGACGGGAACTTCGCCATCATACGCCCAGATTTCTATGTCGCTGCCACTGCGAAAACGCCTGAAGGCGTTCGTGCGTGCTTTGATCAAATCATAACAAAACTGGCTCTCACCTAAGGCTCGATATGCGGCGGCATTTTCAGCCCTTCTTTTTCTAGCGCAGCTTGATCGATATGCGCGATATAGATACCTTCAGGTTCGCGATCGTCTGTCATTGCTTCGACGATTTCGGCTGATCTGGTGATGCGATTATGGTGCTGACGTGCCCAGTCAAAATGCAACGCTCGCAAGCGTTCAATGTGCCCAATATGCGCAGGGTCAGCACCAAGATCATACAATTCATCAGGATCAGTCTTTAGATCAAAAAGCATCGGAGCCATGGTTTCCACGTGAACATATTTCCAACGTCCGTCGAACACCATAACAAGTCGCGCGTCGCTTTGATCCACACCCACCATCCTGCGAGCATCGCGCGTTGCGTAATCATATTCCGAAATACAATGGTCACGCCACTTAACGTCTTTCCCATGTAAGAGTGGCTCTAGTGACCGCCCCTCGTAAATATGCGGTTTCGCAGGTCCGCCAAAGAAATCTTGGAACGTCGGTGCAAGATCAATGCCTTCGATCAACGCATCACTTGACGTGCCACGTGTCGCATTCGCCGCCTCTCTTGGATCATAGATGATCAGTGGAATGCGGGCAGAGCAATCGTAAAACAGATCCTTCTCACCGAGCCAATGATCCCCCATATTATCGCCGTGATCTGAGCAAAAGACGACCATCGTGTCTTTCATCCTGCCACTGGTTTCCAAGTAGTCGAAAAGCCGACCAAGATTGTCATCGAGTTCTTTGATCAACCCCATGTAGACGGGTGCCACCATATCGCGCACATCTTTGCGCGAGAAGTTTTTGCAAATACGGGTGGCTTCCCACTCCTGCATGAGGGGATGAGCATGTTCATTCTCACGCCGGTTCACCTTTGGAAGATCGTCTGCGCTATACATGTCATTGTAAGGCGCTGGCGCGAGGTAGGGCCAATGCGGCTTGATGTAGCTCAAATGGCAGAGCCAAGGCTCATCGCGCTGTTGCTCCATAAATTCGATGCCGCGTGTGGTCAGCCAAGCTGTTTCGGAATGCTCTTTTGGAACACGCGCAGGCAGCGGTGCCGTCTCTAAAAGCCAACCTGATTTCTTCTTTCCATCAGAGCCAATCGCAGTGTTCGCCCACTCTTCCCAAGGCGAGTCGCCGTCCATGCCATGTGATCGCAAATATGCATCGTAGTCTTCTGCATGACGGTTCTTGTAGGTCACGGCGTTGGTGCCATCATCGCGCACAAAGACCTCGAACCCACCTTCACTCACGAGCGAGCCAATTTTGCTGTCAGGATCAATTCCAAGGCGGCGCATGCCTTCAATATCTGCCGTCATATGTGTCTTACCAACAAGCGAACTGATGACTCCTATCTCGCGTAGGTGATCACCGAGCGTCGGCGTGCCAACGGGCAGCGGAAAACCATTCCACGTCGCCCCATGAGAGCGCACATAGCGCCCTGTGTAAAAGCTCATCCTTGAGGGGCCGCAGATCGGGGATTGCACATAAGTTTTGTTAAACCGCACCCCTTTTGCTGCAAGTTTATCGATGTTTGGCGTGTCGATATGATCTGCACCGTAGCAACTCAGATAGTCCCAGCGCAGCTGGTCTGCCATAATCCACAGTACGTTCATATCGATCTTACCTTTTGCAATTTTGGCGAATAAGCCTGCAATTTTATTAAGCACTTGGACTTTGCGTTGTTCAACATTTTTCGCGGCCTAGTCTGTCGCCCATTTTTGATACGCCCTCTTGTCGAACAGCCACTGCTATCACTGCAACGATGCACGATCCGGCTTGAGCCTTGCAGGATCAAATCCTTCACCAAGAATATGTTCTGGTATGTCTTGGCCTAATATTTCCGCTGCTGCGTATTCCGCCAAAGCAGGCGCAGATTGGATGCCATACCCCCCTTGACCTGCGAGCCAATAAAATCCCTCAACCTGCTGAGAAAACCCAGCAACGGGACTTTTGTCGGCAACAAAACTGCGCAACCCTGCCCATGATCGCTCGATCCGGCGCACGGAAATATCAAACGCCCGCTCTATCCGATCAACGCAAATTGCAATATCCATCTCATCAGGCTGCACGTCACATGGAACTTCGCGATCCTCATTCGCTGGGGATATCAATAACTTACCCGCTTCGGGCTTTAGGTAAAATTCCTCATGCACATCCACGGTTAATGGCAAATTGCTGATATCATACCCATCAGGTGCATCGATGATCAAAGCTGTGCGGCGTTTCGGGATCAATCCAATACGCTCGGCCCCCGCCATTTCGCCCAAGACATCTGCCCAAGCGCCGCTGGCATTAACCACGCATTTCGCACTGAACGCGCCTTGCGCAGAAGCGAGCGTCCAACCATCTGAGGTCTTAGTGATCTTTTGAACCTCTCCATTGGTGTGGATCGCGCCACCGTTGGCTTTGAACTGACGCAGGTATCCTTGATGCAGCGCAGCGACGTCAATTTCAGCCGTTCCATCATCCCATAATGCTGCGGCAGCATAGCCCTTTCTTAACAGCGGAATACGGGTTTGGAGCACGTCTTGATCTATGGCAGAAATCGCCCCACCACCACCGAGTTCGGTTTGCAAATCGGATAGGTCGCTCAGCTGATCTTCACGCGCGAGAAAGCAAGCGCTTCTGGGTCGAAGCAACGGGCTGTCCGAAAAACCATGCGGCGGCGTATTGAAGAAAGCGTGGGAAGCACGGGTCAAAGCACGGATCGGTTCAGGACCATAAACAGGTGAAAATATCGCCGCAGATCGCCCGGTCGTGTGATAGCCAGGCTGGCTTTCCATTTCCAGCAATAGCACCTGTTTGCCAGTTTTCGCCAAATTGGCCGCAACGGACGCCCCTGCGATGCCCGCACCGATCACCGCAATATCGTAATTTTCACTCATACGTGTCCCCTTTTCATCGTTGCTATTTAGGTTTTGCGCTGGACGGAAAGCAAGATCAACTCACCCAGAGCGCACACAAAATTGCCCTTGTTAAAGAGCTCGTCCTCATCTTTGTCTTCACAGGTCTCAAACCCAATATGAATAAGTGCGCTCTGTTCACAAACCGAGCCGAAAAGATGGTTCAGGTTTTTCCCAAAAACGACTGTCGGGCGTATGTGAAAGCCTAGCGCTGGCTGATCACAAGATCAGCTGCCACCGAATTTTCCCGCATAAATAACGCATTTGGCAAATCATTGCTGCGCGCACGTGCAAGAGCTGCTTCTTCCGTATGACCATGCGCCAACCAGCGATCTACAAGGCGGCGTTCCAACTCTTTTGGGGCCACATCAAGCATGATGCTGAAGTCCCAAAAGTCGATCAAACGATCCCACGGCGCGATGTTTAAAAGCAGATAATTGCCCTCGACCAAGATCGTTTCATCACTTTCACGGATTTGCCCACCATTCGGCACCGTGCAATCATGTGCGCGATCAAACGTTGGGAAATGCAAGGTCTGCGCATCACGGACTTCCTTAACAGTTCCCTCCAACCCCAAAACATCAAACGTCTCAGGCGCGCCTTTGCGCTCGAGTAGCCCATGTGCGCGCAGATCAGAATTGTCTCGGTGAAAACCGTCCATCGGAAGCACACGCGCATTATCGACTTTCTGCGCAAGGTCTGCGGCCAAAGTAGACTTGCCGCTCGCAGGTGGCCCGACAATCGCGACTATGCGACGACCGTTTTTCAGCGGTATATCTTCGATCGACCGAGCAATGCGTTCAAGATCCATGACTCTGTATCCTTTTACAGTACTATTGAGCGTTGCTCGGCATGTGCACAACACTCTTTCAGTTGAAAATTTTACCTAAGCGTCTGCCAACTTGGTGCCGAGCTTTCCCAGCATTTTCAGACATTGCTCTAACTGTTCAACCGCGAGAAATTCATCAGCTTTATGCGCCTGCTCTATCGAGCCGGGTCCGCACACCACCACATCCATACCCAGCGCTTGGAAAATTCCAGCCTCTGTCCCGAAAGGCACCACATCCGCGCTATTTGCACCGGTCAGTTCTGACACGATCCGCAGCGCTTCATTGGTGTCGGTCGGGATCAAGCCTGCGACTTCACCGATGACTTCGGTTTCGATGCTTGCATCAGGGTGCACGCGACGCATCGCAGGAAGCAAGACGTCATCGCAATAGCTGCGCAGCGTGTCTTTTACAAAGCGCGCGTCAGCCGCTTGGACAGGGCGCATTTCCCAATCAATCTGCGCTTTCGGTGCGATGACATTATGAACCGTGCCACCGTTCAACGCGCCAACATTAAGGGTCGTCCAAGGCGGATCAAAACGGCTGTTTTTTGGTGCGCGCCCTTGCAGCTGATCGCGCAGTTCTAACAAACGCGCAACGTATCGCACAGCATATTCAACGGCATTTACGCCAAGATCAGGGTTTGATCCATGCCCCTCAAGCCCTTGGAAACGTGTGCTATATTCATAACACCCTTTGTGCCCCTCGATAATGCGCATCGATGTGGGTTCACCAATAATCGCTAAGCTGGGTTTTAGATTTCGTTGTTTCAAGCTCTCAGCGAGATGCCCAGCGCCGATACAGCCCGTCTCTTCATCGTAGGTGAACGCGAAATGCAAAGGGCGCGCGCGCACTTGTTGTGCGACCGTTGGTGCCATCGCCAAACAGCCCGCGATGAACCCTTTCATATCGCAGGTTCCGCGTCCGTACAGGTGACCCTTTGCTTCAAGCATTTTGAAAGGGTCACTCGACCAATTTTGATCACTTACAGGAACGACATCACTATGTCCCGACAACACAATACCACCATCAACATCAGGACCAAGCGTGGCAAACAGATTTGCTTTGCTGCCCGTGGGGTCCTTCATGATATCTACGCGCGCCCCAGCATCGCTTAAGCGGGTCGCAAGATAGTCAATCATCGCGAGATTGCTATCTGCAGAGACGGTTGGAAAGCCGATAAGATCCGCCAGAATGGCCTTGGTCGCATTAATCAAAGATCAGTCCTTCACAAAGAGCTTTCGCTCAACTTCGCAGAGCGTTTCGGCGGCACCGTCTTCGCGAATAAGGATCGTTTCTGTCGTCTCGAGCCCCCAAGTGTCCATCCAAAGAGCGGGCATAAAATGAAAGATCATTCCCGCCTGCAAAACCGTCTGATCTTCGGTGCGGATAGACGCTGTGCGCTCACCCCAATCAGGTGGATAGCTTAATCCAATCGGATACCCCATGCGACCAGAGCGTTCGATGCCATGCTTGCCCATCACCGCCATAAAGGCATTGGCGATATCACAGGTGCGATTACCAGCACGCGCGGCGTTTAAGCCAGCTTCGATGCCCTCCATCTGCGCCGCTTCCACGCGGCGCATGTCATCAAGAGGCGTGCCCAAGTAGATGGTTCTGCACAACGGCGCATGGTAGCGGCGATAACATCCTGAGAGCTCGAAAAACGTCGCTTCCCCCGTTTGCATCGGTGCGCCGTCCCACGTGAGATGCGCGGCCGTCGCATCCAATCCTGAGGGCGTGAGCGGTAGGATCGCGGGATAATCACCCCAATCATCGTCTACACCGGTAATTCCTGCGTGCATAATGTCAGCGACAAGGTCGTTCTTGCGCACGCCGGGTGCCGCCCGCGCTATCGCAGTTTGGATCACCTTTTCTGAAATACGCGCAGCTTTGCGTATAAAACCGATCTCAGCGTCCGATTTAACCAAGCGCTGCCAGTTCACCAAGGCCGTCGCATCGACGAGCGTCGCCTCTGACATCTCTGTCGTAAGCACAGCATGGGCTTTTGCAGAGTAGTAGTAATTCTCCATCTCCACGCCAATGCGCGCGCGCTCTAGCCCAAGGTCTTTCAAACGCTCAGCAAGGTCTTGCATCGGGTGGATTTCAGTCGACTGAACGTAGTGATCCCCGTAACCGATGATGTACTCGTGGCTCATCCAACAGGTGCGCCGTCCACCAAGCATATCCATGTGCCGACCCCACCAGATTGGCGGACCATCTGCGGTCACAATGACTCCTTGGTGCACATAAAAAGACCAGCCATCATACCCCGTCAGCCATGCTTGGTTCGATGGGTCTGTGACGAAAACCGCATCAAGCCCTGCTTTTGCCATTGCTGCGCGGGTTTTAGCGAGGCGGGCTTCATACTCTGCAATTGCGAAGGGTGCTTTGCTTTGTGTCATCTGAGTTCCTATCCTAAAACCGACGTGACAGCGCGCAGAGTTGCGGCGACAACGGTATCTGCTTCCTCGCGTGTGAGGCAAAACGGCGGCGCAAAGCCAATGATGTCCCCTTGCGGCATCGCGCGCGCGATCACGTTGCTTTGCTCAAGCATTTTGGCCGCGATTTGCGGACCAATTTTGTCAGCAGCATCAAAGAACGTGCGTGAGTCCTTATCGCTGACAAGTTCTACCGCACAAATCATACCCTCGCCGCGAATATCACCGACGTTTGGATGATCGCCCAGTGCCGTTTTCATTGCGTCGTTGAGATAGGTCCCAACGCTGCCTGCGTTTTCGACGAGGTTCAACGTGTCGATCAACTGCAAATTAGCAACCCCAGCCGCCGCGCCAATCGGATGTGCGGAATAGGTCCACCCATGACCGATGGGGCCATTTTCATCGGTTCCTTGCTCTAGAACTTTCCACATCTTGTCAGAGACAATCGAGCCTGACAAAGGCGCGTATGCGGAGGTTAGACCCTTTGCAATGGTGATAAGATCAGGGCGCATGCCATAATGATCAGAGCCAAACATTGAACCAAGGCGGCCGAAACCTGTGACGACCTCATCCGCGATGAGCAAAATATCGTGTTTGTCCAACACCGCTTGGATCGCGGGCCAATAGCCTGCCGGGGGTGGTACAATGCCGCCCGTCCCAAGGACTGGTTCGCCAATGAACGCCGCAATAGTTTCTGCGCCCTCATGTGCAATTTGCGCTTCAAGCTCTGCAACACAATGCGCGACAAACGCACTCTCGCTTTGCGCCAGATCATCGCGGCGGAAATAGTCAGGCGCAACAGTGTGCGTAACCTGTGCCAATGGCAGGTCAAACTTCTTGTGAAAAAGTTCCAACCCCGTCAACGACCCTGTCATCAGTCCGGAGCCGTGATAGCCACGCCACCGCGAGATGATTTTCTTTTTCTCAGGGCGACCAAGGATGTTGTTGTAATACCAGATCAATTTGATGTTGGTTTCGTTCGCATCCGAGCCGGACAGGCCGAAGTAGACTTTCGACATATGATCCGGCGCGCGATCAAGCACCATTTTTGCCAGCGTGATGGATGCCTCTGTGCCGTGGCCAACGTATGAATGATAATAGGCGAGCTCTTTGGCTTGATCGGCAATCGCTTCGGCGATCTCAGGGCGGCCATACCCGACATTCACACAATAAAGCCCCGCAAAAGCATCAAGCATACGGTTGCCATCACGGCCCTCAATGTAGCAACCAGAGCCAGATTTGATCACACGCTGCGGCAGATTTCCGCGTGCAAATTCCGCAAGATGTGTGGAGGGGTGAAAGAAGTGTTCACGGTCCCATTGTTCGAGTTGATCATTGTGAAGCATGGCTCAATCCCAAAAGCATATGCGGCGCGCCGCGTGTCAAAATAAGGAAGCCAAACGCACACTCAGCAGAAAGGCTCCGCCGACCTTATGCAGCAGCGCGCAATGCCTTTATTGCCAAGGTACGCGCCATTCAAAGCACGCAAAGTCTAGGCATGGCAATAGTAAAATGAACGCGCGTTGTCAGTTGAGGCACTTAGGCGAAAGATCCGCTTATTTAGGGTTTTGGGACGTTACGCATTTACAGTCACAACCCCATCAGCAATCCATCCATCCAGAATAGTCAAAGCTGCGTTCGCAAACGCTTCATCATTGATGTGACAATCGATCATTGTAAGTTTTGAAGGCGCTTTGATGGCCTTGCTCATTTCATCGACCATTGCTGACAGACCTTCAGGATCATACGCGGGCTCACCTTCTTTATCCCATTCTTCAACGCCTTGCGTTGGCATCAAGACATGAACCGGCCCCTTCGCCCCCTTCAAACGCGCAGCGATATCGCGCACTAACGCGCGTCGTTCATCTGGAGAAAGGCCAGAGGACTTGATCAGGCGATTATGCGCATGGAAGGGGCGATCTGAATATGCTTCTGGAATGTCTTGCCAACCAGCAAAATCGATCAGGTCCGCGCAGCCCGGCGATACGATCTGAGGAATAGCCTGCGCACCTGCGTTGGTCAGGCGATCTGTTCCTGCGTTGACCACAGAACCAACCATCAAATTACTCAATTCTGGCAAAGCAAAATCCATAACGGCCGCGAAATATCCTTGGCGCGCAAGCGCTTCAAACGCCATTCCGCCCATACCCGTCGCGTGAAAAACAGCAACTTCAAAGCCGCGCTCTTGCAGCGGCTCTCGCAGGTATTTCATGTAACGCAAACAAGAAGAACCCAGGCTCATCATACCAATAACAGGCCTGTCTGATTTGGGTGGCTCCACCGCATTTGCAGCACCAAGAACAGCGCCTGCTGCTTGAGAGAGCGACGATTTACAGATCGAATTCAGGCCATAAAGCCCGCCCGCCCAAAGGATCATCTGGATATCTGGGCTTAGGCGATCTGCAGGGATCAAAGGTGAAAAAGACACGGTCGACACGACATACTTGGGCACACCTAACGGCAACGCCTGCGCACAATCTAGTGCGAGATCCGTGCCCATGGTGCCACCTAGCGCAAGCATCGCATCAATTTTACCCGCAACATAAAGCTGGGCGCATAAGACAGATGCCCCCCGCGCCATGATCTGCATCGCTGTATTTTCGTCACCGCTGTCAATCGCCGCTTGAATGGAGGATCCGGCCGCCTCTGCGACCTGATGCTTGGAGACATCTGTGGGTTTGGAAGGGTCCCCTAAAACGCTTACATCCATCGACAAAACACGACCACCCTGCGCTACGATACGATCACAAATGTAGTGCAGCTCTTCATCTTTCGTGTCGTATGTCCCGATCACAAGTATCGTTTTTGTCATCACATTCCCTTTCGCGTCATCGTTGCGCATTTTTTCGTTCTCTAAATCATAGAGCCACTCAAAGATTGTATGAACTAGGCCATTCTATTGCTCAACCGTAGGTTAAAATCATCCTTTGCGATGCTCACGGATTAACGTTCGGATATGCAAAGCGATAACCAGCAAGATCAGTGCAAACAGGATCATCGCGATCGGGCGATCAATCATATCAAGCGGCGTTTTCACCCGTGGCATGGATGAGCGCAGCTTCACTTCCATAATACCGCCTAAAACCATTCCAAGGATAATCGGAACCAACGGCAGATTAAGCCGCTTCAGGATCACTCCCAACACACCAAAAACCGATGCAATCACGCAATCCGTCATCGAATTGCGCAGGCTATACACACCAACGAAACTTAGAAGCAGGATGACGATACCAACCAAACGTGTTGGCACCTGAATGATGCGGGTGAGAATATTGGTTGAAAACAGCAAGAACACCAAAACCAGCACATTTAGCAACAAAAGCGCGAGATAAAGCGCCATGACAAAGTCCATTTGGTTCTGAAAAAGTTGAGGACCCGGGATCACATTATGCACGTAAAAGACGGAAAGCATCATTGCAGTTAGCGCTTCGCCCGGTATGCCCAATGCAAGCAACGGGATCATCGCCGCTGCGGGCACGGCATTGTTCGCCGCTTCAGATGCGATCAATCCTTCGGGGGATCCTTTGCCAAACATTTCTGGCGTTTTGGACGTCTTTTGCGCGTAGGTATAGGACATGAATTGCGCGGTGAATTCCCCAACGCCCGGCACCATGCCCATCATCACACCAAACCCAGACGCAACACTTGCGACGCGTTTATAAAGCCACAACTCTTTAAGACCCGACAAGACAGACCCTTGCACCGACGTGGCTTGCGGTTGCTCATCAGGTTGGCTCAAAAGCAAGAAGGCTTGGCTCAGTGCGAAGAGGCCAAGCACAACGACAATCAAATCGACACCGGACGCGAGCCAGCTTTGATCAAAGGTAAAACGGCGCGTGTAATTGACGGGCTCTAGCCCTACCGTGTGCAACAAAATCCCGAATGCCGCCAACATGCCTGCTGCAAATGTCTGTCCACGATGGGCAAGCACCACCAAAATGATGCCCAAAAGTGCCGCAAGAAAAATCTCGCGGGAGCCGAACATCGGTGCAATTAACGCGAGCAGAGGAGACAAAGCAATCAGCGCAACAATCGAGATTATGCCACCAACGAACGATGAAGAATACGCCAGCGCGACTGCGCGGCGCCCCTCGCCGCGTTGGGTCATCGGGAAGCCGTCATAGGTTGTCAGCGCATTGACAGCAGTGCCCGGTGTGTTGAGCAAAACCGCAGGCAGCGCGCCGCCATACATGGACGAGCCGTAAATCCCCAAGAGCATGGTGAGCCCCACCAGTGGCGGCAAGGAAAACGTCGCGGGCAAAAGAATTGCGATTGCGACGGCAGCCCCGACCCCGGGAATGGCACCGATTACGACGCCGCCAATTGAGCCAATAAGCAGTGCAATGATAACTTGCCAATCAAGCAACAGCCCTGCGCCGGAGATGAGTGCGTCCACAGGTCAGCCCCTAAAAATAAGTAAGGAAGAAACTGCGCAAGGCAGTCGGAAGATATTCATAAATTGCCGCACCCGGAATTTTTACCTGCAGAAAGCCTTTGAAGACGACGACAATGACAATCGCGAGGATCAGCAGAAAACCCAGTACTTTAACAGAGCGATACCCAGCCCGCAGCCCAAGCAGCACGGCAAAAACCATGGTCATGGGAAGGTATCCAAGCTTGGGGACCAAAGACACGTAGGCCATAAACCAGCCTGCGTACTCAACCGATTTCACCCAGCTCCAAACTTCACTCCACCGCCCCTCGAGCCGTTCTGAAAGAAATGAGGACAGCAAATGAAACGCCGCAAAAAAGCTCATCGCGTAGACCGCGACAGTGGGCCAGAACGCGGGTTGGGAGAACGTTTTGCCGTTTGGTTTCCACGGTGCTTGGCTATCAAGTTGACTGACAAGAAAGAGCGACAAAATCAGAAATATCCATGCAAACACGATGTCACCGGGACGTCGGTAGCGTTTGAACAATTCTTGCAATGTCTTCACACGCGACATGGGATTAACTCTGTTTCTGGAAAGTCTTTGGGCAAAAGGCCTAAGCGCCTTTGGTAAAACCGGGCGACGCCGCCGCCCGATTTTGAAACTGTGATACTTACTCAGAAAGCATCTTGTCGATGCCCGCGAGCGTCTCAATGTCGGTCGCAATCAAAGATGAGACCGCTGCAGCATCCTGCCAATAGACCAATGCGCCTGTCTCAGCGGCCAGCTTTTGCGCGCGCTCTGACATCACTGTCTTTTGTGCGACTGCAATGATCTTTTCGCGCACATCCGCAGGCGTATCTTTATGAACAAAAAGACCATTCCAAAGCGCGACATCTAAAGAAGGGGCAAGCTCTGCAACCGTTGGTGTATCAGGGGTCAGTGAAATGCGTTCTGCCCCAATGGAAGCAAGGACTTTAACATCGTCTAGGCAGGGCAGGATCAGCTGAAGCGTTGTGTTGATCACATCCACATCACCAGACGCAAGCGTGTTGCAATCAAGCGCATCGAACGCTGCGTCAGATGCAAACGAAAAGCCCATTTCCTTAGCAAGACCCATCGTCACCTGCGTCGGAACCAAGGGCGCGCCGAAGTGTCCCAAAACCACATCATTGGACTTTGCGTGTTCTGCAAGACCTGCAACATCGTCATAAGGCGCATCGCCGCCCGCCGCGATCACAAACGGATATGTCAAGAAATTGCCAAGTGGCTCGAACGGGTTCGGATTTAATTCTGGAATGCCGATTTGCGGACCAACGACTGGGACCGCAATAATGAAAGACCCAATTGTGTACCCATCGGCTGGCGCATTCGCGACCTCGATCGCACCGGGGAATGGTCCACCACCGCCACCGGGTTTATTCACCACCGCAGCTGCAACACCATATTCTGCTTGAAAGTCTTCTGCGATCATCCGCGTCAGAATATCCTCAAGATCACCCGGAGGCCATGGAACCACGAAGGACACAGGCTTTTCTGGATATTCTGCGAGGGCGACAGACGGCGCCACAAACGCGGCTGCGGTCAGGCCAGCGGCCAAGATAGTTGAGGTTAAATATTTCATGTCATCTCTCCCATTTGAGGGTAAAGCGCCAAGCTCTCTTGCGGAGTCGGTTCACTATTGCTACCATTTGGTTCAACAACTTTGCGATGATCCAGAATACCTGTCAACGCTCGAATTGCCGATGAAACCGTACCAACGAAGATTTTCAACCTATGCCAAAGCAAATGATGGGAACAGTTGATAAAGCGCTTTCGCTTATGCGCTTCTTTTCGCCGCAACTTCCTGAAATTGGTCTTTCTGAGCTGGCGCGCAAATCAGGCTTTGACAAGGCGACAACGCTGCGGTGTCTTAATGCGTTAGAACGCAACGGTTTCGTCGAACAAGATTTGCTCAGCCGCAAATATAGGGTCGGCCTCTCCCCCTTCCATCTGGCGCAGATTAGGGAACAAAGCTTTCCAATTGAATCAATTATTGCAGAGCACTTGGATGCCTTGGTCGCGCGGGTCGGTGAAACAGCACACGGCACCTTGATGGCTGGTCGTGATCCCGTAACGGTCGCAATTAGCAATCCAGATCGCGCGTTGTTTGTGAATGTAACACCGTCAAGCGCACTTCCATGGCACGCCACTGCCTCTGGCATCGCTATCGCCGCGCATTTACCTGATGATATGCAAACAGAGCTTCTGGATCGGCTAGACTTTTCACTTTTCACGCAAAACACACCGTCAAACAAAGCCGACATTCGAAAAGCGTGGGACACTTGCCGCAAAAATGGTCTCGCACGGGCGCTATCAACATTTGAAGATGATGTGATCGGAACGGCGGCACCCATATTTGGGCAGACTGGTCATGCGGTTGGCTCTGTTGCGATCGCTTCAGTGGCCTTGCGGATGACCGCTGAGCTGGAGACACAAATCGCTAAAGAACTACGCAATATAGCACAGGCTATCACCCATAAGATTGGCGGCGTGTTGCCCGTCGCGCTTCCAACTTAATATTTAATCGAAGTTGTTACCGAACCAAACGAGCCAATTTCAACTGCCTCAAGAATTTACATGAACGGTGACTTCAAGACGCCCGATCTTAGACACCCTCTGCGACATGCAAATCCCTGCTTCAGCCATCCTTTTCAATCAACAACGCTTCAACGCTTTCAATTTCCGGCATCGAGCGTCCGGCAATGCCTTGCAAATCACCGTGCATTCCAACTGTTGACGCTATGACCAAATCAATCTGCTTGGCACGCAACGCCCATTGCTTTTCGATAAACACACGCTCTTTGCGCAAGTTGTCTTGCATGTCTTCAAAACGCTCCACAATCGCATCAACCCGCTGCTTGAACTGCGTGCCTGTCAGATAATCGTAGATCATCTCCATCTTGGTTTCCTGACCCATCGCACGCCCTTTGGCACCCGCCACATCAATCAAGCCTTGACGCAAAGACGTGGCCAGCGGAACCGCGTAGCGCGGACTACACACCCAAATTCCTTCAACGATACCAAAACTATCGACGCCCTCTGGCAACGCATGTGACGTTATCACAGCAATTTCACACCCAGACGCACGTTGGTCATCGCGCAATTTGGCCAGCCACCCAGCCGTCCAGTTTTTGGTGCGTTTACTTTCCCAAAGAATGCTGCCTGCTTTACCGCTGGGCCCAATGACATCTTGGCGCACATCTGCGCCGCTGACGCCTTTGGCCACAGGCACAAATTCATCAATAGGAAATGCGGCCGCCAAAGTTTCCTCGAGTACGATTTCAGCCGCCTCTCCTTGCGTTTGCATCGATCCTTGTTCTGACTTCTGTTTCAGCGCTTCAATCTGGCGTTTCATTCCTTCCATGACCTGTGCTTGCTCGGCCAGCTTCAAACCGGCTTTCGCTTCGGCATCTCGCGCCAGCTTTTCGGCCATCGCAGGGCGCTCTTGTGCCAGCATCTTTTGTAAGGTCAGCTCCATCTCTGCTTCTTTATCTTTGAGCTGCTGTTCGCGCTTCAATGCTGCGGCTTGGGCTGACTGTGCTTCTTTCAACTTTTCGTCCTGAGCCTTAATCCGCTCTTGTAAAGCGGCCTGCTCAGCTAAGGTTTCAGCCTTAGCGAGCTCTTTGGCCTGTGCTTTGGCTGCGGCCAATGCCTCCGCCGCGTCCGCCTCTCGCTTTGCAAGCTCAGCGTTAAAGGTGGCCTGCAAATCGGCGACCATCGGTCCGGCCAATTGTTCTGTGAGTTCAATTTCATTGGCACATTTTGGACATTGGATCGTCAACTCAGACATGCATTCACCTATGATATTTAAAGAGAAGCAAAATTAACACGGAATCCACTGAACCGCTAGGACATGAAGGGCAATGAACTGCCTTTCCATTGCTTGCAAAAACTTACAGAGCAACAGCGGAGGAGCTCAAAGTGACACCCACCAAAGCGGCTAAAAATTGTGCAGATGTGCAAAATTTATGCGTAACAGATTAGATTACCGCCATTCGCTTGCCCCGTTCAACAAACCCCGCCACAGTGCCAAAAAGTAACTTTAGTGAGACGCGCGTGACCGCACACACCCCCATCGCTACCAAGCCGATGCTACAACGCGCGCGCGGCCTATTAAATATCAGTGCACGGCAATCGTCAGGCGGCGTCTCGCGCTTGAAAAACCTGCGCCAACAAGGCTCTTACCGCACTATTTTTCCGCGCTCCAGCAGTGGCAATGTCGAGGCGGTCATCATCAATACCGCAGGAGGTGTCACGGGAGGCGATCAATTTTCAACAACTGCCGTGGCGCATACCGGCGCGAGCCTTAGTATCACGACACAAGCCGCTGAACGCATCTACCGCGCCCCCGACATTGCAAAAGGCTCGATGAAAACAAAGTTGAGTGTTCATGAAAATGCTCAGATGTTTTGGGTACCTCAAGAGACCATCCTGTTTGAGGGTGCGCGCCTCGAACGGCGCTTGGATGTCGACCTCCATGCAGGTGCCAAATTCCTGATGGTGGAGCCTTTGATATTCGGACGCGAAGCCTCGGGCGAGACGTTGAGATCAGGGAGTTTGGACGACCGCGTTTCCATCAAACTTGACGCACAGCCACTCTACCTTGATCGCATAAAACTAGACGGTGATATCGACGAGCAACTTGGCAGAACGGCCTTAGCCAATGGTGCACGCGCTGTAGCAAATATTGTTTTGGTCGATCCAAACGCGGCCAGCTTTCTTGATAAGGTCCGCGCCAAACTGTCGTCCAGCGCGGGCGCAAGCTTGTTAAACGACAAAACGCTCGTCGTGCGCATTTTAGCGGCTGATAGCTTTGCACTACGCACCGCGACCTTGCCAATACTCACCCTACTCACTGATGATGGCGTGCCCAAAAACTGGAGACTTTGACCAATGCAACTGACACCACGAGAGAAAGACAAGCTGCTGGTCGCGATGGCTGCTGAAGTTGCGCGCAAGCGTTTGGCGCGCGGGGTAAAGCTGAATTATCCGGAAGCGATTGCGCTTATCACTGATGCGGTTGTTGAGGGCGCGCGCGATGGGCGCTCGGTCGCAGATATGATGGAGGCTGGAGCACATGTCATCACGCGTGATCAATGCATGCAGGGCGTGGCTGAGATGATCCACGATGTGCAGGTCGAAGCCACATTTCCCGATGGCACCAAACTTGTCACCGTCCACAACCCGATCCGATAGGAGAAGAAGATGATCCCTGGAGAGATTTTTCCCGCAGATGGCGAGCTGATCCTAAATTCGGACCGTGAGGCCATCACGATTATGGTCGCCAATACGGGTGACCGCCCAGTGCAAGTCGGCAGCCATTATCATTTTGCCGAGTGCAACGCAGCTTTGGATTTTGACCGCAGCGCAGCTCATGGTCGCAGACTCGATATTGCGCCTGGCACCGCTGTTCGTTTCGAACCCGGTCAACGCCGCGAAGTGAACTTGATCGAGATATCAGGTGCGCGTCGCATCTTTGGGTTTAACAACAAAGTCATGGGAGACCTCTGATGGCCACTTCAATAAGCCGCGCGGATTATGCAGCCATGTTCGGTCCCACCGTTGGCGACAAAATTCGCCTCGCAGATACTGAGCTTATCATCGAAGTCGAGCGCGATCTCACGGCTGAGCGCGCAAACGGTGCCAACGCGATGACCTACGGCGAAGAGGTCA
Source organism: Planktotalea sp. (assembly GCF_965659345.1). GTDB lineage: Bacteria > Pseudomonadota > Alphaproteobacteria > Rhodobacterales > Rhodobacteraceae > Planktotalea. The sequence goes on along the minus strand of NZ_CBFHVK010000002.1, from coordinate 60,819 downwards.
AATTTGGCGGTGGAAAAGTTATTCGTGACGGCATGGGGCAATCGCAAGCGACCCGTGCTGCGGGAGCTGTAGATACGGTTATAACGAATGCTCTGATCGTCGATCATTCCGGCATCTACAAAGCAGACGTGGGTCTGCGCGATGGGCGTATCCATAAAATTGGTAAAGCAGGCAACCCAGACACACAGCCCGGCGTGGATATTATTGTGGGTCCCGGCACAGAGGTTATTGCTGGCGAAGGCCGCATCCTTACCGCTGGCGGATTTGATTCACACATCCACTTTATCTGTCCGCAGCAGATAGAGGACGCTTTGCACTCTGGATTAACCACGATGCTTGGCGGTGGCACGGGTCCGGCGCATGGCACTTTGGCCACGACTTGCACGCCTGGACCGTGGCACATTGGCCGTATGTTGCAAGCCGCTGATGCCTTTCCAATGAACCTTGCTTTTGCGGGCAAAGGCAATGCGAGCCAACCTGACGCTTTGGTCGAAATGGTCAAAGGCGGGGCGTGTGCGCTGAAATTGCATGAGGATTGGGGCACAACCCCTGCCGCCATTGATTGCTGCTTGTCCGTTGCGGATGACATGGATGTGCAGGTGATGATTCACACCGACACTTTAAATGAATCAGGTTTTGTCGAAACCACAGTTGCGGCGATGAAGGGACGTACAATTCACGCCTTTCACACAGAAGGCGCAGGCGGTGGACATGCGCCCGACATCATCAAAATATGCGGTGAAGAGCATGTGTTGCCCTCCTCCACGAACCCAACACGGCCCTATACGGTTAACACGCTTGAAGAACATCTCGACATGCTGATGGTCTGTCATCACCTTGATAAATCAATACCAGAGGACGTGGCATTTGCTGAAAGCCGCATCCGTCGCGAGACGATTGCCGCAGAAGATATTCTTCATGACATGGGCGCTTTTTCGATCATCGCATCCGACAGTCAAGCGATGGGGCGCGTCGGCGAAGTGCTTATCCGCACATGGCAAACCGCCGATAAGATGAAAAAGCAGCGGGGTCGTTTACCCGAAGAAACGGGTGAGAACGATAACTTCCGTGTGCGCCGCTACATCGCAAAATACACAATCAATCCTGCGATTGCCCATGGTATCAGCAACGAAATCGGCAGCATCACGGAAGGTAAACGTGCCGACCTTGTGCTTTGGAACCCTGCGTTCTTTGGGGTGAAGCCCGAAATGGTTCTGATGGCTGGAACAATTGTTTGCGCACAGATGGGCGACCCTAACGCGTCCATCCCGACGCCACAGCCCGTCTATTCACGACCGATGTTCGGCGCCTTCGGACGCTCAGTAGAGCACTCTGCCGTCTGCTTCGTCTCCGAAGCCGCGCAAGCGGATGGTATTGGCGAAAAGCTGGGATTGGCGAAGCAAACGGTTGCGGTGCAAAACACGCGCAACATTGGCAAATCCGACCTCATCCACAACACCGCGACACCGCATATGGAAGTGAATCCGGAGACTTACGAGGTCCGGGCCGATGGCGAACTGCTAACCTGCGAGCCCGCAATTGAGTTGCCAATGGCGCAGCGATATTTCTTGTTCTAATGGCCGATTTTACATCCAATACGATCCGTAAAGCGGGGGTTTGGTCGGATGCCTTGTCATCCTGCGTTCTGACATACGACGACCGCTTTCTGCGACGGAAGGTCATCAAGACGCGTGCAAATCAAACACTCTTGGTGGATTTGGCACATACGACTTCGCTGGATCACGGCGATGCTTTTGAGTTAAGCGATGGTCAGTTTGTTGAAGTCATCGCCGCTGAAGAGCCTTTGCTGCAAGTGACTGGTGATTTAGTTCAATTGGCATGGCATATTGGCAATCGCCACACCCCTTGCCAGATCGAGCCAGAGCGCTTGTTGATCCAAGACGACCCTGTGATTAGCCATATGCTTGAACATCTCGGGGCAAAAATCACGCGGATTAATGAGCCGTTCACACCCGAAGGCGGCGCCTACGGCCACGGGCGAACCCATAGCCACGAACACGTTCATACCGCCCATGAGCACTGATGTTCTCACTCTTGCCCAACTGCTTTCCCCCAGTTTTCCTGTGGGCGCATTCGCGTACTCAAGTGGCTTGGAAACAGCAATCCACGAGGGCTTCATCACAGACGCTGCAAGTTTACAAGCATGGCTCGAAACCCTTTTGGCAAATGGCAGTCTACGCGCAGATGCGGTGTTGTTAAACGCAGCTTATGGATCAAGTGATCCAATAGTCGATGCCAGCGCGCGCGCCTTCGCGTCTTCTTCAGAGCGCTTGTTGGAAACGGACCTGCAAGGGGCGGCGTTCTGCGAAACTGTTTTGGCCGTTTGGGGGCATGATTTAGGGCGTCTTTGCTATCCAGTCGCGGTAGGACGGACCGCCGCTCACTTAAATTTGGATGTCAAACTCGCGACTGCGATGTATCTGCAAGCCAGTATGAGCAACCTTATCGCCGCAGCAATGCGCTTGGTACCTTTGGGGCAAGTCGATGGTCAAAAGACGCAGACTGCGCTGAAGCCTATGTGCAGTGAAATTGCTGCACAATTGCGCGGTGCAACGCTGGAAGATCTGCACAATTCTGCATGGATGTCCGATATTGTGGCAATGCAGCATGAAACCCAATATTCACGCGTCTTTCGGAGCTAGCGTTATGACCTCACAAAACGGACCTTTGCGCATCGGGATCGGTGGCCCCGTCGGTGCCGGAAAAACAACTCTGACTGCCGCCCTTGCCCGTATTTTGCACCCAAATCTGTCGATCAGTGTGATCACCAACGACATCTACACGCAAGAAGACGCAGAAGCCTTGATGCGTATGCAAATTCTGCCCCAAGATCGCGTGATCGGTGTCGAAACTGGCGGCTGCCCGCATACTGCAATTCGCGAAGATGCGTCGATCAACCTCGCAGCGATCGCAGAAATGCGCACGCGTCACGACGACCTTGAAATCGTTTTGATCGAAAGCGGCGGTGATAATCTCTCAGCCACTTTTAGTCCTGAGCTGGCCGATGTAACGGTCTATGTCATTGATGTTGCAGCAGGCGAAGAAATTCCGCGCAAAGGCGGCCCCGCGATCACAAAGTCAGACATTTTGGTGATCAATAAGACCGATCTTGCACCGCATGTTGGTGCGTCCCTTGAGGTAATGCAGCGTGATGCAACCCGCATGCGCGGTGACAAACCCTTTGTATTTACATCGTTGCGCGGCGGCAAAGGTGCGTCAGACATTGTTGAATTGCTTGCCAGCATCGGCGGATTTAATGCACCGGACTAGACCATCACAGCATCGTATAGGTCCTGCCGATCCAAGCCTTTAGCGGGCTTGTGAAAGCTGACCTCGCCGCGTTTCATCACCGTAAATTCGCCCCCCAGTTCGAAGGCAAAATCGAAGAACTGTTCGACTAGGATAATTGCCATATCGCCTTGCTCACACAGGATGCGAATGACGTTTCCAATTTGTTGAATAATGTTGGGCTGAATGCCTTCGGTCGGTTCATCAAGTAGCAAAACCTTAGGTCGCGTAATCAACGCGCGGGCGATCGCGAGCTGTTGCTGTTGCCCACCGGACAGATCCCCGCCTCTGCGCGCAGCCATTTCCTTTAGAACAGGAAACAGCTCATAGATTTGCTCTGGCACGCCATGTTCCGCCTTGTCTAGACATGCAAAGCCAGTCTCAAGGTTTTCAACAACGCTCAACATTGGAAAAATTTCGCGCCCTTGAGGAACATAGGCGATGCCCGCTTTCGCCGCATCAAACGCGCTCAAGTGTGATTGAGGCGCGCCATCAAGCTCGATTGTACCGTGTTCATAGGGGTGACGGCCTGCGATGGCTTTGAGCAAACTGGTTTTACCAACGCCATTAGTACCCATCACGCAGGTCACCTCACCCGCTTTCGCACTAAGCGAAACGCCATTGAGGATCTGACTTTGACCGTATTTCAGAGTGAGGTCTTGAACATTCAACATAGATTAGCGCCCCAGATAGACATCAACGACGTCTTTGTTCTTTGTCACATGATCGAGCGAGCCTTCTGCCAACACGGAGCCTTGATGCAAAACAGTTACTTTGCAGTTCAAGCGTCGCACAAAATCCATGTCATGCTCGACCACGATGACGGCGCGTGTTTTGGCGGCCCGCACAAGAATGTCTGTCGTCTGTTCGCGCTCAATAGTGGACATGCCGGCAGCGGGTTCATCAACAAGCAAAAGGCGCGGATCTTGTGCAAGCAACATCCCGATCTCTAGCCACTGTTTTTGACCATGGCTGAGCGCACCGGAGATCTGATCCAATGCATCTGACAATCCAATCTCATCACTTATCGCGCGCACCCGTTCTTCTGTGTCCACGCTTGCGCGATTGAGCAACAAATCAAGTGGTCGACGCGGGTTCTTGAGCGCGAGCGTGATGTTCTCACGCACAGTCTGCTCTTCGAACACTGTTGGTTTTTGAAATTTGCGACCAATCCCTGCCTGCGCAATTTGGCTTTCTGACATGCCGAGCAACGACATAGATTTTTCACCCCAGATGACATAACCTTCGTCCGGCTTTGTCTTGCCCGTCACGATATCCATAAAGGTAGTTTTTCCTGCCCCATTTGGACCGATGATCGCACGTAGTTCTGGTTCGGCAATTTGCAGCGAGAGGTTATTGATCGCTTTAAATCCATCAAAACTGACACTGACTCCCGAAACTTCCAAAAGCGTGTTCATGACTGTTTTCCTTTACGTGCGAGCAGATCAAACAAGCCACCGATGCCTTTGGGAAAAAACAAAGTAACGGCAACGAATGTCAGACCCAGCAGCACAAGCCACCAATCCGTCCAATTGATCACATAAATTCCAAGGTTGATGTCGGGCGCACTGCCACCGGTGAACCAAGATGACATAAGGGACACAACCGCAGCACCAATCACCGCACCATAAAGCCGCCCACGCCCACCGATGGCCACCCAAACAGCCAAATAGATTGAAGCGATCGGCGCAATTTCTGCAGGGTTTATAATGCCCGCTTGCGGATAGTAAAGCGCACCGGCGATGCCTGCCACCATGGCAGTGACGGTAAAAATGAACAGCTTATAGCTTTCCACGTGATACCCCAAGAAACGCACCCGCGCTTCGTTGTCACGAATAGCGCGAATGACAGAGCCGAACCTGCCAGAGGTCATCCAAGCAAACAAAAGATACCCTGAACCCAGCGCCGCGGCAGATGCCCAAAAGAACCAAAGTGACAGCGTGGCTTGGGAAGTCTCTTCTAGCCCAGGGATGTTTTGAAGACCCGACAAGCCATTATTGCCGCGCAGACCTGTATCATTCTGAAAGAAGTACAAGGACAGTGCGAGGGTCATCGCTTGGGTCAAGATGGACAGATAAACCCCCGTAACACGGCTTCTAAAGGCCAACCAACCGAATACAAAAGCCAGCAAGCCAGGCACCAAGACGACAGCAAGCAGTTGCAATGTGAGTGAATGCGAGAATGCCCAGATCGCTGGGAATTCAGAACTGCCAACAACGCCAAATATCTGGCTGCCAATCGCTGTCGTAATTTCGTCTGGCGTTGGCGGTAGGATGTTATTTTCAAGGGATGAGACGACAATATCTTTGGTTCGCTCGTACATGAGCCACATGCCAATTGCATAGCCACCGATGCCAAAGAACGCGAAATGCCCAAGACTTAGAATACCACAATAGCCCCAAACCACATCCATTGCGACAGCAACAAGGCATAGGCACAAAGTCTTGCCCAAGGTCTTTAGAAACGACGTAGAAATCAGAGCAGTACCGGCCGCCTCGCTCATGATCGACACCAGCGCGGTAAAAAGTGAGAGGCCCAACAAAAACCAAAGCACAGATGGGTTTTTAGCAATGAATGAATTGTTCATAATCAATCTCCTGCCGCGCGGCCCTTGAGGGCCACGATGCCTTTGGGGCGAAATTGGATGAATAAGATGACAAACAAGATCATATAGGTTTGCGCTGCCAATGTGTTTGACGGGTTTAGCCATTCGATCCCTTTTTGACCAAAGCCAATCATTGCGGCCCCAGCGAGCGTGCCCCAAACGTTGCCGACCCCGCCGACAACCACAGTCATGAAACTTTGTACGATGTAGTCGGAACCCATTTCTGACGTGACCTTGGCATATAGCCCAATCGCCACCCCCGCGATGCCTGCGATGCCGGACCCAAGCCCAAAGGTCATCATGTTGATCCGGTCCGGATTAATCCCCATCGATGACGCCATGCCGGGGTTTTGTGTGACTGCGCGCACTTCCAAACCAAGTCGCGTGCGCTTGAGGATATAGATAATCAGCCCAAGGAACATCAGCGCCAGCACAAATATAGCGATGCGGATATAGCTGATCTGGATCACATCGTTCAGCACCCACGCACCCGCGAGCCAGTCAGGTGATGTTAGCGGGCGGGCTTGCGTGCCAAAGATATTCTTGGCCAATTGCTGCAATGCAATCGAAATACCAAAGGTGGCCAGCAGCGTTTCCAAAGGACGACGATACAGACGGCGGATCACCAAACGTTCCATCATCACCCCTGCGCCGAAAGTAACCACAAAAGCCAACGGCAAAGCGACAATCAAAGACAGCGTATAGTTGGTAATAAAGAGCTGCACGACATAGCCTGTATAAGCTCCCATCATGATAAACTCACCATGGGCCATATTGATCACCCCCATGACGCCAAAGGTGATCGCCAGACCAATCGCCGCAAGGAAAAAGATAGAAGCAAGCGACAAAGCATCCAACGTCAAATCCACGGTTTGCGCGGTCGCAACACGGCTTTCCACGGCATCCAATGTGGTTTGCGCAGCAGTTGTAATTTCAACGTTCGATTCATCATATATCTCGTAAAATACATGCTCAGAAAGCGCTGCATCACGCACGGTTTCAGTGATGAGAACAGGAACTACACCATCGGCTGCGAGCACTGCGTAAGCAGCCTCACGGTTTGCCGGATCATTCATCTGCGTTAACGCAAACCCACCGATACGCCCATCAACTATGTTTGCTTCTAGTGCTGATTTGATCTCTGCGCTTGTCTGCTTGGCAGGGGCAAAGCCTGCCTCGACCAACGCGGCGTATGATGCATCAGGTGCCTCCATGGGATCAAACTGCGTCGCGATATTCCCATCTGGAAGGGATTTGGCTACATCGGTTTTCGTATTCAAAATCTGGTTCAAAACAGCGCGGGCCTCTACCGATGTATCAGAGGACAAGCTGTTGATAGCGGTGATGCGATCTTGAGCGTCCTCCGCAAAGCGCGCAGACAAAAAATTCGCCAATTGGATCTTGCGTGCCTTCAGAGCGACATTCACTTCGGGCTCAATAGAAGCCAGTAACGGGCCAAGCTGCGCAGCCGAAGGGCGGCGAGCAATTGAGGCTACAGCAGTTTCGCGGCGCGACAGATCAGGATCGATCAATTGAAACTGCACCAAAGCAGTTGCAATCAAACGCCTAACGCCTCCATTGGGTTTAAGCTGTTTAAAATCTAATTTGGCCGCAGAGCTCGTGGCTTGGGTGTCTATATCAGTCAGCGAAATGCTATCGCCTTCTGCTATTCCGATAAAGAACATCCCGTCGTCACGCTGCCACACGTTTTTCTCGGCCCATTGCTCCAAAAAATCAGTCGCTTGAGGCAAACCAGAGGCAACAATATCATCAATCGTTGCGCTCACGGAATTGCGCGAAGGCTTCGCTATCTCGGCTTCATGGGTCTGTAAAATCGGTTGAAGTGTTTGTGCGATCGCGGCGAATGCGCTGCAGATCACCATGATTAAAGCAAGAAGTGCAGAGCGCATCAGAAGTCTTTCAATTAAGGAGTGACAGGCGCACAGAGATTTCGAGGGAGAGACTGCGCGCCTGCCAGCAAGGCTTAGTAGTTAGATGTCAGCTGAATGCAGGTTTCTGTTTCAACGTTATACATACCACAGCCAAGGTCTTTCCAATCTGACTTGAGCACTGCAGATGCTGGCAAGAAATCTGTCCAAGCATCGCCTGGCACTTCGGTCGTCTGGCTAATGATGTCGAATTGACCATCCGCCTGGATCTCACCAATCAGGACAGGCTTCGCCAAATGGTGGTTTGGCAACATGACCGCAGTACCGCCGGTCAGGTTAGGGAATTCCTGTCCATACATCGCTGTACGCACCGCATCGACATCTGTTGTTCCAGCCGCTGTCGCCGCGTTCACCCACATGTTGAAGCCAATATAGTGTGCTTCCATCGGATCGTTTGTCACACGCTCTTCACCCGCAAAGGCTTTCCATGCTGCGATGAAGTCTGTGTTCGCGTCAGATTCGGCAGATTGGAAATAGTTCCAGGCTGCCAAGTGGCCCACCAGGTTGGATGTATCCAAGCCTGACAACTCTTCCTCACCAACAGAGAAGGCAACGACGGGAATATCGTCAGCCGAGATGCCCGCAGCAGTCAGCTCTTTGTAAAATCCAATGTTTGCATCACCGTTGATCGTGGAAATCACGCCAACTTGCTTGCCATCTTCACCCAGCGCCACGACGTCCGCGACAATGGTAGCCCAATCAGATTGGCCAAATGGCGTGTAGTTCACAAAAATATCTTCCGACGCGATACCCTTGTCCATGAGATAGGACTCAAGAATGTTGTTCGTCGTACGCGGATAAACATAGTCTGTCCCCAACAATGCGAACTTTTCGACGCCCAGTTCTTCAAGGAAATAGTCTGTCGCAGGAATTGCTTGCTGGTTTGGCGCGGCACCTGTGTAAAACACGTTCTTGGAGCTTTCTTCGCCCTCGTACTGCACGGGGTAGAAGAGCAAACCGTTCAATTCTTCGATGACAGGCAAGACGGATTTGCGTGACACAGAAGTCCAGTTGCCAAAGATCACATCGACTTCGTTAACTGTCAAAAGCTCACGCGCTTTTTCAGCAAACAACGGCCAATCTGATGCAGGATCGACAACGACAGCTTCCAATTCACAGCCAAGCAAGCCGCCTTTGGCATTTTGCTGTTCGATCAGCATGAGCATCGCGTCTTTCAGCGTTGTTTCAGAAATCGCCATAGACCCAGACAAGGAATGTAAAACACCGACTTTGATTGGGTCAGCACATTCAGCGACAGCAGCGGAACCAGCGACGCAAAGGACGCTAGCAGAGAGTGTTGAGAGCAGAGTGGAACGAAGTGACAAAGGAAAATCCCCTAAAATTTCGCGGCGCATAACGTGCGTTTGCTAGGCAAGGCCCAGTCTAAATGCTATGCGAGTTACGCAGCTTCTTGTTGCAGCCATGCGGGGGTCGTTATCTGCCAGGATTGCACCCTCGCGTGGCACTGAAATGTCCGTCCTCGGACAACCAGACCCTTGTTCACTGACGTTCAAAACGAAAGCGGTCGGGACACCAATTATTTTAATACACCGATTTTTGCTGAAAATTTTATCAACCGGCGTCGAGCTGCTTAAATTTTTTGCGTAATTTGCAGCCTGCGAAACGATCACTTTAGATAAACTCCGCTTGATCAACGGCTTTGACCAAAATTATTAGGCTCGCCGGCCCTCTGAGACAGGTTTCAGAATCTGCTTGTCAGAAACAATTATTTGAGGATTTTACTGCTGCATTTCCAATGAGACGTTATCGCATCCAATTGATGTTCCGGTAACGCATATAATTCATCGAGCACGCGTGACGCGACGTGACCGTCTTGGACGAGGATGTGCATCGCATATCCTAAAGTGGTGATTGTTGTGGGCAGCATATTACAGCCTACCGTATCGCCGTCGACAATGATCAGGGGGAAATACCTCTATATAATCTCATCTTCATCAAAAAGGGGGGCTTCTTCAAGCTGAGTGGCCAAATCATCCACCGCAGCTTCCGCCAAATCTGCAGACTGAACAGCTGCGACATGCAACAATGCGTCGCCTTCATGAACGATGGGCATCATAGCGCGGCCCACGATGATACCCGAATAGCGCGTTATCACGTCAATTTCATCGTCCCCAAAAGGATCAGAAATTGCGGCGACGACATCGCCCTCTTCGACAAGATCACCCTCACTTTTGAACATGCGAAGCAACCCACCAGCGGGTGCACGAAGCCAATTGCTGTTAGAACATAGAATTGAACGCGCTTTGGGCTTGGCGATACCTGCCACGCGCAGCATCTTAACGGCTTTTAGCACACGCAAAATTCCAGCCACTCCCGCACGCACGGACATTTCATCAAACCGCATGCCTTCCCCTGCTTCGTATAGCAGGACATCAACGCCGATCTTCTTGGCCTCTTGGCGCAAACTGCCATCACGCAACGCACTGGTCAGAATAACCGGCGCACCAAATTCCTTAGCCAAAGCCAATGTCTTTTTGTTGCTCGCTGAGACGCGCATTTGCGGCAAGTTTGTCCGGTGAACTGCCGCTGAATGAAGATCAATCCCCAACGAGCAACGCAAAACAATTTCTTCCATAAAAATATGTGCAAGTCGCGACGCCAAGGATCCATTTGGCGAGCCCGGGAAACAACGGTTTAAGTCACGACGGTCCGGTAAATACCGCGAGTGATTGAGAAAACCGAAGGTGTTCACAATCGGCACAACGATCAGCGTGCCATGCAGGGACTTGAGGTTTTTTGTACGCAACAAACGCCGCACAATTTCCACACCGATGACTTCGTCACCATGGATGCCAGCGCTGACAAAAATCGTAGGCCCCTCACGACGGCCATGAATAACATGCGCAGAAAGCGTGACGGGCGTATGATCTGACAGCGTGCTGACAGGGATATTGACGGTTCTACGTGTTCCAGCCGCGATCTGCTCGCCTGCGATCTCGAAACTAGCGCGTTTGCTCATCCTTTGCCCTTCGTTTTGGTCGCGTTGGGTTTCGCGTGTTTTTCAAGGTATTCAATGATCTTGCCCGCAATGTCCAAGCCGGTTGCTTTTTCTACGCCCTCTAATCCTGGCGACGAGTTCACTTCCATCACCACGGGTCCGTGATTGGCGCGCAGCATATCGACACCGCATACGTTTAACCCCATCGCTTTGGCCGCTCGAATAGCCGTGGAACGTTCTTCTGGTGAGAGCTTGATCACCTCTGCAGACCCGCCGCGATGCAAGTTAGAGCGAAAATCCCCATCCGCGCCGGTCCGTTTCATTGCGGCCACCACTTTGCCACCAACGACGATAGCGCGGATATCAGACCCGCCCGCTTCTTTGATAAACTCTTGCAACAGGATGTTGACGCCAGCCCCACGAAAAGCTTCGACCACAGACTTCGCAGATCGCTTGGTATCCGCCAGAACAACCCCGATCCCTTGCGTGCCTTCCAAAAGCTTGATGACAACAGGAGCGCCGCCTGCAAGTTCCAGCACTTCTTCGGTTTGCTTGGGATCATGTGCAAATGTCGTGACAGGTAGACCGATACCGTCGCGCGCAAGCAACTGCATAGAACGCAATTTATCCCGAGACCGGCCAATCCCCACGCTTTCGTTCAAAGGGTAAACACCCTGCATTTCAAACTGCCGCAACACCGCCGTGCCGTAAAATGTGATTGAAGCGCCAATGCGCGGAATAACAGCGTCATAGCCCACGAGCTTTTCGCCATTGTAATACACTTCAGGCCTGCGCGAAGCGATGTTCATATAGCAGCGCAATGTATTGATGATATCCAGCGTATGCCCGCGTTCTTCTGCGGCTTCTTTCAGACGTTTGTGGCTGTAGAGTTCGGCATTTCGAGCAAGCATTGCGATCTTCATAGCTTTGATCCTTCAAAAGAGGGTTTGTCGCTTACAAGGTATGATTGGCTTGGATGCACGACGATGTTTTTGTTGCGAAGGGCGCGGCGGCCCAAAATAAGAGGGAAGCGCATTGTTCCCCGATCTGTCAGTGAAATATCAATTTTCCATTTGCGGCCAGCAAGGATCAAAGCCGTGCGAATAACGATGCGTGTTTCCGGCGTCCCGCTGGTATTGGTAATATCGCGTTTGGTGAACACCGGGAATTCACAGATCTGTTGCACAGATCCGTGCATGGCCGGCGGGCGAAAGCGCACCCATTTGACGCCCTCTTTGTGAAAAACGGTGATGTCTTCTGCATGCAGCGCTGTCGTCTTTGCCCCTGTATCGACCTTAATTGCAAAATCATTTAGGCCAAGTTCGGGTAGGCTGATACATTCACGCCAGCCAATCACGCTAAGGGGGTGTAAGACGTGCTGTGAGACATTTTTCATTTTAAGAATTTCAATCAATAAAGGAGTGATCGTCTATCATGCGCGATACCGGTGCGATATACCAGCACATCTGTAAGCGCTCGCAGCACGAACGTTTGGTTTGCTCGCCTCACTGCGCACGGCATGTTCATTGACGTACACTACGGCGGCGACGTCACTTAAACTCTGGTAATGCGTCGCGTTCTATGGCGCTATGGGACCAACGACAGCGACCCATTTGAAGAGAACACCATGGCATTCAGAACAGCAATTATCGGCTTAGGCATTATGGGACAGCGTATGCTTGAGAATATGTCGCTGCACCCTGAATTTGCTGTCACTGCAATTTGGGATCCAGACCCAACCGCCTGCGACACCGCCAAGAAAATGGCTCCCACGGCACATCAAGCGTTAAGTGCTGAAGATGCAATTGCACATGCGGATCTTGTCTATCTTGCCTGCCCGCCAGCGCCCCGCAAGGCCTACGCGATTGCTGCCGCACAGCAAGGCAAAGCTGTATTCCTTGAGAAACCGTTGGGCATTGACGTGGACGAAAGCCGCGAAATGGTCACCGCGCTTAAAGCCTTGGGCGTGCCTGCTGCTGTCAACTTCACACAAGCCGCCGGTGCCCCCTTGCGAGACGTTTCAGACGCGATTGAAACCGGCGCGCTGGGTCAGCTCATGGGCGTTGATATCATTGTGACCTATGCAAATTGGCCACGTGAATGGCAAAAGGCGGCAGACTGGCTGCGCTTTCGCGATGAGGGCGGCATGACCCGTGAAGTGATCTCGCACTTTTTGTTCTTTAGTGAGCGTGTTCTGGGACCCTTGGAATTGGTCTGGGCGCATTCCAGCTACCCAGAACAGTCGGATTTGTGCGAAACACATGTCGCAGCGCGATTGCTAAACGCCGAAGGGCTTCCTGTGACGCTGATGGGCAGTGTCGGTGGCGCGCAGCCTGACAGACAAGAAGTCACGATAAAGGGCTCAAAAACCAGCAGACGCATTTCCAACTTTTTGAATGACGCCATATCGTCTGGCGGCGACTTCATACCAACTGGAGACACGCCAGCCGACCCTAGAGCCACCGGTTTGAAAGCCCAATTGGATCATCTCGCGCTATGCTTGCACGGCAAACCGAACCGCTTGGCAACGTTGGATGAAGCGTTGAGAGTGCAAATCTTGATTGAAACGATCTTGGCCGAAAGTAAGTAAATCGAAGGCATACGCTATGACACATCAAACCTTGAGCGCATCGATTGAAACTTGTCATTGGGGCTATTTCGACGCAACGCTCGTACCGGCAATGACAATAGAAAGTGGCGACGAAATTACAATCGACACCATTTCCGGCGGCCCGCAGAATTTACCCAGTTCCGGCTTCCAAGTTCCGCCAGAACTTCTTGAGTTACATGCTGCTGGCGTTCCTGCGATGCCGGGGCATATTCTCACGGGTCCTGTCGCCGTTTCAGGCGCTTTGCCCGGCGATGTCTTGCAAGTTGATATATTGGAAGTGTCGCTGCGCCAAGACTGGGGCTTCAACTTCTTTGGTCCGTTGAAAGGCACGCTGCCAAACGATTTCCCCAACCAACACCAGACCATCATCCCGCTTGATGCAAAGCGCGGTATCGCGACATTGCCTTGGGGATTGGAATTGGAGCTTTCCCCTTTTTTTGGTGTGATGGGCGTCGCGCCGCCCCCAGCTTGGGGCCGCATTTCCACGATTGAGCCAAGGGTTCATGGTGGCAATCTCGACAATAAAGAGCTGATTGCCGGCACGACACTTTATCTGCCTGTTTTTGCTGAAGGAGCATTGTTTTCGTGCGGCGACGGTCACGGCGCGCAAGGCGATGGCGAAGTCTGCGTCACAGCGATCGAAACTGCGCTGCGCGGACGGTTTCGCCTGACGGTATTAAAAGACAAAGGGCTCAGCTATCCACAGGCAGAGACCAAAACTCATTACATCACGATGGGCATGGCACCTGACCTTGAAGTCTGCGTTGAAATGGCCTTACGCGATATGATCACACTTGTTTCACAACGTGCCGGCATTAGCGCCGAAGACGCCTATATGCTTTGTAGCTTGGCTGGGGATCTGCGCATCACACAGACCGTCAATCGCGAAAAAGGCGTCCATATGATGATGGCAAAACACTTGATTGACGGGTTTTGAACGCGCGTTAAATCGAAACATAACTTGAAAGAAAGTACTCTCATGGAATTTCGTGCGAACCATCACTACCCATCGCGTCGCTCAGCAGTTTTCGCAGATAACATGGTTGCAACGTCCCACCCTTTGGCCGCGCAAGCAGGTCTGACAATGCTCAAGCGCGGCGGCAACGCAGTGGATGCAGCGATTGCCACAGCGATTACACTAACCCTTGTCGAACCCTCCGGAAACGGAGTCGGGTCTGACGCCTTTGCAATTGTTTGGAATGGAAAAGAATTGCATGGTCTCAATGCATCAGGACGCTCCCCCGCAGCTTGGACACCAGAGCGTTTTGCACAGCACAAAGAAATGCCATTCCGAGGCTGGGAAAGCGTGACAGTGCCCGGTGCCGTCTCCGCTTGGGTAGCTTTGTCAGAACGATTTAGTGCCTTGCCATTCAGCGAGCTTTTTGAACCAGCGATCAATTATGCGCAAAACGGCTTTATCGTTACGCCCGTGATAGCGCAACTTTGGCAGCGCGCTGCCGTTGAACTTGGCGAATACCCGGGGTTTGCAGAAGCCTTTTTGCCCAACGGCCAACCCCCAAAAGCAGGCGAGCGATTTATAAACAAGCCCTTGGCCAAGACCTTTAAGCAAATTGCAGATACAAAAGGCGAGGCGTTTTATAAAGGACCATTAGCCCAATCCATATGTGATTTTGCATCGCAACATGGCGCTGCTCTTACTCTTGACGACATGGCCGCCCACAAAGCAGATTGGTGCGGTACCATCGCTCAAAAATTTGATGATGTGGAGCTGCATGAAATCCCGCCAAACGGTCAGGGGATAGCAGCACTTATGGCTTTGGGCATTCTATCACACACGTCTATTCGCGAGCTTAGCGCAGATGATCCACGTGCGTTTCATCTTCAGATTGAAGCCATGAAACTTGCCCTAGTGGATGTTGAAAACTTCGTCGCCGATCCAGAACATATGACAGATGTGTCAGCGTCTGATCTTTTGGATGAAACCTATCTCGCGACCCGCGCGGCTCTAATCGATCCAGAAAAAGCGCAAGACTTTAACATTGGCGCGCCCAAAAATGGTGGCACGGTCTATCTGAGCGCCGCAGACGCCTCTGGCATGATGGTATCGTTCATTCAGTCGAATTATGCGGGATTTGGCTCCGGCGTTGTCGTGCCCGAGACTGGCATTGCACTTCAAAATCGCGGTGCCGGTTTCTCGACAGATCCAAGCAATCAAAATTGCGTCGGCCCAAACAAGCGACCATTCCAAACGATCATTCCGGGATTTTTAAAAGGGCCAAACGGCCCAATCATGAGCTTTGGTGTGATGGGCGGCCCAATGCAAGCCCAAGGGCATGTGCAAATGGTATTGCGCACGCAACTTTGGAAACAGGACCCCCAAATGGCGGTTGATGCACCGCGCTGGCGATTTGTCAAAGGGATGAGCATCGCGTGTGAAGATACAATGCCCAGCGCAACAATAGCGGCACTGTCTGCAATGGGGCACGAGATCTCGCTTGAATCCCCTGACAACGCCTTTGGCTTTGGCGGTGCGCAGCTAATTTGTAGGCTCGATGATCAAGGATATGCCGCCGGTTCAGACCCGCGCAAAGACGGTGCCGCAATGGGCTTTTAGTGCACGACCTTGGCCATATAAGAACTTCACTCGTCTGCGCCGTATCGCGCGCCACGTTCTAATTGTTCTTTCGTGCCGATCACATCGTTCAAACCATCAAAATCGAACATACGCTCTGCAAACGGTTTATTCGATCCATTGCTCCGCAGGCTTTGATAATAGTCTTTCGCGGTACGCGCCAATGCACGCACAATCCCGCCCGGAAAAATAACGATTGAAAACCCTTGTTCTTCTAAGTCATCAGCGCCTGTAATCGGTGTCGCACCCCCTTCCACCATATTCGCTAGTAGCGGGATACGCGCTGAAAATTGCGTTCCGATGGTTTCAAGCTGCGCGCGCGTTTTTGGGGCCTCAATAAACAACACGTCTGCTCCAGCTTCAATATAGGTCTGCGCACGATCAAGCGCTGCAGAAAACCCCTCCACCGCGATTGCGTCGGTGCGCGCAATGATCAAAGTGTCTTCACTTGCGCGCGCATCAGCCATCGCAGCAATCTTGCCAGCCATTTCAGCGCTTGAGATCAACGTTTTATCTGCAAGGTGCCCGCACCGCTTGGGATAGGTTTGATCCTCCAGCTGCAAAGCCGAAGCACCTGCACGCTCATAGACTCGCATCGTGCGTTGCGCATTCAGCGCGTTTCCAAACCCTGTGTCCGCATCAATAATCACAGGCAAAGGCGTGCGGTCGGCAATCAGCGCCATTGTGTCAGCCATCTCGCTTGCAGTGCTTAGCCCAATGTCTGGGCGGCCTAACCGCGTGTAGGCGACTGCGGCTCCACTTAAATAAAGCGCCTCAAATCCGGCATCAGTGGCCAATGCAGCGCTCAAACCATCATAGACGCCAGGGGCCATCAAAATCTTGTTGCTTTGCAAACGGGTTTTCAGGCTCATGCTGCGCCCTCCAACCATGTTTGCGCATCTGCACAGCTCATCTGATGTGAGACCGTCCCAAGCGATAAGAGCGTCGCATCATGAACGTCTTGGTTGAAAGCCGCGCATCCATCACTAAGCATGACCGTTTCGATATTGCGCAGATGTGCGTCGCGCAGGGTCGAGGCAACACCGCCATTGGTAACGATCCCGCAGACAATCAGGTTTTCCACCCCAACAGCGCGCATGATGTATTCAAGGCGAGTTTGGTAAAAGGCAGAATAAGCAACCTTTTCAACAACAAAATCCGCTGGATACAAGGTATCAACAACCGTGTGGCCAAACGATCCCGGCGCAAAGTCGCCTTTGCCAAGAAAGGGACGTAGCTCTTTCAAATGCGGTGCAATTAATGGTGTGCCGTCGCGGTCTGGCACCAAGGTAAACTGAGCAGAGAAATAGCGCCCCCCATGCGCGCGCAACGCCGCGATCAAGGGTGCCACCCGATCAGGCAAAGCAGCAATCGAGGCGGCTGATTGGCCTGCCCGGCCATAAGCTCCCTCAGGATGTATAAAGTCGTTTTGCAGATCAATACTGAGCAAGGCTGTGCGGGACAGGTCCCAAGTTCTTGGGTTACTCATGACGCCACCTTTTGTGTCTCGATAATCGTATTGCCAAAGGCATCGACGCGCCCTTCCAGATCTGGCTCAATCAACACTGTCGTATCGGGTTGAGTAAGAATTGCCGGGCCTTTGATCACGGTGCCGACGGGCAAGCTCAGGCGATCATAAATCGCAGTTTCATGCCACTTTGAGCCGAAATGCACGCGGCGATGCGAAACCGCTTCAACACGGCCGCCCCCATTTGGTGCCAAGGTCGCAAGGTCAAACTTGGGCCTTTTGCCGGTCACCGCACTGCGCAGGTTCAAAATACGACGCACACCGCCATTGAGCAGACGTCCAAAACTAGCTTGGTAGGCAGCATCGAACGCCGTTTCGATTTGCTCCTTCGTAGGCACGACAACCTGACCATCAATCACCTCGACAATGATCGGCACGGGCACCGTGTGGGTTTGACCAATATAGGCCATGTCCAACTCAAAACTCAGCTCGCGGCTCTCAAATTTAGTGCGCGACGCATCAAGCAAGGCCATGCCCTGATCCACATGGGATTGCATAAAGCTTGCAAGGACATCCGCATCCAACGCTGCGACCAAAGTGTTAATCGTTTGCACGAAGTCCTGCCGCATATCCGCGATGACACATCCCATTGCAGAGGTCACACCAGGATAACGCGGCACAATCGCGCGCGCGATCCCAGTCTCTGCGAGCATCGCTCCAGCATGAAGCGCGCCACCCCCACCAAACGGCATGAACGCAAAGCGTTTTGGATCAAATCCACGTTCAATCCCCACCAAACGGATCGCACCCGCCATCCGGCTGTTCGCCACAGTTAAAATCGCTTCCGCCGCTTGCAAAGTCGTCAACCCCAATGGGCTTCCTACGTGAACATCAATTGCATGAGACGCGGCTTCCACATCAAGCCGTTCCAATTTGCCGCCAATCGGATTGTCCGGATCAATGCGCCCTAAAACGACATTTGCGTCAGTCACTGTGGGGCGATCATTGCCCAAACCATAAGCCACCGGACCGGGGTTAGAACCAGCGCTTTCAGGGCCAATATTCAACAATCCACCCTTGTCGACCCAAGCAATTGAACCACCGCCGGCACCAATTGTCGTGATCTCAATCATCGGTGTACGCACCACCATCCCAAAATCAATCGACGTTTGCGGTGACAAAATAGATTCGCCATTGTGGATCAGTGACACGTCAAAACTAGTACCCCCCATGTCGCCGGTAATCACATTGTCAAAACCAGCAGACCCAGCAATGTAGCCCGCTGCGATAACACCTGCTGCGGGACCAGACAAAGCTGTGCGCACGGGCAATTTACATGCGGTATCAACGGCCATCACGCCACCATTGGATTGCACGATCATGAATTCGCCATCAAAGCCGCCATCGCGCAGCGCGGTTTCCAATCGACCCAGATAGCCAGAGATTTCAGGCTGCAAATAAGCATTCAATGCTGTCGTAGAAAAGCGTTCGAACTCACGAATTTCAGGCAAAATCTCGTGGCTGGCCGAAACATGCGCATTTGGCCAGATGTCACGTACCGCCGCCACGGCCTTCGCTTCGTTCGTGGAATTGGCATAGGCGTTTGCAAACAAGATCGCGACCGCCTCGCACCCATCACGCTGTAATTGTTGCGCAGCATCGCGCACCGCATCTATGTCTACCGGCGTTCGGATAGAGCCATCCGCTAAAGTCCGCTCAGGCACTTCCAAACGGTTACGTCGATCCACAACAGGATCAAAATCACCACGCAAACCCCATGTACGCGGCCTATCGCGACGACGCATTTCCAAAACATCACGCAAGCCGGTGGTACAGATCACGCCTGTCTTGGCGCCTTTGCGCTCCAGCAAAGCGTTCGTTCCTGCCGTCGTGCCATGCACAACCACCGAAACATCCCTAAGATCAGTGACCTCCTGCTTGATCCCATCCAAAAAACCGCCCGATTGATCAGGGCGTGTTGTGGGAACTTTAGCAACGGTGGCAGTCCCCTCATCTTCATTCAAAACGAAGACATCTGTAAATGTGCCGCCAACATCGACACCAATCATACGTTTGTTCATGGTCCAGCCTCGCGCCAATCTATGCCATAGGCTTGATCCGCCGCATTGGCACTCACCAGTCCGCGCGCAACGTCACGCGCGATATCACGCGCCGCGCGCGCCGATGCAGGGCCATATCCCCCCCCACCTGGGGTTTCCAAACGGACAGCTTGGCCTTGGCGCAATTTTATGCCGCGCATCTTGGAGACCAGCGGCGGGTTTTGCCAACCCTCGTCTTGCTCATAAGAAAAGACATTCATTGCCCCCTCTTCACCTTGCACAATGCCTTTGGGTGCGAATTTCCCACGCTCTCCAAACAAGAAGGCTTCGGCACCGTTGTCCTCTAGAACTTCGATTTCGTAGATTGCCCCCACACCGCCGCGCTGTGTGCCATGCCCGCCACTGTCTGCGCGCAGGCCCCATGTTCGAAACATCACCGGATAGGCCGCTTCAAGAATCTCCATCGGCGGGATTGTCGCTGTCGAGATAGGCGCATTTCCGTGATTCAATCCATCGGTTTCGACAGATCCACCATGCCCCCCACCATAAAAGCTGAACATCACCCAAGGTTGCCCGTTCGCGCGTTTTCCCGCAATCGACAGCGCGTTAATCGTGCCATAAGCATTCGCGACGACGCGCGTTGGGGCCGCCTTGGCGAAGGCGGAAAACACTACATCAATCATACGCAAAATTGTTTCCGTGTACCCACCTGTGGGCGCTGGGAACACTGCTGATAAAAGCGACCCTTCAGGCACAATCACATCAATCGGACGCATTACACCGGCGTTGGCGGGCAATGCGGGAAAGATGTGTTTCACCGCGACATAGGCTGTCGCGACCGTCGTTGGCAGCGCAATATTCACAGGCCCTGCGCATTGCGGCGCTGATCCCGTAAAATCGAGCGTCATTTGATCGTCTTTGATTTCGAGAGCGACTTTAATTGAGAGCGGTTCATCCACGATCCCATCGTTGTCCAGAAAATCCTCGGCCTCCCAACGCCCATTCGGAAGGTCTGTCAGCTCTGCGCGCATCAAAGCTTCTGCGCGGTGACCCAGCGCATCAAGCGCCGAAGCGACCGTTGGGCCGCTATATTCATCAAGCAGCTCATCCATCCGCTTGATACCCAAGTCGAGCGCACCAAGCTGACCGTTCAAATCCCCCATCGCAGATTGCGGCAAACGCGTGTTTCGCAATAAAATATCGATGATGTCTTGATTGATCTTGCCTGCACGCGCCAGTTTGACAGGGGGCAGTACAAACGCTTCCTGAAACACGTCTGTCGCAGCAGGATTATAATTCCCTGGCACCGCGCCGCCCACATCATGCCAATGCCCCACCGAAGCTAAGTAGCAAAACAGTTGTCCGTCGCGGTAATAGGGCCGCACAAGCCGCATGTCGCTTAAGTGTGTGCCGCCGATATGCGCATCGTTGAAAATGTAGATGTCCCCATCTGTAAGGTCACCGTCTTTTGCCGCCTTTTCGATAACGGCCTGCACCGCGAAGGACATGACCCCAACAAAAATGGGCAGCCCTGATTTGCCCTGAACCAAAGTGTCACCTGTCGAAGCGTGATAGAGCCCATGGCTCGCGTCATGTGCTTCCGCGATGATCGGATTAAAGGCTGCGCGAAACAGGGTTGCGTCCATCTCATCCGCAATTTGCTCCATCCGCCCGGCAAGAACGGACAGGGTGATTGGGTCAATTTCCATCATGCATTCGCCTTTGTTTCTGCGATGTCATTCCAAACCTCTTGTTTGATTAACTTGTCTGCAACGACCTCGAAGCGATCAATGAAGCGGATACCTTCAAACGCGGTTCCATCGGGCCATTCCCCCGAAAGCGTCCCACGACAGTACACGATCGCGGCATGACTTTCGCTAGGTATGGCATCAAACCCGTCATAGGTTTTGGTGACAAATTTATAACGTGGGGCAGACCACGCGATCAGCTCTTGCAACTTGTGCATGGGAGCCGTTCCAGGAAAAGTCATTTCAAAACCATCGGCAAGGAAGCTCTGCGCAAGTGCGATATCGCGCGCCTCCATCGCCGCAAGGAAAGAGCGAACAAGCTGCACCGGATCCATCAAAGCTGTGCCCAAGCAGAGCGTGACTTCTGGATCATTTTCTTGAAGCTTTCGATAACTGCAATCAGCATTCTGCCCTCCAAAGCCAACCTGTATTTTTTGCAATACAACTTGTGTATCTTCTGTAAGTCAACTTTTACTTGCAATACAGCGACTATCTGTATTTCTTTCTCACACACCGCTTCAACAAGTCGTATTCTAAAAGGGCGCCCAATATTGGAAAGCCAAAGTTCAACCCTGTTGCCCGAAGGCGCAAAAGCGCGGCGTGTTTACTTGTCACTGCATGATCAAATCACCGATGGTCGTTTGTGTGACGGCGAAACGCTTCCGGGTGAACAACGGCTTGCTGAAACTTATTCGGTGTCGCGAGTCACAGTCAGGCGTGCCTTGGATGCCCTCAATGAACGCGGCTTGATCGAAAAGCGCGTTGGCAGCGGCACCCGCGTGCGCAGCAAAGCCATAAGCGACAAACGTACGGCTTTGAATTTCAACACGCTGATGCCGCAACTTGTTGAAATGGGACAAGCGACGACGGCGCGACTTTTGTCATTCTCATACAGCCACCCACCCTTTCAGGTGGCCAAAGCGTTAGGGCTGGATCCTGCTGAAAAGGCGCAAATTGCTATCCGCGTGCGTGCATCAGACGGAGTGCCCTTTTCGTATCTTACGACCTATGTGCCTACACTGGTCGCTCAAAACTACTCTGAAAATGATCTCGCCACGACGCCTTTGTTCAAATTGCTCGAGCGCAGCGGCGTGCAAATCGACGCCGCGCATCAGTCTGTGTCGGCGGCTCTCGCTGGGCCAGAGGTGGCCGAAGCGCTTAATGTAGCGGAAGGGTCTGCCTTGCTTTCGCTAAAGCGCGTGGTGCGGGATGCGACGGGCAAAGGGGTCGAATTTTTGTCCGGACTCTATCGCCCCGATATGTTCAGTCTTGAGATGCCATTGACCCGCGTTGGCGATGGCATGGGGCGTCACTGGGAGCCGGCGATCGGTCAAAGCGATCAGGGCGATCAAGGCCCAGCAGAGCAAGTAAAGCTATGACCCAGCCGCAAACACTTCTGGATAAGCTATGGACCTCTCATGAAGTTTTGAAACGCGAGGATGGTGTTTCGCTGCTCGCCGTGGATCGTCATCTTGTGCACGAGGGGTCGCATCATGCCTTCGCCAAGATTGGCGCGCGCAAATTTGCGGTCGCCGCCCCTGACCTAACCTTCGCAATTGTTGATCACTACGCCCCCACGCGAGAGCGTGCGCAGATCAAGGATCCACAAGTTGCGTATATGATCGAAACACTCCGCTCGAATGCGCGTCAGCACGGTTTGGAGATTTTCGACTTGCACAACCCCGCGCAAGGCATCGTGCATGTGGTTGGACCTGAACAAGGCATCACACTGCCCGGCCTGCTGATAAATTGTGGTGATAGCCACACATCGACCCATGGTGCCTTTGGCGCGCTGGCATTTGGCATAGGCGCGACCGAAGTTGCTCATGTGCTTGCGACGCAAACCATCTGGCAAAAGAAGCCAAAGGCGATGCGGATCACTGTCGATGGCACACTTAGTGCTGGTGTAAGTGCAAAAGACATCGCATTGAACTGGATTGCTAGTTTGGGCACCGGTGGCGCGCAAGGTCACGCAGTGGAATATGCCGGCAGCGCAATTCGCGCGCTCTCGATGGAGGCCCGCATGACACTTTGCAACCTCTCGATTGAAGGCGGGGCGCGCTTTGGCATGATTGCCCCTGACGAGACGACCAGAGCCTTTATCAAAGGGCGCCCTTATGCACCTAAAGGTGACGACTGGCATACTGCAACCACCGCATGGGACGCGCTTTGCTCCGACGAAGGGGCCACTTTCGACATCGATGTACACATAGACGCTGCAGATATCGCCCCGACTGTCACATGGGGCAATAGCCCGGAACAAGCCTTGCCAGTGACTGCGAGGCTACCGGTTGAATATGCGCAGAATCCTCAGACGAAAGAGGCACTTGAGTACATGGGGCTCATTGCAGGGCAACCGCTTGAAGGCACGCCCGTTGATCAGGTGTTTATCGGTTCATGCACCAATGGCCGCATCGAAGATTTGCGCGCCGCAGCCAATGTTTTACAAGGGCGCCGCGCAAAAGTACCTGGACTGGTATCCCCCGGCTCACAACTCATAAAAGCGCAGGCAGAGCGCGAAGGATTGGACAAAATATTCATCGATGCCGGTTTGGAGTGGGCCGCTTCAGGATGTTCGATGTGCGTCGGCATGAACGGCGATCTTGTGCCAAGCGGCAAGCGCTGCGCCTCCTCCACAAACCGCAACTTCAAAGGCCGCCAAGGCCGTGGATCGCGCACACATTTGATGTCACCTGCCATGGTGGCCGCAGCGGCGGTGACCGGCAAAATATACGATGTTCGCAAACTGCTAAACGAAGGTGATCTGTAGTGGCAGGCTGGCGCACACATCATGGACAAGCAGTTGCTTTGGCGCGCGCTAATGTTGACACAGATCAGCTAATTCCAGCGCGTTTTATGTCCGTGCCACGCACACAAGGATATGGCGATTACCTTCTCCATGATCTGCGCCGCACTGAGGCAGGCGAACTGCGCAGTGATTTCGTGATAAACCAGTTTTCAAATGCAACTGTGCTCATTGCAGGCCCCAACTTTGGTAGCGGATCATCCCGTGAGGCTGCGGTCTATGCCCTTGTCGACGCAGGGTTTCGCGCTGTTTTTGCCCCCAGCTTCGGCGACATTTTTTCAAGCAACGCTGTAAACAACGGGCTCTTGCCTGCGCATATCGAAGTGGCGACATACGAAAATTTGCTTACGCAACTCGGCGCGGGCACCTGCGAAGCATCGATCAATCTGGATGATCAGACAGCGTTAATTGGCTATGAGAATACCGATTTCACGCTTGATGAAACCTGGCGCATAAAGCTAATAAATGGATGGGACGACATTGATTTGACGCAACACCACAGCGATGAAATTGCGCGTTTCAAAACGAAATATAGTCAATCAAACCCTTGGGTTCTGCCAGCCCGCCCAACTAAATCCTAAAATACTGCGCGCTGCACCATCCCAAAAAGATCCCTTGGATCGTCTGGGTCAGCAAGAAGATCGAGCTCAACGAAATGCCCTGTGCGCTCTAATTGGTCCTTAATGTACCTCAGAGCTGAAAAGTCTTCTGTCGCGAAACCCACACTATCGAAAAGCGTGATTTGACCCTCTGACGTGCGACCTTGCGCCTGACCTGCCATCACCTGCCAAAGCTCGGTCACAGGATGATCTTCGGCCAACTGTTGGATTTCACCCTCGATGCGGGTTTGCGGTGGATATTCAACAAAAATGTCTGAGCGCAACAAGATATCTTTATGCAGTTCGGTTTTGCCCGGACAGTCCCCACCGATTGCATTGATGTGGATGCCGGAGCCAATCATATTGTCCGTCAAAATGGTCGCATATTGCTTGTCTGCAGTACACGTCGTCACAATCTGAGCACCTGCCACAGCCTCTTCCGCGCTAGAGCACGCAACAACGTTGAGACCACTTTCAGCCAAATTGCGCACTGTTTTTTGCGTCGCTGTCGGGTCGATATCAAAAAGGCGAACAGTTTCTATGCCCACAACTTCCTTGAACGCAAGCGCCTGAAATTCACATTGCGCGCCATTGCCAATCACCGCCATGGTTTTGGAGTTTTTGGGTGCAAGATATTTAGCCACCAGTGCAGAAGTCGCTGCGGTACGCAACGCGGTCAAAATAGTCATTTCGGAAAAGAGAACGGGATACCCATTGTCTACACGCGCCAAAACGCCAAATGCAGTCACCGTTTGAAAGCCGCGTGCCATATTGGCGGGATGACCATTCACATATTTAAAGCCATAGGTTTCGCCATCGCTTGTGGGCATCAGTTCGATCACGCCTTCCTTGGAATGCGCAGCAACACGTGGCGTTTTATCGAACGTATCCCAACGCAAGAAATCCGCTTCAATGTAGTCTGCGATTTCCGCGATGATCTTTGCAGGCCCAATCGTATTCACGATTTTCATCATGTTATCGACGCTTACAAAAGGAACCATCGCCAATTTAGAAGGGGTCAGTTGAGAAGAGGCAGTCATTGCATATCTTTCTTCAGTGGTCACTTAAGCACGATCAGTAGCTGCGGGTCGGTCTATCCAAGACTTTGCGGCCCAGTAGACTGGCGCACAGATCAACCATCAGCGTGGCAGTACGCCCACGCTCATCAAGGAATGGATTGAGTTCGACCAGATCAAGCGAGGTCACCAAGCCACTGTCACAAAGCATTTCCATGATCAGATGTGCTTCTCTGAAGGTCGCACCGCCTGGAACAGTTGTACCGACGGCAGGTGCGATATTAGGCTCCAGGAAATCGACATCCAAGCTTACATGCAAAACGCCATTGGCGTCTTTGACCCTTTGAAGGAATTGCCGCAAAGGATCTGCAACGCCACGTTCATCAATCGCACGCATATCGTGAACGTCGATGTTACATTGCGCAAGATGATCGTTTTCGGACGGATCAACCGAACGAATACCCATCATACAAACATTCATTGGATCAATAGGATGCCGCAACACGGGATATACGTTTTCAAACCCCGCTTGCCCCGTAAAATAGGCAACTGGCGTTCCATGCAGATTGCCGCTGGTCGTTGTCAGTGGGGAGTGAATGTCTGGGTGCGCGTCAAGCCATAACACAAACTGCGTGCGCCCATTTTCGGCGGCGTATCGCGCTACTCCGGGAACTGTTCCAATCGACAGCGCGTGATCACCCCCAAGAAAAATCGGCAAATCTGAAGTCTTTATCGCGTTATAGGCCGCATCTTCCAAAGCAGTCGCCCAACCCACAATCTCGCTCAGGTGATGGATTGCTTCATTTTGATGCGGCGCAACAGGCGGGGTTTTCCCTGCGATATTACCAACGTCATGCACTTTGTACCCAAGCGCTTCGATCGTTGGTTTCAAACCCGCGGTTCGAAAGGCGTCGGGGCCCATTACGCATCCCAACTGACTTGAGCCACAATCGACAGGGGCACCGACTAATGTGCAGTTTAACATGTGATGCGTCCTCATTGAGTTGGTCTCTCAAGAGTATTTCGCATCACACGATGTACAAATAGACATAAAATTGCACATTTTGTTACTTATTTTCATCAAATCGATTAGACTATTGTTCACATTG
Source organism: Planktotalea sp. (assembly GCF_965659345.1). Lineage (GTDB taxonomy): Bacteria > Pseudomonadota > Alphaproteobacteria > Rhodobacterales > Rhodobacteraceae > Planktotalea. Next base: position 33,987 of record NZ_CBFHVK010000002.1, on the reverse strand, counting down.
AAAGAAGGTGCGCTGATGAGCGAATTAACGATAACAGATAGAAAACTGCTTGCGCTTCTCAGGCAAAATGCACGGGCATCTGTCACAACAATCGCGCAAGAGCTTGGCCTGTCGCGGGCAACCGTGCAAACCAGCCTAGAGCGACTTTTGAACTCGAACGTCATTCAACGCTTCACAATCGATGTCGATGCCTCTGTTGGCCTTGATCTCATAAAAGCGGTCATGACGATTGAGGTCCAAGGCAATTTAACTTCTTCCGTCGTAAAAGCCCTCAAGCGTATGCCCGAGATCGTAAGCCTTCACAGCACCAATGGCGCTTGGGATCTTGTTGCTCAGATTGAAACCTCAAGCTTGCCTGAATTTGATGAATTGCTGCGCCGCACTCGGGAGATCAGTGGCATTTTGAACAGTGAGACAAGTATTTTGCTTAACACTGCGAAATGATCCGGCGAACCGAGGAGTTAGCAGTCGCAAAACTCGGGAGCAGTTACACCCCAAAGTTCACATTTTCGACCCATCATAGATCACCTGTCCGCTTCGCCACTTGGTGTTCATCTTCGATCAGCCCGATTTTCCAATAGCCAGCGATATAGGTATCTTCGCGCGGCACATGTTTTTCATTTGCCAGAAATCCGCGCAGTGAACGGATCACGCCAGATTCTCCGGCGATACAGGTTTGAACACGGCCCGCGGGCCATTCCATAGAACGCAGAAACGCTTCTTGCGCCGTTGAGGGGGTATGCGGATACGGGTGAATGAGCCAGTGCACCGCAATACCCTCAGGTGAGTCGATCTCCTGACGATCCTCTTGCGACGTAACTTCAAAAATCGCCACACCTTTCGCATCACGTGGCATCGCCTCTAAGGCGGCGGCGGCAACGGGAAGTGCTGAAGGATCTGCTGCGACCAAATACCAATCAGCGCTAAATTCAACTAATTTGGGCATGCCCGGCCCACCAAACCCTAAAAAGTCACCAGACTTGGCATGACTTGCCCATCGCGAGGCAGGCCCGTCATCCCCATGTGCCACAAAATCGATGGTCAGTTCTTGCGTCGCTGAATCGAACTTTCGCACTGTATAGGTCCGCCGCACTGGCGCAGGGCCAATTTTCAAACGCTCAGCAAAGCGGTCTTTGGTTTCGTTCGGTTCGGGGATCATCAGTTTGCAATTTGCGCCCTCACGGCCCTCTGGAAAACCTGCCAGCTCGGGGCCTGCGAAAACCACACGGATCATGTTTGGTGTCAGCCGCCAAGCTGTTTTCACGCTTAGCAGCCTTGGGCCAGCGCGACCCGCATTTTTGTTTCCTTGCTTCCGCATCGTAGCAGGTAATGCCATGATATTTTGCCTATTTTTTAAGACTTCTAAACATGCGCTCAACTCATTCTGATGAGCCTGTACGTCATCTGATTTCATTGAGAATACAGCAAACAAAAGAGTGACGAAAGTAACTTCAGAGTGTTCTGAAATAACGTTCCAAACGAACCTGCGGCCATAGTCCGCAACATTCCAACGGCGGATATGCTTAGAGGGATCGCAGTGAAAATTTCTATTTTGCCCCTACCACAATGTAAAAAAAGTGACGCAGCGTAAGCGCTATTTCCGCATAGCGGAATTGACTCCCGCAGGGTTCGCATTGTTCACTCCTTACAGACCCGAAGGGTGCATGTGCTGCAAACCAAGGGTCACTATGGGAGGAATTTATGCACTTATTCAAATTAGCAGCGGTGATTTCTATCGCATCAAGCGCTGTCTTCGCTGACGGCCATGATCTACCAAAGCAACTGACATGGACCGCCTACGGGACAGGATCTGCAGGCTATAACCAATCCGTCGCGATTGGTGCAGCATTGCAAGCAACGAGCGGCGTCAACCTACGGGTTCTGCCAGGCAAGAACGACATTGCCCGCACAGAACCCCTTCGCCAGGGTAAGGTACAATTTTCGGCGAACGGCGTGGGTGGATCGTTCATGGCCCAAGAAGGCGTGTTCCAATTTGGCGCAGAAAACTGGGGGCCACAGCCCGTGCGCGTTTTGGCCGCCAACAATGGTGGTGCCGTTGGCCTATCGCTCGCTGTTGCGGCAGAAGCTTGCGAAAAGGCAGGTAAGCCCGGATGCGAAGGGTTCACCTACGCGGATCTCAAAGGGATGCGCGTTGCTTGGGTCAAAGGAGCGCCCGCGCTGAATGTGAATAACGGCGCATATCTCGCGTATGGCGGATTGACATGGGACGATGTCGAGAAGGTCGAATTTGGCGGCTTTGGCGACAGCTGGGCTGGCATGATCGATGGCTCCGTGGATGCTGCATTCGCCTCGACCAATTCAGGACGCGCTTATGAGGCCGCCTCTGGTCCGCGCGGTGTTTATTGGCCCCCTATTGATGCAAGCAACACAGAAGGCGTCGCGCGCATGCAATCCATCGCGCCGTTCTTTACACCAATGACTGCCACGGTCGGCGCAACGATCGATGACACCGACGGCGTCGCAACTGCAGGCTATGCCTACCCTGTTTTGATGACCTACGCGGTGCAAGACGAAGGTCTGACCTATAACATGACCAAAGCGATGTATGAGAACTTTGACAGCTTCAAAGGCAACGCTCCGGGCATCAATGGTTGGGCGCTTGATAAACAAAACTTCCAATGGGTTGCGCCCTATCATGAAGGTGCCGTGCGCTATTACACGGAAATCGGCGTCTGGACCGATGAAGCTCAAGCGCACAACGACAACCTTGTTGCGCGCCAAGCTGCGCTTATGGCGGCTTGGGAAGAGCTGAAGGCAGAAGCGCCCGCAGATTGGGAAGCGGCATGGGACGCAAAGCGTCGCGAGGCTCTTGAAGCAGGTGGATTTGCGGTCGTTTTCTAAACGAACCACTGCGTGAAACAGATGGGCCTACGGGCCCACCTGACCCTTTCATCCGAACGTCGTCTTGACCCAAAAATTGAGCATGAAATGACAGAGCAAACCGGTGCGAGCGATCGCGGCAGTTCAGCCATTGAAGCTGAACGCAAAGCAGAGCAAATGACCTTTAGCGGTGCTGCGCGTTGGATGATCATTGTGTTCACACTCGCAGCGATTGGTGTGGCGATAAACCAGCTCTTTAATCTGCGCTTGGGTGGATATTCTTTGCTTGAGGGGATGTATCTTTATGTGCTCGCAGGTTTGTTCTTAAGTCTTACTTTCATCACCTTTCGTGCTTTCGGCCCCCCCTCTTCGCAGGTCCCGATCTATGATTGGGTTCTCGCTATAGCGACGCTGATGGTGACAAGTTTCTTTGTGTTCACCGCTGATGCAAGCTTGGATGGCGGTTGGGAATACGCCGCCCCTGAACGCGCGGTTTGGGCGTCTATCGCGCTTTACATTCTAATCCTTGAAGGGACGCGGCGCGCTGGCGGAATGGTATTGTTCTGCATCGTTCTTGTCTTTTCACTTTATCCCACTTTTGCAGAACATGTACCGGACCCTTTGAATGGCTTCACTCAACCATTCACCGATGTGATCCCATACTTCATGATCTCATCTGAAGCCTCTTTCGGCATACCTATGCGCGCCTTTGGCAATCTTGTAATCGGCTTTATCCTATTCGGTGCAGTTTTACAGTTCACCGGCGGCGGCAAGTTTTTCAACAACCTCGCGATGGCGCTTGTCGGCGGATATCGCGGTGGTGCTGCGAAAGTTTCGATCTTTGCCTCAGGCTTTATGGGGTCAATGTCCGGCTCTGTGATTTCAAATGTTTTGACCACTGGAGCCGTCTCTATCCCCGCTATGAAAAAGACAGGGTTTTCCGCGCGCTATGCAGCCGCAACCGAAGCCTGTGCGTCAACTGGCGGCGTCTTGATGCCCCCGATCATGGGGGCAACCGCTTTTGTTATCGCGTCGTGGCTGAGCCGCCCATATGTCGAAATCATGTTGGCTGCGGCCATACCATCATTGCTATATTTCTTCGGGCTATTCGTGCAAATCGATGCCTACTCCGCACGTCGCGGTTTGAAAGGTTTACCCAAAGTAGATCGCCCTGCGGTCATGCAAACCATGCGCGAAGGGTGGCTTTACATCGCGGTCTTTGGACTTTTGATTTTCCTCATGGTGGCCTTTCGTTGGGAAAAAACTGCACCGTTTTACGCGGTAGCTTTGCTTCTTGCGGTGAACCAATTCAACAAGAACGACCGTGTTTCATGGCAGGGGTTTCTCAACATTATCGTCTCAGTCGGGCGCACTTTGTCAGAACTTGTCGCAGTGCTGCTCGGGATCGGCATGATCGTTGGGGCGTTTCAGGCTACAGGCCTCACTGGCCCGCTCGCCAATGAATTGGTGCATATGGCTGGCAGCTCATTGACCATGTTGTTGATAATGGGCGCGGTCACATCTTTCATCTTTGGCATGGGGATGACCGTCACCGCTTGCTACATCTTCTTGGCGGTTGTTTTAGCCCCAGCACTTGTACAGGCAGGACTAAACGAACTCGCGGTACATTTGTTCATTCTCTATTGGGGCATGGTCAGCTTTATCACACCGCCGGTGGCTTTGGGCGCATTCGCCGCTGCATCAATGGCAGGCGCGAACGCATTTAGCACCGGATTTGAAGCCATGAAATTAGGTGGCGTCATTTATGTGATCCCGTTCTTTTTCGTGTTGAATCCAGCGTTGATTGGCCAAGGTCCGATGCTGGAAGTCGCAATTGTGCTCGGCTGTGCGCTGATCGGGGTTTGGTTCTTGTCTGCAGCCCTACAAGGCTACGTCGCTTTTGTTGGACCTCTTAATTCAAGCTCACTTAGCACGTTATTGCGCGTGATATTGTTTTTTGCGGGTTTGTGCATCGCAGCCCCCATCGGCGGGATCGCTGGGTTGAGCCATCTGATGCTCACACTAGTTGGCTTTGCAATCGCAATCCCACCGCTTGCCTTCGCGCGGCGCGCAGCACAAAACTAGCCGTTCCAATCACACGGTGCAGGGGCCAAGCAAACGTGATCAAAACTTTGAGGGATATTCCCCAAATTCAAACTTTGCTGGACCAGCCTTTGATCAAGGCGCTTCAGGCAGAGCATGGGCATGCACAAATTGTAGATGCACTGCGCCAGATTACTGTCACAGCACGTCGTGATTTACGCGACAACCTCGATGCTAACCTCCCTCCCTTTGACAGCAGGCAATTTAGTGAAATCGTGGAGGAGACAATCAAAACAGCGAACGCGCCTTCGCTTAAAACGGTGATCAACGCGACGGGTATTTTGATCCACACCAATCTGGGGCGCGCTTGTTTGGCACCTGAAGCAGTCGCCGCGATGCAGGCTGTCGCAGATGCGCCCTCCAACCTTGAGTTCGATTTGAAGACTGGGAAGCGCGGCTCGCGCCACGCGCATGTGGAAGCGTTGATCTGCGCGCTCACAGGCGCTCAAGCGGCGGTTGTCGTAAACAATTGTGCCGCCGCAGTTCTGCTAAGTCTGATGGCGACCGCGGCGGGTCGCAATGTCGTGGCCTCTCGTGGTGAGTTGATTGAAATTGGCGGCTCATTCCGCTTGCCTGACGTCATTGCGCAAAGCGGTGCGGCTTTGCGCGAGGTGGGCGCAACCAACAAAACAAGAGCACGCGACTACGCTGAAGCCATCGATGAAGACACAGCCGTTTTGTTAAAAAGCCACACGAGCAACTTCAAAATCATAGGCTTCACCGCCGCACCCAACAGGCGCGATCTGGCTCGCTTGGCACAAGAAAACAATGTGATTTTGATGGAGGACCTTGGCAGCGGTGTCTTGATTGACTTGGCCCCCTATGGATTGGTTGATGAACCTGTCGTCACTGACATTCTCAAGGCCGGTGTCGATCTGGTTATGTTTTCAGGCGATAAATTGCTTGGCGGCCCGCAGGCTGGGATCATTGCCGGGCGCGCAGACATCATCAACGATCTTAAATCGCACCCTTTGATGCGGGCGGTGCGTATCGACAAACTCTCACTTGCGGCGCTTGAAGCGACGTTGCGGCTTTATCGCCCGCCCTATGATCCAACCCAGAAAATTCCTGTCCTTCGAATGGTATCAGAACCTTTAGAAGCCGTTCAAAAACGCGCAGAGCGTTTAGCACAAGACTTCAAACATCTCGGCCTCGAAGATGTCGAAGTCTTTCAAAGCACTTGCCAAGTGGGTGCTGGGACTTTGCCGGGACAAGGCCTTGCAAGTTTTGCAGTCTCAATAGCACTGCAGGGCATGTCACCAGATCAGCTGGCCGCGAAATTACGACAGAGCGAAACGCCCGTGATCGGGCGGATCAAGAACGACAGAAGCATCTTTGATGTCCGTGGCCTAAGCGATACAGACGTTTTGGGCATAAGTGCCGCTGTCAGCGCTATTCTAAAACAATGAAAACTTGCTGCACCGTCGTAATTGGTCATGTGGACCATGGCAAAACATCGCTGGTGCGTGCGTTGACAGGAACCGATACAGACCGTTTGCCCGAAGAGAAAGCGCGCGGCTTATCCATCACAAACGGCTTTGCCTATTGCACATATGACAGCGGTATCATCGATTTGGTCGACGCTCCCGGACACAAAGATTTTATTCAAGCGATGATCTCTGGCGCATCCGGTGCGCAAGCCGCTTTGATCGTGATCTCACTCGTGGACGGTGTCTGTGAACAGACCTTGGAGCATCTGCGCATTGCTGCGTTGCTTGGGATTTCACAGGCTATAATCGCTATAACCAAAGCAGATACCTGTCCTTCCAATGATCGGCCAAAACAACTTGCCAAGATCAAAGCCACGCTATCCCAAACCCCATATGCAAAAGCACCTTTGATCGTATGTTCGGCACAATCCGGTGAAGGTATCGAGGTGCTGAACAGGGCATTGGAAAACCTGCTCCAGCGATCCTGTCTAAACGTTTCGTCACCCTATAGCTTTTTACCGATTGATCGCAGTTTCAACCTCACTGGGAAAGGCACGGTTGTGACTGGGACGTTACTTGGCCAAGCGATCACGAGTGACGATAGGCTAGTTCTGCAACCCCAAGGCCGTGAAGTATCAATCCGTAGTTTGCAAAGCCGGGGTTCCACGCGTGATCATGTTCAACCGGGTGAGCGAATGGCGGCGAACCTGAGGGGGATCAACCCCAATGATATTGCACGCGGCTCTGTGCTATGTACGCAGGGTTTGGGTGCACCCACTCAAAATGTCGATGTGCATCTGGAAATCTTGCCAAAGCAAACGCGACGGTTGAAACACATGCAAGATGTGCGCATCTTGTTTGGTGCATCGAGCGCCGTCGCTCAGCTGCGTTTATTCAAAGGGGGCAACCAAGGGTTCGCGCAGTTACGCTTTAGCAAACCTGTCGTTTGTTTCGCCGGTCAGGTCGGCATTTTAAGGTGTTTGTCCCCATCCGAAACGATTGGAAAAGCCGTATTTTTAGACCCTCAAGCAATACCTACAGGTTCCGGAGACCGTGAACGTTTGAACGTGTTGGAGGCTGCGCAAAAAGGTGATCCAAACGCCATCGCTGATGCTTTGATCAAGCAAGGAAACGGCGTTGCAAAAGCCCATAACATCGCAAAGGTCGCACGCCTGAGATTAGATGATCTTCTTACAGCGCTTAGTTCAAATTTTCAAAACCTGAACGATGATTATCTGAGCAGCCAAGAACAGATCGAGAGCGCCAAAGAAGCAGTGCTTCAGGCCATCGCACAGTATCACGACGCCCACCCACTGCGATCAAGCGCGCCGCGCAAAGTGATCGACCTTAGATCTTTCGCACAGTGGTTGCTAAACCACGTCGAAGATAAGCTCGTCGCGGATGGGATATTGCTGAAACAAGCAAACAAAGTTGCGCTTGTCTCTCACAACCCAATGAAGCTGATCAGCGATGCCCAGCGCCGCGTACTTGATGAGATCGAAACAGCCTATCAGCGCGCAGGGATCAATGAGCTGGCTTTGGAAGCTTTTCCAAAAAACGACGAAACGGCCGAACTGACACAACTGTTGATCGAAACGAAACGCTTGACCCTCTTGCACAATGTCGCGCTCAACCAGTTCCTGATCTTTCATGTCGACGCAATAACAGATGCCGCTGACACACTAAACGCGGTCTTCCCAGAGACCCACACCTTCACAACATCCCAAGCCCGCGTCGCACTTGGCACAAGTCGAAAAATAATCGTGCCTTTGCTTGAGCACTTCGATGCCCATGGCATGACCGTTCGCGACAAAGACACCCGCTACGTTGTACCCATGAAAACAGTTTCCCAGAACCATGGTACTTGATAGGCTCATCAGACACGGAGGTGACTGGAGTCTGGTGGCTTCCCTGGTCTTCAAAACCATGGACGCGTCGAAACGGCGTGTGGTGGGTTCGATTCCCATCCACCTCCGCCATAGAACTTTAGCTGTGTGGCTCTCTGCATGACACCGCGCAAAGGAGAACAGATATGAGCAAAGCGCCAAAGGACTTCTTATTGAACGATTTGTCTGGGGTGCCTCATGGCTTTCCAAGCAAGCGCGCCAGTTTGATCTGTTTCGTGAAAGAGGACTGCGAGACCTGCAACACTGCAGCCCCTGTTTTGGAAGCACTGAAACAGGCGCATGGTGACGCGGTAGACGTTCTTTTGATTGCCCAGTCAGGTGAAGCAAATGCAATCTTTGCTGAACGGCACAGCCTTTCCATGCCTGTGCTTGATGATACGTCGTGCCAAACTGCGTTTGAATGGGATATCGAAAGCGTCCCGTCCGTTTTCTGGATTGATGACGCAGGCGATATAAAATCCCACTTCGAGGGTTTTATTCGTGCGGATTGGGAAACTCTTGCTGCTGAAATGAGCAAAGACACGGCACAAGCCGCCGCGCAAATAGACTGGGCAAGCCTGCCAGAATGGCGCCCTGGCTGCGGATCCAAACATCTTGATCCCACGATCCATAACAAACTACGCGCTGCAGCCGAAAACAGCCCGATACATGCGCGTCAAATCGACATTGCCAGCAGCGACGACGTGGCTGAGTTTATGTTTGACCAGGGGTTTTCAGATGGGCTTCCCTTGGTGCCACCAACACCTGAGCGGGTTATGCGCATGCTTTCCGGCACACAACGCGACCCTCAAGAGGTTGTGGCCGCTGTCCCACCCAACATGGGGGAGGCGACAGTCGAAAAAATCGCGATCAACGCTGTCATGGCAGGGTGTAAGCCTGAATACTTGCCAGTTGTGATTGCCGCGGTTGAGGCCGCGTGCACCGATGAGTTTAACATCCACGGCGTGACCGCAACCACCATGGGCGCATCCCCTGTTATGGTGGTCAATGGCCCGATCCGCGACAAAATTGGTATGAATAAGGGTCTGGGTGCTTTGGGTGCGGGCAATCGTGCCAATGCAACAATCGGGCGCGCGCTTCGTTTAGTGGTGCGAAACGTGGGCGGCGCATCGACGGGTGGGGTTGAACGCTCTACGCTTGGTAATCCGATGAAATTTACCATGTGCTTTGCGGAACATGAAGAACGTTCGCCTTGGCCTGCCCTTCATGTGGAGCGTGGGTTTGATGCGCAGGATTCTGTTGTGACCCTTTTCGCAATGACCAGTGGCCCGATGCATATCGTCGATCAGCGTTCGCGCAGTCCGCATGACATTGCGGATACGTTGGGGCTTGGATTGGACGGCGTGTTTTCACCCAAAATGCGCAACATACCCGTGGATGCTGTGTTGGTCGTTTGCCCAGAACACATTGATACGTTGATGAAAGACGGGGAATTTTCAAAAGACGCGCTGAGGGCGCACATCCAAAGCGTAACGGCCCGCCCAGACGCCGAACAAAGCGTCGATGCAGCATTGCGCAGCGACACCAAAAGCGATGCCCCCGTGGGAGCCAAATTCGCCAGTTCCGAATATATCCACATCGTGGTTGCAGGTTCGGAAGCGGGTAAGTTTTCATCGGCGTTTCATGGTTGGGTCACAGGTGCAACTGGGTCGCTCTCGGTGTCAAAAAAGATCGGCGTGTAATGCACAAGCGCTGCTGAAAACGGCCCAACGTACTCAAGCAAAGATTGACGCCGGCGTGTTGCTCCTTAGACTATTTCCTAGAGAAGGGAGCCAGTATGACAACAATTCTCGACCCAACAGACGAACGCGTCCCTGTTGAGCGGCAGGTCACTACACGGACCGGCAGTTTAGCGGGCGTCATTGCGCTGTTGGACATCTCAAAACCACGCGGCAATGTGCTGCTGGATGAGGTAGAGCAACTTTTGGAAAAGGCCGCACCGGAACTCTCCGTGCGGCGTTATTCCAAGCCGACGTATGCGAAACCTTGCCCAGATGCGTTGCGTCACAAAATTCGTGACGAATGCGACTACCTCGTAGAAGCGCTGGCCGACTGAGGATCTTGTACGACGTGCAGTATGCACGACAACGTCTGGTTTGAAATCCAGGGGATCCCGGCAGTCGCCATTGCGTCAAGTGAGTTCGCGCAAGCCGCGAAAGCACAGCGCGCTGCACTAGGTATGAACGATGCACATTATGCGTTAGTGCCACATCCTATTCAGGATGCGACTGACGATGAAATGCGCGCCAAAGCGCAAGGTGTCTTCGATCAGATCATCGCGGCGCTTACGCTGAACTAAGAAAACATACGCAGCCGTATTCAATCTGCGGCTGCGTTTTCATTTGAGGACTATGATGATGAAACTGACGAAAGTGTGTGACGGGCTTGCGTTCCCTGAGGGGCCTATTGCAATGGCAGATGGCTCTGTCATCCTTGTGGAAATCAAACGCCAAACGCTTTCGCGCGTGCATCCCGATGGCCGTATCGAGGTCATCGCAGACCTTGGTGGTGGACCTAACGGCGCAGCAGTCGGGCCGGATGGCATGATTTACGTCTGCAACAATGGCGGTTTCGTTTGGACGCAGAAAGACGGCATCACACGCCCTGTCGGCACCCCAAACGATTACGAAACAGGATCAATCCAGCGCGTTGACCCCGTGACCGGTGCTTTTGAGACGATCTATCAAAGCTGCGATGGTCAACCTTTGCGCGGCCCCAATGACATCGTATTTGATGCACAAGGGGGCTTTTATTTCACAGACCTTGGCAAGACGACGCCCGAATACGTGCATCACGGGGCGTTCTATTATGCGCAAACCGACGGCAGCGCTATTCGCCGCGTGCATGGGCCTATGATTACCCCTAACGGCATTGGGCTTTCGCCGGACGATCAGACGGTACATGTCGCCGAAACCCGAACAGGGCGCGTGTGGAGCTTTAATTTGATCGAGCCGGGACACATTGGACAAGTTCGTTTTGACATGCCGGGCCGTCTGGTCACGACGTTACCAGATTATCAGTTGCTTGACAGTTTGGCGGTACAAGCTGATGGGCAGATTTGTGTCGCCACTTTGATGCGCGGCGGCATATCCACCGTACCTTTGGACGGCGGTGACGTCACATTTCTAGAGTTGCCGGGCGATCCCTACGTCACCAATATTTGCTTTGGCGGGCCGGACATGAGAGATGCTTGGATCACAGCATCGGGCACAGGATGCCTTTATCACACGCGCTGGCCCAGCCCCGGTTTGAAGCTAAACTTTAACGGCTAAGCCCCTGTCGCTTACTCCCAATAGGGTGCGCGAAGATCTTTCTTTAAGATTTTGCCAATCGTGCTGCGCGGCAGAACATCTCGGGTCTCAATGTCTGAAAGACGTTGGCTTTTACCAAGCTTTGCATTGGCGCGCTCTCTGATCTGCTCTGCACTGCGCGTTGCATCTGCGCGCAGAACAACAAGGCCAAGTGGCGTTTCCCCCCATGCATCTGAAGGCACTCCGATAACAGCGACATCCGACACATCAGGATCATCCAAAAGAACCAGTTCAAGATCATTCGCATAGATATTAAGTCCACCAGAAATAATCATATCCTTTTTACGATCTGACAGAACAAGGAACCCATCGGGGTCAAATGACCCCATATCACCAGATCGGAAGTAGATGTCACCCGCGTCATTGCGCCAGATATACTCAGACGTCAGATCATCGCGACCATAGTACCCCGCCATCATAGTGGGTCCACGCCCGCAGATTTCACCGACCTGCCCTTGCGATACTTCTTTGCCGTTTGTGTCGATTAAACAAATGTCATTGCCGGGCGCGAGCTGCCCCACAGTATGTAACTTTGTTGGATGTTCATCCGCCACCAAAACTGTGACACCGCCCCCTTCTGTAAGTCCATAATATTCGATCAATTTCCCTGGAAACCGCGCAAGAACATCTGCCTTCACATCAGCGCGCAAGGGGGCCGAGGTTGAAAATTTCACCCGCATTGAGCTCAGATCAAACCTATCGAAATCTGACACATCCATGATGCGTTTATATTGAACGGGAACCAACATCGTATGTGTGATCTTTTCACGCTCAACAATTTCGAGGTAAGCGCGCGCATCAAATTTTGGCATCAGATAAACTGTGGACCCACCAAACAGCGTTGGAATGAACGAAACGATTGTTGTGTTGGAATAAAGCGGCGTCGAGATTAGCGTGCGTGCTTTGTCATCGTATCCGTTGGGCGACACGCGATCCATCTGAGCAGCGCGCATTTGATGGTTTTGAACGATCCCTTTCGGGGTCCCTGTTGTGCCTGAAGAATAGATCAGATTGAACGGATCACTCATTTCGATCGCAATCATAGGATCATGCGTTTCAGCGTTTGCGAGCGCGTCTTCGTAGGCCTCAAAACCATCCATTCTAAAATCGAGCGCGAAGCGCGTTATCGGTAGTGTTTGAACAAAGTCGCTCACCAAATCAAAATACTGTTCTGCTATAAAAATTGCCTTTGGCTGGCATTCTAACAGCATCTTATGAAGCGCCTCCGACGAAGCCATCGAAGACAGCGGCGTCACGCACCCCCCTGCCCGCAAAATCCCCAAGAACAGTTCCGCATAGGCAATAGAGTTGGGCGAAAGGATCGCGACATTATCGCCTTTGCGTAGCCCAAGCCTCAGCAACAGGTTCGCAATTTTGTTGATCCTCGTGTCAAGCTGACCCCAACTCACCTTTGCATCACCACACACCAAAGCGCAGTTTTCAGGGTGAGCTTTGGCATTTTCACGGATACGAGCCACAACAGTTTCGCTGGGTGGGTTTCCCGAAAACGGCGGATTTATTGCAATCATCTAAGCAGCTCCCGTTTTGGCCAGCTCGCAAGCGTAGCCCATATGACGTTTACGCGTTCACAATGACGCTTACCTGTTCAAATTGCCAATGTTCCGCCAAGTCGTTTGGGAATTCAGTTGAATAAATTCGATGACAATTGAATTCGCACTCCGTTAAGCTGTGTAGACGCATTTGAAAGGACATCCTATGAACGGTGCAGATTCACTGGTTAAGACGTTTTTGAACAATTCAGTCGATACGGTATTCGCTAATCCCGGAACCTCTGAAATGCACTTCGTGGCGGCTTTGGACGATCACCCGGAAATGAATTGCGTCTTGTGCTTGTTTGAGGGTGGCACGACAGGAGCCGCAGACGGCTATTACCGCATGAAACGCGATGTCGCTGGCACGCTTTTGCATCTTGCACCGGGTTTCGGCAACGCCTTTGCAAATCTACACAATGCGCGAAAAGCGGGCTCAGGCATCGTCAATGTTGTCGGGGATCACGCCACTCAACACTTGCGATATGAGAGCCCGTTGAAAGGCGATATTCTTGGTATCAGCCATTCGATCAGTCATTGGACCCGCGTATCAGGCGACGCTGATAGTGTTGCATCCGATGGCGCAGCGGCCATTCAGGCCGCGCGGGCTGAGAACGGACAAATCGCGACACTGGTTCTGCCAGCAGATACGGCTTGGAACGACGTTACGCGGACACAAGCGCCTTTGGCTGGATCCCAAAGCCTTCATCGCCCTTCGCAGCAAGACATTGAAGCCGCAGCCCAGCGTTTGAAAACACCCGGAGCCGCGCTTTTGATCGGCGATGCGGCCCTCTTTGGGTCGTTGCGCGCGCTTGCTGGCAAGATCGCAGCGGCCACAGGGTGTCGTCTGATGGCTGACACGTTGATTCCACGTATTTCAAAAGGGGCAGGAACAGCAAAGATTGACCAGTTGGTTTATGCTGTGGAGCCAAAGATCAACCAACTGATCGGCACGTCTTCGATCACTCTGATCGGCGCTGACAGGCCAGTCGCATTTTTTGCCTATCCTGATAAGCCAAGTGTGCCTGAACCTGCGGATTGTGTAATTGCTGATTTATGTGCGCGCACAGACGATGTGGAATGGACGCTTACGGCGTTAGCGGACGCTGTTGGTGTCACCTCCAAAACCCAGATGACAAGCGTCCAACTTGACTTGCCCGACATTCCAAGCGGTTCAATGACATTAGAAAAAGTGGGTCAGGCCTTGGCGGCCTTGATACCCGAAAATGCGATTGTCTGTAATGAATCCGTCACGTCCGGACACAAGATTTTACCCCTGATCGGCAAAGCGCGCCCACACGAAATGCTTGCAGGAACTGGAGGCGCGATTGGCTTATGTTTGCCCTGCGCCACAGGCGCAGCCATCGCAGCCCCCGAGCGCAAGGTCATCGCCCTTACAGGCGATGGGTCTGCGATGTATACGTTGCAATCCCTGTGGACAATGGCACGCGAAAACCTCGACATAACTGTCATCGTATTTGCAAATCGCGGCTATCAAATTTTGCGTAATGAGCTGACGAACGTCGGCGTCGGGCAAGTTGGTAAAAATGCGCAAGCAATGTTTGACGTCGAAAACCCAACGCTTGATTGGGTGTCTTTGGCAAAAGGCCACGGGATCCCCGCAACGCGTGCAGAAGATATCGACAGCTTTGTAAAAGCACTGATTGCTGGATTGGCAGAGCCTGGACCATCCCTGATCGAAGTGGTGTGCCCTGTTTAATGCCCCCTTGCTTCAGCGCTGCTGCGAACTTACAGATTTACACAGGATAAATAATCCCTCCCAACAGTTTGAGCGCAAAACAGATGTCTACCGGTGTTTCTTCTCATGTTACCGGCTACGCGGCGGCTTGGTGCATCGTTCTTGTCTGGTCTTTTTGGTTGATCGTGAGCCGTGTTGCGAATGACAGCGGACTTACGATTTATGATCTGGCTGCGCTACGCTACGGATTGGCGTCGCTGATCGCAGTACCGCTTTGTATCTATTACAAGCCTTGGCGCGGGTTGCGGCTTTTTCAGATTGCTGTGCTGTCATTCATTTTGGGGCCTATCTACATCCTCTTTGTGTTTTCCGGTTTTCTCTACGCGCCGGCCGCGCATGGCGGGATTTTTATGAACGGTGTTTTGCCGCTTATCAGTATCCTTTTTGCAATTGTTTTGATGCGCGTTCTGCCAAGCGCAAAACAAGTGATCGGGGGTCTGCTGATTTTTGTATCAGCCATTGTTCTGGCTTGGGACGCGAGCGCAACCAGCAATGCAGATGCTTGGATTGGGGATTTGTTATTCTTGACAGGAGCCTTATTTTTCTCCGCATATATGATCTTGGCAGAACGCTGGCAGCTTGGCGCGATGCAAATCATATTTTGTGGAACAGTCGTAAATGCCGCATATTATCTGCCTATTTGGGCCATTTGGTTGCCCTCGGGCATGACAGAATCACCCTTTGGCCCTTTTATGCTTCAGGCAATATATCAAGGCTTCGTTCCCAACCTCATTGGCCTTCTCTTTGTCGCACACGCATCGCGTACGATTGGCAATGGGAACACCTCTTTCATTTTGGCAGCCGTTCCGGGCGGTGGTGCGTTACTCGGCGCGTTGATCTTGGGCGAGACGCTAAACCTGCCCAGTATCTTGGCGCTTTTCATTTTAACTGCAGGTTTGTTGATGAGTGTGCGCCGACGCTCTGTTTGATTAATATCGCAAGGTTCAAACACCTCACGTTGAGGCATGGCCACAAGAAATACATAGCATTGTGTTTATCAATTTTCATGATGCATCCAGTGGCTTTAGGATCCGCTCATCATTCGCTTTAGCGTATTTGTCTGCAAGAAAGGTCCTGCCCATGGTTACACCAAATTCCGTCATTACACTTGGCACCGCTGGTGGCCCGGTGGCAAACCCGCTACGCGCGCAACCTGCTCATGTCGTCATGAATGGCGATGCTCCAATTCTGATCGATTGTGGTGAAGGCGCGATGGGGCAGCTCAAAAGGGCCGGCATCGAATACCGTGATGTGCACCACCTCTTTCTGACACATCATCACTTCGATCATATCGGGAGCCTTTTCGCCTGCCTTGGCCTGAATATGATGACACAGCGCCAAAAACCGCTGACGATCTACGGACCACCAGGCACCAAAAAAATCATCGATGCGCTTTGCGTTGCTTGCAACGTGCCGCAAGAAATCGGCTTTGGTGTACCGGGCCAAGTTTTGCCCCATCCCAAGGACTTCGTGCAGGTTACTGAAATCGTCCCTGGCGATGTGATTGAAATTGACGGGATGAAGGTCACTAATTGCGAGAACACCCACTACCGTGGCGAAGAAGATTTTGGCAAAGAAGGGTATCTGTCATTGTCC
The DNA here is from genome assembly GCF_965659345.1 of Planktotalea sp. GTDB lineage: Bacteria > Pseudomonadota > Alphaproteobacteria > Rhodobacterales > Rhodobacteraceae > Planktotalea. Next base: position 17,490 of record NZ_CBFHVK010000002.1, on the reverse strand, counting down.
TTGCGCTTTGACCTTCCCGAGCGCAGCGTCGTGGTCACTGGCGACACAGGTCCCTGCAACGCCTTACAAGAATTGGCGATGGGTGCAGACATCATGATCGGTGAAATGATGGATTCCGCCGCGACAATGGTGCGCATTCGCGCGATGAATCCCCAGATGCCAGAAGAACGGCTGCAAATGATCGGCAGCCATATGGCGGAGCATCATTTGGGACCAGAAGAGATCGCTGAGTTGGCTCAAAACTGTGGGGTTAAGAAAGTCGTATCAGTGCATTTCCCACCAGGCTTTCCAAACCCCGCTGCAATGCCGGCCTATTTAGAGCGCATCAAAGCCAAGTATGATGGTGACTTTGAATTCGGCGAGGATTGCGCAGAATATTAACGCCTTTTTCTAAGGCTTAACCCAAAGCAAAATTTCAAAGGCTGCCGCGTGCCAAAATGCACGTTGGCAGCTTTTTATATTTATGAACTCCAGCCGAACTATTCATTCGTGAAACAGACAAGCAGAATGAATAGTTAAGCAAATGGCCCCGAAAGCTTGTGACATGGAAAATCACAAAGAAAAGGCACGACAAGCTAAAGTGACGCAGATCAATGCCTAAAAGAGCCGGCTGGGGACAGTCCCTGCCGGCTCTTGTTTATCTTTTAGAGCGCATGCCGCAGGACTACCCGCCCGCTTAATTCATCGTTGAAGGCAGCCACAGCGAGAGGGCGGGAAACGCAACAATCAAAAGGATCTTAATAAAGTCGGCGATGATGAATGGAACAACGCCCTTCATGACAGTGCCAAGCCTGATGCTGGAATCGATACTGCGAATGATGAAAAGGTTCATTCCAAAGGGTGGCGTGATCATACCAATCTCAACCACCACCAGCATCAAGACGCCCCAGAACAACATGTCGTATCCAAGATCAAGAATGATCGGCGTCACCACAGGAAGGGTAATAATCATGACCCCGAAACTGTCCATGATCGACCCAAGCAGCAAGTAGATCACAATCAGCAACCCAAGAATGAAGATTGGACGCGCATCAATACTCGCGATCCAGTTGCTGATCATCTCCGGCGCTCCACCGAGATTGATAAAGAACGAAAACATCAATCCGCCAAAAATGAGCGCATAAATCATCGCCGTTGTCGCTGTTGTTTCAGAGAAGACTTGCAACATACTGCTGCGGTTCAACCGACCGCGCAGCAAGGCCAATAAAAACGCGCAGACGGCACCGACTGCGGCACTCTCTGTCGCTGTGAATATCCCGCTATACAGACCGCCAATCACCACGCCAAACATTACAATAACGGGAAACGACCCAGTCAGCGCGTCGCGCAACTCTGTGAAGGAGCCGCCCTCCGCCTTGGGGGCCGCGTCAGGGGTGATCCGCACAATAAAGAAAACGGCCGCAAAATATAAGAACACCGCTAAGAGCGCTGGAAGCATTGCAGCGACAAACAAGGCTCCAATGGATTCTTCCGTGAGAAGGGCAAACAGAATGATCACACCTGATGGTGGAACCAACGCGCCAAGCGTACCACCCGCAGCCACGCTAGATGTTGCGAGCTTTTGCGAATATCCAGCTTTCGCCATCGCTGGCAAAGCCATACGTCCGAAAGTCGCAGACGTCGCAATAGAGTTTCCAGAAACCGCACCAAAACCTGCGCAGCCAGCAATCGTGGCATAAGCCAACCCACCGCGAAAACGACCCAAGATTGCATGGCCCAAGCGAAACAAATCATCCGAAACACCCGCAGCGACGGCGAAGGCCCCCATAATTAGAAACATCGGCAATGTCGCAACTTGCTCGTTGCGCAGAAATTCCGCCGCGTCGCCGGCAAAAGTGTTCATCGATGCATTCGCACCAATAAAGGCGACACACCCCCCGACGCCAATCATCGCTGTAACCGTGGCCAGTGGAAGTTGAAGCAACACAGCAAGCCAGAGCAAAAGGAAACCTATCAATGCGGCACTTCCCGGCCGCATCATCGCAAAAGTGCTGTAGCCATCTAGGTCAACAATCGCCCAAATTCCAAGACCGCCGACAATCGCAACAAAGGTAGCAAGAAGTATAAGAACAGCTGGATGAGAGCGGGCTTCGCTTTTGGTTAAGCGCGCTTCAAAAAAGTCCTGAGCAAGATTGAAAACCTGCACAACCGCAGCCGCAGCCATTGCGACAGAAATCGCAAAATACGTTGGTGCAAAAGGCAACTGTAAAAGCGCACTGGCGCGCCCCTGACTTTGATATCGCACCGCAAGGCCCCAAAGGCGCCATGCCAGAATAGCGAAAAAGATCAGCAACATGAATGATCCAGCCACACGAAGCCACGCCGTCAACCGTGGTGCTGTGATATGCGCCAATAAGTCGATCTTGAGGTTAACCCGGTTGGCCGCACCCGCAGGCAATGTCAGTGCAATCGCAATTGCGAAAACTGTCGACATAATTTCATTCAGCGCAAAAACTGACACGCCAAACAACCAGCGCCCCAATACGTCAAACACAATGGCGAGCGCGCCGATAAGCGCCGCCGAAATCGACAGCACCGAAATCGCACCTGTTATGGTGCGTACCCAGTCCATTGCTGCGGGCACTTTGGCTTCTTGTTCCATTTAATGGGTTCCTCCCAAAACCTTTGGCATTCAAGCATCAATCAGCGCGACAGGCCGACACCACCCTGCCGAGCCGTTCTCTACTTTGACGGGCAAAGCTATGACCTCAAATCCCGTGGCCGGGAGTTGATCGAGATTTGCAAGCTTTTCCATATGGCAATAAATGCTGTCTGCACCGGCCTTGTGGCCTTCCCAGAAATTGGACCAATCCCCTGTTTCGCGCGCTTTTGCTGCCTGCATCATCAAGGGGGGATCCCAGCTCCAAGCATCTGTGCCACAAACTTTGACACCCCGTTCGGTCAAGTAAAGCGTTGCTTCGCGCCCCATGCCACAGCCTTTTGCGACGTAGTCATCTTGCCCGTAACGCGCGCCAGCGGCGGTGTTGACCAAGACAATGTCACCGGCTTGCAAACTATGTCCAATGCGCGCGAGCTCGGCTTCAACTTCAGCGGCGCTGATTGTATGGCCATTGGGAAACGCGCGAAAATCTAGCTTTACGCCGTGACCAAAGCACCACTCCAGCGGCACTTGATCAATCTTGAGCGCAGGTTCGCCACCATTCATCGTCGGATGGTAATGCCAAGGCGCATCCATGTGCGTGCCATTGTGCGTAGAGATGACGCAACGCTCGACAGAGGCCCCTGCCCCATCGCGTTGCTGCGATACAGGTACACCAAACAATTTTTCAAATTCTGCGGCACCTGTGGCGTGATCTATATAGTTAATTTCAGGGCCAAGACCGGGCGGATCAGATTTGACGCGATCTGTCAGCGCAACTGAAAGATCAATAATTTTACGTGCCATGATGCATCCTTATTAAGTAAGCGCTACGCCGCCTGATCAATTGATAATCCAACTGTGAACACAGCGCCGTCGCGTACGGTCAAATGAACAGGCTCCAAAGCTTGCCCGAGGCATGGCCCCAATTCACAAACGCCATCTTCAATTCGAAACAACGCACCGTGACTGGCACACACAATCTTGCTGTGATCACCGTTTAAAAATTCGTCCTTTTTCCACGCCATCGGCGCACGGTCATAATGCGGACAAGTGTTTACATATCCGTAGACGCGCTCCCCTTGGCGCACCAACAAGACACGGTCGCGGCCACGCTTGTCAGGTACCGCCCCTTTTGAGCGGCCATCGGCAATATCATCAAGATTGCACAGAAATCTCTCTTGCCCGCTCATTTCTTGCCGGGAGGCGGCCCGCCTGGCGCCCATTTTTCAACGTTCTCGAACAGGAACATCTGCGACGCCTCTTTAGACATCGGTGTTTCGCGTTCAACCCATTCACCATCATGTTTGTCCATATCGGCGTCGTATTCGATATGTGTGCCAAGGGGTGAATTGAAATACCAAAACCAGTTTGAACCAAACTTGTGACGCCCGGGGCCCCAAAAGCTTTCATAGCCCTTTTTGACCATGCGCGATCCCGCCAACATCAATTCGGTTGGTCCCTGCATATGAAACGCTAGATGCTCCAAACCCTGCATGTAATCGGGCGTTTGAATCATGAATAGAACATGGTGGTCGTCGTTTGCTTGCGGGCGCAAGAACGGGCCTGTGTTGGTGAACTTATCGGTGACAACGAATCCCAAGCGCTCGATATAGAAGTTTGCCGCTTCTTCCATGTTTGGCAAAAAATATACGATATGGCTGAGCGTGCGCGGCTTGGCAGCTGCGTCTTCATTGGCACCAACGACATTCACGCCGCGCCCACCTTTGGACCCTGGTGAGTTGATCAGCTCACCGGGCAAATCTAGCGCGATACGCTTGGTGATACGAAAGGCAATTTCAAAACCGCTGTCATCGGTGCTGCAGATTGTTCCATCGGATGTTTTTGTGACATCGCGGTCTTTGGACAGCTCTGCTTCAATCTGGTCAAGCGTCTCTTGATCCTCAACGCCCCAAATCGTTTGGCGCAGCATGCTTGCTGTTTTCAATGGCGCAGGAAGCGAGGGGTCTTCTTTGGAACGCACAGAAATTGCGGTGCCGTCCAATGCTGTAAAACGCCCATTACCTACGGATTCCAGACCGTAGTCGCTTAAGAACGTCTCGCTTGCTTGAATATTGTCCACACCAAAGACGAGCTCGTCAGGTCCAACTATGCGCATTTACGAAAACTCCCAATTCGTTTGCTCGGATCGTAGTCATAGATTAGACATTAAAAAAATTGGAACTTTGGATGCATTGCATTGATCAGATCAATACTTTAGCTTGGACGAAGGTCAATCGGCACGAGGAAATCAAATGCGGTTCAAGCGGCTCGATCTCAACTTACTCGTTGCTTTGGATCACATGCTTGAGCTTCGTTCTGTCAGCGCTGCGGCCGAGAAAATGTTCATGAGCCAATCCGCGATGTCCAACGCGCTTACCCGCATTCGCACCTATTTTGATGACCCGCTTTTGGTGCAGGTCGGGCGGCGTATGGAACTCACTCCACGCGCAGAAGCGCTTCGCCCTGCAATTCGCGACATCTTGGTCCGCGTCGAAGCAACCATTGACACTGAGTTAGAATTCGATCCAGCAGGGTCCAAGCGCATTTTCAACGTGCTGCTGTCCGATTATTCGATGCGGATTTTGATGCCGCATGTTTTCGCAATGGCGCATGAGCAAAAAGCATCAGTCGGTTTCAATTTGCTCCCTCAAACTGGCACGCCCTACACTTTGCTTGAACGCGGTGAAGTGGATCTGTTGGTAACGCCGGAACAATTCACCTCCAAAGACCATCCAGCAGCAATGCTCTTTCAAGATGAATATGTTGTTGTCGCATGCAAACGCGGCGCTTACGCCGATGTCAAAATGGATAAATCGACCTTCGAGGCAGCATCCCACGTTGCAATGGTGCCCCCCAATAATGCTGGCGCTGTTGAATCAGAAATTTTGGGGGTCGCGGGCATCACTCGCAAAGTTGATGTCACTTCGTTTTCCTTCTCGAACTTACCTCACCTTGTTGTAGGAACCGATAGAATTGCGACCATTCATAAGCATCTCGCCAACATTGTCGCCGAGCGAAGCAAGCTCTCGATTTACCCTCTTCCTGTTGAAAGCCCGATCCTTAAACAGATGATTCAATGGCATGCTTATCGTGATCTCGATCCTGGCATTACATGGCTACGTTCCCTCTTTGAAAGCGCCGCGAAGCGGATGATTGAACATTCACAAAATCAATAGTTCTGATTGCATCTTTCCATTTTTAAAATGCATGATCTGGGCCTACTCTTGGCAAAATTGCTATGGGAGGCATGCGCTATGGAATTGGGTTCAACGCTCATCATCGGGGGTGGTATCGGTGGCTTGACCACGGCGATCGCGCTGCGTCGCCAAGGGTTTCCTGTAGAGATTATCGAACGTGATCCCGATTGGACGGTCTACGGTGTTGGCATCATCCAGCAAATGAACGTCATTCGCGCCATGAAGCAGTTGGATTTACTGGATGCATATCTTTCAAAAGCTGCAGGCTTTGATCAAACGACAATTTTTGTTGGCCCGGGTGGCGTGCAAGATGCACAGTTTTCAACGCCGCGCCTTGCTGGTCCTGATTATCCGTCAAATGCCGGCATCCGCCGCCGCGACCTGCAAAGTGTTCTTGCCGCACGCGTTGATGAACTGGGCGCGACTGTCCGTCTTGGGCTGACCGTGGCTGACATGAACGATGATGGCGAAGGGGTCGATGTGACCTTCTCTGATGGAAGCAAAGGTCGCTATGATATCGTGATTGGCGCGGACGGCGTGTTTAGCCAAACCCGCGAAAAAATCTTACCAGACGCACCAAAACCCAATTACACAGGTCAGTGGGTCTGGCGCTATAACCTACCTATGCCCTCAGACATGGACGGCATTCAAATTTTCGCGGGCCCTTGCAATGGCGGCCTCGTCCCGATGGCTGATGGCCTGATGTATATGTTCCTTCTGAGCACACAGGACGCGGACTTTGTTCTACCAACCGAAGGTGCCGCTGAAGCCATGCGCAATTGCGTACACATGGCCCCTCCACAACTGGCAAAGCTTTTGCCACAGATTACAGATGACGCAGGCGTCGTAGCCCGCCCCCTTGAAACGGTCTTTGTGGAGGGTGATTGGCATCAGGGCCGTACCGTGCTCATCGGGGATGCGATACACGCCTCCACCCCCCATCTTGCACAGGGTGCAGGCATGGCGATTGAAGATGGTATCGTTTTGGCGGAAGAACTCAGTAACGCTGCGACGGTCGAAGACGCCTTTACGGCCTATCGCAATCGCCGCTTTGCACGCGTACAACACGTCGCTGAAAACTCGATCCGTATTGGCGATATGCAAATGGGCAAAATTGACCCCTTTGATGTTGGCGCACTCACAGGCCAGACCATCGGCATGATGGTTCAACCGATCTAAATCAACACACTTACAAACCTTCAGGAGCCTGCCAAATGGCCATGTTCGACTATTTCCCCAACTATGTTTGGAACCTTTCTGTCTCTATCGCGATGGCGAGTGGTGCCGAGCTGGGCGAAATCATGGATATGTGCCAGCCCCTTCTGGCCAAAGCTGAAGGCGGTGAAGACGCCGGGACACCTGACTTCATGCGCGAATGGATGAAGATGGCTGATAAGCTGGTTGAGCTTGCCGAAGAAGACGAGGCCAAAGGCCGGCTCCTGTCCGCAGGTCCAAAACTACAACGCGCAGCGCTGTATTATCTAACTGCGGAACGTATGCAGGCCCACGGAAGCGAAAACCGTCTTGAGACGTTCAAGAAGGGCATCGCATTTTTCCTCAAAGGGACCAAATTCAGTGGCGAAGACGTCACCCGTGTTGAAGTTCCCTATGGCGACACCACACTTGCGGCGATCTTCACACCTGCCATCGGTGTCGAAGGCCCTGCCCCCACGGTGGTTTATCTCAACGGTCTCGATAGCAACAAAGAGCTGCTTTATTGGTCTCGCCTACCTCAGGAACTCGCTAAGCGCGGTATCGCTTCGCTTTGTGTGGATCAGCCCGGAACGGGAGAAAGCCTTCGCTTGCAAGATTTACCCGCAACGTGGAAGGCTGAAGACTACGGCACGCCGATTTTCGACTATCTTGCTGCGCGAGATGATGTTGATGAAAAGCGCATTGGCATCACTGGAATCTCGCTCGGCGGGTTTTACGTTCCGCGCATCGCTGCGAACGAGCCCCGCTATGCATCCGGTGCCGTATGGGGCGCGAACCACAATTGGGCTGAAGTACAGCAAAAACGTCTGAAGCGTGAGGGTGAAAATCCGGTACCGCACTACTGGCAACACGTGCGATGGGTGTTTGGTGCAACTGATATGGATGATTTTTTCGCAAAGGCTGAAGGCATGACGCTCAATGGCCAGATGGAAAAGATCAAGATGCCATTCCTCGTTACACACGGCGCGCATGATCGACAAATCAACCTTGATTACGCCCACCAAAGCTATGACCAACTGACAAATTCTGTTCAACGTAAGTTGAAAATTTTCACAGAGCGCGAAGGCGGTGTTGAACACGTTGGCGCAGACAACATGAGCTTTGGCCGCGGCTATATCGCAGATTGGTTCGCTGAAACTTTAGGTGGACGGCTAGAATAACAGAGCGTCGACGAAAGGTATAAGATGGTACTGCCAAATATCCGCCGGGTCGTGACGGCACATGATGCAAAGGGCAAAGCGGTCGTTCACTCGGACGGTGACTTGCCCCATGTGACCCGACCAAGCGGTCAACCTGGCTTGGCGTTTCATGAAATATGGAACACCAATGCCATGCCTGCCCCGCTCCATTTCACCGAAACGGAGCCAACGGATCGGCACCGCGACACTGCACCGCCTGCAAATGGCACGATCATCCGCATCGTGGATATCCCGCCTGAGGGCAAAGGGGGCCTAGATTTCGACAAAGACGCCACGCGCAAGTTGTTTGAAGCCGTCGGCTTGGGCGAAAACGCAGAGCATACAGTCAAAGGACGCCATCCTTTGATGCATCGCACAGAAAGCGTTGACTATGGTATCGTCCTATCTGGTGAAATCGTCCTTGTTCTAGACGAAGAAGAAATCCCACTCAGTGTTGGTAGTATCGTTGTGCAACGCGGCACGATCCACGCCTGGGCCAACCGATCCGACGAAATTTGCCGAATTGCTTTCATTCTGACCGACGCCAGTTTCGATCCAGAACTGAAAGCCGCACAAGCTGCCCATGATGCACATGTTAAAGCAACGCACTTATGATGAAGTTTGTAATCACAAGGACAAACGGGCTTTTCGCACAAGCGATCCTTAGCGAGGGTATCGCAAATTTCAGCACGGATCCGAAACTAAGTGAGCACGCGGGAGATTTACTTTGAAATTAGCAACACTGAACGATGGCACACCAGATGGTCGCCTCCATGTCGTGAGCACCGATCTAACCCGCGCAGAGCCCGCTGAAGGCGTGCAAACATTGCAAGCTTTGATGGAAGATTGGGACGGGCTTTCGCCAGCACTCGAAGCACAATACGCTCGGGTCAATCAAGGCACTGGCAGCGCGTTTGAGCCAGAAGAAGCGCTTGCTCCGCTGCCTCGCGCTTGGCAATGGCTTGATGGATCCGCCTATGACAGTCACGGCGATCTTATGCAGAAAGTGTTCAAGCTGGACCCATCACCAAAGGGGCGCCCGCTTATGTATCAGGGCATGTCCCATCAATTCCTCGCCCCTTGTGAAGACGTTCCTTTGCCAACCGAAGAAGACGGGATCGACTTCGAGGGCGAGTTTGGCGTGATCTGTGATGCTGTTCCAATGGGCACCTCTGCTAAGGATGCGCGCGCGCATATTCGTCTGCTCGTTCAGATCAATGACTGGTCATTGCGCACAGTCGCCCCCATAGAGATGAAGACAGGCTTTGGCTGGATTCAAGCCAAACCCGCGTGCTCAATCGCGCCAATAGCCGTCACGCCAGATGAGTTGGGCGACGCATGGCGCGATGCGCGTGTGGATCTTCCTTTGAATGTTACTTTGAACGAAGCAAGTTTTGGCGCTGCAGAGGGCTATCATATGTCCTATGGCTTTGACGAGCTGCTCGCCCATGCCGCGCGCACGCGCAAGCTGGTGGCTGGAACGGTGCTTGGATCAGGCACGGTTTCCAATGAGAATTTTCGTGAGATCGGATCATCGTGCATCGCCGAGCGCAGAGGCATCGAAATGCTCGACAAAGGCGCTCCTGAAACACCCTATATGGCGTTTGGCGATCACGTGGAAATGGAATGCACCTTGCGAGATGGCTCAAACCTATTTGGCAAGATTTCGCAACGCGTTGTGCAAGGCTAATCGCAGCACGATTGTTTAATGTAGCGGATAAAGGTGCCCGAAAACCTATCAGCTTTTCGCATGAAAAAGACTGGCATCTCGTTAGATGCCAGTGAAACCGCAGTATCAATGGATGTTGGTATGCTAAGGGCACAGTCTCAGGACTTATAGCCAGAACATAACGGTTGTTGTGAGTGCACACAGCTTACTCAACAGCGCTCTGGCTCCAGTATAATCGCTCATCTGACCAGCGGTTGTGAAGACACGAATAGCTCGCCCAGTCGTGCCGTTCAAAGTGTTTAGCGTTATGTGGTTTTAAGGGTCCTGAACCTAGTTCAGTTTAACAGGAAAGTTCACAGGCCCTCGAAAGCCGAAACCGCGGAACTTTACGGCAGACGGGTCTGGCAGTGTCATATTTGGAAAGCGCTCAAACAGCCGTGGCAGCAAAATGTCAGCCAACATACGTCGCGCGATATGTTTGCCCTGACAAAAATGTGGCCCGTTGCCAAAGGCTTGATGGGGATACTTATCGCGGGTGATGTCAAAGCGGTGACCATCGGTCCAAATGTCTTCATCGTGATTCGCGGATGCTTGTATGGTCATGACAGTCTCTCCCTTTGGAATCAGAATGCCACGTATTTCAGTATCTTGCGTTGCCAGACGCGAGCTTGCCTGGATAGGCGCAACCCAGCGCACGCCTTCATCAAAGGCATCGCCCCATGCGTTATTCGCAATTGCGTGGTCGTGTTGATCAGGATCAATCAACAAGCCAAACAATATCGTAAGCAAAGCATCGCGCGGCTCGTTCAGGCCGCCACCGATTGCAATTTTAATGTTCGATCTGATTTGGCTCAGCTCGATCGGATCATCTGACGTGACCATAGCGCAAAGCGCGCTGGGATTGGGCTCTGCTTTGTGTTTTTGCGCTGCCAGCTCCATCGCAGCATCCATTTCAGCATTGGCCACATCACAATCAGCGAACAAGGCAGGGTCCCACCCAAAATTTCCGGCTCCGTCAATCAGCACTTGTGACCAGCGGATCATATCCGCGTCGCTCACCTCTGGCAGGCCAAGCAACTGTGCCAAACAACGCGCCGCAAAGGGGCTGGAGAGCGCATGGAACAAATCAACTGTCTCACCTTTGGGCAACCCTGCAACGAAGTCATCCGCAATGCGTTCATAGATCGGCATCCAATGGTTTTTGATATTGCTGGCGCTATAAGCGGGCGCCATTGCCATACGTTCACGCATGTGCTCCGCACCATCTTTGCGCATCAACGTATGAGCCCCAAAAGCGCGGCGCATCGGCGTGTTTGGGTCATTCGAGCTGAATACGACAGGGTCATCTTTAACCAGTTTCGTGTCTTCAGCTTTGGTCAATAAAACGCGGTTTACCGAAGCCACTTTGATCACTGGCGCATCACTACGCAAACGACGGTAAATTGGGTAAGGATCAAGTACGAGATCGGCGATGGAGATGTCGGTATCGATAGGCAAACTACTCATATTAGCACGCGGGCCTTTCTTTTTCTTGACCTTACCTTCGGGATCGAACCTTCAAAGCCGCAAACCAAAACAGGCGTGAGCTTAGTGGTTCGTTTCACACTGATCCAAGCCGACATTGCGACACTTTGCAAGGGCAGGAATTGATCCCCGATTTCCAAGCCTCTTTGTTCCTAGCCCAATCACAGCATCACACGCAGGGGCCCTTGCACGCGCAACCTGCGCGACTGGCGCGCAAAAACCTAGATTTTGTGACCCAGAAAATGCCCGATCTGATCAACCTAACCTTGGGTCTGGCACTGATCGAAACAAAGTGCACTCAACGATGCTCCCAATTGGGAAGACGCGCTTATAGGTTTTAGGGGCGGTCTAACGCAATGAACGGATCACAAATTGCACGCCTTCAGAATTAAAGCCTTTTAACGAAGAGGCCAACTTTGCACACACGGATCGACAATATCGATCAACATCAGGCAAGCGCCGAGCCCAAAGCACTGGGCTGTCAAAATCGCGAAAACTTGGATGTAGTCCAGCATGCCCGTTTACTTTTACTCTTCACCCAAGAGCGCCTAAAAGAGATCAAAGGTTTGGCACGTAAGTCTCCCTGTTAATACGAAGGCGATCTGATGATCAAAAAAGCCAAATTGCACCCACGCAATCAACATTTAAACGGATATGACTTCGAGCGTTTGGTCGCCGATTTACCTGAACTGGAAGCTTTCACAGTCTTTAATCCTGCTGGCAAAACAACGATAGATTTTCAAGACCCTGATGCGGTTCGTATGCTTAATCGAGCCTTGCTAAAATCACATTACAACATTGATTTTTGGGAGCTGCCTGCGAACTATTTGTGCCCGCCGATCCCGGGCCGTGTCGATTACATTCACTTCCTCGCGGACTTGCTCGCCGAAAATAACAATCGTGAAATCCCGCATGGCAAACACATCAACGTGTTAGACATCGGGACAGGTGCGAGCCTAGTCTATCCGCTTATCGGTCAGCGCGAATACGGCTGGAGCTTTACGGGTGTGGATGTAGATGCAGGCGCGATCAAATCTGCGCGCAAAATTTGTCAGCTCAACAAGCTTTCTATCGACATCAAACACCAAACCGTCCCTAGTAATATCTTCCAAGGCGTAATCGACCCGCGGGACTTTTTTCATCTGAGCATGTGCAATCCGCCTTTTCATGCCTCCAAAGAGAAAGCGAAAGAAGGCACACAACGCAAATGGCGTAACCTTGGTAAAGGACACTCTCAAAAGCTTAATTTTGGCGGTCAAAACGCTGAACTTTGGTACCCGGGCGGCGAGATCGCCTTCATCGCGCGCATGATTGAGCAAAGCGTCGACTTTGCTGAAAGGTGCTTGTGGTTTACCACATTGGTGTCAAAAAAGAGCAACCTTCAGCCCATAAGTAGAATTCTAAGATCTGCTAAAGTTGCTGACTATAAAGTCGTGGAAATGGCGCAAGGGCAGAAAACAAGCCGTTTCGTCGCTTGGAGTTTTTTTAAGAAAAGAAAGCGTTCTTCGGTTCTGGCTGATGCTCGTGACGAGATCAGCAGCTAGAGGAAAATGCTGCAATGATGCGACAAAGCAAACACGCTCCTTAACTTCTATATCCTTATGGTCCTATGCCAGCGTCGTAGCGTAAGCATTGCATCAAGTTTTACTCTTCACGGCCCATACCTGCTGCTCACCGAGGGTCATGATACTGCGGCCGCAGCCCGCTTTGAAGATAGCCTGCGGGTCAATAAACTGCACCTCAGGCCAGACTACCAAAATCGTAGAAATAGTGCGGGCCTACATAAGAGCGTTATTGAGAGAGCCAGTCTTCTTGGCATTCCAATCAGACTAAGAGTTCTAACAACAAACCCTGCTCTAAAGTTCGATCTGCGTGCAGGCTTTTCCGTAGAGGCAGAGACTGCTGAGAGGCGAACGCTCGTTATTAACTCACATCTACAATTTGGTATTTAAGGGCTCCTTGCCGCCAATAGGTCGGTCGCAGTATGTCCGTCTTTCAAGCCGCACTGCGCCAGTGAGGACGGCCCAATGCTGACTTCGAACACTGGGTCGGTTGCTGTGGTTGCAGTCCGCACACCGGACATTGCCGAACGCGGCGGTTGTAGAACTTATCCATGACGTTAGGTGCTGCAAGCAAACTCCCCAGAGCAATCACTCAGGTGTCGACAAACTGTCGAACAAGAACGTGCCGGCCGGGCCCAATGCACTGTCCTTCAATTTCGCAGCAACAATATTGAAGCTTGGCATAATATTAGACGACCCCCATTCCGCAGGATGAAGTTCCACAAGGTTCCCAAGCGCTAAATCCGCCTCCACCATTGGCCTTGGCATTGACCCCCAGCCAATCCCCTCCTTGATCAGATCGTAGCGCAAACGCATTTCACTGACGTGCCATTGGTTTACACCAATCACCCCGTAGTCTGGGGCGTTGCTGGGCGCTTTGGGAATGGAAACCACAATTTGAAGATGATCTCGCATCGCCTCCTTTGGGAAATTTGGTGGTAATTGCGCAAGGGGGTGATCCGGCGTGGCAACCGCGATTAAATCCAGCTTTGTCACAAATCGACTTACCAAGGCCGGTTCCGGGTCGGGAGACATAATGAAAAGGCCAAGATCCGCCTGATAATCTACAAGTTGCTGGCCGGCATCTCGGGGATTTACGGCAATAGTCCGCAATTGCACCATCGGAAATTCAGCATGAAAGCGGCGCAGCGTTTGCGAGAACATCGACAGCGGTAAAAACGTTGAAATCAAGAGCACAAGCTCAGCTTCGACCCCTTTCGAGACAGACTGCGCCTGCACACGAAACTCCGCCAGATCATCCATCACACGACGCACACGTGGTAATAGCGCGCGACCTTCTTCCGTCAGAGTCGGGCGGTATTGAGCGCGGTCAAAAAGAACCACGCCTGTTTGATCTTCAAGCTTTTGAATGGCGTAGGTCACAGCTGATTGCGCACGCCCCAATTTGCGGGCTGCGGCGGCAAAGCTGCCTTCCTCGACGATAGCAAGGAAAACAGCGAATTGATCAAGTGTAATTGCGTCCATCTCGATCAATTTATCGGAACATGATCTTCGAAACTATCCCTATTTTTTTGTAGGCAGGACACGCTTAGATCATTGGCAGACGCAACAAACACACACACGAAAGGGTCTTCTAATGACTTATGCTTCTACATATGACGCGCCGGCTTCGAAGGGCGCAAACATCGGCATTTGGGTCGCGCAGGTTTTGGGCGCGACCTTGTTCATCATGTCTGGCGTGATGAAAACAATGACGCCCATCCCCGAGCTTTCGGTCATGATGCCGTGGGTGGGTGAATATTCCGCCACCTTCGTCCGCTTCATCGGCGTGATCGACATTGCTGGTGGTCTGGGCCTTCTGTTGTCTTCGCTCACACGCATCATGCCACGCCTAACCGTGATCGCCGCTGCGACCTGTGTCACGCTTCAAGTCCTTGCCATCGGATTTCACGCCATGCGCAGCGAATTCGACGTTCTACCGCTGAACGCAGTCTACATCGCCCTTGCCCTGATCGTGCTGTGGGGCCGTGGCCGCAAAACACCTATCGCAGCACGCAACTAAATCAGAACCGCTTCAGCCAACAGCTGAAGCTGCACCTTCTCTCAATCAGAAAGGTCTATCATGAAAATCTACAACGGAAACTTCTCGGCCAACGCGCTGCGTGTACGCGCCGTCGCACTTGAACTTGGGCTGGACTTTGAGACTGTTGAAATCAACGTCATGGGCGGCGAAAACAAGTCGGAAGACTATCTGTCGATCAACCCTAATGGCAAAGTCCCAGCCCTTGAGGACGATGGTTTTATCATTTGGGAAAGCCGCGCGATCACAACCTATCTTGCGGGTAAGCGCCCTGATGCGGGTCTCTATCCCGATGACATCAAACAGCGCGCGATCGTCGATCAGTGGTCCTACTGGCAAACGGTTCATCTTGGCCCTGCGATGTCAAAGGTCATTTTTGAGCGGTTCTTCAAGCCGAAGTTCAAAATGGGCGAAACCAATGACGCCGAAATCGAGACTGGCCTGAAAGACATCGCGCAGTTCATGCCTGTGCTCGAGGCTGGCTTGAGCGGCAAAGACTGGATTGCGAACGATTTGTCCGTAGCAGACTTCGCTTTGGCCAGTGCCTTCGTCTTTCGCAAAGAAGGCGACATCTCGCTAAACGACTACCCGAATGTTGGGGGCTGGATTGCGCGGATGGAAAGCCGTCGCTCTTGGCAGGATGCAGTCGCACCACTCGTCGCCATGATGGCCTAAACAATCTTCGTTTTATGAACACTCAGGGGTGGCGACACTCTGCGCCCTCCTCAAAACAACGAGGCTAATATGTCAAACACACTTCCAACTTATTTTATCTCACACGGTGGTGGCCCTTGGCCTTGGGTCCCCCCGATGCGAGAATTTTTTGCACCACTTGAAGCGTCACTGAAGCAGATGGTCGCAGACTTTGGCGAAAAGCCCAAAGCGATCCTGATGATCTCAGGGCACTGGGAAGAAGATGATGTTGCGATCATGGGCTCCTCCAAACCACCGATGATCTACGACTACTCTGGGTTTCCGCCCCATACTTACGAGATCCAGTACAGCGCATCTGGCGCGCCTGATGTTGCCGCGCGTGCGCTTGATCTACTCCAAAGCGTTGGGATCAAAGCACACATTGACCCGTCGCGCGGCTATGATCACGGGCTCTACGCTCCGATGGAAGTCATGTATCCGAATGCGGACATGCCGATCTTTCAGGTGTCGATGCTGAAATCCTATGATCCAGCCGATCACATCGCCATTGGCCGCGCGCTGAAACCGTTGCGTGACGAAGGGATCATGATCGTCGGATCAGGTTTGAGCTTTCACAATCTTCGGCTGATGCGCGGTGAAGGCGCGGCCCCCTCCGCCGAGTTCGACGCTTGGCTGTTTGACACCATGAATGCTGCACCAGATGCGCGCCACGCTGCAATCTTGAACTGGGAAACCGCCCCAGCGGCCCGCATTTGCCACGCACAAGAGGATCATTTGGTGCCGCTCTTCGTCGCCCTTGGTGCCGCAGAGAACGAACTCGCAGAGCGAATTTTTCACCACACAAGTGAAACAAGCGGCATCACCGTTTCAAATTACAAATTCGGCTGATTGCATGATGCAAAAGCTTTCACAAAAGGAAAGAACATGAAACTTTTGGTATTAGGTGCCACTGGGCGCACTGGACAACACATCGTTGAGCAAGGCCTCGCAAAAGGTCACGTGATCACAGCACTGGCCCGCGACCCCAGCAAGGTCAAACCGCGAGACGGGCTAACAGTGCTCAAGGGTACCCCGACAAATGCAACCGACGTCGCAAACGCTGCCGAGGGCGCGGAGGCTATTCTTGTTGCCTTGAACAATCCGCGCGCGTCGGATGCGCCTTGGGCCAAACCCCTTGGCACTGATCCAATCCTGACAAACGTCGCCAAAAACATCACCGCTTTGGGAAAAAAACGGGTCGTCTTTTTATCGGCAATCGGTGTGGGTGACAGCCTTGATGACACTGCATGGTTCATGCGATTCATGATAAAGCGCACAAACCTGAAATATGCTTACGCCGATCATAACACCGCCGAGCAAACCTTCCGCTCGTCTGATACAGACTGGACACTCGTGCGTGCAATGGGCCTGTCCAATAGCGACAAAGCAAAGCCTTTGGTCGTCGGCACTGCGACAACACCAAAACCCGGCATGATGGTACGCCGTAGTGCTGTGGCCGCCTTTATGCTCTCAGCGGCGAAAAATGGCAGCCATATTCGCGAAACTCCGGTAATTTCGGAAAAATAGAAACGGTTGAATGAGACCCACGGGCTGTCGGTTAGTTTTGGGCGGACAGCCCAATAAACACATCTAAGCTCAGACTTAATAACCAGAATACGAGAGCAACAGCGAAACGCTTGCTGAGTCTGACCGGCCCCTCCCCCAAGGCCGCGTGCTACGCCCGATATTCCTTCTTTTCATTTTTCAAACTGCTGACGCCTTGTAATCCAACTGGGCTTTGTTGCACAAATCGGGCACTGTAGGATTCACTGTGTGAATCCAGCGTGATAGCTCGCGGACATGAGCAGT
>NZ_CBFHVK010000001.1:0-285551 GCF_965659345.1 Planktotalea sp. | reverse complement strand
AAGCTACCGGCATGGAACAGGGCGAGCCAAACTGGATGTAGGTCTCGAAAAGGACTGCGTTTCAATCTTCGCGAAAATGGAGTGATCCTTTCGCACCCTAGAGTTGCGTTCCTTCAATGTCCGCTTTACCCATAGTGGCGATTTGATGCCGCTTTGACGCGAAGGTCAGCTTCCCGCCCAAAGGCCAACCTTCCAGTCCGCGAACAGCTTGAGAGCTACGTCGGGTAGCCCCCCTTCGTTAAGCCGCAGCGAAAGTCCTCTCTAGTATGACAGTCTCCACGCATACTTATCGTCTTGCATAAAGCGCGCCTCAGCGAAGATCGAGGGTAAGTCCATCACATGGCAAAGCGATCGCGGTCAGATACAAAATGCTCCCTGGTGACGCTGGTGACGCATATTTCTACTGCACGGCCTATGGTGAAAAAATATATTCATTAGAAAATATGTTTTTTTGAATAGAGCGCGCAGTAAGAAGAAGCGTCATATGCGTCACCCTACCCCCACCCGATGGCTGATTGCTCCGCACCCAGCCGACCTTAGCCGCGTTGTGCACCAACGACTGGCTCGGGAATACGTGCCGTTCGCTGCGGCTTGCATGAACTCACACAGTGCGGACCAACCGGACTTGTGCAGTTGCGGCTATTGCTGACGCAGCATTCGCTTGCAGTTGCCGCAGAGCGCTGGCGGCACTGCCGCGAACTTCACCGACGCGACCGTTCAAACGGATCAAGCGCGTCGGATCTAAAACTGACCTTTCGCTGCGCGGGACGCGAACTCACATGTCGCGGGGCTTTCCCAAATTTTTTGTTGCGATATGGCTTCACGTAGCATTTGTGCGCATTCGCAGCGGTGTGCTTTTTTGAACCGCAGCGGATGTCACCAGAGCGGCCACTCAATTTGGCGCACAGGCTATTTCTCCAAATCCAATAGTCATAGTACCGATCTCATGAAAATCTATCATACCATCTTGACCACAACAAATGGAGCAACGTCAGACCGAATGGGGTATGCCGTTGGTGCGCACGCTTGGACTAGACGTTGAATCGCTTGTTTTAGTCGCAAAAATTGCGGCACAGTGTTGCTCTATAGGTTAGGTACACCCAAAAGCATAGCGCGGCGGCGCAGGATTTGCCTCTGCACTCAGACTATAAGAGACACCACTGAATGAAGAAGCTTGCCCTTGATGCCGCAGACATCCGCATTCTGAGTGCGCTCCAAAAGCATGGGCAATTGAGCAAGGCAAAGCTCGCAGAGGTAAGCGGCCTCTCGGCGACACCTTGCTGGGCGCGCCTTAGCCGATTGAAGGCGGCTGGATACATTCGAGGCTATCACGCCGATATTGAGCTGGGCAGGCTGGCTGATTTCGCCCAAGTGATTGTGACAGTCTCCCTGAGCCGCCATCGAAAGGCGGATTTTGAACGCTTTGAGGCTTTCATCAACAGTCGCGACGAGATCATCGACTGTATCGCCACCGGTGGCGGGGTCGACTACATCATGAAGGTTATCAGCCCCAGCCTTGCTGCGTTTCAAGACTTGATGGAAGATTTTCACGCCGAAGATCTTGGGATTGACCGCTACATGACCCACTTTGCCACGCGACAGGTGAAATCGGGCTTGCCGAACATCGCAAAACTAGCCGCCGCAAACCCGAAATAGTCAATTCGGCCCAAACGGTCCTGTTACGGCCAGAAAAACGGCCCGCTTGGTCTCAGAATTCGGAACCTTCAGACCACATTCATGGCCCATCCTGAACTATATCTCGCAGAGATTTTGACAGTCTTTGATCATAAAGATCACGGACAAAACGGAGGACCTATCAATGCAAGCAGATGATTTCGGTTTCGGCACACAGATCCGCAAGTCGCCCTATTTTGACGCAACGGTGCGTTGGGGAGCGCAAGGGTTTTCCGTCTATAACCACATGTATATCCCACGTGATTTCGGTGACCCCGAGCAAAATTTCTGGAACCTCGTGAATGAGGCGATCCTGTGTGACGTGGCTGTTGAGCGTCAGGTTGAAATCACCGGCCCAGACGCGGCCAAGTTCACCCAGATGCTGACCTGCCGTGATCTGTCCAAGATGGCCGTGGGCCAGTGCAAATACATCCTGATCACCAATGCCGATGGCGGTATTCTAAACGATCCTATCCTGCTGCGCCTTGCCGAGAACCATTTCTGGATTTCATTGGCTGACAGCGACATCCTTTTGTGGGCACAGGGTGTTGCGATCAACTCTGGCCTTGATGTCACCATTAGCGAACCGGATGTATCGCCGCTCCAATTGCAAGGCCCCAAGTCTGGCGAGATCATGCAAGCGCTCTTTGGCGACGACATCATGGACCTGCGCTATTATTGGCTTCGCGAGGTCGAATTGCACGGCATCCCGCTGATCGTGTCCCGCACGGGGTGGTCGAGTGAGCTGGGGTATGAAATCTATTTGCGTGACGGCTCCAAGGGCGATTTGCTGTGGGAGACCATCATGGCCGCGGGTCTGGAATTTGACCTTAAGCCAGGGCACACATCCTCCATTCGCCGCATTGAAGGCGGGATGCTGTCCTATCATGCCGACGCTGACATGAGCACCAACCCCTATGAGCTCGGCTTTGACCGGTTGGTCAACCTCGACATGGAGGCTGATTTCATTGGCAAAGCTGCGCTGCGCCGTATCAAGGAAGAAGGTGTCAGCCGTAAGCAGATCGGCCTGATCATCGAGGGTGCCCCGCTCACCGGTCCTAACACGACGTTCTGGGAAATCAATTTGGACGGCGCGCCAATCGGTAAGGTCACATCCGCAGTTTATTCCCCACGTTTGGAACAGAACATCGCTCTGGCTATGGTGTCGGCAGAACACGCAAACATCGGCGCACAGGTCGAGGTCGTCACACAGTCCGGCCCCGTGCGCGCGACGATCTGCGAGCGCCCGTTCTATGATCCAAAAAAGCAAATCGCGGCCGCTTGACGCCCTCCAGAACGAAAGAAGACAGACATGTCAGACCTTGCGATCGAGCTGCATTGGCAGCGCGCCAGTCCCGTGTTGCAAACGGGTGCTTATTCAAACGAGCACACGGTGCAATACAACAACCGCTACGACTTGCCTGTGGATTCCGCCCCTGATTGGGGCGGAAATCCGGACAACACAAATCCGGAGCAAGCGCTCGCCTCGGCCCTGTCGAGTTGCCATATGATGACTTTTCTGGCGCTGGCGGCAAAAGCGGGTTGGCCGGTGGCCAGTTACCACGACTATGCCGAGGCCCATTTGGGTAAAAACCCCAAGGCCCAGATGTCTGTGACGCGGATCGACCTGCATCCTGTGGTGCGTTTCGACACCGGCTTTTCGGTGAGTAACGAGGAGCTCGCACAGATGCAGGACCGCGCCCACCGCTATTGCTTTATTGCGAACACTTTGGCCGACAGCGTCGAGATCAACATTCTTTAGCACCCAAAAGGACAAGCCCCGTGACCACATCTGACATTCTGTTCACCAATCTGGACGAAAACGGCATTCTACGCCTGACCTTGAACGACGTGGCGCGCCGCAATGCCTTGTCAGAGGCGATGCTTGCGGCATTAGGGTCTGCGTTTGCCGATGCAGGGGCTGATCCACAGGTGAGGGTCGTTGTCTTGGCAGCCAATGGCCCTGCATTTTGCGCGGGCCACGACCTCAAGGAAATGACCGCAGGGCGCTCGCAAGAGGATGGTGGGAAGGCGTATTTTGCACATGTTATGGCGATGTGCGCGGGCGTGATGCAAGGCATCGTGAATTGCCCCAAACCCGTGATCGCCGAAGTGACTGGCGTTGCCACAGCCGCAGGTTGCCAGTTGGTGGCAAGCTGTGATCTGGCGATCGCGGCGGACACGGCGCAATTCAGCACCCCAGGCGTGCATATCGGGCTATTTTGCTCCACTCCCATGGTGGCCCTGTCGCGAAATGTCGCTGACAAATACGCGATGGAGATGCTGCTCGTGGGCGATATGACGTCCGCTGTGCGGGCCGCAGAGATTGGCCTTTTGAACCGCGTTGCGGCCCCGCAAGCGCTACAAGAGGCCACGATGGAAATGGCGCGCAAGATTGCGTCGAAATCCAGCATGACGCTCGCCACGGGCAAACGCGCCTACTACGCACAGCGCGAAATGACATTGCCTGACGCTTACGACTACGCCTCCGGTGTGATGGTCGATAACATGCTGGCGCAAGACGCGCGTGAAGGCATCGATGCCTTTATCGAGAAGCGCGCGCCCCAATGGCAAGACGCCTGAACCATGACGACAAACCCCTACAACACCGATCTTGACCGCAATCCTGCAAACCACCAGCCGCTGACGCCGCTAACATTTCTGGAACGGGCGGCCTCGGTCTTCCCTGATCATACAGCAATCGTGCATGGTGCGCTCCGGCGCACCTACGCGGATTTTTACGCTCGATCATGCCAGCTGGCTTCCGCTTTGGCACAGCAGGGCATCGGGCGCGGCGATACGGTATCAGCCTTGCTGGCCAATACGCCCGCGATGCTGGAGTGCCACTACGGTGTACCCATGTGCGGGGGTGTTTTGCACTCTATAAACACGCGCCTTGATGCGTCGGTGATTGCGTTTCAGCTGGATCACGCCATGTCCAAAATTGTCATCGTTGACCGTGAATTCATGCCCCTGATGCAAGATGCGCTTGCGCTGACAACGGTGACGCCGCTTGTGATCCAATACGACGATGCCGCATTCACCGCGCCTGCAACTACGACTGATGCTCAGGATTATGAGGCGTTCTTGTCGACGGGTAATCCTGTCTTCGACTGGCTCATGCCGCTCGACGAATGGGACGCGATTTCCATCAATTACACCTCCGGTACAACTGGCGATCCCAAGGGTGTCGTTTCGCATCATCGCGGCGCTTATTTGTTGGCACAGGGCAATGCGCTTACTACGTCGATGGCAAAACACGCGGTCTATCTTTGGACCCTGCCGATGTTTCATTGCAACGGATGGTGTTTCCCGTGGACTCTCTCGGCGATCATCGGGACCCACGTCTGCCTGCGGCAAGTGCGGGCAGAGCCAATCTGGACAGCCTTGGCGGATGAGGGCGTCACACACCTCTGCGGGGCACCCATTGTCATGTCTCTGATGATCTCGGCACCCGAGGAAGAAAAGCGCAAGCTCGACCAAACCGTGCAATTCTTCACAGCCGCCGCCCCGCCACCCGAAAAGCTGCTGGCCGATATGAAAACCGCAGGCTTTGATGTGACGCATTTATACGGGCTGACAGAAACCTACGGTCCTGCCGTGGTGAATGACTGGCATCAGGACTGGTCGGACCTTCCGCCCGTCGAACAGGCGACGCTGAAATCGCGTCAAGGCGTGCGCTATCTGCCGCTTGAAGGCCTTGATGTGCTCGACCCCCAAACCATGTTGCCTGTGCCACGCGACGCTAAAACAATGGGCGAAGTCATGTTTCGCGGCAATGTCGTCATGAAGGGCTATTTCCGGAACCCGAAAGCCACGCAAGAGGCGTTCGCTGGTGGGTGGTTCCATTCCGGCGATCTGGGCGTGCGTCATCCAGACGGCTATATCCAACTCAAAGACCGATCTAAGGATATCATCATTTCGGGCGGAGAAAATATCTCGTCCATCGAGGTGGAAGAAGCCCTCTACCGTCACCCCGCAGTCGAGATCGCTGCCGTGGTTGCCATGCCACATGAGAAATGGGGCGAAACGCCCTGTGCTTTTGTGGAATTGGGCGCGGGTGAAACAGTGGATGCGGACACCTTGCGCGTATGGTGCAAAAAGCAGCTTGCACCCTACAAAGTACCTGGACAGTTCGTATTCATGCCGATCCCTCGTACGTCTACCGGGAAGATTCAGAAGTTTATCTTGCGCGAACAAGCCAAAGGTATCGCACAGAACGCAACTGCAGATCAAAAGTCTCCGGCTAAATAAGCCGGAGTTTTTCTGTGCCTATCGGGATGGGCAACCCTCAAATTCTGCACTTACAGGCTAGGAACACCTAAAAGCACGCTTCCACCGCCACGCAGATTTTGATGGGGGCGGCCCCATCGCGCACTGAATAGCTGCTAGATTTGCTCATCAGTCACTCGAGCAGGTTGCAGCATCTGAAACATTGGGCTCTCAACGGCCATTCGCTGCTTCACGGATGGATGTCCGCTCTAGTATGACAGTCTCCACGCATACTGATCGTCATACATAAAGCGCGCCTCAGCGTAGATCGATGGTAAGTCCATGACATGAAAAAGCCATCGCGGTCAGATACAAAATGCTCCCTGGTGACGCATGTGACGCTTTTTCCTAATGCACGGTCTATGGGGAAACAATTTATTCATTAGAATATATTTTTTTTGAATAGAGAGCGCAGTAAGAATATGCGTCACATGCGTCACCCTACCCGATAGCTGGTCACTCCGCACCCAGCCCTAGAGACTAATCAGGGAGCAGACATACCCATATCGATTGACGTAGAGCAGCGGTTTCAGGAGCTATGTCTTTCAACCGGACGCCTGCCCCATCTAGCAGACCTTTTGACGCGGCCAGCGCCTCTTCCAGACGAACATACACAGACATCCTCGTGATTACGGGGCCAGCCACTCGCCCATCCAACCGTTTTTACAGCTATAGCCTGCACGTCGATGGCGTTCTCCAAGCTGCACAAGGTCTATAAACAACATATTGCATTTCAAAACCGCAAAGCGTTCACGCTTACTCGGTTTTTCATAGGCATATACATCTGAAATGACGGTGCCCGGCGTTGGTTCAGTGCCATAAGAAACGCGCGACGCTGCTGGAATACGATCCCACTGCTCATCAACAGCTGACCCGGTCTGAATGTCTACAATTGCTATAACCCGAATTTGTAAATTCGCGCGTGGCAACCAAACGAGAAAAGCGGCTTTGGAGGAGTGTTTCAACGCAGCGACTTTGGCTGTAGCTATGTCAGTGTGGACCTCTAGCGTAGATAAAGATCTGGAAGCGCCTCGCAGCGCCACGGTACGCGCCTCGGGTGTTCCATCTGCAGCTACTGTTGCAAACGTGGGGTAGTGCGCTGGTGAACGGCTGTCTGCTACACCTCGTTGAAGGTGACACCATGCTTCATCAAGGACGGTAGTCAGATCGTTCGGGTCATCGTCCGCGTGTTTAGATAAACTGTTTGCCACCATCGATAACAAGCGTCTGACCTGAAGTGTATTTCGAAAGATCCGACGCGAGATAAAGAACACCACCGCTGATATCATCAACACCGCCGTTACGTTTAAGCGCTGCGCGATCGGCCCCGTAGTTTTTTGCATCCTCCATAAGGGTCATGCTGGCTTCAGTTAGCGTAATCCCAGGTGCGATAACGTTGGCACGTACATTGGCACTGCCAAGTTCCTTTGCCATCACGCGCGTCATCGCGATTACAGCTCCTTTTGAGGCGACGTAATGCATCCATTCTGGGGAACCCGAATAAACCGTCGCAGAAGCGATATTGATCACAGAGCCGCTACCGGAGGCTTTCAGCGCTTCTGAGGCGGCACGCGTCATCTGCCAGATACCTTTTACATTGACGGTTAGGACACGGTCCCATTCGTCTTCTTCCAATTGCTCAAATGGGGCGCGATTTAGAGTGCCGTAGAGCGCTGCGTTATTGACCAGTACATCCAATCCGCCGAATTCATTTATGGCTTGAGCGACGAGCATCTGGCAGCTTTCAGCCTTCGTCACGTCGAGCTTGCCCGAAATACACTTTCCATCAGCGGCGCTGATAAACTTCGCCGTTTGTGCAGCGCCAGATTCATCAATGTCCGCAGCAATCACATGCGCACCAGCGGCCGCAAGATCTTCACAAAATGCGCGTCCAAGACCGCCGGCTGCGCCTGTAACGATAACCCGCTTCCCGCTTAACTTCAGATCAGACATCAGTGAACTCCTTCATATATTCCCCTAACGCCTGCTCTGCACGGATTGCCGCGATATAGCCATTCGCCATCGCGCGCCCTGCATCGGTAAGCATGAAAGGCAATGAAACCGCCTCAAGGGTTTCGACATACTCCATAACAGAGATATCGTACCAGCCACGAATAATGCGCATCCCATGAGCTGTCGCACGCCAGCCTTTATCAGCATCTTTGACTATCGCATCATTGATCGAGCGCGCGGTTTTGTCGGTGTCATGCCCATCAATGATGGAAAGGACGGCTTCGACATCAATGTCAGAATTTCCATGAGACGTGATGATGTCACGCGCGATTTCTACGCCGTAAACTTCGTGATCACGCACCAGATCTTTACGCGTCGGATTCTTGCCAATTGCAAGCAAAAGCAAATCTGGGTCAATTTTTTTCCAGCCAACATCGTGCAGCAAAACAGCAGGCAAAACGATGTTTTCATCCGCTTCTGGAATCAGGTCTAGCAATGCTTTGGCAAGACCATAAGCAACAAGCGTGTGTTCGTCATTGTTGCGCACATCTAGGTAAGGGCGTGCCGCATCCCACATGGTGAGGTCTTGGTTACGTAGGAGTGAAACGCTCATTCGGGCACCTCATAACTGAGATATATGGTTTTGAATTCAAGGTAGCTTTCCACGCCCCAGCGCCCTTTTTCGCGGCCCATGCCACTTTGTTTGACACCCCCAA
Organism: Planktotalea sp.; assembly: GCF_965659345.1. Taxonomy (GTDB): domain Bacteria; phylum Pseudomonadota; class Alphaproteobacteria; order Rhodobacterales; family Rhodobacteraceae; genus Planktotalea. The sequence continues at coordinate 276,936 of NZ_CBFHVK010000001.1, read as the reverse complement.
AGGGTGCGTAATGGGACGAGCGTTGAATGTCGTTGAGCCAGACCAAACCCGCCTCAAGCCCCTCGCAGAGCATAATACCCTTAGCCAGTTCACGGCAGAAGACAAAGCCAGCCAAGCCATACTCGCTATTGTTGGCGCGCTCTAAAGCTTCCTGTGCGCTATCGACCGCACAGATGCCGAGCACGGGGCCAAAAGTCTCGCTTTGTAGTACCAACATTTCGTCGGTCACATCGGCTAAGATCGTTGGTGGAAAGTAAAATCCCCCGTCATAACCAGCACCTGTCGCACGGCTTCCACCGCACAAAACCCTAGCGCCTTTATCACGTGCGTCTTCGCATTGGCGCACAGAATTAGCGAAGATCTTTTCGTTCACCATCGGACCAAGATCGCCCTGCCCGCCTGCTGGCGCGAGCGTAAGCGCACTTATCTTTGCCATTAACTTTTTAAGGAAGTCATCATAGACCGCACGCTCCACATAGATGCGATTAACACGGTAGCAGAATTGACCGGAATTCGCCGTTCCATGCCGCGCGATGGCGGTGGTGGCTTTATCGAGGTCCGCATCGGTGCAAACGATAGCGGGGCAATGTCCACCAAGTTCCAGCGTAACGCGTTTGACAGTGCCAGCCGCTGCAGCCGCAATGGCTTTGCCAGCGACACCGCCGCCCGTGAAGGCGATCTTGCGTGGAACGGGATGGTTCACAAGCGCTTCGCCGACGTCGATGCCCGATCCTGTCACGACGTTGAACGCGCCTTTAGGAAGTCCTGCTTTATGAAAGATCTCAGCCAGCAAAAGCGTCGAGGTCGGTGTATCCTCAGAGGGCTTAGCAACAATCGTACAGCCAGCGGTCAGCGCCGCACCAACTTTGAACATCAACAGCGTGATCGGAAAGTTAAACGGTGTGATCGCCACCACAACGCCAACAGGTTCGCGTGTGACAATGGTTTTCTCGCCCGCGCCCGTTGCAATCGGCATTTCGCCGTGCAGGCGCAGCCCTTCTTCGGTGTAGATATCAAGCAATGACGCAGAGCTATTGATCTCTGCGATGCAGCCAGCCAAAGGTCGCCCAAGTTCGCGGTGCAATGCAGCGCCAAGCTGATCTGCGTTGTCACGCATCGCCTTGACGCAAGCGTTCAAAATGCCAACACGCTGTGCCATTGTCTGCAAGCTCCACGACTTGAAAGCACCCTGCGCCGACTTGATTGCGATCTCCGCATCAGCCGCGCCCGCGCGTGGAACGGTATCAAAAATCTCGGAGGTGCTTGGATCTGTAACAGGATCCGTCGCTCCTGATTTCGCAGCGACCCAAGCGCCGTCAATGAACATTTCCATTAGGGATTTTCCTTAGAGTACATGTAATTTCAAAGCTTTGCGTGACGCTTCCAATGTCTCAACAGCAAAGGCGCTACCTGCGTCTGTCTCGAGCTTGTCGAGGCTTTTCACCAAGTGATCCGCATATTGATGTGGCGTATGCCCGAACCAGTCAGACGCAATCGCGATGCCCGGCACATCATAGCGCCAGAGCTTGTCTGCATCACGCACGATGCGATCATTCAGGTGATGTGGATCAGCGCGCGTGTCATGTCCGTCAATAATCTCGCAGACCGCTTCAATCACGTCTTGCGACCACCCAGTTTTCTTCAAGACCTCTGTCCCAAGCCGCACGCCTTCACGTTCATGCAAATAGCGGACATCAGACGTCAAGAAATTGTCGGAGCGAAAGCCTTGCTCAATAATATCGGTCTGATCAATCGAGTACCATCCGATGTCGTGCAGTAAAATCGCGAGCGAGCAGATGTCTGCATCAGCTTCCGGATGTACCGTAAGCAAACGCCGACACCAATCGAAAGACAGCGGAATATGCACATCGTTTTTGCGCGCCCGCATGTAAGGCTCAGCGCCGCGCCAGACAGGATCATATCGGGAAAGGTCGCTCATATCTGCCATCCAATTTGCAGCGCGCGAGGGAGAAAACGCGCGCTGCGTGTTGGGCTTAGTCGATGATTTCGACCGTGCCTTTGTTACCATCCACGCGCACTTTCATACCCGTTTTGATCTTGGTGCTGGCCTTACCCGTGCCTGTCACCGCTGGAAGCCCGTATTCACGACAGACAATCGCCGCATGGCTCATCATGCCACCAATGTCGGTCACGGCTGCGCTGATTTTGCCAAACACAGGAGCCCAAGACGGCGCTGTCACAGGCGTCACAAGGATCTCGCCCCTTTGCAACTGGCTCAATTCGTCGGGGCTACGCAGCACCCGCGCGATGCCCTCAACAACACCCGGTGACCCCGCCATACCACGAAGGCCATCTCCCTCATCATCGGCTGCGACCCAGCTTTCAACGGCTTCAGACGTGATGCCCCAGAGCATAATCGTAAAAGGTTCTGTAATCACCTCTGGCGGGTTGTTGAGCGCAGGGATCGGGGGCTCTGATTGGAGTGCTTTCACTATGCCTGCACGACGCTCGATTTCAGCAGGCCAAATTCCTGCACCATGGATTTCAGTGCCAATCGCCCAAGCTTGGGAATAGTCCCAAAGCACATCGCGCACTTCAGTCCGGTTGAGATAGAACATACCGTCCGCTTCAGGCCAGAAACCCTGATCTGAGAGCAATGCGCTCAGTTCCCGCATCTTGCGCCAGAACGTGCCAAGCGCCCAATGTTCAATGTAAAAGTTGTGATCCTCGACATAAGGAAACACAGTGCGCGCAAGGCCAAGCTTACCATCGAAAGCCTCTTGCGCGTCCTCGTCCATCATATCGCGGTACTCAGCTGTGATACGATCGCGCTCTTTAAGTAAAGCTTCGGTCGGGCGCATGATGTCGTCGCCATCTTTGAGCCGCTCGATGTAGTCGCGCACGTAGCCCATCGGGATATCGAGGTGGTCGATCCAGTATTTATCGGTGGAGTAAAACCCGTTGCCAGAGGTGAAGTTGAACCAAGGATCCTTTGCTCCTTCCCACTGTGCCAACCACTTGTCGCCACCGCTCGCCGCGCCAATCGCTGCCAGCGCTGCATCAACGTCGCCGGTGTTCACGGCGTCTTCAATACCAAGCTCAACAGACAGTTTCGCCAGCTTTTTCAGCTCATCATCTGGGCGGAATAATTCAGAGTCGACGCCCTGTACCATCTTGGCAATCGCCTGATCTGGAATTGAGGGAAATTGCTCTTTCACGAAACCAAAGAAGTCGAGGTAGGCCGCATAACCAAGGTTCAGGAATTCAAAGTGATACTGCCAAATCTTATAGCAAAGCTCGATGGATTTCTCGTAGCCTTCAAACAGATGGTTGGTGCTATCCAGACCGACGCCGCCTGTGACGACCTCTAGCTCTTCTTTTTCTGGAAGTGCTATGAAGTTGATATCATTCAGCTCATCAATCGCACCTTTGACTTTGATTTTCCAATCCGCCAGCAGCTGATCCCAGTTCATGAAATAGTGACCCGCGCGCTCCATAAAGATCGGCACGCGCGCTTCAATGTCTTCGGGGGCAACTGCGACGGGAGAGAAATAAACGTAGCCATTTAGAATGCGGTAATCGATGCCATTTGCAGGCGGGATCAACAAATGACGCGTGTTGTACTGGCCCAAACATTTGATCGCGAAATCAAGCATGATCGTGTCAAACGGTTTGAACGGTGTCGGCCAATGTTGCGAATTGCAGAACCAAAACTTGCCGTCCTCTTCGATCCGGCGCGCAGGGTTAAAGCGCGTGTAATAAGGATACAAATCTTGCCAGCCTTCGGCACCTTTGGGCGCTTTTAGGTCATAGGCACTTGGGAACATTGATGTTTTTGCGTCCATTGGTGATTTCCTCCAAGAAATATTCTTATTTTGCTTTTACTTTGCCCGCATATGGGTTGGTCAGCGTATTGGTGATGCTCGCCATGCCCAACGCGTAAGGGTTTTTCGGTTTTGTTTTGGCTTTTTGCGACCAGATCGTTTCCGGTCGGCTTTGCAGTGCGACCAGATTCTCACCATCCGGCAGATCCGCATCAATGGCCCATTCCACGTCCTGTGGGCACTTCTTTTGACGCTCCAATGACTTGGCAAGCATAGCAACAGCCAGCACCTCTTTATCGGTCAAGCTAGATGCTGTGTTGCGCGGGGCCTCGACGGGACGCTCAAGTGCTTCGCCTTTGGCGGCGTCGCCAACAAGTTCGATGTGTTTGTCGGATACAGTGCGATCTAGAATTTCTTCAAGCACCTTCTCGACGACGAAATTGTCAGGCGTAACAGTGCCAGAGACGACGGTTTCCCCAAGACCCCAAGCCGCATCGATTACGATCCGTGTGCGATCGCCCGTGTTCGGGTCAAGCGTCATCGCGACACCTGCGGCCTTGGCATTTACCATCTTTTGCACCGCGACGCTCATGAGCGTTTCTATGTGCGGGATATTATTCTTCTCGCGATATGCAATCGCACGCGCCGTGAACAATGACGCCCAACAATCGCGAACCTTATCAATAACGTTATCCGCACCAACCACCCAAAGGTAGGTATCCTGCTGACCCGCGAAGGACGCATCAGGCAGATCTTCTGCCGTCGCAGAGGAGCGTACCGCAACAGGCAAATCTTGTCCCATCGCATCATATGCGTCGCGAATAGCTTGCTCGACCCGCTCGGGTAAATGATGCGAGCGAAAGCGCACTTGGATCGCTTCCGCGAGTGTATCAAGGGCTGCGAAATCTTCGACGTCAATGTTATTGAGACGGTTTTCCAGTTCAGCACGTAAGCCTGTCTCATCGAGCATCGCTAAATAGGCGTCCGTTGTCACCGCATAACCTGGTGGTACGGCAACACCTGCATTGGTCATATCACCAAGCGAAGCGCATTTGCCGCCGACGCGATTGAAATCATTTTCGCTGATTTGATCAAACGGAAGTGTGTAAAGATTGCTCATGGTTTACCCTTGCGGCTTAATGATCAGCTTATCAGGCACTCTGAAAGAAATGCTTGGAAGGTAGTTTATCGGATGGCCTCCTGCGAGGCGCAGATTGGGGAAGCGCCGCGTAAGTTCGCGCAGCGTGATGCCGAATTCCAGTTTGGCGAGCTGGAAGCCAATGCAGAAATGGATACCGTAACCAAAGCTCAGGTGCGTGCGCGCATTACCGCGCTCGATGTCGAATGCCTCTCCATCCGGATAGACATCTTCATCGCGATTGCCTGCACCCATGATAACCAAAATATTCGCACCTGCTGGGATATCTACACCGCCAATTTGAGTGTCTTTCTTGGCCAAGCGGCGCCAAGACACGATTGAAGGTGCATAACGCAGGATCTCTTCGGTTGCGCCACGAATCTTGCCCGGATCAGCACAAAGTGCGTCCCACGAGCTGCGGTTCTCCATCAGCACCTTGAGCGAGTTTGCCATTAACGTGGTCGTTGTTTCGTGCCCCGCAAAGAGCACAGAATACATCACTCCTGCGATTTCTTCATCGGTGATATCCGCACCATCCGCTTGCGCGCGCACCATATCGCTTGGGAAATCATCACCAAGCTCGGCTTTACGCGCCGCAACCAGCGCGCGGCAATAGTTCCAATAATCCACCATCCCTTGCGCATGCGGGATTTGGTCATCGCCCTTCAAATTGCCCCAAGTCAGCAAAGCACGACTGGTCGCCCAATCTTTAACTTTGTCCACATCCTTATCTGGGATTCCCATCAGTGTGAACAACACCAAGGCAGGCACGGGATAAGCAACCTCGCGAAAGAAATCGACTTCATCCTGCCCCTCAAGCTTGTCCAAATGACGCGCTACGATCGCTTCGATCTGAGGCTCAATCGCTTTGAAACGGCGCGGGCTAAAGGCCGTCTGCGCAACTTTGCGGATACGAGTGTGTGTCGGCGGTGTGCGTGCCGAAAGGCCGGAGGTGAATCCACCTTCTTTAACTATTTTCTTAGCTGCATCATCCAAAGACGTGACCGGGGATTGGGCATTTTCAGACGAGAAGGTTTCCCAGTCGTCATAGACTGACTTGATGTCTTCATAGCGCGACACAACCCAGTAACCGGTCTCTTCGTGGAAGAAAACGGGTGCCTCGCTTTGAAAGGTTTTCCAATCAGCATGCGGTGCGCTTAGATCGTATGGATCGTATCCTCCAACAGGGCAGATCGTTTTTTGCACGTTCATCGATTTTCCTCCCACACACCTAAATTAGCGACTGGTCTTTAACCGTACGGCTCTTTCTTTGGTTTTTCTTTGGTGGGTCAATAAGGGTAGAAAATCAGGCTAACGTAGTGCGCACTTTAGAAGGCTAAGCGTTTGTAAAGTTTGTAAAATGCAGTGCCTTCGATATCCGATTCACGTTGATCCGATGCTGACAAAAATTGCTCATACTGACGATCTATTGCTTCGAATCTGCCTTGCGCATGCAAAACACGCATTGTTTCCATATTCGTCGATTCATTGGCCATATCAATGCTGAGGGCACGGTGGCATTTCTCTAATGCTTCATCGACAAGACCCTCGCTGCGCAAAACTGTAGACATATCGCGCAGCAGTTTCAGAGCCATCTGACGCAGCCAACGACGCCTTGGACGACACCAGTCTTCTAGATCGTTGTGGGTATACTCGATCGGCAGATCTTCAAAAAGATCACCCTGATATTGCTGCTCCGCAGCGCGGTAGATGCGTAAAGCTCCTGTTGGATCATCTTGCTTTGCAAGCGCGAGACCACGACGGCAGCCTTGCTCAAACGCCGAGATATCCGTCCAACTGCCTTGCGGCGCATTTAGCCGATAATACTCGCCCGCGCGCAGGACAGAAGATTTATCCCCTAGCGCTTTGCGAAGCATTGCAACAGCGTGGTGCAAGCGCGCGCGCTTTCGTGTCTCGTCCGCTTGATCGGGCCAAATGAGTTCACCGATCCGATCTGCTTGCACCCCACTTTCACCGCTCAATAAGAGATAACAAAACAACGCTCGCGTCTTGTGTGCCGCACCTCCGGGCGTCGTCCACTCAACCTGCTCACCGTTTTTATAAACGCGCAACCGCCCGAGACATCGGATTTGCCAGCGATCCGATTTTCGGTCCGCAAGGTCAATTTGGGGACTGTTATCGAGCCACATCGGGCTGGCACCACGCGCATGTCCACGATCATCAGGATCAAGAATTTGCAAACCCGCATGATCCGGAACCACGCGACCAAGCAAGAATCCAAGTTGTTCATCGGCACCTGCGCTTTGTCGCAAGCGTGTGGGAAGCCAAAACGGGTTTTTATAGATGCCAGACGGCGCAAGGAATTGCTGATGCCCTCGCAAGGCAAGTTGCATTTGGGTCTCTAGCAAATGTGTGTGGTTATAGACCGAAATGACACGGTATAGACTTGTTTCAACAAGTTGCTCGACCACGCTGCTCCATGTTTCAAGTGCGTTTTTTGCATCAAAGTGTGCGAAAAACCAACCCATGTCGACAATAAAAACCGCTTTGCCTGACTGGCCAGAAATCATCTTCTCCAAGGCTACAACAATGGATTGGGAATCGAGCAAGTCATTGCTTAATGCCGCTTCAGAAAAAAGAATTGGGGGCTTTGGGTACAGGGCCTCTAAAAAGTACCCGTTGTCAGAGACTTTAAACACAACCGCTTCGGTCTCTAAGACGCTCAACGCCGTTTCCAGACCTTCGCGCTCTGACAGGTCTGCGAAAAAGGCCGCATCTTTCAGATTTATTACTCTGCTCATGTGTTTTTCTCCCAGTCGCGAAACTTCATACCAAAGAAAAACCAAAGAAATAGCAATAAGCTTTTCGATAGGAGACCGTGCGTCTCATTTGGGAGGAATCATGGACGCCTTTGACTACGTGATCGTAGGAGCCGGATCATCCGGCGCTGTGCTGGCCAATCGGCTGAGCGCTGACCCAAAAATTTCTGTGTGCTTGATTGAGGCTGGCGGCAAAGGTCGTTCGCCCTTGGTGACGACGCCACTCGGAGTGATGCTGTTGCCGCGGCTTTCAAGTTTCAACTGGCAGTTCAATTCAATACCACAGACAGCCTTAAACAAACGCGTGATTGGCATTCCACGTGGCAAAGCTTTGGGCGGATCGTCCGCGATCAACGGCATGGTCTATATTCGCGGACACCGCGATGACTATGATGATTGGGCGAGCAATGGTTGCACAGGTTGGGGATTCGACGAAGTTCTGCCCTACTTCAAAAAGTCAGAGGCAAACGCGAACACCGACCTTGATAACGAGTTTCATGGCCGCGATGGCCCCTTATCCGTCACAGAGCAACGTACACCCAACCCGATGGATCACGCATTTGTCGAAGCAGCAGGCCAATTACAGATGGGTTACTGTGCTGACTTTAATGTTGCTGCACCAGAAGGCGTTGGGATCTATCAAGTTACCCAAAAAGACGGGCGACGTCACTCAACAAGCGCTGCGTTCTTGCAAGGTATTGATGCCCGCCCGAACCTCAAGATCGAAACAGGAGCTTATGTTGAACGGATCAAGACTAACGAAGATGGTGGAGCAGTCACCTTGCGCCGGCCAGATGGGCAGCCAATAACCATTCATGCTTCCGGAGAAATCATTTTGTCAGCAGGCGCGATAGGGTCGCCTGACATATTGCTTCGCTCCGGCATTGGTGCGGGTGCCGAACTTCGCAATGCTGGCACTGAAGTTGTGAATGATCTGAGCGGTGTTGGGCAAAACCTGCACGATCATGTGGATGTCATGGTGATCTCAAAAAGTCGTTCGATCACGCCCTATGGCGTTTCTGTCAAAGCACTGCCAAAACTTGCAGGCGCAGTGCTCAAGTGGACTTTTGCGCGTCGCGGGATGCTTTCGTCTAACATGGTTGAAGCAGGAGGCTTTGTGCGCTCCGGTCCTGCCGAGACACGTCCCGACATACAGTTTCACTTGATCCCCGGCCGTAAGAGTCTGAGAGGGAAATTGATCGAATATGGTCATGGTGTTTCGCTTCATACATGTGTTTTGCAACCTAAAAGTCGTGGTGCGATCACGCGTAAAGATCCAGATGGACCCGCGCAGATAGACTTGGGTCTTCTCACTCATGAAGATGACGTGGCGCGTCTTTTGCGTGGCGTGAAGCTTGCCCGCGAGATCCTCGCGCAAGGCCCGATGAGCGCGCATGGCTTGAGCGAATTGCTTCCTGGCCCTGACGCACAATCCGACGCTCAGCTTATCGACTTTATCCGGGCCGAAGCGCGCACAGTTTATCACCCTGTCGGCACCTGCGCGATGGGCACTGGCCAAAGCGCCGTCGTTGACCCCCGTCTTCGCGTTCACGGCTCACCGCGCCTGCGGGTCGTGGACGCATCCATCATGCCCAAGATTGTCAGCGGTAACACCAACGCTCCTGCAATCATGATCGCTGAAAAGGCGGCTGATATGATCTTGGAGGATCGCAAAGCCGCTTAAACGTGTCCGTCGTCAGGTTTTTTGGGGCCAATTGCAGCTTAAACTAAGAGGGAGTTAGGCTCATCTTGTTGGTTAGATTATGCGGCGTGCGGGCGGTGATGCAAGCGCCGTGTTTCGAGTGTCTTAAGTTTGATCCTTTCGCGTTGCTTTAGAATGGCTAAGTCGCGGCCGAAGTAGACATCGGCGGGTGTGACGTTGTTGATGCTCTCGTGGTAACGCTGGTGATTGTAGTGATCGACGAGGTCATAAGGCAGACCACTTGAAAGGCGCAAGCTCACACCAGCAGCACGCAGCCGCGCGTGTGCAGGCGCGCGTGGCATAGACTTTATCCCAAATCAAACATCATACTAAAGTTCGGCGTTCATAGGGTGTATAATTGGGGGGATAAAAACACACATGAATTTCTCATGTTGTTGTAAACAATGATAATTTCAGGATTGAGTGGTGCCCCCACACGGACTCGAACCGCGGACCTATTGATTACAAATCAATTGCTCTACCAGCTGAGCTATAGGGGCACTGCGGATGCGAATACAAAGACAAACGCGCGCTCGCAAGAGGGTATTTCACAAAAATGCAAAAAAGTTTTAGCGACTGGATCGTGCAAGCAACGCAACGGCGCAAAGTCCGACAATTATAACTAAAATTGCAGCAGGTGCGGCATCGCCAAGGTTCTCGAGGCTCGCTTGCTCATACACACGTGTGGCCAATGTGTCATAGTTGAATGGGCGCAAGAGCAAAGTCGCGGGAAGCTCTTTCACGCAATCCACAAACACCAACAACAATGAGGACAACACAGATGCACGGATCAAGGGAAGATAGACCGCGCTGAGCACCTGCCCTTTCGTGCGTCCTAAAGATCGCGCTGCCATTGGTAAGCTTGGTGATACGCGCCCCATCGCGGCATCTGCGGCCCCCTGAGCGATTGCAAAGAAGCGCACGCAATAGGCTAGGATCAATGCAAAGGCTGATCCGGTTAGTAACAAACCAAAGTCGCGTCCTGTGAGCGCTTCCAAGCCATCTGCAAGCGCGTGATCCAAAATTGCGAGCGGGATAAGGATGCCAACGGCCAAAACTGCGCCTGGTGCGGCATAACCAATGCTTGTCACCGGCATCAACAAGCGCGGCAGAGCGCGGTCAGACAGGCGCACACCGTAAACCATGAAAAGGCCAAGGCTCACTGTGACGAGCGCAGCACTCCCCGCCACTGTCAACGTGTTCAGCAACGCACTTAGCAATGCAGGATCCTGCCAGCGGTCAGCATTGTCGACTGCATGATGCAAGATAACACTGGCTGGCAAAACGAAGCCAATGGCAAAAGGCAAAGCACAAGCAAAGAATGCTACGAAAGAGCGCCAACCCAAAAGACGCGTCTTGGGGGTACCACGGTGGCTTCGTCCCAAGGAAAAGAAGCGGCTGCGACGGCGAGAGAGCTTTTCAAGCGTCACAAGCAACACCACAAGCAATAGAACTGTACTTGCGATCTGCGCAGCCCCGCCAGCATTATTACTCTCTAGCCATACGCTAAAAATACCTGTGGTCAGCGTTTGAACGGAAAAGTAATCTACGGTGCCAAAATCATTGACGGTTTCCATCATGACAATCGCGGTTCCCGCAGCAATCGCAGGGCGCGCCATGGGCAGACCTATCCGGAAAAAGCGCGCGAACGCCCCTGCCCCAAGGGAGCGCGCAACTTCTTCGCCACTGCTCGATTGTTCGCGAAAGGCAGCGCGCGCGATCAGATAGACGTAGGGAAACAAAGACGCGCTCAACACTAGGATCGCAGCCCCAACAGAGCGCACTTCAGGGAACCAATAGTCGCGCGAATTGCGCCAGCCAAACATCTCACGCAGGCTTGTCTGAACGGGACCCGCGTATTCTAGGAAATCAACCAGGGCATAAGCCCCGACGTAGGCTGGAATCGCCAAAGGCAACAACAACACCCATTCCAGCCAGCGCGCCCCGAAAAACTGGTAGCGCACAATCATCCAAGCTGTCCCTGTCCCGACAATGGCTGAGATTGCACCGACGCTCACCATCAAGATCAATGTGTTCTTCAAATAACGAGGCAACGTGGTGGATAGCAGATGCGGCCAGATGTTTTCGCTTGGAAAGAAGGCAATCCAGATCACCGACAAAATCGGCAGAACGACGATCAGCGCAATCAAGAGCGCGCCAAGCGACCAAAAGCTTGGAAACGACGCGCGTTTCGGAGGGGTAGAGATATCAATCTGGCTCATGCGGCGACTTGTGCCGGAAATCGGTTTAACTGTCCAGAAAAGCGCCTATAGTGCGACATCAAAGCAGTTTATCGAATAGCAGGCACTGATGCAGGTCATACTCCACGCGGGCGCCCATTGTACGGACGACGGCAAACTTCTCAAATCGCTGTTCAAAAACAGGGACGCGTTTCAACAGCGTGGCATCGCTTTGCCTAAACCACGCCATTACCGTCAATTGCTCAGCGCCACGGTCAAGGCGCTCTCTAAACGCTCGGCGGGGCCGGATTCGCGCATGGCATTTCTAGATGCAATCTTGGACACAGACGCGACCGATGTGGACCGCGTCATTATGCATAGCGAAAACTTCTTTTGCGTCCCAAAGCTGGGCTTTCACAAAGGGCGTATCTATCCACATGCTGGATCACGTCTTGGCCTAATGACGCATCTATTTGCCGAGGATGAGGTGGAGCTCTTTCTGAGCATCCGCAACCCAGCGACACATTTGCCAGCTATGTATGCTGCAACGCCTCATACGCAGTTTGTCGAATTTCTCGATGGCGCTGACCCGCGTGACATCTATTGGTCAGACCTGATCACATCGATCAGACAAGAAGCGCCCAATGTGCCAATCACGGTTTGGAGCAATGAAGACACGCCTTTGATCTGGAGCGAGCTTATCCGCGAGATCGCCGGACTTGCCGCGAATGAACCTATCCTTGGTGGACACGACTTACTGTCGGAAATCATGAGCGCAGAAGGCATGACGCGCTTTGAGAGCTATCTTGAGAGCCATCCCGACATGACAGAAGTCCAAACGCGCCGCGTGATCACAGCGTTTCTCGATAAGTTTGCAATTGATGATATGGTGGAGGAAGAAGTCGATCTACCGGGCTGGACTGAACCATTGGTAGATCAACTCACAGAGCAATACGAAGAAGACATTTTCGAGATTAGCCGCATTCCTGGCGTGACGTTCTTAAGCCCGTAAGTCCCAAAAGCGTCACGCAACAAAGCTTTAATCGGGTGCCGACGCTTAAGAGTGCATTCCAAGCGCTTCTTTATACATCTCGAGCACCGCTTCTTCTTCGGCAATATCGTCTGGCTCGCGCTTGCGCAAAGCAATGACCTTGCGAATGACTTTGGTGTCATAACCACGGCCCTTTGCCTCTGCCATCACCTCTTTTTGCTGCTCAGCGAGGTCTTTCTTTTCCTGATCCAAGCGCTCAAGACGCTCGATAAACTGGCGCAATTCATCTGCGGTGACGCGGTAGCTGGAATCGCTGGTTACATCTGACATGGGGCACTCCGCTGGTGTGTGTTGTATGGATTGCCCTGTCCCTAGCGCCCTGCCCTCAGGGCTGCAAGGGCTTGCGAGCACGACATCCACAGGTTAGGCGATGCAACGTATAGAAAGCGTAAAGGAATGAGCGATGGATGGCTTGATTTGGTCTGGCGCGGCTGTGTCACTATTGGGATTGATTGGGCTGATCCTAAGCATCATCCGTGTGCAGCGCGCGCGCAAAGCGAACCTGAGCGATGAGGAGCTGCGTTTGGCAGTACAAAAAGTGTTGCCGCTTAATCTCGGATCACTGTTTTTATCAGTCATCGGCTTGATGATGGTGATTGTTGGCATTTTCCTCGGTTAAATTCTTGCCTGAGAGTGCATGCAAACCCATATCTAACCTATGTTGAAATTTGCCCCAATTTTGTTGGCCGTCATATACGGCCTTGCGATGTACCGCTTCTCTGTGTGGCGCACGGGTCGCGAGCTTGATCAGCAATCAAGCGAACTTGCTGATCCAAAGCTACAGCCGATTATGAATTCGCTTGCCAAAGCGCTTGATCTGCCGCGGGTGCGCGTGAACATTTACGAGATTGATCCGGTGAACGGTCTTGCTGCGCCTGATGGGCGCATCTTTATCACACGTGGCTTTTACAAAAAATTTCTGGATGGTGATGTCACGGGCGAAGAACTCGCCTCTGTTATCGCCCATGAACTTGGGCATGTTGCCTTGGGGCACTCACGCCGCAGAATGATCGACTTTTCGGGACAAAATGCGCTGCGCACAGCGCTTGCGATGGTCATCGGACGTTTCATCCCGGGCGTTGGCCCATGGATAGCAAATATGCTTACGTCTTTGCTCGCAGCACGCCTGTCGCGCGGCGATGAATACGAAGCAGATGCTTATGCGGCTGCGCTTTTGACCAAAGCAGGTTTAGGTGTCGCCCCGCAAATTTCGCTTTTTCGCAAGTTGGATGCGCTTACGCAAAGCCAAGCGGGCCGCGCACCTGCTTGGTTGTTAAGCCACCCTAAAACAGATGATCGCATTTCAGCGCTTGAGAAGTTGGAAGCACGCTGGAGCTAAGCAACTTAAAACAAGCGCGGGTTACGCCTGCGACAGAGCTTTGCCCAACCTCGGCATTCGCGCTTTTTTCATCAAGCTTTTTAGGGTCCACTCTTTCCCTGAAAACGCATTTGCCTTGGCAAGGACACTTTGAGCAACTGGTATTACTTTATCAGGCGATGCTTGCCAAATGCCGAGCAAGTAAGTGTCAGGATTAACCCGCGAGAGGCCCTCTTCGGCCAAAACATCGCTTGGAAAGTCTTTATTGTTCAGCGTCACGATCCCATCCGCGCCAGCAAGAGCCGCAGCTGCTATGACGTGAATGTCAGACGGATCTGGCAACCAAAACCGTGCCTCTTGATCGGCATTGTAGCGCACGACAGCGTTGGGAAAGGCAACGTTTAGAAAGACCGCCTCGCTCATTGCGTCTTGCGCGGCACCCTCGCCGTGCTTGACCGACGCACGGCGCCATTCTTCGAAAATACGTTCTGACCAAAGCGGCTCAAACGCACCTGCTTTCGCAACCCCTATCAACATCTCGCGTATAACCGTTGGATACAAAACGCATGTGTCGAGCAGAAGTTTCACAGACGATAAAACAGCGCTTTGAGGTATCCGCTTTCTGCCAATTGCGGCATAAGCGGATGATCTGGCCCTGCAAAGCCTGTGTGAATAAGCGAACCTGCGCGCTCTGAACGGCCAATCCCACGCGTGCATGCAAACCGGAATTTTCCAAGGTCTGCCGCGTGCGAGCATGAGCACAACACAAGATATCCACCCTCTTTCACCAAAGGTGCCGCCAGTTTTGCCAAACGCTCATAAGCGCGCAAACCGACTTCGAGCTTGGCCTTGCTCGGCGCAAAGGCTGGTGGATCACAGATCACAACATCATATTGCGCGCCCTCTGAGCCAAGCGCTTCAAGCACGTCAAACGCATCGCCTTTACGGGTCGCAAAACGCGCGCTCAATCCTGCGTCTTTGGCGCCCTGCTCTGCCAACGCCAGCGCAGGAGCAGAGCCATCAACGCAAAGCGCCGATTTCGCACCTCCTGCAAGGGCTGCCAAACCAAAGCCGCCCACATGGGAGAAAACGTCCAACACATCAGCGCCTTCGCTCAAACGTGCAGCAAACGCGTGGTTGGGGCGTTGATCATAAAATAGCCCAGTCTTTTGTCCGCCTGTCAGATCGGCAGCATAAGACGCACCATTCATCGGAACCATGATCGCTTCCTCAGGCGCATTGCCCAAAAGCACAGCGTTTTCGTCGTCCAACCCTTCTAGAGAGCGCGTGCGACCCGCAGCGTTCTTTAAGATCGTCGAAACACCCGTCACCTCTTTTAGCGCCGCAGTGAGCGGCTCAAGCAATGTTTCAAGCCAAGCCGCATTGGGTTGCACAACAAGCGCGTCCCGGAAGCGATCTACAACAAGACCAGGAAGCCCATCAGCCTCGGCATGGATCAAACGATAAAACGGCTGATCAAACAAACGCTGACGTAATTCCAAAGCGCGACTGATTTTACGTTCGAACCAAACTTGATCAATCACCACCGTTACGTCGCGCTCGATCATGCGCGCAGTGATGCGCGACAGGGGATTGGCCGCGACCAGCCCCATCGGCCGGCGCTCTGCATCTTCCAGCACAGCAATCGTACCGGGAGTCAGGTTTTTGGAGCGGCGATCAAGCACGAGCTCATTATCATAAACCCAAGGGGCGCCGTGGCGGATCGCACGGGCGTTGGCTTTGGGTTTCAGGCGAAGGACGGGAAAAGGGGACGCTGTCATAGCGCCCCCTTACCGAACTGATTGGCTCGTGAAAAGGATCAGTTGCGATTTAGCGCAACAAAGAAACCTCGGTTTTCGTCCTTATAGCCCTCTGGTTCAGCAAGCTCTGCAGCAATAACGCCAGTCAAGAAGGTCGTGATACGGAATTTTTGCGTGTTACCGAGCTTGTCAGCCTGAATGGCTTCCGTGCCGCGCAATGCATCAAGATTGGTTACGACATGCTCGACGGGGCGAACAGTCGCGCCAGTAACCGGATCACGCAGCGTGACGTAGAAGTTGATGTTGTGGACACCACCTGTGCTGTAACGCGCTTTTTCGGTCAGGCCGTGAAAACGTGTAAGTTGGATATGCATGTGCACATCGCGTGACCCATTAAGTTTTGCCGCGGCCTGTTCGGCACTGTCTTTCAAGATAGCTTCAACTTGTGCGTGACGATCACCAAACAGGTCACCACGCCAGACAATGTCGCCGTTCGGATAATAGCTGTTCTTTTCAGACACCGTCAAAGTCTTGGGCACGTTCACTGTTATACCTGTGACGTTCAGGTCTGGAATATATAGGTTGTCGCCAGACTTCTTAGCAACGCTTGCCGCTGGCTGCGTCAAAGCACTAGGCTCTAACGGTGCTGCGCTTACAGCGTTACGGGTTGTGGCTTGTGGACCAGCGCAAGCTGATACGGCGACTGCGGCCAAAGCCAGCATTGCAAAGCGAAGTTTTTTCATCTCGTTCTCCCGACCTTTCTGGCCTTGGTTTTGTACTTTTCTGCAACCAGTAGATGGTAGCGAAGCGAGGCGAAAATGGGGCAATGCCGTGTCCGACACGTGATCTTTGCGTGGTCAAAACATTGAAATTGTGACCCGATAAGTTTGATTTGAGCACGTCAAAAAAATTAATAAAATACACATTAGCTCACTCGACGTTAGCGCTAACAACGTATATAGAATTGGCAAATTGCACCCCTACGGGCACGAACCTCATCCTAGGATACTGATCACCATGAGCCTGCACACGACCATATCTGACGTCACCGACCGTATTTTGGAGCGCTCTGATGCTCGACGCTCCAAATACATAAGCCATATGCGTGCCGCCGCAGCGGAAGGTCCACGCCGGGCACATTTGACCTGTGGTAACCAAGCACATGCCTACGCGGCAATGGGGGAAGATCAGCAAACACTGGCTGAAACCCCTGCCCCCAACCTTGGGATCGTCACGGCTTTCAACGACATGCTGTCTGCCCATCAACCGTTTGAAGCATATCCTGCGATCCTAAAAGAAGCAGCGAAAGCTGCGGGCGGCACTGCGCAAGTCGCAGGCGGTGTTCCAGCAATGTGTGACGGCGTCACGCAAGGGCAAACAGGGATGGAGTTGTCACTTTTCTCACGCGACGTGATCGCACTCGCAGCGGGCATTGGATTGTCACATAACACATTTGATGCGGCGGCCTATTTGGGCGTCTGTGACAAAATCGTGCCCGGTTTGATTATCGCGGCTGCAACCTTCGGTTACATTCCAGGGATTTTTGTTCCCGCTGGACCGATGCAGTCTGGCCTGCCGAACGATGAAAAAGCGCGCGTGCGCAATGAATTTGCACAAGGTAAAGTCGATCGCGCCGCGCTGATGAAAGCGGAAATGGCCTCTTATCACTCTGCTGGTACATGCACATTCTATGGCACCGCCAACTCCAACCAGATGTTGATGGAGTTTATGGGGCTACATCTTCCCGGTTCTTCTTTCGTTAATCCCGGCACTGAATTGCGCGATGCTTTGACACGCGAAGCCGCGACTCGCGCGCTGGCGATCACAGCACTTGGCAATGATTACCGTCCCGTCTGTGATATCTTGGATGCAAAAGCCTTCGTAAACGGTATCGTCGGATTGATGGCGACGGGGGGCTCGACCAACCTTGTGTTGCACTTGCCTGCCATGGCGCGCGCAGCTGGTGTTGATCTACGCCTTGAGGATTTCGATGCGATTTCATCCGTCGTGCCGCTTATGGCGAAAGTCTATCCAAACGGTTTAGCAGATGTGAACCACTTCCATGCGGCAGGTGGTCTGCCCTATATGATCGGTCGTTTGCTCGACGCGGGTCTTTTGCATGAAGACGTAAAAACTGTCGCAGGCGACGGTCTTGGCCTACACGCGCAAGAGCCTGCCCTTGATGGTGGTTCGTTGATTTTCCGCGATGGCGCACAGGAAAGCGCGAATGACAAAATTCTGCGCCCTGCGCATGATCCCTTCCAAGCCAGCGGTGGTTTGAAGCAACTCAAAGGCAATCTGGGCCACGGTATGATGAAAGTCTCCGCCGTCGCACCTGAAAGCCATGTCGTAGAAGCCCCTGCCCGCGTGTTCCAAAGTCAGGACGAGGTAAAAGAGGCGTTTAAAGCTGGTGAGTTCACGTCTGATCTGGTGATCGTTGTGCGTTTCCAAGGACCAAAAGCTAATGGCATGCCCGAGCTTCACGGTCTCACCCCTGCTTTGCAAGTCACAATGCAGCGCGGCATCAACGTCGCTCTTGTTACAGATGGGCGTATGTCTGGCGCATCTGGCAAAGTCCCGTCGTGCATTCACGTCAGCCCAGAAGCGGCTGCAGGTGGTCCGCTGTCACGGATTGAGGACGGTGATATCATCCGTGTCGATGCTGTGAACGGCACGCTTGAATGCCTCACCAAAGGTGCGCTTGATCGCGCCCCTGCCACGCCAGACCTAAGCCACAACGGCAATGGGGTTGGTCGCGAATTGTTTGATGTCTTCCGCCAGACTGTTGGCACCGCCGATACTGGCGCAGGCGTCGTCGTATAAGGAACGCATGATATGATCACTCCACAACAAGCCAGCGCAAGCGCGTTGGAAATTTGCCAACTCGCGCCCATCGTGCCTGTTTTGGTTGTCGAAGACGCGTCCATCGCGCAGGACTTGGCGCGCGCGCTGGTCGCTGGTGGCTTGCCCGCATTGGAAGTCACGCTGCGCACGGATGCTGCATTGGACGTCATCAGCGAAATGGCAAAGGTCGAAGGCGGCGTTGTCGGTGCAGGGACATTGCTCACACCTGAAGATGTCACAGCAGCCGTTGCCGCTGGTGCGAAGTTTGGTGTTTCCCCCGGTGCAACGGATCTCCTGCTCGATGCCTGCGAAGCCGCAGATCTACCGCTGCTACCTGGTGCGGCAACTGCCTCTGAAGCGATGCGTCTACTGGAGCGCGGCTACACGGTACAAAAGTTCTTCCCGGCGGAAGCGTCTGGCGGTGCGGCGGCACTCAAAGCCATTGGCTCACCTATTCCACAAATCCGGTTTTGCCCGACAGGTGGCGTAAGCCCCAAGAACGCAAGTGACTATCTAAGCTTGCCAAACACGGTCTGCGCAGGCGGTAGCTGGGTCTGTCCAAAAGATCTGATCGACGCGCGCGATTGGGCTGGGATCGAAGCACTTGCGAAAGCCGCCTCAACGCTTAGCGTGTAACAAAAAAGGGGAGTTCGACATGCGCAAAATCATCTGGATGTCGGACCCCCACTTCCAACACAATGGCACATATAAGGGTCATGATCCACGTGTGAGAATGGAGCGCGCGATCAAGCACGTGAACACGCATCATGCCGATGCTGATTTCGCAATCCTCTCTGGTGATCTTGTGGGAGATGAGCTGGAGCAGAATTACGCAGACCTCGCGCATTATCTGTCAAAATCCAAAGTTCCCGTTCATGCAATGATGGGCAATCATGATGACCGTGCGCTCTTGCGCAAACATCTTGGCGTGCCGAGCAGTGCTATGAGGGACTTCGTTCAATACGCGATTGAGGGCGCAGATGAGACGATCATCTGTCTTGATACCCATAAGGAAAACGCGCAGTCTGGCACCATGTGCCAGACGCGGCTTGACTGGTTGTCTGAAACACTCACACGCCTTGCTGACAAACCCGCCTATATCTTCATGCATCATCCACCGCTTGCGCTGCATTTGCCACCACTCGATGACAGTAATCTTGAAGACAGCGACGCGTTTCTTGACGTGATCAGCGCGCATAACAACGTGAAGCATTTGTTCATGGGCCACGTTCACCGCGCCACGACGGGCATCATCAGGGGCATCCCCTTCGCGAGTATGAATGCGCTGTCGTTTCAATCGCCACCGCCGCGACCTGCATGGGACTGGGACACGTTCAATCCCGCGCATGAAGCGCCGCAATACGGCGTGCTACACATTCAGGCTGACAGCGTTGTGCTGCAATACACCCAGTTCTGCGAGTTTAGCGATGGGTATTCTGGTTAAGCATCCGCATCTCCCAAACGCAGCTTGAAAACCGCATAGATCAACAACAACACGCAAGCCCCTGACGCCAAGACAAACGGCGCGCGCAAGGCGGTTTCGCGCCCAATGTCATTCTCTAAGAGCGCAACAACGGCACCACCAGCCAATGCACCTAGCGGCATGGAGCCCCATCCGAAAAAACGGTAGATGCTGTTCACGCGGCCCAAAAGCGCGCTTGGGATGCGCCGTTGACGCCAAGATACAGTGATCACATTCCACAGCATCGACCCTGCCATGACGGTGAACAGCGCGATTGGCATCACCACAGGATGTGAACTTACCCCAATGCTGCCATAGCCAATCACCCATGCTGCGATGGAAAGATAAAGACACATCTGCACACCAAACATCTTCGTCAAACGCGGTGCTAACAAGCTGCCTGTGATTGCACCGCATGCCGCCACTGATAGGATCAAACCATAGCTTGCGGCAGACAACCCGAGCACATCTTGCGCAAATAAGACCTGCACAGTGATCGTCGCCGTCGCGATGAAATTCGCGATACCCAGCACAATCGCCAAACGCAGCAAATCCTTGTCACCGCGCATAAAGGCGATCCCTTGCAACAATGCGTCCTTAAACCCTTGGCTTTCACGCAGCTGCGGTGGCAGCGTGATCAGCCAGACCAAACCCGCCGCGATCACCAACATCGCCACATCAATTCCAAACGGCACTGCAATCCCCGTTGCAATCAACATACCTGCAAGGGGTGGTCCTATGAACTGGCCTGTAAGCTGCTCAGTGCTCCAAAGTTGGCCATTGGCGACCTCAAGGTCTTTCTTATCAACGATTGACGGCAGGATCGTTTGCGCCGCGTTGTCGCGCAGCACCTCTGCAGAGCCGAGCAAAAACGCCAAACCCGCCAAAAGCCAGATCGCGCTGGCCGTGGGCACATTCAATGCGAGCAACAAAATCGCAAACACAATAGCCGCACGCAGCAAATCCGCACGCGCGATAAGTTTTCGTTGATCACTGCGATCAATAATCACCCCCGCGGGCAAAGCAAACAACAGCCAAGGCACCCGCCCCGCCGCAGCAACGGCACCGATTGCAACAGGGTCGCGTGTCATCAACGTTGCCAGCCAAGGCAGCGCGAGAACAATCAAACCATCGCCAAGGTTGGTGAGCGCGCCTGCGCTAAAGAGCAGTCGGTAGTTGCGATTACGCAATATCAGAGCGGAAGGCATAGCAATCTCATGCAAAGGAACGCCTTCAGCATGCGCCGCGCTAAACGCGGCGTCAAATAGATCGGTCGTACAGAGTTTAGTTGATCAGATCACTGGCCGAAAAGCCGCCAACATTACTCAAAAGCTTTTTGATGAAGCTCACATCTTGGCCATTTCGTGTGATGCGCCGCGCCAACGGCACGACAGTTCCATCCTCAAGCGTATATCTGCCGATGTTGTCGACAATCCCACCCTCCGAAAAGCTGATGGCCACGACTTGGCGTTCGATGACTTCGGGTTTTTGCCAAGCAAAATGCTTTACACGACTACGGACATAATAATATCCGCCGTCATTTAGCACACCTGATGACGATGGTGTTCCCACCAATTCAGCCACGCTATCGCGCGTATCAACACCGACTGCGATCTGGGATAAGTCTTCTTCTAGAGGGACATAGCCATGATTGCGAAAGCTCGCGGTACACGCCGCCAAAGAAGCGCATAGCACAACTGCCACGCTGATTTTACGTATCTTGCCTGCATATTGCATGAGGTGCCCTCTTGTCTTGGCTTGCTCTGCCTTGTTATCTCGATACGACACGAACGCTCGACGTTCAAGAAAGGAAAATCTCGCGCCATGACTGACACATCTGCGTTCCCTGAGTTTGTACTCGACATTGCCACACTCGCGCGGCGCAAACGCAGCGTGTTCGAATATCGCTTGGACGCGGCACAACTTAGCACTCTCAAAGACGAATTGGGATTGAGCGGTCTACGCAAAGTGGTGTTTTCAGGCGAACTTACACCCGCGGGTAAACATGATTTTGCGCTTAAAGCTGCGCTTGGGGCAACAGCGGTGCAACCTTGCACAATCACGCTCGAGCCCGTCACCACCCGCATTGAAGACGACATTGAACGCCGCTTTGTCGCTGACATGGCGCAACACACCGATCGCGATACGGAAGAAGAGGACGAGTTCGGCGGGACAGCAATGCTTGAGGATGACACGTTGGAACCATTGGGCCGTGAAGTGGACTTGTGGCGCGTGATGAGCGAAGCACTCGCGCTCGCCCTGCCCGATTATCCCCGCGCTGAAGGTGCTGAGCTTGGAACCATGCGCGTTACGGAACCGGGCAAAGAAGCAATGGGCGAGGATGATCTAAAACCCTTCGCAGGCCTCGCAGATCTTAAAAGCAAGCTAGAGGGCAAATCATGAGCGATGACACCTATCTGGTAAAGGCCGCTGAGATTGATGCGATGGAAGGCACAGATAAAGTTCACTTCTTGAACGAGAACGCCAAACGCGTGAATAAATCCTTAGGCGATCTGACTGGCCTCACAGGGCTTGGCTTTCACATCATCGAAATCGCGCCGGGCCATGACAGCACAGAGCATCACATGCATCATTTCGAGGATGAATGCGTCTATGTTTTAAACGGGACGGCGACAGCCTACATCGACGAAATACCCCATGAAATCAGCGCTGGCGACTTCATCGGCTATCGCAAAGGCGGCGTTGCGCATTCGATCACCAATACAGGGTCGGAAACCTTTCGCTGTATCGTCGTGGGCGAGCGTTTGGCCCATGATGTTGGGGATTACACACGTCTTGGCAAGCGCATCTACCGCAATGAAGGCGTGCCTTGGAACCTTGTGGATCATGAACATGTGATTAACGTGGGTGGCTCCGCTGGGAAGAAATGACCGGGCGTGGCGTGCGACCTGATAATGTGCTGTCACATAGCCTCTAGACCCGCTAGGCATGCTTAACTTTGCAAGGTCGGAGCATTTTATGGCGCAAAAATCTACAATCTATAAAGTCGAACTTTCCGTGTCCGACATGGATCGCCACTATTATGAGACCCACAAGCTCACAGTGGCCAAACACCCCTCTGAGACCGATGAACGCCTTATGGTGCGTTTGTTGGCTTTTGCTTTGAACGCACATGATCAGTTGGAGCTGACCAAAGGGTTGTCCACGGATGATGAGCCAGACATCTGGCAAAAAAGCCTGAGCGGTGAGTTAGAGCTCTGGATCGCGCTTGGACAGCCGAGTGAAAAAACCGTGCGCCAATCCTGCGGAAAAGCGGATAAAGTTGTGATCTATTGCTACGGCAGTACCGCAGAAATGTGGTGGGCGAAGGTCAAGAACAGCACAACGCGCTTTGACAATCTCAGCGTTTTCAATCTGACAGAACAAGCGAGCCGCGACTTGGCGGAACTGGCCGATCGTTCGATGAAGATTCAAGTCAATATCCAAGAAAGCGACGTTATGCTCAGTGTGGATGATAAGATTGTCTACGTCACACCCGATCAATGGGCGTGACGCAAATCTTTTTCGAAAAGATTTACGCCTGCATCTTCTTTCGACGCTCCTTAATACGCGCATCCGCCTCTTGGGTGCCATCGTGAAACGAGCCGAATAACTTGTCCCAAGGCATCTCGAGCGAGCCGTAGTTACACTCAAAATAGCGGTGATGCATTTGGTGGTGAAACGTCCCCAATTTCAAACGGTTTTCGTCCTTCACCAACATCCCCTCAAACCCGGTATGCGTGCTCGCGGCCGTAAGCGTGTAATATTGCAGGTGAAACAAAATATGCAGCGGATGCGCCCCGATTACAAAGTGGATCAGCACTGTCCCTAGGTACATGATATGCTCAACCGGGTGCATCGACAGCCCCGACCACGGCCCCACATTGATATTGCGGTGATGAAGGGAATGCACATGTTTATAAAGAAACGGAATGTGCAGGATGCGATGGACCCAGTAGAAATAGAAGCTCTCCCACGCAGGCATCAGGAAAAAGATCGCGATGAACCACACAGGGTTCGCCGCCCATGTCAGCATCGGCACATGCCCATTGCTTAGGCACCAGAACATCAGAACTTCATACGCGGTCCAAAAGCCAACTCCGCTGGCGAGCGTCCAGAACATGTTGTCTCTGATTTGTCCGCCAAGCGTGAATTGACGTCCGTTTTTCATCAAAGGGCGCGGATCATACTTCAGCTTGTCGCCTTGCGCGGAATAGCTGTAAAAATACAGATGCAATCCCCCCGCGACGAGGCTCATCAGCACCATATTGCGCAGCCAAAGCTCGAAAACCCATCCGAACGCAAGCGTCTGTGTCACTTCTAGACTAGGTTGAAACCAGATGTAGGATATACACGCGAGCCCAAGTATAATCAGCTTTTCGCTAACTAAGAACCAAGACCCCCAAAACCATTGAACAACTTGCGCAGGCCGTGGCGGCCAGCGAAAAACTGGTGACACCTGAATGGGAACGTCAGGTGTGTGGTTCCAACCATTGAGGGGCTTATTGCTCATCTAAGGGTCCATTTCTATTTCAAACGCTGCGCACCAAAGGAATGACTATTGCTTCCCTTCCAAGCCCACGTTGGTCATATCGTTCGTGCCGGGGATCTTCATTTCGAACGTCTCTGTGACGGATGTGTAATCATAATATCCCAAGCGCGCCAATGGACGGATCCGAGGAATATCGAGCTTGCCATCCTGCGTTACAACCTCGTCTTTGACGTGGATACGCGCAACTTCACCGTAGACCACATCGACCCACCCGTGATTGGAACTGCCACGCAAGCGATGTGTGCTCAAGAATTTGCACTCAAACTGCGCAGGGCTTTCCGCCACGCGTGGCCCCGGGGCATCGATGCATGGGACTGCTGTCACACCAGCATGTGAGAATTCATCCACGTCCGCCGCCACTTCCATCGCAGATAGATTTACCGCCTCGCGAAGATCATAGGTTGCCATGTTCCAGACGAACCAACCTGTGTCCTCCGCGTTGACAACCGTGTGTTTGCGTTCCCCGTTTGAAAGCTGATTGGCGGCGAACATGACCATGGGCGGATCAAACGTCAGGTTTTGCCATTGTGAATAGGGCGCGAGATTAGGCACGCCATCGCGACTTATCGTGCTAAGCCAGCCAATCGGGCGCGGCACGGTACAAGATTTGAACGGAGCGTAAGGTAGCGGGCATGTGTCAGACCTTGGATCATAGTGCACGTCAGTTCTCCCATAATGATCAATCCATGTTTTTCGAAACCACGCTTCCACGAGCGCACAAACGGATCAAGTCTTTTGATCACGCTCGCCAAGCAAACCTAGCATGACTTTTGCAGCTTTTGACGCTAGTGTGACGTTAAATACCGCTCTACCCCCGCCCCTCAAGGAGCATCAGATGAAACACACGTTCCTTTCCTTTGCGCTTATATGCTTTGCAACTGGCGCGCATGCTCAGACATGTGAGGACCATTTTGCCAAGTTGCTCATCAACGGCAATCAAGACTTTGGCCCAACGCAGATGCACATCACACAGGAGATCGTTGGCGTACGCACAAGTATCACGCAACACAACGACACAGGAAACGGCAACGGGATGAGCAAAGCGATTGATCCTGAAAGCGACCCTTGGACGCTGTTTGCAAATGACAAAATGTATATGTCGCACGACAAGGGGGCCACTTGGGGATTCGTCACTGATTTTGACGGCGAAAAAGGACGCGCAGATCACAAACAGGCTATGACCCGCGATGCAAAAACCGCCCGCGATGTGAGCTGCGCGAAAGAAACATCAAACGATACGCTTAAGGACGTCGTTGCAGGCACATACGACTCTTCTGTGATCGAGGGTGCCGAAATCTATGAAAAATTCTGGGTGAATCCTGAAACGGGGTTTATCGCGCAGTCTTATCGATATGTGAAAAGCACTGGTTTCGAGACAAAGACCACTCAGGTGGTCACACTAAACCCAGACTTCGTGCTACCCAAACCCGAGTAAGCGAAGCGCGCGCAAAGAATCGCTTGCGAAACACATTTTCTTCCCTATTTTCGCGCGCTCTAGCGAATTTAGGGTTGGACAGGCGGCGACACCTCGCATATGTGCCTGCTAGACCCGAATAACGGCCCTCTTGGCCCCGAACATTGATAGGTTGCGACATGGCTGTCCAGCAGAACAAAGTATCCAAATCGCGCCGCAACAACCGTCGCGCACATGACGCGCTGGTTGCAGCGAACCCAAACGAGTGCTCTAACTGTGGTGAGCTGAAGCGCCCACATCACGTGTGCCCGTCTTGTGGTCACTACGCGAACAAAGAAATCGTTGCACAAGCTGACGAGATCGATCTGGACGAAGACGCGGCATAACTGATCCGCGAGGTACGTTTAAATGACTGTGTCCAGTGATCAAATCGATGATTTGGCGCACACGCAGAGCAAACGTATCATTTTATCCATCGACGCCATGGGCGGCGATGAGGGGCCGGCAGCTATTGTTGCCGGCATTTCTCGTTCTGCATCCAAAAACCCCGACCTAGGTTTCATTGTTCATGGGCCAGCGCAAACGCTGGAACCGCTACTGGCAAAGCGCAAAAACCTTGCTGGTTTATGCGATGTGCGCGACGTCCCTGACGTTGTTAAGATGACAGACAAACCCAGCCAGACACTGCGCAGTGGCAAAAACACCTCGATGTGGTCTGCAATTGAAGCTGTGCGTAGCGGTGAAGCCGCCGCATGTGTGTCTTGTGGCAATACAGGCGCGCTGATGGCGATGAGCATGATCCGCCTTCGCAAGCTCCCCGGCGTGAACCGCCCTGCTATTGGTATCCTATGGCCCTCGCGCTCAAAGGATGGCTTTAACGTGATGCTTGATGTGGGTGCGGATATTCGCGCGGATGCGACGGATCTGCTGCAATACGCATTGATGGGCGTGTCCTATGCGCGCAACGGCCTTAACATCGAGCGCCCGCGCGTTGGATTGCTCAACGTTGGTACCGAAGAACATAAAGGTCGCAACGAACTTCATGACGCAGGCGAGCTGATTGAAAGCCAGGCAAAAGCCGCTGACTTTGAATATGTCGGTTTCGTCGAGGGGGGCGACATCCCCGGCGATCGCGCAGACGTTATTGTCACTGACGGGTTTACCGGCAATGTCGCGCTGAAGACTGGCGAAGGCACCGCAAGCCTAATCGGGGATCGCTTGAAAGAAGCGTTCAACTATTCGCTTTTGTCCAAAGTTGCGGCCTTACTTGCTTTGACTTCGCTAAAACGCCTTCGCCAGCGTATCGATCCACGTCGCGTAAATGGCGGCGTTTTCCTCGGATTGAACGGTACAGTTGTGAAATCACATGGCTCTGCGGATGCAACGGGCGTGGATGCGGCAATTAACCTTGCGTTTAGACTTGCACAGTCCGGCTTTTCCGACAGACTGGCAAAACGCATCGCGGCTAGTACAACAGCTGCTGCAAAAAGCATCGCCGAGGAGAGCTAGGGCATGATACGTGCACAAATTAAAGGCGTCGGGCATTATCTTCCCGAAAACGTCGTGCCAAACGCTCATTTTGAAAAAACGCTTGAAACCAGCAATGACTGGATCATTTCGCGCTCTGGAATTGAACGACGTCACTTCGCCGCTGAAGGTGAAACCACCTCTAATCTTGCTGCAAATGCGGCCCGCGCGGCCCTTGCCGATGCCGGATTGGAAGCCAGCGATCTTGATGCATTGATTGTTGCCACCTCTACCCCAGACCTGACATTTCCGTCTGCCGCGACAATGGTTCAGCACCAAATCGGGATGAACGGAGGGTTTGCGTTTGATGTGCAAGCTGTGTGTGCAGGTTTCATTTTTGCACTCGCCAACGCCAACGCGTTGATCGTCGCAGGTAGCGCGAAACGCGTGATGGTGATCGGCGCAGAAACATTCAGCCGCATCATGGATTGGACCGATCGCGGCACATGCGTTTTGTTCGGCGACGGTGCTGGTGCATTGATCCTTGAAGCGGCTGAAGGTGATGGCACGGCTTCGGATCGCGGTGTACTTTCGACGGACCTCAACTCTGACGGAACATATCGCGACATTCTGTATGTCGATGGCGGAGTATCCACAAAAACGACGGGTTATCTGCGCATGGAGGGCAAAGAAGTCTTCCGCCATGCTGTGGAAAAGCTGGCAAAAACGGCTCATACAGCAATGGACAAAGCGGGGGTGACCGCGGACGATGTGAATTGGGTTGTGCCGCATCAAGCCAATATTCGGATTATTAAGGGCACGGCAAAGAAGATGAACGTTCCAATGGAAAACGTCATCGTCACAGTCCATGATCACGGCAACACATCAGCCGCGTCTATCCCTTTGGCACTATCCGTGGGTAAAGGCCAAGGCAAAATAAACGCTGGCGATTTGATCGTTACCGAGGCAATTGGTGGCGGGCTCGCATGGGGCGCAGTGGTTTTGCGCTGGTAAACCTTTGAAAGTGCACCCTTTCCAAGCGGCTAACACAGATCATTCCCTTGACTCAAAATTCGCAATCGCTCTAAGGTGACCCAATCGCCTTTTGGGGGGGGCAAAATATGACTGAAAAGACTCTAACGCGGATGGACCTGAGCGAAGCGGTGTTTCGTGAGGTAGGATTGTCACGCAACGAATCTGCGGAACTGGTGGAAAATATCCTGACTCATCTCTCAGATGCGCTCGTCGCAGGTGAACAAGTTAAGATTTCATCCTTTGGAACATTTAGCGTGCGTGACAAAGCTGCACGCGTTGGGCGTAACCCAAAAACTGGTCAGGAAGTCCCTATCAACCCCCGTCGCGTTTTGACCTTTCGCCCGTCTCATCTGATGAAAGACCGTGTTGCTGAGGGTAACAAGCGTTAAACCAATCAGGAGCAGGCCCTAGATGTCAAAGTCCAAGGATGCATTCCGCACGATCAGCGAAGTTGCCGATTGGCTTGAAACTCCCGCGCATGTGTTGCGCTTTTGGGAAAGCAAATTCACGCATGTAAAACCTGTGAAGCGGGCTGGCGGTAGACGCTACTATCGCCCTGCGGATATGAAGTTGCTTGGTGGGATCAAAAAACTACTGCATGACGATGGGTTAACCATCAAAGGTGCGCAAAAGTTGCTGCGGGAGCACGGTGTAAAACACGTCGCTGCCTTGTCTCAGCCGCTTGATGAAGACCTTTTAGAGGATGAGGAAATCATCGCAGAAGCGGCCTATGAGCCAGATGCTCAAGCCGAGCCGGTCGCTGAAGCGGAAGCAGAAGCAAAGGTTCTGTCCTTCCCACCGCGCGCTGAACCACAAGAAAGTGTGTCTGAACCGGCTACGCCAACCCCAGAAACAACGCACGCGCCGGATGCCGACCCAACAGCGCCCGCAGAAGCGGTGGATAGCCTAGCCAGTGAAACCGCGTCCACGCCTGAGGCAGACGTGCCTGCACCACAAACGCCTGAGGATGAAACGCAAACGCCCGAGGCCCCAGCGTTTGGTGGTGACGCCCTCCCCGCTTTCATGCGCCGCGCACCAGTAACAGCACCAATTGAACCACCTCAAGCTGAAGCGCCCATGGAAACGGCGGCCACAGAGCTGGATGAGACGACGACAAAACTCACGATTGACCCAGTCGCACGTTTTGAGCCCGTTGATCCGCCTGAAAACAACGCGCGTGATGAAGAGCCTGCTGAACAACTGAAAGCATCGACGCCGGCGAATCCAATATTTTCGCATAGTATGCCCCAAGATGCCCCGACAGCTTCGGCAGAACAGAAGCACGAGGCTGCACAGGTCGAAATCTCCAAAGAGTCCACGCAAACGGCAGCCCCTGAAGCGCCTCAAGCAGACCCCATCACGTATGATGTACCCTCTGTTGAAAAGATCGCACCGCAATTGGATAGCTACGTCGCGCCCGCTGGCGTGTTGTCGTCATTACTTGGAGCGCAGAGACTTTCCCCTGAGTTGGCAAATGATCTACGTGAACAGCTAGACGAGTTGCGCGCGCTTCGAACACGTATGCAAAACCACTAAGCGCGCATTTTATCCTTGCTCCTCCGCTTAGTTCCAGTAAACACCGTTTCATCAGGCGTCGGGCTATGGCGCAGCCTGGTAGCGCGTCCGTCTGGGGGACGGAAGGTCGCAGGTTCGAGTCCTGCTAGCCCGACCATTTACACTTTGCCCGCCGATCCGGTCCATTTTTGCTTTTTGCGGATCACGGAGCGGAGCATCAGGCGGGCCACCGGAGGCGCGTCATGACAGGTGTTCTACCCAGCCAACGATTAGAACAAATGATCAGAAACGGTCAAATTCACGGCTCGCCGGATATTATTCCTGAACAAATTCAACCTGCTAGCTTAGATCTTAGGCTTGGCTCGGTCGCCTATCGCGTGCGCGCATCTTTTCTTGCGGGCCATGATCGTCGCGTCGAAGACCGCCTTAAAGAATTCGAGATGCACCAGATTGATCTGAGTGACGGAGCAGTGCTTGAAAAAGGCTGCGTTTACGTTGTCCCGTTGATGGAAAGCCTTGATCTGCCCATCGGCTTGCAAGCTGTTGCAAACGCCAAAAGTTCTACAGGGCGACTTGATCTACTTACACGCACGATCACAGATGGCGGTGCCGAATTTGACCGCATAGCACCTGGTTATAAAGGTCCGCTTTACGCCGAGATTTGCCCCCGCTCTTTTTCAGTGCTGGTGCGTCCAGGTATGCGCCTTAACCAAATTCGCTTTCGCGAAGGTCAGGCAATCCTTGATGACACCGCCCTAACCGCGCTTCATGCGAGTGATGTTTTAGTGAACGGTGACGCCTTGATCGATGATGGGCTGGGTTTTTCCGTCGACCTAAAGTTAGACGGCACGGACCTCGTTGGTTATCGTGCGAAACCGCACACTGGGGTCATCGATTTAGACAACATCGGCTTTTACGATCCGGCAGAGTATTGGGAAGATGTGCGCTGCAAAGATGGTCAGATCATCCTTGATCCCGGTGCATTCTACATTCTCGTCAGTCGCGAAGCCGTTCATATCCCACCCGCGTATGCCGCTGAAATGGCTCCATATTTAGCGATGGTCGGAGAGTTTCGCGTACACTACGCTGGCTTTTTTGATCCTGGGTTTGGGCACTCTGCGGCTGGCGGGACAGGGTCACGCGGTGTGTTGGAAGTACGCTGCCATGAGGCACCCTTTGTACTTGAGCATGGTCAGGTTGTTGGCCGATTGGTTTATGAACACATGTCCGAAATCCCACAACAACTATACGGGTCTGGCATTGCTTCGAACTACCAAGGCCAAGGATTGAAACTGTCCAAACACTTCGCTGTACCTGATTGATTTCTGTCTACTGATGAAAGCCGTTCTTGCCTCCGGCGGGGATATTTTAAGAAAGAGGAAGCCAGTCTTTGACAGTGTCAAACTGCGGTCTGAAATAAGCCGTCATACGACCTTCCTTGGGCGCAGTTTGTCCTTCTTGCCAAGGTGACATACCGTGCAACATGTGGCGGTGCAGCAAGATAGACTGACCAAAGCGCAGCGGCACATCGACAGGCTTTATCGTTTCGAACACCTTTGCGCGCGCGGCCTTGTATTCGCCTGTCAGATCAGGACCTGCACTCAAAGCTTTGGCTAATTCAGCTCCCATAAGAGTATGGCTGCCGGGCCAGACTTTGAGCGGTGCAGCATCACTCTCATTGAGCGAAATCCCGAGGATAAAAGCATGGGGTTCGCGCAAATAGCGTTTGCCGTTTTCAAGTAATAAGCCGTCAACGTGAGCGGCTGCGCGGTTGATCCGAAAGCGATGGTTGGCGTCGCTTTGTTCTTTGTCCTGCTTTGGGTATCCCTCATAAACCACTGAAATTTGTGCATTGTGCCAGTGACTTGGTGCTGAAACATACTCTTGCCAAGGGCCCGACAGCGGCACATTTGCGATGGATCCATCGTCTGCATTTGGCAGTGCATCCACACCAACAAACCACGTGTTCTGATGACGCAACCATTGCGCTTGTTGCTCAGGATCTGCAGTCACTTCGCACGCAATTTTATGCGCAGCACGCGCCCAAGCACGCGTTGCGTCGTTCGCTTCAAATATCGCAAAGCCATCTTTTTCATAATCCATCATAAGCCCGCGACCTTTCGCAACATATTCAACCCGACCAAAACCAAAAACACTCCGAATGCGCGCTTCAATCTGTCTGGGTCTAACCCATGCGCGAGCCTCACACCCAAAGGTGCCGTGAGGAGCGTCATCGCAATAATGATACCGAACGCTGCCAGATTTATCGATCCAACCGTAAAGGGCGGGCGTGACGTCGGATCAACCGGCAAGAATAAAAATCCAACCACTGCGGGCATAGCGATAAGCAAACCAAAGCCTGCTGCCGTCGCAACCGCGCGGTGGATGGGGACGCCGTGCAAAGTCATAATTGGCACACCAAAACTGCCCCCTCCAATCCCCAACAGGACCGATAGGAAACCAACGATTGGTGAGGCCATCAAACGCGTTAACCCTGTTGGCATCATATCCGCGATCCGCCACGACGTTTTAGAAAACACCACGTAGGTCGCGACAATCATGACCAAAGCCCCAAAGATGATCTGCAAGACGTCTGCGCGCAAACTTGACGCCACCCAAACACCCAGTGCCGCGCCAAAGATTATCCCAGGGGCCCAAGTGCGTAAAATGTCCCACTCTACAGCGCCTTTTTTGTTGTGGTTCATCACTGAGCGCACTGACGTCACCATGATTGTTGCCAGCGATGTCGCAAGACTAAGCTGCATCACTTGCGGTCCTGTAAAGCCAAGCACGCCGAATACATAAAGAAACGCGGGCACCAGCACGATGCCACCACCGACCCCAAGCGCGCCAGCCAGCACACCAGCAAACGCGCCTGTGATCAAAAGAAGAACGAGCATTTGGATCAAAACGGAAAAGTCAGCCATGTTTTCAAATATCATAGTGTTATCGCCGCCCGCCAGAACGCCAAATTGCCCGCAAAATGCAAATTCATTCGTGCGGTCGCGCTGCGTGCATCTTCTCGATTGCGTCAACAACAGTATGCGCGCCAGCGTCTGGTTTATGCGCATTCTCGGAAAGATGGCGCTTCCAATACCGCGCACCGGGTTTGCCAGCGAACAGGCCCAGCATGTGGCGCGTCACTTGCCCCAATTTACCGCCCTCAGCAATATGCGCATCTATGTAGGGCAGCATCGCCGTCACGATGTCTTCGCGCTCACGTTCACGTTGAGGGGCCCCATAGATCACATGATCCGCATCCATTAAGATATCCCCCGGCTGATGATAGGCTGCGCGCCCGATCATTACACCGTCCATGCCGCGATCCAGCGCAGCCTTGGCATCAGCAAGTGTAGTCACCCCACCATTCAAACTAAGGTGAAGCGCAGGGAACAGCCCCTTCATCTGCTGGACCAGATCATAATCGAGCGGTGGAATATCGCGGTTCTCTTTAGGGCTTAACCCCTGCAACCATGCTTTGCGCGCATGGATGGTAAAGCGGCCGACCCCTGCCCCTGCGACACGCGCAATGAACTCAGGTAGCACTTCGTGTGGGTCTTGGTCATCCACGCCAATACGACACTTTACTGTCACCTCAACAGGCGACGCTTTAATCATCGCCGCGCAACACTCTGCAACCAACTTAGGATCACGCATAAGGATCGCACCAAATGCACCATTTTGCACACGATCCGACGGACACCCAACGTTGAGGTTAATCTCCGCGTAACCCGCCTCTGCCCCGAGCCGCGTGGCTTCTGCCAACTCATCAGGATCAGAGCCCCCAAGTTGCAGCGCCACAGGTTGCTCCGCTTGCGAGTATTTCAAAAGATGCGTTGCGTTGCCGCGCACAAGCGCAGGTGATGTCACCATCTCCGTATAGAGCAAGGCTTGCTGAGACATCAGCCGATGAAAATAGCGGCAATGCCGATCCGTCCACTCCATCATGGGGGCAACAGACAGGCGGGCAGCACGTGCGGCGCTTTGGGGCGTATGTGGGCTAAGATCGGTCATCGCGAGCTGCGATAGAGCAATTTGCCCAGCGCGTGAAGAGATTTTACAGCAAAGCGATGCGTAAACAATAGGGATTGTCCTTGCCTTGCCCCGCCCCATCTGGTCCACATCAGACACACAACAAAGGGCCAGCCATGACAGATTTCACCAAAACCCGCGCGATGTTCGATATTCCTGAGGGGATGGTTTATCTCAACGGCAACTCCCTTGGTCCCATGCCCAAAGCCTCCCCCGACGCGATGGCAGAGTTTTTGAACAATGAATGGCGTACAGAGTTGATCAAAGGTTGGAACACCAAAGGCTGGTTCATGCAGACCAACACGTTGGGGGATCGCATCGGCAAACTTATTGGTGCTGAAGCGGGATCAGTCGTTGTGAGTGACACCTTGTCGATCAAAGTGTTCCAAGCGGTAGGTGCGGGTCTTCAGATGGTGCCAGATCGCAAGGTTATTCTCTCTGACACCGGAAACTTCCCAACCGATCTTTACATGGTTCAAGGCCTCGTGAAGCTCAAAGAGGACGGCTATGAGCTACGCACCGTAGAGCCAGAATCAGTGATCGATGCGATTACAGACGAGATCGCCGTCGTGACCCTCACAGAGGTGGATTACCGCACAGGCCGCAAGCACGACATGAAAGCAATCATCGACAAAGCGCACAGCGTCGGCGCGGTTGTTGTATGGGACCTTGCGCACTCTGCAGGGGCTATCCCTGTGGACCTGTCTGGATCAAACGTGGATTTCGCCGTCGGCTGTACCTACAAATTTTTGAACGCAGGCCCCGGTGGACCAGCCTTTATCTATGTGGCGCCACGATTGATCGATACGGTTGAGCCTGTCTTGTCTGGTTGGTACGGGCACGAAGCCCCTTTTGCATTTACCACAGACTACCGCCCTATGCCGGGCAAGATTGACCGCATGCGCATTGGGACGCCGTCTATCGCTTCTTTTGCTTTGCTGGAAGCTGCGTTGGATGTTTGGGAAGGTGTGGACCTTCATGATGTGCGCACCCGTGCGGTTGAGCTAATGGAACTGTTTATTTCAGAGGTAGAGAACCGTTGCGCTGGTGTTACCCTCGCAGGGCCGCGCAGTATGGATGAACGTGGTTCGCATGTGTCCTTCCACTTTGAAGACGGCTACGCGTGTATGCAGGCCCTGATCGAGCGCAAGGTGATAGGTGATTTCCGCGCACCTGACATGATGCGCTTTGGCATTACGCCGCTGTTTGTCGGGGAAGCCGAGATTCTAAAAGCCGTCGACACGCTTGAAGATATTCTCAAAACACAAAGCTATAAAGAAGCACGGTTTCAGGTGCGCTCTGCAGTGACATGACCAAAGGGCCTGGCACACTACAGTGGCGCGGTATGACAGATGAGCAACGTGCGATGGCGTATTCGCCAAGCAAAGCTTTGCCCGATGGTGACCTTACCCCTTACATAAAGGCCTATGCCAAAGACAGCGCAGCGACCTATGCGATGTATCCTGACATGCAAACGCTTGTGTATGGCGATAAGCCATCACAAAGCATTGACCTGTTCGTCCCCACTTCAGAGACGCCAGTGCCCTTGTTCATCTTCATCCATGGCGGCTACTGGCAGGCGTTGTCCAAACGCGACAGCACATTCCCAGCTCAAGGTTTCTTGGAACAAGGCATCGCCTTCGCGGCAATTGACTATACACTTGCCCCACATGCGAGCCTGCCCGAAATACAAAAGGAATGCGTTCAAGCTGTTCTGCATCTCTATAAGCATGCAGAGCGCTATAAGCTTGATAAAACGCGTTTTGCCCTTGGCGGAAGTTCCGCTGGTGCCCATCTTGTAGCGATGACTTGCCTCGACCTACCCTTTGAACCAAATTTAGCGCTTTTGCTTTCGGGCATCTACGATCTTGAACCTTTGATAGGCACATATGTAAACGAGCCTTTACATTTGAATATCGACAGCGCGCGACAAGCAAGCCCTGTGCACAGCGACCTGTCTACCTTCCCAAAGGCGCTTATCGCCTATGGGGAAATCGAGACGGATGAATTCAAACGCCAAAGCCATGGATTTGCGAACATACTTCCCGATGCAGAGTGCCTTGAAATTGCGCAGCGCAATCATTTTGATATCGTCTATGACATCTCCAACGAAAGCGCTCTCGCAGCGCGAGTCTTTGACTTGGTACATGCAAAATGAACGATAAATTTAGTTTTCCGGTCCAAGGTCTTAACTGCGCGTCCTGCGCTGTGCGTGCGGAAACTGCGTTGAATGCAATCGATGGCGTGACGGCTGAGGTCAACTTTGCAACTCTTCGCGCAGATGTTGTGGTGACACACCCTATTGAAAGCGCCGCACTCGTGGACGCCTTGAACGCGGTGAACAAACCAGCCGAATTGGTGAGCACACGTCTCTCCATCGAGGGAATGACCTGTGCATCCTGTGTGAACCGCGTTGAAACCGCACTCTTGGCCGCGTCGGGAGTTGTGAGTGCTGAAGTGAACCTCGCTACAGGCGAGGCGCGCATTGAAAGCTTGGGCACACCAGACGCCACGCTTTTGGACGCTGTGAAGCAAGGCGGCAAAACAGCAAGCCTTATCACCACGAACACCCCCAGCGCCCCAAGTTTCGGCGATGAGGCCGAAGACATGCGTCGCGCGTTTATCCTGAGCGCGCTTTTGACGTTGCCCGTTTTCGGCCTCGAAATGGGCGGCCACGTTTTTCCCGCGTTTCATCACTTGATCGCGCGTACAGTTGGCATGCAAACAAGCTGGCTGCTACAAGCCGTGCTTACAACCCTCGTTCTTGTCTTTCCGGGGCGTTCGATTTGGCGCGATGGCATCCGTTCTTTAGTAAAACGTCAACCTGACATGAACGCCTTGGTTGTTCTTGGCTCGGGGGCTGCGTTTTTCTATTCTGTCTTTGTCCTGATTGCGCCTGCGCTTTTGCCACAAGCAGCCCGCAGCGTATATTTCGAAGCCGCCGCAGTGATTATCACCCTCATTCTTGCAGGGCGCTGGATGGAAGCGCGTGCAAAAGGCAAAACAGGCGCTGCAATCGCACGTCTGATTGCGCTGCGCCCGTCAAGCGCCACTGTAGAGCGCGACGGCAAACAACAGATCATCGCGGTCGAGACCTTGGTCAAAGGCGATAAATTGGTGATCAAGCCGGGCGAACGCATTGCTGTTGATGGCACAGTCCTATCCGGTGAGAGCTGGGTCGATGAGAGTATGCTAACCGGTGAACCCCTGCCCGTGCTTAAATCCAAAGGCGCGTCGGTGACCGCGGGCACAGTGAATACGACCGGCAGCTTTACCTTTGAAGCGCAAAAGCTTGGAAGCGACACGGTCCTGAGCCAGATCATCGAGATGGTGCAAAAAGCACAAAGCGCGCGGCTTCCCGTGCAAAACTTGGTCAATCAAATCACGGCTTGGTTTGTGCCTGCGGTGTTGGCGTTGGCGCTTTTGACGGTCGTGGTTTGGGCCATGTTCGGACCAGACCCCGCGCTTACTTATGCCCTCGTCGCAGGTGTTTCCGTTCTTATCATCGCCTGCCCATGCGCGATGGGGTTGGCGACACCGACGTCAATCATGGTTGGCGCGGGCCGTGCTGCTGATCTTGGGGTCTTGTTCGCCAAAGGGTCTGCTTTGCAAGAACTGAGCTCCGTGACAACAGTCGCGTTTGATAAAACCGGAACGCTGACCGAAGGACGGCCAAGCGTGACCGCGATCGCGCTTTATGCAGACCTGTCTCAAGACCGCGCATTAGAATTCGCTGCGAGCATTGAGAGCCTCTCAGAACACCCCATCGCACGCGCCCTTGTCGCGAAAGCACAAGAGCACAGCCTTGATCTGCTCGAAGTGTCCAATTTCGAGAGTCTGACGGGCGGTGGTTTACGCGCACAGATAAAGGGTAAGACAATTTTGATCGGCAATCGCAAACTGTTGGGCGAAGCTGCCGTAGATCTCACTGCCCTACCCGCTGACGGCATTGGCACTGAAGTTCTTTTGGCCATCGATCAAATCTTGATCGCTCACTTTGAAATTTCTGATCCTTTGAAGCCAAATGCGAAAGCCGCAGTTAATATGCTGCGCGATGCCGGACTGAAAACTGTGATGCTTACAGGTGACACTGCTCAAGCCGGACAGCGCGTCGCAGATGAACTCGGGATTGATCATTGTATTGGCGGCATCCTTCCCGGTGGTAAAGCGGATGCGGTTAAAGCCTTGCAAGCGGACGGCACTGTTGCGTTTGTCGGGGACGGCATCAACGACGCACCCGCCTTGGCACAAGCCAATGTTGGGATCGCCATTGGCACAGGCACGGATGTTGCGATTGAAGCTGCCGACATTGTCCTCCTGTCAGGTGATCCGAATGCGCTCTCAGCCGCTTTTACTGTGAGCAAAGCGACTTTACGCAATATCAAACAAAACCTGATCTGGGCTTTCGCCTATAACGTTCTGTTGATCCCGATCGCCGCTGGCATACTTTATCCCGGCTTCGGTCTGCTTCTAACACCAGCACTTGCCGCTGGGGCGATGGCTTTATCGAGCGTTTTTGTTGTGAGCAACGCCTTGCGGCTCAGACGTATCGGGGCTTAACTGATTAACACAGCTTCCAAAGACCTAAAGATCCTCATCAAACGTCGCGCAGGCACGACCTTTGCTTTTCGACGCATAAAGCGCGCGATCAGAACATTGCATCAATGCGTCCATATCCCGCCGGTCACCTACAACACGTCGTGCAATTCCGATACTTGCTGAAATATGACATGTCTCCCCCTCGAACTTGATCGGCTGTTCAATTCCGCGAATAAGTCGTGATGCGATGTCTTTCAGACGGTCTTTCGCTGCACTTCCCTCAATCAGGATCATAAATTCATCGCCACCAACCCGCGCAATAACATCGCCCTTTCGGGTTTCAGCGCGCATGATTTTTGCAACTTCTTGCAACACGCGGTCCCCCGCCGCGTGACCTTTACTATCATTGACCGCTTTGAAAAAATCGAGATCAATCTGCATAAGCGTAAACGCGCGATCCTCCAGAAGTGCTGTTTCAAGGATCTGATCAGCGGCGCGACGGTTTTTTAGCCCTGTTAGTGTATCTGTTGCAGCTTGCTCTTCTGCAGCAAGTTTTGCGCCTTGAAGTCGTTGGTTCAAATTGCGTGAGGCGTCCATCGCCGCTGACTTTGCCTCTACCAAGTAGAGCATTTCAATCGCCAAATCTGTCGCGGCAAAATCTGCACTGCTCAGGCCAAAATCCTGCACGCCTTCAACAACGGAAATTCCAAACGACAAATTTACCAACGCGCCCTGCCCCTTTGGCAATCGCACAAGAACCCCTTTTAACGCGGTGCAAGGGGCCTCGCGCAGCTCCAGATGCAGCTTGCTGCGCGCACGCGACATCAACTCTGACATGGTCGTGATAGAGCGCGGGCGATCCAAACGAAACACTTCAAGAAAGCGCATACCTGTCAAATCAACATCCGGGCGCAGCTTCTTCAACGTTGGCGCAACGTGAACAATGTGGCCGGTTTCTGTTAGTCTTAGATGCATCGGGCAAAGGATATCAAAAGCCGCTTCGAGCGCGGGCCACTCCAGCGTCG
Organism: Planktotalea sp.; assembly: GCF_965659345.1. GTDB lineage: Bacteria > Pseudomonadota > Alphaproteobacteria > Rhodobacterales > Rhodobacteraceae > Planktotalea. The sequence goes on along the minus strand of NZ_CBFHVK010000001.1, from coordinate 237,337 downwards.
GTGCTTTGGCAAGCATTCGGTCGACAATCACGCGCGCGCACCGAGTTCAAAACGATTTCCCGCCGCAAATGCCGTTTCAAGTAAGGCAATCGCGATTGTTTCGACCTCTCCCTGACGTCCGCCGTATTCAACCATGACCAAAGCACCATAATCATCCGCCATGGCCGTTAAAAGACCGATTAGAACATGACCAAAGCCGTCAATGTCTGAGCGCACAGTAAGGCTAAATTGATTAAGCGTATGCTCGCGCAGCTCTAACTTTGGCAAAAACAGATCAGCGACAGCCAATCGTGCGCGATCATGAAGATCATCAAGAGAGTAGAGAAAATCTACAAAATCGACCCCACCAAAGCGCAGCAATCGTCGCACCGCTTGTTGAGAGGGTTGCGATACCAAATATGTTCCCAAATTTTGAAGAAAATCTCCCCGATCAACGCCCAACGCCTCTGTTGCGCACTCAACCACGCGCGGGGTAATAACGGTGTCATAGACCATCATCGCTTCAAACGACGGGTCCTCAAGCTCTGCCCGACAAGCAATGTTGCGCCACGCGTCAGCGCCATATGTATCATGCACGAACGCTTCGACGGCTTTGTTGATTAACCCATGCATACCAAGAACCCTGCAATCTTCTACAGTCACTTTTGCAGCGCAGTTCTTAACAAACACCTAACCTAAGCAGTTATAATCGCTCGAACTGATAAGAACTTTACCTAATTCCCCAGCGAACAGTTTATGGTTCTAAAAATCAGTTGGCGCTCCGCCTTCTTCTTTACGCCGCGCTACAAACGCTGCGAGTTCTTCGCGAATGGCGATGTCCATGGCCGGCTCTTCAAACTCTTCCAATATCTGCAAAAAGAGATTGTGCGCGCGCTCTGGCGTCCAGATGCCGCCTGCGACTTCCCAGCCCTCATAGTTTTTCCAGTCACTCAAGAACGGTTGATAGAACGCTGTCGTATAACGGTCTTGGGTATGTTGGATGCCAAAGAAATGGCCGTCGTTGCCAACAGATTTGATCGCATCTAGTGCGATATCATCCGGTGTCGTCGCGAATGTTGCAGGCTCCATATAGCGTTGAATTTGTTGCAGCACTTCGCAATCCATGATGAATTTTTCAGGCGACGCGATCAGCCCCCCCTCAAGCCAACCCGCGGCATGATAGACCATGTTGGTGCCGGACTGCACCGACGCCCAAAGACTGTTTGACGTCTCCCACATCGCCTGCCCGTCAGGCACATTTGCCGCGCAAACGCCGCTGGAGCGCATTGGTAGGTCGTAAAACCGCGCCATCTGTCCAGTCATTTGCGTCGCGCGCATATATTCGGGCGTCCCGAACGCGGGCGCGCCGCTTTTCATGTCTACATTCGATGTAAAGGTGCCAATCACACAAGGACAACCAGGGTTAATCACTTGCGCAAGCACCACAGCACACAACGCTTCCGCCAAAGACTGCGCCACAGCACCAGACATCGTCACAGGTGCCATCGCCCCAGCAAGCGTAAACGGTGTCACCACAAGCGCCTGTCCACGGCGCGCAAGGCGCATCCAGCCATCAATCATCGGGTAGTCGTGTTTCAGTGGCGAGGTCGAATTAATATTCGTATACATTCGCGGTTTGGCGTCAAATTCTTCGTGGCTCAAACCACCCGCTATGCGCACCATTTCCATCACATCTTCGACGCGCTCTTTGCCAAGGCTATAGGCGTGCATGACTTTGTCCGTGATGGTAAGTTTATCAAACAAAACATCGAGGTGACGTACAGAGGCGTGAACATCCACAGGTTCAACAGGATAGCCGCCCGCGAAATGAATACAGTTAAAGTATTGCGTGAGTTTCAGCAGATTCTGACACATCTCACGCGTGCCAGGAACCTTCTTGCCCAGAGCCATGTCCCAGTAATTGGGCGGCGATGAGACGTTCCCAAACAAAATGTGGTTGCCACCAATCGTGATCTTGCGATCAGGGTTGCGCGGTGTGATGTCGAACTGACTGGGTGCAAGCGCAATCTTTTCCATGACGAAATCACGGCCCATGCGGACGATCTCGCCATCGATTTCACAACCGCCACTTTTGCGCAGGATTTCAATCGCTTCAGGATTCAGAAATGCGATGCCAACCTCTTCCAAAATGCGCATTGCGCCATCATGGATTGCTGCAATCCCGTCTTCATCCAGAGGTTCGGTTGGGCGATCAATGTTGACGGGCAAGCGCCATGGGCTTTGCTCAATCGCTGCACGGCCTCTGCGCGTCGCCGCACCAGCGCGCCCGCCACTTCGTTTCCGACGATTATCTGATCCAGCCATAACACCCTCCGTGACTTTGAGAGTATCAAACGCAAGGAATCGACAAAGTGACGTCCTAAGAGCGACACCATTTGTCGCAAAAGTTTATCGGCGCATGGCCTTTTTATCTAACCAAGCAGGCAATTCGCTAATATCGTTTAGAACGGCGTCGGCTAAAGGCGCAAGTTCAGGCGCGCGCGCCACTCCAGTGAGCACACCAACCCCAGCCATTCCCGCCGCACGGGCCGCCTGCAAATCATGAGCCGAATCCCCAAGCATGACCGTGTGAAACGGATCCACCTGTACGTGAGAGCAAAAGGCCAGCAAAGGTTCAGGTTCAGGCTTGGCCCCAAAGCCGCTGTCAGATCCGCAAATAAAATCAAACAGCTCATGCACGCCAGCACTTTTCAGATGTGCATCGGCAACGGAATGCGCATCGTTGGTCATCACACCAAGCTTATACCCCGCTTGCTTGAGCCCATTTAGGAACGGTGCGAGCTCCACAACTGGAGCAAGCGGCGCTTTGGCCGCACTGTCTGCCAACTCCTGTTCGACCATCGCAACATCTTTGCGTTTTAGAGCACCTGCGATCATCTGAGATATTTCGCGATTACTTCCTGCAATAACCACGGAGTTGGGCAAGAAGGCTTGCGATTTTAGATCAAAACTCAACACCCGCGCCAATTCAGCAAGCACATCGGCGTCGCCACCACTTAGTTCTGGTAAAAAGCCCGCCGCCCAAGCATCCCATGTCCCGCGAAAGTCAAAAAGCGTGCCGTCTTTGTCAAATAAAATGGCTTTGATCGCGTCCGATACGCCGCTCATGTCCAGCTCATCTCAGCACCGCCCGGCATCGCTTGGCGCGCTTCGCCGACGCGCTCGTAAGGCACTTGCAACGCATCACAACACGAAATGATCCATTGATCATCCATCATTAAGAAATCAAGCACACACAGCTGAAATTCAGGGTCAGCGACCCGTTCACGAATATCCGCTTCGCTAGAACCCGTTGCGCCAAGAAATGCCGGCAAGACATCCTCTTCCTGACCCACGATCCATCCCAGCGCATTGAGTGCAAAGACTTCTGCAGATTCGCGTGACATCGCCATGTTTTGCACTCCCCAATTGTTCAGGGAGACATTGAGCTAAATCGCCGCTGGCTTCAACGCTCTTTGCGCGTCTTGCGCTTTCTTGGGTTATCAAGCCGATATTCCAAGCGATCGGCATAAGCCGCGCGCTTTTCTGGGCTCATCTCACTAATCCGCTCGATAGACACTTCGCGCCCTACCCTTTGGAATTGCCCTGCGCGTTCAAACTGTTCTTCCATAACCTTTGCCGCTCGCGTTGCATCAAAAGGTTCGCTGCGCACCACTTCGACAAATTCACGGTATCCAGCATCCATCGCGGCGCGTGTCTCTTGTCGCTTAGGCAAACGTGCGCGCATCTCTTGACGCATAGCGCGCTTATCTTCGAGCTCGAACGCGCCTACGTAGGGCAAGGCGGTTTCGCGCACCCCAGAAGGCCCCCTGTTTGACGGTGATCCCTTCACAATCACACCAACAACGGCCCCAACCACCAAGAGGTTGAGCGCGAGTGAAAGCCCCAACAAAATGCGAAACCGTTTTGACGGCTTTGGTGGCTTGTTTGGTTGCTTCTTTGGATCGCTCATGTTGCTCATCCCTCAAACATCGTAAAATCAAAACCTTCGCCGTACTCAAACGCATCAGACAAAGCGCTCGTATCGGTGCCAAGGACAGAGCCAAAAGGCTCAATCAATCCTGCGGGCGGGCTGATGCCAATCCACAGCCCTGTCACAGCAGCCGTTGCCAGCCCTGCAAAGGCCCGCCAACCCCCAATCGCATCGCTCAACGCGCTAAAGAATTCTTTCAAACCGCTTTGCTGAGGCGGCATGGATTGCATCACACCAAGCGCTTCAGGCTGCATTGATTCTGCATCGCTTAGAACACGGGCCATAAAATCGCTTGAGGGCGCTGGCGGCGAAGATTTTGCGGCCTCAAAAAAGACCTCGAGATCATCTGTGTCACGCATACGTTTACTCATGGCGCATCTCCTTCAAATCCTAGGGCGGACTTGCGCCCCTTTAATAGCTGTGTCAGCGCGCGTTTTCCACGCGACGTCAGGCTCTCTACCGCCTCGACACTGATCTCCATCCGCTCGGCGATCTGCGGGTTGGGCAATTCTTCTATGTGGCGCAACACAACGGCTTCGCGTTGACGCGCAGGTAGTTCCATCAACGCAGCTTGCAATGCATCATTGCGTGCGTTGGTTTGCATATCAGCCGCAGCGCTTGGACTAGGATCCATCGGTTCGTCAATCGCATCAAGCGACGTTGCGCGTGTCTTGCGCAAACGATCCGTGCACAGGTTGGCGACAACACGGTAAAGCCACGTCGTCACTTTGGCCTCCCCCATACGCCACTCGGGTGCAATTTTCCAAACGCGCATCATCGCATCTTGCGCAACATCTTCCGCATCTGCCTGCACACCTAACATCCGATAGGCCTGATTGTAGGCACGTGGCGCAAGGCGCAGGGTCAAAGAACGCGCAGCGCTCTGATCGCCATTCGCATAAAGCTGCAACAGCGTATCATCACTTACGTCCGAGAGATCATCCAAAGCCATGCTCATGCGCGTCTTTATAGGTCCAATCAGTCAACTTGTATTTGCCCGCGCCATATGACGCGGACAAATTATTTAGCGCAAAGGATTATTCGCCAGCCTTTTGACGCTTGTTCTTGCCACCGCGACGTTCACCAAGCTTGGCAAACTCATCCTCAGAAAGCGAGCCGTTACCGTCAGCGTCGATACGGTCAAACATTTTTGACTGGCGTTTGCCCATTTTACCAGAGGACATTTCCTCAAAACTGATCATACCATCGTCGTTCGCATCTACGCGTTCAATCATTTTGGCAGCACGCTTTTGCGCGCGTTTCTTGCCCGCTTGACCCAGCTCGTCTGCGCTCAACTGACCATCACTATTGGCATCCATTTTATCAAAGCGCACTTTCGCATGGGCTGCCATTTCTTCGCGCGTCAATGCGCCATTGCTATCTGTATCAAGCGTGCTGAAGGATGGGCGCTCATGGCGCATCTTGCCGCCTTTGTTGTCACCATCAGTAGCTGCGTTCGCTGCGAAACCCGTCGCAATGACCAAACCTGTCAAAGCAATGCGCACTGTCATACGTGAGATCGTTGTCATTTGGTTACTCCATTTATGTCTTGGCCCTTTGGCCGTGCTCAACAAGCAATTCCTGCCTGCTTCGGGGGGTCAAACGGATCAGCTCAAGACTTCCGTCGAAATTTTCTCAACTTTTTTTTCACAAGTCATTCGCCCGCTCTGCGAGGGAGCAAGCTGCGACGTTAGGAAACACTGTGCTCTGTCCGCATTTTCATGCCATACTGGGGCGTGAGAACGATGTCATAATAAAGGTCCACTATGGCTGCCCATACTCTGCCCCAACAAGATGAACGCGCGCTTTGGCCCGCTTTGCGCCGTGGTTGGAAACGCAAATGTCCAAATTGCGGTGAAGGACCTGTGCTTCATAGCTATCTCAAAATGAACGATGCGTGTTCGCATTGCGAACAGGACTTCACTGCTGCACGCGCTGATGATGGCCCTGCCTACCTCACCATCCTTATCGTTGGTCACATCGCTGTCGCTTTCATGCACATTGTGTTTGTGCATTTTCGCCCAGAGCCAATGGTGCTCTTCTCGATGTTCGCGACACTTGCGGTTGTTCTTTCGCTTTATTTGCTCCCTCGCTTCAAGGGGGCAATCGTTGGGTATCAATGGGCCAAGCGCATGTTTGGCTTTGATCACGAAGGTTCCAAATGAGCCAACCAGCACCCATCGACAAGACCGCTATTCGCCATGCTGCCACAGTCATTGTGCTGCGCGATCGTCAAACTGAACCACGGGTGTTGATGGGGCAACGTGGCGCAAAAGCCGCCTTTATGCCCAATAAATTTGTCTTTCCCGGCGGCGCTGTAGATGCAGGCGATGCAGATGTTCCGCTTGCGGGCACAATAAACGACAGCTGCTTGGCCAATCTTCTGGAACAGACTGATGCAGACCGCACCCATGCACTTGGTGTTGCCGCCATTCGCGAACTTTGGGAAGAAACTGGGCTCATCCTCGGGTCCAAAGGCGCATGGCAAACCGATCCTGCTGAGGACTGGATAACTTTCGCTGAAACAGGTCATGTTCCCAACGCTTCTGCGCTGCAATTTGTGTTTCGCGCCGTTACGCCCCCGGGACGTCCCCGTCGCTTTGATGCACGTTTCTTTATGATCGATGCGGCTGCGCTCACCGGTGATATCGATGATTTTTCAGGGGCGTCCGATGAATTGTCTCATTTGCAATGGATTGCGTTGAAAGACGTACGTGAGTTTGACCTGCCGTTCATTACCGAAGTGGTGCTTGCCGAAATCTCTGGTCGCAGTGCGGATGCAGCGCCCCCCGAAAGCGTACCAATGTTCTTGAACAATGAAGAAGAAAGCTTGTTCTTGCGCTTGCGCGGCTACACACAAGACGACTGATCCGGCTTAACGCGTGACCAAGATCAAAAGCAAAACGCTTGCGGTGAGAAAGCCAATTCCGATACCTTCTCGCGCGCTTAGGCGCTCTTTGAACACCAGCACCGATACAAACAGAGAAAACAGCAGTTCAATCTGCCCAAGCGCGTTCACGTAAGCTGCGGTTTGCAATGTAAACGCCACGAACCACCCCAAAGAGCCACACAGGCTCATCAAGCCAATCCAAACAGCTTTACTGCGCGCGGCCCAGACGGCCCTGATCTGTCCGGCTTCAAACACACGTAGCCAAAGCGCCATCGCCGTGAACTGCATCAAGGTCACCGCTGAAAGCGTCACCGCCGCGCGCAGAAATGGCGCATCAGACCCAACATCCAAAGTTGCTGCGCGGTACGTCACGCCAGAAATTGCAAACAACAGCCCGGAAGCAAGACCAAGCCCAGCTGCGCGCGTGAAGATGCGCTCTGACAAACTGCCTTGCGCCTCTGGTGCGGAGGACAAAAGCAACACGCCAGCCAATCCAACCAAAATCGCAACGAAGCCAAGCGTTGACACGCCCTCTCCCAGTACGATCAATCCGACTAGCGCAGATAGAATGACCTCGGTCTTCTTAAATGTGATCCCAACCGCAAAGTTGCGCGCGCGAAACAAGGCGACGACGCAAACGGTCGCTAAAATCTGCGTCAGGCCACCAATGGCCCCCATAATCCAAAAGCGCGCGGAGATATTTGGAAATGCTGTGCCACTCATCATAAGCCAAGCCGCCACAAGAACAGCCAACAAAGGCGCAGAATACGCGAAACGCGCAAATGTTGCCCCCCCAGTGCTGAGCGCCCCCATGCTCAACTGCTTTTGCAACATAAAGCGCGCGGTTTGAAAAACCGTCGCTGTTATCGTGGCAAAGATCCAAAGTTCCATAGCTTTGCCGATGTCCTAGCTTTGATCTGAAGACCAGAGCGGATGCGCGACAGGCTCTTTGCTTTTAAAGAAATACTTTCGAATGACCTCAACATAAGAGCGATAGCGATAGCCCTCATTCACTGCCAAAAACCGTTCTTTCGCGCTTTCATAGAGCGCGGGCAGCTCGTACCACGCCACATCCGGGTGCATATGGTGCACTGAATGGAAGTTATTGTTTAAAAACAAAAACGCCAGCAAACCGCGATCTTCGATAATTACCGTACGACCCCGGCTCAATTCATGTGCTTGGTGTTCAAGATAAGTGCGAATTTTCAGGATCGACAACCCAAGATAGACCGAAACGAAATATGCCCAAACTGGCAGAGTGCCAACTGCGATGACCCACCAAAGCGGCAGCGCCGCCGCAGGAAGATGCCACAGCCAACTGATCAAAACACGCGTGTCGCCCTGTTTGATCAAGCGCCAGTCGGTGCGCATAAAGTAATACTGCCCAAGCAACGGGCCCAGCGTAATCCGACCGAACAAAGTGTTATTGAACCGTAAGATCGCTTGCTCGAATGCACTAAGCGTCGCCCAAACTTTCGGGTCCAAATAGCAGCTTTCGGGATCATCATATGGGTCGGTCAAACGGCTATCAACGTGATGCGCCAGATGTGTGTCACGAAACCGCATGTAAGGAATGGCAAAGCTCAGCGCAGGAAACACCAATGCAGCGTTTAAGTGTTTGTTCTGAAACGGATGCCCGTGCATCATTTCATGGCTTAGCGACGAATGCAGCGCATTTGCCAGCACGCAGGCTATGATGGCCAGAACCAGCGAAACCTGCGCCAGCCAAAGCGTTGCGAGCGCAAACAGTCCGTAGCACAGCATCAACGTTGCCCATGTGGGCCATTGAAAACGCCTATGTCTTACGGTTTTGCGCGCGCGTGTCATCCTCAACCGTCCAATGATTGATACACTGCCGAGACTTCAGCGCGAATGATCCGCGCGATCAATGCGCAATCCTCTACACTAAAGGTCAGCGGTATGCGCATATCCACAATCCCGCGCAAAATGTCATCTGTAACAGGCATCGCTTCGCTGGGGGCATAGCGCCAACTGTCATAGCGCGATGTGAACGCGACAGGTTCAGCCGCGCCAAACCATTTCAACTCCACCCCACGCGCAGCGCAACGTGCAATCGCTTCGCTCACAGCGCTATCGCACCAACCCTCCAGTAAAAACTGTATGGACGAGCCGACATAGGTCTCTTTTTCATGCCTTTGCACCACTGTAAGCCCCGGCGTATCAGCAAGGCCGCGCTCTACTGCAACATAACGCTCATTCCAGCGCTCTACTTGCGTTTCCAAATCAGCCAGTTGCGGGCGCAAAATAGCAGCGCGCAAATGATCCATCCGGCCAGAAACATTTGGCGTTTCGTATTTTATCTGCGCAAACGCATCTTTCGGGGGGCCTGCCAAGTGACGCTCAAAAAGCATGTAACTGCCAGACAGCATGATCGCACGCGCCATCAATTCATCATCATCCGAGACCAGCAAACCGCCCTCGCCCGAATTGATATGTTTGTAAGTTTGGCAGGAATAACAGCCCATCACGCCGTGACGGCCCGAATATGTGTCGCCCCACTTTGCACCCATTGTGTGCGCGCAATCCTCGATCACCTTGATCCCAGCTGCGTCACAGATCTCCATCAGATGATCCATATCGCACATGTGACCGCGCATGTGACTTAACATCAGCACATCCGCTTGATCGGCCTTTGCCTGCAAATCGTCTAGATCAATCGTGAGATCGCGCGAGACACCAACAAAAAGCGGCACGCCCCCAACAGATGCAATCGCGCCGGGCACAGGGGCCAGCGTAAACGCATTGGTCAGCACCTTATCGCCCGCCTTAACACCCAGCGCGCGCAAAGCAGTCGCCATCGCGTAGCCACCAGAAGCAACAGCAAGGCAGTACTTTGAGCCAACTGAAGCTGCGAATTCTTGCTCTAACAGCGCAGTCTCTCCGTCTTCGCCCTCTGCCACGTTGTAGCGGTGCAAACGGCCCGATTGCAGAATGCGCATCGCGGCCTCAATCCCTGCTTCGGGAATAGGTTCTTGCTGGGTGAAGCTTCCGCTAAAAACCTCTGTCATCTTAATGTCCTAACAGCTCTGACGCGATAGCAGGCAAATCTTCATAGCGTTCTAGCAACGCGTCCGGCTCCAATGCGCGAACATCCGCTTGTCCAGCGCCAGCGCCCGGACCGAATGTCACAAGAACGCTGGGCACTCCCGCCGCACGCGCTGTGTTGTGATCCGTGATCGTATCCCCGATCAAACAAGAGCGCTTCGCATCCCCACCTGCGCGGCGCACCGCCTCAAAGAATGGCTCTGGATCAGGTTTGCGCACAGTCAAAGTGTCTGCGCCAATCAGCGACGCGAACGCATCGCGCACACCCAGTTTGCTCATCAACAGCTCTGCAAGATACTCAGGTTTGTTCGTGCAGATCCCCACGGCAAAGCCGTCACTGCGCAATTGCTCTATAGCTTCCATTGTGCCGGGATAAAGCTGTGTATGCACATCGATGGCTTGCTCATAGGCCTCTAACAAGGGTTGATATTGCGCATCCAGAACCGCTTTTTCGGCTACCTGCCCAGTTTCGCGCTCAATCCCCAGCGACAACATGGCTCGTCCACCACGCAACGCCACACCTGCGTCCGTTTCAGGACGCAACCGCACCGCCATCCCCATGTCTGCAAAACAGCAATTCGCCGCCGCCAGCAAATCACCACTTGTATCAGCAAGCGTTCCATCAAGATCAAAAATGACTGTTCGCATAGAAATCCTAGTCGTTTTAAAGCGTTCTATTGTTTTGGCGCTTGTTACACACCGCAATCTTGTGTGAACGAACACGGCTTGCGGAGTTTCAAACTTTAGGTAGAACGAGCGTAATTAAATTGCAAAGAGTATTACCTATTATGAGCATTGCTCTCATTATCCTTGCCGCTGGCAAGGGCACACGCATGAAATCTGATTTACCCAAGGTTTTGCACGAAATTGCGGGCGCACCTATGTTGGTTCACGCGATGAAAAGCGGTGCAACGCTTGAACCCGAAAAAACCATCGTTGTTGCGGGCCACGGTGCCGAACATGTCAGCAAAGCCAGCGCTGGATATGATGAGACTGCTGAGGTCGTTCTACAGACTGAACAGCTCGGCACAGCTCATGCGGTTGGACAGGCCAAAGACACGCTTGCCAGTTTTGCGGGCGACGCTTTGGTGCTTTATGGCGATACGCCTTTCATCAGCCCAGAAACGTTAACACGTATGGTCGATGCGCGCGCGGGCCATGATGTAATTGTACTTGGCTTTGAAGCCGCTGATCCGGGCCGCTATGGCCGTTTGGTCATGCAAGGTGACAGCCTCTCTAAGATTGTTGAGTTCAAAGATGCAACTGATGAAGAGCGCGCCATAACGCTTTGCAATAGCGGTGTAATCTGTGCCAAGTCTGACGTCTTGTTTGATTTGATTGATGCTGTCGGCAACGACAATGCATCTGGTGAGTATTATCTTACCGATATCGTAGAGATCGCACAGCAAAAGGGTCTAAGCGCAACATCGGTAACGTGCGATGAAAGTGAAACGCTTGGCGTAAACTCTCGTTCTCAACTTTCTGAAGCAGATGCGATCTTTCAGACGAAAGCCCGTCACGCGCTTATGGAGTCCGGCGTCACGCTTCATGCGCCAGACACAGTTTATCTTTCTCACGATACGCATATCGGTCCAGACACAATCGTCGAACCCAACGTGGTGTTCGGCCCTGCTGTTACAATTGAAAACGGAGCACATATTCGTGCGTTCAGCCATTTAGAGGGCTGTCATGTTAGCCGCGGCGCTGTTGTTGGCCCTTATGCGCGTCTTCGTCCCGGAACAGAACTTGCCGAATTCACCAAAGTAGGCAACTTCGTCGAGATCAAAAATGCCGTGATTGATGAAAATGCCAAAGTAAACCACCTCACTTATGTGGGCGACGCCCATGTTGGTGCGCGTGCTAATATTGGTGCGGGCACTGTGACATGTAACTACGACGGTGTCATGAAACACCACACAGAAATTGGTGCCGATAGCTTTATTGGTTCTGGCACATTGCTGGTTGCGCCTGTGTCGGTGGGTTCAAATGCCATGACAGGAAGTGGGTCGGTAATCACTCAGAGCGTACCCGACGACGCTTTGGCGATCGGACGAGCGCGTCAGGCAAACAAACCCGGCCTCGCAGTCAAATTGTTCGATATGTTAAAGAAAAAGAAATTAGATAAACAAAAAGGAGAGGCATAATGTGCGGTATTATAGGGGTCCTCGGCCAGCACGAAGTCGCACCCACTCTCGTCGAAGCGCTTAAACGCCTTGAATATCGCGGCTATGACAGCGCGGGCATCGCCACAGTAAATGATGGTGTCTTGGACCGTCGCCGTGCCGTTGGCAAACTGGTGAACCTTTCTGATCTTTTGGTCCATGAGCCACTCGCAGGTAAGTCTGGCATTGGCCACACGCGTTGGGCCACCCACGGCGCACCGACAGCCGACAATGCCCATCCGCATCAAGCCGGCCCTGTCGCTGTCGTCCACAATGGTATCATCGAAAACTTCCGCGAATTGCGCGAAGAACTCGCAGGCCACGGCATTAATTTTGTAACGGAAACAGATACAGAAACCGTCGCACTGCTCACACAACACTACATGCGTGAAGGCATGAACCCTGCCGACGCTGCAGAAAAAACCATCTCACGCCTTGACGGCGCTTTCGCATTGGCGTTCTTGTTCGAGGGCGAAACAGACCTGATGATTGCCGCGCGCAAAGGCTCCCCGCTTGCGATCGGTCATGGTGCTGACGAGATGTATATCGGTTCGGACGCCATTGCCCTCGCCCCTTTAACCAATCGTATCACTTACTTAGAGGAAGGCGATCGTGCCGTTCTGACACGTAACAGCCTACACATTTGGGATGTTGACGGTCATCAGGTTGGCCGTGAAATGCGCGTGATCGAGATTGATACAGCCAAAGTCGATAAGGCTGGGTTTGATCACTACATGGCGAAAGAAATTGCCGAGCAGCCCGGCGTCGTTGGCGCGGCTGTGAACAGCTATCTGCCAGCTGGCGGGGATGCAGTTGAACTCCCCGGTGGCAATATCGATTTCACTAAGATCGAGCGCCTCACGATGGTCGCTTGCGGAACTGCGTTTTATGCGTGCCTCACTGCGAAATACTGGTTCGAAAAACTCGCGCGCATTCCCGTTGAGGTCGATGTAGCGTCTGAGTTCCGCTATCGTGAGCCTCCTATTCCTGCGCAAACAGCGGCCCTTTTCGTGAGCCAATCCGGCGAGACTGCAGACACGCTCGCAGCATTGCGCTATTGCTCTGGCAAAGCGGACAAAATCCTGTCTGTAACGAACGTCGCTGAAAGCTCCATCGCGCGTGAGAGCGATCAGACGTACCCGATTTTCGCAGGTGTCGAGATTGGAGTTGCTTCAACCAAAGCCTTCACATGCCAGCTTACTGTCTTGCTCTCGTTAGCGCTTAAAGCAGCCCGAGATCGTGGCACAATGTCCGCAGACGAGTTAAGCAAAGCAGCGGCCGCTATGCGCTCCGTCCCGGGTTTGCTTAACGTAGCTTTGGAGCAAAGCGATGCGATCAAGGCCCATGCGCGCAAGCTCGCAGAAACGCGAGACATTCTCTTTCTCGGCCGCGGACTTATGTATCCCCTCGCCCATGAGGGCGCTCTTAAGTTAAAAGAAATCAGCTACATACATGCCGAAGCTTATGCATCAGGTGAACTAAAGCACGGCCCGATTGCGCTTATCGACAAAAAGGTTCCGGTTGTTGTTTTGGCACCTTCTGATGGTCTGTATGACAAGTCGATTTCCAACATGCAGGAGGTCGTGGCGCGCTCTGGCAAGGTATTGCTGATTTCTGATCGCAAAGGTCTGGATCATGCGGGGGACGTCTGGGGCCAAATCGCAATGCCCGAATGTCACCCGCTTGTCAGTCCAATCATCTACTCAATCCCTGCCCAGCTTCTTGCCTATCACACGGCTGTCGCAAAGGGCACGGATGTGGATCAGCCGCGTAACCTTGCGAAGTCTGTTACTGTAGAATGAAGCTCGATGACGCAATGGACGCTCTGCGCGAACGGATTGAACCCGGGCGCGCAGAGGGCATGGCGACATATCATAACGCACCACGTGAATATCTTGGGATCGCCAATCCGGTTCTAAACGATCTGACCAAAGCGTGGCGCACTGAATTGGATGTTGATACGCGTGTTCGTCTGGCGTCCGATCTCTGGGACACAGACATTTTTGAAGCGCGTTTGGCAGCAACCAAACTCCTCACCCAAGCGCGCCTTCGACCTGATGATACCGCATGGGAGTTGATCAAGAGCTGGGCTCCTGATTTTGACAGCTGGGCGATTGCAGATCATGCCTGTATGGCCGGTCAGAAACGCCTCATTGCTGATCCGTCCCGCCTCGGTGACATAGAAGCTTGGACCACCTCTGATCACATGTGGACCCGCCGTGCAGCATTGGTGATCACCCTGCCTTGGACAAAGCAAAATAACCCTAAACCAGCAGAGCTAGAAGCGCGCGATAGAGTATTGGGCTGGGCCGCCTCTTACGTGCATGACCCGCAGTGGTTTATTCAGAAATCAGTCTCGTGGTGGCTGCGCGATCTGAGCAAACATGACGCGCCCCGGGTCCGCAAATTTCTGGCTGAACATGGCGAAGTGATGAAACCATTTGCGCGCAAAGATGCCGCGCGTAAATTACCGCCGCTTGAAAGTTAAGCGATATTAGCCACCAGAGAAGACTTCAACTTCAGGAAGCTCTGTCAAAGGCGCTTCGATGATCCGAAACGCCGCAAGCGACAGACGGCTGCCGGCGGATGCCTCCCCCTCAATCGGGATCAGATCGACCTGAACAGATTTGCCACTTCCGGGATAAACGACGCGGCCTTTTCCCTCAGACTTTACCAATGGTGTTTTGATCCAGAAGCCTGCTTGCGTCGGATCACCTAGCGAAGCAATTGTTTGCCCTAGCTTTTGTTCGACCGCAGCCGCAGGCACGGCTGTAGCTTCTTTACGCTCTTCAGCCGTCGTGACGTCAAATTCTTCTACCGTACGCGCAGCTTTGGGAACAACACGCCCAAGTCCTGCGGGACGCACTTTAGGACGCACAAGGTCCGGATTGACAGCATTTGCGGCATCCACTGGCGCGTCTTGAGGCGTTTGCGACGTCTGAGCACAAGCAGAAAGCGCCAAAAGCGCAACGATAAGGGATATACGAGTCATGGAGCCATGATTAAGGCCTGACGCACGGAACGCAACATCGTGTTCACCCTTGCGCGAAAGTCCTCTTGCAGGCGACCCTTCTGCGCACTAATTCTACAGCATGAACGCACCTTTGATTGACCCATTCGCCCGCGCGATCACATATTTACGAGTCTCTGTGACGGACCGCTGCGATTTTCGTTGCGTCTATTGCATGAGCGAAAATATGCAATTTCTTCCAAAGAAAGAACTACTTACGCTCGAAGAGCTGGATCGCATGTGTTCGACCTTCGTAGATTTGGGTGTCAAAAAACTACGGATTACAGGCGGTGAGCCGCTCGTGCGTCGCGACATCATGACGTTCTTTCAAAGCATGGGCCGTCATTTAGACAGTGGCGCACTGGAAGAATTGACGCTTACCACAAACGGCAGTCAGCTAGCGCGATTTGCGCAGCCCCTATATGATGCTGGCGTGCGTCGTGTAAACATATCGCTGGATACGCTTGATGAGGAAAAATTTGCCCGAGTAACCCGTTGGGGCCGTTTGGCGCAGGTTCTCAAAGGGATCGATGCCGCGCAAGCCGCTGGTTTGAAAGTGAAAATCAACGCCGTTGCTTTGAAAGACTTTAACGAAGATGAACTGATCACGATGACGCAGTGGTGCGCGAGCCGCGATATTGCGCTGACGTGGATTGAAGTGATGCCAATGGGCGACCTCGGCAATGAGGACCGCGTGGGGCAGTATTGGTCGCTGAATGATTTACGCCATCAACTGTCACAGCACTACACGCTTACAGAGCTAAGTGAGCGCACAGGTGGCCCTGCGCGCTATGTACGCCTGGAAGAAACCGGGCAAAAAATCGGCTTCATCACGCCACTGACCCATAATTTCTGCGAAAGCTGCAATCGTGTGCGATTGACCTGCACGGGCGAGCTGTATTTGTGCTTAGGGCAAGAGGACATGGCCGATTTACGCGCGCCTTTGCGCAACAACCCCAAGGATGACGCGCCTTTGAAGGAGGCTATTCGCCAAGCGATTGGCCTCAAACCCAAAGGGCACGATTTTGATTACTCGCGCCAAAAAGCCGATGGACAAGTGACACGACACATGAGCCACACTGGCGGCTAAAGCGTCGGTAGCACTGCCTTAGACAAGCGCGGTATCACGCGCATCAAATGAGCAGTTGCGCACAATAGCTGCCCGTTTGTGCACAATTGCACGATGCTCACATCCGCCCTATTTCCCTTTCAAAGCAACGACAGGAGTAGACAATGTCCGTCAGTTCAAAATTTGAAACCTCAACCGCCACGCCAACACTTGAGGGTGCAGGCGTGCATTTGCACCGCGCTTTCGGCTTTCAGGACCCGACAGAGCTTGATCCTTTCCTGCTCTTTGATGATTTTCGTGGCGACAGCCCCGATAAATTTGAAAAAGGATTTCCTTGGCATCCCCATCGCGGCATCGAAACAATTACATACGTGTTGAATGGCACAGTTGATCACGGCGATAGCCTTGGCAACACCGGCTCCCTTGGCGCGGGCGATGTGCAATGGATGACAGCCGGATCAGGCATCATGCATCAGGAAATGCCCCATGGAAACGCAAAGGGTCAGATGCATGGCTTCCAGCTCTGGGCGAACTTGCCATCCTCTTTGAAAATGACTGCCCCGCGCTACCAAGATGTTGAAGCGAAAGAGATTCCTGAGATCATTGATGATGACGGAACGCAGGTCAAAGTCATCGTCGGCTCCTTTTGGGGCAAGACAGGACCAGTTGATGGCATTGCTGCTGATCCGCAATATTTGGATGTTCACGTCCCAGCTGGGGTGAAGAAGACCTTCAAGCTCAGCCATCATCGCCGTGCATTTGCCTATGTTTTTGAAGGCAGTGCCACTTTTGCCGATGCCTCCGCACCGACTGGGGTTCTTTTGGAAAAAGAAGTTGGCGGTGAAGAGGTCAATATCCGCGACTTATCCGGCAACCGCACACTTGTGCGCTTTGGCGCATCTGAAGAGGTCACCGTTCAAGCAGGTGAAGACGGCGTGCGCTTTTTGTTGATCTCAGGGCAGCCGTTACAAGAACCTGTCGCATGGCATGGTCCAATCGTGATGAACACGCGTGAAGAGCTCATGCAGGCCGTCAAAGAGCTGCGCAATGGGACCTTTATCAAGCCTGCGCAATAAAACACTTAACGGGCGACAGACTTTCGCACCATGTGCCAATAAACATCCTCAACTTCGGCGCGGCTTAATGCGCCGGAGTCGTTGTACCATGTCGTCACCCCTGTGAGCATTGCAATCACCGCGCGCGTCGCCACACCTAAATCAGTAATCACAAAATCCCCAGCCTTCACCCCAGCGCTTAAAATGTCTTTAAGCTCTTGCTCATAGGCACGGCGCAACGTCTCTATCTGCTCGAAATGCGGCTCCGTCAGGTTGCGCAACTCCATATAGGCGATGAATACGGCGTCAGGACGGTCTAAGTGAAATCGAATATGAAAACGCGCAAATCTCTCTAAAGCGTGCGACGCACCTTCATCTACGACACCCATCGCCTCAGCCCGTCGCGCGCCCAAAAGCTCTTCCATATGTTGTCGCATCAAATCGAACAGAAGGGCCTGTTTGTCCGGCGTGTAATTATAAAGCGCCCCCGCCTGAACCCCCACCTGAGCCGCAATCTGGCGCATAGACACCGCCGCAAAGCCATGTTGGGCAAACAACGATTGCGCCGCCGCGCGAATCTTGGGGCCAGTAGAACTGGAATGGGAACCTTGGGTACGTGCCATACGCATGACGTTAACTGAACAATTGTTCAGAAAAAACCAGAAATTCGGTTTCCCTTGCCTCACCCTGCGCACTGGGCCACAAGTGTCAAAAGATATAGGACCACACGTGCCACATGAGTTTTTTAGATACATCAAAGCGGCTTGCGATCATTGCGTTTTGCTCGGCCCTAGCGGCGTGTTCTGATCTGCCAGAGCTTGAAGTGTCAGAGGCAGAATTTGATAGCAAAACGCCCTATCCCGAGTTTGTTCCGCTTGATGTACTGCTCAAAGAACCTGAAGCGACGATCACCGACGACACACAAAACGCGCTTGATACCCGCCGTGAGGATTTGCTCGGCACACCCGTTGCACAAGCCGAACCCAACGAAGACGCGCTGCAAAAGCGCATCGATGCCTTGCGTAAGCGCCAACAAGAGTTGAGCGCATCTACCCCCTCGCGCACGCCGGAAGTTGAGACAAGCAGCGAACAAAGCATCGAAGACCGACTGCGTGATCGCTTGGAAAATGGGATTCGCCCGCCTACACCAAACGAATAATGCGCAAATATGCCTGCCTTGCATGAAAGCCCGATTGCACAGCCGCGCCTGCACCAGTAAGCAAAAGCCGAACAGATTGACGCCTAAGGAGCCCTGATCATGAGCGAAAACACTCCCCTCCGTCTAGGAATTGCAGGTTTGGGCACGGTTGGCACAGGCGTCGTCAAAATTGTGCGCCAACAAGCGGATTTGCTTAGCGCACGCGCAGGGCGCGACGTTGTCATCACCGCCGTAAGCGCACGTGATCAATCGCGTGATCGTGGCGTGTCTCTGTCGGGATACGCTTGGGAAACTGACGCCGTTGCCTTGGCGAAACGCGATGATGTGGATGTGTTTGTCGAATTGATCGGTGGCGATACCGGCGTTGCAAAAGACGCCGTTGAAGCCGCTCTAAGCCTTGGCAAAGATGTGGTCACCGCGAACAAAGCTTTGCTCGCACATCACGGTCAAGCCCTTGCAGAACAGGCCGAAAATAATGACAGCGTCATCCGCTATGAAGCCGCTGTTGCGGGCGGCATACCCGTCATCAAATCCTTGCTCGAAGGATTGGCAGGCAATGAAATCACGCGGGTGATGGGCGTGATGAACGGCACCTGTAACTACATCCTGACAAACATGGAAAAATCAGGGCGCGGCTACAATGCACTCTTTGATGAATGCGCCGAGCTTGGCTACCTTGAAGCCGATCCTAACCTTGACGTGGGCGGCATTGATGCAGGTCACAAACTCTCTTTGCTCGCTGCGATCGCCTTTGGCACGCAGGTCGATTTCGATGCCGTCGAGCTAGAAGGTATTCAGCGCATCGAACTGCAAGACATCAACCACGCAGCTGACATGGGCTTTCGCATCAAGCTATTGGGCGTCACGCAAATGACCGGTCGCGGCCTTGAACAGCGTATGACGCCTTGCCTTGTCCCTGTCGATTCGCCCCTCGGCCAGCTCGAGGGCGGCACAAATATGGTAGTGATCGAAGGCAATCATGTGGAACAAGTCGTTCTGCGCGGTCCCGGTGCGGGCATGGGCCCAACAGCCAGCGCTGTCATGGGCGACGTGATGGATATTGCACGCGGCATTCGCATCCCGACCTTCGGCGTACCCGCTGCCAAGCTCACAAAAGCAGCGGCAGCCAAAGCCGCGACACCTGCACCTTTCTATCTGCGCGTCGGGCTAAAGGATAAACCAGGGGCCATGGCAAAAATCGCCACCATTCTCGGAGAGGCTGGCATCTCAATCGACCGCATGCGCCAGCTTGGCCACATGGATGACACCGCTCCAGTGCTTATCGTGACACACAAATGCATGCGCCAAACACTCGATCAAGCACTCGAGGCAATAACAAAAATTGACGTTGTCGCCACCGCGCCTGTCGCTTTGCGTATCGAAAACCTCTGAGTTTCCTCTTTCCATAAATATCCCGGGGGAGCGCGAGGGGGCTGGCCCTCTCGCCCCCAGCGACACGTGAGCGCAAACATGTGCTCTGCACCGCTGCGCCCTCTTGCCTTGCAAGACACCCCCCGCTAGGCCACAGTCATTATTATACCAAAGGACTTTAGCGCATGACTCAGCCCGTTGATTTTAACGATCGTATGCTCTCTCTCGGCCTCGCTCGCGTTGCTGAACAAGCCGCCATTGCTTCCGCAAGCCTGATCGGCCGCGGCGATGAAAAAGCCGCGGATCAAGCGGCCGTCAATGCAATGCGCGAACAGCTCAATCTGCTTGATATCGCTGGCACCGTGGTCATCGGTGAAGGCGAACGTGATGAAGCGCCAATGCTCTATATTGGCGAAGAGGTCGGTACAGGATCAGGTCCCGCAGTCGACATCGCGCTTGATCCGCTTGAAGGAACAACGCTGACAGCGAAAGACATGCCAAACGCGCTTACCGTCATTGCGATGGGGCCGCGTGGCTCGATGCTGCACGCACCCGATGTTTATATGGACAAGCTTGCGATTGGACCGGGCTTTTCCGAAGGTATCGTTACGCTGGACATGCCTTATGCCACGCGGGTTTCAGCCCTAGCGTCAGAAAAAGGCTGTGCACCACGCGATATAACCGTCTGCATGCTCGAACGTCCCCGCCATGAAGAAATGATCGCGGCAGTCCGCTCCACAGGGGCGTCTATTCGTCTTATCACTGATGGCGATGTTGCAGGTGTCATGCATTGCGCAGAGCCTGATTTGACGGGAATTGATATGTACATGGGCACAGGCGGCGCGCCTGAGGGTGTGCTCGCAGCCTCTGCATTGAAATGCATGGGCGGACAAATAGTCGGACGCCTCTTATTTCGAAACGACGATGAACGCCGCCGCGCAAGCACCGCAGGAATCGAGGATCTTGATCGCATTTACACCCGTGATGAGATGGTCACCCAAGATGTGATCTTTGCCGCAACAGGCGTCACCGGCGGCACGCTTCTGCCTGCCATCAAACGCGAAATTGGCTACATCACGACAGAAACGATTCTGATGCGGTCAAAAACCGGCTCTGTGCGGCGCATGACCTACCGCCTTCCTGTAAAGGACTAAGACATGGGGGCGTTCCTTACTGTGGAACGTTCTTTGACAGGGCGGCGTTGGGTCGGCCCTGATCCCGAAGTTGCGCGTCAGGCAGAGGCAATGGCGCAAAGCACAGGCTTTCCCGCCTCCATCTGTTCTGTCCTCGCAAGAAGAGCAGTCAGTCCCGAAGAAGCAGCTGATTTTCTCGCACCGACTTTAAAAAACCTACTGCCTGACCCGCGATCCCTACGTGATATGGAAAAAGCAACCAAGCGTATCCTTGCTGCTGTCAAAGCCCGTCAGAAAATAGCAGTATTTGCAGATTACGACGTTGACGGTGGCACATCCGCCGCGCTGATCATCGACTGGCTACGTCATTTTGATCAGACCGCCACGCTCTATATCCCAGATCGTATTGATGAGGGGTATGGCCCCAATGATGAGGCGATGGAAATGCTCGCGCGCGCCCATGATCTGATCATTTGCGTGGATTGCGGCACATTGAGCCACGGCCCCATTGCAGCGGCCAAAGATGCGGATGTGGTTGTTCTGGATCACCACTTGGGCGGCGAAACTCTGCCACCTGCTTATGCCGTTGTGAACCCCAACCGCGCCGATGAAACAGGCGATCTTGCGCATCTTTGCGCCGCTGGCGTCGTTTTCTTGATGCTTGTGGAAGCAGGTCGTCAGCTACGAATCGACAACGCAACGGGCCCTAACCTTTTGAATATGCTTGATCTTGTGGCCCTTGGCACTGTCGCAGACGTTGCCCCGCTGATCGGTGTGAACCGCGCGCTGGTGCGCCAAGGGCTCACAGTGATGACGCGGCGTGAACGGGTCGGCATCACCGCACTCGCCGATGTCTCGCGCATGGATACCGCCCCCTCGTCCTATCATCTGGGCTTTCTGCTTGGCCCGCGCGTGAACGCGGGCGGGCGCATCGGCAAAGCGGATCTGGGCGCACGCTTGCTTGCCACACGCGACCCCCATGAAGCCAAAGCCATGGCGGAACGCCTTGATATGCTCAACACGGAGCGACGCGAAATTGAAAACAATGTGCGTGCAGCAGCCCTTGAACAAGCAGAAGAGCGCGGCTTTGACGCGCCGCTGGTTTGGGCCGCGGGTGAAGGCTGGCACGCAGGCGTCGTTGGCATTGTTGCAAGCCGCCTTAAGGATTCAGCGCACCGTCCAGCAATTGTCATTGGCTTTGACGGTGACGCGGGTAAGGGATCAGGGCGGTCAATCAGTGGTGTGGATCTCGGCGCGTCGATCCAAAAGCTTGCCCATGAAGGACTTATTGAAAAAGGCGGCGGCCATAAAATGGCGGCAGGTCTGTCCCTCAGCCGTGCGCAGCTAGAACCGGCCATGGCGCGATTGTCGGAACTTATGGCGAAACAGGGCGCTGACAATGCTGGCCCATCTGATTTGCGTCTCGACGGTATGCTTATGCCTGGTGCCGCGCAGATCGAGCTTATCGAACAGCTTGAACAGGCCGGCCCTTTTGGCGCTGGTGCCCCTGCCCCGCGCTTTGCCTTTCCCGATGTGGAAATCAAATTTGCCAAACGTGTTGGCGAAACCCATCTGAAGATCAGCTTCACGGATGGCCTCGGCACGCGCATCGATGCGATTTGCTTTGGCGCAATGGACACGCCGCTTGGCCCTGCATTAGAGAATCACGGCGGCAAACGCTTCCACTTGGCGGGGCGTTTGGAAGTCAATTCATGGGGCGGCCGTCAAAGCCCACAACTGCGCTTGGAAGACGCAGCACCTGCGTAAAAAGCCGCATGAAAACTTCTCAAGAAAAACCTGATTTTTGCACTTGCGCGGCTGCGCGTCTTTGCCTAGAAGTCGCCTCACGCCACAGTGCGTCCCGTTCGTCTATCGGTTAGGACGTCAGGTTTTCAACCTGAAAAGAGGGGTTCGATTCCCCTACGGGATGCCAGTGGCGTCTTTCGTTTCACAGCTATGAATTTGGATGCGCCACAGGCTGACGCACGTTGTCGCTTACTTTCAAAAGGTTACGGCGCAAACTTGCGATTGGTCGCTCAAACACATGTGCAAACAACACCCCAACCAAAAGTGAGCCCAAAACCAAAAGCCCATCGCGCGCAAGCGTTTCGGCTGGGAACACCGCATCAATCAAATGCAGCGCTGGGTAGTGCGTCACATAGATCGAAAAGCTTGCCCCTGCCCACCAGCGAATACGTGGATGCTGGCCATCATAGCTACGTAGCAGGCGCGCCATACCTATGATATGCATGCTTGTTAGGACACCAATAAGAGCGTTCCAAATAAACTCATCCGAAAAAGCAAGAACCATGCGGTAATGTTGTGGCTCAAACGCAGCCGCTGTTTGCGCTGCCAAGATACGCGGCACATCGAAATACTGCATCGCGCAATAGATCAATGGGCCACCCCAAGCGCACAAACGCGCAGTGCGATCGCTCACGCGATCTACACCGCCCGCTGCAAACCAGTTCCAAAGCCATACGCCCATAAGCCAAACGGGCATCAACAACAAAATGCGCGGCCCAATCAGCCAAGCACCGACACACAGCAACGCAAGTCGCCGCGCGCCAGACATGAAAAATGCAATCGCAAAAAGCACATAAAACGCGGCCTCATAACTCAGTGACCACAAAGGACCGTTGGTTCCAAGACGCATCCGCTCGAACGCGCACCACTCGTTTGACATGGTAAGACCGCGTAAAAGGAACTCACCCAAAGGCATGGGGTTGTAAAAACTCGTATAAGCCTCAGGACCGATGCGCTGACCCCATTGATCAAACACATAGGTCAGCAAAAGTGCTGGCAAAAGAACGGACAAGAGCCGCGTGAGACGATTGAACGCGTAGCTTGAAAGCGTTCCATCGCGCGACGCGGCATATGCAATAACGAACCCCGAGATCACAAAGAAAACAACAACACTGTCACTGCCTAGGTTCAACTCGCGCATGAAAATATAGTCGCCACGTGTGAACCGTGGATAGGCCACATGCGACAGCACGACAACAATCGTCGCCCAAACGCGCAACGCGTCCAGCCAAATCGAAAGACCCGGTGTAAGCGCGCTCGTCTTCACGATGCTGCCCTCTCTTGCCGCTTTTGCAGCTTAGGGTCACGCGATGTGCCCTTCCACAAAGCTTTCCAACTATCCGCGAACGGGTGCAACAAAGCTGAGCGCAAGGTCGGATAAGGTTGCTCGACCCGCTCACCTTTTAGATTGGACAGGCCAAACTCCAGTTTTTCATGCTCGCGCAACACATACAGCGTGCCAAACATCAAATCCCAGATGGCAAAGACTTCGCCATAGTTCTTGTTGAAGTGCTTGCGCTCGATTGAGTGATGCACATGGTGCTGCGCGGGCGAGATGAAAACATGTTCTAAAACAGGACCATAGCTAAGCCAGACATGGCTATGACGCAGGTTTGAGCCAAAGGCATTAAAAATGAAATAGGCGGCGTTCACACTTCCAATGGTCAAAATCTCGATTTTGCCCATCAACAAAAACAACATCAGCGCTTGAACGGTGCCCACAACAACTGTGTTGAGCAATGCCCGCAACACAAGGAAGACAGGATGGTTCCTGCTGGCCGTGAGCGGTGTCATAATTTCAGCGGAATGATGCAATGCATGAAACGGCCAAAGGATCATCGTTTCATGGTGCAAGCGGTGCGCCCAATATTTGCAGAAATCGAGCGTTAAGATCATGATCAAGGTCGCAGCTGCAAGCTTGCTCAGCGTCATTTCAACAGGTGCCAACGAGCCACCCGTCGCAGTCAACAACATGTTCAACACACCAGACGTCATCAACGGCGTCATTGTCACCAGCGCGAATAGTCCAAGCACCGAGAGCAAGCTGTTAAACAAGAATATCTTGATATCCACCAGATTGGATTTGTGCAGGTACACATCCTTGGGCAACAGATAGGCAATAAAGCTGCCGGGACGTCCGCGCACCATCCACAGAACGGCGACAATCAAAACCGTTATGCAAAGGTAAAAAACAGCCAAACGCGAGTTCAGATCGGTAAAACTCGTATAAACCGATTGATAAATTTGAAGCAGGATGTCCATGGCAATCTCCG
Source organism: Planktotalea sp. (assembly GCF_965659345.1). Lineage (GTDB taxonomy): Bacteria > Pseudomonadota > Alphaproteobacteria > Rhodobacterales > Rhodobacteraceae > Planktotalea. The sequence goes on along the minus strand of NZ_CBFHVK010000001.1, from coordinate 212,370 downwards.
AAAAGGTTCTTGCAGGGTCCTGCAGCAATGCGGCTGTATTGAGGCTATTAGGCACCAAAATTGTAACAATTGGCCCAAAAGCAGGCTTGCGATGGCGGGTTTGACGCGTTTTGCGCACGGTCTCATCGACGCAGACCACTGGGACAAAGCATGGGGCTAAACAGCGGGCGGTTAAGCGACGCCCGCAAAACAAGCCTGAGACTTGCCCCATCCCTAACCCTTTACGTGCAAGCACTTGCAAACAGCCAACAGAGTCTTCAATTCTGAGCGCATGAAAACATGGCACCAACTCCCGACTGATCCTGCTTTTGTACAAAACCCCTACCCTGCATACCGCACCGCGCGCGCGGCCGCGGCTGTGCAAGCGTGGCCGGATTACAAAATGACTGCTGTGTTCAACTATGCGCTAGTCTCGCAAATCCTAAAGGATCGCCGATTTGGCCGCGAACCCCTAGATCCGATAAAATTTGCACCCCACCTCGCGCCCTTTGTCGCCATCGAAGCCCATTCGATGTTAGAGCTCGAACCTCCGCGCCATACGCGATTGCGCTCTTTGGTCTTGCGCGCCTTCACCTCCCGTCGGATCAAAGAACTTGCGCCAGAAATTGATGCGCTCTGTGATGATCTGCTCGACACAATTCCTCTCGATCAGCCCTTCGATCTGATCAAACACTACGCCACCCCAATCCCGGTTATTATCATTTGTCGTCTGCTCGGGGTCCCGGAAACCATGGCCACTCAATTGCTGAGTTGGTCCAATGATATGGTTGCGATGTATCAAGCCCGTCGTGACCGCATGATTGAAGAACGCGCCGCGCACGCGTCCACAGAATTTGCAGATTTCATTCGACGCTTCGCAGAAGAAAAGCGCCTAAAACCTGCTGACGATCTGATCACCCAACTCCTGAACGCTGAGGAAAACGGCGACAAACTCAGTATGGATGAGCTTATCACGACCTGTATTTTGCTTTTGAACGCAGGTCATGAAGCGACGGTGCACACGATTGGCAATGGGGTGAAAACGCTGCTTGAAACGCACACACCCCGTGATGCGCTCGCAGATGGTGCCATTGATCAAACCGTTGAAGAAATCCTGCGTTTTGATCCCCCGCTTCATGTCTTCACGCGCTATTGCTACGAAGATCTCGAAATCGAAGGGCACAGCTTTGAACGCGGTGATGAAGTCGCTCTCATGCTTGCGGCGGCCAATCGTGATCCAGATCATTGGCCTTATCCTGATCACTTCGATCCGACGCGCAAAATCCAAACCAACACCAGCTTTGGTGGCGGATTGCACTTTTGTGTCGGTGCCCCCCTGGCGCGCCTAGAGCTTCGCGTCGCTTTGCCAAAATTGCTCAATCGTCTCCCTCGATTGCACATCGTGGAACCTCCCAAATACGCAAATTTGTATCATTTTCACGGGTTAGAACGCCTAATGCTGGCGACGCACGGCTAGACCACATGGCTTGACAGACGCGACAGAGCGCGGCTCCTATAGCCCTTTATCTATGGGAATTATCGCCATGCGCTTTTCATCAATCGCTTTATTTTGCTGCCTCGCACTGCCTGTACAAGGCCAAGAACGCGCCCTAACCCCTGAAAGAGCCAAAGGTTATCAAAGCGTCATCACCCAATGTGTTAGCTTCACGCGCGCATCCTTTGCCAACGCCGCCTGTGATGATCTGCTCACACGCATCGACCCGTTGATCCGCGCCGAAGGTCTGACGCATGTCGCGCTGGGTCGCACCGAATGGGGTTTTGGAAGCGACGTCTATCTAACGCCCAGCACAACACCACAAGACGCCGTACATCTTACGCTCTATCTACGTGGCGCAGACAGTCCACCTGCAATGTCGCTTACGCTTTCACTTTACAAACAAACACCCAATGGCCGACTTGTTCTATGGGAGGACTCTGGCTTGGGCTCAGGCGAAAAAGCGTTCATTGCCAATGGCCTATCCCAAGGTCTCGCACAAAAACTTGTGCCGATTATTGAAACGCTTGGTCAAAACAAAAAGCCCTAAACCCTTCCTCTTTCCCAAATATCCTGGGGAGCGCGAGGGGCTAGCCCCTCGCACGGGTCAGATTGCGACAGAAATCAGAAACACTAAAGCGGTAGCGCCGATGTGCTCTTGATTTCTTCCATAGACAAAAGCGCTGTCACATTGTGCACCTTCACTTCCGAAATAAGCGCTTGATAAAATACATCATAGGCTCGCGCATTCTGGACACGCACCTTTAAAATGTAGTCAATATCACCTGCCAAACGATGCGCTTCTTGTACTTCAGCGCGGTCCAACAGCGCTTTCAAAAATGCAGCCTGCCAATTTGCATCATGCTCGGACGTACGGATCAAAACGAAAAAACACGCCTCAAAACCAAGCGCGTCTGCATCCAGCTTCACAGTTTGCGCACCAATGATCCCGGCCTCGCGCATTTTTCGAATCCGATTCCATACCGGCGTCTTGCTAGAGCCTACTTCACGCGCAATTTCATCAAGCGAGCGGTCCGCATCCACTTGCAACGCGCGTAAGATTTTTCGATCCGTCTCATCAATTCGAACAGACATTCGCACCACTCCATCGTTTCGGAACACTTAATCCGAAAAATAAACCCAATACAAAACATTATTCTTATCAACCCGCAGTATCTAGCATTAGATCAGAACATTTTCCTATATTGAGCTCGAAAATTAAGTACCGGAGCCAAATCATGGATCATTTCCCAATCTTTGTCGCCCTTGCGGGACGCCGTGTGATCCTGTCCGGCGGTGGTGAGGCCGCAATCGCCAAACTCAGGCTCCTTTTGAAAACCACGGCGCATATCACAGTGTTCAGCCCAAAAGCAGCGCCCGAAATCCAAGCGTGGCACACAGCGGGCAAGCTGTGCCATGTCGCTCGCCAGATGGAACCGGGCGATGCCTTGTGTGCGGTGTTGGCCTATGCGGCGGATGAAGACGACGCTTTGGATGCACGTACTTCGAATATAGCGCGCGCCGACGGTGCATTGGTCAACATTGTCGACAGTCTTGAGGACAGCCAATTCATCACTCCTGCAATCGTGGACCGCGACCCTGTGACAATCGCTATCGGCACAGAGGGCGCAGCGCCCGTTTTGGCCCGCGCGATCAAAGCAGATCTGGAAGAGCGCTTGCCACAAAAGCTTGGCACCCTTGCACGCATCGGCAAGACGTTTCGCAAAGCCGCAGACGTGCTTCCCATGGGCCGCGCGCGTCGGGACTTCTGGCGCGATTACTATTTCAACAGCGGCCCCAAAGCATCAAACCATGCACAGATCCACGCCACGCTGGAAGCAACCCTCAACAAACATGTCGCCACCAAAGCCCGCGAAGCACATATCGCTTTCGTTGGCGCTGGCCCGGGTGATCCCGAGTTGCTGACCCTCAAAGCGCGCAAAGCAATTGATGAAGCGGATGTGATCATTCACGACCGTCTTGTCACTGGCGAAATCCTCGAACTTGCGCGCCGCGAAGCGTTGATTGTCGATGCGGGTAAAGAAGGCTTTGGCCCCTCCATGAGCCAAGAGCACATCAACGGGCTAATCGCAGAGCACACGCAAAAAGGCGCGCAGGTTGTGCGGTTGAAATCCGGCGATCCAACCATTTTCGGTCGTCTCGATGAGGAAATCGAAACCTGCCAAGCTCATGATATTGCTTACTCAATCATCCCAGGCATCACCGCGGCCTCAGCGGCTGTGGCTTCAATCGGGCAAAGCTTCACGCGTCGTGGGCGCAATGGTTCGGTTCGTTTGCTGACAGGTCACGATATGAAAGGCTTCGCTGATCACGATTGGGCTTCGCTCGCCAAACCCGACGCTGTCGCTGCCATCTATATGGGCAAGAAAGCGGCGCGCTTTGTGCAAGGGCGTTTGCTGATGCATGGCGCGGACCGCCTCACCCCTGTGACGCTGATCGAGAACGCTTCACGCGCTGATCAACGCGTCATCCCGGCAACGCTTGAAACGCTTGCCGATGTCACCGCTGTCGCTGGTCCAGCCGTTATTTTCCTTGGCCTTGCCCCGCGCGAAGCCGCCCAATCACTCGCTGATCTCCCACAAGAGGAATTCGCATAATGCCCCATTCTTTCACACCCAAAGTCATCACCGCAAATGCCCTATTGGAAGGCGATGTTGTCTATCTCACCAATACCGACACATGGACACGCAACTTGAGCGATGCAGTTCTGCTCACCGACGAGGCCGACGCAGAGCTGCGTCTGCTGCAAGCGGCAGCTCAAACAGGCGTCGTCGTCGGTGCCTACCTTGCAGACATGCAGAACGGTCCAGATGGGCCAGAGCCTACTCATTTTCGCGAAGCCTTTCGCCGCAAAGGTCCGTCCAATTATGCCCACGGCAAACAGGAGCAATTCTGATGTACAGCTACTCTGATTTCGACAAAAGCTTCCTCGCCTCGCGCAACGCACAGTTTCGCGCCCAAGTCGAGCGCCGCATCGCGGGTCACTTAACCGAAGATGAGTTCAAGCCTTTGCGCCTGATGAACGGCGTCTACCTCCAACTGCACGCCTACATGCTGCGCGTCGCCATTCCCTATGGCACGCTGAACAGCGGTGAGATGAACATGCTCGCGCATCTCGCGGACAAGTATGACAAGGGCTATGGCCACTTCACTACGCGTCAGAACATCCAGTATAACTGGCCTGAACTACGTGATATTCCCGATATGCTTGACGATCTGGGTACGGTCGAAATGCACGCGATCCAGACATCCGGCAACACCATTCGCAACGTGACAGCGGACCATTTCGCAGGGGCTGCAGCAGATGAAATCGCTGATCCGCGCCCTGTGGCTGAACTGATCCGCCAGTGGTCTACGGACCATCCAGAGTTCCAGTTCCTGCCGCGTAAATTTAAGGTTGCCGTGACAGGGTCTGAAACTGATCGTGCAGTGACCCGCGCGCATGACATCGGGTTGCGCATGGTTGAGCGTAACGGTGTCGCTGGCTTTGAAGTCATCGTTGGCGGTGGTTTGGGCCGCACACCGATGCTCGGCAAAGTCATCGCGGAGTTCCTGCCGCGCGAGGACTTGTTGCCCTACCTAGAAGCGATTGTGAGCGTCTATAACCTCTTGGGACGCCGCGATAATAAGTACAAAGCGCGCATCAAGATCACCGTGCATGAGAACGGCCTCGAGAAAATCCGCGACCTCGTGAACGAACGTTTTGTTGAAATTAAAGCGCGTTTCAACGGGATCGATCAGGAATTGCTCAAAACCATCCAAGCGCAATTCGCGCCACCTTCTTTCAAAGAAGGTGATACCGCGATTTTCGAAAAATCGCGCGCCAGTGATCCAGTGTTTCGCGCATGGTCAGACACCAACCTGCACGCACACAAAGCCGATGGATATGCTATCGTCACTGTCTCAATCAAAAAGCACGGTGCAACGCCGGGCGACGCGACAGCGGATCAAATGCGGGTTCTCGCGGACATCGCTGCGCGCTTTGGCCATGACGAATTGCGTATCTCACATGAGCAAAATGTGATCCTGCCCCACGTGCACAAATCCGATTTGCCTGAGGTACATAGCATTCTGAAGGCCAATGGCCTTGGAACGGCCAATATCGGCCTGATCTCTGACATCATCGCCTGCCCCGGCATGGATTACTGCGCGCTTGCGACCGCGAGGTCCATCCCCATTGCCCAGCAAATCGCGACCCGTTTTGACGAGCTGAAACTCGAACATGAGATCGGCGACTTAAAGATCAAAATTTCAGGCTGCATTAATGCCTGCGGACATCATCACTTGGCCCATATCGGCATTCTTGGCCTCGATCGTGCGGGTGTTGAGAGCTATCAAATCACGTTGGGTGGCGATCACACCGAAACCGCAGCCATCGGTGAACGCGCAGGCCCTGGCTTTAGCTCAGACGACATCATTCCTGCGATCGAGCGGTTGATTACCGCCTACTTAGAGCTGCGCGAAACGCAGGACGAGACATTTATCGAAACCTATCGCCGCCTTGGCCTAACCCCGTTCAAGGCTGCGCTATATCCTGAAAGCGCGGAGCAGTCTCATGCCGCTTGATGCGCTGATTTCATCGATGAGTTTGCGCCATCGCATCACAGAGGCACAGACCGCAATCAAAATTGCGCACACTGAGCCGAAGCTTGGCCAAATTGCTTTGGTCTCGTCCTTTGGCGCGGAGGCCGCTGTGTTGTTGCATTTGGTCGCGCAATCAGAACCGGATATGCCAGTTCTTTTTCTAGAAACCGGCAAACACTTTGCTGAAACATTGACCTATCAACGCCAACTCGCACGTGACTTAGGTCTGCGCGATCTGAGGTTGATCCGGCCTGATCCGGAAGCGCTGAGTACGCAAGATCCCTATGGCGCGCTTCACAGCTTTGACGCCAAGGCCTGTTGCGCATTGCGCAAAGTCGCACCGCTTCAAAGTGCGCTGCAAGGCTTTGACGGCTGGATCACAGGTCGCAAACGCTATCAGGGCGGCAGTCGCAAGACCCTTGGCGTATTTGAAGGGGATGAAGCAACCGGAAAGCTCAAGATCAATCCTTTGGCATATTGGAGCTTCGAAGAAATGCGCACTTATGCACAAAGCCATGCGCTACCGCCACATCCACTGTTGGAACAAGGGTATCTGTCCATAGGCTGCGCCCCATGCACGCAGCGCCCGCAAAGTAAGGATGATCCACGCTCTGGCCGATGGTCGGGACAAGATCAAAGCGAATGTGGGATTCACATATCCCGTTCAAACGATAACAACAAAGGTAACGCGCTATGAATACGCTGATCACAGACACAGGGTTTACACCAGATGATTGGGACTTTGAGGGTGCCGATGACAAAACACTCGATCTCGCATCAGACGATGATCCTATGACAGTCACTTTTGATAGCACCGAAATGATCCGCGTTGATTTCCCTAGTATCGCAGATGGACGCGGTTTTACAATCGCTCGTCAATTGCGCTTGCGCGGCTACACAGGACGTTTGCGCGCCAAAGGTCATGTCATTGCAGATCAATACGCTATGGCACGGCGCTCTGGCTTTGATGAGGTTGAGATTGACGCAGCTCTTGCACAGCGCCAGCCCGAAGCTGATTGGCGCGCACGCACGGATTGGCAAGCGAACGATTATCAAGCGCGACTGCGCGGATAAGCACACTGCTCTTCCCAAAATCAAGAAACCATATTAGACACGGGGACGGAGCCAAAATTCCGTTTGTACACATATGAATGAGATGACGTCTGTGAGCCAAGAAACATCCGCTAAAACGCCCGCCCTTCCTGATGCGCAGACGGTCACTGACGTCAAACATTGGACCGATCGCTTGTTCTCGTTTCGCATGACACGGCCCGCATCAATGCGCTTCCGCTCTGGCGAGTTTGTCATGATTGGTCTCATGGGGGAGGTGAACGAAAAAACGGGAAAAGCAAAGCCTTTGCTGCGCGCCTATTCTATTGCATCTCCGTCTTGGGATGAAGAGCTGGAGTTTTATTCAATCAAGGTACAAGATGGCCCCCTGACCTCGCGCTTGCAACACATCAAGGTTGGCGATGAGGTGATCATGCGTCCGAAGCCTGTTGGCACTTTGGTTCATGACGCCCTACTACCAGGCAAGCGGATTTGGTTTTTTGCCACTGGCACAGGTTTTGCGCCATTCGCCTCGCTCTTGCGGGAACCCCAGACTTATGAGGACTACGACGAAATTATCATCACCCACACATGCCGAGAGGCGGGTGAATTAACCTATGGACGCGAATTGATCGAGGGCCTGCAACAAGACGAATTGTTGAACGAAGTGATCGGTGACGGGTTTTGGAAAAAGATCAAATATTATCCCACCACCACACGTGAACAGAGCCCGAAAATGGGACGTATCACAGATTTGATGCGCTCTGGTGAGGCGTTTGACGAGCTGGGCGTCGAGCCTTTGAACCCCGAAAGTGACCGCGCAATGATTTGCGGCAACCTCGCGTTCAATCTGGAGCTTAAAGAGATGTTTGAAGAATATGGCCTTGAAGAAGGGGCCAATTCCAAACCTGCGCATTATGTGGTTGAGAAAGCCTTCCTAGACTAAACTCGTAGGGTGCGTGATATCACGCACCCACCTTTATGTTTCGCGCGCGAAACACTTTAATGCTTATTATCAAAAGGTTAACTTGGAGCACGGTAGGAAGGAAGCCGCTCCCCTTCCACTGTAATCCTGTGCATCAAGCGCGCGTGCCCTGCATAATCTGCGCAGGCAAAATGCTGTACCAAGCGATTGTCCCAAATCGCAACACTCCCCGGTCTCCAAGCGATACGGCAGGTATATTCTGGCCGCGTCGCATGGGCGTAGAGCATCGCCAACAATGGCGCGCTTTCCTCAGGTGTCCACCCCTGAAACTTTGTCGTAAAATCACCGTTCACATAAAGGCAAGGCGCACCAGTCGCAGGATGCGCGATGACGACTGGATGCACTGTCGGCGCGCGAAAGGCTGTATCATCAGCATCGATACCAACGTTGCTTTGCGCAAAACTGCTATCAGAGTGCACGGCTTTAAGGCTCTTCAGAGTTTCTTTGAAACCCTCGCTCAGCCCCTCATAAGCCACCGTCATCGACGCAAAAAGCGTATCACCGCCGTAAGGCGGTAAGACACGTGCTGCAAGGATGGAACACATTGCGGGCGCAGGATCATAAGAATGATCCGTGTGCCAGGTGCCGCCAATGACGCGTTTCATATCTGGCGCTGTGCGCACTTCCGCTATGTTAGGATGGCTGGCGACAGGCGTGAAAAAGCGATTGATGTCGATGGTGCCAAAATGCTCTGCCAGAGCGATATGCGCGTCCGGCGTGAGAGATTGATCGCGGATCGCTAAGACACCGTGCTCAAAAAGCGCATCGCGCAAAGACGTAAAGCCATCAGACGTGAGAATGTTTAAATCGGTCTGGGTGATCTCAGCGCCAAGCGCACCGGAGAGTTTGGTGAGTTTCATATCTGCTCCTTCGTTGTGACGATGGAGCCTGCTTGGATGCGACTTGGCAAGAAAAAACCCCGCACCGAAATGCGGGGTTTGTATTTTCAAGCTAAGCGAAGCTTTGAGTTACATGCCAAGTGCGCTTTTGATCTGCGCAAGAACGTCGGACAAAAGCTCTGGGTTGTCCTGAGCGCTGCTGAGCGCCGTTTTCAGGCCAGTCTTCTGAAGCATACCCAATTCTGAGCCGTCGATCATCTCAGCGACCTTGTCGAGGTTGAACCCCTCTGGCGTCAGTAAATCAGCCAAACCACCTGCCGCTTCTTCTGTTGCAGCAGTTGCTTCTTCAGCGACGGCCGTGGCTGTTTCTGTGGCCTCTGTTGCGGCGGTTTCAGCAGCCTCTGCAGCGGCGGCAGCGGCTTCTTCCACTTTCGCAGCTTCGGCGGCAGCAGCTTCCTCAGCAGCGGCAGCGGCGGCTTCAGCTTCAGCCTTCGCGGCAGCAGCGGCCTCTTCAGCAGGGGCAGCAGCACTTGCGGCCTCTTCTTCTGCAGCAGCCGCGGCGGCAGCGGCAGCTTCTTCAACCTTCGCAGCTTCAGCGGCGGCAGCTTCCTCGGCTGCAGCAGCAGCGGCGGCCGCTTCTTCTTCAAGCTTTGCGGCAGCAGCAGCGGCTTCTTCTTGCGCTTGCGCTGCAGCGGCAGCTGCGGCTTCCTCAGCGGCTTTCGCTTCGGCCTCAAGCTGTGCAGCAGCGGCGGCGGCGGCTTCTTCAGCGGCTTTTGCTTCTTCTTCTAACTTGGCGGCAGCGGCGGCCGCCGCCTCTTCTGCAGCAGCAGCTTCTTCTTCAAGCTTTGCAGCCGCAGCGGCAGCCTCTTCAGCAGCCTTTGCAGCTGCGGCTTCTTCTGCTGCAGCGGCGGCAGCGGCGGCTTTGTCAGCCTCAGCTTGTGCCATCGCCGCTTTTTCAGCGACGTTGTTTGAATAAAGCGTATATCCGCCACCAAGGACCAGCGCCGCGACAACGACCCAAATCAAGTTTTTCATGGAATAATCCCCCAGAGATAATCAAGTGCACTCGACGCCTAATGCCCGAATGCTGCAAGCGCGAAATGCGCCCTTAACCCGCTAAGTGCAAGGGGAAAACACCTGTATTTGGTGCAAAATGCGCGAATTGGCGCTTGAAGAACAGCGCATGCAAGGATACCGTGCACGCCTAGTTACATAGCTATCAAAGGATAAATCCCATAGCCCGCAGACCTCACAATGCGCCGCCACAGCGCGACACCGGACCTCGTGTAAATGACAAAATCCGCTCTCCGGAGATTCGCCTAATTGGCGCAGAGGGTGAAAACGTTGGTGTTATTCACCCCGCAAAAGCTTTGGTGATGGCAGAAGACGCCGGTCTTGATCTGGTAGAGATTTCGCCAAACGCCAATCCACCAGTTTGCAAAATCATGGATTTCGGTAAGTTCAAGTACGAAACCCAGAAGCGTGAAGCTGAAGCGCGTAAGAAACAGAAAATCATCGAGATTAAAGAGGTCAAGTTCCGTCCGAATACGGACACGAATGACTACGAAGTCAAGATGCGGAATGTTTATAAGTTCTTGGAAAACGGCGATAAAGTTAAGGTCACTTTGCGCTTCCGTGGACGTGAAATGGCGCACTTGAACTTGGGTCGTGAACTGCTTGAGCGTGTCGCTGCCGACACGAAAGAGCACGGTCGCGTAGAGAACTTTCCAAAGATGGAGGGTCGCCAGATGGTGATGCTGATCGGTCCGTTGCCGAAGTAACATCGGCCACAATACATTGATAAAAAGTCCGGCCTTTGCGCCGGACTTTTTGCGTTAAGCGCTTATGCGATGGCTGTTATGTGTTCACAAAAGCCAATGTTGAAAATTTCATTGCTTTAGATGGGATCATTGGAAGGTTGCCGTGGCCTTGGGCGGGTTGGTATTTCCTTAAGCAATCCACCGACCCCCATACCTGCGATATCAGCACTGCTGACAGGCACGCCACAAAGCACACGACTAAGCACTTTATCAGCCCCGTTCAAAGCAGGGGAGCGTGCGCAACCAGGAAGCCCAATCACAGGCTTATTCGCGATATCGCCTAAAAACAGTAGGTTACCGGGGTCGACGGGCATGCCAAAGCGTGTCAAACGACCGCCCGCAAGGCTTAGCGCAGCAGGTGCAATATCCAAAGGATCAGAGGTGGCGGAGCCTGTCAGTATCAAGATCACCTCGCCTTTTGCAGCTGTGATGGCGTCAACCAATGGATCAATTCGGTGCGCGCACGTGAGGGTCTCGATAAGAGGGCTCTCAAGCGCTGCTAAACGGTTTGAGATTGCAGCGATGCCTTTGCTTTCGTCACTGCCTTCGCGGATTTGCGTGATGATCAAGGTCACTGTTTTTCGCTCTGGATGGGCCAGAGAGATAGCGCCACGTGCAAAGCTGCAAGCCTTTGCAAGATCATCTTCCGGCACCGCATAAGATATCATTTTCACTGTCCCAAGCAGTGCAGAACCGTGCATTTGATGATACGGTGGCACTGTTGCAAAACTGATCATCGGATTGATATCATTGAGTTTTGTCAGACTTTCTTCATTCAGGACGGCAACCCCGGCACGATCCGAAATGATGTTGACACGACCCGTCGCTGCAATGCTGGCACTAAGGCCTGTGGTGCGTTCAAGCAATGCCGCGCCTAGGCGACGTGCGGCTTCATTTTCCTCGATGTCGTCAGGTTCCAGCGTTGCCACCGTAATGTTGGGGATATGCGCTGCCGCAAGAAGAGCTATATGGCTGTCATCAAGCAAAACACCCTTGCGCAAGCGGGTGCCATTTGCATCCACAGAATGCGCAAGAATGCTGCCAAAGCAATCTTTCAACGGACGCTGGCCAAACTTCACGGCGTGCCCTTGCGCAGCATTTGCACCATTTGCGCGATGATCGATATCGCGATTTCCGCCGGGTTGCTTGCCCCCAGATCAAGCCCGATCGGCCCTTGGATCCGTGCGCACTCTTCTGCCGTGAATCCTGCGGCGATCAAGCGCTCTAGGCGCTTTGCGTGGGTTCGTTTCGAACCGAGTGCACCAATGTAGGCGACACGACTTTTCAACGCGAGTTCTAATACCGGATCGTCCAGCTTTGGATCATGGGTTAACAGCACCAAAGCGGTGCGTTCGTCCAAACCAAACGCGTCTGCCGCATCCAGCGGCCATTCATGAGACAGCTCTACATCGGGAAAGCGCAACGTACTTGCAAAACTCTCCCTTGGGTCCACGACAAGTGGATCGTACCCCGCCATTTTTGCCATTGGAACAAGGGCTTGTGTTATATGAACTGCACCGACGACAAACAAACGCAAGGGCGGATTGTGGATTGCAACGAATGTTGTGCCGTCCTCTTCAAAGCCTGAGCGGTCCATCGCAAAGCGCTGCTCATGTCCTTGCGTGGTCAGACTGCGCGCGCCTGATGCAGTGTTGATGACATACGCAACCGGTTTGCGTGCGGCACGCGCTGCGACCAAATCTGCTAACATCTCTTCGCCCAGCGCGCCGCCAACGGGTTCAAGCAAGATGCGGATGGTGCCCCCACAGGCCAACCCAACCGCGAAAGCATCACCGTCTGAAACGCCAAACTCCAACTCACGCGCATCGCCTTTCGCAATGGCGTCCATCGCGTCGACAATCACCGCCCCCTCGACACAACCGCCTGACACTGACCCAACAATGTCGCCCTGCCCGCTGATCGCCAGCTGGCTGCCAACGCGCCTAGGTGCGCTGCCCCATGTCTCGATCACAGTGGCCAAAGCCGCCCCCTGCCCAGCGCGATGCCATGCCAGCGCTTGTTCAGGGATATTGTCAAAATCAGTGTTACTCATCACGCACGGCTCCTTGTGTGGATGTTTCACATTGCTCGGCTGAACCTGCGCGAAAACATCCGCTGGTGCAACGCATCGATGTCCAAAGATGAACTTATGTTTTTCCTAATCCTGCCCCATTTATACGCCATCACCGCACCAAAGGGCCACGACAGACGGGTCCGCTTGAGACGTGCAGGAGCAAGATATGCAAGATTTAGCCCATCTGTTGGAAGAAACCCTTGCAGGACAATCCGGACAAGCTTGGCTTGGCGCGCTCGAAGAATTGGCCGATGAAGTTGGATATTTCCAGCCGCTTAGTGCAAAACATAATGCAGCCTTTGTTGATGCTGGCAAAACACTGCTCGTCAGCTTTGAAACCCTGCAATCGGTGCAAACGATAAACGACAAAGCCCATCCCATCGGGTTTGAAATGGTGCGCAAAGAAGGCTGGTCATTGCTGAGCTTTTTCAGCGACGGGGACACGTGGTTTCGCGACCCATCCATATATCGCTACTTTGACCGCTTAATCGATGACGGTTTTTTTGAAGATTTTGACCAAGTCATCTTTTACGGTGCTGGATCTTGTGGATATGCCGCAAGCGCGTTTTCAGTCGCTGCGCCAAGTGCGCAAGTCCTAGCGCTGAGCCCCCAAGCAACCCTTGATCCACGCGTTACAGAATGGGACGATCGGTTCCGCCGTATGCGCCGCACAAGCTTTAGTGACCGATACGGATATGCGCCTGACATGCTCGATGCCGCTCAGCGCGCAACAATTATCTATGATCCCAAAGTGGAATTAGACGCGATTCACGCCGCTTTGTTCACCCGCCCGAACGTTAACAAACTGCGCATGGCGTATTTCGGCTCGACGCTTGATCTTCAAATGATGCGCTTGGGCATTTTCTATCCTTTGCTGAGCGCAATCGGGGCAAGTGATCTGATCCCGTCCACGTTCCACATGCTTCACCGCGAACGTCGTAAAGATCGCAACTATTTACGTGCGGTTCTCGGAGACACCGAAGACGCGAAACGCTGGGGCTTTGCGAAAGCCATTTGCATGCATGCTGCCGAAACACTGAACGCGCCCCGCTTTAAGAAACGCGCGGATCAAATCGACGCCCTTCTTGAGAGAGAGCGTGCGCAAGCATCTCAAGCCGAGGGGCGCGATAACATCAATTGACGCGGTTTGTGCCGGCGCTTGTACATGTAGCGCGCCCAAGCCGCGATCAGGGATGTACGCCAACCGGCTTCTATTTCGATAACATCGATTAACTCGGCACCTCGCGCATGAGGCACAACGCGCAAGCTATGCTGCCAATGCCGCACGCCCATTCCGACCTCATTCGACGTAAAGCACATGTTGTCTTCACTGAAGGCAATCACTTCCATACGGTATGGCTGGGCCGGCAAAAGGCCAAACAGCGACACCTTCACATCGATAACCTGCCCTTCTTTGATCGCCCCACGGGGCAATCCCTCAAAAGCAAGAAGCCCCCGCACGGCATCTTGTAAGCAATCAAGATCAGTCGCGACGCGCCAGACGTCGCGGGGTCCGTGGTCATAAAGATGGCTCAAACGAATCGTTTTCATTTAAGCGTCGCGCGATGTGATACGTTCGAGAAGCGGCTTACGTGCGACACCGATGGCAGCGCCTAAGCACATAAGGACGGGATAGCTCTGCACCCCTATCAAGTTCAGCAAAAGTGCCGCCGCCGCGAGACATAGCGCGAAACTGAAAAGGCTCATCTGGGTATCTGCTAGCTTGACGCTGGCACGCTTTAGCAGACTGACGATAAATGGGTGCGCACGCGTGTAAAAGACGCCAACAACAAATCCGGTGATCATCGTGAAAATCATAATAGCATTCCTATAAATTTAAGTCTTGGCTTAGCGCTGTTCCAATCCGCACGCAAACCACTAGCCCTTTCGCATGCTTCGGTGTATGCGCATTTGCATGACAGATAGCTATACCCTCCGCCGCCCCGATGATTGGCATTTGCACCTGCGCGATGGCGATATGCTGCGCGCCGTGCTGCCTGAAACCGCCCGCCATTTTGCACGCGCAATCATCATGCCCAATCTGGTGCCGCCTGTGGTGACAGGGGCGGATGCGCTGGCCTACCAAACGCGTATCCTTGAAGCTCTACCAGAGGGCATGACGTTTGAGCCTTTGATGACGCTCTATCTCACTGAGGACACTGATCCAGAGGACATGCGCGCGGCACACGCGTCTGGCTTGATCAAAGCGGTCAAGCTTTATCCAGCGGGTGCGACAACCAACTCAGCCAGCGGCGTGCGCGACTTTGCGCGCGTACAGCCTGTGCTCGACGTTATGGCTGAAATTGGCCTGCCACTATGTTTGCACGGCGAAGTCACCGATGCAGAGGTCGATATCTTTGACCGTGAGGCCGTGTTTATCGACAATGTGCTCGATCCTTTGCGTCGCGCGACACCCGGCCTAAAAGTCACGATGGAACATATCACCACCAAAGACGCAGTAGAGTATGCGCGCGCGCAAGACGACAGCCTTGGCGCAACGATCACAACCCATCACTTGGTGATCAATCGCAACCATATCCTCGTGGGGGGCATCAAACCCCATTACTATTGCCTCCCGGTCGCCAAACGCGAACTGCACCGCGAAGCCCTTGTCGACGCGGCCACCTCTGGCGAAGCGCGCTTCTTCCTTGGCACCGATAGCGCTCCACATACAGATGTCTTGAAAGAAAACGCATGTGGCTGCGCGGGCTGCTTTACAGCGACAAACACAATGTCGATTTTGGCAGATGTTTTTGAAAAACAGGGCGCGCTCGACAAGCTCGAAAGCTTTGCCTCGCTTAACGGCCCTCAACACTACGGGCTCGCACCAAATGATGAGACGATAACCTTGACCAAAACACCGCCAAACTACCCCGAGAAGATCATCACGGGCGTAGGCGAAGTCACTCTCTTTGATCCGGGCTTCCCACTCAGTTGGTCTGTCACCGCCTAATCTTCATTTTCCAAATAAACTCCCGCCGGAGGCACCTGCCCCAACCGGCTCAGCCGCCAAACGAGACGACACATGATCCCATCCAGCTATCCCACTGCCGAAGAAATCGCCTGCCTTACAGCGCGTATGTTGCTCGAAATCAAAGCGGTGCATTTCAACGCGAAAGACCCGTTCATCCTCGCTTCTGGCCTGCCCAGCCCGACCTATATCGATTGCCGCAAACCCAATTCGTACCCGCGCATCCGCTCGACCATGATGGATTTCATGACAATCACCGTGATGCGCAATGCGGGCTTTGAAGCCTTTGACAATATCGCAGGCGGCGAGACCGCAGGCATTTCTTTCGCGGCCCTTGTTGCCGAGCGCATGGCGCTTCCGATGACCTATGTGCGCAAAAAGCCCAAGGGCTATGGACGTGGCGCGCGGATCGAGGGCGACATGCACGAGGGCCAACGCGTGCTTCTTGTCGAAGATCTCACAACCGATGGCGGATCAAAGCTCAGCTTCGTAGACGCGATTCGCGAAACCGGGGCAACTTGTGCACACACAGCTGTGATATTCTATTACGACATTTTCCCCGAAACCGAAAAAACGCTCGGGGATCATGGGGTTACCTTACACCATTTGTGCACATGGTGGGACGTGCTCGCCGAGGCCAAAGCGCAAGGCACTTTTGATGCTGAAACTTTAGCAGGCGTCGAAGCCTTCCTGAACGATCCACGCGCATGGCAAGAGGCCAACAAAAAGAGCTAAGCTGTCTAAAAATCAATCTAATCCAACGTCATCTTAGCACTTTCTTAACCGCAAGAACTAAGCATTTGACGGCGCTAAGCCACAACATATTGTGGATTTTAGCGTCGATTCAGGTTATCCACAAAAACATACAATTTGCACTTCTCCCGTTTGATTTTGTATCAATGCCAAAAGGCATGTGAAGGACCGACATGAACGAAATCGCATCTATCAATCAAACGCAGGTCGATGTGGCATCGGCTGAATCCATGCCAAATTCGATCGAGGCAGAGCAGCAACTTCTTGGGGCTATTCTGACCAATAATGATATTTATGACCGTGTTGCCTCGATCATTCAGCCGCGTCATTTCTTTGATCCTGTACACCAGCGCATTTACGAAGTGGCGGCGGCACGGATTGCGAAAAACAACCTTGCGTCCCCTGTTACACTCAAAGCGTTTCTTGAGGATGATGAAGGCCTCAAAGAACTCGGCGGTCCAGCCTACCTGGCCCGTCTCGCGGGGGCTGCTGTCTCCGCATTCGCCGCGCGGGATTATGCGCAGATTATCTACGACCTGGCGATCCGCCGTGAATTGATGGGCCTTGGCCGCGATATTGCCGCCAAAGCCGCGCGCGTTGATGTCGCGTCAGAACCAGCCGAGCAAATCGTTGAGGCCGAGCAAGAGCTGTATAAGCTCGCCGAAAAAGGCAGCTCTGACAGTGGCTTCCAGTCCTTCTTGCGCGCGATTACTGAAGCGGTGAACGTCGCCAACGCAGCCTATGAGCGCGGTGGCGGCATGGCTGGTGTGTCCACCGGTCTGGCCGATATGGACAAGATGCTTGGGGGGTTGCACAAATCCGACCTTCTCATTCTTGCCGGTCGCCCGTCTATGGGAAAGACATCGCTTGCCACAAACATCGCCTTCAACATCGCTAAAGCCTATCGTCAAGGCAAGCTTGCGGATGGAACTGACGGCGCGGTTGATGGCGGCGTCGTCGGGTTCTTTTCGCTCGAAATGAGCGCAGAGCAGCTTGCGGGGCGTATCCTTTCCGAAGCGTCAGAGATTTCGAGCCACAAGATTCGCCAAGGTGACATGGAAGAATTCGAGTTCCGCCGTTTCGTCGAAGCGGCCAAAGAACTCGAAGCCTGTCCACTTTATATTGACGACACTGCCGCGATTCCGATTGCACAACTCTCGGCGCGTGCGCGTCGCTTAAAGCGGACACATGGTCTGGATGTATTGATCATTGACTATCTCCAGCTGGTGCGCGGCACGTCAGAAAACCGCGTGCAGGAGATTGGCGAAATTTCGATGGGCCTTAAGGCGATTGCGAAAGAACTGCAGATCCCTGTAATCGCGCTATCGCAGCTCTCACGACAGGTTGAAAACCGCGAAGACAAGCGCCCACAACTTTCCGATTTGCGTGAATCAGGTTCGATCGAGCAAGACGCAGATGTGGTGATGTTCGTGTATCGTGGCGAATACTACAAAGAGCGTGAAAAACCCGATGATGATAACCTAGAAGCAATGGCCGCGTGGCAGGATGACATGGCGCGCTTGCATGGCAAGGCCGAAGTCATCATCGGCAAGCAGCGACACGGCCCCATTGGCACGGTCGAGCTGAGCTTTGAAGCGCAATTCACGCGTTTCGGCAACTTGGCGAAATCTTGGCAGGTCGGGAGCGATGACGCCAGCTTCTAACACATCGGACGCCGAATTTTCCCTTTGGGGCGCGTTGCGTGAAAAAGCGCGCCCATTAAGATTTCGCGCAGCGCTTATGGGAACAGCGCTTGGTGGATTTGTAGTCGCATTCGAAGATCTGACCCGTGAACCGCCTAGCTTGGGGCTTCCAGCAGGTGTCAATTTCAGCCTTATCGCGATTGCCGCCTTTGGTGGCTTGGTTGGGGGTTGGTTCAGTGCAGGTTGGGTCGGACGCAAAGGGTTTGGTGGCTTTATACTCAGCTTAGCGGGTTGTTTGTTCGCCAGTGCGCTCGGGGGCGCGGTCGCCGGTACATTGATCATTCCGTTACTGGGCACACTTGTTGGCACCGTTTGGGGTGTGCTGCTTGCGTTTCAAGCGCCGCTCGTCGCATTTGTTTGGCTGACCTGCGCTGTTGTTTTGCATTTTTGGATTGGTGCGGCGCGCAGAGCGAAAGGTTCAAGATGACATCCATCCCTGTCCTAGACCTGAATGCGTCTGATATCGCCCAGCAATTTCGACTGGCCTACAGTGAGGTCGGTTTTGCATATCTTATCAATCACGGTGTCCCTGACAATTTGCGCGATGCAGTGTTTGCCGCGTCCAAGCAATTTCATGCCTTGCCCGAAAATTTGAAACGCGTGATCGAAGTTGATGCCACCCATCGTGGTTACATTCCAATGGCCGCATCGACCGATGTGAACTCTGATTTCGCGGACATCACAAAGCCAAACCAGTCGAGCAGCTTTATGATGATGCGAGAGGATGAAGTGGCCTTGCCTGACGTCTACCTTTCAGGCCCGAACAAATGGCCCACGCTCGAAGGCTTTCGCACAACGCTTGAAGACTACAATAAAGAGATGTGCGGCCTTGGTGCGCGTGTCATGCGCATTGCGCTGCACTCAATTGGCGCGGATGACGCAGCGATAGATATGTTTGCACCAGCGACCACATGGTTGCGTTTGCTGCACTATCCCCCTGCCCCGGCACAGCGACCAGACGATCTTTATGGCTCTGCCCCTCATACGGATTTTGGCGCTTTAACCTTTCTCGCGACCGATGATGTTGGTGGTTTACAAGTGCTTGCGACTGATGGCTCTTGGATCGATGTGCCGCCACGCGCGGATGCGTTTGTTGTCAATGTGGGGGACATGTTGCACCGCATGTCGGGTGGGCTGCTACGTTCGACGCCCCACCGTGTTATCAATGAGACCGGACGCGAACGTTATTCCTGTCCGTTCTTTTATGACCCCCATGTCAGCGCGCAGATCAAGCCTTTGGTCGGTCATTTAGGCGCGTTTGAGCCGCTCAATTTTGGCGCATTCTTACGAAGTGAGCTCGAAGCGAGCTACGACGCACATAAGGTTGACGCGTCTTAGACGTGCACCGCGGACCCATGCAAACGGCTTTTACCCTTGACGTGAGCGCGCGCCATGGCAAACACGTCTGTTATGGGAACTGGAACACTTACAATCGACTTGGCCGCGATGGCCAACAACTGGCGTGCGCTGGATAATATGAGCGGATGCGAGACGGGTGCAGTCGTCAAAGCTGACGGCTACGGCACAGGTATCGGACGCGCAGCACGACGTTTAGCGCAAACCGGTGCGCGCAAATTCTTTGTCGCCGTCGCTGAGGAAGCCGCAGACATCCGGCAAGCCCTTGGGCCTGACCCCGAGATCTACATTCTTTCGGGCCATATGTCAGGCGATACAGATATGATTGCGGATCTGAATCTGATCCCTTTGCTCAGTTCTATTGATCAGATGTTGCGCCATTTTGAAGCCCTGCCCGGCGCGCCTTTTGGCATTCAGCTTGATACGGGCATGAACCGTTTGGGCATGGAAGCTGGCGAGTGGACAGCCGTGCGCGCGCTTGTCATTGCCCAAGGCCCCCGTTTGATCATGTCGCACCTTGCTTGTGCTGATGAGCCGGAGCATCCGATGAATGCGCAGCAACTCGCCGCGTTCGTGCAAATGACCGATGGCATTGACGCCCCCCGCTCGCTTGCGGCGACAGGTGGCATTTTGTTGGGGCCAGAATATCATTTTGACGTCACGCGCCCCGGCATTGGCCTTTATGGCGGATTGCCGTTTGTGGATGCAGCCCCTGTGGTGTCACTTGCGCTGCCGATCATTCAAGTGCGCGACGTGGTCAAAGGCGAGAGCGTCGGATACGGCAATACTTGGATCGCGGAACGAGACAGTCAGATTGCCACGGTTTCCAGCGGCTATGCCGACGGCATTTTGCGTGTGATGGGACCGAAAACCAAGCTATTTGCAAATGGCCAATCCGTTCCTGTTGCAGGTCGTATTTCAATGGACAGCATTGGTGTTGATGTCACGGGGATCAGCGATTTGCCCAATGCGTTGGACTTGCTCGGCTCACATCAATCAATTGAAACGCTAGCGACAAATGCTGGTACGATTGGTTATGAAATTCTCACGTCTTTAGGTGCGCGCTATACACGGCGCTACACAGGATGAACTTTGTTTTGAGCCCTTTGGCCGCTTTAGGCGCTGCATTCCTCAATATGCTCGCCGCTTTGGGCCGTATCTCAATCTATGCCTTCAGCACCCTGCGCCACATGTTTAAGCGCCCGTTTTATCTGCGCGAACTTGGCACCGCAATTTTGAATGTTGGTTGGCTGTCTTTGCCCGTTGTCGGCTTGACGGCAGTGTTCACAGGCGGCGCCCTTGCTTTGCAAATCTATGCAGGTGGTGCCCGCTTCAATGCGGAAGCCGTCGTGCCCCAGATCGTGGCTATCGGCATGGTGCGCGAACTTGGTCCTGTGCTTGTCGGTTTGATGATCGCTGCTCGTGTCACTTCTTCAATCGCTGCTGAAATTGCGACCATGAAAGTGACGGAACAGATTGATGCGCTTGTCACGTTGTCGACGCATCCCATGCAATACTTGACCGTGCCCCGCGTGTTGGCGGGTTTGATCTGCGTTCCCGTGCTTGTCGGCGTGGGCGATGTCATTGGTATCTTGGGCGGCTATCTGGTGGCGACGGGCACGCTGGGGTTCAATTCATCAACGTATCTGATCAATACCTTTGACTTCCTAGAAGCGCGCGATGTGTTTTCATCCCTTGCCAAAGGCGCGGTATTTGGTGGAATCGCAACGCTAATGGGCTGCTATTACGGCATGAACTCCGGTCGCGGCGCACAAGGTGTTGGCGCGGCAACCAAAGGGTCCGTCGAGGCGGCGGCGATCTTGATCCTTGCGGCGAATTTCGTTCTGACGGGGGTGTTTTTCTCGCTATGATCAAACTCTCTCAAGTTAAAAAATCATTTGGAAACAATCACGTACTGCAAGGCGTCGATTTAGAGATCGCGCGCGGCACGTCCATGGTGATTATTGGCGGCTCTGGCACAGGTAAATCAGTTGCGTTGAAATCCGTGCTTGGACTGGTGACGCCCGATAGCGGGACAATCACTGTGGACGGACAAGATGCAGCCACCGCAGAGCGTGACGCGTTTCTTGCACGCTTCGGAATGCTGTTCCAAGGCGGTGCTTTGTTTGATTCCCTTCCTGTGTGGCAGAATGTGGCTTTCCGTCTGATGCGCGGCGCACTTAAGCGCCCCAAAGATGAGGCGCGCGAGATTGCGATTGAGAAACTGCGCCGCGTCGGGCTGAAGCCCGATGTTGCAGACCGCCTGCCGGCTGAACTGTCTGGGGGGATGCAAAAACGTGTCGGTCTTGCCCGCGCGATTGCTGCAGAGCCTGAAATCATCTTTTTTGATGAGCCAACAACTGGCCTTGATCCAATCATGTCGGGTGTCATCAACGATTTGATCCGCGAAATCGTCGTTGAGATGGGCGCAACCGCGATGACGATCACCCATGACATGACATCCGTACGTGCGATTGCTGACAATGTGGCAATGCTGCACGACGGCGTCATTCAATGGACCGGAGCGGTCGCTGATATGGACACGGCAGGTGACCCCTATTTGGATCAATTCATCCATGGGCGTGCAGATGGACCAATTGAAGCGGTCCGCTAACGTCGTCGCGCGAGAGCAGTCCCGAAAATTCAATGGTGTGCGCCACTTGCATCGCAGCGCTCAAAACGCCACGTTGAGAGTGTGAATAATTTCAGTACCCTTTTCGAGCCGAACTACACGATCCTCACATTTTTGATGATCAAGACGTTCTTTTACATCGAAACTATCGGTGCCTTCGCGCTGATCCGTACGTTCGTCGCAACTGGCCCCTCTCGGTTGATAGCCTGCGCTGCGTTTTTGGTGGCGCTAATCGGTGTGGCAGCGAAGTATATTCCGCCTTTGGCAGGTCTGAGCGGTGAGATGCCGGGGCGCATAGCTTCGCAGATCGTCAACCAAGGGATCATCACGGCCGGCTCAGGCATGGCGTTGCCATTTGCAGTATCAATCCTTTTCGCTCTGTCTTGGCGTATGCGAGGGCATCGTTGGTGGGCGCTTGATGCATTGCACTTGCTCTGCGCGCTCGGATTTTTTGGTCTGTGGCTCTACACGCTGTCATGACGACCTTTGCCAAATACGTAAATCTGGCGCTTATAATCGCCTTTCCGATTGCCTGGTTTGCGCCGCTTATGCGTGCTGGTCTTTTGCCGTTGTTTGGCCTGAGTGAGATCAGCGTTATTTCAGGACTACAAAGCCTTTGGCAGAGCGATGTGGCACTTGCTTTGCTGGTGACGTTCTTTGCGCTGTTTGCGCCCTACGTCAAAACCCTGGGTCTAGCGCTAGTGCATTTCGACCTACTTAGCACTCGAGTCAAACCCGCACTCAGCTTGCTTGGCAAACTGGCGATGGCGGATATCTTTTTGATTGCTGTCTACATCACTGTAGCAAAAGGAATCGGTGTCGGACGGATAGAGACCGCTTGGGGGCTGTATTTGTTTACCGGATGCATCCTAATCCAGTTATTTTTGGGGTTATTGTCGCCACGCACCGAGAAAACCGCGACTGATTTGCCTCAAAATTAAGATTTGCAACGAAACAAAGCTCTTTCCCCCTAACCAGTGGACCTTCGTCGGCTAAGATCCGCTTATGACCTTGGGGGGTTAGTTATGTCTGCGTTTGCCAATGTTTGGCACGTCGCATCTTGGTTGATGCAACGCCTTACTTTCTTTTTGTTGATCGCACTTGCGGTCGCAGCTGTTGCCTACACCATCGCTTGCGCGTTTGGGCTAGCAAGCTGGATCAACTGGCCGTTGATGCTTGGGGACACTTTGTATCCTTGGGCAGGAACCGTCGCGCAAAGCGCTGTGAGCGTTTTGTTGGTTGGACTTTGTTTCTTTTTGCCATCGCACCAGCGCATCACCAAGCTTGAAACATCGCACCGCTCATTTCAAATCGGGATGGAAGATGTCGCGAAAGCCTATGCAATCGCCCATGCGCAGGACCGTTCCGGAGTGTTCAAGCTCTCTGGTGAGTTTGATGCTGTGCGCGAACGCCTTGGCTTTTTGCGTGATCACCCTGATCTGGCTCAGCTGGAGCCATCCATGCTCGAAGCCGCATCTCAGATGAGCCATATCTCTGCAGAACTGGCCGCCATCTATTCTGACCGCAAGGTTGAGCGCGCGCGCACTGTATTGAAAGAGCGTCAGCATGAGATCGGTGAATTCAATCAGCGTTTGGAGGAGGCGAAAATCGTCTCGACCGAACTGAAAGGTTGGTTAGGTCAAGTCGAGATGGATGAAAGCGTCGCACGCGCACAGATTGACCGTTTGGTGGATGATCTGGCTGATGTGCTGCCCGCCCTTGGTCTTGAAGTCGTAGAACGCAATGCTGAAGACACGGTTGTCGCCCTGCCTCATGCTGCTGAATAAACGACTGCGCTGGTAATTGACGCGCATCCCCGCATTCGTCACAAGGGCGCATGGCTAAAAAACCCTCTTTCGCATGTAATGACTGCGGCAATATCACCTCTAAATGGTCCGGGCGCTGCGAAGCCTGTGGCGCATGGAACTCCATCGCGGAGGACGCTGGATTAAGCAGTTCCGGCCCAGCAAAAGCGGGGCTTGGCACTGTGCGCGGACGCGCAGTGCAACTCACGGATCTCAGCACAGAAGAAGCCCCGCCCCCGCGCACAAACTCTGGCCTAGACGAGTTAGATCGCGTTTTGGGCGGCGGTCTGGTTCCTGCGTCTGCGACGTTGGTGGGCGGCGATCCTGGCATTGGTAAATCAACGCTTTTGCTGCAAGCGGCCGCAGAGTTCGCAAAAGCAGGTCTTAAGACGATTTATGTGAGCGGTGAAGAAGCCAGCGCGCAAGTGCGCATGCGTGCGCAGCGATTGGGATTGACTGACGCGCCTGTGCAGCTCGCAGCAGAAACAAACTTGCGCGACATTCTTACGACCTTAGAGATTGAAAAACCTCAGCTGGCGATCATCGATTCCATTCAAACCATGTGGTCTGATTCAGTCGGAAGCGCACCTGGCTCCGTCGCGCAGGTCCGTGCAGCAGCCCACGAGCTGACCAGCTTTGCAAAGCGGCAAGGCATGGCAGTGATTTTGGTGGGCCATGTCACCAAAGACGGCCAAATCGCAGGTCCGCGTGTGGTCGAACATATGGTCGACACGGTGCTATATTTTGAAGGCGAGCGCGGCCATCAATTCCGTATCTTGCGCGCCGTTAAGAACCGCTTTGGCCCGTCTGACGAAATTGGCGTGTTTGAAATGACTGGCATGGGCTTGTCACAAGTCACCAACCCGTCTGCCCTATTCCTAAGCGAGCGCGGCACGCCCTCGCCCGGATCCGTGGTGTTTGCTGGTGTCGAAGGCACACGCCCTGTTCTTGTGGAGCTGCAAGCGCTTGTCGCGCCTTCCCCGCACTCGCAACCGCGCCGTACCGTTGTCGGCTGGGATGGTGGGCGTTTGGCGATGATTCTTGCAGTCCTTGAGGCGCGTGTTGGCATCCCATTCACTGGACTTGATGTCTATCTCAATGTCGCTGGTGGGATGAAAATCACAGAACCTGCCGCTGACCTCGCCGTTGCTGCTGCACTTTTAAGTGCGCGTGAAGACGCAGCTTTACCCGCTGAAACTGTGGTGTTTGGCGAAATCAGCCTCTCAGGTGCGCTGAGACCCGCTCCTCAGACCGAAAACAGGTTGAAGGAAGCGCAAAAACTTGGTTTTACGGGCGCACTCGCTCCTGCGGGTGGTAAGGGTGTTACCGTCAAGGGAATCGCGCTCAATCAGATGAGCGATTTGACGGCCTTTGTTGGTGACGTATTCGGCGCGGGTTAGCGTACGAGCAAAGAGAAGAAAGCGAGCAGACCTATGGAAGGTTTTACAATTATTGACGGCGTTGTTGCGGTCATTATCGTTCTTTCCGCCTTGCTGGCTTATTCGCGCGGCTTCGTGCGCGAAGCACTGGCGATTGCAGGCTGGTTCGCCGCAGCAATCTTGGCCACTATGTTCGCACCACAAGTGGAACCTTTGGTTAAGGAAATTCCGGTCATCGGCGAATTCTTGGCCGATAGCTGTGAATTGGCAATTATCGCAGCCTTTGCCATTGTCTTTGCGATTGCTTTGATCGTTACATCGCTGTTCACGCCGTTGTTTTCGTCACTTGTGCAACGCTCTGCGCTTGGTGGCATCGATCAGGGCTTCGGATTTCTTTTTGGTGTCTTGCGCGGTATTCTTTTGGTGGCAGTGGCCTTTTTCGTATATGAAACCGTTGCCACACAACAAAACATCACGATGGTTGATGAAAGCCGGTCTGCCAAAGTCTTTGCGCGCATGACTGGCCAGATCGAGGATCGTAACCCCGAACAGGCGCTTGGCTGGATCACAACCCAGTACGAGCAACTTGTCGGTACATGCGGCGCACCTGAATAAGGCGCGCTGAATATCTTTTCGTTATCCGCGATGAGCGGGTGACACATTGGGCAGTTCGGTCTATGAAGCTTGCAACTGCCATGACCTCGGATACGGAGCTGCTCGCCTTGTCCCATATTATGCCGCCTGCCCACCCTTTCGATGATGATAAATTAAAAGAGGAATGTGGCGTGTTTGGCGTTGTCGGTGTCACAGATGCTGCCAACTTTGTCGCCCTTGGTCTTCACGCGTTGCAACACCGTGGTCAGGAAGCGGGCGGGATCGTCAGTCATGATCCTGATCAAGGGTTTAACTCTGCCCGTCGTTTTGGCTATGTGCGCGATAACTTTACCAAGGCGTCCTTGATGGAAACGCTCCCTGGTCCTTTGGCGATTGGCCATGTGCGCTATTCTACAGCAGGGTCGAAAGGGGCAGTGATCCGTGATGTTCAGCCCTTCTTTGGCGAATTCTCCATGGGTGGTGCCGCCATCGCGCATAACGGCAATATCACCAACGCAGACGCGTTGCGCAAAGAGCTGATTGAACGCGGTTCGATCTTTCAAAGCTCTTCTGATTCTGAGTGCATCATCCACCTGATGGCGCGATCTTTGCAGCGCACTATTCCTGAGCGCATGGAAGATGCTTTGCGCCGCGTAGAAGGCGCTTTTTCCATCGTAGCGATGACGCGTACAAAGCTGATCGGTGTACGTGATCCGCTAGGTGTGCGGCCTTTGGTGCTGGGCAAGCTTGAGGGTGAAGGCTGGGTTTTGAGCTCTGAGACCTGCGCGCTTGATATTATCGGCGCTGAATATGTGCGCGAGATTGAACCGGGTGAAATGGTTGTCGTGACCGCTGAAAAAGGCGTGGAAAGCCATTTTCCATTCCGTCGGCAATCTTCGCGTTTCTGCATCTTCGAACATGTTTACTTTTCACGTCCTGACAGCATTATCGGCGGTCGCTCTGTTTATGAGACGCGTCGTCAAATTGGTGTAGAGCTGGCGAAGGAAAGCTCTGTTGAGGCGGATCTAGTCTGCCCTGTTCCTGACAGCGGAACACCTGCGGCGATTGGCTTTTCACAAGAAAGCGGCATCCCCTACGCGATGGGCATCATCCGCAATCAATATATGGGCCGTACGTTTATCGAACCTACGGAGCAAATCCGCAACATGGGCGTGCGTTTGAAGTTGAACGTGAACCGTGCGTTGATCAAAGGTAAACGTGTTATTCTTGTCGATGACAGTGTTGTGCGCGGCACGACATCCCGCAAAATCAAAGAAATGATTTTAGATGCAGGTGCTGCAGAGGTGCATTTCCGCATTGCCTCCCCACCAACGGCATGGCCTTGTTTTTATGGTGTGGACACTCCGCAGCGTGACAAACTTCTGGCAGCGACCATGTCCGAAGAAGAGATGCGTGATCATTTGACAGTGGACAGTTTGAAGTTCATCTCGCTCGATGGCCTTTACCGCGCGGTGGGCGAAGCTGAAGGGCGTAACGCAAAATGTCCGCAGTATTGCGATGCGTGTTTCTCTGGAGAATATCCCGTAAGCCCGTCTGATCAAATCACAAAAGGGTTTGAATTGAAGGCGGCAGAATAAGTAGGCGCGCATTCTTTGTTGATCGATTGACGTGCAAATTTTATAAAAAATTTGTAGCCTTCGGCGAGAGTTTATTTAGAAAAATGAAGGCAGTGTTTTCATGAGCAAAGTTGCATTGGTCACAGGCGCTTCGCGCGGATTAGGTTTCGCTGTGGCGCAAGCCCTGTCAAGCAGTCATCACGTGGTTGCTGTGGCGCGCACAACTGGCGCTTTGGAAGATCTTGACGACCGCATTCAAGAAGCCGGAGGGCAAGCCACCCTTGCGCCAATGGATATCACCAATGAAGGGGCCATGGCCCAACTCTGCCGCTCTATTTATGATCGTTGGGGGCAGATTGATCTTTGGGTTCATGCAGCTGTCCATGCAGCGCCGCTGACGCCAGCCGCGCATATGGATGCGAAGGATTGGACCAAATCCATGTCGATCAACGCCACAAGTATGGGCACTTTGGTCCCCTATATCGCGCCTTTATTGGGCGATAAGGGCACTGCCGTGTTTTTTGATGATCAGACAATTGGTGAGAAGTTTCACGGATCCTACGCGGCCTCTAAAGCCGCACAGATTGCATTGGTGCGATCATGGGCCTTTGAGACGCAATCAAGTGGCCCCAAGGTTTTGATCGAGACCCCACCAGCTATGGCAACTGCGACACGTGCGCGTTTTCATCCCGGAGAGGATCGTGACGCACTGGCGCATCCTCGTGATGTGGCTGCAAAGCTCGTTGAGAAGCTGCAGAGCGCCTAAAGGCTTTACGCATCCTATCCCCTCCACTAAGGGTTTTGCTATGTAAGCAAAGGGGTAAATATGCGTATTCTCATCACCAATGACGACGGCATCAATGCACCCGGTTTGGCCGTTCTGGAAAAGATCGCAAACGAGCTGGCCGGAGCAGACGGTGAAGTTTGGGTTGTCGCCCCTGCTTTTGAGCAATCCGGTGTTGGGCACTGCATCAGCTATACGCACCCTATGTTGCTCTCGAAAATGGGTGAACGCCGCTATGCCACGGAGGGATCGCCTGCGGACTGTGTTCTTGTCGGGTTGCATGACGTGATGAAGGACAATCCTCCAGATCTCATCTTGTCAGGTGTGAACCGTGGCAACAATTCTGCTGAAAACACGCTTTACTCTGGCACGATCGGCGCCGCGATTGAGGGGGCATTGCAAGGCATCACGTCGATCGCGTTGTCGCAGTATTACGGGGTCGAAAACCTCTCTCTAGAGGATCCGTTTGAAGCAGCCGGAACGCATGGTGCAGATGCGGTGCGCCGTATCTTGGCGCAAGTGGGCGAGCAGACGAGTGAGTACAAGCTGTTGTTTAACGTCAACTTTCCCCCTGTTCCTGCAGCCGCCGTTAAAGGCGTGAAAGTGGCCCGCCAAGGACGCCGCAAAGATGTTTACTTTGGTGTTGAGCCGCATCTGTCCCCATCAGGCAAGCGTTTTTTGTGGATCAAAGGTGGCGATCAGCGCGTTCGCCCGAGCGAAGGAAGTGACGCGGCTGTAAACCTAGATGGTTATATTTCTGTGACGCCCATGCGTGCCGACTTAACGGCGGATGATGTTATGGATCGCTTTGAAGCAAACCTATGACTGACGCCTCAACACTAATGCAATTTCTATTTGCGTTGCGCTCCAAGGGTGTGACCGATGCTCGGGTTTTGACGGCGATGGAAAAGGTAGACCGCGCCGCGTTTATACGCGGACTTTTCGCCGAACGTGCTTATGAAGATATGCCGCTTCCTATTCCATGTGGTCAAACGATCAGTCAGCCGTCAGTCGTTGGCTTGATGACACAAGCGCTGCGGGCGGGTCCGCGTGATACGGTGCTCGAAGTTGGGACAGGGTCCGGCTATCAGGCCGCTGTTCTGAGCCATGTGGCGCGGCGCGTCTACACAGTTGATCGTCACAAGCGTTTGGTGAATGAAGCGCGCGAGGTGTTTGATCAACTTGGCCTCACGAATATTACCGCATTTACAGCGGACGGAAGTCATGGCTTGCCAGACCAAGCGCCGTTTGATCGTATTTTGGTCACCGCAGCAGCGGAAGACCCCCCTGGCCCGCTTCTTGCGCAGCTCAAAGTGGGCGGCGTGATGGTGCTGCCGGTCGGGCAATCAGACGCTGTCCAAAGTTTGATCAGGGTCACACGCGATGAACGTGGGTTTGAATACGACGAATTGCGCCCTGTTCGCTTTGTTCCACTCATCGAAGGGCTGGGACGCGACGGATAAATCTGTTATAAGATTCTTAATTTCAGGACGCAGCGGCCAACGCAGCGCATGTGAGGAATTCGAGATGACGATTTTTGCAAGCAAAACATCTGTGCGCGCAATGCTGTGTGGCACGACACTTTTGGCTCTAAGTGCTTGTGCAGACGGGTTTGATTTAGATTTGCGTGGCTCTACGGGCAACAAGTTTGACACCACCACAGCCGCTATCAATGCTACCCAAGATCGCCCCCGCCCTGATGAGCGCGGCGTGATTACCTATCCGAATTATCAGGTAGCTGTTGCACAGCGCGGCGACACAGTTGCGAGCATTGCTCAGCGGATTGGTGCCGATCCGATAGATCTCGCGCGGTACAACGGTTTGTCACCAGACACCGCATTGAGACAAGATGAAGTGCTCGCGCTTCGCAATCCTGTGTCTAACCTACCCTCAACCGTTCCGGGAAGCGCAGCAGCGCCTGGTGCTGTGGACATCACAGCGCTTGCACAGGGCGCGATTGACAGTTCCCCCGTGAGCACAAGCGCCTTGCCCGCAGCAGCACCTGTGGGTCCAGAACCTGTACGTCACCGCGTGGCACGCGGCGAAACCGCCTTCACGATTGCGCGTTTGTATAATGTGTCCGTGCGCTCGCTTGCGGATTGGAACGGGTTGGGCAAAGAACTGTCTGTGCGCGAGGGGCAATATTTGCTGATCCCTGTGGCACAAAACAACACTGAAACAGCAGCCGCCCCGCTGGCGGCCACCACCAATCCAGGCGCAGGCTCACCGACACCGACGCCGCCCTCTGCAGTGAAGCCATTGCCACAGGAAACGCCTGTGGTGGCAGCAGCGCCTGTTGTAACGCCGCCTGCCCCTGTTTTGGAGAAACCAACGCAAGTGGCAAGCCAAGGCCGCATGGCGTTCCCTGTTCAAGGACCGATCATTCGCGAATATTCCAAGGGCAAAAATGACGGCATTGGCATTGGGGCAAGTGCGGGAACTTCCGTCAAGTCAGCCGCCGCAGGCACAGTGGCCGCAATTACAGAGAACACGGATAACCTGCCGATTATTGTTGTAAAACATCCCGATAACCTGCTGACGGTCTATGCAAATGTGGATAATCTCAAGGTGAAGAAGGGCGATACCGTCTCTCGCGGTCAACAGCTTGCATCAGTACGTTCGGGAAGCTCTGACTTCTTGCATTTTGAAGTGCGCGAAGGTTTTGATAGCGTCGATCCACTGCCCTACTTGCAATAGATCGGCTGTTTGGCGCGAAACGGTGCGCTTAGATTGCGTGACCGTGACGCCCTGCAAGATCACAGAAGAACTGCCAAGCGACACGTCCAGAGCGTGAGCCGCGCGTCGCTTGCCACTCAATCGCTTCGGCGCGCAAAACATCAGGATCAACGCTAAGTCCCGCCGCGGCGCAATAGCCATCAATCATTGCAAGGTAGTCATCCTGATCGCATGGATGAAAGCCCAGCCAAAGACCAAAGCGGTCAGACAGCGAAACCTTTTCTTCTACCGCCTCGCCCGGATTGATCGCGTTTGAGCGTTCATTCTCGATCATATCGCGTGGCATCAAGTGGCGGCGATTAGACGTTGCGTACAGTAAGACGTTTTCAGGGCGGCCTTCAATACCGCCATCAAGCACCGCTTTGAGCGATTTGTAGTGCTGATCATCATGGCTGAACGAAAGGTCGTCACAATAAAGCAAGAAGCGTTCTGGTGCATCTCTCAGCAAAGCCAACAAGCGTCCAACGCTGGGAAGATCTTCGCGCTGCAACTCAACAATCTTGAGTGAAGCACCTTCGCGCAACAGCTCTGCATGGATCGCTTTGACAAGGGATGATTTACCCATCCCCCGCGAGCCCCACAGCAAAGCATTGTTTGCGGCAAACCCGTTCGCAAACTGGCGTGTGTTCAGCAAAAGCGTATCACGCGCGCGGTTGATGCCCACAAGCAAATCGAGCGCGATATAATTGACTTTTTCCACAGGCATTAAGGCATCGGGTCCAGTTTGCCACACAAAGGCGTCTGCTGTCGTAAAGTCAGGGGCTGCAAGTGGCGCTGGGGCGAGACGCTCCAGCGCAGCGGCGATCCGTTCTAACGGCTCGCTCATTTCTTGTCCTCAGCATCTGCTTCATCGGCGTCAGCCTCGTCGAATTCTTTGACAAGTTCGTCATCGAATTCTTCTTCCTCGTCGTCATAATACCCGTCTTCACGCAGTTTGGCTTCGCGTTTGCCCTCTACACGGCGCACAAGGAAAATCGAAACTTCGTAAAGACCATAAACGACAGTGAACAAGATCAACTGTGTGATTACGTCTGGCGGTGTCACGAGCGCCGCGAGCAGCAAAATACCAACCATCGCGTATTTACGCACGGCTCCAAGGCCATCTGCGCTGACCAAACCCGCTTTGCCCATCAGTGTTAAAAGCACAGGCAATTGGAAACACATTCCAAACGCGATGATGAATTTCAGCGTAATATCAAGGCTTTCATTCACTTTACCAAAGAAAGTGATGCGCACACCGTCGCTGTCCACAGGCGGCTCTGTAAGCAACCCACCCGTAGGCGGCAAACCATCGCTTGGTACATTCGCAACTGTGGCGAGTAAGCCGGTAAAGATCGAGCTCACATCCGCAAAGCCCAAGAAGAAGTTCATCGCGAGCGGTGTCACCACGAACTGCGCAAATCCTGCGCCAAGAAAGAACATGACAGGCGACGCGATCAAGAACGGCAAAAATGCGTTTTGCTCTTTCTTATAGAGACCCGGCGCGACGAAGCGCCAAAGCTGAAATGCAATGACAGGGAACGCAAGTATGAAGCCGAACACCATAGAAATACGGAACAACGTGAACAGATATTCTTGTGGTGAGGTATATTGCAGCGTCGGGTTTGGGTCACCCAAATCGCGTAGTGTATTTTCAATGGGCGCAAGCAAGAACTCAAGGATCGGCTCAGCCACCATAAATGCGAGAACGATGCCGATGATAAACGCAATCACCGCACGGATCAGCCGTGTGCGCAGCTCAGCGAGGTGTTCAATCAGCGGGGCTGAACTGTCTTCGACATTGTCTGCGTTGCTCATGCACTATCCTTGTCCGCTTTAGCAGCGGTCTTCTTTGCAGCGGGTTTCTTCGCTGTTGTCTTCTTAGCTGGCGCTTTTTTAGCAGCAGGCTTTTTTGCAGCAGGCTTTTTGGCCGCCGTTTTCTTTGCAGCAGCAGGCTTCTTCGCTGGGGCTTTGACAACGGTTTCACCCGCCTCTTCCGCTTTCGCGGCAGCCGCGCGTTCTGCTTGCTTGGCCAGACGTTCCTCAGCTTTACGCGCGGACATCTCATGGATCTTGCGTGCATCTTCAGCACGTTCAGCCGAAAGCTTGCCTGTCTCTGTTTCGAGATCGAATTTTTTGAACTCTTTGGTGGCGTCGTTCAAATCATCCAGTCCCAAGTTTTTGGAACTGGTCATGTCCTTAAAGCTCGACG
Organism: Planktotalea sp.; assembly: GCF_965659345.1. Taxonomy (GTDB): domain Bacteria; phylum Pseudomonadota; class Alphaproteobacteria; order Rhodobacterales; family Rhodobacteraceae; genus Planktotalea. The sequence continues at coordinate 179,042 of NZ_CBFHVK010000001.1, read as the reverse complement.
TTGCCTCTTTCATACCGCTTTCATCAGCGGCCTGATCCATTGCCCGAGAAAACTCGCGCGCCATGCCCTTCGCTTTGCCGACAAACTGTCCGACTTTGCGGAACAGCATTGGCAAATCTTTTGGCCCAATGACAATCAGCGCAACAACGCCGATTACCAGAAGCTCCGTCCAGCCAAGATCCAACATAGGTGCTTAGACCTTGTCTTTCTCTTCGGGTGTGACGTCTTTTGCCGCCTCTGCCGCGTTTTCTTCTAGCTCTGCTGTGCCCTCGTTTACGCCCTTCTTAAAGGAAGTGATGCCTTTACCGACTTCGCCCATGAGCGAGCTGATTTTGCCACGACCAAAGAGGACCAAAACGACCACGGCGATAAGAAGAAGGCCAGGAAGGCCGATGTTGTTGAGCATGAGAAATCTCCCTTAAAACTTGCTGTGTCCACAGCTCTTGTGTTCACGTTCCCACTGTATCTATTGCCTTGCGCCCTTCGATAAAAGGGACAAACGCGCATTTGGCGGTCAAAACTTTGAAGTTGTGAAAGAATTTTGGCCGTTTTTACGTCTACGCGGGGAAGACAAAGCAGCGATCACGCCGAATTGTCAGCCAAAGCGGCGTCCCCGGCTTTGGCAGAAATACATTTGGCACGGTTGCATGAATGACGCTTTGGTCGTCCATTTCAAACTCCACAAGACTTTCAGCCCCCATGAACCGCGCGCGCACGACCACGCCGCGCGCAGCTGTGCCATCGCGCGCGGTCGGCAGCGGGCCTTTGCCACCGCGATCGAAATCGATACCAACGTGTTGCGGGCGAAAGACGATATCCACCTCGGCCCCATCGGCAACACCGGGTGCAAGGAACTGACCAAAGGGGGTTTCCGCCAAAGCGCCGTTTGAAACTGTGCGTATAACGTTGATATCACTAAAAAAACCGACGGCTTCAAGATCAGCAGGCGAGTTGTAGATGTTATAAGGCGCACCACGCTGCACAATCTTGCCGCCGCGCATGAGGGCAATTTCATCTGCCATGCGCATCGCTTCTTCGGGCTCATGGGTCACAAGCAAAACAGCTGTCCCTTCTTCTTTCAGAAGAGCGAGTGTTTCGTCACGTATGCCGTCACGAAGGCGATTATCGAGGCCAGAGAACGGTTCATCCATGAGCATAATCTTGGGGCGCGGAGCGAGTGCGCGTGCAAGGGCAACGCGCTGCTGTTCACCACCAGAAAGCTGGTGTGGATAAGCATCGATCAAACGCATCAAGCCGACCTTGGCCAAAAGCTCCTCGACGCGCGCGTATTTTTCGCTTTGTGTGCCTTTTAGTCCGAAGGCAACATTATCTGCGACATTCATATGCGGAAACAGCGCGAAATCCTGAAACATCAGTCCGATACCGCGTTGCTCTGCTGGAATGGTGACAGCGCCATCACAGATCAACGTACCATCGACCCAAATCTCACCGCTATTTTGCATATCAACGCCAGCAATCATGCGCAAAGTCGTTGATTTGCCGCAACCGGATGGCCCCAGCAGACACATCACCTGCCCAGATTTGATGCTAAGGCTCACATCATCAACAACGCGCGCGCCTCCAAAGAGGCGCGTCAGATTGCGAATCTCCAAGCGCGGCGCAGTGCCTTGCATAGTCGGCCTCTAGTTTTGATCACAGGTCGGCATTCTTGATCAAATCAATCAAGAATAGAGATGTCCTAGCAGCCTCAAACCGCTGGTTCAACCCGCCGCGCACCTGCCAAAACCGCGACAAATCCGACAATCAAGACCGCCACACATATCGCCAAGAGCTGCTCATACTTGTGCCCTTCAGGCAAAAGTGCTGCGGCCCATGTCGCAGCGCGCGCAAAATAAAGCACGGCTCCGATCATCGCGGCACTAAAGGCCACCAAATATGACCAACGCGCGATCTGGCGTTGCATCACCAAGCCGACGATCAAAACAGGCGTAAGGAACATCGATGCGGTTCCGCTGACAGCAACAGCGTCAAACAAGGTCGCATTGCCCCAAAGTGTCAACGCCGCCCCTGCAAGCATAAAGAGCACCATAACAACGCGCCCCCCATTCAAGCTGCGTGGTGCAACGCCAAGCTCTTCAACGCAAAGGCGCGATGCGGAGGACAGCGCCGAATCAAGTGTACTCAGTGCCGAGACCAGCAGCGAAATGAGCAACGCGCCAAAAATCCACGCTGGGAACATACCCGCCCATGTACCGATCAATTCGCCCTCATACTCAGCGCCAACAAGGCTCGCTTGGATGCCGAACATACCAAATGCGACGATGCACAAAACAGAGAGCCAGAACGCATGAAGAAACGAGCGTTTTGTTGTTTTTTCATCCGCGAGAAAGCCGCGATCCATCATGACTGGATCGTGCACTGGATAAGAAAACACCTGCAGCGCGGCGACGGCCATCAAGACCCATCCATTATAGCTGCCTGACGTCCCTTCAGCGGTAAGAACAGCGCCCAGGTCAAAGCCTGGGCTGAGCAACATCGCAACAAACGCGACAACGAAAACTACAAGAAAAACAGACATTTGCAACACATCTGTACGCAACGCCGCGCTAAGCCCACCCCACGCAGAGTAAGCGAGCCCCAAAAGCGCAACAAGCACGATTGACAGCTCTTTCGCCAAAGCGATTTCAGGAAGTACCGCTGAAAAAATCAGGCCCACGACGATGAGATTGGCAAACACTTCCGACAGCAGGCGCAAAGCAATGACCAAATTGTAGCAACTAGTGCCTAAGGCTCCGAAACGTGCGCTCAACCAGTCTTGTACCGACCCTGCCCCGCCTGCACGCAATCGCGCGACAACAAAACCACCGGTCAGAAAGGATCCGTAGTAGGCAGCGTAAGCCAACGTACCCGCCATTCCGTAAAAGTACCCAAGGATCGCCGCGTTCATCAAAGAGCGTGCAAAAATCCAAGTGGTCACTTGGCTGAGCACCAATGTCAGCAAACTCGGTGCTTGGCCTGATGCGGTTTGCCCGCCAAAAAACCCCTCAACCGAGACACGACGTGGCGCAACCAGAAGGATCGCAAGGATAATACCCAGGAAGATGGTAACGATAAGACTGGCTGTCATGTTTGGGTTTCCTAACACATAGATTTATCAGCCCAGTGCCAGAAGTGTTGCGGTCTGAAAAGACCTTAGCTGGTGAAGTGACAAGAATGTGAGGGTCATTTGCGAGCGCTACATACGCCAGATCTGCTGCGCGAAGATGTTAACCTAAAGGTAACCTTCATCAGTCAAACCTTAACCCGATTGATAAAAAGGTATCTGCTCGCGTATGCAACGCACCGTTTTCATTTTGGGTGGCCTGCTGGCTCTTTCTACGCTCCTCGCCTGTGACAACAGCCAAGACCAAGAAGAAGACATTCCCTTGATCGATCAAATACAAGGATCCCCAACCCCTGAACAACTGATCATCTTGGAAGCCAACACCACGCTGATTTCAGGAATAGGTACGCCAAATGCGAACGGTACATTTCCAGACTCACTGGCGACAATCTTCAAAGGCAGTTTCAAGAACCCCGAAGGTCATGGCTACGCTTTAGAGCTGGGCCAAGATGACACCGCTTTTAGCGCATATGCAGGCCTTTTGCCGAGCACAGATCCGGGTCCTTTGCCGCTGCAAGGCATCGCCGCGATGCACGGAACTTATAACGTAATAGAGGTTGGAAAATCAGACGGCGATCGTCGAGATTTTGGCGAACCTGAAACGACGACTGGGCGCATCACATTACGCGCAGATTTCAGGTTCAATACGCTACAAGGAAGCGATGACATTCTCACGGTTGATGGGGAATTTAGCGGAAATACAATAACCGGAGAGGTGTTTTTTAACGCGCGCGCCGCAACATTGGAAGGGCGCTTAGGCAGCGATCACGCCGTCGGTGTGTTTCATGGAAACGACGACGTGACCGCATATATCGGGGGCTTCTTGGTAGAACGCTAGAGCGTCGCGTTCACGCCGCCGCCATCGTGCAAAACGTTCTGCCCAACGATGAAGCCCGCATGCGCGGAGCACAAGAATGCGCAAACCGCGCCAAACTCATCCGCTGTGCCGTAGCGTCCCGCAGGAATTGTTTTGCAACGGTCAATCTTGGCCTGCTCGGACGTAATGCCCTGCGCTTTCGCAACACCGCCATCGAGCGCGACAGCGCGATCAGTAGCATGGATACCGGGCAGCAAATTGTTGATGTTCACACCGGAGCCTGCGACCTGACGTGATGTACCCGCGACATAGCCTGTCAACCCAGCACGCGCGGAATTGGACAGACCAAGCACGCCAATCGGTGCTTTCACAGATTGCGAAGTGATGTTGACCACACGCCCCCAACCACGATCCATCATCGACGGTACCAATGCTTTGATCATCGCAATTGGCGTCAGCATGTTGGCATCTAGGGCTTTGATGAAATCTTCGCGCTCCCAGTCGTGCCACATTCCGGGAGGGGGGCCACCCGCATTGTTCACAAGGATATCGACCTCGCCCGCCGCTTCAAGCACCTTCGCGCGCCCCTCATCGGTGGTAATATCAGCAGCAACCGCCACAACATTAACACCGTATGTGCTGCGAATATGCTCTGCTGTCGCCTCCAGCGCTTCTGCACCGCGTGCGTTCAGAACAAGATCACATCCTGCTTCTGCCAACGCTTCAGCGCATCCGCGACCGAGTCCCTTGCTCGACGCACATACAACCGCGCGGCGGCCTTTAATTCCAAGATCCATGGTATTTCCTATCATTTCTATGCGTACTGCAGCGAATTTACGTTCAATGGCCGCAGTAAGGACTGTAAACCGCCGTATTTTCATGACAAGACGACGCTCAGACATTAAGTTAGACGAGTGTTTTGAATGATTGCAAGCCGCAACTCTGGCATCTCCCTTGCTCAAAGCATCCCTGTGTATCGCGCAGAGGATTTCTTGGTCGTGGATGGCGCAAATATTGACGACACCCTGAGCTTTGCCGCTGAGGTGATGCTCGATGATGTCTATGAGCTTAGTGGAAACGCGCAGCGCAAACGCTTATCCCTTCATGCGCGCACCGATGGTACGTATATTATCGCGCAAGACACCGAAACAGGTGTCGCCAGCGCGCGTGTGATCGTCGATAGCTGCTTGACCGTGATGACAGCCGATGGCTCAACTCTGGAAATGCTTTTGTTGGTTGAGCTGGATCCAGAAGATCACGTTGCCACTGTGCATGTTCTTCCGTTGGCACCACTCGTCTCCATTGGCCACTATCGTTTGGTTGGTGTTGAGCTGGAAAACGCTGGTCGCAAGCTTGCCCAAGTGGCCTGTGTCTCCTTCTCTCGTGGCACGAACATCACCATGAGTTCAGGCGCACAGCGCCCGATTGAAGAGCTGCAAGTGGGCGATAAAGTCCTCACCCGCGATGATGGCGGGCAAGTGATCCGCTGGATTGGCCAGCACACCGTGCGCGCTGTGGGCGATTTCGCCCCGATCGTTATCAAAGCGGGCACGCTTAACAACACCAACGACCTTGTGGTCAGTCCGGATCACCGCCTCTTCATCTATCAACGCCGCGATGCTTTGGGCGCGGGACGCTCTGAAGTGCTTGTCAAAGCGCGTCACCTCGTGAATGGCGAGACGGTCACGCAACAAGACGGCGGGTTTATCGATTATTTCCAACTGCTTTTTGATCAACACGAGATCATCTACGCCGAAGGCATCGCCGCAGAAACCTTGCTCGTGGACACACGCACGCGCCCGGCCCTGCAAGACTCGGTCAGCGCGGATGTGTTGCAAGACCTCGGTGGACATTCTGGCTGGCTGCATGAAGAATTTGAAGTCGGCTCCGAACTGCTGGGCCCAGATGCTGCGGATAAACTACGCAAAGCCTCAAAGCGGTGAGATGAATAGTCATTGAAAAATCGTAGCCCCGTTGCATAGCTAAACACCCAAAGCTATAGCACCCTCATGTTAGACACCGCCACAAACCGCCCCGAACTCCCTGCTGAAATTGCACGCCGTCGCACGTTTGCGATCATCTCGCATCCTGATGCGGGCAAGACGACGTTGACGGAGAAATTTCTACTCTTTGGTGGCGCGATTCAAATGGCGGGGCAAGTGCGCGCCAAAGGTGAAGCGCGGCGCACGCGGTCTGACTTTATGCAGATGGAAAAGGATCGCGGCATTTCGGTCTCCGCTTCCGCGATGTCGTTTGATTTCAAGCACTTCCGCTACAATCTTGTGGACACGCCCGGTCACTCAGATTTCTCCGAGGACACGTATCGCACATTGACCGCTGTCGACGCTGCGGTAATGGTGATTGACGGCGCGAAAGGCGTGGAGAGCCAGACACAGAAGCTCTTTGAAGTTTGCCGGATGCGCGACCTGCCGATCCTGACGTTCTGTAACAAGATGGACCGTGAAAGCCGCGACACTTTTGATATCATTGACGAAATCCAAGAAAATCTCGCGATTGATGTGACCCCCGCAAGTTGGCCCATTGGCGTTGGCCCTGATTTTATGGGCTGTTATGACATGCTCAACGACCGTCTCGAACTGATGGACCGCGCGGATCGTAACAAGGTCGCGGATTCCATTGAAATCAACGGCCTAGACGATCCTGCCCTTGCTGAACATGTTCCCGCACATTTGCTTGAAAAGCTGGTTGAAGACGTTGAAATGGCACGCGAATTGCTGCCCACGTTGGACCCGCAATCTGTGCTTGAGGGACATATGACGCCGATCTGGTTCGGCTCTGCGATCAACTCATTTGGCGTGAAAGAGTTGATGGACGGCATCGGCACATATGGGCCAGAGCCGCAGGTTCAGCGCGCCTCCCCGCGTGAAATCTTGCCCGAAGAAAAGAAAGTCGCAGGTTTCGTGTTCAAGGTGCAGGCCAATATGGACCCAAAGCACCGCGATCGCGTGGCTTTTGTGCGGCTTGCCTCTGGGCACTTCAAACGCGGCATGAAACTGACCCATGTGCGCACGAAAAAGCCGATGGCGATCTCAAACCCTGTGTTGTTTCTCGCCTCGGACCGCGAATTGGCGGAAGAGGCGCACGCAGGCGATATCATTGGCATTCCAAACCATGGTCAATTGCGCATTGGCGATACGCTGACTGAGGGCGAAGCGCTGCGGGTCACAGGTATTCCATCGTTCGCGCCAGAGCTTTTGCAAGGCGTACGCGCAGGCGATCCACTGAAGTCAAAGCACCTTGAAAAAGCGCTTATGCAGTTTGCGGAAGAAGGCGCTGCCAAAGTCTTCAAACCCACCTTCGGTTCTGGCTTCATTGTTGGCGTCGTTGGCGCACTTCAGTTCGAAGTGCTCGCCAGCCGGATTGAGCTGGAATATGGCCTACCTGTGCGTTTCGATCAAAGCCAGTTTACGTCTGCGCGTTGGGTCTTGGGCGATAAAAAGGCCGTCGAAACCTTTGCGGAGGCGAACAAGCTTCATATCGCGACCGACAATGATGGCGACGTTGTCTACCTGACGCGCTTGCAATGGGACATCGACCGCGTTGCGCGTGATTACCCCGATGTCACACTGAGCGCGACAAAGGAAATGATGCTCCAATAGCGCTTGCTGCATGCGCGCTCTGGGGGCATCTTAGGTGCTATGAGTGACAGTGAAACAGACACGCAGAACCTGACCTATGAGGGCGGCTTTCAAGCTGTGATCGAGCGTATGCAAGCGCGTCAAAAGCCATTGAGCTTTGCTGCTGGAGAGGCGCTCCCGCCCCTTGATGCTGATCTTGAGACACTCAAAACCAAACTTGTTTATGAGCTTGATCCCAAAGACATCCCACGCGCCAAAGATCAATCAGGTCATACACGTAAGGCACTAGAATTAAAAGAAGAGTTCATTGGTCTTCCCGAGCTTTGCAAACTCCACGGCCTGCTCATCGCGCATTTGCGCAAGTCGGATCAGCCTGATCACACAATGGCGCTTTTCACCCGAATTTGGGCCGAGCACGCGGATTTCATGTTCGAGCATCTTGATCCACGCTGGCTTGTCTCTGCGATCACCACTTTTGGCGATCATGGCAGTACAGAAGTGCAACGTCGTGTCGGACAATCAATGACCGTGCTTTTCGGTGCGATGAAGCTTTATGAAAGTGAGCGGCTCTATTCCGGACTTGGGCCTAAGAGCGAATTTAAACTCAAGCGGCTCGTGCATAGCAAGCTGCCACTGAATATGGACCGGTATGCATTGGTGTCTGGTGGCCTTGATATCAATATGCTCGGGCGACTGTGGGTGGATGCGGCAGACGATCCGGTCATCGCCCCCCTCGCCCATCATTTGCTTAATCTGTTGAACGCGGATCCTGGCACTGTGTTCCGCCGCTTTAAAACCTTGCGCGGGCGCAAATTGCGTCAACGCGCGCAGAAGGAAGCAAGCGGCGACCCTGACCCCGAGCCTGCTGTTGTTGTCGCGCGCGCGAAAACGTTGACGTGGGGCACCGTAAGCACGATCAAAGCGGGCGTTGCGCAGATCAAACCGTTTATCGAGCATCATCTCAGTCTGGGTGCGGCTCAGATGGATATCTTTCTGGATGCGCCTTTACCAGATAGCGACCTTGCAAAGTTGTCCTATCAGAACGTCCGTTTGATCCAATGTGATTCCGCTTATCGGACTGCAACGGGCAAACCCTTGATGGAAAAACATCAACAACGCCAAGCCTTTAATGCGACACATGCGTATCGGAATGCGCGAGTGGATTGGCTTGCGCATATTGACGCCGATGAGTTTCTGCATGGGGGCGATGACGTCAAACTGACATTGGCAGCTGCACCCGACACCATCGATGCGCTGATCATTCCCCCCGCCGAAGAAATCGCGCAAACGGCGGCATCGGACACGCTATTGTTTCGTCGTACGTACTTTGATGCAGGTGTTGAGAAATCGTTAATCGATCAGCTTTACCCTGTTTTTGGGGCCTATCTAAGAGCCGGTTTCATCTCTCACACAGCGGGTAAAACAATTGCACGCACAGGGTTAGACGACGTTCGTTTTGGTGTGCATTTATTGAAGCGTTTCGGTGTAGAAATTGAAAACTCAAAACGTATTCAAACGCTTAATTTGCTCCACCGACATGCCCCCGATTGGGAAAGCTTTGCGGCGCATCTTGAGTTTCGCTTGCAAAAAGGCAGCTACCGTGATCGCGGGCAATCAAAGCTGGGCCTCGGAGATATTGTTGATCTTTTGCGCGAAGAGCATGGTTCAGATGGCCCGCGGCAGCTATTTGATGAAATTTGCGGATACAATGCTGATGTCGCTCAAAAGCTAGAGCAAAACAGCATGTTGATCCGCGCGAAACTAGGCGTGTTGGATCATGTCTGAGTTGAAATGGGGCATTGTCAGCACCGTTAAAGCCGCGAAGCAGGACGTGTTGGGGTTTGTTGCCTATCATCTGCAACGCGGGGCGCATCGGCTTTATATTTACCTTGATGCGCCGGATGACGCGACATTTGCAGCGCTCAAAGCGCATCCAAAAGTGCGCGTGACGCAAACAAATGATGCCTATTGGGCGAAAAAGGGCGGACGCCCCCATAAGCACCAGCCACGCCAAACGCTGAACGCAGCTGACGCCTATTCCAAACGTGTTGAAGTAGATTGGCTGACCCATATCGATCACGATGAATTTTTGGTTTGGGATAGCCCGCTTGAAACGCAACTTGCTGCTCTTAGCCCCGGTTGCGTATGTGCACGTATTCGCCCTGTAGAGGCTTTGGCGTGGGACGGTGCTGAAACGAAGCCGCGCCCGTTCAAGGGGTTTAAGCTGCCAATGCCTGAGCGAAGGCGCATTACAGAAACGCTCTACCCGACCTATGGCGCGCATTTGAATGGCGGTTTTCTAAGTCATGTGGCCGGAAAAATGATCTATCGCACTGGCGTTGACGGCTTGTCAGTCAAAATTCACAACGTGTTCTTAGCGGGCGCGCAAAATCCCGGCCAACAAGAGTTGGATCAAACACGCATATGCCATTTTCATGGGGCGACTTGGGCCGATTGGTTCAAAAGTTACACGTACCGCAAAACCCAAGGAGCGTATCGCGCCGAGTTGAAAGCTCCGTTTGATCAGGGCGCCGGCGGATTGAGCATGCATGATCTGTTGACCCAAATTGAAGCCCATGGCGGTGAAGAAGCGCTACGGGCGTTCTATGTTGAAGTCTGCACCGCAAGACCGGCACTTCTTGAGGGGCTGGAGGCGAATGGTTTATTGCACTGGCACAGTCTGGATCTTGATGCTGCAATTGCTCAACAATTCCCCAAATAGCGCGCATTGTTCAAAATTAAGAAACAATATGCGATATTCTTGCCCCGCTCCGCGTCATTTAGAGCAATGGACAAGGCGTGATTTGACCAAACCGCGCTTTTTCGCTATCCCCTGCGCCAAGACCCATGGAGTGCAAAGACACTCGATCAATCGGATTTGGTCTAATCAAGATGTACGGGCCAAGTTGTGTCCGTAAGCCACGGATATACATGACAAAGTTTAGTGATTTGAACTTGGACCCTAAGGTCCTCAAAGCCATCGAAGATGCGGGATACGAATCCCCCACCCCTATTCAAGCCGGCGCAATCCCACCTGCGTTGTTAGGCCATGACGTATTGGGAATCGCCCAGACAGGCACGGGCAAAACGGCAAGCTTTACGTTGCCGATGATTACATTGCTTGGCAAAGGACGCGCGCGCGCGCGTATGCCGCGCTCTCTGGTCTTGTGCCCCACCCGTGAACTGGCGGCACAGGTTGCGGAAAATTTCGATACATACACCAAGTATCACAAGAAGCTGAGCAAAGCCCTGTTGATCGGTGGCGTATCCTTCAAAGAGCAAGATCGCTTGATCGACAAAGGCGTCGACGTTTTGATCGCAACGCCGGGTCGTTTGTTGGATCACGTCGAGCGCGGCAAACTGTTGCTGACGGGCGTTCAAGTCATGGTTGTCGATGAAGCCGACCGCATGCTTGATATGGGATTCATCCCAGATATCGAACGCATCTTCGGCCTGACACCATTCACGCGCCAAACATTGTTCTTCTCTGCCACGATGGCACCTGAGATCGAACGTATCACCAACACCTTCCTCTCCAACCCTGCCCGCGTCGAAGTTGCGCGTCAGGCGACGGCATCCGAAAACATCGAGCAGGTCGTGATGATGTTCAAAGGCTCTCGCAAGGATCGCGAAGCCAGCGAAAAGCGAAAAGCCCTGCGCATGTTAATTGATGCTGAGGGTGAGAAATGCACAAACGCGATCATCTTCTGCAATCGCAAAATGGATGTGGATATCGTTGCTAAGTCGTTGAAAAAATACGGCTATGATGCAGCGCCTATTCACGGCGATCTGGATCAAAGCCAGCGTACCAAAACTCTTGATGGCTTTCGCGACGGTGATCTGCGCTTTCTCGTTGCCTCTGACGTTGCGGCGCGCGGGCTTGATGTGCCCTCTGTCAGTCACGTGTTCAACTTCGATGTGCCAAGCCATGCCGAAGACTATGTACACCGGATCGGTCGTACTGGCCGCGCCGGACGCGATGGCAAAGCTATGATGATTTGCGTCCCGCGTGATGAAAAGAACTTTGAGGCGATCGAAAAGCTGATCCAGAAAACAGTGACTCGCATTGATAATCCACTAAAGTCGAAAGAAGAACCGGCCAAAGTTGCGGATGACGCGCAACCAAACGCTGAAGAAAAGCCAAAGCGCACGCGTTCGCGTAGCCGCAAGTCTGCGCCCAAAGAAACCGCCCCGGTTGTTGAAACGCCTGTTGAGACAGTTGAGGTTTCGGATGCGAAACCTGCGGCAAAGGCTGATGTAAAAAAGCCTGAGGCGCAAAAGCCTGCACCAAAGGAAAACCGCGGTCGTGGTAATCGTGGTGGACGTGGCAATGACAACAAAGTTGTCGGTTTGGGCGATCACCTGCCCGGCTTTATTGCGATGAGCTTTGAAGAGCGCAGCTCAAGCTGAGCCGTTTTAAAAATTACATAAAAGCCCCGCAAAACACATCCTGTTTGCGGGGCTTTTCTATTTAAGCTGCCGTAGGGCGACGCATCATTCCTAGACCGCTGGAAATCACACCTGTGATCAATGTGGCAAGTGCAAGGGCCATCGCAAGGGTCAAAGAGATGAACTTCAGCGCCGCAAAGCTAGAGTAAATGTAGGCGAGGACTTGCGGGATCACTGTGTCAAACTGCATCATAATGAATGACATCAGGTTTTCTGAGGCATCAAGCAGGCCACCTGCAACGGCAAACCCAGCAGCGGCCAGACCAAGCTTGCGCGTCAGGCTACCCACCTGCCCCATTCGTGCCAAGAGCGTGCCGAAGCAGATACCAAAGACAATCACAGCCGCAATAAAGGCGAAGTCAAACAGCTGCGTTTGCACATAGATCCCAAAGGTCCCGCCCTCGCGCATCGCGTCGTAGTACCCAAGCGTCGTTGCGCCATCAAAACCAAGCTGCCCTGTCGCGAAATCAACGGGGTGCTGGGAAGCCGCATAAAGCTTGTCAAGAAAGATGCGCGTTCCTTGAAACGCGCCAAAGCTCGCGAGGGTCGCAGTTGCGTGCATCCAGAGCGGAGCGTTGAAGGCTCGGTTGGTAAGTGTCGTGAACATTGTCTCATTCCTTTCAGTATTTGCATTCCATGGAATATTATTTATATTCCGAGGAATGTTAATGCAAGTGAAAATGTGAACGCTTCTATGAAACCGCCAGAACATGTTGAAAAATATGTAAAACTTGGAACAGCTTTGGGGATAAGCACACAGTTGTTCAGCACGCGTATGGCTGCGCGTTTGGATCGATTCGGGCTGACAGAGGCGCAGTTCTCGGTACTCAACCACCTCGCGCGGCGGATGCCAGAGGGACAAAGCGTGACGGCGATTGCAGCGGCTGTCGAAGTGAAGCAGCCCGCAGTCTCAAAGATGGTCAGCAAATTCGAAGGGATGGGTTGGGCGCGTTTTGAAGCGATCAAAGGGGATGCGCGCGCAAAACAGGTTTATCTGACGAAAGAGGGCGGAGCGCATTTGATGAGCGTACAGCGCTCTTTACTGCCCGACTACGTACAAATGCTAGATGGATGGAGCGATGAGGACATTGCCGCCCTCACCACTCAACTTTTTCGTCTTGTCGGTTGGCTTGATCAGAACCGACTTTAGAGCTTAAGACAGACGGCTCACCACGATTGTGACTTCCGGTTTCTTACCGATTTCAGCATTGCAGCTTTGACGCACGCACCGCTTGATTGCCTCTTCCAGCTTCTTGTCGTCGCGCATCGTCTTGCCGCCAGAACGCCCGATGAGCTGGCTTAGATCTTCTTCGACCACATCCACCAAAGGCGCACGCGATTTGCCCTGATCCGCAAGTCCCATCAGTTCGCACCATGGATCGCCAAGCATTTCATCGTTCTCATCCAAAATCAGCGTCACGGTGATATGCCCGTTCAGCGCCATGCGCATACGATCCCGTACAACGCCATCAAGCGCGCCAACTTGAACCGAGCCATCCAAATAGGTGCGTCCGGTTTCAATGTAATCCGCAACTTTTGGTTTGTTGCCCGACAGATCAATCATCATACCGTTGACTGCGACGATACCCGCAAGGCCCTTTTGTTCCGCAATCTTAACATGCGTGCGCAAATGGCGATGCTCACCGTGCATCGGGATCAACATTTGTGGCTGTGTAATTTCGTGCATCTTTTCCAGATCAGGACGGTTCGCATGGCCCGACACGTGATACAGGCCAGAGCTGTCATCAATAACGTCCACACCCTTTTCCGAGAGTTGGTTGATGATGTAGATCACTCCGCGCTCATTGCCCGGGATCGTTTTTGAAGAAAACAGGAACGTATCGCCCTCTTTCAACGTCAAACCTTGGTATTTCCCACGTGCCAGCTGCGCAGAGGCCGCGCGTCGCTCACCTTGGGACCCCGTCACCAAAAGCATCACGTTTTCACGCGGTAACTGCGTCGCGTCTTCAGGGTTAATGCAGGTTGGAAAATCGCTCAGCACACCAGTCTCAATCGACGCCTCAACCATTCGACGCATCGCGCGCCCCAATAGCACGACTGAGCGCCCTGCCCGCACGCCAGCTTCCGCCAGCGTTTTCACCCGCGCAACGTTGGAGGCAAATGTCGTCGCAACCACCATACCCGGCTGATCTTTGATCAATTTTTCGATCTCGGGGCCGACCGTGATTTCAGAGCGGCCTTCGTTCAAAGAGAACACATTAGTGGAATCGCACACCAGCGCTTTGACGCCATCTTTAGACACATCGCGCCACAGTTGCTCATCAAACGGCTCCCCCACGAGCGGGGTTTCATCAATCTTGAAATCGCCTGTGTGCAAAATGCGGCCATCAGGACTGTCGATCACAAGGCCAGAACTTTCAGGGATCGAGTGTGAAATTGGCAAGAAGCCAACAGAGAATGGACCAGCTTTCACAGTCTCAGGCCAAGGGGACACGGTTGTCACTGCTTTTGCCTCAACCCCGTATTCGTCAAGCTTGCGGCGCGCGATATTCGCTGTAAACGCACGTGTATAGATTGGTGCGCGAAGTTGTTCATAGAAATGCCCAATCGCACCAACGTGGTCTTCATGCGCGTGTGTGATGAAGATCGCCTCCAAGTCATTACGGCGCTCTTTCAACCAAGTGATATCTGGCAGGATCAAATCCACACCAGGGGTACCGTCCATATCTGGGAAGGTCACACCAATATCCACTAGGATCAGCTTTTCTTTGCCCGGCTTTCCGTAGCCATAGACATAGGCATTCATGCCAATTTCGCCCGCCCCACCGAGGGGAAGGTAGATCAAACGCTCTGCGCTCATTTAGGTTTATCCGTTCTTCTTATTGTGTTCGTAGATCACGATCAGACCATGCATTGTCAGGTCATCTTCGATCACGTCGAACAGGTTTTGTGCGGTTGCAAACAGCGGGGCAAGACCGCCTGTGCCAACCACTTTCATCGGCTTGCCATATTCATTCTTAATGCGGTTCGTAATGCCTTCTATGAGGCCCGTATAGCCCCAGAAAACACCTGACTGGATGCACGCCACCGTATTTGTGCCAATTACGTGTTCTGGCTGGGAAATGTCCACGTGAGGTAGAGCCGCTGCACCATTGTGCAAGGCTTCAAGCGAGAGGTTCACACCGGGCGCAATCACACCGCCCACATATGCGCCGTCATCTGCGACCACGTCAAAATTCGTCGCTGTCCCAAAATCAACCACAACGACATTACCGCCATGACGATCAAACGCAGCTGCCGCATTGGCCAAACGATCAGGTCCAACCTGAGTGCCGCCATCCACGCGCGGCGCAATTGGCAGATCGCACTCAGGCTTGCCAACCACCAAGGGGCGGCAATTGAAAAACCGATCCGCAAAAACACGCAAGTTAAACACCACGCGTGGCACGGTGGACGAAATGATCACATCTTGAATATCAAGGTCGATCTCGTAATGCGCGACAAGCGTGCTGAACCATGTGAAATACGCATCCGCCGTACGTCCATGATGGGTAGAGGTGCGCAGGGTGCACAGCCATTGCGTGCCGTCCCAAATCGAGAAAACCGTATTCGTGTTGCCGCAATCAATGGCGAGAAGCATCGGCTATCTCCGATCGTTAGAAAAATACATCCGCAGCGGCAATCGCCACGCGGCCTTGTGAGGTCTTTAGAACAAGGTTGCCCTGCTCGTCCACAGTCTCGAACGTGCCAATGGTTTCACTGTTCATTGTACGGGCCGTAATCACCTCACCCAGTTTCGCAGCCCGTGCGAGCCACGCTTCACGGATCGAGGCAAAGCCGTAGGTGGTGAACTGGCTCTCAAGACGCGCGTAGGCGCTCGCGAGCAGATCAAGAAAATCTTCCGGTCCAATCGCAACACCCGTTTCTGAGAGCAACGAGACAGGACGCATCGCGCGCGCTTCAACCTCTGCAGGCGCTGGTGCATCCGCAAGGTTAACACCGATCCCAATAGCTAAATGCCCAACACCACCACCTGACCCAATGCTTTCCAGCAAAATGCCGGCAACTTTACCGCCATTAAGCAACACATCATTCGGCCATTTCAGCGCAAGCGCATGGGATTGGACCCCGCTTGCGATAAACGCATCATAAAGCGCAAGAGACGCCACAAAGGAGCGCAGCGCGACAACATCAGGTGCCTCGGATGGATGAAGGACCAAGGTGGCGGCGAAATTCCCTTTCGGAAAGCTCCACGCGCGACCACGACGACCACGAGACGCCGTCTGGTTCAGGGCCAAAATCCATTCTGGCCCTGCCAAAGATGTCGCAATGCGTGCTGCTTCTGCGTTAGTGCTGTCAACCTCGGCCAGCACCCGCCGACCATAGCCAAGCGGGAAACTGTTTTTAGTTAACAAGCGTTGCCGCCGCTGCTGCTGCTGCGCTTTCAATCCCGAAGAGATTGACCAGACCCAACACCATCACTGCCGCAGATGCCATCAAGAAGCCCCATAGAACAGGCGACTTGCTCTTGTCCAAGGTCTCGTCAGGTTCTTCCCCGAAGTACATGTAGAAGACGATGCGCAGGTAGTAATAAGCGCCAATCACCGATGCGATCACACCTGCAACCGCCAGCCAAGCAAGACCCGCGTCATAAGCCGCACGAAGAACGTAAAGCTTACCGAAAAAGCCAACCATCGGCGGAACACCCGCCATGGAAAACAGCAAGATTAGCATCGCCAAAGCTTTGCCCGGCTCGCGTTTCGCGTATTGGTTCAATGCACCAATGTCTGTGATCGCTTGCCCGTCTTTTTCCATTGAAAGGATAAAGGCGAAGGTACCGATATTCATCGTCACGTAAATCGCCATGTAAACCAGCATCGCTTGCACGCCCAAAACCGTGCCCGCCGCGAGGCCCATCAGCGCATAGCCCATGTGTGCAATCGACGAAAATGCCATGAGGCGTTTGATGTTTGTTTGACCAATCGCTGCGAACGCGCCCAAGAACATCGAGACGACAGACAGAAGCGCAATGATCTGGCTCCAATCGCTGACAGCACCGCCAAAAGCGTCATGCAAAACACGCGCGAACAACGCCATCGCTGCGATTTTCGGAGCCGTTGCGAAGAAGGCCGTCACTGGTGTCGGCGACCCTTCATAGACGTCCGGTGTCCACATGTGGAACGGCACGGCTGACACTTTGAACGCCAGACCAGCAACAATGAAGACAAGTCCAAAGAGCAAACCAATTGATGTATGCCCTTCTGTCGCTGTCTGGATGATACCAGAGAACAAAGTCGTACCAGCAAAGCCGTATGTCAGGGATGCGCCGTACAGCAGCAAGCCGGAACTCAGCGCGCCTAGCACGAAATACTTCAAGCCCGCCTCTGTTGAGCGCGCGCTATCGCGGCGCAAGGATGCAACGACATAAAGCGCCAATGACTGAAGCTCCAAGCCCATATACAGCGTCATTAGATCACCCGCAGAGACCATAACCATCATGCCAACAACGCTGAGCGCGACCAGCACAGGATATTCGAACCGCAACAGACCTTTGCGCTGCATATAGTCTTGGCTCATCACCAAAACAGCAGCGGAGGATATCAGAATGGCAACTTTTGCAAAGCGCGAGAACGCATCGTCAATGAACATGCCACCAAAGGCTTCGTTTGTGCCTGCGCCGTTCGCACCGATCCAGAGCGCAAGAGCAATGAAAACGCCTGCCGTGGCCCAAACAAGCGCCGGACCCATCTTATCCTTGCTCGTGTAGACCGCGCCCAGCAGTGCGCCTATCGCAAAGAGCGACAGGATGATTTCCGGCATAATGATGTTCAGGTCAGCCTGTATCATGGTGCAGCGCTTTCTTTAGTTCGTGGCGGCATTCTGGAGCGCGTCTTGCGCGCTTGCCAGTGCCGTTTCATAGTTGGAAACCAGCGCTTCTACCGAAGGGCCGATGATGTCGAGGACGAGCGCTGGATAAACACCCAACAGCAGCGTCATCACAACGAGCGGCGCGAAAATCACGCGCTCGCGGGTTGTCATATCAGTGATCGTGCGCAGGCTTTCTTTGATCAGATCGCCCATCACAACGCGGCGGTAAAGCCACAATGCATAAGCCGCTGACAGGATCACACCCGCTGTCGCCACTGCTGCCACCCATGTATTCACTTGGAACACGCCGATCAGCGTCAGGAATTCACCAACAAAACCGGATGTGCCGGGCAGACCAACGTTCGCCATCGTGAAGAACATGAAGATCAACGCATAAGCAGGCATACGCGTGACGAGACCACCGTAGGCATCAATCTCACGCGTGTGCATCCGGTCGTAGATCACCCCAACGCAGAGGAACAAAGCACCAGAGATGAAGCCGTGGCTGATCATCTGGAAAATCGCGCCGTCGATACCTTGCTGGTTCGCTGCGAAGATCCCCATCGTTACGTAGCCCATGTGGGCGACCGATGAATAAGCGATCAACTTTTTCATGTCTTCCTGCACAAGCGCGACAAGCGAAGTATACACAATCGCGATTGCAGACATCCACAAGATCAGCGGCGTCATCACATCCGCCCCCACTGGGAACATCGGTAAGCTGAAGCGCAAAAAGCCATAGCCACCCATTTTCAACAGGATCGCTGCCAACACAACGGAACCCGCTGTCGGCGCTTGCACGTGCGCATCAGGCAACCACGTGTGAACAGGCCACATCGGCATTTTCACCGCAAAGCTTGCGAAGAAGGCAAGGAACATCAGTGTCTGCAAACCGCCAACCACTTGGATACCGAGCAGTGAGAAACTCTCAGAGCCGAATGTATGCGACATCAATGTTGGAATATCCGTCGTAGCTGCATCCACAAACATCGCCACCATCGCGACCAGCATCAGGACAGACCCGAGGAAAGTATAGAGGAAGAACTTGAAGCTCGCGTAAATCCGGTTCGCGCCACCCCAGATACCAATGATCAAGAACATCGGGATCAAACCTGCTTCAAAGAAGACGTAGAATAACACCAAATCGAGCGCCATAAACACGCCAAGCATCAGCGTTTCCAAAAGCAAGAATGCGATCATGTATTCTTTGACACGTGTCTCAACATTCCAGCTGGCTGCAATCACCAGCGGCATCATGAAGGTTGTGAGCATCACGAAGAGCACGGAAATGCCATCCACGCCCATCTTGTACTGCATGCCCATGACCCAAGACGCCTCTTCCACCATCTGGAAGTCGGTGTTGGAGCTGTCGAATTGGAACAAGATGAACAGCGATACGATGAACGTTGCACTTGTCGCGATCAGCGCGAGCCATTTTGCATTACGCGCCGCCGCTTCATCGTTCCCTCGCAAAAAGAGGGCAAGGATCAAAGCTGCAAGCGCAGGGATGAAAGTGACAATGGAAAGAAGGTTATCCATTATTGCGCTCCTCCGGAGAACGTCATCCATGTAACTAGAACCAGAATTCCGATCACCATGGCGAAGGCATAAGTAAAGATGTAGCCGGACTGCGCGCGACCTGCGAGGCGGGTGAACAAGGGCACAATACCCATCGCCACACCATTCAAAGTCCCGTCAATCACATCCCCGTCGCCACGCTTCCAGAAGAAACGGCCAATCATGGATGCTGGCTTGACGAAGACAGCATCATACAGCTCGTCAAAGTACCATTTGTTGAGCAAGAAATTGTAGAGCGGACGGTTGTTCTCCATCGTGCGCTTGGGCATCTTTGGATCCCAGATGTAGAACCACATCGCCATCAAGAGACCAATGACCATCGCAACAAACGGGCTGAGTTTCACCCAAGTTGGAACATAGTGCGCGTCATGAATGACGTGATTGTCCTTGCCCGTGTAAATCGCGCCCTCACCTGGTTTTCCTGTGAATGCATATGACGTCTTTTTGGTCTTGTCGTCCTTAGGTGCTGCGTCATCGTCTTTATGATCGTCTGCGGCTTCACCATGACCATCTTTATGCTCACCATGCTCCGACGCTTCGGCGTATGGGACACCAAAAAAGCTCGCGATTTCATTCGTTTTGCCAAAGAAGCTGCTGTACCAGATCGCACCTGCAAAGATCGAACCAATGCTCAGAACACCCAGCGGGATCAACATGACCATCGGGCTTTCATGCGCATGTTCGTGCGTATGTTTGTCGCCACGCGCTTTGCCGAAGAAGGTCAAGAACATCAAACGCCAGCTATAGAACGATGTGAACAGTGCTGCTACGACCAGCATCCAGAAGGCATAGCCCATCGGATCCGCCGCAAACGCACTCTCGATCACAGCATCCTTGGACGCGAAGCCAGCGAAACCGATCCAACCTGTAAGTGGAATACCAACACCTGTGATCGCCAGCGTGCCAATCAGCATCGCTGCGAACGTGTATGGGATCTTTTTGCGCAAACCACCGTAGTTACGCATGTCCTGTTCGTGATGCATCGCGTGGATCACAGAACCTGCCCCCAAAAACAACATCGCTTTAAAGAAGGCGTGTGTGAACAGGTGGAACATCGCGACTGAATAAGCACCAACGCCCGCTGCAACGAACATGTAGCCAAGCTGGGACATGGTGGAATACGCAATCACGCGCTTGATGTCGTTTTGCACCAAGCCGATTGTCGCTGCGACGAAGGCAGTCGTTGCACCAAGGAATGTGACAAACGCTGTCGCTTCCGGCGCGTATTCCATCAATGGCGACATACGACACACAAGGAAGACACCGGCGGTAACCATTGTCGCCGCGTGGATCAGTGCGGATACGGGTGTCGGCCCTTCCATCGCGTCCGGCAACCATGTGTGCAGAAACAGCTGCGCTGATTTTCCCATCGCGCCAATGAACAAGAGCACTGCGAGCAAGTTTGCTGCATTCCACTCGGCCCAAAGGAAGTTCACCTTGGTTTCCGCAAGCGCGGGAGCCGCCGCAAAGATGTCATCGAATTTGACGCTGTCCGTTAGGTAATAAAGGCCAAAGATACCTAGCGCGAAACCGAAGTCACCCACACGGTTAACCACAAAGGCTTTGATCGCCGCCGCATTCGCAGATGGTTTGCGGTAGTAGAAACCGATCAAAAGGTAAGATGCGACACCAACCCCTTCCCAGCCAAAGAACATCTGGACAAGGTTATCGGACGTCACCAGCATCAACATCGCGAAGGTAAAGAACGACAGGTATGCGAAAAAGCGCGGCTTATAGCTTTCGCCCTCTTTCCACTGGGGGTCATCGGCCATGTAGCCAAAGGAATACAGGTGAACCAAAGCCGAAACTGTGGTGATCACGATCAACATGATCGCGGTCAGACGGTCCATACGGATCGCCCAATCTGTGCTTAGGCTGCCGCTTTCGATCCAACGCAGGATCTGGATTTTCTCTGTAACACCGTCATGCCCTAGGAAAACTATCCAGCTAAAGGCGCAGGCGACAAATAACAGGCCCGTGGTGATCCACATCGCCGCGCGCTCACCCGTGAGACGCCAGCCAAATCCACCAATCAGAGCCCCGACGAGAGGCGCGAAAAGAATAAGCGTTTCCATCTGATCAGCCTTTCATCACGTTGACGTCTTCAACAGCAATGGTGCCGCGAGTACGGAAGAAGCAAACAAGGATCGCCAGGCCAATCGCGGCCTCTGCGGCGGCGACTGTCAGAACGAAAAGCGTGAACACTTGCCCAACCAAATCACCAAGGAAACTGGAGAAGGCAACAAGATTAATGTTCACCGCCAGTAGCATCAGCTCAATCGACATAAGCAGGATGATGACATTCTTGCGGTTCACAAAAAGGCCAAAGATACCAATGACAAACAGCGTCGCAGCCACTGTCAGGTAATGTTCTAGTCCGATCATGTCGTCCCTCAGTTCTTTTATTCTTGGCGATGGCTATCGCCAGTGTTTGCCCATGCAGGCTTAATATTTAGTGCGGATCAGCAGCCTAAAGCCCCTGCCCCGGTTTCACGTCTTTCAGCTCCATCGCCGTCGCCGGGTCACGGTGCATCTGCGCCATCACGTCTTGGCGTTTCACATCCGTACGGTGGCGCAGTGTCAGAACAATCGCACCGATCATCGCAACCAACAGGATAAGGCCGGACAATTGGAAAATCAGGAAGTACTTATCATAGAGCAACAGCCCCAGCGCCTCAGTGTTATGCGCATCTGTTGGCGTAACAGCATCGCGCAAGCCTTCTGCTTGCTCACTGCTTTCCCAAACACCAAAGGCCATTGTGAATTGCATCAACAAGACAAGGCCAATGAGCAAGGCCAGCGGCATGTACTTCGCCATTTCTGCTTTCAACTCTGCAAAGTCGATGTCGAGCATCATGACCACAAACAAGAACAAAACTGCGACCGCGCCGACGTAGACGATGATCAACAACATCGCCACGAACTCTGCGCCAAGCAAAACGAACACGCCAGCAGAGGACAAGAACGCGAGGATCAACCATAAAACCGAATGTACTGGATTACGGCTAATCACCGTAAACAAGCCACCCGTGATCGTGCAGATCGCGAACAAGTAAAAGGTAAATACAGCGACGCTCATGTTTGCGCTTCCTTGCTATCTTGCAAAACCTCATTCGCGAATTCCATCGCGCGGGTCATGGCGGGGAGACCGGCAAACATCGACATTTGTGCAATGCTTTCAGTCACTTCATCTTTTGTTGAACCTGCCTCGACAGCGTGGCGCACGGTCATTCTAATCTGCGTTTCATTCTGCGCGCCCTGCATGGTCAAGCCAGCAAGGGTTAACAAAAGCCGCGTTTTGGCGTCCAACCCTTCCTTAGACGCGCCTTTGCCAAACGACATTTCCATCATGTCCTTCGTCATCGTCGGCCAAAGTTTTTCCATCGCCTGCGTCGACGCACCAGCAAACGCAGGGTTGAAAGCTTTCGCCATCTCCTGAGCTTGGGCCATCATCATGGCAAAGGGGTTGTTCGCATCAGTCATCGGTAAGGCGCATCAATCTCGAGGTTGCGCGCAATCTGCGCTTCCCAACGATCGCCGTTTTCGAGCAGCTTGTCCTTGTCGTAGAACAGCTCCTCACGGGTTTCGGTGGCAAATTCAAAGTTCGGACCTTCGACAATCGCATCCACAGGGCAAGCTTCTTGGCAGAAACCGCAATAAATGCACTTCGTCATGTCGATGTCATAACGCGTCGTGCGGCGTGAGCCGTCATCGCGCGGTTCCGCATCAATGGTGATCGCTTGTGCGGGGCAAACCGCCTCGCAAAGCTTGCAGGCGATGCAACGCTCTTCCCCGTTGGGATAGCGACGCAGCGCATGCTCACCCCGAAAACGTGGGGACAGTGGCCCCTTCTCATGCGGGTAATTCAGCGTCACTTTCGGCGCGAACATATAGCGCAAACCAAGGCCGAAACCTTTCACAAAGTCTGCGAGAAGGAAGTACTTGGCCGCGCGGCCATAATCGAAGTCAGCCATTGGTTAACCCCCTACTGTCCAGCGCGCGTAAACGCCCCAGAACCATCCAAATTTTGCAGCGAATGCGACGAACACGACCCAAAGAAGGCTGAGTGGCAGGAAGATTTTCCAGCCAATCCGCATCAACTGGTCATAGCGGTAGCGCGGTGTGATCGCCTTCACCATGGAGAAGAAGAAGAACACCAGAAGCATCTTGCTCACCATCCAGAAGATGCCGTCTGGCAAACCTGGGATTGGCGACAACCATCCACCAAAGAACATCAGCGAGATCAGCGCGCACATGAGAACGACGGCGACAAGCTCACCGATCATGAAGAGCAGGAACGGCGTCGAGGAATATTCAACCTGATAGCCCGCCACCAATTCTGATTCCGCTTCGGGAAGGTCGAATGGTGGACGGTTCGTTTCAGCGAGCGCCGAGATAAAGAAAAGCACGAGCATCGGGAAATGCGGCAGCCAATACCAGCTGAGCAAACCATAGTCGCTATCCTGTGCCGCCACGATGGCACCAAAGTTCATTGAACCTGAGGACAGGATAATACCGATAATAATCAAACCGATAGAGACCTCATAAGAGATCATCTGCGCAGCGGAACGCAGTGAGCCAAGGAACGGATATTTCGAGTTGGATGCCCAGCCCCCCATAATCACGCCGTAAACTTCAAGAGAGGAAACAGCAAAAACATAAAGGATCGCGACGTTAATCTCCGACAATACCCAACCTTCGTTGAACGGGATTACCGCCCAAGCGATCAAGCTCATCACTAAAGTGACCATCGGCGCCATCAGGAACACTGCTTTGTCCGCACCCGCAGGGAAGACAACTTCCTTAACGATGTACTTCAAAAAGTCCGCGAAACTTTGCAGCAATCCAAAGACGCCAACGACGTTTGGTCCACGGCGCATCATCACAGCAGCCCAGATTTTGCGGTCCGCATACATCAAGAATGCAAGCGCGAGCAGCAAAGGGATCACGAGCAAGAAGATTTGCCCAACGATTGTCAGGCCCATGCCCAATGTTGTGGTGGTGAAAAAGTCGTACATTAGGTCCTCACACCGTCGGTATCTTGTTCTCGTTGCAGGCAGAAACGGTGACTTCAGCGTCAATCGTTTTCAGCCCACGCGGGAGCGCTGGCGAGATGGTGTAAACAGCATCCCCGACCCATGTGCCACCCTCTTCGGCAACGTTTGTTCGTAAATGTCGTGCAAATCCGTAGCCACGGATCAGCGCGTACTGCGCAGCCGCGCATTCGGCGTAGGCATCTACGTCAGAATTGTCGCGCGCGCCCTTCATTTTCACTTGAAAGCTCACCAAATCCCCATCCAGAAGACGTGTTTGCACACCTTCGTAATCTGGTTTGAACGGCGCAGGCCTATCGCCCGCTTGCTGCTCGCAACCAGAGACGGTGCTGGCAATCGCCAGCGCCATGGGGGATATGATCGCCGCTGATCTCACTCCGCTGCGATCTTATCTGCGTCGCGGCGCGCTTTCGCGTTGGCTGAAAGCTCTGCCATCAATTCAGACGCGCGTGCAATCGGATTGCTCAGGTAGAAATCACTGATCGCATTGCGGAAATCCGCTGTGCCCATCGCTTTTGCCGGAAGTGGGGTCCACTCGTTCTCAGGCACTTCGTCGATCTCTGCGAGATGCGGAACCTCTGCCACCAAAGCTGTGCGCAATGCAGCGAGACTGTCGTAAGGAAGTTTCGCATCCAGCTCTGCGGACAAAGCACGCAAGATCGCCCAGTTCTCTTTCGCTTCACCCGGTGCAAAGCCAGCGCGCATCGCAAGCTGCGGACGCCCTTCGGTGTTCACGAAGAGCCCCTGCTCTTCCGTATAGGCAGCACCCGGCAGAATGATATCAGCACGATGCGCGCCACGATCGCCGTGGCTGCCTTGGTAAATCACGAAGGCACCCGCGTCGATGTCCACTTCGTCAGAACCGAGGTTGTAAATCACCTCTGCATCTTTCGTCGCAGCTTCGACACCACCTTCGGTAACGCAGCCCGCGTCCATCGCACCAACACGCCCTGCGGCTGTGTGCAAGATCATGAATTTCGACTCGCCTGCTTCCGCTGTCGCCATCGCCGTGCCAAGCACCGCTTCGCCATCAGCTTCTTGCAACGCGCCTTGGCCGACGATCATCACGCCAGCTTTGCCGTGCTTGTCGGAATGATCCATATCGGCGATCTTTTGCAACGCTGCGCGATCCGTACCGAGATGAACGTAATCATATGTCAGATCAACCGGCTCACCAATCAACGCGACTGTCGCGCCTTTTGTCCAAGCCTTGCGGATACGCGCATTCAAAACCGGCGCTTCAATCACTGGGTTCGCGCCGATGATAAAGATCATCTGAGCGTCGTCGATATCTTCGATTTTCGCAGTACCGACATAGCCAGAGCGATTGTCAGCAGGCAGCTTCGCCTTGTCAGTGCGGCACTCAACGTTGCCACCCATGCCTTCAACCATTTGTTTAAGCGCGAAAGCCGCTTCGACTGGCACGAGATCACCAACAAGGCCCGCAACTTTCTTGCCCTTCATCGCAGCAGCCGCAGCGCCAAGCGCTTCGCCCCAATTAGAAGGACGCATCTTGCCGTTCTCACGGATGTAGGGGCGATCAAGGCGCTGACGGCGCAGGCCATCCCAAACAAAACGGGTTTTGTCGGAAATCCATTCCTCGTTCACGCCATCATGGTTGCGTGGCAACATGCGCATCACTTCACGACCTTTCGTGTCCACACGAATAGAGCTGCCAAGCGCATCCATCACATCGATGGATTCTGTCTTGGTCAGTTCCCAAGGACGCGCGGTGAACGCGTAAGGCTTGGACACCAAAGCCCCAACAGGGCACAGATCAATGATATTGCCCTGCAAGTTGCTGTCCAGCGTTTCGCCCAGATAAGACGTGATTTCGGCGTCTTCACCGCGACCTGTTTGGCCCATCTGCGTTATA
This sequence comes from Planktotalea sp., assembly GCF_965659345.1. Classification (GTDB taxonomy): domain Bacteria; phylum Pseudomonadota; class Alphaproteobacteria; order Rhodobacterales; family Rhodobacteraceae; genus Planktotalea. The sequence goes on along the minus strand of NZ_CBFHVK010000001.1, from coordinate 152,716 downwards.
CCCGCGACCTCAGACGTGAAGCGCACACAGCGCGTGCAAGAAATGCAGCGTGTCATGTGGGTTTCTACGAGTGGTCCCAGATCCAGATCATCCGTCGCGCGCTTTGGTTCGCGGAAGCGTGAGAAGTCGACGCCGTAAGCCATCGCTTGATCCTGCAAGTCGCACTCGCCCCCCTGATCGCAAATCGGGCAATCGAGCGGGTGGTTGATCAGCAAGAACTCCATCACGCCTTCGCGCGCTTTTTTCACCATGGGCGAGTTAGTCTTGACCACAGGGGGCTGACCTTCTGGACCGGGGCGCAGGTCACGCACCTGCATCGCGCAGGAAGCGGCAGGCTTGGGCGGACCACCCACGACCTCAACAAGACACATGCGGCAGTTGCCGGCAATCGTCAGGCGCTCGTGATAACAGAAACGGGGAATTTCGATCCCCGCCTCTTCACAGGCCTGAATAAGGGTCATCGCCCCGTCTACTTCGACTTCGTTTCCGTCGATGATGATCTTGCGTAGGTCGGACATGTTCTACCTTGCTCTTAGAAGAACGCCAATTTGGCTGCGTTTTGCGATTTCTGCGCGGCCCAAACGGCACATGGACGCGGCGTCAGTTGTGGAAGCACCATTTTGCGCGAGATAGGCCTCGCCGCGCTTGCGCATCTTGGCTTTCTCCGTGTTGCTTTTGGTGTATCGATTGATTTCGTCGTTCGAATAGCCTTTGGCACGTGCTTCGCGTTTCAGCGAATTGAGAAAACCGAGCGCGGTAAAGGTGCGCGCGCTGATGCTGTCGCAGCGGTTGCGAATTTCGTCAGCGATACCGACCGCCAACAGGCCATTGTTAATCTTAGTCTCATTTTGCAGACCCGCGGCAAAAACCGGCGTGGACGACAAAAGGGACGCAGCGACAAAAGCTGCTGTGAAGAGACGGATCAAAGGTTGATTGAATAGCATGGATGTATCTCCTGTCATGCAAACTGCTCTCGCGGTTTGAACATGTGCCAAACCGTGACCCAGACTTGCGCAAGGGGCGGTTTGATATGCAATAACATCCCTATTTCTATTGGTTTTTATCATTCTACGCACCGCCCTTGGACAGTCAGAACATCATCGACAATGTTAAGCGCTGTTGCTTCAGCGTCAGGGCTTGCGCCCCACTCGATGTCAGAGCGGCCATATTTACGGACGCAGTAGCTTGTGCCTTCAAAACGCGCCGCTTCGCGCGCGCCCTCTAAGCTCTGACTGACCGGAGAGGCCGTCGCTACAAAATTGCGCTTATCTTCTTTGTCGACGCTTGTGCGGCCATTGAACTGCAAGCCATCAAACAACACCTGACGCGATGGGTCTGTGCACCCCATCAACGCGACAAGCGCGACACTACATATGAACGCGGTACGGATCACTTCGCTGCCACCGCGCGCGTTGTTTTGCCAGTGATTTGCGCTTTGATGCGATCTTCAATTTCGTCGCGGAAATTGTTGATCAAACCTTGGATCGGCCAAGCCGCAGCATCGCCAAGCGCACAAATCGTATGGCCCTCAACTTGCTTCGTCACATCCCAAAGCATATCGATCTCAGCCGGATCAGCGTCCCCTTTAACAAGGCGCTCCATCACGCGCATCATCCAACCCGTGCCTTCACGGCAGGGCGTACACTGACCACAGCTTTCATGCTTATAAAACTTAGCCAAACGCCAGATTGCTTTGATGATGTCGGTGTCTTTATCCATCACAATCACCGCCGCAGTGCCAAGGCCAGAGCCAAGATCGCCGCGCAAGTAATCGAAATCCATGATCGCATCGCGCATCTTCTCGCCGCGCACACAAGGCACAGAAGAACCACCCGGAATAACCGCTTTCAGGTTGTCCCAGCCGCCTTTGATACCACCGCAATGGGTTTCGATCAGCTCTTCGAACGAGATGCTCATCGCCTCTTCGACGACACATGGGTTGTTCACGTGACCAGAAATCGCGAAAAGCTTTGTGCCTGCGTTGTTCGCGCGGCCAAAACCCGCGAACCACTCAGGACCACGGCGCAAGATCGTCGGCACCACGGCGATGGATTCAACGTTGTTCACAGTTGTCGGGCAACCATAAAGACCCGCACCCGCAGGGAAAGGCGGCTTCATGCGCGGCATGCCCTTTTTGCCTTCAAGGCTTTCAAGCAGTGCCGTCTCTTCGCCGCAAATATACGCCCCTGCCCCATGGTGCAGGTAAATGTCGAAATCCCAACCGGATTTGCAGGCGTTTTTACCAACGAGACCCGCTTCATAAGCTTCGTCAATCGCGGCTTGAAGTGCTTCTTTTTCGCGGATGTATTCGCCGCGGATATAAATATAGCAGGCATTGGCATTCATAGCGAAGCTCGCAATCAAGCAACCCTCTACCAATGTGTGCGGATCATGGCGCATGATTTCGCGGTCTTTACATGTGCCTGGCTCGGATTCATCAGCGTTCACCACAAGATACGCAGGACGCCCGTCGCTTTCCTTTGGCATGAAGGACCACTTGAGACCCGTTGGGAAACCCGCACCACCACGGCCACGCAAGCCCGATGCTTTCATCTGATCGATGATCCAATCGCGACCGTTCTTGATGATCTTGGCTGTGCCATCCCAATGTCCACGCGCTTGCGCACCCTTCAAGGTGCGGTCGTGCATGCCGTAGAGATTGGTAAAAATGCGATCCTGATCGGCTAGCATCTTATGATCATCCTTTCGTGTCCTGACGCGCACGCCAGATTTGATACGTCACAACCATCGACCAAACGAGCGCCGCAAGGACGGCAAAGTCGATGAGTAGAGCGAACCTGCCCGGCATGCCAAGCTGAGGTCCGATCCATTGGGCCAAGATCCAAAAGAGCATCGATCCAGCGATGACAAGTGCGACCATGCGCCCTTTTTTCGCCAATGCTTCTTCTGATGTGTCCTGGCCCATTGGAATATTTCCTTAGTAAACCGAACCTTTGTCGACACGCTTAGAGAACTCAGTGTCCTCGCCCGCCGCCAAAAGTTTGGCCTGTGCAACCCATTCGTCCCGCGTCGCGCGACCTTTGAACCCTTCTAGATTTGAATTCACCCACGCAAGTTCGTCAGCGGTCCACGCAGCAATCTGATCGAAGTGGAAAAAGCCCATGGAGTTACAAAGCTTTTCAAGCTTTGGCCCGATACCTTTGATGCGCTTTAAATCGTCCGCACCGCCTTCGCGCGCGGCTGTAAGCGTTGCTGGCTTGGTGCCCTCATCCGCTCCTTCGCGAACGCCGTCACCATCAAAGTCTTCACCTGCGGCTGCATCGGCTGCTGCTTTGTCTGCTGCGGCCTTCGCTGCTTTCTTCTCTGCGGCAGCTGTCTTCTTGGCTGCTGCCTGTTCAGAAGCTGCTTTTTCAGCCGCCGCTTTGTCTGCTGCGGCCTTATCGGCTGCAGCTTTGTCCGCCGCCGCTTTGTCTGCCGCCGCTTTATCCGCTGCTGCTTTATCCGCTGCTGCTTTGTCGGCTGCTGCTTTGTCCGCCGCCGCAGCGTCGGCTGCTGCTTTGTCGGCCGCCGCTGTGTCTGCTGCAGCATTTGCGCTGCCGGACGCTGACGTGCTCGCGACTGCGGCTGATGTACCTGCGGCTACGGCTGCGCTCGCACCTACATTGGATCCAGTGGAACCCGATGTCGTCGAAGACTGTGACGCACTGTCTGCAGATTTAGCGCCGGCTGCAGGCAAAGGTGTGCAAAATAGCCAGCTGAATACGAGGCCCAGCAACACAAACACCAAAGCGCCCAAAAAGGCGGCAGGCATGAAGGTGTATTCTCCGACCGTCAAAAGCATTACAAACGTCAGCAAGCCAGCGACCGCTGCCATTGCCCAGCACCCGATTTGGCAGGTGGAATTTTTCTTAATATCACTCATTGTGACTCTCCCAGGATTTAAGAAGCATTAGTAGACGCTTCCTTTTTTTACACGGGATGCAAATTCTGTGTCGCCCCCGTTTGCAAGCACGTTGGCCTGCGCCACCCAATTGTCACGGCTTACGCGACCTTTGAATCCTTCAAGATTTTGATCGACCCATGCGACTTCTTCATCGGTCCACTTTGCGACCTGATCGAAGTGGAAAAAGCCCAACGAGTTAAGCAGCTTTTCCATTTTCGGACCAACCCCTTTGATCATTTTCAGATCATCCGCACCCGTTTCGCGCGCAGCGGTCAAAGTGCTTGGCTTTTTGCCCGCACTTACGCTGGCAGCGTCTTCTGCTGTCGATGTTTTTGTAGCGGGCTTGGCTTTGGACTTTGCTATCGCTTCTTGTTTGGTCACACCGGATGCATCAGCTGCCTTTTTTGCTGCTGGCTTTGGCGCAGAAGCTTTTTTCGCAGTAGCTGGCTTCGCTTTAGTGGCAGGTTTAGCCGTTGTTTTGCCCTGCCAAGGCGCAAGAAGTGGCACCTCAGATCCATCAATAGGTTTGATCGTATCGCCGATATCGCTCGCGAGCTGAGCCGAGGCATTGTATTGTGTTTTACCGCTTTCATACTCTTTAAGGCTGGTCAAACCAGACAAAGGCTCACAAGAGTACCGGCCATTTTGCGGACCCGGTGTCGGAACTGTACCCGCCGCCATATCATCAAGCAGCTGGCTCAAGCCTGCTGTTGTGAGGTCCTCATAATAGTCCTTGCCAATTTGAGCCATCGGCGCGTTTGCGCAGGCCCCGAGGCACTCCACTTCTTCCCATGAAAATTTGCCATCTGCACTTAGAACATGTGGCTTGTCAGCGATTTTCTCTTTGCAAACGGCAACAAGATCTTCGGCACCACAGATCATGCAAGATAATGTACCACAGATCTGAATATGTGCCACAGAGCCGACAGGCTGTAGCTGGAACATAAAATAGAAGGACGCCACTTCGAGGCCACGAATGTAGGCAAGGCCAAGCATATCTGAAATATGCTCAATCGCTGGACGTGTGAGCCAGCCCTCTTGTTCTTGCGCACGCCACAAAAGCGGGATGATCGCGGAGGCTTGGCGACCCTCTGGGTATTTCGTGATCTGCGCTTCGGCCCATGCTTGGTTGGCGGGGGTGAAAGCAAAGCTGTCGGGTTGGTCTTTGTGAAGGCGGCGGAGCATTAGTACGACCCTTTAGATCCGAGGCAGGCGTTGGAGCCTCCGGCGGGGATATTTTTAGAAAGAGGAAGGGCAAGGCGCATCATCAGTTACCTGTCAATTTCGCCGAAAACGACGTCCATAGTGCCGATGATCGCGGCCACATCGGCGAGCTGGTGGCCCACCGTGATGTGATCCATCGCTTGCAAATGCAAGAAACCCGGCGCGCGAATTTTGGAGCGGTAGGGTTTGTTCGACCCGTCCGCCACTAAGTAAACGCCGAACTCGCCTTTAGGGGCTTCAACCGCGCAGTACACTTCGCCCGCTGGCACGTGGAAGCCCTCGGTGTAGAGCTTGAAGTGGTGAATGAGCGCTTCCATCGAGGTTTTCATGTCACCGCGTTTCGGTGGCGTAAGCTTACCACGGGCCATGACATCGCCCGGCTCTTCGCGCAGTTTGGCAATGGCTTGCTGGATGATTGAGACCGATTGCGTCATCTCTTCCATGCGGCAGAGGTAGCGATCATAGCAATCGCCGTTTTTGCCAACGGGGATCTGGAACTCAAATTCATCGTAGCATTCATAGGGCTGTGCGCGGCGCAAATCCCACGCAAAGCCAGAGCCACGCACCATAACACCAGAGAAGCCGTAGTTCAGGATGTCTTCTTCAGTGACGACGCCAATATCCGCGTTACGCTGTTTGAAGATACGGTTCTCGGTCAACAGGCCATGCATGTCGTCCATGAACTTCGGGAATTCATGAGACCACGCTTCGATATCGTCAAGCAGAGCATCTGGCAGATCCTGATGCACGCCACCAGGGCGGAAGTACGCTGCGTGAAGGCGGGCCCCGCAGGCGCGTTCATAGAAGATCATCAACTGTTCGCGCTGCTCAAAACCCCAGAGCGGTGGCGTGAGCGCGCCAACGTCGAGCGCTTGTGTTGTGACGTTCAACAGGTGGTTCAGCACGCGGCCAATTTCGGAATAAAGTACGCGGATCAGCGAGGCACGGCGCGGGATTTCGATGTCGCACAGCTTTTCAATCGCAAGGCACCAAGCGTGTTCTTGGTTCATCGGGGCCACGTAATCAAGACGATCAAAATATGGCAGGTTTTGCAGGTACGTGCGGCTTTCCATCAGCTTTTCAGTGCCGCGATGCAGCAGGCCGATATGCGGATCGCAGCGTTCTACGATCTCACCATCGAGTTCGAGAACCAAACGTAGAACCCCGTGCGCCGCAGGGTGCTGCGGGCCGAAGTTGATGTTGAAGTTACGGATTTTCTGCTCGCCAGAGAGCGCGTCTACAGAGTTGTCGTCGAATTTGGAGCCGTCCATCATTTCGCTTCCTCCGTCTTTTCATCACCCGGCAGCACGTATTGCGCGCCCTCCCACGGGGACATGAAATCAAACTGTCGGTATTCTTGCACCAAACTCACAGGCTCATACACAACGCGCTTTTCGACTTCGTCGTAACGTACTTCAGTGTAACCCGTTGTTGGGAAATCCTTGCGCAAAGGATGCCCGCGGAAACCATAATCCGTCAGGATGCGGCGCAGGTCTGGATGGCCTGAGAACAAGAGGCCAAACATGTCGTAGATTTCACGCTCGAACCAATTGGCACTGGGGTGCACGTCAACAATGGATGGCACCATATCATCTTCGCGCACTTGTACACGAAGGCGGATCCGGTGGTTCATATACATCGACAAGAAGTGATAAACGACATCAAAACGCTTGCCACGCTCTGGATAATCCACTGCGGTAATATCCACCAAGCTCGAAAACTTGCAGCTTGAATCGGTCTTTAGAAACTCAACCAAGTCGACGATGTTGGATGGCGCGACGGTCACATTCAACTCGCCCTGCTCAATTGCCCAACTCAAAACGCAATCAGGGCGTTTGAGTGCGATGTGGGTTCCTAGCTCTTCCAGCGCTGCGCTCATGACAGTCTCCTAGAGGCGCGCCTTAGCGCGCGATTGTTCCGGTGCGGCGCATTTTACGCTGCAATTGCATGATGCCATAAAGCAATGCTTCTGCCGTGGGCGGGCAACCGGGGACATAAATATCAACAGGTACGATGCGATCGCAGCCGCGCACGACGGAGTATGAATAGTGGTAGTAGCCACCGCCATTCGCGCAGGACCCCATAGAGATCACGTAGCGCGGCTCTGGCATCTGATCGTAAACTTTGCGAAGTGCAGGCGCCATCTTGTTGGTCAATGTGCCAGCCACGATCATCAGGTCTGACTGACGTGGGGACGCGCGAGGCGCAGTTCCGAAACGCTCCAAGTCATAACGAGGCATGGAGGTATGCATCATCTCAACCGCACAACACGCCAAACCAAACGTCATCCAGTGTAGCGAGCCAGTGCGCGCCCAGTTGATGATGTCATCCGTTGACGTCAGCAGAAAGCCTTTGTCAGCAAGCTCAGCATTCAGCGCGGCTGTGCCATGGTCACGATCACCACCTGCAGTGGCTGTTCCAGTCATCACTCCCATTCGAGCGCTCCTTTTTTCCACTCGTACGCAAACCCAGCAGTCAGCACTGCGAGAAAGACCATCATCGACCAGAAACCAACCATGCTCACATCTTTAAAGGCCACAGCCCAAGGAAACAAAAAGGCGATCTCGAGATCGAAAATAATGAACAGGATGGACACCAGGTAGAACCGCACATCAAACTTCATCCGTGCATCATCGAATGCGTTAAATCCGCATTCATAGGCCGACACCTTCTCAGGATCTGGATTGCGCACGGCTAAAACAATTGCGGCAAGGATCAGGACAAGGCCCAAACCAATGGCAACGGCCAGGAAAATAATGATGGGGAGGTATTCTCTTGCAATGTCTTCCACGAAGAATGGTTCCCTTCGGTCTCGCGCGCGCTTCGTCTTTTAAGCTCGGCGCGCTCAAATGGCTAGTTTGGCTCATTCGGGGTGTACCGAGCCGTGCTCAGAGGGTCAACTCCAGCAATACAAGAATTGATAAGGCTAACAGCCGCGCAAGCCCCTTGTTTTTATAGATTTTTCGTCAGAACGACAAAAAACGTGTCAAATCCAATGCGACGAACTCACATAACTGCTGGCAATTTGTGATCACAAGTGAGGGACTCAACGCCTCAAGACGCACGATTCCATGCTCTGGTAGTGATCACACGAATAAGTGGTTGCGCGCTGGTGTTTTTACGGCTGCCCCGCCCAATCCGGCGCGCGCTTTTCAAAAAACGCGCTGATGCCTTCAAGCGACTCAGGGCTTTCCCAACGTTGCGCAAGCGCGTCAATCGTATGCTCGATCGTTCTTTCATCGATAGGGTTGCTCAGTGCACGCACCAAAGCCTTGGCATCAGCAACAGCGCCGGGCGCGCAAGATAGATATGGGGTGACCTCTGCCTCAATCGCGGCGTCGAGCGCATCTAATGGGACGACCTTAGCGAGCAAACCCAAATTTTGCGCTTCATGCGTCTCAAATCGTCGTCCAGACATGAAAACGCGCCGCGCATTTGCAGCGCCCATTCGCGCAACGACATAAGGACCAATCGTTGCAGGTATCAGGCCTAAACGTGTTTCAGTCAGGCCCATCAGCGCACCCTCAACTCCAATCGCGATGTCGCACACGCTGGCAAGGCCAACGCCGCCGCCAAATGCATTTGCATGGATGCGCCCGATAAGCGGTTGCGGCAACGTATCGAGCGCTTGCAACATGTACGCCAGCTTTGCGGCCTGTGCGCTGCGCGTCTTTGGGTCCATATCCATTTGCGCGCGCATCCACGCCAGATCACCGCCTGCGCAAAAGCTCTTTCCTTCTGCGCTAAGGACAACAACACGGATCGCCCGATCTGTCGCAATTTGTTGCGCTGCTGCGAGCAAATCATCAAGCATTTGCTCGGACATCGCGTTATGTTTGTCCGCGCGCGCCAGAACAAGCTGTGCAACACCGCGCTCATCAGTGCTTAGTTTTATTGTTTCAAACATCACCTTGCCCTTTGCCGCGCAACCCAAGCGCCATCTTCGCGGCACGTTCTAGCACCGCTGGATTAAGATTTGTGGTGTACCCCAGTGTTTCCAATCGCGCTGCAACACTCTCTGTCGCGACATTTCCCAATGCACCGGGCGCATAAGGGCATCCGCCAAGACCGCCGATAGATGTATCAAAGACGCGCACCCCTTCCGCAAGCGACGCTTCGATATTGGCCAAGGCACGCCCGCTCGTGTCATGATAGTGCCCCGCAAGCTTTGCTTTTGGCGCCGCAGCTTTGACAGCTCGCAGCATTGCGGTGATTTCGTCTGGGTAGGCGTGCCCCGTCGTATCACCGAGCGAAAGCTCGTAGCATCCCATATCATGCAACGCTTTCGCGATCCGCGCACTTTGTTCCGGCGATGTCGGGCCGTCATAAGGACAATTTATAGTGCAGGAGATATAGCCTCGTACTGGAATGCCATGGGCTTTCGCTGCCGCAGCAACTGGCGCAAATCGTTCCAGGCTATCGGCAATGCTTGCGTTGATGTTCGCCTTTGAGAACCCTTCGCTCGCAGACCCGAAAATTGCCACTTCGTCTGCGCGCGCGCTCATCGCCCCATCAAAACCACGCATGTTAGGGGTCAGCGCCGCATAAGATACCGACGGCGCACGCGCGATACCTGCAAGTACCTCAGCGCTCGTTGCCATTTGCGGGACCCATTTGGGGCTGACAAAGCTTGCAACCTCGATCCGTGTAAACCCTGCCGTACTTAGCAGATTAACCAAAGCGATCTTGTCCTGAGCAGAGATCAGTGCCTTTTCATTCTGGAGCCCGTCACGCGGCCCAACCTCAAAAAGCTCGACCGTTTCGCTCATGTCGGCATCTCCCACGCAGGATAGAAGTCTTTGGTGTAAAGCACTTCGTCCTCTTTTGGCAGGCTCGCCTGATATGCTGCGCGCGCTTCAAGTTGCGCGAACCATATGGCAACCGCCGGATGCTGATCCAATTTGCGAAACCTTTGCCCCAAGTAAACCGCCTGCCCCACAGATATGTCCGCAGCAGAGAACCCACCCGCCAAAAGCATTCCACAGCTTTCTTTCGTGCTTTGCAATTGAGCCTCCAGCGCATCATAACATTTGCCAAGCCGCGCAGCTTCAAGGTTCATCACCGCGGCGCTGCGCATATTGTCATCGCGTAGTACCAAATGCTGCTGCGTCAGCGCAGCAAGATGCTGGCTAATAGTTTCCGCAAAATGCACCCAAACAAGCCACATCATGCGCTCGCTCGACCCAACAGCGCGCCCTAATCCAGCTTCGGGAAACCGTTCACACAAATACTCTGTGATTGCGCCGGTCTCGAACATGCGTTGTCCGTCGATCTCAAGTGCAGGCACACGTCCTGCCGGCGATAGCTTCAAGTAGGTCGGATCGCGTAAGCTCTTGTCAAACCCTTGACGCGCGATTTCAAACGGCACGCCCAACTCGTGCAGCAACCATAGGCTACGCATCGACCGAGTTTGTGGCGCATGATGTAAAATGATCTGCTTCATTCTGTATCACTCTCTTGCGGCGCAAGCCGAATAAGTGCCGCACCTGCCTCAACTTGATCGCCCTCACTGACGTAAACCTCGGCAACTTCTCCAACACGCTGTGAAAGCAAGGAATGTTCCATTTTCATGGCCTCAAGGGTGCACAATGACTGATCAAGAGTCACTTTTTGTCCGTTTTTCACAAGCACTGACTTCACGACACCGGGCATCGGTGCCAGAACAACATTCGTATCACCACTTGCTCCACTGCTTTGTTGTAGCGGATCAAAGAGCGTGAACGACGCACCGTCTGGGCCAAAGACATGCACCTGATCGCTTAGCTTGGTCGCACGTAGAGCTGGCGATCCTTTGCTCATCCATGCGCCATTTTGCCAAATAGCCATGACCTGCCCCATGGGTGTTTCCACCTCGACCTGAGTGGATGTCACAAACCGCAAAACACAGATGAAATGTTCTTGGTCCTGCGCCAAAACAATTCGACGGGCAAGCGGTTGCCAAAGTGAAAACCCAAGCTGCGACTTTGCTTTGTCTAGCTCAGCGGCACTGATTGCAGCACAGGCCAAAATCTCCGCCGACAGGGGCTTTGCCTCCGTGAGCATTGTTTGATCACGCCCAATCAAGCCAGTGTCCACCTCTCCGCTTGCGAACCCTTTGTGACACGCGAGAGCATGTAAAAAATTGAGGTTGGTCACGGTCCCTGCGACTTCGGTTTGCGCCAAAGCACTTCGAAGTTTGCTCAATGCAACGGCGCGTGTCGGGCCATGCACCGTAATTTTCGCAATCATCGGGTCATAAAAAGGGCTGATGTCATCACCGCTGCGCACACCCGTGTCAGCCCGCACATCATTTGGGAACATCAAATGGGTCAAACGCCCCGTAGCCGGCAGAAAATCACGCGCCGCATCTTCCGCATACAGGCGCGCTTCGAAGGCATGCCCCTCAATCGTCAGCTCTTCTTGTGACTTAGGCAAAGATGCACCCGCAGCGACGCGCAATTGCCATTCCACAAGATCCACGCCTGTGATCGCCTCCGTCACTGGATGCTCAACCTGTAAGCGCGTGTTCATTTCCATGAACCAAAAACCATCTTCACGCAGGCCATCTGACCCATCAACGATAAACTCAACCGTCCCCGCGCCAGAGTAGTTGATCGCCTTCGCCGCGCGCACAGCCGCCTCTCCCATGGCAGCGCGTACTTCAGCGCTCATCCCCGGAGCAGGCGCTTCTTCAATCACCTTTTGATGGCGTCGCTGAAGCGAGCAATCACGCTCGAACAAATGCACCGCATCTTTGCCATCGCCAAACACTTGGATCTCTATATGACGCGGCTTGGTTACGAATTTCTCAACAAGGACATCAGAATTTCCGAATGCGGTTTTCGCTTCGGATCGCGCACTTTCCAGCGCAGCAACAAAGGCACCCTCGCTTTCAACAAGACGCATACCTTTACCGCCACCACCGGCAACCGCCTTGATCAAGACAGGATACCCAATCTCGATCGCTTTCTCAGCCAATAGATCGTCGCTTTGGTCCGCCCCGTGATATCCTGGAACAACAGGGACGCCCGCTGTTTCCATCAATGACTTAGCCGCGTCTTTTAATCCCATAGAGCGGATTGCATGAGCACTTGGTCCGATAAACGTCACGCCTGCGGCCTCAACCGCTTCGACGAACTCAGGATTTTCGGATAAAAAGCCATATCCGGGATGGATCGCTTGAGCGCCTGTATCAAGCGCAGCTTTGATAACGACATCAGCGCGAAGGTAACTCTCAGCAGGTGCGGACCCACCAATATGTACAGCCTGATCTGCCATTTGCACATGTCGCGCAGAGGCGTCAGCATCAGAATATACCGCAACACATCGCACGCCAAGCGCTTGCGCAGTTTGTATAACACGGCATGCAATTTCACCCCGATTGGCGACAAGTATGGCATCAAACATTTTTTATTTCCAATTTAAAATCATATACTAACGTGGCGATATGAATGTAATACATCAAGATTGACCTACATTCGAAACACGCCAAAGCGTGTCTCTTCAATCGGTGCGTTCAGCGCGGCTGATAAGCTCAGTGATAAAACGTCGCGACTTTTCCTCGGATCGATAATTCCATCATCCCAAAGTCGCGCAGACGCATAAAGCGGATGACTTTGCTCTTCGAACATATCAATAGTTGGCTGCTTGAACAGCGCCTCTTCCTGCTCTGACCACGTTCCGCCTTTACGCTCGATGGCGTCACGTTTCACAGTTGCAAGAACACCCGCCGCTTGCGCGCCGCCCATCACAGAAATCCGACTATTGGGCCATGTCCACAAAAAGCGCGGCTGGTAAGCGCGTCCCGCCATACCATAATTTCCCGCACCAAAAGAGCCCCCCACGAGCATCGTAATCTTGGGAACCGAGGTTGTCGCAACCGCCGTCACAAGCTTAGCGCCATGTCGTGCGATCCCCTCATTTTCATACTTACGCCCCACCATAAAGCCTGTGATGTTTTGCAAAAACACCAACGGGATTTTGCGTTGCGAACATAGCTCCACAAAGTGGGCACCTTTCTGAGCCGCTTCGGAAAACAGAACACCGTTGTTAGCGATTATGCCAATCGGGCAGCCTTTAAGATGCGCAAAGCCAGTGACTAACGTTTCGCCGTAGCGGGGTTTGAACTCATCAAAACGCGACCCATCCACGATGCGTGCGATCACCTCGCGTATGTCATAGGGCGTCCTTAAATCCGCTGGAACAACACCAAAAAGCTCGTCAGGATCGTATGCTGGCTCTTCGCTCGCTTGCCAATTCACCGTGTCCGGTTTGCTGCGGTTCAAATGACTGACCGCACGGCGCACCAAGGCAAGCGCATGGGCGTCATCCTCTGCCAAATAATCAGCAACCCCTGAAAGGCGTGTGTGAACATCCCCACCGCCAAGATCTTCAGCTGTAACAACCTCACCTGTCGCAGCCTTCACCAAGGGCGGACCAGCAAGAAAAATAGTGCCCTGCTCGCGCACAATGATTGTCACATCGCTCATCGCGGGCACGTACGCGCCGCCCGCAGTACATGACCCCATGACAGCCGCAATTTGCGGAATACCCTTAGCGCTCATCCGCGCTTGATTGTAGAAAATACGGCCGAAGTGATCACGGTCAGGAAAGACTTCATCTTGATTGGGCAGGTTCGCACCGCCACTATCAACAAGGTAGATACATGGAAGGTTATTCTCTTGTGCAATTTCCTGCGCGCGAAGATGCTTTTTGACGGTCATCGGGTAGTATGTCCCGCCTTTTACAGTCGCGTCGTTGCAGATCACCATGACCTCTTGGCCCTCGACAGTGCCAATACCGGCGATCACACCAGCACTTGGGGCGACCCCATCGTACATGCCATGCGCCGCAGTGGCACCGACCTCTAGAAACGCCGAGCCTACATCGAGTAGATTAGCAACGCGTTCGCGCGGCAGCATCTTCCCGCGCTTAACGTGGCGCTCGCGAGAGGTTTCTGGTCCGCCAAGAGCGGCGCTCTGAGCAACCTGCGCGATCTGCTCCAGCGCGTCTGTGTGCGCCGCGACATTTGCTTTGAACTCCGCTGAATTTGGGAGCGCCTTACTGGTGAGTTTCATGAATGACCTTCCAATTCAGCGCATGCACGCGCCTTTAACTCTTTGCGGATGACCTTGCCTGTTACCGTCAGGGGCAAATGATCTACAAATTCGATTTCTCTTGGATAAGAATAACTTGCGAGACGATCCTTAACGAACGCCTGAAGATTTATGACCAAGTCACTACTTGAGTGTATCCCGCTCTTCAGGACAACGTACGCTTTGACTATTTCGGTTCTCAGCGGATCTGGCTTGCCAACAACACCCACCGTTGCAACGGCATTATGGGCGAGCAAACAGTCCTCGATTTCGGCGGGGCCAATGCGATATCCTGACGAGGTGATGACATCATCTTCGCGACCAACGAAACGAAGATATCCTTGTTCCCAAATGCCACAATCGCCCGTTAACATCCAATCGCCTTTGAACTTTTCGCGTGTCGCCTCAGGGCGTTTCCAATATTCAAGCATCATAGACGCCGCCCCTTTTTGAATGGCGATATCGCCTTCCTCCAAGCTTGGCTGGCCTTGCGCATCCAAAATCGCGATTTCAAAACCAGCAGCCGGCTTGCCGATGCAGTTTGGACGCGGTGCAAAAAGAACGCTGCTCGAGCTGGCGGTCATATTGCATTCGGTTTGGCCGTAAAATTCGTTGATCGTCAGCCCGAACGCCTGTCTGCCCCATTCAAGCATTTCCGCGCCCAAAGGCTCTCCGCCCGAAGCAACAGAGCGCAGGGACTTCATCTCAACATTCGCGGCTTTAAGCATACGAAGGGCCGTTGGTGGAAAGAATACATTCCTTACAGGCGCGCGACGCACCACATCACAACAGGCCTCAGGCGTGAATTTCTTCAGCCGTGCTGCAACCACTGGAATCCCTAGGGCGAGACCGGGCATGAGCACATCAAACAAGCCACCGATCCACGCCCAATCCGCAGGGGTCCATAAACAGTCATCGGTTTGACCAAGAAAATCATGGCTCATCTCCACCCCCGGAAGGTGGCCAGTGAGCACTTTATGGCCATGCAGCGCGCCCTTTGGCGCACCCGTTGTGCCAGAGGTATAAATGAGACACGCAGGATCATTTGGTGCAGTATCAGCGATCTGCAAACGCGCGCCAGATACCAACTCAAGAGCATCGGGAACCAGCGCAGGTGCTGTCATCTGACGTTTGGCATTTTCCATATCGGTGATGATCAGCGAAACACCTGCATCGCCTGTGCGCGTATCGAGCGCATCTGACTGAAACAGCGTGAACAAGGGAACTGAAATTGCACCAATGGACCAAATCGCAAGATGCGCAGCGGCCGTCCACGCATCTTGGGACCTTAGTACGCCAACGCGATCCCCGCGCTTGATCCCAGACGCGCAAATTGCACGCGCAAGTGCTACGCTCTTTGCTTCAAGGTCGCCGTATGTGACCGGACCATTCTCAAGTTCATAAATCGCAATTTGACCAGCCGGATGCGCGAGACATTGCTGCGCCATGTTCAAACGCTCTGGCAAGTCCCAAAGCACCTGCGCGCGCATCTCATCATAGCTGAGGGTACGAACCAACATATTATGTCTCTGGCTGACCATAAGAGGTGGAGCCAAGTTGAACGCGACCATATCGATTGGCTTGGTATATCTCTGTTTCGCCCGTCGATGCACGGCAAATCACAATGAGCCAGACATCATCCACTTCGGAGGGTTTCGCTTCACAATCAGTGGCTTGGCGCATGGCATCGCCGCTTAGGTAGTTCGCAGCAGCGCGATTGATCACGTCACTTTCTGTCAAGGCAGAGACGTGCCAGCCAGCGCGCAGGCCAAAAAATGCAGTTGCCACTGTGAGCGCCGCAATCGGCGTCCAAAGCAGCCAACGCGGCATTACGACATCGCTCCCATCAGTTCACGCCCCACCAGCATGCGGCGAATTTCAGAAGTGCCAGCGCCAATCTCCATCAGCTTGGCATCGCGGAAAATGCGCGCGACAGGACTGTCATTGAGAAACCCTGCCCCTCCCATCGCTTGAACCGCTTGATGCGCAACAACCATCGCTTCTTCAGAGGCATAAAGCACACAGGCAGCGGCGTCTTGGCGTGTGACCTGCCCTTTGTCGCAAGCGCGTGCAACTTCGTAGACATAGGCGCGAGCGCTGTTCATTTTTGTATACATATCCGCAATTTTTCCCTGCATCAGTTGGAAATTTCCAATGCTTTGGCCAAATTGCTTGCGCTCCACCATATAGGGCATGATTTCATCAAGGCAGGCCGCCATGATGCCCGTTCCAATGCCAGAAAGCACAACACGTTCATAATCAAGACCTGACATCAGGACACGCACGCCTTTGCCTTCTTCGCCAAGCACGTTCTCAAACGGGACTTGGACGTCGTCAAAAACCAACTCTGCGGTGTTTGATCCGCGCATACCGAGTTTGTCGAAATGGTTAGATGTGCTGAACCCGGTCATGGATTTTTCAATCAGGAAAGCGGTCATGCCTTTGGAACCAGCATCAGGATCCGTTTTGGCGTAAACAACAAGCGTGTCCGCGTCGGGGCCATTGGTGATCCAGTATTTATTGCCTTTGAGGCGATAATGATCGTTACGCTTTTCCGCGTGCAGCTTCATCGACACCACGTCAGAGCCAGCGTTCGGTTCTGACATTGCAAGCGCACCTACATGTTCACCAGACACCAGTTTGGGCAGATATTTTGCTTTCTGCTCCGGCGTGCCGTTCAGGCTGATTTGATTAACGCAAAGGTTTGAATGCGCGCCGTAGCTGAGCGAGACCGACGCAGAAGCCCGCGCGATCTCCTCAACTGCGATGACATGGGCAAGGTAGCCCATATTAGAGCCCCCGAAGTCTTCATCCACGGTGATCCCATGAAGTCCAAGCGCGCCCATTTCTGCCCAGAGTTCGGGCGGGAAAGCATTGGAGCTATCAATTTCTGCCGCCATCGGTTTGACGCGATCTTGCGCCCAACGATGCACCATATCGCGAAGAGCATTGACGTCTTCGCCAAGATCGAAACTCATTGAGTGCATGAACATAGTCGTGGCTCCGAAGTTTATTGAACGCTTGTTCAGATAATGGGGGAGCCACACGATTCCGTCAAGCGTCGCGCGCCATTAACTACGGCACGTCACTTTGACCGCCGAAGGGAGCCTCCGGCGGGAGTTTATTTGGAAAAAATGAAGAATAGGTTTACGCGTAGTCGTCGCCAAGGTGCGCTTTGGCACGATCAATCCAATGATCTTTCATCCAAGCGCAGGGGCGCGAGTGACGGTGCAGCAAACCTGGATACCCTGTCACTGCCTCAGCAGTTTTCGGGCGGCCATGCGTACATACAACCGCAGCACCTTCGGGTAATACGGGTGCTTTGAAGTAGTTCAACGGCCACATCGGCAGGCAACCGTGCTTGAACGATACGATCATGTCTTCGGGCAAGTACTCGAAATCGCCGTTTGCCAGTGCGCGGCTCCATGTGTAGCGCTGCTCATTTCCGCGCGATTCGATAACGCGCCCGCGCGGGTCTTTCGCCATATCGCCATAAAGATAGTCGTGTTGGTCAGGATCAAACAAAAAGACGGAGCCATGACCCGTTCCCTTGCCTTTTCGCTTTTCGATCCAGTCGTGACGCATCGAAACTTTCCCCGGTGCATGGTTCCAGATTGGCATCAGATCGCCTGTGATCACAACATCAAGATCAAAGCCCATAAGACGACCAGAATGGTTCGGGATCAAACCCGGTTTGAACAAAGTGATCTTACGCATCTCATTGGACCAGCCATTCTCGGTATGCGCTTTTGTCATTTCATCATCGAAGGTTTCAAATTCGAGCGGGACAACCTCAATATCAGGATGCAGCCCTTCGGGATGCTCTGTCACACATACAAAACGTAGATCACCGACCGTATTGCGGCGCACACCAGAGTAGAGTCGGTTGGCGTATTCCGGCCCAAAGGGTTTACCCCATTTGATGCAACATGCGGTGATCATATCTTGGTCGTCCTTTTTCATATCGATGCGCCCGCTCTAACGTAGGCGCATCGATATGAAAAGCCTGAGCGTCAGGCAGCGGGCATGCGCTGTTCAACGATCTCTGCCCACCAGCTTGCGCCTGACGGTGAGGTCTCATCATTGAAGTTGTATTCGGGATGGTGCACCATTGCCGTATCACCATTGCCGACAACGATGTAGGCACCGGGACGCTCTTCGAGCATGAAGGCGAAATCCTCACCGCCCATGACCAAAGGCGCGTCTTGCGTGGGCTTGCCCGAAACACTTTCTGCAACTTTCGCGGCAAACGCAGTTTGCTCTTCAGAGTTTACCATGACCGGATAGTTGCGCGTGTAGTCCAACTCAATCTGGCCGCCAAAGGTTGCGGCAACCCCAGCGCAAATCTCGCCCATGCGCTTTTCTGCAAGGTCACGCGTTTCAGGGCTCAACGTGCGCACTGTACCTTTAATGTGCACCTTTTGCGGGATCACGTTGTGCGCTTTGGATGAAGTTTCAAAGGACGTGACAGAGACGACTAATTGCTCAATCGGGTCGGCGTTACGTGAGGCGATTGTTTGCAATGATAAAACCAGTTGGCTTGCCATGACAGTCGTATCAACTGTGTCATGTGGTTTAGCGGCGTGACCGCCTTTGCCCTCCAGTTCGATTGTGAACAAATCTGCCGCGGCAAAGAACGGACCCGAGCGGATCGCAAATTCACCAACAGGCAAACCCGGCCAATTGTGCATGCCATAGACCTCTTGGATGCCGAATTTCTCCATCAACCCGTCATCACACATCTCTTTGCCGCCGCCGCCGCCCTCTTCGGCGGGTTGGAAGATAACCACGACAGTCCCGTCAAAATTGCGCGTATCAGACAGATATTTCGCGGCCCCCAGCAACATCGCCGTATGGCCATCGTGACCGCACGCATGCATCGCATCTGGTGTTTTGGAGGCGTACTCCAGCCCCGTCTGCTCGTGGATCGGCAATGCGTCCATATCCGCGCGCAGGCCTATGACCTTGCCAGAAGAATTCTGTTTGCCTTTGATCACACCCACAACGCCAGTGCGGCCAATTTTGCCTACAACCTCATCGCAGCCAAACGCTTTGAGCTTTTCTTCGACGATCGCGGATGTGCGGTGGGTTTCAAACAAGATCTCAGGATGCTCGTGCAGATCACGGCGCCATTCTGTGATTTCGGGCAACATTTCAGCGAGACGGTTTTTGATAGGCATAAGGTGGCTCCTCTAAGCAGCGGGCATACGGGTTTCGATCATGCCAGCAAGCCATGAACAGCCCGCAGGTATGATGTCATCATTAAAGACATACTCAGGATGGTGGACCATTGCCCCGCCCTCCCCATTACCAAGGAAGATATAGGCACCGGGGCGTGCTTCAAGCATGTAAGAAAAATCTTCGCCGGCCATCATCGGTGGCGTGTTGGGGTCAACTGCGCCTTCGCCCGCAATGGACTTAGCAACTGCGATTGCATGATCGGTTTCGACGTCGTGGTTCACAGTCACGGGGTAGCCGCGTTCGTATACAATCTCGACAGAGCAATCGAAGGCATCCGCCGTGGAACTCGTGATCTTCTTGATGCGCTGTTCGACCAAATCGCGCACCTCTGGCGATAAAGTGCGCACGGTCCCGCACAGGTTCACCGTCTGCGGGATCACGTTAAACGCACTGCTGTCATTGCTCATCATACAGATTGACAGTACCGCGTTTTCAAGCGGATCCACATTGCGACTGGTGATGCTTTGAAGTGCAAGCAAGATATGCGCCGCAGTGATATTGGGATCAATGGCTTGGTGTGGAATCGCACCGTGCCCGCCTTTACCGGTGATCTTGATTTCTACAAGATCTGTCGCCGCCATAAGACCACCTTTTCGAATGGCAAACCCACCCTCTGCGCAGCCGGGCATATTATGCAGACCGTAAACCTCGTCGACATTATAGCGATCCATCACGCCTTCATCGACCATCACTTTACCACCGCCACCACCCTCTTCTGCGGGTTGGAAAAAGAGCACGGCCGTGCCATCGAAATTGCGCGTCTCTACAAGGTATTTCGCCGCCCCCAACAGCATCGCAGTGTGACCATCATGACCACAGGCATGCATTTTGCCGTCATGTGTGGATGTATACTCAACATCAGCAATCTCGTGGATCGGCAGGGCATCCATATCCGCACGCAGGCCGATGACACGGCCAGAGGTATCGGTTTTGCCCTTGATCACCGCAACCATGCCGGTTTGCGCAACGCCTGTTTCAAGGCTGTCCACGCCAATGTCGCGCAAACGCTCTTCAACAAAGGCTGCCGTTTGAGGCAAAGCGAAGCCCAACTCGGGGATCGTGTGTAAATGACGACGCCACTCGGTAATTTCAGGATGCAGATCAGCGAAACGGTTATGGATAGGCATATTTGTCTTCCCCCAATTTTGTGTAAGCCTGTATTATCTCAGCGCGTTTGGCAAGGCTTATAGGTTCGGCCCTAAGACCAGTTTGGACCCATCAGAAAAACGGCTTAGGCGGAAACGGCTGAGATCATGGCCCGTTTCTTTGCCTTGCATAAGCTTTGCAGTGATACGCCCGAACGCAGGGCCAATGCCAAAACCATGACCACACATGCCAGTGCAAATCGTCAATCCAGGAAGCGCAGCGCAGGTATCCACAACAGGCACCACATCCGGCATCACATCAATCATGCCGGCCCATGCCTCTTTAATCTTCACCTTGCCGAGTGTTGGAAACGTGTCCGCAAAATCACGCGCAAGCTTGGTCACTTTGCGCGCGTTTGGTTCAGGGTTTAGAATACGCATTTGCTCAAACGGGCTTTGCTCTGTCGCACTCCAGCGTCGTTTGGTCCCCCACGCATCAGGAAACCCCTTTGGCGCGGATGGAAGGTAGCGTGTGCCCAAAGGATCTTGGATAAGTTGCGGTAAAAACCCCAGTGCAGCGCGAAATGCATCCGGCCCGACAAAAAGTTCGTGAAATCCAGATGGGGCCAGTGAATAGCCACCATCCGCACGCCGCCGCCACGCGATGCGATCATCCACGCCGCTATCAGACACAACCTCAGGAAGGACGTCTGTGGCAGCAACTGTGGCACGCACGCTGAGCTGAGGGATTGAAACGCCGTGACGCCGCAGCATAAGTGACGACCACGCCCCCCCTGCGAGCGCAACTTGCGGCGCTTTGATCCGCCCTTTTTCTGTGATCACGCCCGTGACTTTACCAGCTTCAAGATCAAGCATCCGAACAGCGCAATTCTCGATAATCGTGACGCCCTCTTCAACAGCAGCACGCGCAAGCGTAGGCACTGCGACCCAAGGCTCTGCGCGCAGATCATTCGGGGTGTACAGCGCGCCCGCCCAGCGCGCATTGGCTTGTGGGATAAGATCGGCCAAGTCATGCGCGCTCAGAAGTTTGGAGCTGAGCTGATAAGGTGCGGCAAAATCAAGCCAGTCTTGATAGCCCGCCATATCCTCGTCTTTAGCGGCCATGAACAACGTACCCGTCGTTGCCAAACCGACACCGCCCACTTGTTTGTCTAGATCGCCCCACATCTTTTGTGCCTCGAGCATAATCGGGATTTCTGAGAGATCGCGCCCCTGCGCTCTGATCCAGCCCCAATTGCGCGATGATTGCTCGCCCGCGATGCGCCCTTTTTCCAAAAGGACGGGTTTGAGCCCGGCTTTGGCCAATTCCCAAGCGGTCATCACGCCGATGATCCCGCCGCCAATGACCACAGCGTCAGCCGTGCGTGGCAGTTCAGCCGAATGTTCAATCGGGCTTTGCGCGCTGATTGGAAAGGCCATTACAGCAAACGCTCTAAAAGCTTCTCCATAAAGGCATGACCTGCATTGAATTGCGCAACTGTGCAAAATTCATTGGGTTGATGGGCCTGTGCAATATCACCTGGACCACAAATAACTGCGGAATACCCCCGTTCTTGGAACTGTCCGGCTTCAGTGCCGTAGCTCACCTTATGAGAGGCATTGTCACCAGTGATCTGACGCACCAGCGTTTCGGCTTCACCGTTCTCTTCGGGTACGAGCGGCGGGACGTTGAAGCGCTCGGTGAGCTCTATCGAAGTCTCGGGTACAACGGCTTGCATCATCGCTTCGACCTCACGGACTTTCGCAAAATAACGGTCACGCCAATCAAAGGGATCTTCGCCAGGTACGACACGGAAATCGACGCCAAAATGACAGTCCTTGGCCGTGATGTTGTGCGCTGTTCCACCCTCGATAATGCCAACATGCGCTGTTGTGAAAGGTGGATCAAACTGCGCTGCTATTTCTGTTGGTTCAGCGGCCATATTCGCCGTGTTAACATCATTGGCCCAGTCAATCAGCTTGGATCCGTACATGATCGCATTGACCCCAGTATGCAGGATCGAGGAATGCACCTCAAAACCTTTCACATGGGTCATGTACCCGCGCCCACCTTTATGACCTGTGACCGCTTGCATCATACTCGGTTCACCAACGATTACAGCGCTGGCTTTGGGCAGGACTTCGAGCATGCGATCAATCATTGGCGGCGCACCCGTGCAGCCGATTTCCTCGTCAAAACTGAGCGCGATTTGCAAAGGACGTTTCACCCCGCGTTTGTGGGCCTCGACCAAAGTCCAGATCGCAAGAGCATCGAACCCTTTCATATCGCAAGTGCCGCGCCCGTAGTATTTTCCGTCCTTTTCAATCACAGTCCAAGGGTCGGTGTCCCAAGGCTGGCCATCAATCGGCACGACATCCGTATGACCAGAAAGCACGATTGCGCCTTCCTGATCCGGCCCCACATGCGCAAAGAGCGCGGCCTTTTCAACGATGCGATCTTCGCTATCCTCATAGAAGCGGTGGCACGTGATGCCGTGCGAATTGAGATAGTCTTCGACCCAATCAATAAGGGGCAAGTTGCTATCCCGCGATACTGTGGGAAAGCTGATAAGCTTTGTCATTAGCGCTAGGGGAGAAAGCGTCTCAACCATTTCAATACCCGCTATCTGTCAGCAAAACAAAATGCTCTGGCGCCACTTCTTTGTACTTTGACGGTTCAGGATCATATCCGACAGGATGCATTGGTGACGGGATCGGCTTGAAATTCAAATCGCGCTCATCTTTGCGCTTGCGCGGGTCAGCGATTGGCACCGCCTTCATCAACGCTTGCGTATAAGCGTGCTGCGGGTTTTCAAACACAGCCGCGCGCGGACCCATTTCGACGATCCGCCCCAGATACATCACGCCTACGTAATGGCTAACGCGCTCAACCACGGCCATATCGTGGCTAATGAACAGATAGCTCAGACCCAGTTCCGCCTGCAGTTCCATCATGAGGTTCACGACCTGCGCTTGAACTGACACGTCGAGGGCCGACACCGCCTCATCCGCAACAATCAGTTTGGGGTTCAAGGCCAAAGCCCGCGCAATGGCGACGCGTTGACGTTGACCACCTGAAAGCTCATGCGGGAAACGGCGCAAGAAAGAGCGCGGAAGTTCAACACGATCAAAAAGCATCTCAACGCGGTCAGTCAGCTCCTTCCCCGATGCCGTGCCATAATTGCGCATTGGTTCTGCGACTTGATCAATCAACTGCATCTGCGGGTTCAGCGATGCAAACGGATCTTGGAAAATCATTTGCATGTCCAATCGGCTTGCGCGCAACTCCGATGGGCCCATGTCCATGATCTCTTTACCAGCCAGCGTGATCTGTCCGCTCATGGGTTCCACCAAACGCAGCAATGAGCGGCCCACCGTGGACTTGCCACACCCGGACTCACCCACCAGTGACAGCGTTTGGCCTTTGTTGATCGTGAACGAAATATCCTCCGCCGCATGCACATTCGCGACGACGCGGCGCAGCAAACCACCTGTGACGGGAAAACGCGTCGTCAGTCCGGTGACCGCAAGCAAAGGTTCATTCGTGCCCGGGATCGGCTTTATTTCATCTTGGTCTGTGCCGAGCAGCTTCATTGGCTCAGGCGCTGCTTTACCGCGCATCTCGCCTAGCTTTGGAACAGCTGCCAAAAGCGCTTTGGTATAAGGGTGCTGCGGGTTCTCGAAGATTTCCTCGACAGTGCCCTCTTCCACCTTGTTGCCGCGAAACATCACGACAACGCGGTCTGCCATTTGTGCAACCACCGCCATATCGTGGGTGATAAACATCACAGCTGTCCCCGTCTCGCGCTTGAGGCGATCCATGAGGGCCAATATTTCCGCCTGAATGGTCACGTCTAGCGCTGTTGTTGGCTCATCCGCGATCAGCAAGCGCGGCTCGCACGCTAGTGCAATCGCGATAACCACACGTTGGCGCATCCCGCCTGACAATTCATGCGGATATTGATCAAGGCGTTTTTCGGGTTCAGGGATACGCACCTGACGCAACAATTCTAGCGCCCGCTCTTCGGCCTGCGCTTTGCTCAGGTTCTTGTGTACCCGCAAGCCTTCAGTCAACTGACGCCCGACCGTGAACACCGGGTTCAACGCGGTCATCGGTTCTTGGAAGATCATTCCGATCTCATTGCCGCGAATCGTACGCATGAGATCAGGCCCAGCAGCGCGCAGATCCATTTCGCCATCATCTTTTCGATTAAAAATGAGGCGACCGCCTGCAATTTCACCACCGCCGTATTCTACCAGGCGCATCAGCGACAGCGACGACACCGATTTACCAGATCCCGATTCGCCCACAACGCAAACCGTTTCGCCCGAATTGATAGAGAACGAAACGTCCTCAACACCAACCACAGGCCCGTCTTTGGTTTGGAATTCGACCCTAAGGTTCTCTATTTGAGCGATTGGCTGGTCGAGCATTTCATCTTCCCCATTGCATGCAATAAAGAAGGCTACGGTCAGATCACTTGGGATGTCAAAACCTTTCAGCGATGCTTACGGCAACGGTCCAAGTTTCTGTAATGCCCGCGAATTTTCATAAGCAAGACGCTTGCAATTTCCCAAAACTCTGTTTCGATAAGGCTCAGTGGTCGGGGGTGTCTCTTTTGGCTGGGTTGATTCTTGATCAAACCCGCCGAGTGGTCGTTCCCTTGGCTGTTGTCAAAAGGTTTGGGCAAACCCGAACCGTTAAAAATGCTAGGTCAACGCCACTATGGCGTTGATTTTGTTCAACAAGGAGAGACTTTTATGATGCTTCGAACACTCTTGATGGGTGCGGCTGCAAGCTTTGCGATGGCCCCAATGGCCATGGCCGAGCGTGGATCAGACGGCACCGTCAACATCATCTATTGGCAAGCGCCTTCCATCCTGAACCCGTTCCTTTCTGGCGGTACAAAGGATGTCGAATCGGCGTCGCTCGTGCTCGAACCGCTCGCGCGCTACAATGAAACCGGCGAGATGGTTCCCTTCCTTGCTGCTGAAATTCCAACTGTTGCAAACGGTGGTGTTTCCGAAGACCTCACTCAGATCACATGGAAAATCCAAGAGGGCCTGCTGTGGTCCGACGGCACGCCAGTTACCTCTGCGGATGTAAAATTTACCGCTCAGTATTGCATGGATCCGGAAGGCGGCTGTGCGCAGCTTGCATTCTTTGATGGTGTTACATCTGTCGAAGCGTTGGATGATCTGACAGTCAAAGTAACATTCGATCAGCCCAAGCCAAATCCATACGGCCCATTTGTTGGTGGTCAGTCGCCAATCCTACAGGCTGCTCAGTTTGCAGATTGCCTAGGTGCGAAAGCGCCAGAGTGCACCGAAGCAAACTTTAACCCAATCGGCACAGGTCCATTCGTTGTTGACGATTTCCGTCCAAACGACGTGATCCAGTTCTCTGCGAACCCCAACTACCGTGATCCTGCAAAGCCAGCGTTTGCGAACGTGAACTTCAAAGGTGGTGGTGACGCGAATGGTGCGGGTCGTTCTGTTCTTGAGACAGGCGAGTTCGACTACGCTTGGAACCTTCAGCTGGCACCAGACGTCATCGCAAAGATGGAAGAAGCTGGCAAAGGTAAGGCCATCGCAGGTTTCGGCCCATTGGTTGAGCGTCTTGAGATGAACATGACCAACCCAAGCCCGGATCTCCCACCAGAGACGCGTGCAACGGTTGCAGAGCCTCACCCGTTCCTCAGCGATCCTGCGGTTCGCGAAGCTCTGTCGATCTCTATCGACCGTGCATTGCTTACCGAAGTTGGCTACGGCAAGGCGGGTACACCAACTTGTAACCTCGTCCCTGCTCCAGCGATCTATGCATCCGACAACACCTCTTGCTTGACGCAAGATCTCGACAAAGCGCGCGCGCTTCTCGATGGTGCTGGCTGGGTTGATAGCGACGGTGACGGCGTACGTGAAAAGGACGGCGTGAAGCTTTCCATTCTGTACCAGACGTCCACAAACGCTGTGCGCCAGGACTTCCAGGCGCTGATCAAAGACTGGTGGAGCCAGATCGGTGTTGAAACAGAGCTTCGTAACCTCGACGCGTCTGTCTTCTTCGGCGGTGACCCAGGTTCGCCTGACACGTTCCAGAAGTTCTACGCAGACGTAGAAATGTATGCGAACACGTTCAACGGCACTGACCCACAGCAGTACCTCGCTGCATATCGTTGTGGCAACGAGCCAAAGCCATCCAGCCAGTGGCAGGGTGAGAACATCAACCGCTTCTGCGACCCAGCATATGACGAGCTGATCGACGAACTGGCACGCACAGGTGACATCGACAAGCGCGGCGAAATTGCGCGTAAGATGAACGACATGCTGACCAAAGACACAAACACGATCGTTCCACTTGTGAACCGTGCACGTGTTTCTGCGCATGCCAACAACCTTGGCGGCGTTGTTCTGAACGTTTGGGACTCCGAGCTGTGGAACATCGCAGATTGGCACCGCACAGAGTAATTTTACTCTAAGCCTTCGCGCCCTGCCGATGTCATTTTGGCAGGGCGCATCCCTTTATTAGTCCCATTGGTCTGTTTGCCGTTTTGCCTGCACGAGGCAGAGCCGCCAACACACCGATCTTCAAGTCTGGATCCACATGCTGACATTCACGATACGACGTCTGATCCTATCCGTTCCGACGCTTCTGTTCATCGCGCTTGTGATCTTCATGCTGATGGAACTCGCCCCCGGCGATCCCATGGCGCAGGTTCCCCTGACCGTTCCACCTGAGGTGAAAGAAAAGATGCGCGAAGCGCTTGGTCTTGGCCAGCCCGCGCATATCCGCTTTTTCAAGTGGCTCTATCAGTTCTTTATCATTGAACCGATGGTGTTCTGGGACTGGATGTGGGGCACAACATACACTGAAGGCGTGCAGCGCGTTATCTCTTGGCAGACCCGCAGCCCTGTAATGGACATCGTGATCCAGCGTATGCCTCAGACGCTTTGGGTTGTTGCGATGGCCTATATCGTAGGTGTGTTGATCGCGCTGCCAATCGGCATTTATTCTGCGTATCGCCAGTACTCAGTCTTTGATCAAACAGGCACCTTCGTGTCGATGATCGGCTTTTCGATCCCGCCTTTCTTTACCGGTCCATTGCTCATTGTACTGTTTTCCGTGCAACTCGGCTGGCTCCCTTCGATCTATGATACCACCCATGTGGTCACCGATTGGGCCAGCTTCAAAGTGCAATTCATGCAAATGATTATGCCCGTCATGGTGCTTGCCCTGCAAACCACGGCGCAGATAAGCCGTTACATGCGCGCATCCATGCTAGAGAACCTGAACCAAGACTACGTACGCACAGCGCGCGCCAAAGGTCTCTCAGAGGCGATTGTCGTAATGGTTCATGTATTGCGCAACTCGATGATCCCCGTGGTCACAGTCATTGCACTCGGGATGCCCGCAATCTTTGGCGGCGCAATCATCACAGAGAACGTTTTCAAGGTGAACGGCATCGGTCAGCTTTTGCTGACGGCGCTCTTTGCCAATGACATTCCAATGGTGCTGACCCTCACCTTTATCTTCGCGATCTTGATCGTTCTGTTTAACCTGATTGCCGACATACTCTACGGCGTCCTTGACCCGAGGATCCGCTATGACT
Organism: Planktotalea sp.; assembly: GCF_965659345.1. GTDB lineage: Bacteria > Pseudomonadota > Alphaproteobacteria > Rhodobacterales > Rhodobacteraceae > Planktotalea. The sequence continues at coordinate 124,581 of NZ_CBFHVK010000001.1, read as the reverse complement.
GATGCAACCCAGATCGACGCGATTGAAGCGCTCAAAGATAAAGAGCCTCAAAAGCCCCCGCGTAGCCAGTGGAAAGACGTTTGGGACCAGTTCCGCAAACATAAAGGCGCGCTCTTTGGTGGTGGATTCTTGCTATTCATCACGCTCTTTGTGCTTTTGGGGCCGCTCATTTGGCAGCTTGATCCGCAAAAACTCGACATCCGCAACAAAGACATCCGCCCGATCTACACGTGGCTGTGGGACGGTGATGCAAAGGTTGCATGGAACCGCCCCCTCGGCACCGACAACTTAGGGCGCGATATGCTCGCCAATATGATCAAAGGCGGGCGCACGTCGCTTGCTGTGGGTTGGGCTGCGATGATCCTCGCGTTGGTGCTCGGGACATTGATTGGCGTGCTCTCAGGCTACTTTAAGCGCCTGGATGGCGTCTTGATGCGCTTTACAGATTTGGTACTGTCTCTCCCTCTGCTTCCGCTCCTACTGGTGGCCGTGACTTTGTTCCGCCAACCTTTGCGTGCCGCATACGGGCCAGAGGGTGGCATGTTCGTGCTGATTGTTGGTATCATCGGTATCACAAGCTGGATGCAAACAGCGCGTATCGTACGCGGCGAGATATTGGCGCTGAAAGAGCGCGAATTCATCCTTGCTGCCCGCTCCATCGGCACAACACCCTATAAGATCATCACGCGCCATCTATTGCCCAATATCATGTCCCCCATCATGGTCTCCGCAACATTGGGGCTTGCAACAGCGATCATTACGGAAAGCGCATTGAGCTTCCTTGGCGTCGGTTTCCCGTCCGACTTTCCAACATGGGGCAAGATGCTGGCTGACAGTGTTCCGCGCATGACCGAATATCCAGAGCGTGTGGTCCTTCCAGGTATCGCGATTTCGCTGACTGTTCTGTCTGTAAACTACTTGGGTGACGGCTTACGTGACGCCTTGGATCCCCGTATTCGTGGGCGTTAAGGTAAGGTGCGTGATACCACGCACCTTACGCAAAAAATTGATCCAAAAACTCGTTGCTAATGGCCCGCGCTGCCCCAAAAGGTGACAACACTGTCAAATTCTGAATGGTGATAGCGCGCTGCCGCTGAACCATCTAAATCGCCTTGAAAACGACCAAGCCGATGCGCACACTCAAAAAAGCCCTGTCTCGGAAGACCCTGTGTAGCTTTACTCACAACAAGTGCCGCAATCAGCGGGTGGCCCACTGCAGCATCTTGCTCCATCAACTCCTCTAACGCCGTGGTCAGTTGCCGAACAGTATTAGGTGGCGCAAGTTCGAGCTTTAGCGCGAGCGCTTGATAGGTGATCGGCTGACCCTGACGTGCAACTTCGATCAGAACTCGCCGAACACGTTCCGCTAGCATGTTAGAGTGTCCTTCGCATCGCAACCGCAACGCTTAAGCTGCAATCAAAGTCACCTTCAGCGCGTCCGCCCCATCAATAATGCGAAACAACTGATCTATGTTAGGATGCGCACCGGGGCGCGCTTTAGCGTCTGGGGTGTGTTCGGCAAACACATCTAGACCGTGCTGCGCAGCCTCCATATTTATCTCCCCAAATTCTTGATGAAGATACTGATACACAATCAAAGATCCTTGCTTGCCGGGTTGATTATCGATGCGTGCAACGATTTCCCCTTTTGGATCACTCAACTCAATCGCTGCAAGCGTATCGATCGAGGGCATCAGCGCCAGATTGTCCTTAAAGGAAGATGTTGGCTGGATCATGTCTAAGTCCTTATAAATGTTAAGTCCATTTCGGTCGCGCGTAGCGCCTTAACCCTGTTGGCCAAGCGTTGCTTTGACCAGTTGCGCAAAGTGATCCCCGCGTTTTTCAAAATTGTCATACTGATCGAAACTGGCCGCCGCAGGGGCCAAAAGCACTGTCTCACCCTCCCCTGCATCCGCCATCGCACGTGCCACAGCTTGTTCCATGGACACGCAGATATCACTCTCAACCCCTGACAATTGCAGCGCAAACCCTTCGGCGTCACGCCCGATCACATAGGCTTTCAACACCTCGCCTGCCACATCTGCCAACGCACCAACGCCGCCCTCTTTCTCAAGCCCGCCACAAATCCAGCGAATCTTTTTGAACGCGCCAAGCGCTTGTTTGGCACTGTCCACATTCGTGGCTTTGCTGTCATTCACATAGGTCACACCCTGCGCCTCAGCGACAATCTGCGAGCGATGCGGCAAGCCCGGATAAGACGCCAATCCAGCCTCAATCACCCTAGGTGCCAGCCCCAATGTCCGACACACCGCATATGCGCAGCAGGCGTTTTGATGGTTGTGCGTGCCGGGCAAGCCCTTGATCGCGCGCAGATCGATAGAGCCAATCTGACGCCCTTTGCGATACTCAGACAAGAAGCCTTTGCGCGCGAAAACCGTCCAGCCAAACTCCGTCAACTTGCGATCTATAGAGACGCGGATCACCCGATCATCCTGCGGCCCTTGCGCCATTTGTCCGGCCAAATACGAACCCTCAGCTTCATCCACACCAATAATCGCGCGCTCTGGCCCGCCTTCAGCGAATAAGCGGCGCTTGGCTGCGAAATAGCCACCCATGCCCGCATGACGATCCAGATGATCAGGGGAGAGATTGGTGAACACCGCGACATCCGGTGTCAAAGCACGGGCAAGGTCGGTTTGATAGGACGACAGCTCCAGCACAACAACTTCGCCGTCAATTGCAGGATCAATGTCGAGCACGCCGCGACCGATGTTTCCCGCAAGCTGCGTGGCGCGACCTGTGTGCTCTAAAACGTGGTGGATCAATGCGGATGTCGTGGATTTCCCGTTCGATCCCGTCACCGCGACGATACGCGGAACAACGTCCATATTCTGCCATTCCGTTGTCGCGAAAGAACGGAAAAAGAGCGAGATGTCGTTGTCCACAGGTACGCCCAGTTCATAGGCCTCTTCGATCACAGGATTGGGCATCGGGTAAAGATGCGCAATGCCCGGTGATGTGATCAAGACCGCAAGCTCTGCAAGGGTTTTTCCCGTGAGCTTGGCCGTCTCGAACCCCTCCCCCTCCGCCTTGGTGCGGGCGGTCTCATTATCGTCCCAACAGATCGGCACGGCCCCACCTTCACGCAGCGCACGCGCAGCGGACAGGCCAGAGCGCCCCAGCCCCAACACCCCAACGCGCGCGCCTGTGTATCCTTGCACTGGAATCATGATGAGCCCTCCCGATAAGTGCGGCTATCGGTAGTCGGTTTGGCAGGAAATGGCTAGCTATTCGCTCGGCAAAGCATCAATTCTACGCTGGGTTTCGATGAAGTAGTGCTTTGCCTGTTCGTAGTCACCGGCGCACACAGGATGGTCACTTCCCATTGACAACGTTGCTTGCGCAAAGGCTGCCAAGTTCCACAGCGTTCTATTCCAGAAACAAGACCACAACGATTCACATGCTGACGCCTTACTTCAATAATTTGTTAAAGCATACACGCCGAACGTGAACTGAAAAGGCCCTGCCCTCCTATGGCGAAGGTCGGTGTAAATCCGAGAGGGATCTGTTGGTAGGGATTACTCACGGACGCCCGCGAACTTCTCTTGCCAATCCTCACGCTCATCATCTGTGATCTTACGGAAGGTCACGTCAGGTACAGAGAAGGCTGCCCCGACAGGCAACGCACCCAAGGCGGCCTCAACATTATCAGGCCAGCTGTCATCCTCGCACTGCATCGCACGCATCAGCGTCTCGGCAGCGTCGGGAATGAACGGGCTGGACAGCACTGCATAGAGCCGGATCAGGTTCAGCGCGAGGCGGATTTGCGCGGCGGCTGTTTCGGGGTCTTCCTTGAACGTCACCCATGGGGCGGCGGCTTGCAAATATTCATTGCCCGCGACCCAAATCGCGCGCAACTCGCCAGCGGATTTGCGCACTTCCATCGCGTCCATATAGCCCTCGTAAGCGCGGATGCGGGTCGTAAGCTCTGCGATCAGCGCCTCTTCGCGTTCGCCCCATGCGCCGCCCTCGGGCACCACTTCGCCGAATTTGGAGCGGCAGAATTTGGTCACGCGCGAGACGAAATTGCCCAGAACATCGGCCAGATCTTTATTCACCGACGCTTGGAAATTCTCCCAAGTGAACTCGCTATCGCTGCTTTCCGGCGCGTGACTCAGCAGCCACCAGCGCCAATAATCAGCGGGCAAAATTTCCAAGGCTTGATCCATAAACACGCCGCGCCCGCGCGACGTGGAGAACTGACCACCATCATAATTGAGGTAATTCAGGCCCTTGATGTAGTCGACCAACTTCCACGGCTCGCCAGAGCCGAGGATCGTGACAGGAAAGCTAAGCGTATGAAAAGGCACGTTATCCTTGCCCATGAACTGCGTATAGCGCACATCCTCTGCGCCTTGGTCGGTGCGCCACCAGCGCTGCCAATCCGCATCGCTTTTGCCATTCGCGTCAGCCCATTCCTTGGCGCAAGCGATGTATTCAATCGGCGCGTCGAACCAGACGTAGAACACCTTGCCCTCCATGCCCGGCCAATCCTCAGAGCCGCGCTTCACAGGCACGCCCCAGTTCAGATCGCGCGTGATGCCGCGATCTTGCAGACCATCGCCGTCATGAAGCCATTTCTTCGCGATCGAGGTGGTCAGCACGGGCCAATCATCCTTGCTGTCGATCCACTCCGAGAGCTGATCTTTCATCTGGCTTTGGCGCAGGTAGAGGTGTTTCGTCTCGCGCATTTCCAAGTCAGTCGAGCCTGAAATTGTCGAGTAAGGATTGATCAGATCCACCGGATCAAGCTGCTTGGTGCAGTTGTCGCACTGATCGCCACGCGCACTCTCGAAGCCGCAGTTGGGGCAAGTCCCTTCCACATAGCGATCTGGCAGAAAGCGGCCATCGGCTTTGGAATAAATCTGCTGATCCGCGACTTCCTCGATCAGCCCTGCATCGGCCAAACGTCCTGCAAAATGCTGCGTCAGCTCGCGGTTCTGCTGCGAGGACGAGCGCCCGAAATGATCGAAGGACATGCGAAAGCCCTTAGCGATCTCATCCTGAACCGCCCACATTTCTGCGCAATATTCTTCAACAGGTTTGCCCGCCTTGGCCGCGGCCAATTCCGCAGGGGTACCATGTTCATCCGTGGCGCAAAGGAACAAAACTTCATTGCCGCGCGCACGCTGAAAGCGCGCGTACAGATCCGCGGGAAGTTGACTACCTACCAAGTTGCCAAGGTGTTTGATCCCATTGATATAGGGGATCGCGGAAGTGATAAGATGCCGAGCCATTTTGAGTCGTCCTGCGTTGAGTTGCACAACCCATAGCGCTCTGACGCGGGCAGTTCAAACTGCCTTTGCACACCCCGTTGTACGCGGGGGCTACAAATGTTCTGCAAAAGCGCGGTGCAAGTGACGATACGCTTCAGGCGGAAGCTTGGTATCCCAGCTGACCACAACAGCCGTGCCATCAGGGCCAACCATCATATAAGAGCCCAAATTCGCGCGTCGGCGATCCGTGTGTTTCCATGAACCACCATGGGAAAACAGATATCCACGATCATGATTGCGAACCCAAGCCCCCATTCCATACCCTGTGTCCGGATCAAGCGCGAAGTCACGCGGCTCTTTGACCCAAGGCGTATTCGGTGCGAACCAATGCATCGCATAGCGTGCGTAATCCTCGACCGAAACAAGCCAACCACCATAGCCAGCCGTCTTGGCCATGTGGCCTGACACATTTGCATTCAACGCTTTTGCAGGGTCCATGATCCGCGCCTTGCACACCTCAGCATAGGAGCCACCAGACATCGCGCCAATCAGGCTGCCAAGAATTGCATAATTCGCATTGGAATAGCTGTATCCACTTTCCACATTAAAGTTGGCCGGCACTTTCAGCGCTGTGCGCGTCATAGAGGCTTGGCTATCCAAGTGTTTGTTTTGAAGCGACGTTTTGCCCTGCACTAAACGCGTCGGCAAACCGCTTGTATGCGTTGCAAACTCGGTCAGGGTCTTTTCTAGCATCGCGTCCCCGGGTGTTAGGTTGAGCTTGGCCAAGACGGGCTGCAAATCTGCAAGCGTACTGCTCCAATCGTAGGGGCTGCCTTCCAAAAATGTGTTCAAGCAATGCGCGGTGATCGATTTTGACAGGCTTGCCATGGGAAAACTTGTGGACGGTGCACGCTTTGCTCCGCGCGAGCGCAGGATTGATCCGTCTTGACCTATCGCGATGCTCGAAGCGGTCACGCCATATGTGCCCATCCATTCACGCCACGCGGTTTCAAACGCATCCAAGGCAACCACATCTTTTCGGCGGCTCGTTTGCACCGCGGGTAACGGTTTAAACTCACTATGATCTTGCGCCACAAATACAGGCTTGGACGGGCCAATCTTAACGCCAAGCGCCAGCGCTTGTCCGATTGCGAACGCGCCACCAACCATCATTAGAAATACTACTTTTTTGTAAACCACGCCGATCTGCCGAAAAATGTTTGCCTGTTGATCACAGGCCGGCGCGCCACTTTAGGGTCAAAAGTTTGTTATTCTCGTGATTTCTTTTAACGCTTGCGCCGCAACCCTTTCGAGAGCCGCCCGATCACAAATGACGTACGCGGCGCATAAACGTAGGGCGTACGTTCTTCTACGGTATCGCGCGCGCGCATGCGCAACAAACCAAAGACCACCAACAAAGCATGACCCGACGCAATCATAAGGAACAACGCCGATGGTCCATACCAGTTAATCAAGCTTGAAGACAAAAGCGGCGACGCAATCGCACCAAGGGCGAAGAAAAACATCAAGGCCGCGGAAAGCTCGACCCGCTCATCATCCGTGGCAAAGTCATGGGCGTGCGCTGCGGCCACTGAGTAGATAGGAAATGTTGTAAGACCGAAAAATGCAGCGCCTATCATGATCGCGGTCGTGCCGGAATCAACAATCACATTGATCACGATGCAACTAACAATGGCAGCTATCGACAGCCAGATTAAAACCCAACGACGATCAAACTTATCGGCAAGCCACCCAACCGGATATTGCGCGAGCGCTCCGCCCAGCACAAATGCGGCGAGGAAATAAGCGATTTGATCTGTGCGCAGCCCCACTTCTTGCCCATAGATCGGACCAACCATGCGAAACGAAGCACTCGAAAGCGCTGCGACAATCACCCCCGCCGCCGCCAAGGGGGAGCGTGTTACAGCCAACATGGGCCGCAACCTAGGCGCGCTTGGTGTTTTGGGTTGGCTCACTTTGGTGAGGGTCAGCGGTAGCAATGCGGCACAACACAACAAGGCCAGCAAATTATACGACACATAAGACGCGGGTTCCAAAACCCCGATCATCAATTGTGCGGCCAATGATGCCCCCATATCAGCAACGCGGTAGACCCCCATCGCGCGGCCTCTGTTTTCGTTGGTGACTTTGGCTTGCAACCAAGCTTCGATGACCGTGTAGCATCCCGCAACACACAGCCCCGAAGCGACGCGCATCAATGCCCAAGCATAGGGATCAATGACTAACATATGCGCAAGAAGCCCAATCGCACCAGATGCTGTAAAGGCTGCGAATGCACGGCTGTGCCCGACGCTCCCCATCAAACGTGGGGCCCACCAGCAGCCTATGAAAAAGCCAACAAAATGCGCGGATCCTAAAAGACCGATTTGCGTCGTGCTAAAGCCCAGCACGATACCCGACAGCGCATCAAGCGGCCCGACACCACCAGATGACAGCTGCAACAATGCCACTGATAAAAACAACGCTGCAAAGGAAATAAGTAACCGCATAGCCCAAACTTAAAGCGGTTCCCAAGCACCGCTTCAACGTTTTCGACACCCATCTGTCGGTTTAGGACATCAAGAAAAACCTTTTGGTCTTCCTCTCTCAGAAATATCCTGGGGGTGTGGGGGCAAGCCCCCACTCATGCCGATTGCACATGCAATTCGAAACTTTATGGGCGTACCGCTTTCGCAAAAGTCGAAAAGATCGCCTCATTCGCGCAGATCACTTCACCATCGGCTAAAATATCTTTGCCAAGGGTCAAAGGTTCAATAAACCCGCCCGCTTCACGCACCAGAACAATGCCCGCGGCTAGGTCCCATGCGTTCAAACGGCGCTCCCAGTAGCCTTCATAGCGGCCTGCCGCGACATAGGCTAAATCAAGCGCTGCAGATCCCCAACGACGAATACCCGCCACCGCAGGCGCAACCTTGGCAATCTCTTTGATCGTCTCTGGTAGGTCAGAGCGTCCACCAAACGGGATGCCAGTCGCAAAAACGCCTTCAATCATTTGATTGCGCGAAGAAACCCGCAAGCGCTGGTCATTCATCCAAGCGCCCATGCCTTTTTCTGCAACATACATCTCATCTTTTGCCGCGTCGTAAATAACACCCGCAACGATCTGACCTTTATGCTCCAAGGCGATCGAAACCGCCCAATGCGGCAGGCCGTGCAGAAAATTGGTGGTGCCATCCAGCGGATCTACGATCCAGCGACGCGTCGGGTCAGTGCCCTCTTCTGCGCCACCTTCTTCGGCAAGCCAGCCATAGGTTGGCCGCGCTTCCATCAACTCTTCTTTGATGATCTTTTCAGCTGCCAAATCTGCCTTGGTAACAAAATCACCCGCGCCTTTGCGCGACACTTGCAAATTTTCGACCTCACGGAAGTCTTTGGTCAAGCTACGCCCCGCTTTGCGCGCGGCTTTGATCATCACATTTAGATTTGCGCTGCCTTGCATAGCATCTTGGTCCTTAGCATCATTTCTTGGCTTAGCGCGCGTATAGGCAGAGCCGCGCAATTTGCCAAGCGCTTAAGCGTTCTGCAGCTTAGCGCTCTCTTCTTTGGCAAGGCGGATCAGGTCCATCATGTAGGGTTTAGCCACCTCATCGCTTCGGGTCGCGGCAAAAAGCTGACGGGTCAGTCCCTTTTTCGTCAGCGGACGCGTCACATAATCAGATGAATACTTCACCTCGCGGACAACCCAGTCTGGCAAAACAGAAATACCACGATTTGACGCAACAAGCAGCAAGATCACAGCTGTTAGTTCCACTTGGCGGATGGATGCCGGCTCTACTTTGGCGGGGATCAAAAGCTGGCTAAAAATATCTAGACGCGAGCGTTCAACTGGGTAGGTAATCAGCGTTTGCCCACGAAAATCTTGCGCTTCTACAAATGGTTTTTGTGCCAAAGGGTGCTGAGCTGATGCAACGAAAACAGGTGCATAATCAAAGAGGTGGGTAAATTCGACACCAGCCAAATTTTCAGGATCAGAGCTGACAACCAGATCCACCTCTTCCTTTTGCAAAGCAGGCAGCGCATCAAAGGCGAGGCCGGGTTTGATATCCACGTCTACGTCTGGCCATAGCTTTCGAAAGCCCTCCAACACAGGAAACAGCCACTCGAAACATGCATGACATTCAATCGCGATATGCAAACGGCCTGATTTACCGTCCCGCAATCCGCTAAATTCCGCTTGCATCGCATCAATATCGGGCAGGATTTTTTCAGCCAGCCGCAACAATCGCATACCAGCGGCTGACAGCTTCATAGGCTTGGAGCGACGGACAAACAATTCGACCCCTGCCTGATCCTCTAAGCCTTTAATTTGATGGCTCAGCGCACTTTGCGTGATGTGCAATTGATCTGCCGCTTTGGCCAAGCCACCATTTTCGTAAATCGCTTTGATTGTGCGTAGATGGCGAAACTCAATATGCATACCTGAGCAAACCTCATGATAGAGTTGAAAGTTATGAAGTTGTCTCACAATTTAAGCTGTGCAACAAGAATGAAATTCATAAAGAAAGCGATAAACATGAGCACGCCGACAGTTTCATTTGAGTTTTTCCCACCTCAAAACCTAGAAGCGTCTTTTCGGCTTTGGGACACTGTGCAAACTTTGGCACCGCTTGATCCGACATTTGTGTCTGTCACCTATGGCGCTGGCGGCACCACGCGCGATTTGACACGTGACGCAGTTGCGACGCTGCACAAATCCAGTGGTCTGAATGTCGCCGCGCATTTGACCTGTGTAAACGCAACCAAGGAAGAAACCCTTGCAATTGCAGCAGATTTCGCCAAAGCAGGGGTGAAAGAAATTGTCGCGCTACGCGGTGACGCGCCGAAAGGCGAAGCCACTTTCACACCATGCGATGGGGGATTTGCGAATTCGCTTGAGCTGATCGAAGCGCTTGCTGCAACTGGTGATTTCAAAATACGCGTAGGCGCTTACCCTGATCGCCACCCTGAAGCCCCTAGCGCGCAAGCAGATGTTGATTGGCTCAAAGCCAAGATAGATGCGGGCGCGGATGAGGCCATCACCCAGTTTTTCTTCGAAGCGGATACGTTTCTAAGGTTCCGCGACGAATGCGCCAAAGCTGGGATAGATGCCCCGATCTTGCCCGGCATTTTGCCGATTGAGAATTGGAAGGGAACCCGCAACTTCGCCAAGCGCTGCGGCACAGCCGTGCCAGTGTGGCTCGAAGACGCTTTTGAGAAGGCAGAGCGTGATGGCAGAAGTGACCTTCTTGCGACAGCAATTTGCACAGAACTCTGCTCTGATCTGATGAGCGAGGGCGTCGATGCACTACATTTTTACACCCTCAACCGTCCGGAATTGACGCGCGATGTGTGTCATGCGCTCGGGGTCGTACCTCAGGTTGATTTACAGAACGTTGCGTAACAGCGATTGAAGCGGAGCACCGCAGCTTTTAGCCTGAGCGTAAACTAGGAGGCATTGCGATGCTCTACGCTCAAGGACCCGACGACCTGTTAAGCGTTGCGGATGCGCTCAAACTCTCTGGGCGCGATTATATGCAGGGTATTCTGGACGGTGATTATCCGGCCCCGCCCATGGGCAAAACGCTGAATTACAAATTGCAGGATGTGGGCGATGGCCACATCATTTTTCGCGGAAGCCCACTGTTTGATCATTGCAACCCCATGGGCACGGTGCACGGCGGTTGGTACGGCACCCTCCTTGATAGCGCCATGGCGTGTGCTGTGATGACAAAAGTTCCGAGGGGCAGCGGATATACAACATTGGAATATAAGGTAAATATTCTGCGCTCCATCCCACTTGGGATGGAAGTGGATTGCATTGGAACAATCGATCACGCAGGACGCTCCACAGGCATTTCGCATGGTGAAATTCGCGGCGTCGCGGATGGCAAGCTTTACGCCACGGGCTCCACAACCTGCATCATTTTGACACCTTAAGCCCTGCTCGGCCGGCGCAGACGACGCCTTATTCTAGCGCTTAGGCCCTGTTCGGACGCAGGTGGATCGCGACGTTCACGCGTATAGACCGAGTGATGCAAACGCTCGCAACGATCCCCTTCTACGACACGTCTTTTGCGCGACAAAAACAGCTTTCCAAACCCACGCCAAGTGCTGGCAGAGGGGGCGGTCGCGTTTTGCTCAAAGCGCGCGCGCCAATTATCGGGTAACTCTAAGCCACAGCTCTCGATCCGTTCCAACATCCAAACAAGCGGGATATTCGCCAAAGGGCGCGCGGCTTCAAAGCCAAGCAACTGCCCGCCTACATCGCCATGGGTGCCCGGAAACCAAACTTGTTCAATACGCCCCTGCCAATCATCAGGACAGGTCCACAGGACGGGTTCATAACTGTTGCGCGTCTCATCGCGTGCGAGTGCGTGAAACCCATGCCGGATCGAGCGGCCAAGTTCATGATTGTGAAACGCATGCTTTGGCGCGCTCCATCGCCAGAGCACCGGCAGGCCAACACCCAGCGCTTTAACCGTATCCCAAACGCCAACCATTTCGATGGGGGCTTCAGGGTGGCAATGTGTTTTCACGAAGGTTTCCGCCTCAATTAACGCGTCTCCCTCTTCATAGATGCGATAAATGCTGCGAATATTGCGCTCAATTGCCTGTTCCGCTGTCAGCAATCCAACGCGATCTATCACCCCTGCAAGCGAGCGCGCAGCATAAGCACCCCGTGAATACCCCAGCAAAAAGATCCGATCCCCCGCGCGATACCGCGACGCAAGAAATCCGTAAGCACGTCTGATTTGGCGGTTTATGCCCCGCCCCATCATCACATCTGGCGCAGAACGAAGTCCGCGCCATTGCACGCCTGCTTCATAATAAAGCGACAAGTCTGGGTTAGCTTCACGCAAAATTTTATATGTGCGACCTGCATTCGTTTCATGCCCCTCATCAAGAGAGGACATCGTGCCATCCAGAATAACCACGTGGGTTTGCGGCTCATGCGCCGCAGAACGCGGACTTTGGCGGCGACGACGCAGTGCGCCGCTGAGCCAAAGGGATATGCGTTTACTCAGCCGCAATTCGCTGAGCGTTCAATATTTGCCACATCCGATGTGGCGTGAAGGGCATATCAACACGATCAATGCCCAAAGGTGCAACCGCGTCCTGCACAGCATTCGCAATCGCCGCCATAGACCCGACGGTTCCGGCTTCGCCACACCCTTTCATCCCCATAGGGTTGGTCGATGTGGGCACCGCTTCTGTCGAAAATGAAATCATAGGCACATCATCCGCGCGCGGCATGGCGTAGTCCATAAAACTTGCTGTGAGCAACTGGCCGTCTTCATCAAACACTGCCCGCTCTGTCAGCGCTTGACCAAGGCCCTGCGCGATACCGCCGTGCACTTGGCCTGCGACCAGCATCGGATTGATAAGATTACCAAAATCGTCAACGACAGTGTAGCGATCTACCGTGACAACCCCTGTTTCAGGATCGATCTCCACCTCTGCCAGATGCGCGCCATTCGGGAACGATTGTGCCGAAAGCGTGATGCGTGCTTCAGAGGTTAACAGCTCTTCCTGCCCCTCCGTCTTTGCCAATTCTGCCGCTTCGATCATCGTAAAGCTCAGGTTAGAGCCATCGCTGCGGAATGCTTCATCGTCAAACATGACTTCTTCCTTACTCACGCCCATCTTTTCAGCTAAGAATGGCGTAAATTGGGCGATCATCTTTTCCACACTCGCAAGTGTGGCCGTGTTTTGAACTGTTACCGAGCGAGAACCACCAGTTCCGCCGCCCGTCGCAATGCGGTCGCTGTCGCCTTGGATCACATCGATGCGGTCCACAGGGATACCTGTTTGGTCTGACAAGAACTGTGCATAGACCGTTTCATGGCCCTGCCCGTTGCTTTGTGTCCCCACATAAATACTTACGCGACCCTCTTCTTCAAAGAACACCACTTTGCTGGTCTCCGAAGGATCGCCCAAAATACTTTCAATATAGTAACATATCCCCATGCCGCGCAGCATACCTTTGGCCGCACTCGCGTTGCGACGGCTTGCGTAGCCCGCGTGATCGCTCTTGCTTTGCGCAACAGTCAGGACGCGATTGAAATCGCCGATGTCATAGGTGACCCCAGACGCAGTGACGTAGGGAAAGTTATCAGGGGCAATGAAATTACGGCGACGCAATTCCCAAGGGTCCGCACCCAGTGCGCGTGCTGCGTAATCCATAGAACGTTCTAGCACGTAAATCGCCTCTGGCCGTCCAGCACCGCGATACGCATCCACTTGAGTGGTGTTGGTATAAACCCCCTCCACATGCAGATAGACCGCCTGCACATCATAACAGCCCGTTAAGACTTTGGAGAATAAAACCGTTTGAATTGGTTGCGCGAACTGGGAGTTATACGCGCCCATATTGGCCACGGAGTGGACCTTATAGGCCACTAGCTTGTGATCCGCATCAAAGCCCATCTCCACATGGCTCACCAAATCACGCCCAGCATTGTCGCTGAGCATCGCTTCCGTCCGCTCCGACATCCAGCGCACAGGTTGCCCGAGTTTACGTGCAGCCATGCCACAAATTGCGTATTCGGGATACATCATCGCTTTCATGCCAAACCCGCCGCCCGTGTCCGGATTGGTGACGCGCACGTTTTCAGGATCCAGCCCCATATGTTTGGCGATTTGCCCTTTGGGGGCCCAAACCCCCTGCCCGTTGATCGCGACATGGACCCGACCGTCGTCCCATTCCGCATAGCATCCACGCGGTTCCATCGAATTAACGATGACGCGATTGTCTTCGATCTCGCAGGTGACTTTATGCGCTGCATTGGCGAAAGCCTCTGTAAATGCATCCTCATTGCCAAGGCCCCAGTCAAACGCGCGATTGTCAGGCGCTTCAGCATGAATCGGGTCGCCCCCTGTGCCAAGTTCAAGATGTACTGGCAAATCATCGATATCCAACTCAACAAGCTCAGCGGCGTCTTTGGCCTGTTGTAGAGTTTCCGCAAAGATCATCGCGATCGGCTCGCCCACAAATCGCACGCGACCCTGCGCTAACAAAGGCCGTTCAGGCGCGGCAGAGCTTTCGCCATCGCGGTTTTTGAGCAAACTGGCCGCCATCGGCAGCACATTGCCATCAGCGAGCAAATCATCCGCAGTTAGAACCAGATGAACCCCGTCTGCCTCGCGTGCATCATCGACGTTGAGCTCGGCGATATCGCCATGCGCCGCAGACGAGCGCAGCACATAGCCAAAGAGCGCATTTTCAGGTGTAATATCATCGACATAGCGCCCTTCTCCGGTGAGAAAGCGAATATCCTCAGTGCGTTTCACTGCCTGACTTTTACCGAACTTTTCCATTTTGTGCTCCCTGCGTTGCGCACCGCTGTGAACATTAACCCTAAGCCAAGTGCAACAGATGTCCAGATTGGCTTTTCCTTTGGCCGCGCTTTGTTTATCAGAGCGCAAACACCCAATTGCATGCAAGGACGCCGATCTCATGGCTATGGAAAAGAATTTCGACGCGAGCACCGCTGAAACCCGTCTTTATGACGCTTGGGAAAAGGCAGGCTGCTTTAAAGCTGGTGCCAACGCCAAGCCAGAGGCGTCAACCTTTTGCATCATGATCCCGCCCCCCAATGTCACGGGTGTCCTGCACATCGGTCACGCCTTTAACAACACGCTTCAGGACATCATGATCCGTTGGAAGCGCATGCAAGGTTTTGATACTTTATGGCAGCCGGGCACAGATCACGCGGGCATCGCCACACAAATGGTGGTGGAGCGCAAGCTAGCAGAAACTGGGCAGCCAAGCCGTGTTGAACTAGGGCGCGATGCCTTCCTAGAAAAAGTCTGGGAGTGGAAAGGCGAAAGTGGCGGCACGATTATCAACCAGCTCAAACGTCTTGGTGCGTCTTGCGATTGGCAGCGCGAAGCCTTCACCATGTCTGGCGCACCTAACGCCCCTGCTGACGTCGCGGGCGGCAATTTCCACGATGCAGTGATCAAAGTCTTTGTTGAGATGTACAACAAAGGTCTGATCTATCGCGGCAAGCGTTTGGTGAACTGGGATCCACATTTCGAGACTGCGATTTCCGACCTTGAGGTGGAGAACATCGAATTTGCGGGTCACATGTGGCACTTTAAGTACCCTCTTGCAGGCGGTGCGACATATGAGTTTATTGAGAAAAATGAAGACGGTGAAGTAACGCTTCGTGAAACGCGCGACTACATTTCCATCGCGACCACGCGTCCTGAGACGATGCTTGGCGATGGCGCGGTTGCGGTGCATCCAAGTGATGAGCGTTACGCGCCGATTGTTGGGATGTTGTGTGAAATTCCCGTTGGACCGAAAGAGCATCGCCGTTTGATCCCGATCATCACGGATGAATATCCCGATAAGGACTTCGGCTCTGGCGCGGTGAAGATCACTGGCGCGCATGATTTCAACGACTACCAAGTCGCCAAGCGCGGCGGCATTCCGATGTATAACCTGATGGATACTCGTGCGGCGATGCGTTCTGACGGCAAGCCATATGCGGAA
Organism: Planktotalea sp.; assembly: GCF_965659345.1. Classification (GTDB taxonomy): domain Bacteria; phylum Pseudomonadota; class Alphaproteobacteria; order Rhodobacterales; family Rhodobacteraceae; genus Planktotalea. Next base: position 108,843 of record NZ_CBFHVK010000001.1, on the reverse strand, counting down.
GAAGCGGCTGTGGCCCAAGCGATTGCCAATGGCGAACAAGAGTTCGACGAGGCGATGATCGCGGCGATGAACCTTGTGCCCGATGAATATCGCGGTATGGATCGCTTTGAAGCGCGCAAAAAAGTGGTTGCGGATATTTCGGCTGAAGGTCTGGCCGTGATGGTGGATCAGACTTCTACGGATGAGGACGGCAATGAGGTTGTGACCTCCGTGCCTTTCGTTGAGGCAAAACCGATCATGCAGCCGTTTGGCGATCGTTCTAAAGTGGTGATCGAACCTATGCTGACCGATCAGTGGTTCGTTGAAACTTCCAAGATTGTTGAGCCCGCTTTGGAGGCTGTGCGTTCTGGCGCAACGAAGATCATGCCGGAGAGTGACAAGAAGGTGTATTTCCACTGGCTTGAGAACATTGAGCCGTGGTGCATCTCGCGTCAGCTTTGGTGGGGACATCAGGTTCCTGTTTGGTTTGACGGCGATGACAATCAGTATTGCGCAGCGAACGAGGCAGAGGCGCAAGCCCTCGCAGGCGACGGCGTCGAGCTACGCCGAGACCCTGATGTTCTGGACACATGGTTCTCGTCCGGCCTCTGGCCCATCGGTACGCTTGGCTGGCCCGAGCAGACGGAAGAGCTGAGCAAATACTTCCCGACCTCGACCCTGATCACAGGTCAAGACATCCTGTTCTTCTGGGTCGCGCGCATGATGATGATGCAGCTCGCGGTCGTGGATGAAGTGCCGTTTGACACAGTCTACCTCCACGGCCTCGTGCGCGATGCCAAAGGCAAGAAGATGTCCAAATCCACCGGCAACGTAGTGGACCCGCTTGAAATCATCGACGAATACGGCGCGGATGCGCTGCGCTTTACCAATGCGTCGATGGCGTCTTTGGGCGGTGTGTTGAAACTCGACACAAAACGCATCGAAGGCTATCGCAACTTCGTGACCAAACTCTGGAACGCGGCCACTTACGGTGATTTCAAAGGCACGTTCGACGTGCCCCATTCCGATGCGATCCCAGAAACAAACTTGCCGCTTAACAAGTGGATCAAAGGCGAAGTCGCCAAAACCCGCGAGACTGTTGATGATGCTTTGGCGGCCTACCGCTTCAACGATGCGGCCAATGCGCTTTATGCCTTCACGTGGAACACATTCTGCTCACAATATCTCGAGTTCACCAAACCCGTTATGGACGACGGCACGACAGAGGAAGCGGCAGAAACGAAGGCAACATATGCATGGGCGCTGGATCAAATCTTGATCATGCTCCATCCGATCATGCCTTTCGTGACCGAAGAAATCTGGGGCCAGAAAGCGCGCCCAACAATGTTGGTGCACGCACCTTGGCCGAGCTACACGGCAGCCGATCTCGTTGATCCCCAAGCAGATGCAGACCTGAGCTGGACAGTCGCGATGATCGAAGCGATCCGCTCCGCACGCGCGCAGATGAATGTCCCCGCTGGTGCATTTATTCCGTTGGTTGTCAAAGACATGGACGACGCTGCCAAGGCTGCCTGGGCGCAGAATGAGGCGTTGATTATGCGGTTTGCGCGGATTGAAAGCATCGCGCATGTTGAAGACCTGCCAAAAGGCACGGTTGCTTTGGCGATCTCTGGCGGCACATTTGGTCTGCCTTTGGAAGGCGTCATTGATGTTGCGGCTGAAAAGGCCCGCCTTGAGAAGACGCTTGGAAAACTCGCCAAGGAACTTGGCGGTTTGCGCGGACGTTTGAACAATCCAAAATTCGCAGAAAGTGCGCCTGCGGAAGTTCTCGAAGAAACCAAGCAAAACCTAAGTCTACGCGAAGCCGAAGAGGCCAAGCTAAAGGATGCTTATGCGCGTTTGGAAGAAATCGGCTAAATGAAGCAGCGTGCCCCAAGCCTTTTTGCAAAAAGGCTTGGGAAGTGCTTTCGCAAAAGCACTTACTTGTACACAGGCATGCGCTTTTGCATGTTCGACATCACCGCTTCCATTTGATGCGGTGTCCCAACCAACGATGATTGCGCGCGCGACTCTTCTAAGAGCGTGTCTTGCGCGTTATTCTCGTAAGCGTAGCTCACCAATGCTTTGCCCGCGCGCACGGCCGATGGACTTTTAAGCGCAATAAGGTTTGCCAACTCAAGTGCGCGCTGCACGGGATCCTGATTAATCTCTGTGACAAGGCCATAGCCTTGCGCATCCGCGCCTGAAAATTCTTCACCGGTGTAGGTTAATCGACGTAGCACATCTGCACGCATCAAAGCAGGCCAAAGCACCATACCGCCCATGTCTGGCACCAATCCCCATTTCATTTCCAAAATAGACATACGGGTGTCAGGCGCAGCGATCCGAATATCAGCACCAGACGCAATCTGCAAACCAGCCCCGAAACATACACCTTGAAGGGCTGCGATGACGGGCATCTCAAGCTGCTTCCAAATCAGTGAGACGTGTTGATAATCGTTCGAAGGACCATAGGTGCGCGGCATCATGATTTCAGCTGGATCACCACTGGCGAGTACACCAAAGCTTGCAACGTCCAGACCTGCGCAAAATGCATTGCCCTGCCCAGACAACACCACAGCACGCACGTCTGCGCGACCCCGCAAAGCCTCGCCAGCCTCAATAACACCTTCCAGCATCGCAGGATCAACAGCGTTCATTTTCTCTGGACGCGAAAGCTCTACGTGAGCGACATGATCTTCTATGGTTGTTGTAACGCGCGGCATGGTTGGCTCCCTAATGTCTCGGAGCACGCTAGCCGCAAGCGCACCTCAAAGAAAAGCAGAACGTGAGGGCACATGGTGAATGACGCGCCTATGGCACGACCCGCTCGACAGCGCGCATCATTCCAAGCGATTTATCATAGACCAACGTCAATATCCGGCGTCCACTGGTCTTTGCTGCAATTTGCGGTGCGCTACGCACAGCGCCTGCCGCGACCGCGCTGGCGATAAAGCCTCTGCGTGTCAGTTTCATAATGCGCCCCTCTAGTTGCGAGTGATTCTCATGTGGGGGCGCGATGCACTATTTTCAACCTTGTCACCTTTACCTTCTCGTTTTACGCAGTCTGATATGAGCTATCCCAGATACACCGCCCTAGCGCAGACTTTGCCTGCTTCTGTCCCTTTCGTTGGCCCCGAAGCGCAAGAGCGCGCACGCGGTGGCGTCTTTGATGCAAGACTTGGCGCAAACGAAAACGGCTTTGGCCCCGCCCCACTGGTTTTGGAAACGATGAAAGCAAATGCCGACCAAGCTTGGATGTATGGCGAACCCGAAAGCTATGACTTGCGCTGCGCCATTGCCGGCCATCATGGGATTGAATTAAGCAATATAGTCGTTGGCGAAGGCATTGACGGTTTGCTCGGCTATTTGGTGCGCTTGCTAGTGAGTGATGGGGATCACGTTGTGACCTCTGATGGCGCGTATCCAACGTTCAATTACCACGTGGCCGGTTTTGGCGGCACATTAAACAAAGTGCCCTACAAAGATGATCATGAAGATCCGGATGTCTTGCTCGCCAAAGCGCACGAAGTAGGCGCGAAACTGATATACCTGTCTAACCCCGACAATCCGATGGGAACGTGGCACAAGGGCGATGTGATCGAAGAGATGGTCACCAAACTTCCTGAAGGCTGTGTGTTGCTTCTTGATGAAGCCTACATCGATCTCGCCCCGGCTGAGGCCATCCCAAAACTGGATATCGAGCATCCCGGTGTCATCCGAATGCGCACCTTTTCCAAAGGCTACGGGCTTGCGGGCATGCGCGTTGGGTATGCATTGGGTGCGAGTGAGCTGATCCGCGCGTTCGAGAAGATTCGCAACCATTTTGGAATGAACCGTTTGGCACAAATTGCAGCATTGGCTGCACTCAAAGATCAAGCAGGGTTGCACACTATTCAAACACAAGTAGACGCATCAAAGCAAAGGCTTGGCCAAATTGCGGCTGACAATTCGCTGCACTGCATTCCTTCAGCAACCAATTTTGTTGCGATAGACTGTGGTTCAGATGGTGATTTTGCGCGCGCCGTATTGGCCAGCATGATCGCGCAAGGTGTCTTTGTGCGCATGCCGTTCGTCGCGCCCCAAGATCGCTGCATCAGAATAAGTTGTGGACCAGAGGCTGAAATGGGCTTGGTCGCAAAAGCGCTTCCAATCGCGCTGAACACTGCGCGTCTTTGATCGCACCGTAAAAAGTTACCTGACATTATAGATTTCTGCGGTATCGTTATTGATAAAGCGATCCGCAGAAAGGAAAATCTCGTGCGCCACTATCCGCAAGAAGTTGAGAATTACACCAACACCTGCCTGGTGATGGGATTTGTGAACTTACTTTGGATTATGATCGCCATTTGGGCTTGGAAGGGCTTCATCGCCGCACTTTTGCTAAGCGCGTCAGTCTATCAAGCAATCAAATGGCTCGATCTTCGCCTCGCACGGACACGACGCTAAGCCAGCGCCTTGGCTGCTGCATCCAGCGCACCTGCACCGTAAGGAATATCAAGCGCATCAAAGCCCGCCTGCATCGTGGCCAAACCGCCCAACACCATATGCGCGTTCACATGACCCATATGGCCTATGCGGAAAAAACCATCCCCCAATGGGTCGCCGTCTTCTGACATGCCAAGCCCGATGCCAAGCGTGAGCCCAGCTTGATGTTCAGTCCAACGGCGCAAATCTTTGCCATGTGGCGCGCCAAGACGTAACGCCGTGACAGCATGCGAGCGATGCGCACGATCCGCAACATTCAGCGTAAGCGAACCATTCTGCCCCCAAGCTTCGCATGCAGACCAAATGGCTGTGGCCAGTTTTTCGTGTCTGAGCCAAACGGCCTCCATCCCCTCATCGTGGATCAGATCAAGCGCTGCACGCAAACCATAGAGCAAATGAGTGGGTGCCGTGCCGCCAAAATATTCAAAGAACTGCGTTGGATTAGCCCGTGGCACCCAGTTCCAATAACGGCTAACACGCGGCATCGCATCGCGGACTGCCGCGGCTTTATCGTTGAAAAACACAAAGCCTAAACCCGGTGTGACCATCAGCCCCTTTTGGCTCGCCGTTACCATCACATCAACGCCCCAAGCGTCCATCTCAAAGCGATCACACCCCAAGGACGCAATGCAATCCGCCATCAAAAGTGCGGGGTGCCCTGCCGCATCAATCGCTGCGCGTACAGACGCAATGTCATTTTTGATTGATGTGGACGTGTCCACATGGACCGCGAGTACAGCTTTGATCTTGTGGTCCTTATCAGCACGCAGCCGCGCTTCGATCTGCTCCGCATCCATTGGGGTTTTCACACCAAAATCCAGCAGTTCAACATTCGCGCCAAGCCCTTCGGCCATTTCGCCCCACCCAACACAAAAGCGCCCGGTTGATGGGACAAGAACGAGATCATCGGGCGCAATCACATTGCTCAGCGCAGCCTCCCAAGCGGCATGACCATTGCCCATGTAGATCGCGACATGGTGCTGCGTACGCGCGACGCGGAGCAAATCAGGAATGATCCCGGCTGTCATCTTCACTAACTCACCCTCGTAAATATTGGGCGACGCGCGGTGCATAGCACGCAAGACAACGTCAGGCACGACGGACGGGCCAGGAATAGCAAGATAGGGACGGCCGTGCGCAAGGGACATACATTTGCTCCAAAGTAGGTTGCGCGTGACACTAGCCCCACGTCCCCTGCCGTCAACCAAGTGCTCGACGCTCAAACCTTGCAGGCACAGCGCGCTAAGGCTACATGCGCAAAGATATCAAAGGCACGAGGCGGCGTGATGCTTAAAAAACTTGCGAAAACACTGGACGAAAAAGAACGCCAGTGGCGCTATTCCTTCGGGCGCAATATCACCGACCCAATAGAGCGGCGCAAATCCGTTTGGCATTACAACATGTTTGATCACGCCTTCTTGCGCGCGGTCTGGACAAATTTCTATCATGTCTCCAAGGATGTTTGGCGCTCCAATCAACCGACACACAAACGCTTCTTGAAGTACCGCGATATGGGTATTCGCTCTGTGATCAACCTGCGCGGTGTTGATCTGCAATGTCATTACCTCTTCGAGAAAGAAAGCTGTGATATGCTTGGCATCGAGCTTTATAGCACGGTCCTCTGGGCGCGCTCTGCCGCCAATCGCGAAAATATCGTGGCAGTGATCGACCTGATGCGCACCGTGCCAAAGCCAATGATGTTTCACTGCAAATCCGGTGCTGACCGTGCCGGCTTTTGTGCTGCGATGTATCAGATGATTTTCGACGATGTTCCCGTGCAAAAAGCGCGTGAGCAGCTTTCTTTGAAGTTTATCCACCTGAAGTGGGGCAAAACTGGGGTTCAAGACTACATTCTAGATGTCTTTGAAGCGCGCCAAGCAAAAAGCGATATCGACTTTGAGACGTGGATCCGCACAGAATATGACAACGACGTGATCCAAAACGGCTTTGACAGCAAGACGCCACCCGCAGAGATTGCCTGACATGTCAGAGCCCGACACAACACCACATCAAACCAGCCGGACACTTCTGAGCTGGCTATGGCGCAGCTATTTGAGCCGCCATTGGGTCATGTTGCTTGTCGCAACCTTCTTCATGGCTCTTGAAGGCTCGATGCTTGGCTTTTTAAGCTGGATGATGAAGCCCATGTTCGACTTGGTCTTCCTTGCAGGAGATCAATCAGCGCTTTGGTGGGTTGGTCTTGTTATTCTTGGCATCTTCTTGGTGCGCGCCGGAGCATCGGTTATACAGAAAGTCATCCTCACACGCATTTCGCAGCAATCCGAAGCAGACATGCGCGGCGATCTTCTCAGCCATTTGATGCGCCTTGATGTTAGCTTTCACCAAGTAAATGCCCCCGGCACGTTGATGCAACGTGTGATCGGCGATGTTTCCGCTGTTAGCCATGTTTGGAACGCGATTATCACAGGGGCTGGTCGTGATCTTGTCGCTGTTGTTGTGCTCTTTGGCGTTGCAATGAGCGTTGATTGGCGCTGGACAGCCGTGGCGCTGGTCGGTGTGCCTTTGCTCGTGCTTCCATCTCTCGTCGCACAGCGCTTTGTGCGTCGCAACAGCCGCACCGCCCATCAGGTCGCCGCGCGCCAGTCAGGGCGTCTTGATGAGGTTTTCCACGGCATTGTTCCCGTAAAGCTCAACCGCCTTGAAGAGTATCAAACCCGCCATTACGGTCAGCTCAATCGCGAGCGTGTTGAAATTGAAGTAAAAACCTCACTCGGAACAGCCTCTATCCCCGGCTTGATTGATGCAATGTCAGGCGTCGGCTTTCTCGGCGTCCTTATTTATGGTGGTGGTGAGATCATTTCGGGTGAAAAGACCGTTGGCGAATTCATGGCCTTCTTTACGGCCCTCGGCTTTGCTTTCGAACCATTACGCCGCCTCGGTACGATTACAGGTGTGTGGGAGGCCGCCGCTGCTGGTATTGAGCGTGTGATGGAACTGCTCGCGTTAGAGCCGGTTCACAAAACGCCGCCCAATCCTGTTGCGCCGCCCACTGGCACACCTGAGATCACCTTAGATGATGTTCATCTAAGTTACGGCGACACACCGGTTTTGCGGGGCACAAGCTTTCACGTCCCGGCAGGTAAAACCACTGCGCTCGTTGGCTCTTCTGGCGCGGGGAAATCCACAATATTCAATGTGCTAACGCGTTTGACAGACCCCCAGAATGGGAGCGCTAAAATTGGGCACATCCCAGTCACGCATATGGCACTCAACGACTTGCGTGATCTCTTTTCCGTGGTGTCCCAAGACGCGCTATTGTTTGATGAAACCCTGCGCGAAAACATCTTGCTTGGGCGAACAGACGTGTCTGATGCGCAGCTTGATGACGTGCTTGAGGCTGCCCATGTCTCAGACTTCCTCGCTCAGCTTCCAAACGGCCTCGACACGGCTGTTGGCCCACGCGGGTCTGCTCTGTCAGGTGGCCAACGCCAACGCGTTGCGATTGCGCGAGCTCTCTTGCGCGATACGCCGATTTTGCTGCTTGATGAAGCCACGTCCGCGCTTGACGCCCAATCAGAGGCGGTTGTGCAAGCCGCTCTTGAGCGCCTATCGATAGGGCGCACCACGCTTGTTATCGCGCACCGCCTATCCACCATTCGAGGCGCAGATCAGATCATTGTGATGGATGCAGGCAAAGTTGTTGAAAGCGGCACGCATGATGAATTGGTGGCTCTGAACAAGGTCTATGCGTCTTTGCACCGGCTCCAATCAGAGCACTAAGGCCTATGCTTCATTTTTCCAAATAAACTCATCCGAACGCGCAACCCGCGCTAAGGCTTGCGGTAAGTGCGCACCAACCCGTCAACGGGCACGCCCGCAAAATACTGTATCAAAGTCCACAGATTACGCGTGCCACGACCTACCCAACCTGAACGCTCATATTTTTCTGCACTGGTCACTGCAACACCATCAAGCGCTGTTAAGCGCCCTTTGAGTGCACGCGCCATTGCAACATCTTCCATCAATGCGATATTCGCAAAGCCGCCGACGTTGTCATAAAGCTCGCGTGAAATGAACAAGCCTTGATCACCATAGGGCAAGCCAAACACCCTCGAACGCAGATTTGCCCATTCTGCAACAACACGCGCGGCCAAACCACGGCTTGCAAATTTTAGACGAAAATACCCAGCCTCTTGGCGCTGTAAATGCGCGCGAACCGCATCGCTCCACCCCGCCTCTAACTGGGTATCGGCGTGCAGAACCAAAAGCCAGACGCCACGTGCTTCGGCGCAGCCGCGGCGCAATTGCCCCCCGCGTGAGGCTTCACCAGACACCCATTCCGCCCCGATGCCTAGCGCAATTTCTTTTGTATCGTCGCTTGAGCCACCATCGCTGATGATCAGCTCGCGAATGAGCCCGGCCTCCACGCCCTCCACCAAGGCAGCGGCGCAGCCTGCCAAATGCGCTTGCGCATTCAATGTTGGAATCACGACCGAAATTGGCGCGCGCATGGTTCTGCCTCTTCTCACTTCGGCCAGATCCGCCTATATCACCCTAAACCCAAGGGAGGCCGAAATGTCCAACACTCACAAACGCCGTTTGCTGCGCCTGTCCGGCGCTGATGCGAGTGATTTTCTACAAGGCCTGATCACAAATGACATTCAGAAAGTCAATCAAGGGCTTGTCTATACTGCGATCCTTTCGCCACAGGGGAAATACCTTGCGGACTTTTTCGTGTTCAAAGAGGGCGCTGATCTGATCCTAGATACACATGAAGATCAGACCGAAATGCTCGCCAAACGTCTCTCTATGTATAAGCTACGTGCGGATGTCGTGATCGAAAATGACCCGCGCACTGTGTCACGTGGCCTTGGTACCCTCGAGGATGGGGCTTTCCTCGATCCGCGCAGCGACGCCCTTGGTTGGCGCGCTTATGATGGACGTGCGGGCGATGCCACGGTTGATTGGGCTGCGTTGAATGTTGAACATATGATCCCACAGACAGGGATCGAACTTAGCTCTGACAGCTACATCTTAGAAATGGGATTTGAGCAGCTAAACGGCGTCGACTTCAAGAAAGGCTGTTATGTTGGGCAAGAAGTGACTGCGCGCATGAAGCACAAGACAGAGCTTAAAAAAGGGCTTGCGCGGGTCCAGATCGAAGGCTCTGCGCCTATCGGCACGGACATCACGACAGCGGATGGCAAAACAGCGGGTACTTTGTTTACTCAAAGTTCAACACAAGCACTTGCCTATCTGCGTTTTGATCGCGCAACAGGCCCTTTAAATGCAAAAGACGCGCAGATTACCTACGCGCCTTAAGTGTCATATCAAACTCACGGGTGAGCTTTGACGCTCTGCCCTAAAAACGCAAACTTATGCGCGTTCGGAGTATTCCATCGTATCCGTGTTCACGACGATGCTTTCGTCCTGACCGACAAACGGTGGAACCATGACTTTGACGCCATTTTCCAAGATCGCAGGCTTGAAACTATTCGCGGCTGTTTGGCCTTTGACAACAGGCTCTGTCTCAACAATCTTGCAGGTCACCTTTTGCGGGATCGTTGCGTGCAACGCCTCAGCTTCATGGAATTCCACTACGATTGTCATACCATCTTGCAAGAACGGACGACGGTCTCCTAGCAACTCTGCGGGCAATTCAATTTGCTCGTAGGTTTCGGTATCCATGAACACAAGCATACCATCACTTTCATACAAAAACTGCTGGTCTTTCTGTTCTAGGCGCACGCGCTCGACCTTGTCGGCGCTGCGAAAGCGTTCGTTCAATTTAGAGCCATTGCGCAGATTTCGCATTTCGACCTGTGCAAATGCGCCACCTTTTCCGGGTTTCACATGATCCACCTTCACCGCAGCCCAAAGGCCCGCGTTGTGTTCAAGGACGTTTCCAGGGCGAATCTCGTTTCCGTTAATCTTGGGCATATGTGTCAAAACCATGTCAAAAGGTTGATGAAGTCTTCGGGCTTCCTATATCTAGCCTAAGGCACCGGTGCAAGAACGCTATATGTCGTGCTGCAACTGCAGCAAGCCATGTGATTTTTGCATAAGTGCTATGCAATATGAGGGTATCCGAATCGGAGAGGATGAGTCATAAGAGCCTCTACGCCGGAAACACAAGAGCAAGAATAAGGATCGAAATATGCGAGATTTCGTAGACGGTACTGCATACAATTCCGAGCAAGGCAATCGCGCCCGCAAGCTGTTTGCAGCGGTCGTTCTAGCAGCTCTCGATGATGCAATCGCCGACGATAAGAAATACGGAAATGGTCCTGAGCAAATCGCTCGCTGGGCGCGCTCACGCGATGGTCGTGAAGTGCTGTCGTGCGCAGGGATTGACCCAAATGAGCGTGTTGTTACAGGCTTGATGGATTTCGTTTCCAAGGGTGTCCGTACATCCGTTGCTTTGTCGCGCGAAGAGTCAGAGCGCCGCAATGCTGCACAGCAGGCAGAAGCCGCTTAGCAGATTTTATAAAGCTAAATTGTTAACGCCTCCGATCTGCTCTCGGGGGCGTTTTTTTGTTCTAGAAGAACAAAAGCCAGCTTCGGATCACCAGAAATTCCATGGCGAACAAGACCAACGCCGCAAGACGCATAGGCCAATGCCTGAATTTGCGAAACAAGACGACCACGCAACAAAGCACCAACAGCCCTTCCAGCGGTGCGACCCATGCCGCATGATGCGCGCTGTCCCAATAACTGAGCGGGCTTTCAAAAATCCAATCGCTCGCAGGCCAGAAATGCGGACGCCCATCATCATGATGCAGGGGGAAATCTAGCGCAATGTGCAGCAGCCCCGCCCCTGCCACCACAATGCGAAGGCCAACACCAATCCCCAAAGCAAAAACGAATTATCAATTGCGAAAACCGTTTGCCATGCCTCTGAGAAATACATCTGTCCAAACACGATGTCGGGTGGAATTTGCAAGATTGTCAGCGAAACACCGGCCATAACGTAAAGCGACAGGTCTGGCAAAAGAGCACCCGCCGCAGCCGCGGCCGTCACTTTACGCTGTTTGGCGTTGGAAAACGCCGCCAAACCCAAAATCAGATGTGCTGGAGTGTTCATCGCTCTTTCTCTCATGCAAGCCGCGCACTATGTCTGACGTGACACAAGAGGGCTGTCCATGACCAAAGCGATAATGATTCAAGGTGCGGGCTCTAACGTGGGCAAATCCATGCTTGTTGCAGGAATTGCACGCGCATTTAGCAATCGCGGCCTATCGGTTGCGCCGTTCAAGCCGCAAAACATGTCCAACAATGCTGCCGTCACCGTGGATGGTGGCGAGATTGGACGCGCTCAAGCGTTACAAGCTTTGGCGTCTCGCAAGGACAGTCACACTGACATGAACCCCGTTTTACTAAAGCCTGAGAGCGAAACAGGCGCACAAATTGTGGTACAAGGTCAGCGCTGGGACACACTCCGCGCGCGCGACTACGGCAAGATCAAGCACAAGCTGATGCCACGTGTTCTTGAAAGTTTTCAAAGGCTTGCACGTGATGTTGATTTGGTTGTTGTAGAAGGCGCCGGTAGCCCGGCAGAAGTTAACCTTCGCGCGGGTGATATTGCCAACATGGGCTTTGCAGAAGCTGCGGGTGTGCCTGTGATTTTGACTGGCGACATCGATCGCGGCGGCGTTATCGCACAAGTTGTTGGCACCAAGACGATCCTGCCGAAAGATGATGCCGATCTCATTCGCGGCTTTTGTATCAACAAGTTTCGCGGTGATGTGCGCCTTTTTGATGAAGGACTAACCGCAATCATAGACCATACTGACTGGCCTTCGCTTGGTGTCATCCCTTGGTTCACAGACGCGTGGCGCTTGCCTGCTGAGGATGTCATGGATATCCGCTCGCACAGCGGAGGCGCGTATAAAGTCGCGGTGCCCCGTTTAAGTCGGATCATGAATTTTGACGATCTCGATCCACTCTCTGCCGAGCCGAACGTGAGTGTCGAAATCATTGAACAAGGGCGTCCCCTGCCCGGTGATGCAGATCTGATTTTGATCCCCGGTTCGAAAGCAACGATTGCAGATCTGGCTTATTTCCGGGCGCAAGGTTGGGACATTGATCTACAAGCGCATGTGCGGCGCGGCGGTAAGGTGCTGGGAATTTGCGGTGGTTATCAGATGCTTGGCAAAAGCATCAGCGATCCTGAGGGGATCGAAGGGGCACCACAAACAGTCGAAGGGCTTGGGTTTTTGGATGTTGAGACCGTTATGATCCCAAAGAAGACCCTTGCACGGACCAAAGCGCGCTACTTAGAAACTGGTGCAGAACTAGAAGGGTATGAAATCCACTTAGGTGTGACCACAGGCGCTGATTGCGAACGTCCATGGCTTGAGGTCGGTGGCCGCAACGAAGGTGCCTCTAGCGCCGATAAACGCGTGCGCGGAACCTATTTGCACGGTTTGTTCACGTCAGACGCGTTCCGAGCAGATTTTCTTGAGGGCGGCGCAGTCAGCGAAATGAACTACGGTGCAACGGTAGAGCAAACTCTAGACGCACTCGCTGCGCACCTAGAAGAGCATATGGACCTTGATCTTTTGTGGGAACTTGCCGAGCCCGTCTAGTCCCTAGTCGAGCTCATTCGCGGCCAAAGCACGATAGATTTCGCGGCGCACCAGTTTGCGCACATTCCGCGTTATACGTTCACCCAGCGGGCCTTGTAGCTCTTGGCGCACAATCTCGGCGACCATGTCGCGAAGCATGTCTTCATCAAGCTCACTCGCTATGTTCCCCGAAGCAAGAAGCGTTTCAGAGGCATCCTCAGCAATCTCCGTCTCTGCAGCACTTACAGCTTCAGCGTGCGCGCGTTCAAACGCTGCGGCACCGTCATGAAAAGCAGCAGTTTGCGAAGGGCTGCTTGGATCTGACAAAGTACCAGTTTGCAAACCGCCACCGCGTTGCTCTTGGCTATCTTCCCATGGAAGCGCGTTGCCGGGACGCCCTGCATTCGCGCCATCACCAGTGCCATCAGGTTCAAAATCCGTATCAGACCGTGAAATTAAAGCTTCAAGAGCAGCGATTTTGTCTTCAATCGTCACAGGCTCTTCAAGGGGTTCTTCGACGGGCGCACTTATTTCGTCTAGATGCGCTTCACCAGCTACCACCTCTTCTGACGCTTGCTCTGATGCCTGCTCATTTTCGACCGCCTCGTCGTTCTGATGATCCTGAGGAAGGTCAGGATCCGTCTCTGGATCTGACGGTCGCGCGTCGTGTTCTTCTATGTTCTCGACAAGCTCGGGTGCGACCGATGATTCTTCAATCACATCATGATCCGAAGAATTGTCTTCAAAATCCACTGCTTGATCGTCTGGGCTAAGAATCAAGGTAGGCGATTCACTTTGCTCATCGGGCGTTTGATCTACTGCCACTTCGTCGTTTGAAGGAGTGTTTTCATCCTCATCAGGCTCAATCCGCAACGCAGGTGTAAGGACCAAAGCAGGTGGCGCAACTTTAGGGGCTGGTGCAAGGCTCTTTGCATCAGACTCTTCACTTTCTGCTTCTAATTCAACAGCTTGCGGAGGAACATCAGAAGAAAAACCATCCTCACGTTCAGACTTCTCACTCGCGCGTGCTTCGTCAGAAACAAGTCGACGAATTGAGGACAATACATCCTCGATTTCGATATTAGTTACCGGGTCTGACATAATTATTCCATTCTCGCCTCACGCGCAGGTTAACGCTCTGCGCGGATTCTCACAACAGATAGAAGCAATTAGCAGGAGTTTTACATCCAGCTATGGCAAATAAACGCTGAAGCGTTCGGGGCCTTACTTTTTACCAAGCGAACGCATCACACGGTCCAGCTTGTCACCTTGCTTGCTGCGTGCAGGTGCGTCTTTGACCAAATTATAATACGCAGTTGGATCATATTGCTGAACAGGCAGGTTCAGATGTTTGGCGGTCAACAAACCCATCGACGCGAGCGCTGAATAGGCAGAGATAAATTGGTCCGTCTGTACCCCAATCAAAGCAGAGCGCGCGTTGAGCAGTTCTTGCTCCGCATTCAGCACATCAAGCGTTGTACGCGAACCAACATTCGCTTCTTCGCGCACACCTCTAAAGGCCACTGTTGCTGCTCTGATCTGGCGTTCGCTTGCCTCAATCGATGCCGCAGCAACACGCAATTGCGCAAAGGCATTTCCGACGCCCTGCTCAAGTTGATGCTTTGTTATATGCAACCCAGAACGGGCAGCGTCACGGCGCGCCATTGCTTGACGGATCAACGCCGGCAACCTGCCCCCTTGGTAAATAGGGACCGTCGCTTCAAGCGAGACAGAGCCGCTGTTGGTCTTGGTCTTGGCCGACAAACTGCGTGAGGTATTCACGCCACCGCGCAGTCTCAGATTGCCACGCGAAGCCGCTTCTGCGCGCATCACATTCAGATCTGCCGCTGAAACATCATGTTTGACGGCCTGCATGTCTGGATGGTTGCGAACAGCAATTGCTTTCGCTTCTTCGACGGAATTGGCCGTTTTGGGCAAGTTGCGTGGCGCACGCAGATTTCCTGGCTTGCGCCCAACTGCTACGCGATACTCTTCCTGCGCTGAAATCAGACCGCCTTCAGCCGCTGCCAGCGCTGAACGCGCAGCGGCCAAACGGGCCTCTGCGAGTGCAACATCCGTGCGTGTAATTTCACCCACTTCAAAGCGATCGCGCGCAGCGCGCAGTTCTTGCGTGATCAAACGCACGTTACTCTGGCGCAAAACCACCGTTTCTGTCGTGCGGCGCACGTTCATATAGGCTTGAATTGCGCGTAAGAGCACGTTTTGCTCAAGCGATAGCAAGCGAGCGCGCGTCGCAAGAACATTTTCTTTTGCAGCTTCGATAGCGATCTTGGATTGACCACCATCGTAGATCAGCAGCTCCATCGCGATCCCAATGGTTGCAGATGTATTGCCTGTATCGCTGAGCGTCCCCAACGAAGAGCTTGTGGTGCGCGAGAAATTGCGCCCAAGCGAGCCTGTGAAATTCACAATCGGGCGCAGTGACGCCATAGCAATGGCGACGTCTTCATCTGCCGCACGTAAAAGTGCGCGGTTTTGTTCAAGAAGGCCAGAGTGATTAAACGCGCCCACCAAAGCATCCGATAGCGTTTCCGCTTGCGCCGCTTGAGCCAACATTAGGGTCATCCCCAAAGCCGCGCCCCAACGTTTAGTCTTTGCTTTCAGGTCGAACATCGTGCCCCCAGAAACTCTCTCGCACCATTTTCTTTGATACGTCTGTCTTAATACGCACGACAGAGCAGCTTCCGTCGCACGTTTGTCGATTGCGCCTAAAGCGCGAATTCAGTTGCCTTTTCAAAGCCGGGCAGAACAGGTGCGCTTGCATTAAAGGCAAGTCGCCAGTTGAGCTGGCCATCAAGCTTGCGGCCAATACGCACTTCACCCAAAGCACCGGTCATGAAAAGTGCAGCCATGCGACCGCCTTCTTTGAGCTGGTCTGTGATACTGGCTGGCACGCTTTCTACGCCACCTTGCAACACAATAACATCATATGGGCCGTGCTCTGGCGCGCCATCTTGCAAGGCCCCCGCTTGCACAACCACATTGTCAGCCCCTGCATCACTAAGCGCTGTCTGCGCGTCATTTGCCATGTCTTCATCGTTTTCAACAGCAACAACAGCTTGTGCAATATGCGCCATTACAGCAGCAGAATAGCCATACCCAGAGGCAATCTCGAGTACGAGTTCATCGTTTTGAAGATCTAATGCATCGAGCATTTTAGCCAAAGTGCGCGGCTCTAGCACAACTCGATTTGCGCCAAGCACGATGTTGCCATCCACATAGGCTGCTTCGCGACGCTCGCGTGGCACGAAATTCTCGCGCGGCACATTGAGCATCGCATCGATGATTGGAAATTTGGTGACATCAGAGGGTCGGACCTGTGTATCCACCATCATAATACGCCGGGCTGCAAAATCAGACATTGGCTAAACTCGCTCGTTCAGAATCCTTTAGACTTTAGTGCCACATAACGTCCCTGCCCACAACGGCCAGATGCGTTTTGAAGCAATGAGAAATACAGCAAATTCCCATCTCTTGGCCCTTGCAGCACTTTGTTAGATCAGCTATTTGCCCGATATCACTGGCTGGCGAGTTGGTAGAGTGGTTATGCAGCGGATTGCAAATCCGCGTACACCGGTTCGATTCCGGTACTCGCCTCCAGTGATCCTCATTGCTTTTATTACCAAGTATTATTAGGTTTCGACCAACTAAAGGGACCTATGCAGGGACCTACGGCGGAACCTACATTATGCAAAGAGACTACCACAAACCAACACTGCGACAAGTTTCAGGCAAGAAAAGCTACTATGTTTTCGTCACGAAACCAGAAGCATTAAGACGAAACCCAAAAGACAAACAGATCCGTAAGTCTACAAGAACAAGTGACCTGCGTATCGCAGAGAAGCTCGTACACAGCATAGCCGAAGAGATTTACCGTGAGTTCGATGCGCAGCTAAATGCTAATCCGTTCATTGCCTTTGTTCGCAAGCACTGGACTGCAAACGACCCATTTGAGGAAGCCCTATCTGGTCCAAACCCTAATGCTACAGATCGGCAGCCAAATGCAGCAGATAGGCGCAAGATTGCAGTATGTGAAAGCCTCTGCTTCCAGGAAGGGACATTCAATGAAACCTTGCAATGCAGTGCTTCCAGTTCCTAAACGAAAAAGAAGCACAAGCTTGGAAGTACTGGATAGAACTAGGAGATAACCCGTTTCCTATGAAGGCTCAGCAAGGGCAGATTGACGCTGATTTAGCTAGAAAAGCCCTTGAACAACAGAAGCAATGGGACAAGGCCTCCCACATAAAATAGCATACGCATCGATAAATCCGGCAATGCTTAAAGCCGATAGCGCGCGACAGCGACACCAAGCGCAATGTAAAAAATCAAGATGATCGCAAACGCATGCGCTTGGGTCATTTTCTGCGCTTGGCCAGTGAAGGCGGGAATAATAATCGCTACGATATATCCCCCAGCGCAAATGATGACTGAAATGCCAAGCCATGTCATAACCACACGCACAACCGGATCGCGCCAGCACTTGATGGTTTGAACAATGACCAATGCGACAAATGCCAAGGTGATCAGCGTTACAGTCACCTGTCGCGACACAGCCAACCCCTCAAGATTGGCAAGGCTCATCAATGCGATCGGCAAGATAACCAATGGCGCAATCCATAGCTGCCAAGGCCGAGCAATTCGGCTAGGGCAAACCAAAAAAAGGTTCACAAGTCCAATGCCCCCGACAAAGCTGCCAATATAGTTGAGCATGGATGCCGTTCTAAATTCACTGACATTCAGGGCTAATTCGCGCGTGCTGTAAAGCGCGGCCGCATGTGTACAAAGCCAAAGGCCTGTGCAGGCCAGCGCGAAAGCGATGCGACCTGCAGGGTCCGCACTGGTTTGCGACACAACCCAAGCAGCCAGCAACAAAGAGATCACACCCACCATGATCTGCACCCAAAACGGCAGTGGTAAATCTGTGAGCGGACGCTTGGGCAAAGGTTGGACCGCAAGCGTTTGCACGTCGTTTCGTTGCGATTGAAAAGTGAGAGAAACTGTTGTTCCGCTAAGGATATCAAAGAGCACTTGTTGACGTTCGTAAAACTGCGCTCGTGCTTCAGGCGTGCTCAGCGTATCCGGTTCTTCAGTCAAATCCAGCGGGTTGAGCGTCATGCGCGCCCGTCCGTCTTGGCCTATGATTTGAACAAGTCGGCCACCTTCGTGCATGGCCGCGCTTGGCCCAGTCGCATCGGTTTGAACCGAAACCCTCATACCATCCTCAGCGGCGCTTAGGTTAAGACCAAGCCAAGGTTGTGAAACTGCAAGAAACGTGACGAAGGCAGCGGACAAAAGCCCGAGCAAAAGCGCAGCGCTGATTTGATAAAATGCCGGGAAGCGAATGCTCATCGTAAAAATCTGTCTTTCTTTCAAAAGGACCGTCAAGCGACATGCGCATGCTCAAAGCAGAACGGTCGCAGCAACAATTGCTTTGCAAAGACTGTGGGGAGGATGCCTCCACTCACGAAAACCAAGATCGTTAAAACACGAGAGCGCCGAAATTTCGCTCTTTTTTATTGCGCAATAACCCGTTCCCCACAGCCTTATCTTTTGAAACTCCTCATTTTTTTGTCACGCGTATTGATGGATCGTAACAACCGAAAGACCAAATTCGCGCGGCTTCGTCTCCCCCCCGTTTAAGGGGGCGCTGTTTTAACGCTTACCGCGGTGCCATACGGATAGCGCCATCAAGACGGATGACTTCGCCATTAAGCATTGGATTATCGAGAATATGACCAACCAGTTTAGCAAACTCATCAGGGGCACCAAGCCTGGACGGGAAAGGCACTTGTGCGCCCAGTGAGTCCTGAACATCTTGTGGCAGGCTTTCCAAAAGCGGCGTCAAAAACAAACCCGGTGCAACAGAGCAAACACGAATACCTTTGTCCGCCAAATCGCGTGCCATAGGCAATGTCATGCCAACAATCCCGCCTTTGGATGCTGAATAAGCAACCTGCCCGACTTGTCCATCATATGCAGCGACAGAAGCCGTGTTGATAATCACGCCACGCGCGCCATCGGGCTCCATTGGATCTTGTGCCGCAATCAAGGCAGCCGCTTGACTGGCGCAATTGAAAGATCCGATCAAATTGATGCGGATGGTTTTATCAAACAGATCGAAGTCATGTGGCGCACCGCGGCTTACGGTTTTCCCAGCGAGCCCAATGCCCGCACAATTCACCATAACGCGCGGCGCACCAAGCTTTGCAACCACATCTGACATGCCCGCCTCTACGCTTTTCGGATCAGACACATCGACCTTGCAAAAGATGCCACCAAGCGCAGCTGCGTGCGCATTGCCTTTGTCTTCGTTGAGGTCAAACAGAGCAACTTTTAAACCTGAAGCCGCCAACTGGCTGGCCGTTGCTGCGCCTAACCCTGATGCACCACCTGTAACGATGGCCACTTGGCCTACCCACTGTGTCATGTGAAAGATCCCTTTTGTGATTTTGTGTAATCTTCTTAGGCGAAACGGTAAGAATGCAATCACAAATGTAAATGACGCTGCGCACGATCGTACGGATTACGGTTACGCTGACCTGCTAAGGCAAGAAATCTACACCCGCAGCTTTGCCGTTATTGGTGAATACATTGTGTACATTTTTCGCGCACAAACCGTGTATTTCCGCACATTGCGCAAGATTATGCGACGCACTACCTGCTTTGACAGGAACGTAACAATCTTAGGGACCCAAGCTATGAAATATCTATCTCTCGGACTACGCGCACTTCTCACACTTGCATTCGTTGGCGCAGGTGGCGCGAAAGTTGCTGGCGTTGAAATGATGGTTGCAACTTATGACGCCATCGGCGTTGGCCAATGGTTTCGCTATCTGACCGGTATCATTGAAGTTGGTGCTGCCGCGTTGCTTTGGCTACCAGGCCGTCAGGCGTTTGCCTCTGCACTGCTGGGTGCGACGATGGTCGGCGCTGTTCTTGCACATGTCTTGATCCTTGGACCTTCAGCAGTTCCAGCGGTCGTTCTTGGCCTTATCTGTGCTGCGGTTTTGTATCTGCACCGCGATCAGATCAACGCAACTTTGGGGCGCGCCGCTTAAACGGCCAACATCCCATTAGAAAGGATCAACAATGGAAATCGGCGTCGACAGTTTTGCAGCCTTCTTGCCAGAAACAGAAAATCAGGCCTTTGTGCCTGCATCCCAGCGGATGGCGGACCTTCTGGCAGAGGTAGAAACAGCGGATCGCGTAGGGCTTGATGCCTTCGGGATCGGTGAACACCACCGCGCCGAATTCCTTGACTCTGCGCCTGCGATTATTCTTGCCGCCGCAGCAGCGCGTACCAAAAACATTCGTTTGAATTCTGCTGTCACAGTTTTGAGCGCAGCTGATCCTGTGCGTGTCTTTCAGGATTTTGCGACGATTGATCTCATCTCAAACGGGCGCGCTGAAATTGTCGCGGGCCGTGGTTCATTCATCGAAGCGTACCCGTTATTCGGGTTCGCGCGCGAAGATTATGACGCTTTGTTTGCTGAAAAACTTGGACTACTCTTGCAGTTGCGTAATGAAACACACGTAACATGGCGCGGCAAATTTCGACCTGCGCTAACAGCGCAAGGTGTCTATCCACGTCCGGTTCAATCCAAGCTGCCTGTTTGGCTTGGCGTCGGTGGCACACCAGAGTCCTTCGTGCACGCGGGTACTTTGGGACTGCCGCTAATGATTGCGATTATTGGTGGAAGCTTTGCACGCTTTCGTCCTTTGGTAGACCTCTATTACGACGCAGGTGCGCGCGCGGGTCACAAGCGCGAAGACCTGAAAATTGCCATTCACGCGATGGGCTTTGTCGGCGAAACCGATTATGAAGCCCGTGATGCGTTTTATCCAGGCTGGGCGCGTGTGATGGATCAGATTGGCGCGGAACGTGGCTTTCCACCAGCCAGCCGCGCACAGTTCAATGCGCTTTGCGGACCAGACGGTGCGTTTCTTGTCGGCAGCCCGCAAACCGTGCGCGACAAGATGATTGCTGCAAATACTGTGATGGGCGGCATTTCTAGAATCACATTCCAAATGAGCACCGCAATGCTAGAGACGGAACGTATGCAAAAATCTATCACTCTGCTTGGAACCGAAGTGGCACCTGCCGTGCGCAGCGCACTTTAAAGGGGCGGCTCAAAACGTGATCTGGCGACAAAGACTTCGCCGATCACTCAGGCTTGCGCGCTACAAAATCTATGAGTGCTGACATTCCAACATGCGCAGAGCCCGAGCGCTGTTCAGCCTCATACTCTTCGCACACAAGAACCTCGCAGCCTGCGAACACTGTATCGAAGCTGGCACTCGTGTACATATTTTCCACATTGGGCGGCCCGCCTGTACCAAGCTCGATCTGTTTGGGCGTATACCCGTGGATCACGATTAAACCACCTGGGCGCGTTGCTCCCAGCATTTTGCTCCAAAGGATGTCGCGCTCCACAGGGCCAACAAATTGGAAGAACAATCCAAGCGTGATATCAAACGCATCTTGCGGCCAATCCCAGGTAAACAGATCAGCGTGGATGAATGTCGGTTCAACGTCGTTCAGCGCTGCTAGTTTTTCAGCCTTCGCAACAGCAGAGGGCGCGAATTCCACACCTGTGACATCCAGCCCTTTCTTGGCCAGATGTACCCCGTTTCGCCCTTCCCCTTCAGCAATCGACAAAACACTCTGACCTGCTTCAAAGATGGCATCATGTTTCAAAAGAAACGGGACAGGTTCCGTTCCGAATAAATACCCGTCTTGGGCAAAACGGTCTTCCCACATGATTTGATCCTTTTTCTGATGAGGGCACTTTGGCAGGCAAAGAGGTTTTGCACGAGACCGTAGCTCCGAAAAAACGGCTTTTCCACTGAGATTAAATCTCAAACGGATCTTAGAAACCACTTTCGCGGGAAAGCTGCGCTAAATAACCAGCGCCTCCGGATCAACGCCCCCTTGAGAAGACATTGCAGCAAACGCGGTTTGCGCAGCGTAGATGTCTCCCCAGTTAAGACCGTTTTGCACGCGGATCCAAAACAGCGGGGGAATAGAAGATGTCTTATTACATGCTTTAGAACGCCTCGCACTCGCTCCAGATACTATGGCCATCGTTCAGTTGCAGCAGCCAAGAAATTGGAACGCCCTTCTCTGTGCCAATTCCATGCACACGCCCCATAATGGCACCGATCAGGATGGCGCGCCCAGCGTTATCGCCACCCGCACGGATGTTTTGCTCCACTGCCTCGCGATAAGAGTCGCTGTGCTTCAATATATAGAACATAACGGGCCCAGCCGTCGGAAGATGACATGCGCGACCAATCTCGCCCGCAAAATCTACCGCGTTGGTTCCGGTGCTCTTCAACGCCAATTTAAGGTCAGCTTTGATCAGCTCATCCGCCGTCTCTGCCGCAGCGTCGAGCGCTGTGTCCAAAGGTTCGTCGCGCATAACGCGCATCAAAACGTCGGCAAAGGCGCTGCTATACGCGGCAGCGACGTCGTTAACATTGGTCACTTGCATCGCGTTGGTGAGAATTTCGCTCAGATTCTCATCATCATGGTACCGAGCCACAATCGCAGGCAAACGCGTGATCGCTGGGTTTTGATCATCGTCAATTCCTGACGGCGATTGCTCTTTAGCAATATTTTCCAAAGCGCCCCGTGTGACGCGATCAATGTATCCTTGGTAAGCGCCACCGGGGCCAAAGAACGCCGCAAACGCCCCCTGATAGGCGGCAACGTCAAAAGCGCCATCATTTGCGTTCATCGATTGGATCGCAAGACGCAGAGTTTCCCCGTATTGGGTCAACATACCAAGGGTGCGCCCGGCATGTGCAAAATACCCCTTAACCCCTTCGTAATTCTTAGGATCAACTGTTGTGAACGCCGAGTTGTTGCTTTGCCGTTTCGCAATTTTTTCAATCTGCTCAGGGTCATAGATCCAATGCATACCCAAGCAGGCAGCATCAGCCACCAAAGCGCCGAGCAATATATCTGTACTTTTCGAATGCAACATATTTTACCTCTGGTAGATCACGGTGTAGGCGTTGATCTTTGCCGCTGACCTATAGAATTACAAGATGGTTTCGCTGAACCCTAAGGGGTCTAGGCCTGTACCAACAGCAGAACGCCCCACCAAGCGCAACAAGAGGCACGCAAAAACAACGCACAAATCGTTGATCCAAAGCCAAGAGCTTTAGTTCTTCATACTAACGAGAGGGATGTAATACTTGCTGGTGCGGTCGGGGGGACTCGAACCCCCACGAGTGTTACCTCACAGCGACCTCAACGCTGCGCGTCTACCAATTCCGCCACGACCGCAAAACCAGCAAGTTCGACGGCGTATAGTGGAGCCTTTTTGCCATGCCAAGAGCAAATCGTTGGGAAATTTACAAAACTCACATGAAAGCGCGCTTGGCATCTAAGCACAGCCTCAAATCGCATGCCGGAATTTGATGCGCCAGAGCACGTATCCAAGACCACCCAGAACCAGCAAAGCGATAAATCCGATCACTTCAACGTTTGGGAACAAGACTTGTGACATCAAACGACCAGGCAATGCCGTAAAGATGAAAGCCCCGACTAATCCGCCCATCGCGCCAAGGATGTGACGTTTATGCGCTTCGATCTTTCCTGCACGCGCTTGGATCACAGCCCCTGTAAGCGAATAAAGCGTGAGCAAAGAAAGCCCGTGAATTGGGCTAAAGGGCCCAATCAGGCGAATGTCCATGATCCCAAAAGAACTGATTGCGGTTAAGCCCATCGCAACAACCCAAATTCGACCAATGACCTTATGAAGCTGATCGCCTTTGCGCCGAAACAACATCACTGGCACCAACCCAAGCGCGATGACCGCACATATAACGTGACACTGAATAATGAAGGGCGCATCTAAAAGAAGAGCAAAATCCATAGTATAAGTCCTTTTCCAACTGAGCAAAATCGCGGTATGAAACCGCCATGGACGCATCGCCTGTACGCGTCATCACCCATTGCGCTCAACTGCGGAGGACATTCGTGAGCAACAGCCCGACGCAACACGCGCTTCGTGAAACGCGACAGATATTTGCCAAGCCAATCGCTCAGATCATCCTTATTGCGGTGATCGTTTTACTTGGCGTGTCAGGGCCGTTTGGCACACTAGAGGCCATTTCATTCGGCCCGCGCCTTGCCTATTGGGCTGTCATCGTGCCTGTGACATTTGCTGTTGGCATGTGCACATCCGCCTTTATCGTTGAGACCTTTCGCGCGCATCACTCGCCATGGCCAACGCGTATCGGCGTCCCAGTAGCGACAGCATTCACGGTCGCAACCTGCGTGACAATCATAAATATGCTCGCCTTTGGAACAACTTTGCTGGTCGCGCAATTGGGCTCTGTTGCGGTGACTGCTGGCGTGATTGCTTTGGTCATCCAAATGGTAAGCGATCAGTCGCAACCAGAAAGCGCTGACGCACCAGCGCCTGCAACTTTGCTACAGCGATTAGACTTGGAAAAACGCGGTGCGCTGATCTCTATGTCAGTCCAAGACCACTATGTAGAGGTTACGTCCAGCGCTGGGACATCACTTCTTCTGATGCGATTGAGTGATGCGATACGAGAGACGGGCGATATCGCTGGCTTACAAGTGCATCGTTCTCATTGGGTCGCGACGGCCCATGTTGTCAAAGCAAAGCGCGATGGGGATAAAGCAATCTTGACGCTCTCTGATGGGCGCACCTTGCCCGCAAGCCGCAGCCGCATAAAAGACTTAAAAGCTGCAGGCATCCTTCCAGTTTAACTCTGGTGTGCTTGGATCGGCCATAGTATTCGGCGCATATGGTAGAGTGGAAAATTTCAAGCGGCTTGACCGCCTATGAAGATGCAGTCGCGTTTATGGAAGCGCGTGCCGCAGATATCGCAAATGGCACTGCAGATGAGTTGATTTGGTTGCTTGAGCATCCCCCCCTTTATACTGCGGGTACATCTGCCAACCCACAAGATTTGACAGACCCTGATCGCTTTGTGGTCCACGCTTCAAAGCGCGGGGGGCAATATACCTATCACGGCCCGGGTCAGAGGGTTGCGTATGTGATGCTTGATGTTGCCAAACGCGGCAGAGATGTACGCGCATTTGTACAAGACCTAGAAGCATGGGTGATCGCGACATTGGCAGAGTTTAATGTCGTTGGTGAAATTCGCGATGGGCGCGTGGGCGTTTGGGTCCAAAGGCCAAACAAGCCACTGCAAGCAAATGGCGAAACCGCTGAGGATAAGATTGCTGCCATTGGCATCAGATTGCGAAAATGGGTCAGCTTTCACGGCATCTCCATCAATGTTGAACCCGACTTGGAACACTTCGACGGGATCGTGCCCTGCGGCATCACCGAGCACGGTGTGACCAGCTTGGTTGATTTGGGTCTGCCCGTCACCATGGATGATCTAGATGTCGCACTCAAACGCAACTTCGAAGAGACCTTCGAAGCTTGAATTTGGAGAGATTCGCGAAAAAAAATGTTTAAGCCGCGATTCTTAACCGAAAATTTGTTATTTGCATGTTTTTGAATGTGTATTGGTCTGAAGTGGTGTGTTTAGGGCTCATTCGCATAAATACGTGCGACAATAATGTTCATCCAAGACGCACTCAGACATTGAATGCGAGACTGAAGCGAACTAAAAACAGATCAGAACTAAAAGCGCTTGAAGGGACATTTACGCGCTTATTTTATACATCAGCAGGAGGCACGCATGGCAGACGCAGCCATTCAAGGCCATGAACACGAAGATCAGCGCGGTTTCTTCACCCGCTGGTTCATGTCTACGAACCACAAAGATATCGGTATTCTATACCTCATAACGTCAGCAATCGTTGGCTTTATTTCCGTAGCTTTCACCGTCTACATGCGCCTTGAGCTCATGGAGCCTGGCGTTCAGTACATGTGCCTCGAGGGTGCACGTATGTTTGCAGATGCTGCAAGCGAGTGTACGCCAAACGGTCACCTTTGGAACGTTTTGATCACTGGTCATGGCATCTTGATGATGTTCTTCGTGGTGATTCCCGCGCTCTTCGGTGGTTTTGGTAACTACTTCATGCCATTGCAAATTGGCGCGCCTGACATGGCGTTCCCGCGCATGAACAACCTTTCTTATTGGATGTACGTTGCTGGTACGACGCTTGCGGTTTGCTCCGTGCTTGCGCCGGGCGGTAACGATCAACTGGGTTCGGGTGTTGGCTGGGTTCTTTATCCACCGCTTTCCGTGAACGAAGGCGGCATGTCGATGGATCTCGCGATCTTCGCGGTCCACGTCTCCGGTGCCAGCTCAATCTTGGGCGCGATTAACATGATTACAACGTTCCTGAACATGCGTGCCCCTGGCATGACATTGTTCAAGGTTCCTTTGTTCTCATGGTCCATCTTCGTGACAAGCTGGTTGATCTTGCTGTCTTTGCCAGTTCTGGCGGGCGCGATCACGATGCTTTTGACAGATCGTAACTTCGGCACGACATTCTTTGACCCAGCCGGTGGCGGTGATCCAATCCTGTATCAGCACATCCTGTGGTTCTTTGGTCACCCAGAAGTTTACATCATCATTCTCCCAGGTTTCGGCATCATCAGCCACGTGATTGCGACATTCTCTCGCAAGCCCGTGTTTGGATATTTGCCAATGGTTTGGGCGATCATCGCGATTGGTGCTTTGGGCTTCGTCGTTTGGGCGCACCACATGTACACAGTCGGTATGTCCTTGACGCAGCAGTCCTATTTCATGCTGGCAACAATGGTCATCGCGGTGCCAACAGGCGTTAAAGTCTTCTCTTGGATCGCAACGATGTGGGGCGGCTCTATCGAGTTCAAGACACCTATGCTTTGGGCGTTTGGCTTCTTGTTCCTCTTCACCGTTGGTGGCGTAACAGGCATCGTTCTGTCTCAAGCCGCAGTGGACCGTGCATATCACGACACGTACTATGTGGTTGCACACTTCCACTATGTGATGAGCCTTGGTGCGGTCTTTGCGATCTTTGCGGGTATCTACTTCTACTTCCCAAAGATGACTGGTCGCATGTACCCTGAGTGGGCTGGTAAGCTCCACTTCTGGGCAATGTTTATCGGTGCAAACCTGACGTTCTTCCCACAGCACTTCTTGGGCCGTCAGGGCATGCCACGTCGCTACATCGACTACCCCGAGGCATTTGCATACTGGAACTACGTTTCCTCATGGGGCGCATTCTTATCTTTTGCATCGTTCCTCTTCTTCTTTGGCGTTATGTTCTACGCAATCCGCTGGGGTGCGCGCGTCACACAGAACAACCCATGGAACGAGTATGCAGACACGCTTGAGTGGACACTTCCATGCCCACCGCCAGAGCACACGTTCGAGCAGCTTCCAAAGCAGGAAGACTGGGACAAAAGCCCTGCGCACTAAAGCAAGTGTCTAAATGAAAATAGATAAGCTCCGGTGCGTCGCACCGGGGCTTTCTTTTTTGAACTGTTATACTACCTCATTCAAAACCTTGATCTTGCTGGATGAATTCATGCCCTACCGGTGGTCCGAACACGAAAACGTCACCCAACAAACGCTAGAGCTATGGCCCCATCAATCCTTGCCTCCTCGCGGCATGGCAGCCTTCGTTCTCGCGACCTTCACCTTAATTACCATCCCCCTGTTCGGCCTTTTGGGGACAAAGCTATTGTGGGCACTTTTGCCGTTCTTAATGTTGGCGGTCGGGGGGATCTGGTTTGCACTGAACCGGTCGTTTCAAGACCGCTCAACCCTTGAAACGCTCACCATCTCCAAAGAGCAAACAACGTTGCACCGCACAAATCCACGCACCAAAGACCAACATTGGGAAAGCAATACGTACTGGGTTACAGTGGAAGCCTATGAAAAAGACGGCCCAGTACCGCACTACGTTACGCTGAAAGGAAATGGACGCGAAGTTGAAATCGGCGCGTTTTTGAGCGAAGACGAACGCCAAGAGCTATTCGAAGAGCTCACGATTGCATTTTCCTCTGCCCGTGCGGCTACGTAGAGACGTCATTAGAATTAAATGAAAACTGAACTAATCATAACGACGTACAACAACCCTAAGGCGTTGAACCTCGTCTTTTGTGCCTTACAAGATCAATCGCGAATGCCTGATCGAATTGCGATAGCCGACGATGGGTCAGGCCCAGAAACCAAAGCCGTTCTGGAAAAATATCAATCGTATTTGCCCCTACGCCACGTTTGGCATCCAGATACAGGTTTTGGCAAAAACGAAATCCTCAACAAAACGATTGCCAGTTCAGACGCGGACTTGCTGATTTTTATTGATGGGGATTGCTTGGCCAGTGCCGGTTTTATCGAGCGTCATATCGAACTCGCAAAACCCAATGCGTTTAGTACCGGCTCAGTGGTTCGTATGAACGCGCAAACATCACAAAACCTCACAGAAGAAGACATCACTTCAAAGCGCGTGTTCGATGCACAGTGGCTCCGCCAAAATGGAAATATAAAGGGGTTAAGCGATAGCTTGAAAGCAGGCAAAGCTTCTCAATCTGTATCTAGGATACTTGATCGCCTCTCGCCTGTTAAGATTACATGGTCTGGTGGAAATGCCTCGACGTCGCGCTCGCAACTGATTGCGGTGAATGGCTTTGATGAAACCATGCGCTACGGTGGTGAAGACAAGGAGCTTGGTTCACGACTTCTGAACGCGGGAGTCAAAGGGCAGTTTTTGCGCTATTCAGCACCGTTACTGCATATAGATCATCCACGCGGTTATGTTGATCCAGAGATCGTGAAAACCAACCGCGCGAAGATTGAAGAAACCCGCAAAATGCGCCGCAGATGGGCCGATCATGGTCTAGATCGGCACATCAGCGCTTAATTTTAGCAGAGCTTGTCTTTAACCACAGGGCCCACAGAACCGAAATCCATCTGTCCTGTGTATTTTTCTTTGAGAATCCCCATGACCTTGCCCATGTCGCGAATTGATTCTGCACCGCTGGTTTCAATCGCGTCACTTACCGCATTGGCGACTTCTTCTTCGCTGAGCTGACGGGGTAAGAACTCTTCGATCACGCCAATCTCTTCACGCTCACGCTCAGCAAGGTCAAGACGCCCGCCCTCTTCATAAGCGCGTGCGCTTTCCATGCGTTGTTTCGACATTTTGCCAAGGATCGCAAGCACTTCAGCGTCGCTCGCGCCCTCGTCTCCACCGCCTGCACGTGCCGCAATATCGCGATCTTTGATAGCTGCATTC
This sequence comes from Planktotalea sp., assembly GCF_965659345.1. GTDB lineage: Bacteria > Pseudomonadota > Alphaproteobacteria > Rhodobacterales > Rhodobacteraceae > Planktotalea. The sequence goes on along the minus strand of NZ_CBFHVK010000001.1, from coordinate 79,632 downwards.
ACAAGTCGCAACGTAGAGAGCCGAATGGCTGCTTTATCACGCATGGCCTGCTTTAGTGCCGCATTGATTTTTTCTCGCATATCGCGCTCCAAACCCATCCCCTGGCTCAATCGAGCCTTGGACACTAACCAAAGCATACCTTCAGTGCAATAGAATGTTTTTTAACTAAGTGACTGTTTTTTAACCATTTTGTTTTTCCTCTTTCCCTTGACCTTACGCACCCCTGCTCATAGTTTCGCGAAGATTTATCTGCTGCCGTCCATTCGGAATTCGCGCACATTCAGACTTCGGGGAATTGCCACATGCCCACGCCTGCTCTCACATCAAAAACGCCAACAGCTTGTATCGCTCTTGCCGACGGGACCATTTTTTATGGTCGCGGCTTCGGGGCAAAGGGTACCACCGTGGCTGAACTTTGTTTCAATACTGCGATGACGGGTTACCAAGAGATTATGACAGACCCGTCTTATGCAGGTCAGATCGTGACATTCACATTTCCGCATATCGGAAACACTGGCACCAATCCTGAGGATGATGAGACGGGCGACCCAGTCGCTGCCGGAATGGTTGTCAAATGGGACCCTACGGAAGCGTCAAGCTGGCGTAACACTCAAGAGCTGGGTCCTTGGCTGGCCGCGCGCGGCCGGATCGCGATTGGCGGTATCGACACCCGTCGCTTGACCCGTGCGATCCGCCAGCAAGGCGCGCCACATGCCGCACTCTGCCATGACCCTGACGGCACCTTTGATACAGATGATTTGATTGCAAAGGCGCGCGCGTTTGCGGGCCTTGAAGGGCTGGATTTGGCCAAAGACGTCACATGCAGTCAAAGCTATCACTGGAATGAAATGCGTTGGGCGTGGCCAGTTGGGTATGAAACGCAAACTGCGCCCAAGCATAAGGTTGTTGCTGTCGATTTCGGTGCAAAACGCAATATTCTTCGCTGCCTTGCCTCAGCGGGCTGTGACGTTGTGGTCCTTCCCGCAACCGCCACCGCTGAAGAGGTTCTTGCCCATGAACCTGACGGTGTTTTCCTTTCCAATGGTCCGGGCGATCCTGCTGCAACCGGCAAATATGCCGTTCCGATGATCCAAAGCATTCTAGACCAAGCTGACCTTCCTGTCTTTGGGATTTGCCTTGGTCACCAGATGCTTGCGCTCGCGGTGGGTGCTAAAACGATAAAAATGAGCCACGGCCATCATGGGGCGAACCACCCTGTCAAAGACCATGACACTGGCAAGGTTGAAATCACCTCCATGAACCATGGTTTTGCTGTAGATAGCCAAACGTTGCCCGATGGCGTGATTGAAAGCCATGTCTCGCTTTTTGACGGATCAAACTGTGGGATCCGCTTGGATGGGCGCCCAGTTTATTCTGTGCAGCATCACCCAGAGGCGAGTCCGGGTCCACAAGACAGCTATTATCTGTTTGAGCGTTTCGCGCGGTATATGGACGAACGCAAAGCAAGCTAATTGTTAACAAATCCCTGATCTTAACGACATATTAACTAGGATCAGGCGATAACCCCCGAAGTTGCTTTTCGGGAGTTCACAATGAGCACTGCACGTCTTCACTTGCTCGCTTCTGAGACAGCTCAGGTCAGACATCAGGCAAATAGGCCCTTGGGCAAAATGCTGGTGGATCGTGGCTTGATCAAAACCTCTGATGTTCTGACAACTCTTGGCCACCAAAATGTTAATGACGCACAACTGGGTCATTTACTCATGGCGCAAGACCTCATTTGTGAGCGCGATCTGTTTGAAACGCTCGCCGCTCAGCAAAATCTGCCTTTTTTAGAAACACGCACGTCTATTGCCGATCAAAGCTTGCAAGACGGACTTGCGCCACATCAATGCCTCCAACTTCAATGCGTGCCATGGCACCGCGACGCATATGGAACGACGCTGGCAAGTAGTACGCCTGAGCGTTTTGACGAAGCGATCAAACTTATGCCCGCGCATTTGCATCCGATTCATAGAGCCATCGCCAGGCCAAGTGATATTAACGAATTGATCCAAAGCAAGGGTGAAGCCTTATTAGTTGCGCGCGCAGAGACCTTGGTGCCCGAAGCGTTGAGTTGCCGCCAGCTTCCTGCGCAACTAAAAACGTTACTCGTTGCCCTATGCCTCTTCGCCATCATTGCTTTTTCTTTACGATGGGTAAGTCTTGCAGGCTTATATCGTGCAGTTTTTGGCTTTGCGGTCGCGATGGTATTCACAGGTATGTTGACCAAAACAGCTGCAGTCTTGGTCCAGGTTTTTTCAGTAAAACCTGAACGACAAAAGCGCCCTCCACTTCCCCAAAAATTACCCAAACTGACCATTCTGATACCTTTGCATGATGAAAGCGAAATTTTGGACACTTTGCTACAACGCATCGGGCTTCTCAATTATCCTAGAGCTTTGTTGGACGTGATCCTTGTGATCGAAGCCAGCGATCAAGCGACGCGAGCACATTTGAATGATGCGATCCTTCCAAACTGGATGCGCACGCTGATCGTACCACCGGGTAACATTACCACAAAGCCGCGCGCCATGAATTATGCGCTGCCGTTTTGCAAAGGCGACATCGTCGGCATCTATGATGCAGAAGATGCGCCGCACCCCGAACAGCTCAATGAGGTTGTCGCGCGTTTCGCCGCGGAGCCTAACAAGACCGCTTGTTTGCAAGGGGTCCTCGATTTTTATAATGCGCGATCCAACGCGCTTGCGCGCTTTTTTGCAATTGAATACGCCACTTGGTTTCGTCTGATCCTACCCGGTATTTCAAAGCTCGGCTTTGCGATTCCGCTTGGCGGAACCAGCGTATTCTTTCGCCGTGACATTCTTGAAAAACTAAATGGCTGGGATGCCCACAATGTGACCGAAGATGCTGACCTTGGCATTCGCTTGGCTCGCGCCGGATACTGTACGAAATTGATTTCCTCTGTAACGCTGGAAGAAGCCAACAATAAAACATGGCCCTGGATCAAACAGCGCTCTCGTTGGTTAAAAGGGTATTTGATCACCTATTTTACGCATATGCGCCGTCCTTTCAGGCTTTTAGTTGAGCTCGGACCATGGAAATTTTTTGGTTTTCAGGCGTTTTTCCTGTCTTCGATTAGCCAATATATGCTCGCACCGCTGATTTGGTCCCACATGATACTTTACTTCACCGCCCGCGACTGGCTCGACGCAGCCATACCCGCGCAACTGCTTAGCGTGATTATCATCGCTTTTATTTTCATGTGGCTTACTAGCCTATTAACCTACATGATTGCAGTCACACGTGATCAACACAGGCATTTGATGCCGTGGACGTTGCTCATGACGCTTTATATGGGGCTCGGCACACTTGCGATCTACAAAGGCACGTGGGAGCTTGTAACCCGACCGTTTTATTGGGAAAAAACTTCCCACGGGCACAGTGAAAACGCTCCTGCTCACACGCCTTCAGATGCAAGGGAATCAAGCTTGAGTCGCGTTACAAAGGCGACTGAAATATGATCACGCAAAGCGCGTTGGGCCGCGTCCTGGTTGCCCGCGGCAATCGCTTCGACGATTGCGTTGTGCTCTTCCATCGCCACTTCACCGCGCCCTTCAGCCGCCAAAGATGTCGTCGCCATCAACGCCATTGAGCGGTGCACAAGATCAAGCTGGCGCACGAGGAATCGGTTGTGAGACGCAAGATGGATTTGTTTGTGAAATCGCCGGTTCGCGCGCGATAGAGCTGATGGATCATCGGTGAGTTTGCGATCATCTTGCACCATTTCGCGCAACACCAGCACCTCTTCCGCGCTTGCATGTTGTGCCGCCAAACGTGCAGCAAGCCCTTCAAGTTCAGAACGCACCGTATAAAGTTCAGCCATTTCATTATGGCTCAAGGACGCTACGATTAAGCTACGGCCATCGCGCGTCAGCAAGTTTTGCGTCTCAAGTCGTTGCAAGGCTTCGCGAATAGGCGTGCGCGACACACCAAAACGATCCGCGAGATCACTTTCTACCAAACGATCACCGGGCTTGAACACACCGACATCAATCGCCTCGAGGATCAACGCATAAGCGTCCGTCTGCCCTGCCCGTATCTGGCTCATCTTTACTTCCTTGCTCCCGTTTCCACAAAGCCTATGCGCAGCAGCATTTTTGATCAACCTGTTGTGACACTTGACTATTCCCGTTAGCGTCGCGCGCATGATGAAAGCGCATTTCTCTCACGTGGACACTTGGGTGTTCGACCTCGATCATACGCTGTATCCGCCTCATATGACGCTTTTCGATCAAATCGAAGTGCGCATGACGGCTTATGTGATGAACGCATTGGGCGTTGATCGCGACCGCGCGGACTACCTGCGCGGGCATTACTGGCGCATCCATGGCACGACCCTCGCAGGCTTGATGCGTGAACATGATGTTGATCCTGCACCCTACCTCACAGATGTGCATGACATTGATTTCACCGTGCTTTCGCCAGATCCCGGCCTACGGCACGCGATTACAGCCTTGCCGGGACGGAAAATCGTTTACACAAACGGATGCGAACCCTACGCGCGCAATGTTCTGGAAGCGCGTGGTCTTTCTGGGGTGTTTGACGCTGTTTATGGCGTGGAGCATGCGGATTTTCATCCAAAGCCAGACGCTGCGGCCTTTGACAAAGTCTTCGCTCTGGATGGGGTGACCCCAAAAACAGCAGCGATGTTTGAAGATGATCCGCGCAATTTGTCCGTGCCCCACGCTCTTGGCATGCGCACAGTGCATGTCGCGCCCCACCCATTGCCGCAGCCCCATATCGAGCACCACACAGATGATCTTACCACCTTTTTGCAACGCATTCGCGCATGACTTGCGGCGTTTTGCCCGTGGCACATTTACTTTGATCCCCTATCTGTATTTGTAACAAAAGAGGATGAATATGGATCACGACATACTCGTTTCTGGTGGCGGTATCGCTGGGTTGACCGCGACAGCGGCCTTTGCGCACGCGGGATTTGATGTGCTTTGCGTCGACCCTGCAAAACCTATTACAGCGCGCAACGCCCAAGGCGCAGATTTGCGCAGCACAGCTTTCTTACAGCCCGCACGCTCGTTGCTCGAAGAAGTCGGGCTTTGGGCGCGGCTTGCACCTCATGCACAGCCTTTGCAAATTATGCGAATTATCGATGCGGGCGGGCCCGAGTCCGAGGCGCGTATGTCAAAGGAATTCGATGCATCGGATATTTCTGATCAGCCCTTTGGGTGGAACCTTCCAAACTGGATGCTGCGCCGCGAAATGTCTGCCCACCTAGAAACTTTGCCGAACGTGACTTACAAAACAGGCGTTGGCGCACAGAGTTTGTTCACACGTACGGCCGAAGCGCGCGTCGGGCTAAGCGATGGCACGCGTGTTTCCACACGGCTCGTTATTGCAGCGGATGGTCGCGGCTCAGCGATGCGCGACGCTGCGGGGATCGATGTGAGCACGACGCGGTTTGGCCAAAAGGCACTCGCCTTTGCTGTGACCCATGACATCGCGCATGAAAACGTTTCGACAGAAATTCATCGCACAGGGGGGCCCTTCACACTGGTGCCTTTACCCGATTTTGATGGCCGGCCAAGTTCCGCGATTGTGTGGATGGAAGAAGGGCCAAAAGCGCAAGCACTGCATCAGATGGAAGTGGCCCAGTTTGAAGAAGCGATGAACCTGCGCTCTTGCGGTGTTCTGGGCCATTTGAAACTCGCGTCTGAGCGTACGATTTGGCCGATTATCAGCCAACATGCATCGCGCTTGAATGGGGAACGTGTCGCACTCATCGCAGAAGCCGCTCATGTGCTGCCCCCTATCGGTGCTCAAGGGTTGAATATGTCGCTCAGCGATATTCGTGTCTTACGTGATCTGGCGCGCGCGCGCCCTGACGGATTGGGCGATACGGCTATGTTGGATGCTTACCACGATGTACGTTTCAAAGATGTGCGTTTGCGTGAAGCGGGTATCAAAATGTTAAACCGAACATCAATGTTGAATGCGCCCATGTTGCGCGATGCGCGTGCCGCTGGCTTGAATGCGCTCTACTCCTTTGCGCCGCTTCGTAAATCCATCATGCAGATGGGTCTGGGTGCGAAAGGATAAGTCGGGCGCGTGAAACCACGCACCCGACCAATCAGCTTAAATAACTTGGTCTAGAACTTTTGTGAGACGTGTCATTGTACCGTCCACATCATAAAGCTTGTCGAGACCGAACAGTCCCAAACGGAACGTGCGGAAGTCTTCCGGCTCATCACATTGCAGCGGAACACCCGCAGCGATCTGCATACCAAGCGCAGAAAACTTGCTGCCGTTTTGGATTGCCGGATCATCCGTGTAGCTGACCACAACACCCGGAGCGCCATAGCCATCTGCTGCAACAGACGTAATGCCTTTGCTCTTCAAATAGGCACGCACTTCATTGCCAAGCTGCCATTGCGCCGCTTGCAACTTATCAAACCCGTATTCTTTCGTCTCGATCATTGTATCGCGAAACGCGCGCAATGCATCAGTCGGCATGGTCGCGTGATACGCATGACCGCCGTTCTCATAGGCCTGCATGATCTGATACCATTTCTTCAAATCAATCGCGAAGCTATCCGACGTTGTCTCATCCAAACGCGCAATTGCGCGCTCTGACATCATAACAAGCCCTGCCGAAGGTGACGCTGACCAACCCTTTTGCGGCGCGGAGATCAAGACATCAACGCCCGTCGATTTCATGTCGATCCATGCACAGCCCGACGCAATGCAATCGAGCACCATCAAAGCGCCAACTTCATGAGCGGCACTCGCCAATGCAGTCACGTAATCATCTGGTAAAATCACACCCGCAGATGTTTCGACGTGCGGTGCAAATACGATCTGAGGTTTCTCAGAACGGATTGTTGCGACGACCTCATCAATCGGCGCAGGCGCAAAGGGTGCGCGCGTGTCATTGCCGGTTTGGCGTGCCTTCAAGACGGTGCAAGACTCTGTGAAACTACCAGTTTCAAAAATTTGCGACCAGCGGTAGGAAAACCAACCATTGCGCACAACCAGCGCATTTGTCCCGCGCGCAAATTGGCGCGCGACCGCTTCCATACCGTAGGAACCGCCACCCGGGATCAGCGCAACTCCATCCGCGCCATACACCTCCTTCAGCATGCTTGAGATGTCGTTCATCACGCCTTGAAACGCACCGCTCATAGAATTGAGCGAGCGGTCGGTGAACACGACGGAAAATTCTTCTAGGCCATTGGGGTCGATGGTGTCGAGCAATGCGGGCATATCTATCTCCTGAGTTGTTGAGATACTGCTAACGTCATTGGCGCGACTTGGCAAAGTCTACATTCGCATACTGGCTTAGCCAAGCGGGCCAGGTCTGCGCTCTTCGCTCAAGAGCACGTTGGCCTCCACATCGCCCGCACCGGGGAGCGTCATGACACGGCGGCGCAAAACCCGTTCAAAATCAGGGATATCACGCGCGACAACGCGCAAACGATAGTCATACATGCCCAACACATGTTCAATCGTTTGTACCTCGGGAATGGCGCTGACCGCGCGCTCAAAATCCTCAAGGCTGACGCGACCTTTCGTCGCCAGCTTCACACCCAGAAAAACAGTCACACCAAACCCGAGCTTTTCAGCATCCAGGACCAAACGTCGCCCGCGAAAAACGCCAGCGTCCTGCAAGCGTTTCACCCGGCGCCACATCGCGGGTTGAGACATTTCGAAACGACGCCCCAAGGCCCCAGCCCCAAGGGTGGCATCATCTGCCATCGCACGCATTATCTTGCGATCAACATCATCCAACTCAATCACAGCGGCAAACCTTCGCTTTGCTTGATACGAGCGACATGCATCAAAGCTTCGATGTCTGCGATATGCGGCAAACTCAGAATTTGTTCGCGGTAAATCTGTTGGTAATGCCCCATATCACGCGCGATCACGGACAGACGCACATCAACACGACCAAGGAAAGTTTGGATTTCGATAACATGACGCACTGCGCGGGCCGCTTCGATAAAATCATCAAATGCGCGGCTTTGCGTTTTATCGAGAGTAATCCGCAGACTAACCTCGACCGCAAAACCAAGCGCTTGCCAATCAATCACGGCTTGCTGGCCGTTTAGAACACCGTTTGCCTGCATTTTTTCTATCCGGCGATAGCAAGTCGCGCTTGTCAGATCACAGCGCGCAGCGAGCTCTGCGTTTGACAGCTCAGGCGCGGCCTGCATTTGCCGCAATATGCGCCGATCCACATCATCAAGCATGAAATTTTACACATTTCCAAAATTCGAGAATGATTACTTATAAAAATTTCAAATAAGTGCAAAAATCGGAAAGTTCAACATCGCTTTCCTTGTAGTGTCTGCCCAAGATTTGATTCCAACCAAAAAGGACTAAACCCATGCGCGTTTATTATGATCGTGACTGCGACGTTAACCTCATCAAAGAAGCAAAAGTAGCGATTCTTGGCTATGGCTCACAGGGTCACGCACATGCGTTGAACCTGCGCGATTCTGGCGCAAAGAACGTTGTTGTGGCTCTGCGCGACGGCTCGCCATCAAAGGCGAAAGCGGAGGGCGAAGGCCTGAAAGTTATGGAAATTTCCGAGGCAGCAGCATGGGCAGACGTGATCATGTTCACAATGCCCGACGAGCTTCAGGCAGAGACATACAAGAAATACGTCCACGATAACATCCGTGAAGGTGCCGCAATCGCATTCGCGCACGGCCTCAACGTACACTTCGGCCTGATCGAGCCGAAAGAAGGCGTTGACGTGATCATGATGGCACCTAAAGGCCCAGGCCACACAGTGCGCGGCGAATACACCAAAGGCGGCGGCGTTCCATGCCTGGTTGCGGTGAACAACAACGCATCCGGCAAGGCGCTTGAAATCGGCCTGTCCTATTGCTCCGCAATTGGTGGCGGCCGCTCCGGCATCATCGAAACGGACTTCCGTGAAGAGTGCGAAACAGACCTCTTTGGTGAGCAGGCCGTTCTGTGCGGCGGTATCGTTGAGCTGATCCGCATGGGTTTCGAGACGCTTGTAGAGGCGGGTTATGAGCCTGAAATGGCGTATTTTGAGTGCTTGCACGAAACAAAGCTGATCGTGGACCTGATCTATGAGGGCGGCATCGCGAACATGGATTACTCCATCTCCAACACAGCTGAGTACGGTCAGTACGTTTCTGGCCCACGCATCTTGCCATACGACGAGACAAAGGCCCGCATGAAAGCGGTTCTGAGTGACATCCAATCTGGCAAATTCGTGCGTGATTTCATGCTTGAGAATGCAGTTGGTCAGCCAACAATCAAATCCTCGCGCCGTGCAAACGATGAGCACCAGATCGAAGTTGTAGGCGGCAAACTGCGCGACATGATGCCTTGGATCTCCGCAGGCAAGATGGTCGACAAAGCGAAGAACTAAGCGCTTCAAATCGATACAATGTAGCGATTGACCCCGGCTTCGGCTGGGGTCATTTCTTTTGCGTATGAGCAACGCCCCCACGCCCGACAATCCCGGTCTTTTAAACTGGTTCCTGATTTTCTTTCTTGGAATAATTTGGGGCTCTGCTTTTATGGCGATGAGCCTATCACTTGACGGGTTTGGCCCTCAAACGGTCGCAGGTGCCCGCCTCGCGCTTGGCGCGCTTATTCTAAACGCGCTTGGCATTTTCATGGGTCAGCCCATAACAGCTATCCACAAATCACGCGGCTGGCCATTTGTCATTGCGATTGGTGCTATAGCTTTCGCGATGCCAATGTTAATGCTCACATGGGGTCAGCAGCATGTGCCCAGTGCGTTTGCTGGTGTTGCGATGACAACAGTACCACTGATTGTACTCCCTTTGGTTTACATTTTTTCACCCGAAGAAGGCATCGGTCCGCGCCGCGTGATCGGAATGATTATAGGCTTTATCGGAATATCTCTGCTCGTTGGGCCAGGTGCGTTTGAAAGCACGGACAGCGATTTGGTGTTTTGGGGCAGACTGGCCTGCATCGGCAGCGCCTGTGGCTACGCAATCGGGTCAATCCTGACACGTCGCGCGCCCAAAATGCCCCCGATCGCGCTGGCCTCTGGCACATTGACCGTGGCTGCGATCTTGGTTGTTCCGTTGGCTTTGATAACAGAGGGATTGCCCGAAGGGTTTCCGATGGTTGCCAGTCTTGCAGTTCTTTATGCAGCGCTGTTTCCCACGGCTATTGGTGCTTTGATCCGCGTTCGCGTGATCACGACCGCAGGATCACTTTTCATGAATATCACCAGCTATATGGTGCCCGTGTGGTCCGTCATTTTCGGGGTCATTCTACTCAAAGAAGACTTGCCAGCACAGCTCTACACTGCGCTGGCGCTTATTCTTGTCGGTATCTTCATCACCCAAAGCCGTGCCATATTGGCCGCGGTGCGCAAGACTTAAGCAGCTGTCGCGCGCGCCACTTCATCGACGATGCGGTCCACCACATCTGTCAACAGATCAGGATCCTCGCACTCCGCCATCACACGGATCAACGGTTCTGTCCCTGATTTGCGGATTAGCAATCGGCCTTTGCCAATCAACTCTTGCTCTGCGCCACCGATGACAGACAACACTTTGCCATCTTCTAGCGGCACTTGCCCATTCGCATAGCGCACGTTCTTAAGCATTTGCGGAACCGGCTCAAAAACAGCCGTCAATTCAGACGCCTTGCGACCTGTCCGCGCCAATTCGCCCAAGAATTGAAGCCCGGCCATAAGGCCATCACCCGTGGTCGCGTAATCTGTCATGACAATGTGACCGGATTGTTCACCACCGAGATTATACCCGTTTTTGCGCATTTCTTCAACGACATAGCGATCACCGACGCCAGACCGCACAAGGTGAAGACCTTTGCTTTCCAGATGACGCTCAAGCCCGAGATTAGACATGACGGTCGCGACCAAAGTGCCTTTGTTCAAGCGCCCCTCTTCCGCCCAACGACCAGCGATAAGCCCCATGAACTGATCACCATCAGCGACTTTTCCAGTTTCATCCAAGATCAAGCAACGATCGGCATCGCCATCAAGACAAATGCCAACATCCGCACCATGAGCAATCACAGCTTCAGACGCGGTCATTGGTTTAGTCGAGCCACAGTTATCGTTGATATTGTACCCGTTCGGCGACACGCCAACCGGAATAACCTCTGCACCTAACTCCCACAGCACCTCTGGCGCGGCGCGATATGCGGCCCCGTTGGCACAATCGATAACCACTTTCATACCATCCAGTGAAAGCTCATTCGGGAACGCGGCCTTGACGCGCTCATTGTAGCGCGAGCGACCATCATAAATATGACGCGTGCGGCCAATCTTCATCGGCTCAACAAGATCGACACCTGACTCTACAAGCGCTTCAATCTCCATCTCCGCCTCATCCGAGAGCTTAAAGCCATCAGGGCCAAAGAATTTGATACCGTTATCTTCGTGTGGGTTATGGCTGGCTGAGATCATAATCCCCACATCCGCGCGCATGGAAGGGGTCAACATACCAACCGCAGGTGTCGGAATTGGGCCCATCAAAAACACGGTCATGCCCGTCGATGTTAAACCCGCAGTCAGCGCACTTTCTAACATATAACCAGAGCGACGCGTGTCCTTGCCAATCACCACGCGGTGTACATTCGCTTGATTACGGCGGAAATAAATGCCCGCCGCGGCACCAATGCGCAGCGCCATTTCTGCAGTCATCGGATAAGAATTGGCTGTGCCGCGCACGCCGTCGGTTCCAAATAATTTTCGTGTCATATATCAACTCCTATTGTCGCCGCCTGAAATAAGGAAAGCGCCTGTCTAGTCTGCGAAACATCGTGAACTCGTAAAACCTGAACGCCCTGAACCACGGCAGCTAATGCAATTGCAATGGATCCCGGGGCGCGCTCCTCAGCACTAGGTGCCTTGCCTATATCACGAATGAACCCTTTTCGCGAAGCCCCTAATAGAATCGGACATGCTAGCCCATGAAACAATGAGAGGCCTTTGATCAGAGCAAGGTTATGCGCCTGCGTTTTGCCAAAACCAAGGCCAGGATCGACAATAATCTGATCGCGCCGGATACCGTAGCTCACGGCGAGCTCAACCTGCTCAGACAAGAAATCATAAACATCGAGCAAAACATCATCGTATTCGGGCGCATCTTGCATGGTCTCGGGAAGGCCTTGGGCATGCATAATGCACACAGGTGCGGAGAGTGTCGCACAGAGCGGCGCAAGGTCAGAGTCGAACTTAAACCCGGAAACATCATTCACAATATTCGCGCCAGCGTCCAAAGCGGCGTGGGCGACACGCGCTTTGCGCGTATCGATAGAAATGGGAGTGTTTGTTGAAGTGCGGATTGCTTCAATAACCGGCACCGTACGTGCGATTTCTGCTTCAAACGGGACCTCAACAGCACCCGGTCTCGTGCTTTCGCCCCCAATATCGAGCAAATGCGCGCCATCTTTGACCATCTGCTGCGCCATGCCGAGGGCTTGCTTTGGTGAATTATGCCGCCCGCCGTCAGAAAAACTGTCCGGCGTGACGTTCAAAATACCCATAATAACAGGCTTGGACATGTTAAGCCCCGCGATGGAGGCGCGCGGCGCGCTAACACGCGCCCGCCAGTCTGATGGCGTATCGCTCACGTGAATAATCTCAGACGCTTGTCCGCGGACCAAATGCTCTACATGCGTGAACCAGCTTTGCGTCCCGGCGAGCGTGACCGCCTCTGTCGGGCGCACGGCAGACAACTGCGCGAGGGGTCTGAAATAGTCAGTCATTTTATTGGCTTATCACTCGGAGCTTTTCGAAAGCAGCTTATATCGCTTCGCTCTCAAGCGCGACGGCGCGGCAGACGCTTAAGGGCGACGTCGGCAACTCTTCGCCCACAACAACAAGCTCTACGGCCCCAATTTGCGCCGCAAACCAATCTGTTAACGCAACAGGATCAGCAACCAAATGCATTGGGCTTTCGACAGCATCCATCACAAATTTCTGTGGTGCCCAAACACTGATTTGTTTGTTTTTACAGGCCCAGTCCAGCTCTGTTCGGGTTTCGACCACGGCGCAACGCTGCTCTGTGGCCGCGAACATCCATGCGTTTTGCTCCATCGCAAGAAGCGTGACATGCGCGTTTGCAAGCGTCGTTGGTGCGCTCAAATCAGTGCGCGCAGGTGGAACGACAATTACCAAAGGATCCGTCGTTTTCGTTAGCTGATCTATCCAATTAGAAACATTTCGTGAAGACATCGCCGCCTCACTCAGAAAAACGACACGCGCATTCAAAGGTGCATCACTCGCGAACCTTTCGGATGGGACATCAGACATCGCCCGTACGATCTCTACGCCAAGCGCACCGCCCCCGCGATCCAACTTCTCGATACGTATAAAAACGCGTTCCGCTTGTGGCTCTTTCAAAATGCGCTCAGCGACACGTTCTGCCAAGGTTTCAAGCAGGTTCAAACGTTCTGCGGCCAATTCTATGTCAATCGCTTCAGTCACACGATCATAAGACAGGATTAGATCAACATCATCGCCCAAGTCCTTAGCCACATGACGGACCTCAACAACGATGTTGAAACTGATGCGTTGGGTCATATCGCGTTCAGCTTGGAACGCTCCAATCTCCACAGACACAATGTGATCTCGCAGAGAAATTCGATCCAGCACAGGATCTACAGAGGACGCGAGCGAACGTTCGAGCGGATGCTCGAAGGCATGTTTAATCTCATCTGACATGAGGTACTTTCTGCGAAGATCGCGTTCTAGTTACGGCTCACACGCGTTGGTTCGCGGTAAAAGAGATGTACGCCAATTTTCGCAGTCCGCGGGAACACTCGGCTCCATTTCGGACTGACGGCCGTTGTGTGGTAATGCGTTGCCCCTTTGGTCAATTTCTTGGGCAAATCAGACATCGAGAGCTTCGCAATCTTACGCAGACGCGCATAATTGGATTTTTCGGTGATAATCTCAGCACGCCCATCACACGTGTACGTAAACTGACACGCAAACTTACGCCCAGTTCCCTGATTGATGACACCGCATACACTATCAGGATAGCGACCACTCTCGACGCGGTTCATAATCACTTCGGCCACAGCAAATTGACCTTTGATCGTTTCGCCGCGCGCCTCAAAATACAGCGCTTCAGAGAGGCAATCCAGGTGTTTACCCCCCTGCGCTGCAGGCAAGGCGTCAAGAAAACTACGCGTATATTCGATTGAGCCGATGCTTCCTGTGCTTACACGTCGAAACAGTGAATCCACGCGCGCTTTGGACAAGCGCTTCAAAGCGGTCTCATCGCGCTGGATCATGGAAGATAGGTCGCGCACCACCGTCTCCGCCGAAGCAGGCATTGCCAACACAGACATTAGAAAAGCCAAAAAAATGCGTCGCATCGAGCTCACAAGCGTTATTTCAATCAGGACGCTAGATAGCAGGTAATTGGTTAAAATCCACCCTAGGCCAAAACCCTACGGTTTCGGCACAGGACCTGAATTGAAAATCAAGTCAGCTATTTCAATATATTGTGGCGTATTTTGATCGTACTACTCTAACTTGTCGAGGATCGCCAATTGTGCAGCTGCTAATCTTGCAACAGGCACACGGAACGGCGAGCATGAAACATAGTCAAAACCCGCAGCGCGACAAAAGGCGATTGATTCGGGGTTGCCGCCGTGCTCACCGCACATGGAAAGCGTCAAATCCGGCCGCGCTTTACGGCCTCTCTTGGCACCCAAAATAAGTAACTCGCCGACCCCATCTACATCAAGCGTGTGAAACGGATCCTCGGCAAAGACGCCTTGCGCTACGTAGTGCGACATGAAACGCCCGGCATCATCGCGCGACAATCCATACGTCATCTGGGTCAAATCGTTGGTTCCAAAACTCAAGAACGATGTACTTTCGGCGATGTCTTCCGCGCGTAAAGCGGCCCGCGGTGTTTCAACCATAACACCCAGCTTGTAATCAAAATCGACACCAGTTTCTGCACGCACAGCAGCAGCAACGGTATCCACCCGGGTCTTGACCAGCTCGACTTCGCGCTTGGCAGACACCAGCGGTATCATAATTTCTGGGACGATTGGCATCTCGGCGGTCGTTACATTGATTGCGGCCTCAAAAATCGCGCGCACTTGCATGTCATAAATTTCGGGCACGGTTATCCCCAAACGCACGCCGCGCATTCCCAACATTGGATTATATTCGCTCAACGCTTCGACACGTCGCGTCACATCAGCGAGCGGAATATCAAGCGCCTCAGCCAACGCGCGATGTCCTGCATGATCAGAGGGCAGAAATTCGTGCAAGGGCGGATCAAGAAGCCGCAAACAAACGGGCAAACCCGCCATCGTTCTAAAAAGTTCAGTAAAATCAGCACGCTGTACAGGCAACAAACGTTCAAGCGCGGCGCTGCGATCTTCACTGCTTTCCGCAAAAATCATTTCGCGCATCACCGTAAGGCGATCATCTTCGAAAAACATATGCTCTGTACGGCAAAGCCCAATGCCTTGAGCCAGAAACATCTTCGCAGTTTGCGCATCAGCAGGCGTATCCGCATTTGCGCGGATCCCGATATCACGCTCGTCATCGGCCCAACTCAGCAAGGTTTGAAAGGCATCATCAAGCGTTGCTTCGAGCATTGCCACAGATCCTGCAAGCACTTCACCATGCGTGCCATCAACCGTGATAAGATCACCCTCTTTGAACGTTCTGCCATCGGGCATGGTCAACATCTTTTTACGCAGCTGAAAACGCATTTCTGTTGCACCCACAACGCAAGGCAGACCAATGCCGCGCCCGATCACAGCCGCATGCGAGGTCATGCCACCACGTTCAGTGAGCACCGCTTTGGCCGCATGCATACCGCGGATATCTTCGGGCGATGTTTCTCGACGCACAAGAACACACGACTCACCACGCGCAGCTGCCGCCTGAGCATCCGCTGCTGAAAACACTATTTTTCCAGTTGCAGCCCCCGGGCTCGCGGCAACGCCGCGCCCTATAACATCGCGCACAACCGTACGGTCTACTTGTCTGTGCAACAATTCATTCAATGCTGAGGGCGGCACGCGAATGAGAGCCTCCTGACGCGTGATAATCTTATCTTCTGCCAAACGTACAACACTGCGCACCGCAGCGCGGCTTGTCCGCGACACACGCACGCCATCCAGAATATGCACGCGGCCATTCTCGATAACGAACTCTACCTGCATCTCTTCGCGCAGCTTTACGCGCATTAACTGGGCAATTTCGACTAAACTGCGAAATGCATCAGGCGCAAGCTCTTCAAGGGACGGCCCTCTGGCATCGCGCTCCAAAAACAGCGCCTTGGTGCCACCGGCAAGCGCATCCCGCCCTTGGCTCTGGCTCAAATAACGCCCCGTGAGCTGCTCCAGACCTGTCTCACGATCAATCAACTGCAGGACGCCCGATCCGCACTCGCCCTCACCGAATCCAAGTGCCATCGACTGTACGACCAGTCCTAGCCCCGCATCCGCAGGCGCGCCTTTACCTTGACGCAACAAACGTGCGGACGTGCCATCCCAAGCCCGCGCCATAGAGCGTAAAACTTCGGCCAATTGTACGGCGGGATCTTGCGGAAACGGCTCATCCGTTTCCTCTTCATATGCGCGCAAGGCAGCATTCAGAGCGACCTCGCCTTCAACGCCGATCTCATCAAAGACATCGGGATCCAACCGCGCAACGCTCAGGGAATAGGAATGCACAAATCGTGCATAAAGCGACGCAGCAATATCTTTGCCTAAACGCTGCGTAAAATCAGCGAGCCGCGCATCGTTCATTCCAATGTTCAAAATTGCCCCTGGGCCACCCCAATCAGGATCGCCAGACGAGGGCCGAACACAAAGCAATTCGCCTTCCTCAAAAGGCGACAAAAGCAACGCCATATCGGGCATTTCACCGCGTGCAATCTTGTGCACTGCATCAAACGACAAACCCACCGTGCGCGGCACAGGTAAGTCCAAGCGCACCAAACGCTGCAAACACTTCGTGCGCCCCCCGTGGGTTTGTGGTGACACTGGAGCTGTGGCGGTGATCAAGGTTGTGTGTGGGTTATTCTGCACTGCGGCATCCTCAAATGTTGCAGGCAGCATAACCTCGATTCTACATCGTGCAAGCGCAGCATATTCATACTGCTTCCTCTTTCCACAAATATCCCCGCCGGAGGCACAGGGCACACCCCAAAGGGTGTGCTTAAAAAGCGCGCGCGCCCCGCGCGCTCAATGTCTTAGCCCTCAACGCGCGTAAGATCCGCAACAGAACCGACAAGCTTGCGAATATTACTCAACAGGTTCAGTCGATTACGCCGCACCGTCGCGTTGTCAGAGTTGACCTGAACCGCTTCAAAGAACGCATCAATCGGCGCGCGTAGCGCCGCCATACCCGTCATAGCCGCAGCAAAATCTTCGGCTTTCAGCGCCGCTTCAATCACCGGAGCCTCAGCTGTCAAGACCTCGAACAATGTGCGTTCTTCATCAGTCTCGGCAAACTTCACATCTGCCCCGTATGAATACTCGACACCGTCCTTCTCTTCTTCTTTAGACAGAATGTTGTTCGCACGTTTGAAGCCTTGCAAAAGGTTCGTGCCATCTTCTGTCTTCATGAAGGCTTCCAAAGCAACCGCACGCTTGACCAAAAGGCCAAGATCATCATTGCCGTCCATTGCGATACAAGCGTCGATCACATCGTGTCGGACGCCCTGTTCGCGGAGATAGACTTTCAGGCGGTCGTGGAAGAACGACAGCAAATTCGCACTGTCGGCTTTATCATTTGCTAAGGCAAAAACACTGTCCAGAGCCAAAGATTTATCGTTTTCGATGACCAAACGAACAACGCCCAAAGCTGCACGACGCAGCGCAAACGGATCCTTGGAGCCTGTAGGCTTCTCATCAATCGCCCAGAAACCTGTCAGCGTATCAATCTTATCGGCCAAAGACACCGCAACAGACACAGGCGCTGTGGGCACATCATCAGATGGCCCCAATGGCGCGTAATGTTCTTGAGCCGCAGCCGCGACAGCCGCAGTCTCTCCCGCAGCCTCGGCATAGTAGCGACCCATCAAGCCTTGCAGCTCTGGAAATTCATAAACCATTTCGGACGACAAATCCGCTTTCGCCAAACGTGCTGCACGTTCAGCATCATCCGCCTCGGCGCCAACTACAGGGGCCAATTCGCGCGCCAAAGCCGCAATCCGATCTATCCGCTCTGCTTGCGTGCCAAGCTTGTTGTGGAACGTTACATTGGACAAAGCCTCTGTCCAAGACGACATATCTGCCAACGCGACGCGCAAATCATTTTCCCAAAAGAATTTCGCATCGGACAAGCGTGCAAACAGAACTTTCTGATTGCCCGCCAAAATCGTCGCGCCATTGTCTGTCGTTTCACGGTTCGCCACGGTAATAAACCGCTCGATCCGGCCCGTTTTCGGGTTTTTCACAGAGAAAAACTTCTGATGCTCTTTCATCGAGGTCTGCAAAACCTCTGGCGGCAACTCAAGGAAGTCCTCGGCGATCTCACCCATCAAAACAACAGGCCATTCCACAAGCCCTGCGACTTCGCGCAAAAGTCCTGCGTCCTCAACGACTTCAAGGCCGTTGGCGAAAGCTTGGTTCTTGGCGTCTTCCCAAATCGCATCGGCGCGCTCACCCGCATTCAATACAACAAAGGCACGCTTGAGCTGCGCCTCGTAGTCCTCAAATCCGTTTACCGTGATCTGTTTGGGATCCATGAAACGATGGCCGAAAGTTGTTTTGCCAGAGACAATGCCATCCACATCAAGGGGCACGACTTCACTGCCAGCCTCATCGCTCAATACGCAAATGATAGAGTGCAAAGGA
Organism: Planktotalea sp.; assembly: GCF_965659345.1. GTDB lineage: Bacteria > Pseudomonadota > Alphaproteobacteria > Rhodobacterales > Rhodobacteraceae > Planktotalea. The sequence continues at coordinate 60,816 of NZ_CBFHVK010000001.1, read as the reverse complement.
CGTACCCAACGCAAAGATCCACTGCCCCAGCGCATAGACTTTGGCCATGGGAAATTGCGGATCGTGTTTTCCAGAACCTCTGCAATAATCTCTGCCGCAGGACGACCCTGCTTTTCGATGCTCGCGAAATAGACGGCACCTTTGGGCGTGTCACGCTCTTCCAGCTGATCACGGGTCAGACCAGCGCCGCGCAAGAAGCCCTCAATCGCTTTATCAGGTGCGCCGACTTTGGGGCCCTTACGCTCTTCACGTACCGTTGGGCTTTCGCTCAAAACGCCCTCAACCGTCAAAGCCAAGCGGCGCGGCGTGCTAAATGCCGCGGCAGAGGCATAGGTCAAACCCGCCTCAACCATACCGTCCGTCATCAGCTTTTTCAGATCATCCGCCGCTTTGCCCTGCATACGTGCTGGGATTTCTTCGGAGAACAGTTCGATCAGCAGATCAGGCATCAGTTATTTCCTTCCAGCATTTCACCGGTAAATTCATCGCGGGGGGGACACGCCTCCCCTGTGGGCGAACCATCATAGGCTTTTGCGCCGCAATCGTTCAGCTCGTGCCAGATGTATCCGCGCCCGTCTTCGGTAATCGCCACAACGCGGTCCACACCATAAGCGATGTTCTTTTGCGCCAAGAATGTGAGGGCCGTACCCGCCTCCAACTCAGCCCCAATTGCTTCGGCATCAAAACAATCGAACCAGCCTGGTGCATTGCGCGGCTCGGCGTTTTCAAACGCGACATAAGTTTCGCTAAGCAAAGAGTGGCTCATCTGCGTGGTAAAACACGCGCGGTAACGAATGGGGGACGTATAGGCGTCAATCGCTTCGAACTGATCAAACAGGATCGGTTCCGGTTCTCCCGAGACAAGGCTGACAAGTTGTACATCGTTTTCGCCGCTCGCAGACACTTCTTCGTAGAACGCGTAAACCTGCAAATAATACATCGCACCGCCGGCTATGATTGCTGCAAACACGGTAAACCCCGCTAAAAATTGACCCATCCTCATTGGACGTATCCGCCCGCGCTCGTCTGGACAAAGGCATCAGCGCAGGCTTTAGCCAAGGTGCGCACGCGCCCGATGTAGGCTTGGCGTTCCGTCACAGAAATCACGCCCCGCGCGTCGAGAAGATTAAAGATATGGCTTGCCTTGATGCATTGATCATATGCGGGATGCGCCATGATGATGCGCTTGCCAGTCTTTGGATCTTCATGCTCTTGCGCCAGAATGTTGGCGCATTCGGCTTCTGCTTCCTCAAAATGACGCAGCAAAACTTCAGTATTGGCCACATCAAAGTTCCAACGCGCGTATTCTTCTTCGGTCTGCTTAAACACATCCCCGTAGCTGAGCGGAATAGGCGATTGTGGATCATTATAGGGCATGTCCATCACATGATCGCAGTCCAGAATATACATCGCCAAACGCTCTAAACCATACGTCAGCTCACCCGCGACAGGAGCGCAGTCATGGCCGCCGACCTGTTGAAAATAGGTAAACTGGCTGACTTCCATACCATCACACCAGACTTCCCAGCCAAGCCCCCACGCGCCAAGCGTCGGGCTTTCCCAGTCATCCTCTACGAAACGGATGTCGTGCATCTCCATGTCCACACCAATCGCCTCCAATGACCCTAGGTAGAGCGCCTGAAGATCCGGCGGGCTTGGTTTGATAACGACTTGATATTGATAATAATGCTGAAGGCGATTGGGATTCTCGCCGTAACGTCCGTCTGTCGGGCGGCGTGAAGGTTGCACATAGGCGGCTGCCCACGGTTTGGAACCAAGCGAGCGCAAAGTTGTCGCAGGGTGGAACGTCCCAGCACCGACTTCCATATCATAGGGCTGCATCACGGCGCAGCCTTGCGCTGCCCAATAGGCTTGCAGTCGCAAGATAATCTCTTGAAATGACTTAGGTTTTTCCAACTTCATGACGTTCGCCACCTGATAATTCGCACGCCTAAAGCGCTGTCGCGTCTGATTAGCTGTTGCATCCGCGAGGGTCAATCAAACAAGCCGTGCCACCGTTGCTCAGCACTCAATTGCCCAATTCACAATTTTGTTGCCAAATCCGGTGGACTATTGCCCAAAAATTGCCGAAAACCTCTCTCAATCTGCTCTTAATGCAGAGCCATACCACCAGATAATGTCCAAACACATCCAGCAGTTCGATGGCGAGGTCTCTTTCATGAAGCGCATTTTCCTGACATTTATTATGCTCTTGTTCGCGGCCATGCGCCCAGCATACGCGCAAGATGCCGCTTGGGTTCAGATTGAAGCGCAACCCAGCTTGAACGCAGCCGAAACGCGTGCGCGCGTTTATGCGGGTACGTTGCCTGATGTGAACGGCTTTTCACTCGGGGGTGGTTGGTACGCTATCGCGCTTGGCCCCTACTCCGCAGACGATGCAGAGACTGTTCTGCGGGAGTACCGACGCGCAGGACGGATTCCACGCGACAGTTTCATTGCATTTTCGGCATCGTTTCGTCAGCAATTCTGGCCCGTTGGTGCGAACCTTCTGAATGTGACACCGCTTGCACCGGCACTGACTTCCGAGCAAGAGGATACGACCGTCGCACAAGCGCCAGCCGCATCGGCACCGGCTCCTGAGCCCGAACCACTGGAAGCGGATGAAACGCTGCGCGAAGCCCGCGCGAGCGAAAATGCATTGAGCCGTGATGAGAAAAAGAACCTCCAGATCGCTCTGCAATGGGCGGGGTTTTACAATGCCGCGATTGATGGCTCTTTTGGTCGCGGAACGCGCGGCTCTATGTCAGCTTGGCAGGATGCCAATGGGTTCGAAGCAACTGGTATCCTAACGACCCTTCAACGTGCCGAGCTCTTCAAACAGTACAACGCAGTTCTTGACGGCCTTGATCTGCGCCTCGTTGAAGACCGGAGCGCAGGAATCGAGATTGCATTGCCTGTCGGTGCGGTTGGTTTTGACCGCTACGAGTCACCGTTTTCGCATTATGAGGGCACAGGCTTTGTGCCCGGTGCAAAAGTTATTTTGATCAGCCAAGCAGGCGATGAAAATACACTCTTCGGGCTTTACGACATTTTGCAAACCCTGGAAATCGTGCCACTCGATGGTCCGCGCGAACGCAGCAAACGCAGCTTCACACTTGTGGGTGAGAACGAGACGTTCGTTTCTCATACTGAAGCAAGCTTGAAAGATGGTCACGTCAAAGGCTTCATGCTGATTTGGCCAACGAAAGATGAAGAACGCCGCACGCGTCTGCTTGCGGAGATGCAGGTCAATTTCAACCGTTTGGACGGCGTCCTCGACCCGACAGCGGGGATGGATGAATTGCAGGCAATAGACCTCGTCTCCGGTCTGAAAATTCGAACACCAAAGTTGTCGCGCAGTGGTTTTTACGTTGCCTCTAACGGCTCTGCTATGACCAGCCTTGACGCAGTACAATCCTGTAGCCGCATCACGATCGACGGTGATTATGATGCAAAGGTGATCGCAACCGATGAGGCCAGCGGCCTTGCTTTGCTACGCCCAGATGAGGCACTCGCGCCCCAAGGTGTGGCCGCATTGCGCAGCGGCGCGCCACGCTTGAAAACAGATGTTGCCGTTGCAGGTTATCCGTTCGAGGGCGCTTTGAACGCACCGACGCTGACGTATGGCACACTCGCCGATCTCAAAGGGCTCAGCGGTGAAACAACGCTGAATCGTCTTGAAATGGATGCGATGTCAGGCGATGTCGGTGGCCCAGTTCTGGACAGCGCAGGTGGCATTATCGGCATGCTCGCCCCAAAGGAAATGAAAGGGCGCACATTGCCCGCCGGTGTTGGCTTCTCGATCCCGACGGAGGTAATCGCTGAAATGCTTTCCGGAGCTGGCATCACAGCCAACACCGCGACACAAAACGCAGCGCTGGATAATGAAGACCTCGCAAAACTCGCCGCGGACATGACGGTACTCGTCAGCTGCTGGGAATAGGTTAGTCCGCCAAGATATCAGGTGTAAGATGAATAAGCGTTGGCCCTTGATGGGCCAGCGCTTTTTTCATGTCTTGGGCTAGCGCGTCCAATGAGTGCGGCCGCGAACTCGCAGCACCATAGGCTTCTGCCAATTTGCAAAAATCAGGGTTACGCGCGACAACAGCATTCGGCGCAATTTGGCTGCGCACCATGGAATCTTCAATCTCTTTCAGCTTGCCATTATCCCATAAAATGATCGGCAGACTGAGGTTCAATTCCACTGCGACCCCCAATTCCTGCAACGTATATTGAAAGCCATAGTCGCCCGCGATTGCGACGACAGGCTGGTCTGTCGCGCCAATTTTACCGCCGATTGCAGCTGGCAGCGCATAGCCGAGCGTGCCAAATCCATAGGGGTGATGCCACAGCGACGGGGCGTCCATGTCCCAAACCTCTTTCGCCACATAAGCGAATTGCGTCATGTCAGAATAGATCAAGGCATCACTTGGCAGCATAGCTTTCAACGCATCACAAATTGGCACAATCCCCGGTCGTTCCGCATCTGTTTCAGCGCGCCAACGCGCACGGTATTGCGCAACATAAGCTGCGTCCCAACAAGGATCGCGATCATCAATGCGCGCAGGTATGGCAATCGCCATAGCGCGCATAAACGCCTCAGCATCGCCGTGTAACAACAAATCCTCAGCACGTCCCTGTGCAAGCACCGAAGGATCAAGATCAACGCGGATCATTGGGCAATCCTGCCCAAGTGTATCGCGCCAAAGATCCACTTCAGAAAGCTCACTGCCAATCACGATTACCAAATCCGCTTGTGCGAAAACGTCTGCGCTATCAGATCGCGCAAGCGTGCTGCCAAAGTACAAAGGCGTTTCAGGTGGAACAATTCCTCGCCCCGCATAGGTCGTAATACTCGCAGCCCCTGTCATACGTAAAAGATCCGCAACAACATCTGCGCCCGCAGCAGCACCGCCCCCAAAGACGAATATCGGTTTTGCAGCCTTTAGGATCATCGCCACGGCATCATAAAGTTGCGTATGCGAGACTTGCGGCTTTGCAGGCTTTGGCAACGCGGGGGGCGCACCATCTGCCATTGCTCCTGCCAAGGCAATCGGAACTTGAATATGTTTCGGGCGCGGCCGCGCAGTGGTAAATTCTGTAAATGCTCGATCTATCAACTGATACGTCGCACTTGGTGATCGCGCCTCATACGACCACTCACAGACTGTCGCAGCAGCCGCTTCTTGGTCAAGCATTTGATGAAGTTGGCCGCGTTTTGCCGATGTTTCATCCAGACAAGACGAAATTGCTAAAACTGGCACGCTATCGGAATAGGCCTGCCCTAGAGGTGTCATGGTATTGCACAGTCCAGGTCCTGTGATAACATACGCAACTCCGGGTTTGCCCGTTGCCCGCGCATAACCATCCGCCATAAAACCTGCGCCTTGTTCATGGCGTGCGAGCACGTGGGTGATGCCGGCTTCTTCGATGCCACGATACATTTCAACGTTGTGCACACCAGGGATCCCAAAGATCGTATCCACACCGCGCGCTTTCAGCATATGCGAAATCTGTGCTCCAAGTGGTCGCTGTGTCATGTCATCCTCTCCAAAATCCGACAGTCAGGATGGCATAAACCGCCAACAACTCCAGCCGCCCAATCAACATGCCAATGGCAAGCAACCATTTCGCCGTGTCATTCAAACCGCCAAAGTTGCCCGCTGGACCGATCTCAGGACCAAGGCCCGGACCAATATTCGCTAAGGCCGCAGCAGCACCAGAAAGTGCCGTGATCATATCGAGCCCTGTCAAACTGAGCGACACCGCAAGCACACCCAAAGTCACCATGAAGAAAACGAAGAAGGACATCACCGAACTTAGAACATCTTCGCCCACTGAACGGCCTTCATAGCGCGGCGAAAAAATGCCGTTTGGCGAATGAATGCGTTTGATTTGAGTGCTGATGGACGCGAACAAAAGCTGGTAGCGAAAGATCTTGACCGAGCAAGCAGTCGATCCGGCACACCCCCCGATAAGGCCGGCAAAGAAGAAAAGCGAGACAAGGAAAGAGCCCCACAGCATGTAATCCGCGCTCGCGTAGCCAGTGCCTGACACAATAGAAATGATGTTGAACAAGGCCCGCCGGAAAGCCGGTTCAAATGCACGATCTTGCGCCAAAGCGAGAACTGCCGCACAGATAATGACAAGCGCTGCAATCGTGATCAGAAACCCACGCACTTGGGCATCGCGAATGACTGCAAGATTATTGCCGTTCAACAGCTGCACGTAGCGTACAAATGGCAAAGCCGCGAGCACCATAAAAAAGGATGCGGCATATTCAATCGACCCCGAAAAAACGCCGAAAGACGCGTCATAATTTGCAAAACCGCCCGTGGCGACAGTCGTCATTGAATGTACTGTCGCATCAAATGCATTCATGCCAAGCAGCATGTAAGTCAGCGCACAAATCAACGTAATGCCAACATAGATATATGAAATCTGCGACGCGATAGCTGTCGCTCTTGGCAGGATTTTACCCATGGTATCAAAGCCTTCCGCGCGGAAGATCTGCATACCACCAACGCGCAACTCAGGCAAAAACACCATCGCGACAACAATGATACCCACGCCACCAATCCACTGCATAAGACCACGCCATAGCAAAAGGCCTTTGGGCAGTTCGTCTAATCCAGAAATGACGGTTGAACCAGTTGTCGTCAGCCCAGACATGGCCTCGAAAAACGCATCGACAAAGCGCAGCTCTGTGTCACCGAACATGAATGGCAACGCGCCAAAAAGCGGTAGCGCAAGCCAAACGCCTGTTGTCAGCAAAAAGGTCTGCTGGATGTTAAGACCTTCTTTGACGCCATTGGAGCAGGCCAAAGCCACCAAGCCGCCCACAAGAGAGGTGATCAATGCACTTTGTAAGAAAGCAGGCCAGTGCCCGCGTGCTTCGGCAAGGTCTACGAGCAATGGTAAGAGCATCGTCATACCAAGCATCATGACCAACAGGCCGATCACATATCCAACGGGGCGTAGGTCCAACATAGATCGCAGGCTTGGCCGAGGCCCCCTGCCCTGTCAAGCATCCGCGCGCGTATTCAGCGCGCAGACTGCTTTTGTGTGGTGTGGATGTATTAGATCATAATACCGCGGAAAACGTGACGCGGGATGTCTTCGCGGCGCAGGCCTTTGGCAGCCAGCTGCGCGTCGCTCATATCCATGTAGTATTGTAGCTCAGCCGTTCGTGCACGGGCGTGGCCCAACTCTACAAGAACATCCCAGATCGCAGTACCGATGCGCTTTAGGAAAGATGCGGAAGAAGAATTAGATGCGCTTGTTGCGCCGAAATCGAGAACTGCCATGTGAAACCTCACTACATGAATTACTGTTGTGAGTAATGTAGGCCCCTAGCTAAGTCATTGGTAGGGCAGTAACTTTGTTTATTCTGCATTGCAGCATTGCGCTGATTGCATTGCTCTCGCCACGTTAACCAACGTGATAAAGGGTGCTGAACAACTTGGGGTCGATGCTGGTCGCGGCAAAGCTTGGCCCTTCGGTCAGGATGCTGACAGCGTCATGACTGTGCAAGCTTTCTTGATGTGATGCGACCACACGGAAATCACCAATCCGCTCATCTTTGAGTAGTTGTTCACAGAAAAGACGCGCAGCATCCTCGACGAAGATGGGGTTAGCCGCGTTGAGTTCTGCAAAGGCTTGCTCATCCTCGCGCTTGACCATGACTTGTGTTTCAGTTGGCACAGCTTTGCGACAATGATCAATCAAATCCTCAAACCAGAGAATGGATTTACCGATCAATTCAACTGACACACGCGCCACAGAACGTTGCGAATGTGGCGTTGCCAACTGCCCACGGGTGCTGCGTGCGTGTTCGCTCAACTCTAAAGAGCAAGGACACGTTGAAGAATACACATAATCCACATGCATGAACTTCTGCCGCACCCCGTTCTTTTCCGTCATTTCCATCGAAATATCGTAGTATTGGTAGCCAGACAGCCCGGACCGCAGGCTCTCAATCTTCACAGGGAAGGAAAAGCGCATCTGCAGCCGTGCATCGAAGCTCTCAAGATCAGACTTGTAGTCATCCAGCGCCGCCTCAATCACGCCAAAGCTAAACGTTTCCTCTGCGCGTCGATAAAAGGTGCGCATGATGCGCGACATGTTGATCCCTTTTTTATCCGCTTCCAGACTGACCGTACCTGTTACAGAGGTCTCAAGTGTCAGATCACCGCCATGCTTGGTATGAAACCGGATGGGCAAGCGAAAATTCGAAATGCCCACATGCTGGATGAGCTGCTTTGACCCTCGAATAAGCGAGCTTGGTCCGTTCTGCAGATCTGGCAAGGTCGCCTTGTAAGCAGAATCAACGACGAAGTTTTCAGGATAGTCGTTAATAAGATCGGGATATTCGTTGCTGCCAATCAAGGTCCGTAATTTGGGATCTAGCGCATTGAGCTCTTGCGGGTTTGCGCCGCGCGCCCAGTTTATCAGGGCTGAAAACGCAGCTTGGGCCTCTTCGTGCGTGGCGATTTCATCTGCGACTGGCGTTTGAATATTCATTCCCGCCTCTCCCGAAAGCAATAACTCCGCCCATTATAATGGATTGTTTTCATAAGTTTCCATATTTTTCAGACACGCTTCGGTGCAAACGCGAAGTGAAGAGCGTCAAAAGTGACTTCCAAAGAATAAACAGGCTGTTACACAAAGGGGAATGTGCTTGTTAGAAAGAACCGTGATGAAGACGATACTTGATCTTGAGACATACCCGCTGGATCAGCCGGAAAGCCCTGAATATTCTGCCTTGGTCGCGCGGTGCCGCGACGAGCTGGCCCAAAACGGAATGTTCAATCTGGTCGGCTTTATGAAGACCGACGCGATTCAACAGACTTTGGATTATGCGTTGCCCAAGTTTGAAACAGAAGCTTTTCGTCACGAGCGCGCGCACAATATCTATTTCAAAAAGACGATCCCCGATGTCGCAGATAATTCCGCGCTGTATAACGAATTTTCCACGTCAAACCTGACACTTTGCGGCGATCAGGTCGAACCGACAGCAGTGACGAAGCTTTATGAGTGGCAACCATTTGTTAACTTCCTTGCTACGGTCATGGAACGCCCTGCTTTGTATCCGATGGATGACCCATTGGCGCGTTTGAACGTCATGGCCTATTTTGAAGGGCAAGGATTGAACTGGCACTTTGATCGCTCTGAATTCACCACGACATTGCTTTTGCAAGCACCCGAGACAGGAAGCACATTTCAATTTCGTACCGATTTGCGCAGCGCAGATGATCCCAATTACGAAGGCGTTGAGAAGCTTGTTCTTGGTCAGGACCCATTGGTGCAGTCGCTCGATGCGAGTGCGGGAACGCTCAATGTGTTTCGCGGTGTCAATACGCCACACTGTGTGACCCCTGCGCATGGACCGCGCCCCCGTGTTGTTACCGTGCTTACTTATTACGAAAACCCGGGCGCGCGGTTTAGCGACGAAGAAAAACTCGGCTTTTACGGGCGCACCGAATGATACCGCGCACCCGTTACCGCTGAGATATCACAAACCGATCCGGGTCAGGCGTGGGTGAGCGCCTGAAGTATGTCGTTGATCAAATCGTCAGGGTCTTCAATCCCAAGGCTCAGGCGCACAAGACCTGGCGTGATCCCCAGCATCTCTTTCTGATCCTGAGGAAGGCGCTGATGGGTCGTTGCAGCTGGGGGTGTCGCAATTGTTTTTGCATCTCCCAGATTGTTCGAAATCACAGCAATTTTCAGCGCATTCAACACACGAAACGCGGCCTCTTTGCCACCCTTCACATCAAACGCAAGCATTGTACCGCCATTGCCCATTTGTGACATGACCAACGCGTGTTGTGGATGGCTGTCGTGACCTGGGTAAATCAAGCGCTCCAGCTTTTCATGCCCTGCAAGCGCATCCGCCAATTTCGCTGCCGTGTCGCTTTGCGCGCGCACACGCAGGTCCATCGTTTCCAAGCCCTTTAGCATGATCCATGCCGTAAACGGGCTCATCGCGCCGCCTGTGTGCTTCATATAGGCTTCAACCTTGCCGCGGATCAGCTCCTGTGGACCAAGGATAATACCGCCAAGCGCACGACCCTGACCGTCGATATGTTTGGTCGCTGAATACACAACAATATCAACGCCCTGCTCTACCGCATTGGAATAAACCGGAGTGGCGAAAACATTATCTGCAATCACAAGCGCCCCAACAGCGTGGGCCATCTTGCTGACGGATTTAATATCGACAACTTCAAGCGCCGGATTTGAAATCGTTTCAAAGAACACGAGCTTTGTGTCTTCTCGAATTGCCGCGTTCCAAGCGTCAAGATCACGCCCATCGACCAACGTCACTTCAACGCCCATGCGCGGCAGGATTTCATCAAGGATATAGAGACAAGAGCCAAACAACGCCCGCGAACTGACGACGTGGTCGCCAGCGCTGAGGAACGCCATCAAAGCGCCGTTGACGGCCGCCATGCCAGATGCCGTTGCAAACCCAGCTTCACAGCCCTCGATAGCCGCCATGCGTTCTTCGAACATTGCGACCGTAGGGTTGCCGTAGCGCGCATAGATATATTCGTCAGGCTCTGCTTTGATGAAGCGTGCTTCGGCTTGTTCAGCGGTGTCGTAGACAAACCCTTGTGTCAGAAAGATTGCTTCGCTCACCTCATTCCATTGACTACGTTTGGTCCCGCTGTGCACCAGTTTCGTGCGCGTATTCCACTCTTCGCTCATGTCGTTCTCCTAGCGTGGAAGCATTGCTCCACGAAAAAACCCCGATGCGGTCAAGCAAACGGGGTTCCCGAGCATTGACCTTTTAGCGGCATATTTAACGTGGCCCACAATCCGGTATCAAATCGCCACATGGTTTATTTACGCCCGCCGCTGCGCAGCGTCAACGTGGATCGTTTTCGAGATCCATATATTTCTGCAAAGCAGCGAACTGCGCCCAAAGAAACCCGAACAAAAGGATCGGAAAACCAAAGGTCTCAATCTTGACCCACGCGTCTGTGGACATGGTCCGCCAAATGATCTCGTTACCGATGGCAATTGCGCCAAACATCATGGCCAAACGACGCGTCAGGATCATCCATCCTTCATGCGCCATGGGCAACGCGTCCGACAAGACAAAGGCCAGATAGCTTTTGCCTTGTATCAAACCAATCCCAAGGATCACCGCGAAGAAGCCATACACCAGCGTGGTTTTCATCTTGAAAAAGCGCTCGTCGTTGAAATACGCGGTGAGGCCACCAAAGAAGATCACCATGAAAGCTGTGAAAATCTGCATCCGGCTAAGCTTGCCCGTTAGGTACCAAAGGATCCCCATCGCGATCAGCAGCACAGGCACAAAAGCCACCGTCGCCATGATGAAGCCGGAGTATTCCGTGCCCGCAATCGTGTATGTGTTGTCGCGCATGCGCAAATACATCAGGAAAAACACCAACGTGGGGCCAAGTTCCAAAACCTGCTTCAAGATCGGATTGACGTCTTTTTCCTGTGCCATTCTGGCCCCCTTTTTCGGCGTTCAGCCTGCAAATTCCACGATCACCGCGCCAAGCGCAATAAGTGACATCAGCGCGATGCGCTTTGGGCCAACAGTTTCTTTTAAAACCAGCCAACCGATAAGCGCCGCGAAGACAGTAGATGTTTCGCGCAAAATGGCCGCTTCGCCCACCTTGTCAAGGCGCGTCGCCAGCATAATCGAGCCAAATGACGCAAATGCGATGAATGCTCCCGCTATTCCGCGTAACGCAAGTGGCGGCAATGCGGGTGGGTTTACCATTCGCCGGTAACGCAAGTAGGCGATTGGAGGGATTGCGATGCCATCGATAAAGAAGAACCATGAAAGGAAGGTAAAGGGATCTTGCGTCGCGCGAATGCCATAGGCGTCGTAAGTCGTATAAAGCGCCACGAAAAGCCCCGTCGCAAACGCAAGCCAAAGCGCGGGCAGAAGTGTCGCGCGGTCTTTGATGAGATACATATAGTTGTAAAACGCGAGGCCGAAGATCCCGCCGAGTAAGATGAATACGCCAAACCACTGCCCGAGCGTAAAGGTTTCGCCGAAAATAAGATACGCGCCGAACACCGTAAACAACGGTCCAGTTCCGCGTACGACGGGATAAACAACTGTGTAGGCACCTTTGGTATAGGCAAAAGCTTGCAGCAATTTATACCCAAGGTGGATCAGAAAAGCGCCCGCAAAGATTGGCCACATATGTGCTTCCGGCCAAGGCACAACAAAGAGTGCGAAGGGCATCGCGATAAGCCCGTAACTGGCGTCAATTGCACCTCGCGAGAGCCAAGGATCATGGCGGCCTTTTTGCAGAGCACCAAACACGGCATGCAGGAACGCAGCCATAATCGCGAGAATTAGAGCGACATCATGGCCTTGTGGCGTACCTTCGAGCGAAATCAGCCAGTCTGAGAGGGTCATGAAAAGGACGGTGGGGGCCAGCCCCCGACACGCTGCGCGCGTCCCCCCCGGAGTTTATCAAGAAAAATGAAGCTCAAAGAGTGCGGCCCGTGAGGGCGTTGGCAAAGTCCTCTGGATCAAACGCATCAAGGTCGTCAATTTGCTCACCCACCCCGATGGCATGGATTGGCAGGCCAAATTTATCAGCGAGCGCGACCAGAACACCGCCTTTGGCCGTGCCATCAAGCTTGGTCATCACGAGGCCAGAGACATCCGCCAATTTTTGGAAAGTTTCCACTTGGTTCAGCGCGTTTTGTCCCGTTGTCGCATCGAGAACCAGTAATGTGTTGTGCGGCGCGCTTGGGTCTTTTTTGCGGATCACGCGCACAATTTTGGAAAGTTCTTCCATCAGATCCGCGCGGTTTTGCAGACGTCCGGCAGTGTCGATCATCAACAAATCTGCGCCATCTGCTTCGGCCTGCGTCATTGCGTCAAACGCGAGGCTTGCAGGGTCTGACCCTTCCGGAGCCGTCAAAACCGGCACGCCTGCGCGTTGACCCCAGACTTGCAATTGTTCCACCGCCGCTGCACGGAAAGTATCGCCCGCAGCGATGACCACAGATTTGCCAGCCGCTTTGAACTGGCTCGCGAGTTTACCAATGGTTGTTGTTTTCCCTGATCCGTTGACACCAACCACCAACACAACTTGTGGCTTTTTGGGATAGATTGGCAGCGGCTTGGCCACAGGCTCCATAATGCGTGCAATTTCTGCAGCAAGGAGGTCTTTAATCTCAGCTGTGGAAAGTTTGCGCCCCATGCGCCCTTCGGCCATGTTCGCCGCGACACGAAGCGCCGTATCTACGCCCATGTCAGAACTGATGAGCAACTCTTCAAGCTGCTCAAGCATATCATCATCCAGCACACGCCGTGTCACCGTCTTGGGCGCGGAACGCCCCATAAGCCGACCAAGTAATCCTGGTTTGGCAGTTTCTGGCGCTTGAGCCTTCTGGGGGGCAGCTTCTTCAGTAATTATTTTTGCTGGCTCTGGCTCTGGCTCTGGCTCTGGCTCTGGCTCTGGCTCTGGCTCTGGCTCTGGCTCTGGCTCTGGCTCTGGCTCTGGCTCTGGCTCTGGGGAAATGCTTTGCGACTCAATTGCAAGCTCATTTTCGGGCCTAACTTCGCGCTCACCCGCGGCCTCTTCTTCCCCACCATCCTCGACAATCGCGTCTAATCCTTCCTCAATTTTTGAGGATGATTTGAACAACTTATCTTTTAGCTTTTTGAAAAAGGCCATTGGCAGAACTCCGCTAGTCCCCTTTCACCTAAAGGCGAATGACCACTTTTGAAAGAGCTTGCGGATTGAAACCTTACAACAAAAGACGCAACATCAGCGGCGCAAGCCGGAGGATTTGTTATGCATCGTCTTTTTCTGTCGTTCGCGCTCATTTTGAGCGCACTTGCGTCTCATGCTGCGCCATTGTCTGGTTCAAATTTCGAAAAATACACCACAGGCAAGACACTTTATTTTAGAGAGAACGGCCAGGTTTACGGAGCCGAACGTTATTTGCCCGGGCGACGCGTTGAATGGTCTTTTTTAGACGGACAGTGCAAGCAAGGCGAGTGGTACGAACAAAACGGAGCAATTTGCTTTGTCTATGAAGATCGCCCCGAACCGCAATGTTGGGAATTTGAAAAAACTTCGACCGGTTTGCGCGCTACATTTTTAGGCGGATCACAAAGTACCGAACTATACGAAGCCGAACAAATCGATGAGCCGCTCCATTGTGTCGGCCCGCAAATCGGTGTATGAAAATTTTGTTTTATCGAGTTTATTTTTCAAAATTTGTTTCAGTGTATCCCACGCAAAATAATCGTTCTGCGTGATTAGTTTTTTGTTTTCTCAAAAATATCATTTAATTATGTAATTTACACGCAATGCGAATTTACTCCTGTACAGATTGCAATCACAAATTGCGACTAGGTGCCAAGAACTGCGGCAGATGTCATCATCCGACGCCGGTTTTTAACCGCAAATTTGTTTACTTCTCGGCGTTGATTTTAGTCGGCTTGGGTATCGTTGCAGTATTTTGATTCGTAATTAAGCCTAGAAAAGTAAACGGTCGGTTAACAACTGCCTAAAAAAGGCTGCCTTGCTCCGAACTGTTAGATGATTTTTGCTCCTTCACAGAACGTTTCGCGCCTAGATCCAGAGTACCGTCTGCAAATTCAATTGCAAATAAAGCATGGTTTTTAGCTTCTTTTTGACGGGTGATGACACTGCCATCTGGTGCGCGCACTACAGCGTATCCACGCTCCAAGGTCGCCTTGTACCCTAGGGTTAATCGCAAACGATCTAGCGCTTCCAATTTATTTCGCTGCTGCATCTGCTGAACTTTCCCCGCATGAGAAAAGCGCGCTAGAAGAGCTGCCAAATCGCTTTTACGACGTTCGATTTGCGGCGAAAGCGTTATATTCTCAAAGCGCGTGGCTGTTTTGGCAAGATCATCAACAGCAGTGCGTGTGCGACGCTGCAACAGGGGCAAAAGACGCTCTGCACGATCATCAAGTCGTATTTTATGCCCTTGCAAACTACGCGCCAGAAGCGACGGGCGCAAAGCACCAGACGCGTGACTAAGCGAACTACGACACAAATTGACACGTGCCGTGAGGGCACTTGGCAAACGTGCTGAGGCGAGATCAAGCCGCTGTTGTGACTGGCCTAGAAGAGCATCTTTGCGCGGCAACGCTCGCGAAAGATCGCGCAGTTTTTCACCACGGTAGTTTAGCGCTGCGCGCATAGCATTGATGCGACGGCTTTCTGTTTCCTCCGACCGTGCAAGCAATTCAGCGCGTACAGGAACCGCGCGTTCCGCAGCCGCTGTCGGTGTCGGAGCGCGATGATCCGAAGCAAAATCGATGAGTGTGGTATCCGTCTCGTGCCCGACTGCAGATATCAACGGAATTTGGGAAGCCGCCGCCGCGCGTGCAACACTCTCTTCGTTAAAGCCCCAAAGGTCTTCGATTGAACCACCGCCGCGAGCCACGATAATCAGATCAGGTCGCGGCAACGCACCGCCCAAGGTAAAGGCGTTAAAACCTTCAATCGCGCGCGACACTTCAGGCGCACATCGCTCTCCTTGCACAGCGACTGGCCAAATCAGAACTTTGCGCGGAAATCGGTCACGCAAACGGTGCAAGATATCACGGATAACAGCGCCTGTCGGCGAGGTCACAACACCAATGACCTCAGGCAAAAATGGTATCTCTTGTTTGCGATCGAGATCGAACAATCCTTCCGCCGCAAGCTTTTTCTTGCGCTTATCGAGCATCGCCATCAATGCGCCCTCGCCCGCGACGGCGACATCTTGCACATTCATTTGGTACTTGGACTGACCAGGGAACGTCGTCAGGCGTCCGGTCGCGATGATCTCCATGCCCTCTTCCGGCATCACTGTCAGACGCGCCACCTGTCCTTTCCAAGCCGTGCACCCCAAAACAGAACGGTCATCTTTGATATCAAAATACAAATGCCCCGAACGCGCGTGAACCACGCGACCCACTTCGCCGCGAATGCGCACATGATCAAACGTGCCCTCTATCGTGCGTTTCACCGCTGATGAGATCTCGGAAACTGTAAATTCTGGTTCATTCGCCCCCTCACGGGGATCATCTAACAAATCGGACATCGTGCCTCGCTTGTGCATCGGATGCGTGCAGACTAGAACGCCCCAAGCGGAAGGCCAAGGTGCCGAAGACAGGAGTTTGCAATGAATATTCTCATTCTCGGTGGTGGTGGGCGCGAACATGCGCTCGCTTGGGCGGTCATGCAGAATCCCAAATGCGATAAGTTAATCGTTGCCCCCGGAAATGCAGGCATTGCACAGATCGCGACTTGCGCCTTTTTCAATATTGAAAACAGTGCAGAGGTCATCACATTTGCTGAATCCGAAGCAATCGATTTCGTAATCATTGGCCCAGAAGCGCCACTTGCCGCAGGCGTGTCAGACGATTTACGCGACGCTGGATTTCTGGTGTTCGGCCCCTCAAAGGCAGCGGCGCAATTGGAAGCTTCCAAAGCTTTCACGAAAGAAATTTGCATGGCGGCAAACGCACCTACCGCTGCCTATGCACATTTCACGGATGCTGCCGAAGCAAAGGCCTACATCACCGCGCAAGGCGCACCAATCGTTGTAAAAGCGGATGGTCTTGCAGCGGGCAAAGGCGTTGTTGTCGCGATGGCGCTTCAAGACGCGCTTGATGCTGTGGATGACATGTTTGGCGGCGCATTCGGCGGCGCGGGCGCGGAAGTGGTTATTGAAGAATTTATGGACGGTGAAGAAGCCTCGTTTTTCGTGCTTTGCGACGGCGAAAACGTTTTGCCCATCGGAACAGCGCAAGATCACAAACGCGTTGGCGAGGGCGACACAGGTCCGAACACAGGTGGCATGGGAGCTTATTCGCCCGCTCCTGTTTTGACGGATAACATCGCAACGCAAGCGTTGGAGCAAATCGTCAAACCCTGCATGGCCGAAATGGCCAGACGCGGCAGCCCTTATCAGGGCGTGCTTTATGCAGGGTTAATGATCAAAGACGGCGCACCACGTTTGGTCGAATATAATGCGCGATTTGGCGACCCTGAGTGTCAGGTTCTAATGATGCGCCTTGGCGGTCAGATTTTGGACCTTTTACAGGCCAGTGCAGAGGCGCGCTTAGACAAAGCACAAGTAAACTGGGCAGATGATCACTCCATCACTGTCGTTATGGCCGCGAATGGCTATCCTGGCGCATATGAAAAAGGATCTGTCATCAAAGGCTTAGATGCATTGGCCGATGACAGTCACAACGTGACCTTCCATGCTGGGACCGCTGAAAAAAACGGCGACATCATCGCGACGGGTGGACGCGTTTTAAACGTGACAGCACGCGGCGCGTCCTTGGTCGAAGCACATAAACGCGCCTATGACATGGTGGATACAATTGAATGGCCTGAAGGTTTCTTTCGCCGTGATATCGGCTGGCGTGCGCTCTAGATCAGGGGCACGTTGTTGAACGCGCTTGTAGCTTGGCTTTGCTAAATGAACCGGCATCGCGCGAGCTGATCTTCCCGTTTCGAAACTCCGAGATCATGATACGCGACCAATTCGCATCAGCGCTTACGATCTGAGCAACGCCATCGCACGTCAGAACGCCGCCAGAAATAAAATCTTCGCCGATACGGTGATTGGTCAGCCCAGTTTGATCTGCCACATGACGAAGCGCACCGTTCTCAAAACGCCAAATCCGAAGGGTTTTCGCAAGATGCGGACGGTCGATATAAGCAAGCTCTATTGCGCCATCCCCATCCAGATCTGCAGCGCCAAGAGGGGCAAGCCATCTGTTTGTTTGCCCGATATAAGGCGTCGCAGAAACGAGGCCGCTTTCATCGTAAATCGCCAAACGCGCACCCTGAGATATGCTGCTTTCAATCACGACAATCTCAGCGTCGCCATCAAAATCTACATCCACAAGTCGTGGCTCAAGGTCTTCGAAAACACGGGTTTCAGGCAAACGCAGTGTAATTGATTTGCCCGCATCGGTCACGATTTCGAGCGCGCCAAATTCAATGGCGTCGCCCAATATACCGTGCGCATAGCGTGTTGTTGGCTCTGAATAGCGCGCTTCTTTAACACCCGCAAACACAGGCGAAGCACATATCAGCGCCAAACAAAACGCACCGATCCGCATTAGATTTGCTTTTCAGGCATCTGAACAACCAAACCATCAAGTGCGTCTGTGACCTTGACCTGACATGTCAAACGCGAACGCGTTTCATCTGGCTCAAATGCGAAATCAAGCATGTCGACTTCCATGTCATCCTTGGCTGGTAGCTTTTCAACCCAAGCTGCGTCGACGTAAACGTGGCAGGTTGAGCATGCGCAAGCACCGCCGCAATCAGCTTCGATACCTGGAATATTATTGTCACGTGCGCCTTCCATGACCGTCATTCCGTTTGCAACGTCAACAACATGCTCTTTGCCGCCGTGCTCGATATAAGTAATTTTAGCCATTTTATCTGTCCTTAACTGATGTCTTACGCTTGTCTAAACACACAGGCGCAGGCGTTCCAGTCCCATTTGCGTCATTGTCCGCATCTTTAAAGCCGCACTGGCTCTACTCGTTCATCTATTCGCTAGGCCTGCGGTAAAAAAAGCGTTATGAAAATCACAGATCGTCACAAAGACGGCAAGCAGTGAGACAGGCGCGATGCACTACATCCCCTACGCATTCCCGCGCTTTGCGGTGATACGACGCGCCAGCGGCGTGGCTGCGCTGTGTCTTCTCGCGAGTTGTTCAGCACCTTTAGAAACCGTGACCAAAGCCGCGTTTAACGATGAGCCAGATCTGGTTTATACGCGCTCAACCCCTCCTCCGGGTGCCAAAGAAGGCAGCTGCTGGGGCAAGCACGTGACACCTGCTGAGCTAGAAACAGTGACCCACCAGATCCAGCTGCAACCCCCAGAGATTCGAACGGACGGCACTGTAAGCGCACCGGCGGTCTATAAAACGGAAACCTCGCAACGCATTGTCAAAGAACGCCGAGAGCTCTGGTTTGAAACGCCTTGCGCGCCAGTATTGACTGTCGAATTTGTTGAAACGCTTCAGCGCGCGCTAAAAGCACGTGGCCATTACCGTGGGAGCGTGTCTGGATACATCGATACGCGCACCCGTGGCGCGATCCGCAAGTATCAAGCGCCTCAAGGACTTGATAGCTCGATCCTTTCGCTCGCTGCGGCGCGTAAGCTTGGATTGATCGCCTACGATTTAGATCTCGAGGGTTAAACAAAAAAGGCCCCGCAAGTGCGAGGCCTTTTCAATGTTTTGAAATTGGATTTAGCTTTCAGACAGGCTAAGCGCCACGAAGCGTGGATCACCGGAACGGCGTACGAGAAGGAGCAAGGATTTACGCCCTGCTTCACGTGCCGCGTCGATTTGCTTGTTTAAATCATCGATGCTTTCCAGCTTCTGCTGACCCGCCTCAGTGATCAGATCACCAGCGCGCAGTCCTTTTTCGAAGGCCTTGCTTGTCTCATCAACGTCCTGAACGACAAGACCGCTCGCGCCGGATGCCAGTTCTAACTGCTCACGCAACTCGTCCGTGATTTCTGACACTGTCAAACCAAGGATATCAGACTGAACAGGTTCTTCAGGTTCAGCAGGCTGAGATGCAGGGACTGCGTTTTCAGCTTCTTCGCGGCGACCCAAAGTTACTTTGAGCGTTTCTGTCTTGCCATCTCGGAATACGATGACGCGCACCGCTTTACCAACCTGCGTATTGCCAACAGTTTTCACCAAAGAACGTGTGTCTTCTACGTCTTTACCATCAAAACTCATGATGACATCACCGGCTTTGATACCTGCCTCTGCCGACGGACCCTCTGGCACGTCAGTAACCAAAGCACCGGCTGCTTTTTCCAAGCCAATCGCTTCTGCAACATCATCGGTTACGTCTTGGATACGCACACCAAGCCAGCCGCGACGCGTTTCACCGAACTCTTTTAGTTGATCGACAACACGCACCACCACATTGGATGCCATGGAAAAACCGATACCAATGGAACCGCCGTTCGGGGAAAGGATTGCAGTGTTCACACCGATTACATCACCGTCCATGTTGAACAAAGGACCACCAGAGTTGCCACGGTTAATCGCAGCGTCGGTCTGGATGTAGTCATCGTAAGATCCGCTCAAAGCGCGGTTGCGCGCGGAAACGATACCCGCAGAAACGGAGAAACCCTGACCAAGTGGGTTGCCCATGGCCATGACCCAGTCCCCTACGCGCGATACGTCACTGTCGCCAAAGCTCACGAAAGACAGCGGCGTTTCTGCCTCCACCTTCAATAGGGCGATATCTGTGTTGGGATCAGTGCCGATAACCGTTGCTGGCAATTCCATGCCTTCAAAAAATTCGATCAGGATTTCATCAGCGCCTTCAATGACGTGATTGTTGGTGACAACAAAACCGTCTTCCGAAATCACGAAACCAGAGCCAAGCGCTGAGGAACGACGCGGACGATCACCGCCGTTGCCGCCGCGATTACGATCTTGAAACTCGCGAAAGAAATCTTCGAATGGGGATCCTTCCGGGACAACGCCACGCGGCGCAGTGTTGCGAGCGACGGTTGTGGATGTCGTGATATTCACCACCGCCGGACTGATCTTTTCAGCCAAATCAGCAAAGCTTTCGGGAGCGCCACGCGCGGCAGCGCTGAGTGTTTGTAATAAGAGCAACGCAACGCTAAGCCCCATCGCCAGCGCCCATGAAAGCGCTTTGCGGTTTTCGCGTTGTGTGTCCTGTGAGAGGGCAATTGCCTGAGACATTTTAGAAAGACCTCCTTATTTGGTCCGAGCCTGTGCCAGATCAGTCGGTGACGCTGGCTTTTGTACTCACCATCTATCTAGGTAGCTTTCTGTGCAACGCAAATCTCGTTTCAGTGTTTCAAGCGTATGTGAAGATTAAGTGAACGATTCAGGCGAAAACGACAAAAATGTTTCAGACCGCCCCGATTGCGCGCGCGGCAAGCAAAAAGCACACACCAAGGACAAGCACTAAAAAACCAAAAGTGCGGCGCATCTCCAGCGAGAGATTTTTCAAGGCTTCAAGGAGATCTTCGACAAGCGAAGGGGCCAGTGTGTACACCAGCCCCTCAATGATCAAGACCAAACCGATTGCCAATAAGATGTTGGCAAACATATGTTTATTCCGATTTCTGGTCAGACTTCAGGTAGTTGAAGAAGTCGCTATCTGGCGACAGAACCATCGTCGAGTTGTTGCCTTGCAGCGCGCCGCGATAAGCCTCAAGCGAGCGGTAGAATTCAAAGAACTCTTGATCCGCACCATACGCGTTCGCAAAAATTGCGTTACGCTCGGCATCCGCTTCACCTCGTGTGATTTCGCTGTCGCGACGTGCATCAGAAACGATCTCTACCTGAGTACGATCCGCCAAAGCACGCACACGCTGTGCAGCCTCGTTACCACGCGCGATTTCGTCCGCCGCTTCCCGCTCTCGCTCTGCTCGCATGCGTGCGAATGTGGATTCAAGGTTCTCCGAAGGAAGGTCCGTCCGCTTCAAACGCACGTCGATCACTTCAAGGCCAAGTCCACGCGCTTCTGCAATCGCACCATTACGGATACGTAACATAAGCGCAGCACGGTCTGTGCTCAGAATATCGTTGGACGTAACAGAACCCAGAATTTCACGAGTTTGTGCACGCAAAATACTATCGAGACGATTCTCAGCGACAGGAATGCCGCCCACACCAACAGCTTGACGGAACTGATTTACGTCCGCAATCCGGTAGCGTGCAAAAGCGTCAACGACCAAACGACGATCATCGAGCGGCGTCACTTCGAGCGGGTCGATATCACGGCTCAAGATACGGTCATCGTAGCGCACAACCTCTTGAAGCAGTGGGATTTTAAACGCCAATCCCGGCTCTTCCTTAATGTCCACAACACGACCAAATTGAAGCACGAGGGCTTTTTCACGTTCGTCCACGATAAAGATCGAAGACAACAAACCTGCGATCGCAATCACGACAATCGGCAGCAAATAAGTAGTTTTACGCATTAGTTGCTCCCCGCTGTGTTTTTACGCAGCTCGTTGAGCGGCAGATACGGCACGACACCTTGGCCGCCATCACCGTTTTCGTCCAAGATAATCTTGTCCACGCGACCCAGAACCTCTTCCATCGTTTCAAGATAGAGACGCTTACGCGTAACTTCTGGCGCTTTTTCATACTCAGCAAGAACCGCCGTGAAACGTGACGCCTCACCCGTTGCTTCGTTCACAACGCGAGCGCGGTAGCCTTCGGCCTCTTCCAAGACCTGAGCGGCTTCACCACGTGCCTCGGCGACAATACGGTTTGCATACGCATCCGCTTGCTTTTCAAGGCGGTCGCGTTCCTGCTCAGCTGCTTGAACGGAACGGAACGAGTCGATGACCTGTTGGGGTGGGTCGGCTTTGTCGAAGTTTACACGCACGACGTTCATACCAGAGTCGTAGCTATCAAGCGTGCTCTGGATCAAATCATCCAAGCGTTCCGAAATGCTCGCACGGTCTCTGTTGAGGATCGGCGCAAGCTCGGATTGAGCGATGATCTCACGCATCGCGGATTCGGATACAGCCCGGATAGTCATTTGTGGATCGCGCAGGTTGAACAAGAATTTCGCTGGGTCATTGATGTTCCAAACAACTTGGAAATCGATGTCCACGATGTTTTCGTCGCCTGTCAGCATCAAACCAGCTTCAGAGCCACGTGCACCCACACCGATGTCTTCCGTCTGCTCTCGTGTCACTGGAATGACTTCAGCAGTGACCAGAGGCCAAGGCGCGAAGTTCAGACCAGGATTACCAATCGCGGAGAATTCACCAAGGAACAGTTCAACGGACTGTTCTTCTGGCTTGACCGTATAAAAGCTGGCCATGCCCCAAAGCACAACCGCCGCAACGACACCAAGTCCAACAGTTCCACGGGTAAACGCGGGTCCACCAGAGTCGCCGCCACCAGAGCCGTTCACGCCATTGCCGCCACCGCGACCGCCCATTAGGACGCGCAATTGCTCTTGGCCTTTTTTCATCAGCTCGTCGATTTCGGGAATCTGTGGTCCGTCCCCTTCGGGACGACGTCCGCCACCATTATTGCCGGAACCGCGATTGTCATCGCCTGATCCGTTATTTCCACCGCCACCCCATGGGCCGCCGTTGTTACCAGCCATTTAAGCTTTTCCCCTTAGTTAAGTCTGTTGGGCCTACCTATGCCAAGTAAAGTGGTCAGGTTTGCCAAATTTTCAACCCGTACGGGTTGGTGTTTTCATCGTTACCAATTCTTCTGACATTGTCGGGTGCACTGCGACAGTGCGGTCAAAGTCTTCTTTTGTTGCGCCCATCTTCACTGCGATACCTGCAAGCTGGATCAATTCACCTGCGCCAGGCGCGACAATGTGACAGCCCAAAACCTTTCGATTTTCGCTCGATACGATCAACTTCATCAGCACTTTTTCCGCGCGCCCTGCAAAACTCTGCTGCATCGGTTTGAACGACGCTGAATACACCTCAATCGGGCCCAACGCTTTTGCCTCTTCTTCCGAGAGGCCGACAGTGCCCATTTCAGGCTGCGTAAAGATAGCTGTTGGGATCAATTCGTGATCAGGCTTCGTAGGGTTGCCTTTGAAAACCGTTTCGACAAACGCCATACCTTCGCGAATTGCGACAGGCGTTAGGTTTGCACGATCCGTGACGTCCCCTACCGCGTAGATCGAAGGAACACCCGTCTGACTGTAATCGTCGACGACAATTTCGCCCTTGCGGCCCAGCGCAACGCCCACGTCCTCTAGACCGAGGTCATCCGAATTAGGAGCGCGGCCCGTCGCAAACATCACTTGACCGAA
The DNA here is from genome assembly GCF_965659345.1 of Planktotalea sp. Taxonomy (GTDB): domain Bacteria; phylum Pseudomonadota; class Alphaproteobacteria; order Rhodobacterales; family Rhodobacteraceae; genus Planktotalea. The sequence goes on along the minus strand of NZ_CBFHVK010000001.1, from coordinate 36,997 downwards.
GGTGCGCTCGATCCCGTTGGTATCTTTGACCCAAAACCCGGCATCCTCACGGCGCATTTCAGCGACATTTGTGTTCAGCTCAAGCTTCACACCTTTTTCCACCATCTCTTCGGCTACGACTGTGCGCGCTTCATTGTCAAAACCGCGCAAAATCTGATCACCACGATAGAATTGCGTCGTTTCAACACCCATTCCGTTCATAACACCTGCAAATTCAGAAGCGATATATCCACCGCCGACGATCAACATGGACTTGGGCAGCTCTTCGAGGTGGAAAATTTCGTTCGACGTGATCGCGTGTTCAGCGCCATCAATCGCGGGCTTTACTGGACGACCGCCGACAGCAATCAAGATATGCTTAGCCGTCTTGCGGGTGCCATCTGCCAACTCGATCGTATGTGGATCTGCGATGCGCGCACGAGAATCAAACGTCTCCACACCCGCGTTCTTCAGCAAATTACGGTAAATCCCCTCAAGACGATCCAGCTCCGCGTGCATCTTTGTCTGAAAGGCTTTCCAGTCAAAACCATTGTTGCTGACGTCCCAGCCATAGGCCTGCGCTTCATCTGCAAGCCCTGCATAGCCCGATGCAAACACCATAAGTTTCTTTGGGACGCATCCGCGAATAACGCATGTCCCGCCGTAGCGATCCTCCTCAGCGAGAGCGACTTTCGCCCCTGTGTCTTGCGCCGCGACACGCGCAGCGCGCACGCCGCCGGAGCCGCCACCAATCACGAATAAATCGTAGTCAAATGCCATTACTCAGTCCTTCATTCACGCTGACGCGCGTTTAATCCGCAAGATCTTTGAAAAGATTGTCACTTTCCACAAAATCAAGACGATCATGTTCAACCGTCCCCGTATTTATGTCGCGCACCTCAACCTTGCCATCCCCATGACCGATCACAACTGCGTCACAGATATCAATGAAAAGACCGTTCTCGACAACGCCCGGCATTTGATTGATCACCATCGCCAATTGCCGTGGATTTCCAATCCGTTTGAGATTGAGATCAAGGATATGATTGCCCTCATCCGTGATAAACGGAGCATCTCCATTCATGCGTAGGCTAATGTCGCGGCCAAGCACGTCCATGGAGACAAGCGTTTCTTCCACCAACGCACGCGTCGTTTGCCACCCGAATGGAATGACCTCAATCGGCAAAGGAAACGCACCAAGCGTTTCAACCTCTTTACTGGCGTCCGTGATGACGATCATCTGATCTGAAGCTGTGGCTACTATCTTTTCTTGCAGGTGCGCGCCGCCGCCGCCTTTGATCAAGTTCAAATCGCCGTCGAATTCGTCCGCGCCATCAATCGTAATATCCAGCCAACGCGCTTCGTCCAAGGAGATAACTTCAATCCCGACTTCCCGCGCCAAAACGGCTGTGCGCGTTGACGTAGGGACGCCGCGAATGCGTAAACCATCGTCACGCACCATTTCACCAAGGCATCGTACAAGCCAAGCAGCGGTCGAACCAGTGCCAAGACCAACTCGCATACCATCCTCGACGAACGCAGCAGCACGTTTGGCCGCGACAAATTTCGCCTTATCAATCGGGGATAATTCTCCACTCATGTTTTCATCACTCCTTGGCAGCTTAGGACCTTATACGCATAGCTTGGGCGGGGCGCGAGAGCGGAATGTCGCTTTTCAACGTCGCAAGCACACTAAGATCGCGTAAAAGAAAGGTATGAAGGAAAACTATAAACTCCACTACGCGCCCGATAACGCTTCTATGATCGTCCGCATTGCGCTTGAGATGATCGGCGCGCCCTATGATCTGGAGTTGGTTGATCGCCGTCAATCACAACAGCGCTCTCCAAAATATCTCTCGCTCAACCCTTTGGGTATGATTCCAGCGCTGCAAACCCATGATGGGGTGCTCTTTGAAACTGGCGCAATCCTGCTTTGGCTTGCGGATCGACACGGCGGTGTTTTTCCAGCGCAAAACGATGTAGCGCGGGCTGATGGGCTAAAATGGCTTTTCTTTCTATCAAACTCACTCCACGCGAATTTGCGGCAAATGTTCTATCCTGAAAAATTTATCGCACCTGAACATGCGGACGCGCTTCGCAGCGGGCTTGCCCAGCGCATTCGCCACGACTTTGCACAGCTTGAATGCTTGGTTCCCGACACAAGCTGCGTCGTTTTCGATGACTCCGCCCCAAGCATACTGGATATATATGTGCGTGCTTGTCTGCGTTGGGCACAGCTTTATCCCAGCGCGTATTCTAAGGACTGGGTCGAGGTTCAACATTATCCCAACCTGTTAATTTTGGCGAAACGCTTGCAAGCTCACCCTGCAGTAAAAGTCGTGCAGCGCGAAGAGGGGCTTGGCCCAACACCTTTTACGCAACCCACTTATGCAAATCCAATGATAGGCAGTGCCACATAATGTTCCTTTCCGTCTTCGACATGTTCAAAGTGGGCATCGGCCCGTCTTCTTCACACACTATGGGACCGATGGTTGCAGCCGCTCGCTTCCTTGATGCTTTGCGCGCCTCTCCTTTTGAATTTCACGGATTGCGCGCATCACTGCACGGCTCTTTGGCCTTCACGGGTGTCGGCCATGCCACAGACCGCGCCACGGTGTTAGGGCTCGCAGGATTTATGCCCGAAACCTACGACGCAGCAAAAGCCGATGAAGCAATGGCGCAGATTGTGAAAACCAAAACAGTGACCCCCGAGGGGCTTGGCACTCTGGTCTTTGATCCGTCAAATGATCTGAAATTCGACTTTGGACCTAATTTGCCCGGCCATGCAAATGGCATGATTTTGATGGCAACCGACGCACAGGGCGACATTACGTTTCAGGAAACCTATTACTCCATCGGTGGCGGTTTTGTGATGACGGCCGATGAATTGGCGCAAGGTAAGGACACCGATGAAGGTGCTCCAGTCCCCTACCCGTTCAAATCTGCAGCAGAAATGCTGGAAATGGCCAACATAGCCGGCAAGAGCATTGCCCAGATGAAACGCGCTAACGAAATTTCACGTGGAGGAACGGAAAACCTGCGCGCTGGCACGGCGCGAATATGGCAAGTGATGAATGATTGCATTGATCGCGGCATGACACACGAAGGTATTCTACCCGGTGGATTAAACGTGCGCCGTCGCGCGAAAGGCATTCATGACGCCCTTATGGCAGAACGCGGGATGAACCTGACTGCGCCGCATACGATCAACGACTGGATGAGCCTTTATGCCATGGCCGTCAACGAAGAGAACGCGGCAGGTGGCCAAGTTGTGACTGCTCCGACAAATGGCGCCGCGGGCGTCGTACCTGCCACCATTCGCTACTACCTTGACCATGTGCCCGGCGCATCTGAAAGCAAAGTTGAAGAATTTTTGCTAACGGCGGCTGCGATCGGTGGTTTGGTAAAGTTCAACGCCTCGATCTCTGGTGCGGAAGCTGGATGCCAAGCGGAAGTCGGCAGCGCCGCTGCGATGGCGGCTGCGGGCCTCTGTGCAGTCTTGGGCGGAACTGTCGAACAAGTGGAAAACGCCGCCGAAATCGCGTTAGAGCATCACTTGGGAATGACATGTGATCCGGTCAAAGGATTGGTGCAAGTGCCTTGTATCGAGCGCAATGGCCTTGGCGCAATCAAAGCGGTGAGCGCGGCATCCTTGGCGCTGCGTGGTGATGGACAACATTTGGTACCACTTGACGCATGCATTGAAACCATGCGCCAAACGGGTGTGGATATGAGCGAAAAGTACAAAGAAACCTCTCTCGGGGGCTTGGCCGTCAATATTCCAAACTGTTGAGCAATAGTTTCACTAAAGTTTACCGCGACAATTGCTATCCCTTGATACGCGGCTTAGCCTTATCACATGACAGCTGATCGTCCCCTTCTGGGCATCTTCTTGATGCTTGGTTTTTGCCTAATGGCCCCTTTGGGCGATGCACTGGCAAAGATCATTGGTCAGACCGTTCCGCTTGGTATCCTCTTGCTGGCGCGCTTTGCGATGCAAGCCCTGCTGCTTTTTCCGCTTATTGCGCTAACCAATCGCGCATTTCGATTTAAAGGGCGTATTTTGCGGCTCGCTTGGCTGCGCACGGTTCTGCATATCATCGGGATCGCCGCAATGTTTACGGCGCTGCGCTACCTGCCGCTGGCTGACGCGGTGGCAATTGCGTTTGTTATGCCTTTCTTGATGCTTATCCTTGGCCACTACGTGCTTGGCGAGGAAATCGGCGCACGACGGATCATCGCTTGCGCGGTCGGCTTTATTGGCACCTTGCTGGTGATCCAGCCTGCCTTTGAAAACGTGGGATGGCCTGCCCTGCTCCCGCTGATCGTGGCCGTTGTCTTTTCACTTTTTATGCTCGTAACGCGGCAGATCGCCAAAGAAACCGATCCTATTAGTCTGCAAGGGGTAAATGGTGTCATGGCGGTCGTCCTACTTTTGCCGATCCTGTTGATCTTTAGCCAAACTGACATTGCGATCTTTGAACTCAAAGCGCCCCAGCCAAGTGAGGTCGCGATGCTCCTTGCAATCGGTGTGATCGGCACATTGGCTCACCTCCTCATGACTTGGTCACTGCGATACGCACCCTCTGCAACCCTCGCGCCGATGCAATATCTGGAAATACCGTTTGCAACCTTTATTGGCTGGCTCGTATTTGCCGAACTACCCAATACGCTCGCATCTTTAGGAATCGCGATCACAATTTCCGCAGGGCTTTACATTGTCATCCGCGAGCGGGCCACGAGCCGGGTTGCGCCACAAGTGCCTTAACGACCGTTTCAAAGCACTCCGCTGGTAAAATGCACAACAACGCTGGCGCATTTGTTTTCAATGATATCGCGCCATCCGCCACGTTTGACGTGCCAATCTTTTCACCCGGAGCGAAATCAAGACTGTTGAATGACCACTGTAGACCAGACGCTTGGACATTTACTGGCCCGAGCGGAAACAGTGACACGGGCGTTCCCGCGCTTAAATTCAGCTCGAGCTGTGGCGGACATAAAAACACCACCTCCTGCGAGCCAAGCAAAACACAACGCTGATCCGCAAACTGCATAAGTCCGTGGAATGCCGCCAGTTGATGATCCAAACGGCCACCCAGAAATCCAAGCCCAACGATCAAAGGGCTTTCAATGCGCAACAGGCATTTCTCGAAATCGGTGCTGTCTTGTTCTTCGATCTGATGAATAACAGTTTTTGGTAAAATCGCCTTCAAATTGCCAGAAAGCGAATCCATATCACCGATGACGGCGTCGGGCACCTTGCCTGCGTGCATAATATGCGCAGCGCCACCATCCGCTGCGACCAAAGTCGGAGCTTCAACAATTGCGCGTTCCAACTGCTGACTTTCAACAGCAGCGCCGCCCACAAGTGTAATAGGTTCCAATTTGCAGACAATTTTAGCAATCACGTCAGATTATCACCTCAGAACGAAACAGATCACATTTGGAACACGAAATGATACGCTTAGAAACACAGATTCGGGCCGCTTTGGTCGCCACCGCGTAGTTATTAGTCACCCTGACACGAAGTAAAGCGAGTAGATCATGGTAAATTCGAGCAAAGTACTCACGGTTTCCTACGGCACATTCTCCTGCACCTTGGAGGGGTTTGACGATTCGTTCGATACGATGAAAGCCATCGCCGAGTATTTCAGAGACCTTGCCGCGGATGATAGATATTTCGGCGCAGAGCCTCCCACCCCTGATGCTGACATGCTCGCTCGGATTGCGGAGCGCGAAGTTTCACGCCGCGTAGAAGCGCACAGAGACGGTGACAAATTCGTCCTGCGCACGGCTGCACCATTCGCTCAGTTAGAAACACCAGAAAACGCTGACGCAATCACTTCGTCTGAAGACGCAGAGAAACAGGCAAAAGCCGCTGCTGAATTAGAGCAGTCACGTCTTGCCGAAGTCGCTGAGCAAGAGGCGCGCGCGCAGGAAGAACAACTCGCGAAGGAAGCCGAAGAGCGGACACAAGCCCGTGCGGCACGCCGTGCACGCATTGCTGAAGCAAAGGCCAAAGCAGAAGCTGAGGCGAAAGAGGAAGCCGAGGCTCAGCAAAAAGCTGAAGAAGAGAAGAAAGCCGCCGCGCAAAAGCAAAGCGACGAAGAAGCGGCTGCCAAAGCGGCGCAAGTTGCACAAAAGGAAAAAGCCGAAGCAGAACGCCATGCAGAAGCAAAGCGTTTGGCTGATTCGGAAGCGGAGCGTGTTGCAGCGGAACGCAAAGCTAAAATTGAAGCTGATCGCTTAGAAGCAGAACGCAAAGCAAAGATCGAAGCAGAGCGCGCAGAAGCGGAACGCAAAGCAAAGAACGAAGCAGAGCGTATCGCGCAAGCTGAACGAGACGCCGCGGCAGAACGCGAAGATCAGGCAGAAGCCGAGCGCGCGCAGAAAGCCGCAAAAGAAGCGGCTATGCTGGCAGAGCAATCAAAGCATGATCAAGCAGAGCCCGACTCAGTTGCAGCAAAGCTAGCGCGTATCCGTGCGGTCGTTGGCCAGCCAGCAACACCGCCTGCCGCGCCAGCCTATTCGGAGGACGAGCACGCAGATGACATCATGCAGGGCCAACCTGGTGATACAGATCTTGAAGATATTCTTGATCTTGAAGATGCACCTGATGATCAAAGCGCTAACGACAGGATCGTTGATGATGCGCCGCAATCTGACGCAAACGTCGCTATTTCCAATGTGATGTCCAAGCTCAACACAGAAACGTCTAGTGCCACTCTTCCCGACTTCGATGCGGATCTGGATGAAGATCTAGATGCTGAATTGGATGCCGACCCAGAGGAAAGCAAAAGCACACCAGTAGCTGAAACAACTGTCGCAGATACGCCCAAAGCACCAATCCGCGCTCGCGTTATCAAGATGAAGCGCGAAGAGTTTGAAGCAGCGATTGCAAGCGGCGATATCGAGGAAGAGCTCGACGACCTCGACACAGAGCAGGCGCAAACCGACGTGCCTGTGCAAGACAGCAGCTTGTCACGCGATGATGAAGACGAACTCGCCCGTGAACTCGCCGCAGTTGAGGCGGAGCTCGCCGGCGCAGCAGTGGTTGCAGAGCCAGCGCAGCAAGACATCGCAACAGAGCAATTAGAACCGCTTGAACTTACAAACGCGATCGAAACACCTGTTGCGCCCACTTCAAGCGTCAATATTCGTGGCGTTGATGATCTTGTCGCAGAACCGGATGCTGAGATGGACCGCCTCATGGATCAAACCAGCTCTGAGCTGAATGAACCTGATGGCAAAAAACGTCGCAATGCGCTCGGTCACCTGCGCGCGGCTGTCGCTTCTGCTCGTGCAGACAAACGCTCCAGCCCGCAAGCTAGCTCTGTCGATGAAACGCAAAGCTACCGCGATGATTTGCAAAGTGCGGTGCAGCCGCGTAGACCTGTGCGTCGCCTAGGCGGTGATGATACTGCTGCCTCGGCAGCGCGCCCACCATTGAAATTGGTAGAAGAGCAACGCGTTGACACAGCGCAAGCCGACCCTGTCGCTGCGTCAACAGAAGCGTCTGTTCAAGTCGCACGGCCTGTACGCCCACGTCGTATCAAAGCGGGCGAAACCCAAGCTGCTGCACCGCAGGATATCGCCTCCGAAGTTGCCCCAGAAGGCGGTACCTTTAACGAGTTCGCAGAAGAGTTGGGTGCAACAGAGCTTCCTGACTTGCTCGAAGCCGCAGCCGCATATCTCGCTTATGTTGAAGGCCTCGATCAATTCTCGCGCCCGCAGCTGATGACAAAAGTACGCATGGTTCAGGAAGATAATTTCTCGCGTGAAGACGGACTGCGTTCCTTCGGACAGCTCCTGCGCCAAGGCAAAATCGAAAAAATTGCAGGCGGTCGCTTCACAGTTTCTGATCGTATCAGCTTTAAACCAGACACGCGCGCCGTCAGTTAATCCTGACGCAAAGCGTATTTAGACGGCGGCCTTCTGCTTGGGGCCGCCGTTTTTTATGGTAGTTCGATCTCAGTCTTGCTCTGGCGCGTCAGGATCGGCTTGACCAACACCCATAAAGACCTTCTTGAATGGAAAAATCCAAATCACGCCCAAGACCACATATATCCCAAACTCGATCCAGATTGGCGGACGCCCTGTAAATTGAAACAACAGAGCCACGCCCGCAATCGCGAACAAGATATAGAGCGGCATGCCAATCAGCAAGATTACAAGGGCCCAGCGCCTGCGAGCTTTATATGAAAGTGCCATTAGTCCTCAAACGGGTCAGTGACGAGGATCGTGTCCTCTCGTTCCGGTGAGGTAGAAACTAGGGCTGCCGGGCAATCAATCAACTCTTCAATGCGGCGCACGTATTTGATCGCATTCGCAGGCAGATCCGCCCAAGAGCGCGCGCCCTCTGTGCTCTCGGACCAACCCGGCATCTCTTCGTAGATTGGCGTGCAGCGCGCTTGGTGATCTGCCGCAGTGGGTAAATAATCAATCTGTTCACCGTCTAGCATATAGCCCGTGCAGATTTTCAAAGTCTCGAACCCGTCCAAAACATCGAGCTTGGTCAAAGAAATCCCGGTCACGCCTGATGTGGCACAAGTTTGGCGCACCAATGCCGCGTCAAACCAACCGCAGCGACGCTTGCGTCCGGTGGTCGTGCCAAATTCATGACCGCGTTCGCCCAATCGCTGGCCATCTGCATCCTCTAGCTCTGTCGGGAACGGCCCCTCGCCCACACGGGTCGTGTAGGCTTTTACAATTCCGAGCACATAATCAATAGAGCCAGGCCCAACACCAACACCTGTTGCCGCTTGTCCCGCAATCACATTGGACGAGGTCACAAAGGGATAGGTCCCAAAATCAATATCCAAAAGCGCGCCCTGCGCCCCTTCAAACAAAATCCGCTGACCCTTTTTCTTGCGCTCATTCAGAACTTTCCAAACAGGCGCTGCATACTCCAAAATCTTCGGCGCAATCTCTTTGAGCATTGCAATCAATGCATCACGATCAACCGCCTCAATCCCCAGACCTTTGCGAAGCGGATCATGGTGCTGCAAGGCGCGGTCAACGCGTGCTTCCAATGTTGCCTCATCGGCCAAATCAGCCACGCGCACAGAACGGCGACCGACTTTATCCTCATAGGCCGGCCCAATGCCGCGCCCTGTGGTGCCGATCTTCGTCCCTTTTGAAGATGCCTCTTCACGCGCGCGATCTAACTCACCATGGATCGGCAGGATCAGCGGCGTGTTCTCAGCGATCATCAGAGTTTCTGGCGTAATGCTCACGCCTTGGGCACGGATGGTCTCGATCTCTTTCAGCAAGTGCCAGGGGTCCAGAACCACGCCATTGCCAATCACAGAGAGCTTACCGCCACGTACAACACCTGACGGAAGCGCGTGCAATTTGTACACCTCGCCATCAACGACCAGCGTATGCCCCGCATTATGCCCCCCTTGGAAACGTGCGACGATGTCGGCGCGCTCGCTCAACCAATCGACAATCTTGCCTTTTCCTTCGTCGCCCCATTGAGCGCCAACAACAACCACGTTCGCCATGCTTTTAGACCTTTTTCATTACGTCAAACCCGCGCCCGTATAGAGCGGGCATCTGATAAGCGAAACACCTATTTCACGGCATCACCTCCGAAATGCACCACAGCACCGCTTCATTTTTCCAAATAAACTCATCTGAAACCTCAAAGCGTACAAACACTGGACTTAAAGCGCTCCATCGGCAAAAACCTAAATGTAGTTAGGAGCGCCCCTTATGATCCGCATCGCCATTCGCTGGCTCATCGCCTTCATCTTGCTTGCTGCGACCTATAATCCGACACCCTTCAATTGGGTCCGTTGGTCGCTTAGCAACTACTCCGAGCAACTCCCACTGATTGTTCTAAGCGGTCTGATTCTGCTCATTGGCTACATAATCTTCCTGCGCGCCACGCTACGCTCCATTGGCGCTTTCGGCATGGCATTGGTCCTTGCACTCGTCGCAGCCCTTCTTTGGGTGCTTTACGATTTTGGCTGGCTCAGCTTGGAAAACCAAGCCGCCAACCTCTGGCTTGGCCTCATTGGTCTCAGCCTCGTACTCGGTGTTGGGCTAAGTTGGTCTCACATTCGTCGTGCGATTTCGGGGCAAACGGATATGGATGACGTTGATGAGTAAGCAACATGATTTCACCGCCACTTTGAAATGGACGGGCAATCAAGGTAGCGGAACCTCAAACTATCGCGCCTATACACGTGATTGGACGCTGCAAAGCCACGGCAAGCCAGCAATCGCCTGCTCCAATGATCCGCTTCTGGGCGGCAACGCTGCGCTTTATAACCCTGAGGATATGCTCATTGCTGCGCTTAGCTCTTGCCATATGCTTTGGTTTTTACACTTGGCATCAGACGCGGGCATCATCGTCCAATCTTATGAAGACACACCCGTCGGAACCGGTGAGAGCCTGCCCGATGGGACAGGCCGATTTATTCGCGTAGAGCTGCATCCAAAAATTGGCCTCGCACCAAACAGTGACCGCGCTTTGGCGGATGAAGTTCACGCGCGCATTCACAATCACTGCTTCATTGCCCGATCAGTCAATTTTCCAGTCTCTGTCACAGCAACATACTTTGATGTGACTTCGCCTGATTGACGGGTTGCACGGGCGGCTATGATTGCCTAGATAGCACGCTGTACCACTAACGCGCAGGCACCCATGGAAAACGTCGTTCTGATCATTCACCTCCTTTTGGCTTTGGCTTTGATCGGCGTCGTTTTGATGCAACGCTCCGAAGGGGGCGGCCTTGGCATGGGCGGCGGTGGCGGCGGTGGCGGGGCAATGTCTGGCCGTGCAGCTGCGACAGCGCTTGGCAAAGTCACATGGATCTTGGCGATTGCGTTCATCTGTACGTCAATCACCCTGACAATCATTGCTGCGCAGAAATCTGCGGGAAGCTCGGTTCTGGATCGTTTAGGCGATGCGCCTGCTCCGGCCAGCGAAACGGCACCTGCGGGCCTTGGCGAGGGCGACAGCCTTCTCCCCCCAAGCGTAGATGACAACGCGCCGCTGGTTCCGCGCGCAGACTAACGCACTCAGCACATACCTTACTATGGTTTGATACTGCACAGCTTGCCGCAACATCATGTAGCGGTTGGCTTGCGAATCTCATTCGAATCCTTTATCGCTCAAATCCCGTGAGTATCGGTATTTTTGGGATATTGATCACTTGGAAATTGACCATTCTCGCAGCCTGAACGGCGCAGTTTGGTCCTCACGGGAGGCGCGAGCCAGATGGCCAGATTTATTTTCATCACAGGCGGTGTCGTCTCTTCCCTTGGTAAAGGTCTCGCCTCTGCGGCGCTTGGCTCTTTATTGCAAGCGCGTGGCTATTCTGTACGCCTGCGCAAGCTTGACCCCTACCTTAATGTTGATCCCGGCACGATGAGCCCGTTTGAACACGGCGAAGTGTTCGTCACCGACGATGGCGCGGAAACAGATCTCGACCTTGGTCACTACGAACGCTTCACCGGCGTTCCCGCACGCAAAACCGATTCCATTTCTTCGGGTCGCATTTATACAAACGTGCTCAACAAAGAGCGTCGCGGCGATTATCTTGGCAAAACCATCCAAGTCATTCCTCACGTAACAAACGAAATCAAGGATTTCATCGCGATTGGTGAGGACGAAGTCGATTTCATGCTGTGCGAAATTGGCGGAACCGTAGGTGATATCGAGGGCCTACCATTCTTCGAGGCTATTCGCCAATTCAGCCACGATCGTCCGCGCGGACAGTGCATTTACATGCACCTCACATTGCTTCCTTATCTTGCCGCTTCGGGCGAGCTGAAGACAAAACCGACGCAACACTCTGTCAAAGAAATGCAAAGCATCGGCCTCGCGCCAGATATCCTTGTGTGTCGTTCTGAACATCCGATCCCCGAAAAAGAACGTGAGAAAATCGCACTCTTTTGTAACGTGCGCAAAGAAAGCGTCGTCGCAGCATATGATCTCAAATCTATCTATGAAGCGCCCCTCGCCTATCATGCCCAAGGGCTTGACCAAGCGGTTCTGGACGCTTTTGACATTAGTCCGGCCCCGCGACCTGATCTGTCGGTTTGGGAAGACGTTGCAGACCGTATTCACAACACAGACGGCGAAGTGAATGTCGCAATCGTTGGCAAATACACACAGCTAGAAGACGCTTATAAATCCATCAAAGAAGCTCTGACGCATGGTGGTATGGCCAACCGCGTCAAAGTGAATGTGTCTTGGGTCGATGCGGAAGTCTTCGATTCGACAGATGCCTCGCCTTATCTCGAGGGTTTCCATGCGATCCTAGTCCCCGGTGGTTTTGGTGAGCGCGGAACAGAAGGCAAAATCAAAGCGGCACAATATGCACGCGAAAACAATATTCCCTACTTAGGCATTTGTCTTGGCATGCAAATGGCCGTCATCGAAGCCGCGCGCAATGTCGCGGGTGTTTCGAGCGCTGGTTCCGAAGAATTTGATCACGAAGCTGGCAAAAAACGTTTTGAACCAGTTGTTTACCATCTCAAAGAATGGATCCAAGGCAATGCCAAAGTCAGCCGCAAAGCGGATGACGAAAAGGGCGGCACAATGCGTCTTGGTGCCTATGACGCCACCCTGAATGCCGGGTCCAAAGTCGCTGAAGTATACGGATCCACTGCAATTGAAGAGCGTCATCGCCACCGCTACGAGGTTGATATCGCTTACAAAGACAAGCTCGAAGCAGCTGGTTTGACCTTTTCTGGCATGTCCCCTGACGGCCGCTTGCCCGAGATTGTCGAATGGTCGGATCACCCTTGGTTCATCGGCGTGCAGTTCCACCCAGAACTAAAATCGAAACCCTTCGATCCGCACCCCTTGTTCAAAGACTTCGTGCGTGCAGCCAAAGAAAACTCCCGCCTCGTTTAAGCGTTTGCTGCGGGGCCTCTCGCAGCTTACTCCGCTCTTTGGCGAATTGCGTTTTCATGTTACACTCAAGAGATGCGCAGTTTCTTATCAACCCTCGCATTGCTGAGCATTGCCCCTTTCGCAGCCCACGCTGCCTGCGATCGCGAGGTGTGCTTGACTGATCCTGAAAGCCTGGTGTTTTCCAAACTCATCGACTTTGACGATGTCCTTGCGTCACTTGGTTTGGGATCGCGCCTAGACGAAATTCTCGTCCGAGACGGCGCAACCTTCGGCGAACGTTTTGCTGGCCAATCACGCCTGGCGGACGGTGACTTTGATGTGATCACTGGCAAACCTCAACTGCCCCTCACAGTGCTTGATGGCGGCGAAGGCCAAACGCTCGGTGCAATGCATGTGCGTGGTTCTATCGTCATTCACGGCCACGGCCCCCGCGTTTATCCAAAAGTAGAGGCGGTCGGCGAAGGCGCAATCGCTGTGCTTTTTGAGCGCGATCAACCCGCACTTGCCTTTGATATCGCCGGTGGAGAACAAGGGTATGCCAAGATCCAGTTCATTCGCCGCGATGGCGCTGACATCGACACTGTAACCTTTGGCCCGTTGGCAGAGCAAAGCTACGCCTTTACGCGCAAGTTGATGCAGCCTGACATCGCAGGCTTTATTTTGCTCAACACTGACCCCCAAGGCATCGCAGTCGACAATTTGCGCTTTGAAGGCTTCGATCTGATGGGGTAACCTGCCCCGAATAACAGGGAGCACTACGCATGCCAAAAGGCTATTGGATCGGCCACGTCACGATTGATGACGTCGAAACTTACAAACTTTACCAACAAGTAAACGCTGCCCCATTCAAGGAGTACGGGGCAAAGTTTTTGGTGCGTGGCGGGGCACAAGAAGTCCGTGAAGGTACGATGCGCCCCCGCAGCGTCGTTTTAGAATTCCCAAGCATAGAGGCGGCATACGCCTGTTATGAAAGCGACGCCTATCAAGGTGCTAAGGCCATTCGTGATGCCGTCAGCGCTGGCGATCTTGTCATAGTCGAAGGGTATGATCCCGCATGAGCGTCCTTGATCGCCTGACCGCACTGTTCACGAGCCCTGTTCAGGTTGAGGCAAAACCACTTCCTGCGACAGATGTGCCCCATGCGCTTGGCGCGCTTCTGGTCCGGGTTGCCCTGTCAGACAAGCAATATGCGGTGCAAGAAATTGGCCAAATTGATCGCGTACTTGCCAAATTTCAGGATATTGGCCCAATCGAGGCGGCCAAATTGCGCGCTGAATGTGAACGTCTCGAAGCTTTTGCGCCAGACACGCCTGATTTTGCTTTTCTACTGTGTAGAAGTGTCGATTACGATGATCGCCTGTCCATCGTTAAGGCGCTTTGGCAGGTGGTTTACGCTGATGGCGCATTGCGCGAAGTGGAAGCAGACGTGATGGATGTTACGCAATCCCAGCTTGGCATTCGCCCCGAAGATTGCGCGGCCGCGCAGGCAGAGGCGCAAACCCAAGCCGCAATTGTGAACAGTTCAAACCTTTCCTCTTAGTATCAAGGCCCCTATATCCCTCCTATGTTTGCTGAATTTCTCAAAAGGCTGACCCAGCCTGAGCCCGATCCCCTTGATGACGGCGATGCCCGTCTTGCTCTGACTGCTCTTTTGGTGCGTGTTGCGCGTTCTGATGGCGATTATGCACAATCTGAACGTCATCAAATCGAAAGCGTCGCGACCACGCGCTATGCCCTTGATAAAGCAGGCGTTATTGCGTTGATGAAAGACGCTGAAGAGCTGGAACAACAAGCCCCTGACACCGTGCGGTTTACCCGTGCGATCAAAGACGCCGTTCCGTATGAAGAACGTCTTGGCGTGATTGAAGCACTTTGGTCAATCGTTCTTGCAGACGGCGTACGTGAACAAGAAGAGGACGCGCTGCTTCGTCTTATCGCCAATCTTCTTGGTGTAAATGATGTGGACAGTGCCCAAGCACGCCAACGCGTCGCAGCGGCTAAAAGTTAGGCTTACCTTTCGTAAAGGCACTTAATTTAAGCATTGGGAATTGCAAACAAGCCTCTTTGCGCTCAGATGTAGGGGGTTCACAGATTAAGGATACCCATTGAGCGCGTCAGATACAGTCATTGAGTTGCGAGACCTTCACAAAGCTTACGGCGATCTTGAGGTTATTAAAGGCGTGTCCATTGCAGCAAAACGTGGCGATGTCGTCTCGCTTATTGGCTCATCAGGCTCTGGCAAATCGACATTATTGCGATGCGCGAACCTTCTTGAGGACAGCCAACAAGGCGACGTTGAGTTCAAAGGCGAGCCTGTCAAATGGGCAGGCAGCGGTCACAATCGTCGCCCAAGCGATGGTGCGCAAGTGATCCGCATCCGCACGAATCTCTCGATGGTGTTCCAACAGTTTAACCTATGGTCACACATGACGATCTTGCAAAATGTGATGGAAGCGCCTGTCACAGTGCTAGGCCGCGACAAAGCCGATGTTGAAAAAGCCGCACGCGGCTACCTCGAAAAGGTTGGTATTGGCGATAAATGTGACGTCTTTCCAGCGCAGTTGTCTGGTGGTCAACAACAACGTGCAGCGATCGCGCGAGCGCTCTGTATGGAGCCAGAAGCGCTCTTGTTTGACGAACCCACCTCTGCGCTCGATCCCGAGCTGGAACAGGAAGTGATTAAAGTCATCAAAGACCTCGCTGCAGAGGGGCGCACGATGCTTATCGTCACACATGATATGAAATTGGCCGCAGATGTTTCGGATCACGTCGTGTTCCTGCACCAAGGCCTGATCGAAGAAGAAGGCGCGCCAGACACACTCTTTGGCGCACCCAAATCAACCCGCCTACAGCAGTTCTTATCCAGCACCGCTTAGGCGTTCACCACCGCTAACACACTCACTTAATGGGAGACTACACAATGAAAAACCTTATCCTCACAACTACAGCGCTTACCCTGGTTGCAGGCTTCGCCTTCGCAGACGGCCACGCCAAAACTGTCCGCCTTGGCACAGAGGGCGCATACCCTCCTTACAACTTCCTTAACGATGACGGCGAAGTAGACGGTTTTGAGCGCGAGCTTGGCGACGAACTATGCGTGCGCGCAGAGCTGACATGTGAATGGGTCACAAACGAGTGGGACAGCATCATCCCGAACCTCGTATCCGGTAACTACGATGTCATCATCGCAGGCATGTCCATCACAGCCGAGCGCGATGAAGTCATTGATTTCACTCAAAACTACACTCAGCCTGACCCATCTGGCTACATCGCACTCAGCATGGATGTTGACCTTGCAGGCGGCGTAATTGCAGCACAAACAGGCACGATCCAAGCGTCTCACATCGCCTCCACGGGTGCGACACTGGTTGAATTCGCAACACCAGAAGAAACAGTCGCAGCCGTTCGCAACGGCGAAGCGGATGCAGTTTTGGCCGACAAAACCTACCTCAAGCCGATCGCGGATGAAGATGCCAGCCTGATGCTGATCGAGCAAGAAGAGCTGCTTGGTGGCGGCATTGGTCTTGGCCTGCGCGAAAGCGACGGTGAGCTGAAAGAGAAGCTAGATGCAGCAATCGGCGCAATGAAAGCAGACGGTTCTTTGAACGCTTTGATCGAAAAGTGGGAAATCGGCAAAACGTTCTAAGCTGATCTAAAGACACGATTTATGCGGCGGCACTTGAACCCAAGTGCCGCCGTTTTCGTGTTCAACTGAAGCGCGATGGCCGATAAGGGGCGAGCCAACGCCCCGTTTCATTGCTGACACCGTTCAAAACCTCCTGCCCGATCAGCTCGCCCATCAACGCGCCTAGTGTAATCCCCGAATGCAGGCTCGCCGCATAAAGACCCGGTGCCACTTCTCCAACCCCGGGAAAACCATCCTTGGGCACTGGCCGATGTGCCATTTGCATCGTCGCCAATTCCAAGCCCGCATTGGGAAATAGCGCGCGCAAACGTGACATGGACCGCTGTGCCGCCGCTTCGGGATGAGCCTCTAGATCACTTGCTTGATCGCCTTGGTGTCCAATCGCAGCTGGCGTCATCAACGCACCGTTGGGCAACTGGCGTACTTCGCCAAAATCTGTTGCGAGCACATGATTAAGCCGCCATTCAACTGGCCTGCTTGTCAAAACCAACGCAGGACGATCGAGCATCGGCAAAGCAATATCCAGCGTTTTCAACAAAGCTTGCGTTCCTGTCCCTGCCGCCACAACGATATGATCAGCCTTAAAAATACCCTGCTCCGTTTTCACACCGCAAATGCGCCCTGCGCGTTCCGCAAACCCTTGCACACGAAAGCCACGCGCAACCTTGGCGCCATGCGCAATTGCGGCGTCCAAAAAGCGTTGCGCAATCAATGTCGGTTCTGCGACACCTTCCGCTGCAAAGCGAATGGCGCGCTCAGGAACCAGACCCAAAGCAGGTTCTAACCCGGCAATCGCCGCTTGATCCAAAATTTCACACGGATATCCCTGAGCTTTCAGCGCTTCAAATTGCGCTGTGAACGCTTCATCCGAATGCTCCCAACACAAACCAGCCGACCACCTGACGGGCACTTCCAAGCGTTTTTGCAAACGGTGATATGCGGCGATCCCTTCAATCCGCAGGGCATGATATTCGGGGTTTTCGAAGTAAGACGCGTTGATCCAGCCGAAACTTGCATCCGTTGCGCGCGGCAATCCTGCGTCAAGCACCAGCACATCAGCGCCTTGTGACGCCAGCTCGAATGCGATTGCCGCGCCGACAATACCAGCGCCGATCACGATCACCCTCAATTTGCCCACTTAACCCGCCTTTCCCATCACATATTTTGTCGTGCTAGATGCGTTTCCGACTTGGCCTCTCACGCTTCTTCAGCCATCCTAGACCCACCTTGCAAGAGAAAGCCAGATGTTCAATTTTTGCAGCGACCCTTCCCAATTGGACGGCTTTTATTGGCTTTCGTGTTACCTTACGACAGGCAAGCACATGGGCTTTTACGCGTCGTTTGGCACCGTCTTGCTCCTTCTTGCGATCACAGCACCAACCGCTCTTGCCTTTGGATTTTTCGGAGCATCAGCCGCACGTTCAAAGGTCACGCCATTACGTTGGTTTGGCAAAGGGTACATATCTGTTGTGCGCGGCGTGCCTGACATTGCCTTTTTCTTGTTTTTTATCATCGCACTAGACCAAGGCATCGAGTATCTGCGCCACAAGGTAAAGTGTAGCGATTGGGACCAACCCATTCGCCAAGGAAACGACTTCATCGTGTGCGACGCGGCCAAAATGCCGCTTGGGTCTGCTCCACAATGGATCCATGAAAGCTATGGTTTCACCCTTGCAGTGCTTACCTTCGCCATCGTTTTCGGTGCTTTCGCAGCCAACGTCTTGTTTGGGGCCATGCGCGCTGTTCCGCGTGCACAGATCGAAACCGCAGAAGCGTATGGCATGACCCGCAAACAAAGTTTCTGGCGTATTCTGGTTCCGCAAATGTGGGTCTATGCTTTGCCCGGTCTCAGCAACCTTTGGATGGTTTTGATAAAAGCGACCCCTTTGCTCTTTTTGCTAGGGATTGAAGACATCGTTTATTGGGCGCGCGAACTCGGCGGTACAAAAACATCGCGTTTCACGGACTACCCCCACGGTGATTGGCGTGTTTGGTACTTCTTATTCCTTTTGGTTTTCTACCTTGCCTTCACCAAGGTTTCCGAAATCTTCCTAGAGCGCCTGATGATACGCCTCACTCATGGCCAAGCCACAACAGGCGGCGAAGCGCAAAGGAAGGCTGCATAATGGAAGAGTGCCTTCAAACCATCGCAGACTACGGCCTGCGCTCGATAGGAATTGGCCAAAGGCTTCTTCCAAAAGAAGATTTCACCCTGTGTCAGCAAATCACACTAATCGGCTCTGGCATGATCTGGAATATCTATTTTGGTATTCTCGCACTGCTCTTCGGGTTCTTCTTCGCAACCGGTCTTGCAGTTGCCAAAGCCGCTCAAAGCCTTTGGCTTCGCAAACCCGCAGAATGGTTCATCTTTCTGTTTCGCGGCTCACCGCTGTTTATCCAGTTCTTTTTTGCTTATTTCCTTTTCCTATCGCTCAAAGGGGTCAGTCCGATCTTCAACCCCTTTACCGCCGCATGGCTTGGTGCGTTGATCGTATTGTTTTGCAACACCGCCGCCTACACAGGCGAAATCTTTTACGGCGCGCTCCGCTCCATCCCCAAGGGCGATGTAGAGGCCGCAGATGCCTATGGGCTCACAGGTTGGCCACGCTTCAAGCGCATCATTTGGCCGACGATGCTACGTCTGGCGTGGCCCGCCTATACGAATGAAGCGATCTTCTTGTTTCACGCCACAACCCTTGTCTTCTTCACCGGATTTCCCGCATGGCAACAACGTGGTGATGCGCTTTATTACGCAAACTACTTCGCGGATAAGACGTTTAATCCATTTGTTCCCTATCCGATTCTTGCTGGCTATTTCATCATCCTCACATTGATAGTCATCAGCGGTTTCGGTTTCGTTAATCGGCGCTTGAACCGCCACCTTCCCCAAGAAACCCGCAGCAAGCTCAAACTGCGCGCCAACATCATCCGCTAAAAGAGGCATCCATGGACACGTGGTTATCCCAACATCCCGACATCCGTTCCATCCGCGTCGCGGGCTGTGATCTGAACGGCCAAGCGCGCGGCAAACGCATCCCGACACGCTTTGCGGGCAAGATTATCGAAGACGGCAGCCGTTTCCCGTTTTCTGTGCTCAATCTCGACATTTGGGGCGAAGATATCGAAGACAGCCCTTTGGTCTTTGACAGCGGCGATGCTGATGGAGTTTTACTCCCTACGGAGCGGGGATACCTTCCGATGCCTTGGCTGGGTACGCCAACTGCATTGCTCCCTGTCTGGATGTTTCATGAAGATGGCAGACCTTTTGACGGGGACCCACGTCAAGCGCTTGCGCGGATAAAAGATCGATATACACAACAAGGGCTTACTGCCGTCGTTGCCACAGAAATGGAATTCTACCTGATCGATGACACAGGCCGTATGCCGCGCACGGTCCCATCGCCGCACAACGGAAAACGGCGTACCGGATCTGAAACGCTCGGCTTGCGGGCGCTCGATGCGTTTGATGAATTCTTTACCGACCTCTATGACGCCTGCGAAGCCATGGATATCCCTGCTGACGCCGCAATTTCAGAAGCAGGTCTAGGCCAGTTCGAGATCAATTTGATGCACGTTGATGACATGCTCAAGGCGGCGGATGACGCGTGGCTTTTCAAACTACTCGTGCGTGGGCTCGCGCGCAAACACGGGTTTGCAGCCAGTTTCATGGCCAAACCCTACGCGGATTATTCAGGCAATGGCATGCACATGCATTTCTCGGTGCTCGACACTGAAGGCAATAACATCTTTGATGATGGTGGTGTCAAAGGCTCTGAACGTTTGCAAAACGCGATCGCTGGATGCCTCAACGCGATGCCTGGCTCTATGCTTATCCTCGCACCGCACGCCAACAGCTATGACCGTCTTGTGCCCGGTGCCCATGCGCCCACAAAACTATGTTGGGGCTATGAGAACCGCACAGTTGCGATCCGCGTGCCAGGCGGCAATCCCAAAGCGCGCCGCATTGAACACCGTGTCGCGGGTGGCGATGTGAACCCTTACCTGTTGCTGAGCGCAGTGCTTGGCGCGGCCCTTGACGGGATCGAACAAAAGCAAACACCACCTGCCCCAGTGACAGGTAACGCCTACGCACTGGATGCGCCCGAACTGCCCACCACATGGCAGGATGCGTTGGATGTGTTCCAAACCGATCCAGCTGTCGCGCGGATCTTTCCCAAAGCGCTGATCAACAATATGGCAATGACCAAGCGCCAAGAAATTAGCGAAGTCGCGACACTGTCAGAAGAAGAGCGGATTGCGCTCTATCTTGAGTTCCTCTAGCGTTTTTAAAATACCAAAGGTGATCCATGAAAATCGGTATTCTCCAAGCCGGACACGCCCCGCCCGCCATGATCGAGGCGCGTGGCGATTACACGCAAATGTATTCTGAAATGCTAGGCCAAGACACGTTCAACTATCAAACGTGGAGCGTGGTCGATATGGAATTTCCAAGCGGCCCGGACGATGCCGATGGCTGGGTCATTTCAGGTTCAAAGCACGGCGCTTATGAAGATCACCCCTTCATCCCACCGCTTGAACAGTTGATCCGCGATATCACTGCAGCAAACCGTCCGCTTGTTGGCGTGTGTTTTGGTCATCAGATCATCGCACAAGCGCTTGGGGGCACTGTTGAAAAATTCGATGGTGGCTGGTCCATTGGACAACAGACCTACGACATTGACGGTGAAGAGATGCAATTGAACGCATGGCATCAAGATCAGGTGACTGCACTCCCTACAGGTGCGAAACGCATCGGCAGCAGTGACTTTTGCGAAAATGCCATGCTCTATTACGAAGGCAAGGCGCTCACCATCCAACCGCATCCCGAATTTGATGCGCGCTCAATTGATGCATTGCTCACAACCAAGGCCAAAGGCGTCGTTCCCGATGATCTTCAAACGGTCGCGCGTGATCGCCTCAACCTGCCCGATCACAATGCAATTATGGGTGCGCGCCTTGCGCATTTCCTCAAAACAAAGAGCCTCTCATGAGCGACTGGACCAAAAAGCTACCTGCGACCGCTGCCGCTTATATCGAAGGGCGCAAATTGGACGAGGTCGAATGCATCATTTCTGACCTGCCAGGCATCGCACGCGGAAAAGCGGTTCCAGCCAGTAAGTTCGCCAAACAGGACCAATTCTTCCTGCCTGACTCCATCTTTTATCAAACAATCACAGGCGATTGGGGTGAAGCGGCTGGCGACGAGGGTTTCATCGAAAAAGACATGATCCTCAAACCTGACATGGACACAGCGACCGCCGCGCCGTGGACAGGTGATTGGACACTGCAAGTGATCCACGACGCCTATGATCGCAAAGAACAGCCCGTCATGTTCTCCCCTCGCAACGTGTTGAAACATGTGGTGCAGCAATATCGTGACCGTGGCCTTGAGCCTGTTGTCGCGCCTGAAATGGAGTTCTTTCTCGTTGCGCGCAACATTGATCCGGCCAAAGCGATTGAACCGATGATGGGCCGTTCAGGCCGTCCTGCTGCTGCACGCCAAGCCTATTCGATGACGGCTGTCGACGAATTCGGCCCAGTGATCGATGACATTTATGATTTTGCCGAAGCCCAAGGGTTCGAGATTGATGGCATCACCCAAGAAGGCGGCGCAGGCCAGCTCGAAATTAACCTCCAGCACGGCGATCCAGTCAAACTTGCGGACGAGGTCTTCTTCTTCAAACGTCTCATCCGCGAGGCCGCCTTGCGCCATGATTGCTTTGCCACGTTCATGGCTAAACCGATCGAGCAAGAGCCGGGCAGCGCCATGCACATCCATCATTCTGTGCTCGATATCGAGACGGGCCAGAACATCTTTTCCGGTCCTCAAGGTGGTGAAACAGATGCGTTTTTCCATTATATCGCGGGTCTTCAAAACCACCTGCCCTCTGCCATCGCAGTGCTTGCCCCTTACGTGAATAGCTATCGTCGCTACGTCAAAGATCACGCCGCACCTATCAATCTCGAATGGGCGCGCGACAATCGCACAACAGGCATTCGCATTCCTTTATCTGGTCCAGAGGCGCGCCGCGTTGAGAACCGTCTCGCAGGGATGGACTGTAACCCCTACCTTGGGATCGCGGCCTCACTGGCCTGCGGTTTGCTCGGTTTGATCGAAGAAGAACGCCCCGACAAGCAGTTCAAGGGCGATGCTTATGATGGTGAAGAAGATATTCCACGCACCCTTGGCGAAGCTCTGAATATTTTCGAAGAAGCCACCGATCTACACAATATCTTGCACCCCGAATTTGCGCGCGTTTACGCAATTGTAAAGCGCGCGGAATATGATGAGTTTCTTCAGGTTATTTCGCCATGGGAACGTGAACACCTGCTACTCAACGTATGAACCTTCTGTTTTCCAACGATAAACGTGGCGAGTATCCCGAGAGCTGGTATGCAGCTGATGCAACGCCATTGGCCCCTTTCGACAGCTTTCGCGGCGAAACCTCCGCGGATGTGTGCATTGTTGGTGGTGGCTACACGGGCCTCTCTGCAGCCCTTCATCTCGCAGAGCTGGGGTATGATGTCGTTGTACTAGAAGCACATCGCGTTGGCTTTGGCGCCTCTGGTCGCAACGGCGGACAGCTTGGCTCTGGTCAACGCATGGATCAGGACGGGCTTGAAGATTTGATGGGCCAAGATACCGCACACAAATTTTGGACCTTAGCTGAAGATGCCAAGAAACTCGTTAAAGATCTGATTGCAAAGCACAATATTGATTGCCACCTCAAACCCGGCGTCGCCGATCTGGGTTTTGGCAAACGCGACGTTAGCGAACTGCAAGACTATGCCAAAAAGCTGCAAGATGACTATGACTATGCCGACGTAAGCCCACTGAACAAAGAGGAAAGCCAAGCCCTTTGCCCGTCCCCAGCATATGGGGGTGGCAAGATGGATTGGGGTGCGGCGCATTTGCAACCATTGTCTTTCGCGCTTGGTCTTGCCAAAGCAGCCTCAAACGCGGGCGCACGGATCCTTGAGAACGCCCATGTGCATCACATAAAAGACGGCGCGAAAGTTACTGTGCAAACCGATCAGGGTCGCGTCAAAGCGGATCATGTTATTCTTGCGGGCAACGGATACCTTGGTAACCTGAACCGTAAAGTCGCAGCGCGCGTCATGCCAATCAACAACTTCATCGTTGCAACCGAACCTTTGGGCGATGACGCAGCAAAGGTCCTTACCAAGGACATCGCAGTCGCAGATACCAAATTTGTCGTGAATTATTTCAGGCTCAGCCACGACAGCCGGCTCTTATTCGGCGGTGGTGAAAGCTACGGCTATCGTTTTCCCAACGATATCACTGCGAAGGTACGCAAACCAATGTGCGAGATTTTTCCGCATTTGCGTGATGTGAAGATCGATTACGCGTGGGGTGGAACCCTTGGGATCACGATGAAACGTATGCCCTACCTCGCCCGTGTTGCGCCAAATATCCTAAGCGCGTCGGGCTATTCCGGGCATGGCGTCGGCAATGCGGTGCAAGCTGGTAAACTTATGGCCCAAGCAATTCATGGGCAAGATAGCGGTTTCAATACAATGGCCAGCATCCCGACGCCTAGCTTCCCGGGTGCAGGTGCCTTGCGCACGCCGCTCTTGACCCTCGCAATGAGCTGGTATGCGCTGCGTGATCGCATCGGCGTTTAAGCGCCGTCACTGTCATTAAATAATCACTCAGGCAAATATCTGTTTCAAATCCGTTACATCTAAGGGGTATAGAGCGTGCAACAAAAGGAGCACGACCCTATGACGGCCCCCAATGTCTATGATGCTGAACCAATTCCAGATGCCGCTCGCGCAGAGATCGAGCGTTTGCTCAAGACCGGTGATTTGTTTCGATATACCGCCGCTCAGGATGCTCCGGTCACTTTGCTTGAAACTGAATTCGCAGAGTTCTTAGGCAGCACATATGCACTTGCGGTGTCGAGCTGCTCCGCTGCCTTGTTCCTTTCACTCAAGGCGCTTGACCTTCCGCGCGATGCAAAGGTCTTGATCCCAGCGTTTACATTTGCCGCTGTGCCCTCCTCCGTCGTGCATGCAGATTGCGTGCCTGTGTTGTGCGAAGTCGGTGAGAATTATCGTATCGATCTTTCGGATTTTGAGCGCAAACTAGACGCGAGCATCAGCGCGGTGATCATCAGCCATATGCGCGGTCATACGTCTGATATGGATGCCATTCTTGAGCTCTGTGATACGAAGAAAATTCCTGTAATCGAGGACGCCGCGCATTCGCTTGGCACCACGTGGCACGGTAAGAACATCGGTACATTTGGTAAGATTGGCTGCTTTTCGTTCCAATCCTACAAGCTTCTCAACGGTGGTGAAGGCGGTATTTTAGTTACCGATGACCCCGACCTTGTCGCACGCGCGGTGATCATGTCTGGCGCGTACGAGCATAACTGGAACAAGCACGCTATTCTGAAAGAGCCTTTCGCTAAATGGCAAAACAAGCTGCCGCTTTATAACTTGCGTATGAGCAATCTCGCTGCCGCAGTCGTACGTCCACAATTGGCAGAAATCGAGCGCCGTGTTGTCGATGGACGCCGCAACCACGACTACGTAGCAGGCCGTCTAAACACTCATTTTGCTTTTGATGTACCCGAGAAGCTTGGCCCAGAAAAACGCGCGCCGGATTCTTTGCAATTCAATCTCGTTGATCTGAGTGATCAACAAATCGTAGCATTCTCAGAGGCAAGTGCGCGCGATGGCGTGAAGGTTCAGATCTTTGGCCGCTCGTCAGACAACGCACGCGCGTTTTGGAATTGGCAGTTTCTAGACGACACTCCAGAGCTACCTAAAACACGCGCAATGTTGATGAAAGCTTGCGATGTGCGATTGCCTGCGCGTCTCAGCATGAGCGAACTTGATCAAATCTCAGACATTTTACTGGCCGCAGCAGACAGCGCGCTTGTCGAAGAGCCTATTGCTGCTCAGGCTTAGGTCCGCGCTATTTGCCCAGTTTGGAAAGCTTGTCCTGTAGATCGGCAAGCTGTGTTTTGATCGCATCTAAATCTTCTTTAGATTCAGTTGCTTCGACCACTGGCTCGTCTGGCTGAGCGGCTCCTGGTGGTGTCCACTGTCCACCTGTCATCGCCTTAAAAAACGCTTCTTGCTGGGCGCGAAATGCGTCCATTCCGGGCATTTGGGCGATCGGGTTGGCTTTGGCCATATTGTCTACGACTTTGCTTTGGCTGTCGCGAAGCATATCAAAAGACATCGCCAAGAATTGCGGCACGACGCTGCTGGCTTGGCTGGTGTAGCTGCGCACAAGGTCGGTCAAAACGGCAACTGGCAAAACGCTTTCACCTTTGCTCTCACGCTCTGCAACAATCTGCAGAAGATATTGACGCGTAAGATCGTCACCAGACTTTAGATCAACGATCTTCACATCACGCCCATCACTGATGAAACCAGAGATGTCTTCAAGCGTAACGTAGTCGCTGGTCTCTGTATTATAGAGCCTGCGGCTCGCGTAGCGTTTGATCAACAATGGGGTCTTGGCGTCGGTCACTTTAGGCTCCCTCCCAAAATGCAGCAGTGCAGCAAAGCCTATGCGAGTGCAGCGCGAAAGGGAACAGAAAAAGAAAAGGGCCGATCTTTCGATCAGCCCCGTCATTCGGCATCAGTGTGGGAGGACACGTATCCAAATGTTCTTAACTTTTAAAGCCAAGCTTACTTTGCAGCAGCTTTCTTAACAGCAGCAGTTGCTTCTGTTGTCGCTTTTTTAACAGCCGCTGTTGTTTCCTCGGAAACGTTCTTGCCTGCTGCCATCATCAATTCAACTGTTTCGAGCTGAACTTTTTTCGCGATCTCTGCAAAAGAAGCAACGTGCTCTGCTGCGGACTCAGCGGATGCGGACGCCATGTCTGTCATCGCTTTTGCGTAGTCTGCTGGCTCTGCCTTAACTTTTGCGAAGTCAGCGAATTTCGCCAATGTGTCTTTTGCCCAAGCTGTGGAGAGCTCTGCAGACTTTTCAGCTGCGTCTACGGAAACTGCGGAGAGCTTCTCGTTAAGCGTCGCAGTTGTTTTGAACGCGTCGTCCATTGCTTTTGTGTCTACTGGGAATGCGCCCATCATGTCTTTCATGATTGCGGAGAAATCTTGTGTCTTAGCCATGATATAAATCCTTTTGCCTATCTCGCGGGACGATCCTGCTGTGTTCGACTAAGAAACATATACGTGCTGCGCTGCAGCATTGCAAGTATTATTCTGCACTGCAGCAAAAGTGACTTTCCGCGAGGGAAATCAGCGTCTTGCGCTAAGTTTCACGTAGGTTCCAGGCGCATCGCACAGTGCTGGATGATCAGAATCACCTGGCTGCAGCGCAGCAATTTGCTTGCCAGAGCGCTGCTTTAACCATGATTCCCAACGTGGCCACCAAGATCCTTCGCTAAACTCTGCCTGTTCAAACCATTCATTTGGTGCAAGTTTCATATCTTCATTGGTGTAGTGACCATATTTGTTACGGCTCGGCGGATTAACGATGCCCGCAATATGACCTGACTGAGTAACAATGAACGTTTTTGAACGACTGCCCATTTGTTGCACACCACGATAACAGCTTTTCCAAGCGGCGATGTGGTCTGTCTCACAAGCGATAGCGCAGATCGGCACATCCACATCTTTGAGACTGAGCGTTTCACCCATCAATGTGTAGCCATCTTCAGCAAAATCGTTGGATTGGCACAAGCCGCGCAAATACTGCACGGCCATCTTACCTGGCAAGTTCGCGCCATCGCCGTTCCAATAGAGAAGGTCAAAGGCGGGCGGTGCCTCACCCATCATGTAGCTTTTGATCGCAGGTGTGTAGACAAGGTCATTAGAGCGCAAAAAGCTGAACGTTCGGCCCATAATATGTGATCGCAGGTAGCCCTTTTCATTCACCTCTTCTTCGATGCCATCGATGAAATCGTTTTGCAGGAACGGCGTGAACTCACCTTGATCGGAGAAATCTGTCAGCGCGGTAAAGAGCGTTGCCGACTTGATGCTCTTGTCACCGCGTTTTTTCAACAGCGATAGCGTAAGGCTCAGGGTGGTTCCGGCGATGCAATACCCAATGCAATTCACCTGTTTTTGACCTGTAATTGCCTTCACCTCACGCAGCGCCGTGAGATAACCGTCCTCAATGTAGTCCTCTAGACCGACCTCTGCGTAACTGTCATCGGGGTTTATCCAAGAGATTACGAACAAGGTATATCCCTGCTCTGTAATCCATTTGATCAGGCTATTTTGCTTCTTGAGGTCGAGAATATAGAATTTATTGATCCACGGCGGGAACATAATGATTGGCGTTTCATGCACCGTCTCTGTGACCGGAGCGTATTGAATGAGTTCCATCATCTTGTTCCGGTAAATCACTTTGCCCGGCGTCGTTGCGATATTTTCGCCAAGTTGGAAGGCCTTTTCATCAGCAAGCTTGACGATCAGCTCGCCATCATTCGCCTCAAGATCGCTCACGAGGTTTTCCAGCCCATCCAAAAGGCTACGCCCTTCTGTAGCGACCGCCTTTTCCAATGCATCCGGGTTGGTACCTAGAAAATTTGTTGGCGCCATCATATCGACGATCTGCTGTGCGAAATAGGTCAGGCGCTGCTTTTCTTTTGGATCGAGATCTTTGGTATCCTCAACCGCTTGGGCAATCGCTTCTGCATTGATCAGATATTGCTGTTTCACAAAGTTGAAATAGGGATGCGTATTCCACAAAGGATTGGCAAAGCGGCGATCGCCCTCAAATGCATCGCTGGGCGCTTCGAATTTGCCCTTCGCAAGAGTCTGTTGCGCTTCGACATAATGTTTAACCGACTTACCCCAGTATGCGGCCTGATGCTCAAACACCTTGGCAGGGTTATCCATGACCTCTTTCATGTAGGCGGTCATCGCGTCGGAAAATAGCTCTTGATTCGGACCACTGAGCGCGGGATTCGATTTTGATTTTGATGAAACCGCTTTGATGAGCCGCTCTGACAACGCTTCGATTTTCTCTAAGTTCGCTGCCATTTCAGGTGAATTTGGTCCTGTGGGAGTCTCATTTGTTGTCATCTTAACTTTTCCAACCTATTCTCGCTGCTGTGCAGCATAATGGTGGCAAGTGTACCCCCGCAGTGACCTTAGGGCAAAGCGGCGAATTGGACAGCCCCCAGAATTGGCCCTTTGCAGGCAAGGATAGAATATGAAGTATATGGCGACTTACGACATGATGGAAACCATGCGGAACACCAACCAGTGGCTGGGAGCAACTGCGCGATCCATGGCCGCCTATCCGATGTTTTCGATGGTTCCGAATCCCGCACTGCAATGGCTTGGCGCTTGGGGTGAAGTGACAGAGCGGTCGTTCGAACGCATGGTCGTCAAACCTGACTGGGGCCTTGATACTTTTACGTGCGACGATGGGCGCGATCATTTGATTGAGGTTAGGCCGATCGTCGAGCGTGCATTTGGTGATTTGATCCATTTTGAAGTCACCGGTCGCGAGACTATGAAGCGCAAGATCCTGCTGGTTGCTCCGATGTCTGGCCACTACGCAACGCTGCTACGTTCTACTGTCAAATCGCTGATCCGCGACGCAGAAGTCTATGTCACCGATTGGCACAATGCGCGCGACATTCCGGTGTCTGCTGGTAAGTTTGATGTTGAAGATTATACACTCTATCTTGTTGATTTTATGCGTGAACTTGGACCTGATACGCATGTCATTGCGGTCTGCCAACCCGCACCACTAACGCTTGCGGCCACTGCTTATCTGGCGGAGCAGGATCCCAAAGCGCAGCCGCGCTCTTTGACACTTATTGGGGGACCGATTGACCCGAATGCGAACGCCACAGATGTCACCGATTTCGGCCATCGCATTACGATGGGACAGTTGCAAGAAACGGCAATCCAACGTGTTGGTTTCAAGCACAAAGGCGTGGGTCGGCTCGTATATCCGGGTCTGTTGCAGCTCACATCTTTCATGTCAATGAACAGCGAAAAGCACTCAAAAGCGTTCAACGATCAAGTGATGCGCACCGCGCAAGGTGAAGCGTCAGAGCATGACAAACACAACAAGTTTTACGATGAATATCTAGCCGTCATGGACATGCCCGCGGAGTTCTATTTGAGCACGGTCGAGCGGATCTTCAAGAACGGTGAAATCGCCAGCAACGAGTTTGTTGTCGACGGTCACAAGATCGATATCGGCAATATTACGACTGTTGCAGTGAAGACAGTTGAGGGTGCCGAGGACGACATTTCCGCCCCTGGTCAGTGCATTGCAGCACTTGATCTATGCACAGGTTTGCCTGATTCGAAAAAGGCGAGCCATGTTGAGCCAGGTGCTGGTCACTACGGTATATTCGCAGGTCGCAGCTGGCGCGATAACATCCGTCCACTGGTTTTGGAGTTCATTGACGCCAACAGTGTTGCAGATAAGCCCAAGGCCAAGAAAGCTCCGAAAAAGAAGGCCGCAGCGAAATAAGCTGCGACTTCGCGTGATTTAAGAAGGCGGCTCTCTATTATGAGAGCCGCCCTTTTTTATGCTAAAATCTCGTCGAGCATGGCTTGCGTGCCGCGTGAGAATTCCAGAGGGCAGCCATAACTCTCGCCCTGCATGGCGCGTTGAAATGCTTCGACTTGAAGCACATAGTGATTGGCGCTTGGCCAGCGAAAGACCTCGCTAGAGCCGTCTTTTTTGAGCACTTCAAGACGCGCCTCACCATAAACCAATGGGTTATAAGGTACGCTCAAGCGTGCAATCGCGTCTTCGCCGTGAAATTCCGCACATTGGTAGGGCGTCATACGCATCGACGTGGTGCTATCATAGGTAAAGTCGTCGAATTCAGCCGTGACAAGCGCATGTACATCAACACCGTGTTCAAGCGTGAGTTGCTTGGAAATGATCCGCTTTGGTTCCTGCCCCGTAACAAAGCGCGCACCGCCCAAAGTATACACTCCGATATCGCGCAAACCACCGCCACCACGCGCAGCGGAATGACGAATATTGCTTTCATCAGCGCGATTGTCATAGCTAAATGTGCTCGACACACGGCGCAATCTACCAAGCGCACCACTTTGCACAAGCTCGCGCATTTTTTGCCATTGGGGATGATGCACGATCATATAGGCTTCCGCAGCAAGCAGGCCGGATGCATCACGCGCGGCGATCAATTCATCAATCTCAGCCACGTTCATCCCAATGGGCTTTTCAACCAGCACAGCCTTTCCAGCAGCAAGAGCCTTCAGCGCCCAAGGTTGATGCAAATCGTTAGGCAGCGGAATATAGACCGCATCAACGTTGGGATCTGCGAGCAAAGCGTCATAGTCAGTATGCACTTTCAGGTTTGGTGCAAACTTCTGAAAAGGAACGGCTTTTAGCGCATCACTTGTCGCAAGCGCCACAAGTTCACCACCCTGCGCAGCCGCGATCGCGGGCCCCATATGTTCGCGTGCAAATTTCGCAGCGCCTAAAATTCCCCAACGTGTCGTGCCCATGAAAAAGCCCCCTCTCAAATTTGAGAGGAGGCTATCATTCACATCGATACTTTCAAAGCTCAGGCGTCGACAAGCATGCCTTTTTCTTCAGCCAAAGCACGCATGCGGTCCTGAAGCTTTTCAAACGCGCGCACTTCGATTTGGCGAATGCGTTCACGACTGACGTCATACTGACCGCTCAAATCTTCCAGTGTCACAGGCTTGTCAGACAAACGGCGCTGCACAAGAATATCCTTTTCACGGTCATTCAGCACGTCCATCGCATCTGCAAGCATCTCGCGACGAGCTTCAAGTTCATCGCGCGCTTCATAGTCGCCCGCTTGATCGGCATCTTCATCCTCAAGCCAATCCTGCCATTGCATGGTGCCTTTACCCTCGGAGCCGACTTGGGCATTCAAGGACGCATCGCCACCCGACATACGACGATTCATTGAAATCACTTCAGTTTCCGTCACACCCAAATCATGGGCGATCCGTGCAACGTTTTCGGGACGCATGTCGCCCTCTTCCAACGCACCAATGCGGTTTTTCGCTTTGCGCAGGTTGAAGAATAGCTTTTTCTGCGCCGATGTTGTGCCAAGCTTGACCAAGGACCAGCTGCGCAGGATGTATTCCTGAATAGCCGCGCGGATCCACCACATCGCATATGTGCTCAGGCGAAACCCCTTCTCAGGGTCAAAGCGTTTCACCGCTTGCATCAAACCGACATTCGCCTCCGACACGACTTCGGCCTGTGGCAGGCCATATCCGCGGTAGCCCATGGCAATCTTCGCCGCGAGACGCAGGTGAGATGTCACCATCTTATGGGCCGCTGCCGTGTCTTGCTTTTCGACCCAGCGTTTGGCGAGCATGTATTCCTCTTCCGGCTCCAACAATGGGAATTTCCGGATTTCCTGCATGTAGCGGTTTAAGCCACCTTCAGGCGTTGGTGCGGGTAGATTTGCGTAATTGGCCATGTCCCTGCCCTTTATGTATATCGCGTTAACATTCAGTTAATAACGCTATCATCGTGTTTCAAGACCCCGCAGGTTCGCGGTGTTGATTTAAAAGTGGGCCTATCGACGCGCATTTTCCAGATATGTGTCCGCGCGCTCACGCGCATGTGCTGTGCAGGGGCTTAAGAACGTAAATTTTGTAACAATTGGGCCATATCTTCAGGCAATTCCGCCTCAAACCGCAACAATTCACCACTTATTGGATGCTCAAACCCGAGCAAAGCCGCGTGTAGGGCTTGACGATTGAAGGTCTTAGCTGCCTCCAACCCGACTTCACTAAGCGCTTTTGCAGGCAATTTGCGACGCCCGCCATATGTTGGATCACCCAGCAAGCCGTGACCAACATGCGCCATATGAACGCGAATTTGATGTGTGCGCCCTGTTTCGAGACGACATTCCACAAGTGCAAGACAGTGCGGATTTCCAAAACGCTCGATCGCGCGCGCGCGCGTTACGGCGTGTCGGCCATTCTCAAAAAGGACCGCTTGGCGTTGGCGGTCATGTTTGTGGCGTGCGAGTTGAGTTGTAATCTTCAGCACGCCCCCTGTTTCAAAGCTCACCCCGCGCACACCGCGTATACGTGGATCGGACGCTTCGGGCGCCCCTTGTGTTACCGCGAGATACGCGCGTTCAGCGGTGTGCGCTGCGAACTGAGCGGCAAGGCCATGATGTGCTGCATCGGATTTGGCAACGACCAGCAAGCCACTGGTTTCTTTGTCAATTCGATGAACAACACCCGGGCGTTTTGAGCCACCAACGCCAGAAAGCTTACCCGCGAAATGGTGCAAAAGCGCGTTCACAAGTGTGCCAGAGGGCGTCCCAGGTGCAGGGTGAACAACCATTCCGGCGGGCTTGTTCACCACGATCAGATCGTCATCCTCAAAGATAATGTCGAGGGCGATATCCTCAGGTTCAATGTGGCTATCCACCGCCTCTTCGACGGTGATTTCGACCTGCGCGCCTTCAGCAATCTTGCCTTTCGGATCGGTTTGGACGGTGCCGTTGATCGTGATTGCCCCTGCTTCAAGCAACTTCGCGATGCGCGTGCGTGAAAGCGATGCGCTCTCTGGCACATCACGCGAAAGCGCTTTATCAAGACGCGTCGGCGGATCTTCCTGAACCGCGAAGGTAATTTTGGACGAGCCCATGCTGCCCCCTGAGCAAGAGATTGAAGAACCCGCGCAATTGCGATTCCTGCGCCGTCTGGTGACTGTGTTGACGGCGGTGATGATTGGCGGCGTTGTATTGATAATCGCGCTGCTTGTCATCCGCTTGAATGACAAACCTGCGATGTTGCCTGAAAACGTAGTTTTGCCTGAGGGGGTCGAGGCAAAAGCCGTGACCTTAGGCGAAAGCTGGTATGGGATTGTGACGCAAACCGATGAGATTTTGATCTTTGATCGTCTGACTGGGAAATTGCGTCAACGCCTGCAAATTACATCCAAATAGAATCCGGAAAATGGCACGTTAACCATTTGTTTACTTGATGATTGACCAAGTGCTGTGCGTGCGCGTAGGTTAACACATCCTTAATGGCCTGCGGCAGAAGTCGCATCCTCTCACTGCCTCTTAAATCCTTCTCAAGATTGGAGACGTACGTGAGTCGTTCGATACTTCTGTGTAGTTTTCTCGCTTTGAGCGGCTGCGCTAATGATAAAACCTTGCACTTTGTCGCTGGCGCCGCCGCGTCAAAATACACAGCATCAAAAACGCAAAACGCCCTAAGCGGATGTGCCGCCGCGATTAGCGCGGGAATCGCCAAAGAGCTGTACGACAGTCGTTTTGGTGGCGTGGTGGATGCTGCAGACGCCGTGGCAACAGGTGCCGGCTGCATGTATACGCTCCGCTTTTAAAGGTTGGGCTTGGGGGCACTCAAAGATCCACGGATCTTTAGATGGCTTTTCAGCTCCAACGACTTACCTAAGCTGGTTTTTTCAACCAATGCGGTGAGCTCGATCGCGGCTTGCCGGCCCATTTTACGGTGTGGCACATGAACTGTGGTCAGCAACGGTGATACAATCTGTGCGAGTTCAATGTCGTCAAAACCAGTGATGGAAAGGTCGTCGGGCACTTTTAAGCCCAACTGTTTAGCGCGCAACAACGCGCCCACCGCAAGGACATCGTTGCCACACATGATGACGCTCAGATCCGAGGATAGCGCGAGCAGTTGTTCCAACGCGTTTCCCCCGTTTTCAATATCATAGGTGGTTTCAATGATGGGCATCGCATCCGGGTCAAGTCCGGCTTCACGCAACGCGTCTTTAACGCCTTCTAGTCGCCGTGTTGCGCGATCATTCCCTTGACACACGCCTGAAATGACGCCGATTTTTCGATGGCCTTTCGCAATCACCGCGTGCGCAAGCGCATGCATGGAGGCGCGATTGTCAAAACCAATTGCAGGTCGCGGGTTGGCATCGGAATAGGCCCAAGCGATCAACGCGGGCACTTGCTGACGTTCCAGATACTCGTAAACAGACGCGTCCCTGTCATAGCCGATGAGCAGTAACCCATCAGCCCCGCGCGCAATTAGTGCACGGATTTGCTCTTCTTCAACCTTTGGCTGATATGCGGAACTGGACACCAAAAGCGTATAGCCGCGCGCGTGCAACTCTTCTTGAAACGCCTGTAAACCTCGGGCGAATATAGCGTTGTCCATCGTTGGGATGATCGCACCAATGGTAAATGTGCGTTTGGCGGCCATAACACGCGCACCGAAATTAGGCGTATAGCCCAACTCCTCCACCGCAGCCATCACACGCTTGCGCGTGCGTTCTACAACCCGGTCTGGCGTGTTCAAACACCGCGACACTGTGGCCGTGGATACGCCTGCGGCTTTCGCCACATCGTCAAGAGTTGGAATTGATCGCGCGCTGTCCATCACATATTTTGCTTCTGATTGCCCATCTTGGTCAACACCACTTTAGTTCGCGGCACTAGAAGTGAAAAGTGTGGGGGTGATGGTACCGCCTCCCCGGCTTGAACGGGGGACCCCTGGTTCCACAAACCAGTGCTCTAACCAACTGAGCTAAGGCGGCACACACAGGCGATGTAGCTTTAGCAAAGTTTGATTGCAAGACCCTTTTCGACGTCTACAGAGTGATTTCCCATTGTTGCTCAATCAAAGGAACACCGAAAGACAAAACAGGCTTAGACGAAGCACAAGACCAACCGGTTGCCACATAAAGCGCACAAGCGGCCAAATGGCTTTCATGCGTCCAAAGCGTCATTTTTTTATATCCGGCTTGTTTTGCGAAACTCATACAATGGTTCAAAAGAAATCGGCCAAGCCCCCTGCCACGTGCCTCCGAAACAGTGAGAAACAGACGCAGCTTTGCAGTTTCTTCATCAGTTCTAACACAAAAGATGCTTCCAAGCCGTTGGCTATCCTGCCGTGCGATCCAACCTGCTTCAGATGAGGGGTCCGCATTGCTTTCAAAATCTGTGAGGATCTGATCAACCAAAGGCCCGAAGCTGTCATCAAACCCGTCGCTTTGTTGATAAAGCTTTTGATGTTGCGCGACCAACCACGCATGATCAGATCGGGTGTATGGGCTCAATTGGACATCGTTCATCGCACAATTCAAAGACAGATCACCTTGCAGAGCAAGGGGTTTTTCAGTAGCCGAGTAGAGCAAAGATAAAGGATATAAGCCCATGGGAATTAACACTGAACGCGATATTGAAGCGAACATGCAGATTGGCCCAACAGATGCTGGGATGGTGCGTATCTTTATCGAAGGCGACGGAATTGAAATTCCGATGGATTTTGATCCAGAAGAAGCCGAAGAAATCGCCGAAGAAATTCGTGCCGCCGCGTCGCGTGCGCGCAACATGGGCAGCAAGTAAGACCAGTCCTTAGCGGTGTCGCTCACCGGGTCCAATGAGTTCGAATTCGGTGATCTCAAACTCGTAATACCCACTCATATCGCTCTTTTCTGCGCGCGCGATCAATTTGCCCTCAGGATCATGGTAGATCGCATGAACAGTTTGCATGCCGCGGTAGCACCAATCGCCATCTGGGTAGTAAAATTTCACCATCATTTTTGCGTTTCCGATCTTCAAACACGCGCCATTGGATCGCGCAGCGACTGTAGGCGACGTGCCGCGATAGCAGCGAATTTTTGAATGATCACTTTGCGCCTTGCCGCGGCAAGTTTCGCTTCCGGTGCCATTCGGATAACTTCGGCATCATAAGCATCACCAATCAATAATCCTGTGCCTTCGGGCAAAAGGTCGAGTGGGAAGTCGCTGTCTACAGCCCAGAAATAGCGATCACACCATTCTAAGTACCCTTCCCACTTTTTATCTGACTGAAAGTCAGCCTTGCTGGATTTACACTCGATCACCCAAAGCTCGCCCTTAGGGCCCATTGCCAAAACATCCACACGCAAGCCTTTAGCGGGAACGAATTCCTCAAGGCAGGCAAAGCCCATGCTTCCCATATGACGACATACCCCCCGCGCAAGAAGTTGGCCCGGCATCATATCAACGGTTTCTTTGACAATCTTGTTCATAGGGGCAACATATGAACAAAGTAAGAACAAAATCAAGCGCCGCGTAAACGCCCTGCCCCTTGCCGAAGAGCCCCGCAGCCCCTAAATAGAACAGCGGCGGTTTCTGCCCTTCTTGTTTTACGGTAGCATTCCAGTGGCCTTAAGCATTTCCTTGGGAGCTGGCTCTGTTTGGACCCTGGTCCACTTACCTGGCGCCCACCTGTACATACAGGTCCTCGGGAATCAAAACCAGAACGGTTGCGTGCGGTTCCGCCACTTTAAACCAACTTAAAATGCGCGAAGCGCTTTTTGTTGCGCAGTCACCGACTTTTGAGCATCGCTTTAGATACATTGACGGCTCCGCCAATATTAAGACACCATCCCTGCGTAAGAGTGCACAGTCTGTATATTGAGGCTTGCACTTCGTATTAACGAATTGGAATGGCAATGAAAAATATACTCTCAACGGCTTTGTTGCACAAATCGGTCTGAGGCCGATCTCCCCCTTACCCCAGACGGATTTAGCCTACAGCCACGGTACTTG